>NZ_BBRH01000001.1 GCF_002090055.1 Demequina sp. NBRC 110051
CGATGATGCTCCTATGTCTGTCAACGTGAGTTGAGGGTGAGCATTCGCTTGGTGGGGGTGGCGTTTGGCAAGGTGGCGAGCCAGGTCCGGTAGGCGGTGGCGAGGTTGTCGTCTCGGAGTTCGCCGCGCTCGAGTCGGGAGATCGTGATGGACCAGTGGCCGAAGTGGCGGGCGGCGGTGTCGATCGTGATGGCTTTGGACACTCGTAGGGGTCGCAGGTCGGTGATGTCGGGCACTGGTGTGGGGTGGGTGAGCAGGTGCCAGACTTCGCGGGCGATGGCGCGTTTGAGGCAGCGGATGATGTCCTTGGTGGTCTTGCCATCGGTGGTGCGGCGGGCGACGTAGTCGCGGGTGCGTGGCTCGTGTGACATCCGCACGAGCGCGACGGTGTGGAGGGCTCGGTTCGCGTCGCGGTCGCCGCCACGGTTCAGGCGATGGCGGGTGGTTTTGCCCGACGAGGCCGGGATGGGTGCGACGCCACACAGGGCTGCGAACGCCGCCTCGGAGCGTAGTCGGACGGGATTGTCGCCGGCGGTGACGAGGATTTGCGCGGCGGTGGTGATGCCGATACCGAACGCTGCGGCGAGTTCGGGGTTGGCTTGATGGACGAGAACGTGCAGGTCGGCCTCTATTGCGGTGATCTCGTCACTGAGGTGCTGATAGCGGCGCGCCAAAATCCTGAGGGCAGTCGTGGTGGCAGCCACCACGGACAAGGTCGCAGCTTCAGGCCTGGTAGCAGCCAGGCCGGAGATCAGTTGCTTGTCACTGGCGCTGCGCCAGCGCGCTCGGGTCTGATCCGGTGCTGTCACCAGGAGCGACTTGATCTGCTGCATCGCACTGGCGCGAGCCTTCACGGCGGAGCGTCGCACGCCCAGCAGGGCGCGGATCTGTTCGACGACGCCGTCGCCGTCTTTCGGAATTGGCAGGTGGGTGTTGGCGAGTGCTTGCTCGGCGGCGGCGTAGGCGTCGATGGGATCGGACTTGCCACGACGACGTTGTGCTCGTTTCGGTCGGATCACCTCTGCAACGCTCAAGCCCTCAGCGCGCAAGGATCGCGACAGTGCGGCGCCGTAGGAGCCGGTGCCTTCGATCCCGACTCGTGAGACGGTGCCGAAAGAGGCGATGAATGCCGCGATCGCGCCGTGGCCGGCTGGGGTAGCGGGGAACTCGCGATCCCCGAGTCGGGCACCAGTAGCCGCGAGGACGGCGACATGGTGCGTGAGGGAATGGGTGTCGATCCCGGCGACAACCTGGCCAGGATCCTTGAAGGTAGTCATGATGGAGGAGTGCCTTTCTCGACGTGGGGCACACCGTCCGGGGTCGGCCAGACAAGACGTTGATGAGACGCTTCTGGTCAAGCTCTTATGAAGTCATGTCCGGCCCCGGGCGGCGTGGGAACGCGCCAGACCCGGCCGCGGACAGATCACGTCGAAGGCAGCCTGTGAGCGCCAGTCAGACCCCGGGTCACACCACCAGATCCGGCACTCTCCATCATCAACGTCAGACCCC
>NZ_BBRH01000002.1 GCF_002090055.1 Demequina sp. NBRC 110051
GGTGTCTGATCTCAGGACATCGTTTACGTATGTCTCGAGACATCGTTTACAGGTGGGTTCTCGCCAGGATGGGTCATGGCGAGCGCGGACAAGAATCGGGTCATCGTGGTGGCGGTCATCGAGGGTGGCCTGTCGATATCGGAAGCGGCACGACGCTTCGGCGTCACACGCCAGTGGGTCCATCGACTCCTCGCGCGCTATCGGGCCGGCGGGCTTGACGCGCTCGAGCCACGCTCGCGTGCTCCACGCTCGTCGCCATCGGCGATACCTGATGAGCTGCGACAGACGGTGATCGCGATGCGCGACTCGCTCGTCGCGGACGGGTGGGACGCGGGCGCCGACTCCATCAGGGACCGTCTCATCGTCCAAGGCGTGACACCTCCGTCGAGGGCAACCGTGCACCGCATCGTGGTCGCCGCTGACAGGGTCATCGCGCAACCCAGGAAACGGCCCCGTTCGTCATGGATACGGTTCGAAGCGGCCGTGCCGAACGAGACATGGCAGTCCGACATGACGCACTGGCACCTGGCGGACGGCACGGCCGTGGAGATCATCTCGTGGATGGACGACCACTCGCGGTTCCTGCTGCACATCTCCGCGCACAAGGTCGTCACCGCACCCATCGTGACCGAAACATTCCTGGAAACAGCCCGCATCCACGGGCTACCCGCCTCAACCCTGACCGACAACGGCCTGATCTACACCACCCGCTTCGCTGCGGGCAAAGGCGGCCCGAACCACTTCGAACACGTCATCGAAGCCCTCGGCATCGTCCAAAAGAACGGCCATCCCGGCCACCCGCAAACCCAAGGCAAGATCGAACGCTTCCACCAAACCCTCAAGCGCTGGCTCGAGCAGCACGAAGCGGACACCATCGACGAGCTCAACGCCATCCTCGAGGTGTTCCGAGGCGGCTACAACACTCGCCCGCACCGCTCACTTGGTCGACGCACACCAGCCGACGTCTATGCCGCGACGCCGAAAGCCGAGCCCACCATCAAGGTGCTCGACAAGCACTGGCGAGTACGCCACGACATCGTCGACGCCTCCGGCAAAGTGTCCATCCGCTGGGCCGGGAAACTACGCCACCTCGCCATCGGAAGAGCCCACGCCACCGCACGCATCGTGCTCCTAATCGCCGGACGACACACCATGATCGTCCGCCCCGACACCGGCGAAATCATCGCCGAACACACCCTCGACGAAACCCGGGACTACCAGCCCAAAAACACCAAAGCCCCTCCCGAAGGAGGGGCCAGGTGTTAACCATGTCCTGAGACATCTGTAAACGATGTCTCGAGACATCACAAAGGAGCGG
>NZ_BBRH01000003.1 GCF_002090055.1 Demequina sp. NBRC 110051
CGGGACATGAGGGTCGGAAAACGCGCTTGGATTCATACTGTCTCGACATCACTTGGAGGTGGTGTCATGGCGAGGTATCCGCAGTCGGTGCGTGATGAGTTCGTGGATCTGGTGTGTGGAGGAACGGCAGCGAGGGTCGCGATCGGAAAAGTCGGTGCTTCCATGTCGAGTCATGCCTCGGTGTGGAAGTGGTGGCGTGATGCTGGCGGGGTGAAACTCGGTAACGGGCGATCCCATGCGGTCGCGGACCCGGTCGTGGACTGGGAAGAGAAGTTCGGCCGTTCGTTGACGATCGACGAGCGCGTCGAGATCCAGGCGGGCCTGCGTCAAGGCTGTACCCAGCGCCAGATCGCGGCACGCATTGGTCGCTCGCAGTCCGTGGTGTGTCGTGAGATCGGCCGCAACCGTGGTCCGGACGGCCAGTACTACGCGACCGTGGCTCACACGCGTGCGCATCACAACCGACGCCGGCCCAAGCAGCCGAAGCTGGAAAAGAATCCGGAGCTGTGTCGCCGGATTGAAGCGTGGATGGATGACGGCTGGTCACCGAAACTGATCGCGGACATGCTGGCTCGTGACGCACCCGACGATCACACTTGTCGGGTGAGTCACGAGACGATCTACCGCGCCCTCTACGTTCAATCACGAGGAGTTTTGCGCCAAGACCTGGCCCGACAGCTCTCCACGAGCCGCACCCACCGCAAGCATCGCGGAACTTCTCCACGCGGTCTCAAGGCGACTTACAAAGACGCGTTGAAGATCTCTGAGCGGCCCGCCGAGGTCGCCGATCGTGCCGTGCCCGGCCACTGGGAAGGCGACCTGATCAAGGGTGCTGACGGCCGTTCCCAGGTCGGCACCCTCGTGGAACGCTCCACCAGGTTCGTGATCTTGCTACACCTGCCTGAGCGTGCCACCGCCGACGTCGTCGCGGCCGAAATGATCGCTCAGATGAGCCAACTGCCATCCCACCTGCGTCGCTCCATCACCTGGGACCGCGGCGCTGAACTTGCCGCCTACGACACTGTCCAACTTGATCTGCAGGCACCGGTGTACTTCGCCGATCCCCACTCGCCGTGGCAGCGTGGCTCGAACGAGAACACCAACCGGCTCCTGCGTCACTGGCTGACCAAAGGCACCGACCTGTCCGGCTACAGCGCCGACGACCTCGCCATCATCGCAGCGAAACTGAACTCACGCCCCCGACCAACCCTGGACTACCGCACCCCCGCCCAAGCCCTCAACGACCTCCTGGCCACCCCATGATCCTTTGACCACTTGACTTTGAGGCG
>NZ_BBRH01000004.1 GCF_002090055.1 Demequina sp. NBRC 110051
TAGCTGTACTCGGCCGTCACGTTGGTGACAGGCGGCTGGTGGGAGGTAGTCCTCCGAGTGCGGTGTGGCGTCGGTCAGTGTTGTAAAACTCGAGCCAGGGTGCAAGGGCTGCGGCGCGGTCGTCGTTGGTGAGGAAGACCTCGCGGTATGCCCATTCGGTGGCCAGGGTGCGGTTGTAGCGTTCGACTTTGCCGTTTTGCCAGGGGCAGTGGGGCTTGATGAACAGGTGCTTGGCGCCGAGACCTTCAATCACCTCACGAACATCGGCGGACTTGGCGTAGCTGAAGTGGTTGTCAGTGATGACCTCACGGATGTGGGTGATGCCGTGAGCGCAGAAGTAGGTCGCTGCGCGGGCCAAGAAGCCTGCACACGTGTCGCCTTTTTCGTCAGGCAGGATTTCGGAGTAGGCCAGCCTGGAGTGGTCGTCCACCAGTGAGTGGACGTAGTCGTATCCGATGCGGGCGCGCTTCTTCGCGCCGGTCGATCCCATCTGGCGGCCGTGGGCCTTCCAGCCACCGCCATCAGGGATCTTGCCGATCTTCTTGACGTCCATGTGGACCAGATCGCCAGGATCATCACGTTCGTAGCGCACCGCGGTGGTCTTGGAGGAGCGAATCACCTCGCCGGTCAGCGGGTCGCACTCACGCAGATAGGGGACGTGGTGGCGGCGCAGGATCCGTGACACGGTGCGTGGCGCGATGCCCAGTTCAGGCCCGATCCAGTCTTGGCCGCGGCGGCTGTCACGGCGGGCAGTCAGGACACGTTGCTCGACGTCTTCAGGGGTGCGGTGGCGGCACGAGCGCGGGCGTGAGGAACGATCCGCCAGTGCGGCAATGCCGTGTTCGTCGAAGCGTGCCAGCCAGCGATGAGCGCATTGACGAGACACTCCTTGAGCTTTCGCGGCATGAGCGACAGCCCACCCCTCGATGCGGACACGCTGCACGAGGAGCTGACGGCCACGCTCGTTCAAGCGCGCGTTACGGTGGGACACGAGGA
>NZ_BBRH01000005.1 GCF_002090055.1 Demequina sp. NBRC 110051
ACACTCTCCGCTTTCTGTGATGCGCCGTGCTCAGCAGCAGTGGCAGTCCGCGCCGCAGGTGACGTGCAGCGCCCGCGACACCGCATGCATCGCGTCGAGTCGCAAGCCGTAAAACACCTTGGCGCCGTCGCGCCGGCCTTGCACAAGCCCGGCGGCCTCGAGCTGGCGCAGGTGATGGCTCGCGGTGGGCGCCGCGACCTCCAGCAGCCCGGCGACCTCGGTGGTGGTCATCTCGTGGCCCTCGCAGCACGACAGAGCCTGGATGACGCGCACCCTGTTCGCGTCGGCCAGCGCGCGCAGGCGCGCGGCGATCGCGACGGCGTCGTCGGCGGAGGAGAACTCGTGGGAGCCCAGGGGTGCGCAGCACAAGGGAGCGGAGGCGTCGACGACGGGCAGAGCGCTGGGCATGCACTCATCGTCGCAAAGTATTTGACATATGTCTAACTGGGTGTCAGATTATCCATGAGACATATGTCGAAAGGAGGTGGGCGACATGACCGGCACGACTCTGAATGGCGGCGGGTGCTGCGGCGGCGGCTGCTGCTAAAACCCGAGCGACCCGATGCCGTGGCGCGGGCGCTACGGGCCCTGCCACGGCATCGGCCGCCTGTATGGAAGGCCGCTTTGCTCCGAGGGGACCGTGACCGGTACCCTGTACCCGCTGCATCGGGAGACGTGACTGAGCGGCCGAAAGTGCATCCCTGCTAAGGATGTGATGGGGTAAACCCATCCGTGGGTTCGAATCCCACCGTCT
>NZ_BBRH01000006.1 GCF_002090055.1 Demequina sp. NBRC 110051
AACTAGCGGCCGATGCCGTGGCCGGGCTCCGTACCCGGCCACGCCCTCGCCGCTACTCGCCTTGGAACGGGCGCACCTCGACCGGCGCTCCGCAGGCGACCGCCCCGCGGGTCGCCCAGCGCAGGGCCGCGTCGCGGTCGGCTGCGGTGATGATCCACATGCCGCCCATGGTGGGCGCGGAATCGTTGGCGGGGCCGTCGGTGGTGCGCGGCTCGTCGCCGGTGGGGTCGACCACGGAGGCCTTGTCCGGCCACTCGAGGCCGCCCGCGAACACCCACGCGCCCGCTTCTTGCAGCTCGTCGTTGAATGCCGCGACGCTGTCGTACATCGCCTGCAGCTCGTCGCCTTCGGGACTCACAAAGGTGGAGTAGTTGTGCAGGACAGACAGTAGGTATTCGGGCATGGTCGCCTCCTGGTCGACATGGGCGGCCGTCGCGGGCGCCTACCGAGACGAGACTACGTCCGACTGCCGCCCCGCGCCTGAGGTGCCGATGACACGGGAGGTGCGTGCCGCATCGGCCGTCCCCAAGGCGGAAGCCTTGGCGATCCAGCGCTCGCGGGCGGCGGCGCTCGAGCCGCGCACGGGGGTGAAGACCGACGTGCCGATGGTGCGCACGCCGGTGTACCAGAGCGTCGCTCGGCGCAGCCACCACAGTGACGAGTCGCGGTAGACCCATCGGTTCCACCAGCGCGGCGAGTCCATGGTGTGGAGGATGCGCGCGGTGCGGCCGGTCAGTAGCTTGTCCCAGCCGCGTCCGTCGCCCCGGTAGCGGAACGCAAAGCCGGACAGGAACACGCGGTCGATGAAGCCCTTGAGGACGGCCGGCGCGGAGCCCCACCACTCGGGGTAGACGAAGACGAGATGCTCGGTCCAGTCGATGGTGTCGATGGCCTGTGCGGTGGCTGCGTCGAGCTCTTTGCCGCCGACGTCCGGGTGGCGCAGTTGAGATCGCTCGGTGGGGTGTGCGGTGGCTTCCGACGGCTCCGCGAGGTCGATCACACGCACCTCGGCGCCCGCGGCGCGGGCTGCGTCGATGTAGGAGGCCGCGAGGGCGTGGTTGAGGCTGCCGGCGATGGGGTGGCCGACGATGACGGCGATGCGGGTCATGAGAGGGGTCCGTTCTGACGGAGGATGCGGGTGAGGACGGCGAGCTGCTCGTTGAGCACGGAGAGGTCGATGCCGGCGGCATCGGGGTGGCTGACGAGGTCGGCGAACCGGGCGTCGAGCTCGGGGCCGGCCTTCGCGACGAGCTCGCGTGCCGTCGCGGTGAGTTCGAGGATCACGCGCCGACCCTGGCCAGGCTCGGAGCGGGTCGTGACCCAGCCGGCCTCGACGAGACTCGGCACGCGCTTAGAGACCGCAGCCTTGGTCACGCCCAGGCAGTGCGCGAGGGTGGTGATGTCCGTGGGCTCCTCGTCTGCGAGGACGGCGAGGGCGATGAACTGGCTCCCGGTCACGCCGTAGCGGGCGCGCAGGATGTGGTCCGCGTGAGCATCGATCTCCGCGATGAGCTCGTGGAGAGTGAAGGTGATCTTGTCCGACATGACCACGAGTTAACCGGTTGACTCGTGGTCATGTCAACTGGTTGACACGTGAACGTTGGGTGACGTGGGTGCGGCGCGTTCCCTAGAGTCCCGCGAGCAGCAGCGCCGCGAACGCGACCACGCCCGTGGCGAGCGTCCAGCCCATGGACCGCTTCCACAGTGCGACCCCGACCGCGACGAGTGCGGCCAGATGCCACGCGCCGAACGCGCGCCACTCGCCCTCGTTGAGGAGCAGCGAGTTGGCGACGATCGCGGCCATCGCCGCCGGCGCTACCAGGGACAGCGCCTTGCGCACGCGGGGCGGCAGCTCGCGATCGCCGCCCAGCAAGAACACGCCGGACAGGCGAATGGCATAGGTGCCGATCGCGGCGATGGTGAAGACGATGAAGGCGGTGATCACTCGGCCACCTCCTCGGGTGAGCCGGGTGCGGTGCCGGCCACGGCATCGGCTCTGTCCGGCATGAAGGAGGCGAGGCCGATGCCCGCGAGGGCTCCCGCAAGCACATTCAGCCCGTACGGGAGGTCCTTGAGAAGGAGCACGACCGCAATCGAGATGCCGGTCGCGGCGACCGCGGGTAGCGTCCGCAGCGCGGGGACGAGCACGGCGATGAACATGAGGGGCACGATGAAGCCGATCTGCCACTCGGCCGGGATGACCGGGCCCAGGATGGCGCCCGCGGCGGTGCCGAGGATCCACACAGCCGTGAAGGGGCCCGAGACGCCGAAGATGAACCAGCGCCGGCGCACCGGATCAGGCCATTTGTCGGCGGTGATGACCGAGACCGCCGCCGACTGGTCCGTCATGAGGTATGCCAGCAGCAGCTTCCAGCGCGTGGGGAAGGCGGCGAAGACGGGAGCGAGCGACGCGGAGTACAGCGCGAGGCGCGCATTGATGACCAGCGCGGTGACGATCGCGATGATGGCGGGCGCGCCTTGCGTCAGGGCGTCGACGATCGCGATCTGGCTCGCGCCGGCCGAGACTGTCGCGGATGCGTACGGCCCCAGCCAGGCGGGCCAGCCCGCGAGATTAATGAGCGCTCCGACGGCGAGGCCGAACACGACAGAGCCCGGCATGAGGGGAGCGATCGCCTTGGTGCCGGTCCAGAAGTCGCGCCATTGCGAATGGCCGATGCGCGCGAAGGCTTTGTCTGGGGCGCTGGGCTTGCGCGGGGGCGCGGCGGGTTCGGGCTGCTGATCCGGTCCGCCGGCCGCATCGGCGGGGTCCGGGGTCATGCGTGCCAGTGTGTCACGGCGCGCGGGTTCGCCTTCCGCCCTCCGCGTCACGAAGTGACGGTGATTCCGACGCGGCTCCGGCGTGTCGGGTGCCGATCATGGCGTGTCGCGCCGCATCACCGTCACTTGGTGACGGAGGGCGCGTGGAGAGAGCTAGGCGCGGGCCTCGAAGGTGAGGCAGTCGGCGGTGTCGAATGATGCGCCCACCTCGATCGCCTCCGCGGTGCAGGCCATGTCCTCGTTGTAGCTGCAGTCGGTGCGCATGCATGCGCCCACTCCGGCGTGGTCCGCGTGACCACCCTTGTCGTCGCTCGCGACGAAGGTGGAGCAGTGGGCGTGGTCGCCCGAGACGTTGATGGCGCCGGCGCGGCAGCCGTCGTGGTTGAAGCCGCACGACGCGACCGAGCAGGAAGAGACGATGGGCAAGCTGATCATGGTGGCCATGATTCCTCCAGGTGTGTAGGTCCGTGAGGCTCAGAATACGCACGCAAATGGCCATTTCGCCACATTTCTCGATAAAGAAACAATGTCATTCTTTAATGCGAAATTCGCGCGCGGAGGGCGCGTATTTCTGGGGCGGGTGGCGGAGGGCCGGATGCGGGTCGTGGAGAGGGGCCTGCTGGAGACCCCGGCACCGGGCGCGGCCTCGCGGCGCCCGGCCCGCGGACGGTGTGACTTTTCCGTCTCCGGGTGTGGGGAACAAAACCGGCCGCTGCGGCGTCTGACACTGTGAACCCGTCACGGCGCGAGCCGCATGGGCGACTCAGATCGACGACGCTTGCCTGGCCGAATCCCCCCCCTCAGCCGGCCAGGCAAGCGAGTCACTGGGTCGCGTACCCTGAGTGGGCCCCGCGCACCGCGCGACCCGCCAGGCGCGCCCGCCGGGGCGGGTTCCTTCACTTCCCCACCGTTGGAGGCAGTCATGACCGCGAAGATCACCAAGACCGACGCCGAGTGGCGTGCCGAGCTCTCGGACGCCGAATACCAGGTACTGCGCGAGGCCGGCACGGAGCGGGCGTGGACAGGCGAACTCCTCGACAACAAGCGCGACGGCGTCTACCGGTGCCGCGCATGTCAGGCAGAACTCTTCCGCTCCGATACCAAGTTCGACTCCCACTGCGGCTGGCCGTCCTTCTTCACCGCGGAGAACGACGCCGTGACCCTGCACGAGGACGTCTCGCTCGGCATGATCCGCACCGAGGTCCGCTGCGCCACGTGCGACTCCCACCTGGGTCACGTGTTCGCCGACGCCCCGCAGACCCCTACCGGCGACCGTTTCTGCATCAACTCGGTGTCCCTCACGTTCGAGGACGCCGAGGCCTGATTTTGGTCGAGCCACGCTTTCGCCGCCCCGCCATGCTCGACATGGAGGAGGCCGAGCAGATCGAGGGCGACATTGATCCCGCCGACCGCGGTCTCATCGCACACGAGACCGCGCTCGCCCTGGTCTCCCAGGCCCGCGCCTCGCAGGACCCCGAACTCACCCAGCGCCTGGTGCGGCTGGTGGACGAGGAAGGCATCGACACCGTCGCGATGATGTGGTCGAAGGCCGGCGCCCACACGCTGCCCGGCGCGCTGTGGCGCATCTACATGCTGCGCGAGTGGGTCAAGTACGACGCCGAATCCGTCGCCCGCTCGTATCACCACGGCGTGCACGCGGCGCACGTGCGTCACGCGATCGCCGGGGTGGAAGATCCTCCCGGGCCGCGCGAGGTGCAGACGCTCGCGGACTCGGTGCTCTCGGGCGTGTTCAGCGGCGACCTTGCCGTCGCCCTGCAGCGCGCGGGGGCGTTCTGCCGCGTGGTCGCCACGGGCGCGGCGTACGAGGCCGAGTCCGACGACGGCCACAACGACCGCCGCGCCCACCGCACCGCGCTGCGCGCCTCGCAGCTGCTGCGCACCGGCGAGGACCTGGAGAAGTGTGCCGCGATGTGGAACGAGGACCGGCTCGACTGAGCCGCATCCCCAGGGCGGGAACAAAACCCGGCCAGCCGACGTAGAGTAGAGACAGGACATCGGACCGCGGTAGCCCCGGGCTCCAACATCAGCCGCCACGAGCGGCCTTCGCGCCGACTGGCGCTCCCGGTCCGGTGTCCGCCCCTTCCGCCGGCCGCGTTCGCGGCTACGGGTGGATCTGCAGCAGGTGCGTCTCGATCGCGGTGACGCGCGGGCCCGCCTCCGTATCCACCATGTGGGCCACGAGCACGCCGCCGGCGGGCAGGTACGGGTTCTTGCGCGGCAGCGCCCCGCGCGTGTACGGCCTGGTAGCGGCGCGCATCATCTCGACGATCGTGGGCAGGGTTGGCCGGTGCGCGCACACCACGCGCGAGCTCGACTTGTTGAGCAGCTTGACGAAGGTCTTGGCGGTTGCCAGGGGCTTTTCGGCGTGGCCGGGCTCCGTCAGGGCGTCGTGTGTGTGGACCTCCAGGCCCGCGGCCGCGGCATACGGCTCCACGGTCGCCACGCAGCGGCGGGCGGGCGACGACTCAATAGTGCGTGCCCCGAAGGCCGCGAACAGCGGCACCAACTGCTGCGAGCGCTCGGCGCCCTTCTTCGTGATGGGGCGTCGCGCATCGGCCCCCTTCCAGGCCTTGCGTCGCTTGGCGCGAGCGTGACGCACCAGCACGAACGCGCGAGTGTCGAGGCGGTCGTCCTCCCACGCCTGCACCAGCACCTCGAGTGGGCGCAGGTCCTCGGGGAAGGTGATGCGCTCGCGCGCCTGCTCGACGGTGAGCCAGCGCACCTGATCGATCTCGTTCTTCGAGGCGCTCTTGACCGCGGGGCGCGCAACGACCGCGGGATGCGAGGCCGACGAAACCACCTCGGCCGCCCAGTACTTCACGACCTTGGTCTTGCCGCCGGTGGGGTAGCGCAGCGTGGGCAGCGGCTGGCCAAGGATGACCTGCTTGCCGGTCTCCTCGGCCACCTCACGGATCGCGCAGGCCGGCAACGTCTCGCCCGGGTCCAATTTCCCCTTGGGCCACGACCAGTCGTGATACCTGGGGCGATGCACGGCGAGCACCTGTAGCTCGCCGCCCTTGACCCGCCACACGAGCGCACCTGCCGCGATGACGGTGCCCGGCGGATAGTGGGTCACTTGCGCTTGGCCCTGCGCTTGGGTTGACGGCGAATATAGGTCGCCTGCAGGTCATGCAGACGCGTGCCCTCCGCGTCCTCCACCACGCGCGTGTAGGTGCCGTCCTCGCCCAGCTCCCAGCCCGCGACCTGATCCGACATCGCCATGTCGATGTTCTCGACGAGGAACTCCTTTTGCTGGGGAGCCACGATGGAGATGAGGGCCTCGATGCGGCGGTCAAGGTTGCGATGCATGAGGTCCGCGGAGCCGATGAACACCTCGGGCTCCTCGTCGCCCGCGAACGCGAACACACGCGAGTGCTCGAGGAAGCGTCCCAGGATCGAACGCACCCGGATGTTCTCGCTCAGCCCGGGCACGCCGGGGCGCAGCGCGCAGATGCCGCGCACCACCAGGTCGATGCGGACGCCGGCCTGGGAGGCGCGGTACATCGCGTCGATGGTCTTCTCGTCGACCACCGAGTTGACCTTGATCTTGACCCACGCTTCCTTGCCGTCGCGGGCGCGGTCGGCTTGGGCGTCGATGCGCTCGATGAGGCCCATGCGTACGCCCGTGGGGGCGACGATCAGGCGGCGGAACTTCGCCTTGGGTGCGTAGCCGGACAGCTGGTTGAACAGCTTGGTGAGGTCGGCGCCCACCTCGGGGTCGCGCGTGAGCAGGCCGTAGTCCTCGTACAGGCGCGCGGTCTTGGGGTGGTAGTTGCCGGTGCCCACGTGGCAGTAGCGCACCAGGCCGGTCTCCTCCTGGCGCACCACCAGCGAGAGCTTGCAGTGCGTCTTCAGGCCCACCAGGCCGTAGACCACGTGCACGCCGGCCTTCTCGAGCTTGCGGGCCCACGAGATGTTCTGCTGCTCGTCGAATCTCGCCTTGATCTCGACAAGCGCGACCACCTGCTTGCCGTTGCGGGCGGCCTCGATGAGCGAGTCCACGATGGGGGAGTCGCCCGAGGTGCGATACAGCGTCTGCTTGATCGCGAGCACCTTGGGGTCCACCGCGGCCTGCGCGAGGAACGCCTGCACGGACGTCGAGAACGAGTCGTACGGGTGGTGCAGCAGCACGTCACCGCGACGGATCGCCTCGAACACGTTTTGCTCGTCGGCCGTCTCGACCGGGGCGAGCTGGTGGTGTGTGGTGGGGCGGAACGCGGGGAACTGCAGGCGCGGACGGTCCAGGTCTGCGATGACGTTCAGGCCGGTCAGGTCGAGCGGCTCGACCAGGGCGAACACGTCGCGCTCCGTGATGCCCAGCTCGCGCACCAGCAGGTCGTGGATGTGCTGCGGCAGGTCCTGCGCGACCTCGAGCCGGACGGCGGGGCCAAAGCGGCGGCGCAGCAGCTCCTTCTCCATGGCCTTGAGGAGGTTTTCCGCGTCGTCCTCCTCGACCTCCACGTCCTCGTTGCGGGTGACGCGGAAGGTGTGGTGGTCGGTGACCTCCATGCCGGGGAACAGGTAGTCCAGCTGCGCGGCGATGACGTCCTCGAGCGGCACGAACGAGCGCGGCTCGTCGTCGAGCGCGGAGGCGTCGACCACGGCCGTCGCGTGGCCCTCGGAGTCCACCGACAGGAAGCGCGGCAGCGTCTCGGGGATCTTCACGCGCGCGAACAGATTCTTGCCGTTGTCGGGGTCACGCAGCTCGACCGCGAGGTTGAGCGACAGGCCCGAGATGTACGGGAACGGGTGCGCCGGGTCCACGGCAAGCGGCGTCAAGACCGGGAAGATGTCCGAGCGGAAGAGCTTGCGCAGCCGGTCCTGCTCGCCCGCCGCCAACTCGTCGAAGCGCACGATGTGAATGCCCTGGTCGTTCAGCGACGGCAGCACCTGCTCCTCGAACACCGCGGCGTGACGGTCCATGAGCTGGTGGGCGCGCTCGATCAGGATCTCGACCAGGCGAGTCGCGCTCATGCCGGTCGCGCTCGGCAGCGCGAAGCCCGCGGCGATGCGGCGCTTGAGGCCCGCCACGCGCACCATGAAGAACTCGTCGAGATTCGAAGCGAAGATCGCGAGATAGCGCGCGCGCTCGAGCAGCGGCGTCGCCTCATCCTCGGCCAGCTCCAGCACACGCTGGTTGAACGCGAGCCACGACAGCTCGCGGTCCAGGAAGCGGTCGTCGGGGAGGTCGGCCTCCTCCGGCTCGGGCTCGGCCAGGTCCACCGTGGCGAGCGCGGTGGTCTCATCGGACTCGTGAGCGGCGGTCGAGGTCTCTGACATAGGGGCCATCGTGTCATGGCTCCCGCAGACCGGACTAGTCCTTTGCCTGGAATTTACGTGGGGCGACGTTGTGCAGTTCAGAGTTTTCAGGTATGACTGAAATATGGCCGATGCTGTGGTCGCCCAAGACGGCGGCGCACCTGGGGAGGACCCCCGGGACACGTACGTGCGCCAGGTCGCGGCGTACTGGGAGCGCGGCGGACTGACGCACGCGGCGGGCCTGATTCTCGGATACCTGTCGATTTGCGAACCGGCGGCCGAAACGCAAGCCCGTATCGCATCGGCCCTTCGCCTGTCAGCCGGCTCGGTGTCGACTCAACTGCGGCAGCTCACCCAGATCGGGATGGTCGAGCGGGTGCGGCTGCCGGGCGAGCGCTCCGCGCGCTACCAGGTGCCCCAGGACATGTGGACCGAGATGATGGCCACGGAAGACCAGCGGATCGCCGGGCTGCGTGTCCTCGCCGACGCCGGCGCCGCGGTCATGCCCGCCGAGCGACCCGATCGCATCCACTCGTTGGACCTCATGGTCCGCTTTTGGGAGGCCGAGTGGCCTGCCACCCGCCGGCGCCTCGCCGCCTTTCTCGCCAAGGAGATGCCATGACCGACGCCCCAAGCCTCGAGGTGGACCACCTCACCAAGCGCTTCGGCGACTTCACCGCGGTGGACGACGTGTCCTTCGCGATTCACCCGGGCGAGATCTTTGGCTTCCTGGGCCCCAACGGCGCGGGCAAGTCCACCACCATTCGCACGCTGCTGGACCTCATCCGGCCTACGTCGGGCGCGTGCCGTGTGCTGGGCATGGACTCGCGGCGCGACGCGGTCGAGATCCACCGGCGCATCGGGTTCCTCCCCGCCGACCTCGCGCTGTGGAACAACCTCACCGGCCGTCAGACGCTGCAATACCTGGCGAATCTGCGCGGCGGCGTGGACTGGAAATGGGTGGACCAACTCAGCGAGCGCATCGGCGCCGACCTGGACCGCAAGGTGGGCGAATACTCGAGCGGCAACCGGCAGAAGATCGGCATCTTGCAGGCGTTCATGCACCGGCCCGAGGTGCTCATCCTCGACGAGCCCATCACCGGCCTGGACCCATTGGTCCAGCTCGAGTTTCACTCGCTGTTGAGGGAGACGGCCGATGCGGGGGGCACCGTATTCTTGTCGAGCCACACCATTTCGGAGGTCGAGAGGGTGGCCGACCGTGTGGGGTTCATCCGCCGCGGTCACCTCATCGCGGTCGAGCGCATGAGTGAGCTGCACGACAAGGCGCTCAGGCGCATCACGCTCGAGTTCGCCGCGCCGGTGCCGGCGGCCGCGTTCGAGGGACTCGAGGGCGTGCACGAGGCGACCGTCGAGGGTGCCACCGTCACCGCCCAATACGAGGGCTCCATGGCGCCGCTGCTCGCGGTGGCGACGCAGCACGACGTGCTCTCGGTCGCGTCCGCGAGCGTGGACCTCGACGAGATCTTCCTCGAGTTCTACCGCGACGAGGTCCAGGCGGCGGAGAAGTGATGCTGCGCTCGGTCTACCTCAAGACGCTGCGCGACCGGTGGCTGGGCGCGGCCATCGGCGTAGTCGCGTTGTTCCTGGTGGCGTGGATGGGGATCGCCGCCTTCGCCGGCATGGGCGACGACGCCGAGGACTTCATCGCCGCGATGCCCGAGGCGTACCTGTCGATCGTGGGCATCTCCGCCGAGGGCGGCGTGGTCGGCATGATGCTCGGCAACATGTTCAACTTCATGGGCCCCTTCGTGATTGCCGGAATCGGGGTATCGATGGCGGCCGCCGCGATCGCGGGCGAGGAGGCCGAGGGCACCATGAACGTGTTGGGCTCCCTGCCGCGCTCGCGCACGCGCCTGCTGACGTCCAAGGGGCTGGCCGCTGTGACCGTGGTCGTGGGCGCCGCCGTCCTGGCCTCGCTGTCGTACGGGCTCGCGGCCGTCATATCGGGCGAGACGCTCGCGGGTATCAACCTGACTGCCGCGACGGTGCACCTGGTGGCGGTCGCGCTGTTCTATGCCGCGGTGGCGCTGGCCTTGGCTGCGTGGACGGGGCTGAGGGCGCTGGCCTCCTCCGTGACCGTGGGGCTCATCGTCTTGTCCTTCCTCGCCTCGGGCATGCTGCCGCTGCTGGACGGCGGCGAGGCGTGGGCCAAGGCCTCGCCCTGGTACTGGCTGAATGGCCCCCAGCCCATGCTGAACGGCGTGGACTGGGCGCCCGTAGTGGTGCTGCTGGGAGCCGTTGTGGCCCTCGCCCTGGTGGCGTGGTGGGGGCTGAACAGGCGCGACCTGGGCGCCGGCGGCGCGCGCACGCCGTTGTTGGATCGCCTGCGCACCGACCCGCGCGTGGGCAAGGCGGTGTCGATGCTCGTCGGCAGCGGCTCCACGCGCGGCATCGCGACCAAGGCCGTCACCGATGCTCGGCCGCTCATGCTGATCGGCGGCGCCTTCGTCGCGTTCCAGGCCGTGGTGGTGGGCGTGCTGTTCACGGCGATCGGCGGCGACATCGGCTCGCTCGTGGACTCTATGCCGGACGCGATCCTGGCCATGATCGGCTTCGTCGACATGTCGACGCCCGAGGGGTTCTACTCGGGCGAGGTGCTGTCGATCGTCGCGCCGCTCGTGGTGATCGCGGCGGCGGTGAGCGCGGGCGCCGCGCTCGCGGGCGAGGAACGCCGCCGGTCGGTGGCGGTGCTGCTGGCGCTGCCGGTGTCGCGCACGTCGGTGGCCGCACGCAAGGGTGTGGCGGTCGCGGTGGTGCCCGTGGTGGTGGGGCTGTGCGTCGCGGCGGGCTTCGCGATCGGCAACGCCGTGGGCGGACTGGGCATGGCGTGGTCAGGCATCGCGGCGTCCGGCCTAATGGTGGCCGGGCTTGGGTGGTTCTTCGGCGCGCTCGCGTTCGCGATCGGCGCCGCGACGGGGCGCGCGCAGTGGGCCACGGCCGGCACCGCGGGCCTCGCGGTGCTCGCGTGGGGCGTCAACGCGTTCCTGCCCGTCAACCCCGACTACGCCGAGTGGGCGAGGCTGTCGCCCGTGCACTGGTACGCGAGCGAGAATCCGCTCGAGGCGGGCGTGCTGTGGGGCGGCCTGGGGTTGCTCGCGGCGCTGGCGGCGGTGCTCGTCGCGGCGGGGGTCGTGGCGTACGGCAGACGCGACCTGCGCTGACGGCGCTCCGTCGCGACGTAGGCTGACCCGATGCGTGACCAGTGGCTTCGCCTTCCCCCGCTCGCTCGTGCGCTCCTGCCAGGGCTGATCGTCGCGGCGGTGTCTGCCGTCGCGTTCCTCGAGCTGATGGACGTGGTGGTCGAGCAGGACGAGTTCGTCCCGTGGGACGAGCCGCTTATCGCGTGGTTCGCCGACCATCGCGTCGCATGGCTCACCACGGTGATGACCGTGATCACGACCGTCTTCGGTCCCATCGTGCTGCCCATCTTGGTTGCGGTGGGCGCGGGCTTCTGGCGATGGAGATCGGGGTCGTGGCGCGACCCCGCACTCCTGGTGGGAGCCATGATCGTCTCGACCGTAATCACGCAGGTGGCTAAGATGGCGATCGGTCGGGCTCGGCCCTCCGAGGAGGTCCAGGCCGTCCCTGGGCTCGAGACGAGCTTCTCGTTCCCGTCTGGTCACACCACGGGCGCCGCCACCCTGGTGCTGGTCACGGGCTACCTGCTGTGGCGCGGCGAACGCTCCCGGCACGTGCTGTGGTGGTGGGCGCTGGCGTCGGTTGTGGTCATCGGCATCGTGGGCTTGACCCGCATGTACCTGGGCTATCACTTCCTCACGGACGTCGCCGCTGGTGCCTGCGTGGGGCTGTTCACGTTGGGCCTGGTGGTGACGGTCGACCGACTCATGGATCTCAAGCGGGGCCTGCCTCCCGGTGCCCAACCGGCATGAGGCAGCCCCCGGTTGGCGCCGCTACTCGAACTCGAGCGTCATGAAGCGGCTGAGCGGATCGGGCCCGTACCCGGCAAAAGGCGAGCAGTCCACGAACCCGTGGCGCTCGTAGAGCCTGTGCGCGGGCCAGAACGGCTCGTCCGTGCCGGTCTCGAGGCTGACCCGGGCGTAGCCGCGGTCGCGGGCGGCGCGAAGGATCTCGCCCAGGATGGCGGTGGCGACGCCCCTACCCAGCGCGGTTGAGGCCGTCCTCATCGACTTCACCTCGCCGTGGGTGGGATCGAGCTCCTTGATCGCGCCAATTCCCAGTAGTGCGTCTTCCTCCCACGCCGTCCAGACGGTGACGTCGGGGCCGCGCAAGGACTCGAGCGGCAGGGCGTGGACCGAGCAGGCGGGCGAGCCCGCGTGCATCGCCTCGAGGTGGGCGGAGAGGAGTGCGTGCACCTGGGGGCGGGTGAGGTCGTCGATCGCGATGTCCACGACGGGAGTGTCCCACGCGCGCGAGGCGCGCCGCCCCGCCGCCGCACGTAGCCCCGTCGGTGCACGGAGTCCCGCCCGTGCGGCGCTACTCTCACCGCATGGGAATGACCGCGTGGCTTGTGATCGCCGGCGTCGTGGCGATCGCCGCGCTCACCGCGTACCTGGTGCGCCACCGCGACCGCTGGCCCCAGGCAATCTTCGTGGGCCTCGGCGTCTTCGTGCTGATCTTCGCGGTGCGCTGGGGTGTGCAGGAGATCACCTCGTTCGAGTGGATCCCGTCAGAAGACTAGGGGCGACGGGCCGGTTCGTGGGACGGCCCATGGACGCCAAGCGCGCTCGTGGTGAGGACGGCCTCGGTCACGTTTCGATCACGGCACGCTGGCGCTCGTCACGGGCCTGTTGCATGCATGTAAACAGTGATCGCACTCTGTGAGAACTGAGCATTCTCCCTGCTAGGAAAGAAGGCGCGGAGCCTCCCCCAACCCGGGGTCGGCAACCGTCTCATCCAGGAGGGAACCATCCATGTTCAACCCGTCTAGCCGTCGCCGTGCAGCAGCGTTTGCCACGGTGGCCGTGGCCGCCTTCTCGCTCGCGGCCTGCTCCGACAGCGACCCCGAGTCGAGCTCGACCGCCACCGCCGGCGCCGAGTCGAGCGGCGGTGGAGAGCCGATCATCGTCGGCACCACCGACAAGATCACCACCATCGACCCCGCGGGCTCGTACGACAACGGCTCGTTCGCGGTGATGAACCAGGTCTATCCGTTCCTCCTCAACACCCCGCTGGGCAGCCCTGACGTGGAGCCCGACATCGCCGAGACGGCCGAGTTCACCGCCCCCACGGAGTACACCGTGACGCTGAAGAGCGGGCTGACCTTCGCCAACGGCAACGACCTCACGTCCTCCGACGTCAAGTTCACGTTTGACCGCATGCTGGCGATCTTCGAGTCGGGTGCCGACGGCGGCAATGGCCCCGGCTCGCTGCTGTACAACCTCGACTCCGTGGACGCGGTCGACGACACCACGGTGGTCTTCCACCTGAAGTCGGAGAACGACCAGGTGTTCCCGCAGATCCTGTCGAGCCCCGCCGGCCCCATCGTCGACGAAGACGTCTTCGCGGCCGACGCCCTGACTCCTGACGACGAGATCGTCGAGGGCGGCGCGTTTGCCGGCCCGTACACGATCGTCAGCTACGACATGAACAACCTGGTCAGTTACGAGGCGAACCCCGACTACCAGGGTCTGCTCGGCGCGCCCAAGACCGACATCATCGACGTGAGCTACTACGCGGACGAGTCGAACCTGAAGCTCGACGTCCAGGAGGGCAACATCGACGTGGCCTTCCGCTCGCTGTCCGCCACCGACATCGAGGACCTGCGCGGAGACGACGGCGTCCAGGTGATCGACGGTCCCGGCGGCGAGATTCGCTACATCGTCTTCAACTTCGACACCATGCCGTACGGCGCGGCGACCGACGAGGCCGACGAGGCGATGGCCCTTGCGGTGCGCCAGGCTGCGGCGGACATCGTCGACCGCCAGGCGATCGCCGACCAGGTCTACCGCGGCACCTACACCCCGCTGTACTCCTACGTGCCCGACGGCCTCACCGGCGCCACCGAGTCGCTCAAGGAGATGTACGGCGACGGCGCGGGAGCGCCCGACCTCGACAAGGCGGCCGCCACCCTCGAGGAGGCGGGTGTGGAGACGCCCGTCGCGCTCAGCCTGCAGTACAACCCCGACCACTACGGCGCGGGATCGGCCGACGAGTACGCGCTGATCAAGGACCAGCTCGAGTCGTCCGGCCTGTTCACCGTCGACCTCCAGTCGACCGAGTGGGTGCAGTATGCGCAGGACCGCACCGCCGACGTGTACCCGTCGTACCAGCTGGGCTGGTTCCCGGACTACTCGGACGCTGACAACTACCTCACGCCCTTCTTCCTCACGGAGAACTTCCTGGGCAACCACTACTCCAACCCGGAGGTGGACGAGATGATCCTCGCGCAGGCCACCACGGCCGACCCCGATGAGCGCGCCGCGCTCATCGGTGAGATCCAGGACGCCGTCGCGGCGGACCTGTCCACCCTGCCGCTGCTGCAGGGCGCCCAGGTCGCGGTCACCGGCACCGATGTCTCGGGTGCCGCGGACACCCTCGACGCCTCGTTCAAGTTCCGCTACGGGGCCCTGTCCAAGGGTTGATGCATGAGCTCGGGGGTCGGGGCGACCCGGCCCCCGACGCCATGCCCATCCCACCCCACGTCGCGTCAGCGGCGAGCAAGGACACCTCATGACCACCACCGCACCCGTCGCCGCAGGTCCAGAACCTGCCGCGACAGTGAAGAAGGCCAGCGGGGGATCCCTGGGCCGCTACATCGCCGTACGCGCCCTGCTCATCATCCCCACCGTCTGGATCCTCGTCACCACCGTCTTCGTGCTGATGCGCGCGACCGGAGACCCCATCACCGCCGCGCTCGGTGGGCGTCTGCCCGCCGATCAGCTCGCGGAGCGAGTGCACGAGGCCGGCTACGACCGGCCCCTGATCGTCCAGTACCTGGAGTACCTCGGCAACATCCTCACGGGCGACTTCGGCACCGCGTTGTCCGATCACCGTCCCGTGACCGAGATCATCACGACCTTCGGCGCCGCCACTCTTGAGCTCGCGTTCTACGCGCTCATCATCGCCTTCGCGGTGGGCATTCCGTTGGGCCGGATGGCGGCCTTCCGTCGCGATCGATGGCCCGATGCGACGGCCAGGTTGGGTGCAATCGTCGCCTATGCGACGCCCGTGTTTTTTGCAGGGCTGCTGCTCAAGCTCATCTTCTCGGTGTGGCTGGGCTGGTTCCCGGTCGCCGGGCGAGCGGACACCCGCAGTGAGCTGACCTTGCAGCGCCTGGACGGCGCGACCGGCATCTACCTCATTGACGCGATCCGCACGGGGGACTGGAACATCATCAGCGACGTGCTGCTGCACGCGGTGCTCCCCGCCGTCGCTCTCGGCCTGCTCACCGCGGGAGTCTTCCTGCGGGTGGTGCGCACCAACGTCATCTCGACGCTCGGCGCCGGCTACGTAGGCGCGGCGCGCTCACGGGGCGTGTCCGAGCGGCGGCTGCTACGCAAGCACGCCTACCGTCCCGCGCTCATCCCGATCGTGACCGTGGTGGGCCTCCAGATCGCGATGCTGCTGTCGGGCGCCGTGCTCACGGAGACCACCTTCGAATGGAAGGGGCTGGGTTTCCAGCTCGCCGAGTACCTCACGGCCCGCGACTTCGTGGCCGTCCAGGGCATCGTCGCGTTCCTCGCGGTAGTCGTGGCGCTGACCAACTTCATCGTCGACGTCATCGCCGCCCTGATCGACCCGAGGGTGAGGTACTGACATGGCGACCGACGCACAGGCCCGCGGCTCTCTCTGGCGGCGGCTCCCCGTGATCTCCCAGGTGCGTTCCTCGGTGGGACTGCAACGAGGCATGCTCGTCGCGGGCCTCATCCTCACCGGCATCTTCGTCCTGACCGCCATCTTCGCGCCCCTGCTCGCGCCCTACGGGTTCTCCCAGTTGCGCGGCGACGACGGCGTCGCGTTTGGCGCCCTGCAGGAGCCCTCTGCGGCCCACCTCCTGGGCACCACGACCGGTGGCTACGACGTGCTGTCGCGGCTCATCTGGGGCGCCCGCACCGCGCTGTACGTGATCATCGTCGCGGTGCTCGCCTCCATCGTGGTCGGCGTGGCGCTTGGCCTGCTCGCGGGCTACTTCGGCGGCTGGCTCGACCGCATCCTGGTGGTGGTGGCCGATGCCCTCTACAGCTTCCCGTCGCTGCTCCTCGCGATCGTGGTCGCCATCGTCGTCTCGGGAGGCCAGTCGTCGATGTGGGGTGGCATCCTCGCCGCCGCGCTGTCGATCACGGTGATCTTCATCCCGCAGTACCTGCGCGTCACGCGCGCGGAGGTGGTGCGCATCAAGTCGGAGCCCTTCGTCGAGTCCGCGAGGGTGATCGGCTCGAGCCACGTGCGCATCATGACCAGGCACGTGCTGCGCAACTCGACCCGCACCCTGCCGCTGATCATCACCCTCAATGCCTCGGAGGCGATCCTCACGCTCGCGGCCCTGGGCTTCCTGGGCTTCGGCATCGAGCCCACCGCCGCCGCCGAGTGGGGCTACGACCTCAACAGGGCGGTGTCCGACGTCACGAGCGGCATCTGGTGGACCGCGCTGTTCCCCGGCCTCGCCATCGTCCTGTCGGTGATGGGTCTCACCCTCGTGGGTGAAAGTCTCAACGACCTCGCCGACCCGCGACTGCGCCGCCGCGCGGCGGGTAGTGAGCCTGCGGAAGACCTGCTCGCCCCCGAGGGCGACCCGGGAGCCGGTGACGGCGATACGGACCTTGCCGAGGCATCGGCCACCCCCACCACGAAGGAGGGCACCGTATGACCGACGTGGTGCAGATCCGCGACCTGTCCGTCACCTTCGCGACCGATGCCGGGGCAGTGCGCGCCGTCGACGGCGTCACGCTCGACGTCCACGCCGGCGAGGTCCTCGCAGTCGTGGGGGAGTCCGGCTCGGGCAAGTCCGTGACGGCGTCGTCGATCCTGGGGCTCTTGCCGGAGACGGCGAGCGTGGGCGGCGCCGTGGTGGTGACCGGCCGCGACGGTCACGAGGTCGACGTCGCGACGCTCAAGGGCGACGCCCTGCGTGAGCTGCGCGGCGAGACGGCCGCCATGGTGTTTCAGGAGCCGTCGACCTCGCTCAACCCGGTCTACACGGTGGGCTGGCAGATCGCCGAGGGGTTGCGCGCGCATCGGCGCATGTCGAAGAAGGCGGCCCGCGCGGAGGCGATCGACGTGATGCGGCGCGTGGGCATTCCCGATCCCGAGACGCGTGTGGACCACTATCCGCATCAGTTCTCGGGCGGGCAGAAGCAGCGCGTGGTCATCGCGCAGGCGCTCGCGCTGAATCCCGGAGTGATCGTCGCCGACGAGCCCACGACGGCGCTCGACGTCACGGTGCAGGCCGAGATTCTCGACCTGCTGCGGCGCTGCCGCGACGAGTTCGGTGCCGCGATCGTGCTGATCACCCACAACATGGGGGTGGTGGCGGATCTCGCCGACCGGGTGGCCGTCATGTACCAGGGCAAGGTCGTGGAGCAGGCGGGTGTGCGGGATCTCTTCGCCGAGCCGCGCGAGGCGTACACGCGTCAGCTCCTGGGTTCCGTTCCGCGCATCGGCGTGGGTCTCGCACGCGCCGCGGAACGTGCCGAACGGCGCCCGCCGGAATGGGACACCGCGGCGCCCGTGGTCGAGGCGAACGACCTGCGGATCGTCTACCCCGGGCGGCTGCGCCAGCCGGACTTCGTGGCCGTCGATGGAGTCTCCTTCGCGATCCGTCCCGGCGAGGTGCTGGGCCTGGTGGGAGAGTCGGGATCGGGCAAGACGACCATCGGTCGAGCGATGGCGGGGCTCACTCCTGTGAGCGGCGGGTCGCTGTCGGTGTTGGGGGTGGAGATGCTTGGGGCGAAGGAGCGGATCATCCGCCCCATCCGCTCGCGCGTGGGCTTCGTGTTCCAGGACCCGGCGACCAGCTTCAACCCTCTGCTCACCATCGCCCAGTGCATCGCCGAGCCCTTGGTGGTCCACCGGCGGTTTGGCTCGCCGGCGGCGGCGCGCGGGCGCGTGGACGAGCTGCTCGAGGCGGTCCAGCTGCCCCGCGCCTATGGTGATCGCTTCCCGCACGAGTTGTCCGGTGGTCAGCGCCAGCGTGCCTCGCTCGCCCGCGCCCTGGCCCTTGAGCCCGAGCTCCTGATCGCGGATGAGCCCACGTCGGCACTCGACGTGTCCGTGCAGGCCCGGGTGCTGGACCTCTTTGACGAGCTGCACCGCGAGTTGGGGTTCGCCGCGCTCTTCATCAGTCACGACTTGGCGGTGGTGGACATGCTCGCCGACCGCATCGCGGTGCTTCACCGCGGCAAGCTCGTGGAGGAGGGCACTGGCGCCGAGGTCTTGGGCAACCCGCAGGATGCGTACACGCAGCGGCTGCTCGCGTCCCTTCCGGTGCCGGACCCCGAGGAGCAGGCGCAGCGCCGTGAGGAGTGGGAGGCGATGCGGGGCTGACGCGACAACGCCGGCGTCCCAAGGAGGAAGGACGCCGGCGTCGCGCTCAGGTCAACCAAGCCCGAGTGGCTCAGCGCTTAATCGTCGTCGGCCTTGCCGCCCTCGAGCCCATCGCGGATCGCGTCCATCACGGAGGAATCGGCCAGGGTCGTGACGTCGCCCACGGCGCGGTGCTCGGCGACGTCGCGCAGCAGGCGGCGCATGATCTTGCCCGATCGGGTCTTGGGCACCTCGGACACCACCAGGATGGTGCGCGGCTTGGCCAGCGCCCCGATCTGCTCCTTGACCTGCTCGCGCAGCGCGACCTCGTGCCCGCTTGCCGAGGCGCCCGCCGCGTCCGACTTCACCACGACGAACGCCACCACGGCCTGGCCGGTGGTCTCGTCGGCGGCGCCCACCACGGCCGCCTCGGCGACCCACGGGTGGGACACGAGCGCGTGCTCGATCTCGGTCGTGGATAGGCGGTGGCCCGACACGTTCATGACGTCGTCCACGCGTCCCATGAGCCAGATGTCGCCGTCGGCGTCGCGCTTGGCGCCGTCGCCTGCAAAGTAGAGGCCGTCGAAGTGGCTCCAGTACGTCTTCTCGTAGCGTTCGCGGTCGCCCCAAATGCCCCGCAGCATGGACGGCCACGGCTGGTCGAGCACCAGGTAGCCGCCGCGCCCCGGGCCCACCTCGCGGGCGTCGTCGTCCACCACGGCGGCCGAGACGCCGGGCAGCGGCACCTGCGCGGAGCCCGGCTTGGTAGCCGTCACGCCCGGCAGCGGCGAGATCATGATCGATCCCGTCTCCGTCTGCCACCACGTGTCGACGATGGGGCAGCGGTCGCCACCGATGACGCGGCGGTACCACATCCAGGCCTCGGGATTAATGGGCTCACCCACGGATCCGAGCAGCCGCAGGCTCGACAGGTCGAACCGTGCCGGGATCGCCTCGCCCCACTTCATAAACGTGCGGATCGCGGTGGGCGCCGTGTAGAAGATGGACACCTTGTACTTCTCGATGATCTCCCACCAGCGGCCCTCGTGGGGCGCGTTCGGCACGCCCTCGTAGAGCACCTGGGTGGCGCCGTTGATCATGGGGCCGTAGACGATGTAGCTGTGCCCGGTGATCCAGCCCACATCCGCCGAGCACCAGTACACGTCGCTCTCGGGCTTGAGGTCGAACACCACCCGGTGCGTGTACGCCGCGCCCGTGAGGTAGCCGCCGGTGGTGTGGAACAGGCCCTTGGGGCTGCCCGTGGTGCCCGAGGTATAGAGGATGAACAGCGGGTGTTCCGCCTCCACCATCACGGGGGTGTGGTCGGCCGATGCCGTGGTCACCACGTCGTCCCACCACACGTCCCGCTCGTCCGTCCAGGCCGTCTCCTGGCCCGTGCGCTTGACGACCAGGACGTGCTCGACGCTCGCCGCGGGCTCGGGGTGGGCCTCGCTCGGCGCGAGCGACGCGTCCACGAGGGGCTTGAGTGCCAGGTGGGCGCCGCGCCTGTTGCCGCCGTCGGCGGTGATGACCAGCTTCGCCTGAGCGTCGTCGATGCGCTGGCGCAGCGAGTCCGCGGAGAACCCGCCAAAGACGACGGAGTGGATCGCGCCGATGCGTGCGCACGCGAGCATCGACACCACCGCCTCGGGAATCTGTGGCAGGTAGATCGCGACGCGGTCGCCCTTCGTGATTCCCAGGCTTTCCAGGGCATTCGCCGCCTTGGATACCTCCCGCTGCATGTCGGCATAGGTCAGCGTGCGGGTGTCGCCCGGCTCGCCCTCGAAGTGGAACGCCACCCGGTCTCCGCGGCCCTCGCGCACGTGCCGGTCCACGGCGTTGTCGCACGCGTTGAGGGTGCCGTCGGCGAACCAGCGGGCCACGGGGGCGTCGGACCAGTCGAGGGTCTCGGTGAACGGCGTGTCCCAGTGGAGGTGCTCGGCCTGGTCACGCCAGAAGCCCAGCCGGTCGGCGGCCGCGCGCGTATACATGTCGGAGCGCGCGTTCGCCTGCGAAGCGAAGTCGATCGACGGCGGGAACGAGCGGCTCTCCGTGTGGAGATTCTCGAGGGCAGGGGACTTTGTCTGGGCATCGTTGACCATGCGGTCAGAGTAGGCGCGCCTCCTGACATTGCCAAACGTTTGTAAGGATCCCTGCTAGATGGCCGATGCAACGGCCGGGTCGGTCGTCGTGGACCACACCGGTACGGGCTATTCCCGCGTCAGCGGTGGGCGAAACCCCTGGCACGGCGGCCTGCGCGGTGCGACGATCGAGCCATGAGCGACAAGAACACCGACGCCAAGGCGGAAGATCTCAAGGACGAGGTCGTGGAGCAGCAGGATAAGCGCCACGACCCCGACGAGCAGCCGGTGCAGACCAATCCGCTGGGCGAGGAGATCCCCCACGGAGATGGCGAGCCGCGCGAAACGGACGGTCAAGACAACCCCAGCTGACGCATCGGCCGGGCGCAAGCCGCCGTTCGCCGCGCGCATCCGCGCGAACGGTGTGACGATGGGCAGATGAGTGCAGAAGGCTACGACTACCGGACCCGCGCGACCGGCGAGGTGGTGATCTTCCACCACGGCAAGCTCGCGAAGACCCTTCACGGCGATGACGCTCAGACTTTCATGCGCGCAGTCGAGGGCGGGGACGCCCAGGCGGCGATGGCCACGTGGGTCGGCAACGACGGCCAGGTGGAGCACCCGGGCAGCCACGCCGAGTCCGGCGGCGGGATGCGCAACAACGGCGCCGCGCACGGGCACCAGGACTTCCGGCGCAAGACGGGGTAAACCCCCGTGCGGTCGTGACTACTCGACCGTGAAGGTGAAGGCCTCGGAGATCGCGACGGTGGGCTCCGCGTCCACGATGTAGGACTCGGGGACGTCGCGGGTCAGCACCTCGGTCAGCACGTCCTGGGGTACGTCGCAGAGCAGTTCGGTGGCGCCGTCGGGGGTCTCGGACTCCTCGCAGTACGGCGCGATGCGCTCGTCGTCAGCGATCGCCGAGTAGCCGGCGGTGTACTGCAGCAGCGCGAGGTCGGTGAGGCCCTCCTCGGTCAGCGACCGCGCCACGGCGGCCGCCTCGCCCTGGATGATCGGGCTCCACGCGTAGACCTTGTATTCGCCGGCGGGGAGGCTCGAGTGCTCTGCCTCGAACTCGGCGACCTCCTCGTAGCGCGCCGCGACCTCCTCGTCCGTGGCGTTGTCCCAGTCGAAGTCGTCCCACAGCGCGGACATCTCGTCGGCCACGTCGCACAGTGACGAGCCCGTGATCGCGTACGTGTCCGACGCCGCCGAGGGGCTCTCGCCCGCCGTCATGATGAGCTCGGGCACAAACTCGGAGCCCCATTCGGGGGTGACGACCACGTCGTCACGCGTCACGATCAGCTGGCCCTGTTGGGCGAGGAACGCGGTGATGCCCTCGGCCTCGGAGGTGAACGCGACGCGGGCCGAGGCGGCGCCGTCGGCCGTCTCGACGCTCACCACGGGGATGACGCCATTGGCTGATGTCGCATCGGCCGTCCAGGTCTCACCGCAGGCCGGCGGGTTGAACAGGCCCTCGGCCGCGGACTCGATCGCCGCGAGGTCGTAGGAGAGCGGAACGGTCGCTCCGGCGGGGGTGTCGGAGGGGGCCGCGGCGGGGGCCTCGTCGCTCGAGACGATCCACTTCACGCCGTACCACCCCACGGCCGCGGAGGCGCTCGCCACCGTGATCGCACCGATGACCATGAGGCCCTTGTGCATGGACTCCCGTTCCTCCCGGCGCATGCGTGCGCCCGCTGCTCCATCGTGGGGTTGAGGCACAAGGATACGTGCCGCGCGTGCCCGTTTCGAGCACGATTTTCCCCTCCCGCGCGAGGCCCCTGGCAGGTGCCCGATGCACGTCGACCATTGAGGCCGCTTGACCCTCTTAACGCACGAGCATCACGAAACGTTGGTGTGGATTTGACCACATCGGGAGCGGGCCTCGACGGCCCACGCGGTCAGGAGTCCTCGGGCTCCCTGCCGGCGCGCGACAGCAGCAGCACGCCGACCACGATCGCCGCGATGGCGAGCCCCACCGCCAGCGTGGAGCGCGTCGACGGGTGCGAGCGCAGCTCGACGGGGCGCTTGAAGCGCAGGTTTCCCCAGCCGTGCGAGATCGCGGCCTTGCGCATGGTGCGGTCCGCGTTCACGGTGAAGCCGTGGCCCACCGCATCAAGCATCGGGGCATCCGTGATCGAGTCCGAGTACGCATAGCTGCGACGCAGGTCGTAGCCCTGCTCCTCGGCCAGCGCCCGCATGGCATCGGCCTTCGCCTCGCCGTACGCGTAGTAGCTGACCTCGCCCGTGTAGTAGCCCTTCTTCACCTTGAGCTCGGACGCGATGACATGGTCCGCGCCCAGGATCTGCGCGATGGGCTCCACGATGTCGCGCACGGAGGCCGAGACGATCACCACATCGCGGCCGTTCGCGTGGTGGCGATCGATGAGCTCGAGCGCCTCCGCGTAGACCACCGGGTCGATGTGCTCGTGCACCGTCTCGTTGACGATCTGCGTGACCTTCGCGACCTCCCAGCCCTTCACGAGGTCGCTCAGCGAGTCGCGCAGGCGGTTGGTCTGACGCTCGTCCGCCGCGCCCACCAGGAACAGGAACTGCGCGTAGGCGGTGCGTAGGGCATCGGCCCGCGTGACGAGTCCACCCTCGTAAAAGGACCGAGAGAACGCCATCGACGAGCTGGTCGCGATGATCGTCTTGTCCAGATCGAAGAAGGCCGCGGATGGGCGGCGGGTCGAGCGGGCCATGAAACCTCCTATTTCGGCCCAGCCTAGCGGCGCCCGCCGACACCCTGCCAGGGCGCCTCGTCGTCCCCAGCCGCCGCGCCCGGAGGAGTTGTCCACCGATATGACAGACGGCCGATGCTGTGGCCGGCCGCCGTGTCAGCCTCGCCCTATGGACGGGCCGGGTGACGCACCGCAGTGGGCCGGGCCGCTGGGCTCGCTGTTGGCCTTGCCGGGTGTCACGGACGTCTTGGTCCAGGAGCCGCGGCGGGCCTGGATCGATAGGGGAGGAGGGCTGCAGATGGTCGGTGTGGACCTGCCCGACTCCGCTGCGGTGAGGGCACTGGCGGTGCGCATGGCGGGGGCGGGCGGGCGCCGGCTCGACGACGCCGCGCCGGTGGTGGATGCGCGCCTGCCCGACGGCACGCGCCTGCACGCGGTCCTGCCGCCCCTGTCGCCCGAGTGCGCCGCGATCTCGCTGAGGACCGTGCGTCAGCGGGCGCTCGACATGGATGACCTGGTCGCCTCGGGAATGGTGACGGGGCAGCTCGGACGGGTGCTGCGCGCGATGGTGGCGCGGCACCTGTCCGTGCTCGTCACCGGCGCCACGGGATCGGGCAAGACCACCCTGCTCGCCTCGATGCTGAGCCTCGTGGATCCCGCCGAGCGCATCCTCGTGATCGAGGAAGCCGGCGAGCTGCGTCCCGACCACCCGCACGTGGTGCGCCTGATCGAGCGGCGCGCCAACATCGAGGGCTCCGGCGCGGTGGGGCTTCCCACCCTGGTGCGCGAGGCCATGCGCATGCGTCCCGACCGCGTGGTGTTGGGTGAGTGCCGCGGCGCGGAGGTGCGCGAGGTGCTGTCCGTCTTCAACACGGGACACCGCGGCGGGTTCGCGACGTTGCACGCGAACTCGACGGCGGACGTGCCCGCGCGGCTGGTGGCGCTGGGGGCGCTGGCGGGACTCGACCAGCGCACGGTCGAGCTGCAGGCCGCCATCGCCTTCGACGCCGTGGTGCACGTCGAGCGCGACGGCGCGAGTGTGCGGCGCGTGGCCCAGGTGGCGACGCTGTCGCGATCGGGCGCGGGCGACCTTGTCGCCGTCCCCGCCCTCACCCGGGGCTCGCGGGGCTGGGAGGCCGGGCCCGCGTGGGCAGCGCTCGGTGAGGGCCTGGGGCTCAGCCAGGCGGGCCATGCGGTGGCGGCGTAAACGGGCGCGGGTATCGCCGCCGGCCCCCACGCGGGCCCTTGCCAACGCGGTCGCGCTGCTCGAGTCGGGACTGCCGCCCGCGCAGGCGTGGTCACTTGCGGGGTTACCGGTCGCGGACGACGGCCGTCCCACCGTGCCGGGGGCCGATGCTGTGGTCACCCGGGCCGTTGCAGCCTCCGCGACACTCGCCGACGAGGGCGGGATGCCACTCGCCGCCGTGCTGCGGCGAGTGCTCGCGGTGCTGCATGCGCGCGAAGAGGCGGCCGATGCCCGGGAGGCCGCGCTTGCGGGCCCGCGCATGAGCGCGCGTGTCCTCGGGTGGTTGCCGCTCGCGGGGCTCGGCCTCGCGGCGGCGCTCGACCCGGGCGCGCTGCGCCTCGTGGCGCTGACGCCCCTGGGGTGGGTGCTGCTCGTCGGCGCGGGCCTGCTCACCTGGGTGGGAAGGCGGTGGACGCGGGCGCTGCTGTCTCGCGCCGAGCCACCCGCCGAGGACGTACCCACCCCGCTCGTCCTCGCCCTCGTCGACGCGGTCCTTGCGGCGGGCATCGACGTGCCGGGCACGCTCACACGGATCGGCATCGTGCTGGGAGGGGCGGACGGCGCGGCACTGGTCGAGACGGGGCAGCGGCTCGCCAGCGGAGCGCCGTGGGACGAGGCGTGGGAGGCCCCGGACGCCGACGGCATGGCCGACACCGTGCGCCAGGCACTGCAGGCGGCTCACCTCGCGGGGGCATCGGCCGGACCCGCACTCGCGGCTGCGATCGACCAGGCGGTGCGCGAGGACAAGCGCGCCGGCCAGAAGGCAGCCGCGGAGCTGTCCGTGACGCTTGCCCTGCCCCTCACGCTGTGCCTGCTCCCGGCCTTCATCCTGGTCGGAGTGGTGCCGCTCATCGCCGCCGTGATCGCGTCGGTGGACCTGGGGGCCGTGATCTGAATGGCGTCGTCCCCAGCCCCCGCGGAACGGTGCCCCGTCCCCAGTTGCGGACAAGACGCGAGCGTCGCCTGCGTCCCGCGCGCACCGTGGAGTCAGCGAAGGACGGTCCTTCGCGGAAGGGAGGATCATGAGGCGCTTCGAGAGGCTGTGGCGCGAGGACGACGGCATGGCGACCACCGAATACGCGCTGGTCACGGTCGCCGCGGCGGCGTTCGCGGGCCTGCTCATCGCGATCATTCGCTCCGGCGAGGTGCGGGAGCTGCTGCTGGGCGTCATCAGATCGGCCTTCGGATGATCCGCGGGCGCGGCGACCGGGGGTCCGTGACGGCCGAACTGGCCTTGGTGCTCCCGGCCGCCGTGCTCGTGCTCGCGCTCATGCTGGGCGCCCTCGCGTGGGCGTTGGCGCACCTCAGCGCGGCCGATGCCGCCTCCGCCGTCGCCCGCACCGCCGCCGTCGAGGGCGAGGCAGCGGCACGGTCCGCTTTCGCCTCGCGGATGGCCGATGCCTCGCTTGCCGTGACCTCCGACGGCACCTGGGTGACGGCGACCGTCACGGCCACGGGTCCTGCCTGGCTTCCCGACGTCGTGGCGCGGGCGGTGGCGAAGGAGCAATCGTGAGCCGCGAGACCTCGGTGGTCCCGCGCAACGGGCGGGCGCGCGACGAGGGCGCCGCGACGGTGCTCATGGTCGGCATCGTGGTCGCAATGGTCGTCGTCTTGGCGCTGGGACTGGCGGCCGCGAGCACGTGGATGGCGGCGTCGCGCGCCCGGACCGGCGCCGACATGGCCGCGCTCGCGGGAGCGCTCGCCGCGCGGGAGGCGGTCGCGGCCGGACGCGACGCGGCAGGCCCGGGATGCTCGGCGGCCAGTGAGGCCGCCCGACGCAACGGGGTGGACGTCACGCAGTGCCACGCCGATGGTGGCGTGGTCACCGTGTCCGTCGCGGCGGGCGACGGGGTGGCCCGCCAGACGGCCTCGGCGGCGGCGGGGCCCGCATTCGCCCGTGAGTCCTAGGACCTCACCCGTGCTCCACCAAGCCGCGGCGCACGGCGGTGGCGACCGCGCGCGCCCGGGTGGGCTCGCCAAGCTTCTGCAGCACCGCAGACACGTGGTGCTCCACGGTCCTGCGCGACAGGACCAGCTGCTGGGCGATATCGGGCGTGGACAATCCATGGGCCAGCAACTGCAGGACCTCCCCCTCGCGCGGCGTCAGACCGCCCGCGGAACCGCCCGTCGTCGGGCTCGCCCATCCGCGTTGCTCGCGCTCGCGCATCACCGCGGCCGCGGCGGCGCTCGCGCCAACGCCACGTGCGGCCGCGGTCGCTCGCTGCGCGACCGCTGCGTCCCCACCGGCCGCCGCACCGTAGGCCGCCCACACTGGGTCGCCGACGTCTAGCCACACCTGGACCGCGCTTGCGCCGTCGCCCGCGAGCATGTGTTCGAAGGTCGGTGCGAGCGAGTCGGGCGCTGCCTCGGGGGACTGCCCAGCGAGCTCACGCCACCACGCAAGTTCGCCCAGCAGCCACGGATCCGACGCATCCTGGACGAGGTCCCAGGCGAGGTCGGTCGCCGCAGGGATGTCCTCGACACGGCCCTCCAGCCACGCGTGTTCGGCGATGGCGCTCGCGACCGGTCCGATGCGCTGAATCTCACCGGTCTCCGCCGCGAGTCGCTGCGCGAGGGCGAGGGACGGCCGGGGATCGTCTCCGCGAAGCATGGTCGCCCTCGCCGCCGCGCAGGCCGCGGGGATCGTGGAGATGGGAGACACACCCTGAGGCCCCGTCACGTCGTGAGCGACGTCGAGAGCCTCGTCGAGACGACCCACCCTCACCAGGGCATCGGCCCGTAACGCCTTCATATAGCGGGTCCACGAGTCCAGGTCGTGGGCCTCGGTGTAGTCGATGCCGGCCTCGAGCTGAGCCAGGGCGTCGGGCAGCGCGCGATGCCTCAGCGCCGCGGAGCCTAGATTCGTATGCGCACGTGCAGCATGCTCCTCGAGACCCGCCATGAGCGCCCCGTCGAGGCTCTGGCGCAACCGAGCGACGCCCGCGGCATCGTAGGCCGCGACGGCCATGGCCGAACCCACATTGTTGAGCGCGTGAATCCGAATCTCGTCCGCGCCCAGTTCGCTTGCGAGGGCGATCGCCCGTTCGCCCCAACGCACCGCCTCTTCCGCGTCGTCCGCGAGCATCCTCAGCTGCGACATGTTGCTCCATGCCGCGGCGAGCGGCACCGATGGGCCCAGCGGCTCAAGGGTGTGGCACGCGTCCCCGGCATAGTGCTCCGCGTCGGCCCCGCGTCCCAGAAACCATGACATTCGTGACAGCCATCGCTGGTCATCGCCCACGTCAAGCATCTCGCCGGCGATCGAGTGAAACTCGAGCGCATGATGGCGGGCCGTCAACGCCTCGTGGAGCTGGTCGGTGAGGTAGCACTCGTGTGAGAGCTCGACGAAGAGCCCCGCACGGTCCTCGGCAGGTGGCCCCTGTCGCAGCGCGGCGCGCAGTTGTGTGGCGGCCTCGCGGTGGGCGCCGAGCGCGGCCAGCTGCCGGCCCGCGAGGGTCGCATGCTGCGCGGCGAGGGTCGCCTCCCCACACTGAGCGGCGTGGTGGGCGATGCGTCGGTGGTCCTCAGGGGTGCGGCGGCGAATCTCCGCCAGCGCCGCACGATGGAGGCGGCGCGCTTGGGGCGCCGCGATGCCGGCCTCGACGGCTTCCCTCGCCAACTCGTGGCGGTAGCCCACGCCCGCGCGTCCCGCGACCAGCACCCCTCGCTCGACGCACACGTCGATGGCGTCGAGCTCGCACCCCGCGACGGCCGCCACCAGGTCGGCGGGGGCCGTGTCTCCGAGGACCGAGGCCGCCTCGGCGGCGAGCCGCGCCTCGGGTGTGAGCAGTGCAAGGCGGGCACGCACGGCATCGGCCACGCCGATAGGCAGGCTCGCGTCACTCGTCGCGAGCACCTCGGTCACGTAGAAGGCGTTGCCGGAGGTGCGCGCGTGGAGCGCCGCGGCATCGGCGTCCGAACCCGCCTGCGCGGCGAGTGCGGCGACCCCTTCCACCGTGAGTGCGGGCACGTCCAGCCGGGTGGCATGGGGCCACCGAGCGGCCTCGTCGAGGAGGCGCGTGAGCGGGTGGCGTGAGGTGACGTCATCGGGCCGGAAGGTGGCGATCACCATCAGGGGTGTCGCTTCGATCCGGCGGCCCAGGAATTGAAGGGAATCCAGCGTCGCGTCGTCTGCCCAGTGCATGTCTTCGAGGACCAGCACGGTGGGCTCGCCGGTGAGCTCGGCGCGCAGTCGTGTGTGAAGCGCATGGCGGGTGAGCGTGCCTGCCTGCACGGCGGCCACGGCGTCGCCAATCTCGGGCACGGCCTCCTGGACAGCGGCGAGCGCGTCCGCCGTCGTGACGTTGTCCGCGCCTCCCTCGCGCACCCGGCACCCCTCGTCCAGGCGCGTGAGGAACTCGCGTACCAGCGTGGTCTTTCCCTGACCCGCTTCTGACGCCACGAGGACGAACGCGCCCGCACCCCCCGCTGTCGCCTCCCACAGGGAGACGAGGCGTGTCAGGTGATCCTCGCGCTCGACGATCATCTGACCATTAAAGCGGTCAGACGCCCTCGGTGACGGGGTGAATCTCGTCCGCTACCAGGCCGTGGGCCTCACGGTGCACGGTGTTGGCCGCCTCAGCATCGGGCGCGTCGACCAGGCAGAAGATCTTGCCTGCCGGCTCGTCGACCCAGTACCGCAGGTAGTGGACGTCGTGGTCCGCCTGCTTCTCGAGGTCGGCGGCGTGCGCCTGTGCCACGTCCGCCATGCTCACCGATCCGTCCAGGTGGTGCACATCCATGAAGAGAGCCATGTTCTTGCCTTTCGAGTGGCGCGTGGCCCGGGTGACCGCGCTCCACCAGTCCAGCGCGAACGCCACAGGCGCACATCGGTGAGTTCACCTATTTTCGGCCGATGCCGTACTCACCTTGGCGTGCTGCGTCACCTCACGGTGATCGTCCCCAGCGACGTCCACCGTTGAAGGTCGACCCAGTCGCTGTTGACCACCGCTGTGTCCGGCGCGGGTTCCGCGACGTCGGCGGAACTTGACGACGTGCCGCCGCCCTCCAGGGTTCCGGTCTCGGGCACCAGAGGCTCCACCTGCGGGGTCAGCAGCGCCGAGTCGTCCACGGCGCCGCCCTCGTAGTACTGGGCGTCGTAGCTTGAGACATTGACGCTGGTCGCCGTCAGCAGCGTGTACGTGCCGGCCTCCACGCCGCCACCGTTGCCGTCGCAGCGGTTCACGTCGCGCCACAGGTAGGTGCCGGAGGCCGAGGTGCTGGGAGTCAACGCTCCCGTCTCCGGTGCCGGGGCGATGAGCATCTCGGCGCCGTCGGGGGCGACGGCATCGGCCGCCATTCCCGCCTCCTCGCGCATGATGACCATGTCGCCGTTGCGGTCGATCGACTGCGGGTAGCCCTCGGCGACGATGCGTCCATCGCGGGCGAGATAGAGCTGCGGCTGCAGGCCCCAGAAGTTGGCGATCGCGTAGTCGGACACGTTCGTCACGCTCGCGGAGATCTCCGGGTTGCCGTCGACCACGAACCCATAACTCACGGATAGCGACGCGGGCGCGGTCACGTCCACGTCGAGCAGTTCCATGGTCGAGGACCGCTCGGGGAAGGTGGCGCCGTCGCCCCCGCCCCAGGAGCACCCGAAGAAGCGGTAGACGCCGGACGTGCCGTCGTTGAGGATCCACCGGTAGCTGCCGGCGGCCATGTCCCACGAGTCGTCGGTGGCCGCGGACTGAAACATCTGCCGGGCGACGTCGGGCGTCAAGGCCTGCGATCCCAGCCGGTCGGTGGGCTCGGTGGGCAGCGGGTCAGGCTTGGGCTCCACGGGCGTGCCGGGGTCGACCGGGTCGGGCGCGATGGTCTCGGTCGGCTCGGGCAGGGGCTCGGGCTCTGCCGTGCCGAGGTAGGCGCCGAACGGATCGTCCACCTTCTCACCCGCGATCGTGAGCGAGACGGGCCCGGCGGCCACGCGGAACAGTTCGGGCATCGTGGAGTCGCTCGGGAGCTCCGTGGCAGCGTCAGCCGGGTACGCGAGCGTCTGCGCCAGGTGCACCTCGTAGTCACCGGCGGGCAGCGCCGCGCCGTCCCAGCAGTTGACCGCCGCGATGCTCTGCCAGGACTGCAGCGAGGAAAAGTCCGTCGCGGGGTCGAGCCGCTCGTAGACCTCGCCCGCGGGCAGCGACGGCTCGTCGGCCGGGCCGTAGACCAGGGGATCGGGTTCGAGGTAGGAGCCGACGATGACGCCGTCCCACGTCACCACGTAGTCGCCGCCACTGATCATGTCCACGGGGCGCGACGCGGTGAGGTTGCGCTCGATCTCATAGCCACCATCGGTCGCCACGGCCTCGCTCACCTCGAACGTCACACCCGAGGTGTCGCCGTACGCCCACGCGGGATCGTCCGCGGAGAAGTCGGACCCGCAGAGCCACGGCGAGGCCAGCATCGAATCACCCGCGGCGCCGTCGGCTTCGCCGGACGCCATGCCTTCGGGCGCGCCGCCTCCCGCAGCCGGCGCCGACTCCTCGGTCGCCATGTCGCCCGCGGCAAACCGATCCTCGTCGCCCGCAGAAGCAAACGAAGGCCCGATGATCCCCACGCCCAGGATCGCCACCGCACCCACGGCGACCGCGCCGTTGGAACCCGTACGCAGGGCGCGCCGGCGCGCCACCTTGCGTGACGCATCGGCCGTCGAGACGGTCACGCCATCCACGGGTGCGCCATCCGCGGCACCCCTCAAAGCATCCGAAAGCTTCATCGCGCGTTCCTTCCCTCGGCGGGCGCGCCATCCGCGACCGCCGCGTCCTCGAGTGGCCCGAGGGCCAGCTCCAGCTGCCCCAGCCCATCGCTGAGGTAGCGCTTCACCGTGCCGCCGGCCAGCCCAAGCTGGCGCGCAATCTGCGGCACGGTGAGGTCGTCAAAGAACCGCAGCACCACGCAGGCCCGCACGCGCGGCGGCAAGGTGGCCAGCGCAGCGGCCACGTCGGATCCCGCCTCGACCTGACCAAAGCGATCCGGCACCACCGCATCGGCCTTGAACAGGTGCTGCACCCGCTGCCACCGCTGCTGACGGCGGTAGCCGTCGACATACGTGGAGGTAATCGCGCGGCGCACGTACGCCTCGGCCTTCAACGAGGTGAGGCCCGGCCGCTCCCGCGAGAACGTCCTGACCAGCGCGTCCTGGACCAGGTCCTGTGCCTGCACCGGGTCGCCGCACACCAGGTAGGCGTACGACAGCAGCGCGCGTTCACGGTCGCGCACCAGCTGCTCCATCGTGTCCCGCCACTGGGCCATGACGTCCTCCGCTCACAGGCTGTCGGTTCACAGTGTCGACGGACAGGTCCGCCAAAACGTTGGGGCGGACGATGCGATGGCTGGCCTGTCACCCCGGCTCGCCGGGTTCCCGACGTGGGTTGCAGGCTTCCCCTAGAGTGGCAAGCAGCCCGGTGGGTCCACAGCGTGGTGGACCCCGTGAGCGTTCGTCAAGGAGGACGTATGCGCACTGTGACAGGCACCGAGGTCGAGGTCGGCTCCTCGAACCTGGTCATCGTCGGCGTGATCGCCGCCATCGCGGTGGTCTCCCTCATCTTCAGTTACGTGCTGCGCCAACAGGTGCTGCGTGAACGCGACGGCACCGAGCGCATGCGTGACATCGCCGGGGCTGTCCAGGAGGGGGCGTCGGCGTATCTCACGCGCCAGATGCGCACGCTCGTGCTGTTCGCCGCCATCGTGTTCTGCCTGCTGTTCCTGCTGCCCGGCGACGCTGGGGTGCGAGTGGGGCGCTCGCTGTTCTTCCTGTTGGGCGCGGGGTTCTCCGCCGCGATCGGATACATGGGCATGTGGCTCGCGGTGCGCGCGAACGTGCGTGTGGCGGCGGCCTCGACCGGGCCGGATGGACGCTCGGCGGGGGCGCGCATCGCGTTCCGTACCGGCGGGGCCGTGGGCATGTCCGTGGTGGGGCTCGGCCTGGTAGGCGCCGCCGCAGTGGTGCTCATCTTCCGCGGCGACGCGGCGGCGGTGCTCGAGGGATTCGGCTTCGGGGCGGCGCTGCTCGCGATGTTCATGCGCGTGGGCGGCGGCATCTTCACCAAGGCGGCCGACGTGGGCGCCGACCTGGTGGGCAAGGTCGAGCAGCACATCCCCGAGGACGACCCCCGCAACGCGGCGACCATCGCCGACAACGTGGGCGACAACGTGGGCGACTGCGCCGGCATGGCCGCGGACCTGTTCGAGTCCTACGCCGTCACGCTGGTGGCGGCGCTCATCCTGGGCAAGGCGGCGATGGGGGAGCAGGGGCTCGTGTTCCCCTTGATCGTCACCGCGGTGGGTGCCGTGGTCGCGGCGATCGGCGTGTTCATCACGAAGGTGCGCCAGGGCGAGTCCGGGCTGGCCGCGATCAACCGCGGCTTCTACACAGCCGCCGCGATCGGCGCGGCGCTGTCCGCGATCGCGGCGTACCTGTACCTGCCGGCCTCTTTCGCGGAGTTCACCGGAGCCTCGATCGAGTCCGAGTCCGGTGACCCGCGACTGATCGCGACCGTCGCGGTATTCGTCGGCATCGGGCTGGCGGGCCTGATCTTGTGGATCACCGGCTTCTTCACGGACGTGGGTGCCAAGCCCACGCGCCGCGTGGCCGCGACGTCGCGCACGGGTGCCGCAACGGTGGTGCTCTCCGGCATCGGTGTGGGCCTCGAGTCCGCCGTCTATACAGCGACCGTCATCGCTGGCGCCATCGTGATCCTGTTCTTCGTCGCGGGCGGCTCGGTCGCGCTGGCGCTGTTCCTGGTCGCGCTCGCGGGCTGCGGACTGCTCACCACCGTGGGTGTCATCGTCGCCATGGACACCTTCGGACCCGTGAGCGACAACGCCCAGGGCATCGCCGAGATGTCCGGCGACGTCGACGAGGAGGCCGCGCAGATCCTGACGGATTTGGACGCCGTGGGCAACACCACCAAGGCGGTCACCAAGGGCATCGCGATCGCGACGGCCGTGCTCGCCGCGACCGCGCTCTTCGGTTCCTACAGCGAGGCCGTCACCCACGCGCTCGAGGACGCGGCCGCGACGGCTGCAGACTTCTCCTACGCGATCATCCACCCGCTGACCCTGGTGGGCGTGATCATCGGCGGCGCGACGGTGTTCCTGTTCTCGGGTCTCGCCATCGATGCGGTCACGCGGGCTGCCGGCGCGATCGTGCTCGAGGTGCGCCGTCAGTTCCGCGAGATGCCCGGCATCATGACCGGCCAGACCCGCCCCGAGTACGGCCGTGTGGTCGACATCTGCACGCGCGACTCGCTGCGCGAGCTCGCGACGCCGGGGTTGCTCGCGGCGATGGCGCCCATCTTCGTGGGCTTCGCGTTGGGCCCGGGCGCGCTCGCGGGCTTCCTGGGAGGCGCGATCGGCACGGGCGTGCTGATGGCGGTGTTCCTCGCCAACTCCGGCGGCAGCTGGGACAACGCGAAGAAGATCGTGGAGGACGGCCACCACGGCGGCAAGAACTCGCCGGCGCACGAGGCCACGGTGATCGGCGACACCATCGGTGACCCGTTCAAGGACACCGCGGGCCCGGCCATTAACCCTCTGATCAAGGTGATGAACCTGGTGGCGCTGCTCATCGCGCCCGCCGTCGTGGCGCTGATGTACGGCGACGCGGCCGGGTGGCTGCGCTGGGTGATCGCGGGTGTGGCCGCGGCCATTGCGGTGACGGCGGTCGCACGCGCCTCGATCCGCTCGCACGCGGGCGGCATCGAGGAGGAGGCGTCCGAGCCCGAGGTGGCGCGAGAGGAGTCGCCCACGCCGTGACACGTCGCCGACATCTGGGCCTGGCATGATCCGTCCATGAGGGCAAACAAGGTTCGCCTGGCCGGCGGGATCGTCGGGGCGCTCGTGGTGGTCGAGGCCACCTCGGGTGTGATCCAGGGCTTCTACACGCCGCTGTTCAGCGACATCGCGGACAAGCTCGCGATTCACGACGCGGACATCAACTGGCTCGAGGCCACGCAGCTGCTGCTGAGCGCGATCGTGGTGCCCGTGCTCGCGCGCCTGGGCGACATGATCGGCCACCGCAAGGTGCTCATCGGATCGCTCATCGTGACGATGCTCGCGTCCTACGCCATCGCGTTCTCCGCGTCCTTCGCGGTGTTCCTGGTGGCGTGGGCCATCCAGGGCTTCTACGTGGTGTGGCTGCCCATGAACGTGTCGATCATCCACTCGCGCGCCCGCGACCTCCCCGACGGGGCGGCGCTGACCCGGCGCGGTGCCGGCGTCATCGTGGTCGCGCTGCAGGCGGGCGCCATCGCGGGCGCGCTGCTGGGCGGCCAACTCGGCGTCATGCTGCCGCTGTGGGCGACGCTCCTGGTACCCGCGGTGTTGGTGACGATCGCGCTGGTGGTCGTGATCGTGAAGGTGCCCGACCCCGGCGTGCGCGCCGGCGGCAGCATCGACACGCGCGGCACCACCGTCCTGACGCTCGCGCTGCTGGCGATCACCGGCGGCCTGTCGCTGGTGCGCTTCAACGGCATCAACGCGTGGGTCGTCGTGATGGTGGCCATCGGGCTCGCGCTGCTGTGGGTGTTCGTCAAGGTCGAGGAGCGCTCCGACGACCCGCTCGTCGACATGGCGATGCTGCGCCTCCCCACCGTCTGGCCGGTCATCCTGACCTCGGCCCTGTTCGGCGTCTCGGTCCTGGGAGCGCAGGGCCCGCTGTCGACCTTTGCCCGCACCGATCCTGGCGAGGTGGGTTACGGCCTAGGGCTCGACTCCGCCACCGCGTCCTATCTCATCGGCGCCTACGTGGTGTCGCTGCTGATCGGCGCCGCGATCTTCTCCAAGGCCTCGGCGGTGTGGTCGCCGCGGTTCGTACTCATCGGGGCCTCGGGTCTGGTGGCCGCCGGCTACCTCGCCCTCATCCCGCTGCACGACAACTTTGTCCAGGTGCTCGCGTGCATGATGGTCGCGGGACTGGGATCGGGCGCGCTCGTCGCCGCGCTTCCCGCCGCCGCAGCGGCCGCTGCGCCGCCTCACCAGACCGGCATCGCCACGGGGCTGACCAACACGACCAAGACCATCGGCGGCTCGTTCGCGTCGTCGGCCTTCGCGATCGCGCTCGCCTCGGGCGCCGTCGCGACGAGCTCGGGCGAGGAGTCCGGGGCCGGGTCCCTCTCGGGCTACGTGACGGTGTGGGCCATCTGTGGTGGCACGGCCATCGTCGCGCTGCTGGTGCTGTTCGCGGTGCCCAAGGTGGCGTTCCAGGCCAACGACGCCACGCGCGCTGCGGGCGACGGGCTGCCGGCGGCCGACGCCGTCCCCGACGGCGTGCGTACGGCCGCCGAGCGCGACCCCAAGCGCGCCCCTACCGAAGGCGAGGAGACCCGATGAAGAAGCGTGAGGCATCGGCCGCCCAAGCGAGCGAGCGAGCGCTCAGCGCCGCGACCCACCTGCAAACCCTGGTGCGGATCCCCACCGTCTGCCCGCCGGGCGACGCGCCGCTGAGCGCCGAGGTCGCGCAGGTCTTCGCGGCCCACCGCGCGGCGATGGAGCAGGCGTACCCGCGGGTGTTCGCCGCCGCGGAGGTTGACGAGGTGGGCCGCGCGGGCCTGCTGCTGCGCGTGCCCGGTGTCGTGGTCGACCGTCCGGTGATGCTGATGGCGCATCAGGACGTGGTGCCGGTTCCCGAGGATTGGGAGGCCGAGGGATGGGAACACCCGCCCTTCGATGGCGCCATCGACGCGGGCTACGTGCACGGCCGCGGCACGCTCGATGACAAGGGCGCGCTCGTGGTGCTCATGGATGCGCTCGAGGGGCTCTTGGCGTCCGGGTGGACGCCAGCGCGGGACCTCTACCTGCTGTTTGGCGCCGACGAGGAGCAGCACGGCCCCTCGGCTGTCGCGGCCGTCGCGTTGCTCGAGGAACGCGGGATCGAGCCGTGGCTGGTGCTCGACGAGGGAGGCGCGGTCGCGACCGGTGCGTTCCCCGGGATGAGCGGTCCCGCCGCCGTGATCGGAGCCTCGGAGAAGGGCATCGCGACCATCGACCTGGTGGTGGAGTCGCTGGGCGGCCACGCCTCGACCCCGCCACGCGAGTCCGCGCCCGGGATCCTCGCCGCCGCGCTCGTCAACGTGGAATCCTCCCCGTTCCCGTCGTCGCTGCACGACCTGTCGGTGGAGATGTTCGAGGGGCTCGCGCCGTCGCTGAAGTTCCCGCTGGGGACCGCGCTGGGACGCGCGGACAAGCTCCGCGGGCCGCTCGCGAAGGTCATGCCGCGCCTGGGTCCCGAGCTGGCCGCCATGGTGCGCACCACCGCGGCGATCACCATGCTCGAGGGCAGCCCCGCGCAGAACGTGCTCGCCACCCGGGCGCGCGCGACGCTCAACTGCCGCATCGCGGTCGGGTCGTCGGTCGCGGCGACCGTCGCGCACCTGCGTGAGGCGATCGACGACGCCCGGGTGAAGCTCGAGATCGTCGAGGCTTCCGAGCCCTCGCCCGTCTCGCCCACGGCCGGCGACGAGCGGTGGGACGCGCTGGGCGCGGCCGTGGCGGCGTCCTACCCCGAGGCGGTCGTGGTGCCCTACGTCATGATGGCCGCGTCCGACGCTCGCCACGTGGCCCGCATCGCGCCGGCGGTGTACCGGTTCTCGCCGCTGCTCATGGACAAGGCGCAGCGTGAGGCCATCCACGGCCCCAACGAAAAAGTGTCGATCGAGTCGCTGGGCCGGGGAGTGGAGTTCTACCGGGCGCTGCTGACCGGCCCGGCGCTGGGGCCCGCAGCGTAGCTGTGTGCCTCAGGATCGATTGCGGCCGGAAGCGCGCAGAAGGCCGACGGTGACGGCAGCGTCCTTACGGACCTTGGGCACGGTCGCCGCCAGAATTGCCACGAGAAGTGTCGCGGCACCTAGCCCGGCCGCGATCGACAAGAGGGGTGCCGCTGACACGCGGGAGGCGAACGCTGCGGCGACTCCCGTCGGTACCGCAACGAGGCCTACCGACTGGGTCGCGGCCCTCAGAAGGGGCCAGGGGCGGATCCCCACCGCTCTCGAGGCGTTCATGGTGGCGAGGGGCCAATACACCAGCCAGCCGATCCCGTTGGCGACGGCCAAACCGGCCGCGCCCCACGGAAGCCCCGCCAGTGTGATGGCGACCTGTAGCGGAAGCGCCCATGCATTGAATCGCAGGCCGGCGGCCGCCGCTCCACCTCCCATATGGAGCCACTGCATAGTCAGCCCGAGCGCACGCGGAATGGCTCCCAAGGCGAGAATCTGAACGAACAGCACTGCACCGCTCCACTGAGGCCCGAACACGAGCGCGACGAGTGGATCTGCCGTGGCCGCAATCACCGCGAACAGGGTCGCGGTGCCGTAGCTCGTCAACTGCTGTGCCTGGAGGAAGTATCGCGAAAGTCGGTCAGGCGTGTGACGGACGCGCGCGAGTACCGGAAGCGCCACCGGCCGCATCTGTTCGATGCTGAGGGTGAGTGGCATGACGACGAGTTGCTGGGCGCGGTCAAAGAGCCCCACGTGAGATACCGGTGCGACCAGCGCGAGCACGGGTGCGACGACGTATCTGCTCAGTTGCCGCAAGGCATTGATGCCGAACATGTGAAGCCCGGACCTGAGCAGCGCACGGTCCTCGGCAGACGGCCAGCGGGGCATGCCCGGTAGCCATCGCGCCACGATCAGGCCGAGCAGGAGCTGAATGAGGGGAAAGGCCACGGCCTGCGCCACGAGCGCCGTGAATTGCTGGCCATTCCACGCGAGAACCACGGCGAGAGCGAAACTGGCCGCCGTGCTGATGGCTTCGATGGCGGCAGCGGCGGAGAACCTCAAGTCACGGGCGAGCTTCATGCTCACAAAGGCGGCTCCGGCGCCCAGGACGGGACTGATAGCGAGCCAGCGCAGGACGTCAGGCAATGCCGGAAAGGACCACAGGGCTCCTGCCCCAGGCGCGGCCAGCCACAAGAAGAGCCCTACGACAATGCCGCCCACGACGGACGCGAAGAAGAGGGTCGATTCCGACGTGCGGCTAACCGTGGGTGCTTGGGCAATGGCTAGCGGAATCCCCAGGGTCGCCACCATGATGCCGAGCGTCTGAATCGCGGTCGCCACCGCCATGACCCCGTACACCTCCGGGCTCAGCAGCCGTGCGAGGATGGCGAGTGCGAGGAGTTTGCTCGCCACCGACACGGCTTGGCCGATCACGGTCACCAGGGCTCCACGTGCGCCGCGCGTCGCGAGGTTCGCGGACTCGTGCGCCATGGGGCCCCCTCTGCTCACGCGATCATGCCAGCGGCGCCCTGATAGTACAGGCGTCGAATTCTTGAGTCTGCGGTGCCGGATCGACGGCTACGCCCGATTACCCTCGTCTCCATGAGTTCGACCGTGCCCTGCCTGACCGACGAGCAGGCTGAGCGTCTGCGCGACGACCTCGCCGGCTGGACCGTTGACGCGGTCGAGGAGGTCATCGGCGAGCGGGCCGCGCGTGCGCTCAGCCGCGAGCAGATCACCCCGGCACTGATGGCCGCCCGCGATGCTGGTACGGACCGCCACGCGCTGCTGACCAGGCTGTTTGTTCTCGGCGACGCCTTGAGTGACGTTGAGCTGGGTCGCGCACTGCCCGGCCTCGGCGCGGATGGCTCGTACCGAGCGGGCCTGGTTGACGCAGGGGAGGCCGGTGCGGCCGCTACGGGGGCCACCGCTAGAGCGGGAGCCTCGACCGCCGCCATCGAACTCAGCCCCCACGCCTCGGCCGACGGTGACGCCCAGGTGGATTGGTGGGTGGCCTCGGACCCGCGCGAGGCGATCACGGGCCGCGCCGTCGCCGACGACCACGTGCTGGGGGTCGGCGGGGCGTCCACCATGCTCGCGTCTGTCACCGTCCGCCAGCAGGTGGGACGCGTGCTGGACCTCGGCACCGGCTGCGGCATCCAGGCCCTGCATGCCTCGCGCCACGCGAGCACCGTGGTCGCGACCGACATCTCCCACCGCGCGCTCGCGTACGCCCGGCTCACGGAGGCTCTCAATCGCCCCGCGCTCGGCGACGCCGCCTGGGACCTGCGCCACGGCAGCCTGCTCGAGCCCGTCGACGGCGAACACTTTGACCTCATCGTGTCCAACCCGCCCTTCGTGATCACGCCCCCCGGCGCGCCCCGCTTCGAGTACCGCGACGGTGGTCTCGAGGGCGACGCCGTGGTCGCCACGCTGATCCGCGAGGCGGGAGCGCACCTGAACCCCGGCGGCATCGCGCAGTTCCTGGGCAACTGGGAGATCCGTGGCACATGGACCGACAGGCTCGAACAGTGGCTCGACCAGAGCCCGGTACCGCTCGACGCGTGGGTGATCCAGCGTGACGCCCTCGACGCCGCCGAGTACGCCGAGACCTGGCTGCGCGACGCCGGCATCACCCCCGAGCGCGACGCCGCGCGCTTCCGGGCCGCCTACGAGTCCTACCTGCGCGCCTTCGACGATTCCGGGGTGGAGGCGATCGGCTTCGGCGCCGTCCTGCTGCGCCGGCCCTCGAACGGAACGCCCACGCTGCGTCGCCTCGAGGAGCACGAGGGCGCGCTGCCCAGCCCGCTGGGCCCCCACCTTGCCGCGAGCCTCGCGGCACACGACTGGCTCGCGCAGACCAGCGATGATGACCTGCTCGCCACCGCATTCACGGTCGCGCCGGACGTCACCAAGGAGACCTACGGCCGCCCGCTGCTCGCCGACCCCGAGCACATCCTGCTGCGCCAGGGAGGCGCGCTGGGGAGGTCGATTAAGGCGGATACGGCGCTGGCGGGCCTTGTGGGCGCGAGCGACGGCGAACTCACCGCGGGCCAGATCGCCCACGCCCTCGCCGCCCTTCTCGACGTGCCCGCGGCCGCCATGGTGGGCGGCCTCGCCCCGGCGTTGCGAGACCTGGTGCGCGACGGCTTCCTGCTGCGTCCCGCTGGGTGACCGGGCCGCGCCTGCCTGGGGAAGTCCTGAGCGAGACCTGAGGAACGGGCCGCGACCCTTGAAGCGCGCACGTGCGCGGCACTAGCGTCGAAGCACGGCCCCGCACCAGGGTCGAGCCGGATGACAGTGTCGGCCACGCCGATGGGGCAAGCGATGTTGCAGGCGCGCACGGCGGGGTAGTGATGTTCGCGCCCGGAGCTCGCCCGCGGGTGCGCCCCCTTCCCCTATGAGGGGGCGTACCCGCATCCTGGCTCTCTCTTCCCGGTGCGGTCTCACCGCGCTACGCTCGCCCCCGTGCCTGGAATGCGTGGCTTTGGTGACTTCACCCTGGATAGCGCCCGTTTTCAGCTACTGCATGGCGACGAGCAGGTGCGCATCGAGCCTCGCGCCTTCGATCTCTTGCGCCTCCTCGTCGAGCACCACGACCGCGTCGTGACCAAGCAGGAATTGCTCGACAAGGTCTGGGGCACCACCTACGTCAGCGACGCCGCCCTCACCACGGCCCTGCGCACGGTCCGCCGCGCGATCGGCGACTCGGGCAGCGAGCAGCGTCTCATCCGCACCGTCCACGGCCGCGGCTATCAATTCGTCGGCACCGTCTGGACGGCCGATGCCACGCCCAGCCCCGTACCCGTCTCACCTCCCGCTCCGGCCGCCCAAGCCGGGCTCGCCCCGGCCCCCGGTAGCCCGGTGGCCACGTCGCACACGGTGGTAGGCCCGCAGGCGATTCGCTATTGCGCGGCCGCCGACGGTTCCCGCATCGCCTACGCCACCGTGGGCGAGGGTCCCGTCCTCGTGAAGGCCGCCAACTGGATCACCCATCTTGACCTCGAATGGGACAGCCCCGTGTGGGCGCACTGGAACCGCGGCATGGCGTGGGGCAGGCGCCTCGTCCGCTACGACGAGCGCGGCTGTGGCATGTCCGACTGGAACCCGCCCAGTAACACCTTCGAGGACTGGGTGGCGGACCTCGAGGCGGTCGTCGAGGCCGCGGGCGTCGACACCTTCCCGCTGCTGGGAATCTCGCAGGGCGCCGCGGTGGCGATCGCCTACGCCGCGCGGCACCCCGAGCGGGTCGAGCGACTGGTGCTGTCGGGAGGCTACGCCCGCGGGCGCGTGGTGCGCGCCGAGGACGAGGCCCAGCGTGCGGCCGCCGCCCTCGACGTGGACCTCGCGCGAGTGGGCTGGGAGCAACAGGACTCGAGCTTCATGCGCGTGTTCGCCTCGCAGTTCGTTCCAGGCGGGACACTCGAGGACTGGGACGCCTTCACCGAGTTCCAGCGCAGCACCACCTCTGCCGCGAACGCCGTGAACTTCCTGGAGGAGTTCGCCCACATCGACGTGGTCGATGAGGCGTCGCGGGTCGCGTGCCCCACGCTCATCCTGCACTCGCGCGACGACGTCCGGGTCCCCGTCTCCCAGGCGCGCGAGCTCGCGACGCTCATCCCCGACGCCTCTTTGGTACTGCTCGAAAGCGCCAATCATCTGCTGGGTGCCGACGAGCCCGCGTGGCAGGAGTTCCTGGGCCACCTCGACGCCTTCCTGGGCTCGGCATCGGGAGATTCTGAGGACTTCTGAGGGTCCTCATGAGGGAGTCCTGAGAGCGCTGGTTGCCGGCCGCGCGGGCCCCTAGCGTCGAGAACGAGCACGCGAGATGGCCGCGGGCCGCACCCCGTCTGCCGACCCCAGGAGCATCTCCATGCGTTCCCCCCTGTCCCATGCCCGCCGCGCGGGCGCCGCGATTGCCGCCGCCGCGGTTCTCGCCGGCGCCGCACTCGGCGGCAGCGCCGCGAGCGCCGCCGACGGCCTCGTCCCGGAAGCGTCGCCTTCCGCGACGCCGTCCGCCTCCGCCGTCCCGACGGCCGATGCCACACCGAGTCCCGTACCCGAGCCGCCGGCCGCCGAGGAGCCTACGGAGCAGGCGGTTCTCGACGAGGCAGCGCCGGTCGTCGAACTGAGCGAGGTCCCCGCTGCCAATACTGACGTGGCCGAACCCGAGGTGGTCGAGCCCGAGCCGGCCCCGACGGAGGTGGCGCCCACGGCATCGGCCGCTCCCGAGCCCGCGCCGAAGGCGGCGCCCAAGGCCGCTCGCCTGGAGGAGCCGAAGGCTGCGGCGACGCCCGCCGAGGAGGACGACGACCCGCGGTTCCTCGGCGCCGATGGCTGCCGCTACACCTTTATCCCGGCGGTCTCCCAAGCGCTCATCAGCGACATCGAGGGCTGCACCGACGTGGTCGTGCCCGCGACGATCGAGGGCCTCTCGGTGGTCACGGTCGGCATGGGTGACCCCATGAGCGACGTGTCCACGTTCACCTCGCTGACACTTCCGGACTCGGTGACGGTCGTCGGCACCAATGCCTTCACAGGCGCGACCGCGCTCACCTCGGTCGACCTGGGCAAGGGACTCAATCAGGTGGGCGCGGATGCGTTCAGGGACAGCGCCGTGACCTCGCTCGACATCCCCGCGACCGTCGGCGGGACGGGCGATCGCGCCTTTGCCTTCATGGACGACCTCACCGAGGTGGTGCTTCGCGGCAGCGTGCTCGCCTTCCAGAACCACACCTTTGAGGGCAACACCGCGTTGGGTGATGTCACGATCCTCGACCGCAGCACGTCCGCGTCGTTCGGCTCGTCCACGTTCAACGGCGCCAGCTTCCGGCTGCGCCTGCTGTTCCACGACGGCGCCATGGGCCTCGACTGCAGCGGTGAGTCCGTGACGATCGGTGGCGAGACCTTCACCAGCGACTGCCTAAGCGACGTCACGTTCGACCTGGGGGCCCTGGGCACCGACGTGCGGCGCGACCTTGTGGAGGGCTCCGTGATCACGGATGCGCCCGACTTCATCACTCCGCCCGGGCAGCGCCTCGCGGGCTTCTCGCCGGCCCTGCCCTACACGGTGGGGACCGCGGACGCGACGCTTGTCGCGCAGTTCGAGGCCGACATCCGCACCGCGGCGGGCGAGGACGGGTGCACGTACACCTACCAGCTGGAGGGTGCTGCGGCGCGAGTCCTCGACATCACGGGCTGCACCGACGTGGTGGTCCCGTCAAGCCTAGGTGGAGCGCCGGTAGAAATCCTGGGCGACGGCGACGGACGCCTGAGCGTGGCTGCGACCGCGACCTCTCTGACGATTCCCAGCGCGGTGAAGATCATCGACGCGCGGGCCTTCCAGGACGCCGATGCGCTCACGGCGGTCACCCTCGCGGGGGGCCTCACCACGATCGAGGACCGCGCCTTCGCGGATGCCGATGCGCTCACCTCGATCAACTTTCCCGTGAACCTGAGCACCATCGCTCCGCGCGCCTTCGAGCACGCCAGCGCGCTCGCGGATGTCGATCTGGGCCTCGTCGGGTCGATCGGCACGTCCGCCTTCGCGTCGACCGCGCTCACCACGCTCACTCTCCCGCCGACCCTGACGGCGACGGGCGAGCAGGCGTTCGCGTTCATCCCGACGCTGACCCAGGTCACGATCGAGGGCGACATGACGGCGCTCGGGAACTTCGCGTTCCTCGACGACACCCACCTGAGCAAGGTGGTGCTCCACGATCGAGCGGACAGGCTCGGGTTGGCCGACGAGCTCTTCTCTCACGTCCCTCCCTTCGAGTTCTTCGTCCACGACGGCGCCCTCGGTCTGAGCTGCGTGGGACCACGGGCACCGTTCTCGGGTGGCGTGATCGACCCGATGTGCCTGGTAGACGTCACCTTCGACAAGGGGCCCGACACCTTCGACGAGGTGTGGCAGCACGTCGAGGAGGGCTCGGTCATCACCGAGGGTCCCGAGGTGTTCGCCCCGTTCGGCACCGTCTTTGTGGGGTACGACCCCGAGCTGCCCTTCATCGTCGGCACCAAGGACCTGGTGTTCGAGGCGCAATTTGAGCGCGCCGTGCCCGGCGACTACACGCCGAGCGAGGACGACCTCACGCCCGAGCTCCAGGGCGGGTTCACCGCTCCCTCCACTGTCCAGGCGGGAGAGATCCTCACGCTGATCCCGATCCTCGGGGAGCCGGCGCCGGAGCCTGGGGATGAAGACCCCGTGGTGCTGCCGTTGCCGCTTGAGCCCTTGGCGGCGCCGTTGGCGCTCGAGGCGCTGCCGTTGGAGACGCCCGAGCCCGCGCCGTCCGGCACGGAGGAGCCCGAGGCCGTCGATCCCAACGAGTTCGTCGACGTGATCCTGTTCTCGACGCCCGTGGAGCTCGAGATCCAGCCGGGCTCGAGCGAGGAGGCCATCTCGGTGCTGATCCCCGCAGACACCGAGCCGGGCGAGCACAAGCTCGCTGTCTATTCGGTGTTTGGCGACGTGCTCGGATGGCAGCCGCTGACCGTCACGGCCGCGCCGGACCCGGAGATCGCGCCCGAGGATCCCGAGGACGGCGCGCCCGCGCCAGGCGACGACACGCCTGCCGGTGAGGATCTCGACGGAGGCGCCGAAGACGGAGCCGGGGACGGCTCCGACAACGCGGCTGGCGGTGACGCTGCCGACGGCGACGCCGTCGAGGTCGCCAACCCCGTGGGCGGCGTGGCCGCCGACGGTGGCGACGGTGCGGAGCGCGACGCGGAGGGTGACGGCGAGGCCAACGACGCCGACAGCCTCAGCGGCTCCGGTCCTGCCGATATCGCCCTGCCGCTCGGCGTGGCGACCGCGCTGATCGCCGTGGGTGGCATCGTCCTGATCGGGCGACGCTACCGGGCATAAGGCAGCCCCGTGCGGGCGACGAGCGATCCTCGCCGTCCGCACGGGCGCATCGGCCGTCTAAGGCATACGAGCGGTGATGCGCTCGGCGACGGCGTCCCACTCGCTCGCGCGGGCGACCAGGAACGGCTGGCCGGGGAGGTCGGGGCGGTAGTCCGTGCCGTCGAGGTAGCGGGCCACGTAGCCCAGCTCGCGCACGATCGCGACGCCAGGCGCGTGGTCCCACGGCTTGGCGCGCGACCACAGCAGGAAGTCGTTGGTGCCATTCGCGAGGTCCCAATAGTCCCAGCCGGCGCACATGCGCGGGGGCACTACCTCGCCCACGTCCTCGGCGAGCCCCGCGACGCCCTCGGCCAGGCCGCCGGGAAGGAAGCGTGCGATCGCCACGCCGCGTAGCTGCGACAACGGTCTCGCGGGCCCGTCAAGGGTGGGCAGCGCCTCGCGCTCGCCGCCCTCACCGCGCACCACCCACGCGCCCTCGCCGCGCTGGGCGCCAAACAGGTCGCCGGTCTCGGGGTGCAGAATCCAGCCGTCCGCGGTCTCGCCGCCCACAACACGCGCGACCATGACCGCGTAGTCGACCTTGCCGTGCGCAAAGTTCCAGGTGCCGTCGACGGGATCCACGGTCCACGCGGCCGGTTCGGAACCCAGCAGGTCCAGCAACGACGGGTCGTTCTCGGTCGCCTCCTCTCCCACCACGGCGATGTCCTCGATCTCGCGCAGCAGGGGGGTGAGCGCCCGCTCGGCCTCGATGTCGGCCACTGTGACGAGGTCGTGGGGGCCGGTCTTGGTGCTGATCTCTCCGTCGGTAAGGGAACGGAATCGGGGGCGGATCACGTCGTCCGCAATGCGGCGCATGAGGGTCTCGACGGCTTCGCTGTTCACGCCTCCATCGTGGCACGCGCGGGTGACGGCGGCGTGACGGTGCCAGCGCCGGTGTGCGTCAGCCCCTCACCATCGCCACCAGCCCGGTGACGTCGGACCGCACGCGCGGCAGCGCCGCGAAGGCGACCGCGAGCGTGACCATGGCGCCTACGAGACCCAACAGGAGCATCGGCCATACGCCCGTGACCAGGGACGCCGCCGCCCAGGCGACCACGGCCGTGGGGGCGAGGACGGTGAGGATGACGCGTACGGCATCGGCCACTATCGGTGCTGCAGGGATGCCAGCGGCTCGCGCCCCGTCGCGTACGGCGAGCGGCCAGTACATGAGCCAGCCCACGCCATTGGCGACCGCGACGCCCATCGCGCCCCATGGCAGGCCCGCCGCGGTGATCGCGACCACGAGCGGGATCGCCCACGCGTTGAAGCGCAGTCCCGCCCGCGCGGAGCCGCCGCCCATGTGGAGCCACTGGACCGTGAGCCCAAACGCGCGCACGATGCCGCCGATCGCGAGCACTCTCAGCAGCGGGACTGCGGCCTCCCACCCAGGGCCGAAGACGATCGCGACCACGGGCTCGGCGAGCGCGGCCAGGAGCGCGAACAGCAGCCCAGTGCCATACGTCGCGAGCTGCTGTGCGCGGCGGTAATACGAGGCCAGGCGCTCGCGGTCGTCGCGCACGCGGGTCAGCACGGGCAGGGCCACGCGCTTCATCTGGTCGATGGTGAGGCCCAGGGGCAGCAGGACCAGTTGCTGGGCGCGGTCGAACAGGCCCACCTGGGCGGGCGTGGCGACCAGGCCGAGCATCGGCGCCGTGACGTAGCGACCGGTCTGGCCCAGCACGTTGATGCCCAGCAGGTGGCGGGCGTCGCGCAGGAGCGCGCGCTCGTCGGCGCCCAGGCGGCGCGGCAGGCCGGGAAGCCAGCGGCCGACGATGGCGAGCACCACAAGCTCGATGGCCGGCAGGGACAGCGTCTGAATCACGAGCGCCTCGATCCCCGCGCCTCCCGCGGCGACGGCGATCGCCAAGGCAAAGCTCGTGACGGTGGCGAAGGTGCCCACGGCCGCGACCGCGACGAACCGCAGTTGCCGCGCGAGGTGGAGTTGGAAGATGCCCAGGACCGAGCCCATCACGGGGGCAAGGGCGAGCCAGCGCAGGACGGGCTCGAGCTGCGGCTCGCCCCACAGCTGGGCGATGAGGGGAGCGGCGAGGGCGATGGCACCACCCACGACCACGCCGAAGGCAAGCGACACATAAAACAGTGTCGATGGGGCTCGCCGCGAGATCTCGGTGGCACCGGCGAGGGCCATGGGGATCCCCAATGCGGTGACGGCGATGGCGAAGGTGGAAAACCCGGTCGCGATCGCCATGACGCCGTAGATTTCGGGGGTCAGCAGGCGGGCGAGGACGGCCAGCCCCACCACGCGCGTCGCGACCATGACCACCTGGCCCGCGAGGGTCACCACGGCACCGCGCGCACCGGAGGTGGCGAGCGACGGCTCGGGTCCTGACACGGTGCTCCTCGGGGTGGGTGAGGTGATGGTCGCGATGCTACTCGGCACCCTCGCCATGGCCGGCTGCGGAACCGCCGCCGGTGGACACCCGTTCACCCGTATGTATTCTGTGAGCGTCTCGCGCCCCTTGACAGGCGGCGACACTCTCCCCTCAACGATCTTAGGCAGGCATCCATGGCTCACAAGCTCGTCATCGTCGAGTCGCCAACCAAGGCGGGCACGATCGGCGGCTACCTCGGCTCCGAGTACGAGGTCGTGTCGTCCGTGGGTCACATTCGTGACATCCCCGAGCCCAAGGAGATGCCCGCGGAGGTCAAGAAGGGCCCCTACGGCAAGTACGGCGTCGACATCGACAACGACTTCGACCCCTATTACCAGGTGTCGGTGCGCTCCAAGAAGATCGTGAGCGACATCAAGAAGAAGCTCAAGGACGCCGACGAGCTCTACCTCGCCACTGATGAGGACCGCGAGGGAGAGGCCATCGCGTGGCACCTGCTTGAGGTCCTGAAGCCCAAGGTTCCCGTCAAGCGCCTGGCCTTCCACGAGATCACCCGCGAGGGCATCAACCGTGCGCTGGCCGCGCCGCGCGAGATCGACATGGAGATGGTGGAGGCGCAGGAGACGCGCCGCATCCTCGACCGCCTGTACGGCTGGGATATGTCCGACGTGATGCGCCGCAAGGTGGGCCAGGGCTCGTCCGCGGGCCGCGTCCAGTCCGTCGCGCTGCGCCTGGTCGTGGACCGCGAGCGCGAGCGCATGGCCTTCCAGTCCGCCGAATACTGGGACCTCACCGCCCGCTTCACGGCCACCCAGGGGGCCGATGCCGGCGTCACCTTTGTGGGCCGCCTCTCCAAGGTCGACGGTAAGCGGGTCGCCTCGGGCAAGGACTTCGACGACCGCGGCGTGCTCACCTCCGACAAGGTGCACCACGTCACCGCTGGCGAGGCCGGCGCGATCGCCGCGGGCCTCGCGCACGCCGCGTTCTCCGTGGTCGACGTCTCCTCCAAGCCCTATAAGAAGCGCCCCGCCGCGCCGTTCATCACGTCGTCGCTGATCCAGGAGGCGTCGCGGAAGCTGGGACTGGGTGCTCGTCAGGCGATGGGTGTCGCGCAGGCCCTGTACCAGCAGGGTTACATCACTTATATGCGTTCGGATTCGCCGGTGCTGTCGAGCGAGGCCATCAAGGCCGCACGCTCGCAGGCGATCGATCTGTTCGGCCCCGATGCCGTGCCCGCGTCGCCGCGTATTTACGCCTCCGCCGACTCGAACGCGCAGGAGGCGCACGAGGCGATCCGCCCCGCGGGAGACAAGTTCCGCACCCCGGACTCGCTGCGCGCCCGCCTGCGCGGCGATGAGTTCCGTATGTACGAGATGATCTGGAAGCGCACCCTTGCATCGCAGATGGCCGATGCCGTGGGCACGACCTCGACCATCACCGTCGGGGCGCAGTCGTCCGGCGGGCACCGGGTCGAGTTCACGAAGTCCGGCACCATTCTCACGGCACCCGGTTTCCGTGCGCTGTACGTGGAGTCGACCGAGAAGGCTCGCTACGACGATGACGAGGGCAAGCAGCCCGCCGATGGTGACTCGCGCCTGCCGCAGGTTGCCGCGGGGGATGCCCTGGACGCGTCCGACCTCGAGGCCCTCACCCACGCGACCAACCCGCCGCCGCGTTACACGCAGGGCGCGATGATCAAGGAGCTCGAGGACCGCAAGCTGGGCCGTCCGTCGACGTATGCGTCGACCGTGGACGTCATCATCAACCGCGGCTATGTGCGCATCGACAAGCGTGCGCTGGTGCCCACGTGGCTCGCATTCTCCATCGTGGGCCTGCTCGAGGAGCACTTCCCGTCCCTGGTGGACTACGGGTTCACGGCAGAGATGGAGGCCGGGCTCGACCGCATCGCCTCGGGTGAGCGGTCTATGAAGGACTGGCTGCGCGAGTTCTACTTCGGCGGCGACGGCGCAGCCCAGGAAGGCCTGCGCGAGCTGCTCGACAACCTGGGCGAGATTGACGCGCGCGCCGTCAATACGTTCGAGATCGGCGACGGCATCGCAGCCCGCAACGGTCGTTACGGTGCCTACATCGAGCGTGACAAGGACGGCAAGCAGCAGCGCGCGTCGATCCCCGAGGAGCTGGCGCCCGACGAGCTGACCGTGGCCGTCGCCGAGGAGCTGTTTGCGAACCAGGGTGGGGACGAGCGCTCGTTGGGCCAGCACCCCGAGTCGGGCTACGAGATTGTCGCGAAGGGCGGTCGCTATGGCCCGTACGTGACCGAGGTGCTGCCCGAGGACGCCAAGGGCAAGCCCAAGACCGCGTCGCTGTTCAAGGACATGCACCTCGAGACGGTGTCGCTCGAGGACGCACTGAAGCTCATGAGCCTGCCTCGCGTGGTGGGCACCGCCGAGGACGGCGAGGAGATCACCGCGCAGAACGGCCGCTACGGTCCGTACCTCAAGAAGGGCACGGACTCGCGCACGCTCGAGTCGGAGCAGCAGTTGCTGGACATCACCCTTGAGGAGGCGCTGGCGATCTACGCGCAGCCCAAGCGTGGCCGCGGCCGCACCGCGGCGCCGCCGCTCAAGGCGTTCGGCAACGACCCCGTGTCCGGCAAGCCGGTGGTGATCAAGGACGGCCGGTTCGGTCCGTACGTCACCGACGGGGAGACCAACGCGACCATCCCGCGCGGCGAAGAGGTGGACGGCGTGGACGAGGCCCGCGCCTTCGAGCTCATCGCCGACAAGCGATCCAAGGGTCCGGCCAAGAAGCGCACGGCTGCTCGCAAGCCGGCGGCGAAGAAGGCTCCCGCGAAGAAGGCCGCACCCAAGAAGAAGTAGCACCGCCCCCCGCGTCGGTTTGGCCCACAGCTGTGACCTGTGGGGTTGATGTGACACGTGCGACCGTCGCATGTGCCACATAGGTCGTCAAGAGCCCCAACCGCGGGCTAAACCGACCCGGGTGGCTAGGAGTGTTGCGGTGGCCTGCTCGCTGCGCGCTGCAGGGTCCAGCCCAGGTGGGCGAGCCAGGCCGGCATCGCGGCGACGGTGAGCGCGCGGTCCCACCAGCCAAAGCCATCGCCGACCTGCGCCTCCCACACCATGGAGGCGACGTCGAGGGCGAGGACTGTGACGGCGAGGATGACCTGCGGTGTTGCGAGCCGGCGCCACGTGGGAGTGCGGGCGAAGGTCATGGCTGCCGCGACGCCGAAGGCGACGAGCCCGGCCCAGGCGGCGACCTCGCCCACCGTGTGCATGGCGTCGTCGATGGGGAACACTCCGGCGAAGACCAGGCCGGTGCCGACGACGAGGAGCATGCCGCGCAGCACCCGCGCACCGGGGATGCCGTGGAGAGCGCGGCGCAGCGCGATGCCCACGCCCATCCAGCCGAACCCGACGATCGCGAAGCCGGCCTGCATGAGCCATTCGAGGTCGCCTGTCACGTAGTCGCCGATGGCGGAGCAGCACGGGTCGAGGTCGTCGCGCACCACGTGCATCGCGATGGCGACGGCGACCCAGATGGTCGCCGTGTACATGCCCGCTAACCCCAAGGCCGCAACGGAGAGCGGCACGCGACCGGTGGTGCGGGGGGAGAGCGTCGTTGCCTCCATGACGGCCCCCTCTCGAGGTTGCCTGTAATTCCAGATTACGCCCGCGGTGCGCTCTCGGGCCATCCTCCCTGCACACCACAATTTCCTCCGTGTCCACCGGTGGGGCGGGCGTTCCCCGTGTGATGCGGTGGGTCCCCGCCGAGTTTGTGGTGCGGACGGCGGCGGGTGCTGGCCGGTGGTGAGGTTGGTCGTCTAGGGTGGCCGCCAGGGGGTCCGATGACGAGGGTGGAAGACGCGGTCACGGCGCTGTACCGCGACCCGGCGCTGGCCGGTCTGGCGTTCGCGCTGGCCGGTTCGGTCGAGGGGGGAACGGCGCTCATGCGCGCCGCGGCGCCGCGTGCCGTGGCTCGAGGTTGGCGTCTCTCACGCGGATTGAAGTCGCGCATGCGTGACGCGCTCGCGGTCGTCGCGTGTGAGCGGTGGCGCTCGGGGGAAGCCAATGAGCCGTCCGCCCCGAGTGAGGGTGACGCGGCCCCCTCGGCCTTTGCCCCTCCCGCCGCGCCGGAATCGGCGTCCGTGCAGCCCGCCCCACCAGCACTCGCGCCGGAGGCAGCTGGCGGTCATAACCCGTATGCCCCGCCGTCATCGAGTGTCGCTCCTGTGTCTCCGACTGTAGACGCGGCGACCGTGCCGGTAGCCGCTCAGCCGCACTTCCCACCGCCGTCGCCAGAACCGGCGGACGAGCGCACTGCCGAGGCGCCGCAAGCCGAAACCCAGCCGCCCGAACCTCTCTCTGACCTCGACCTCGCCATCGCTGCCCTGCCCGACGACATCCGGCTTGCCATGGCGCTTCACTATCGGTGCGACCGGGACGCGCGTGCGATCGCCCGCGCCATGCGGCTGGGTCGCGACGAGGTCATCGAACTGCTTGCGTTGGGCCGCTCTCGGCTGGCCGCGACGCTCGGCACCAGCGAGCAGGACGTCGAGCGCCTGGTCGTCACGGGAGTCGGCTGATGCGCGACGCACGCGATGCGTTCGAGGACGCCGGCCACAGCGCCGCCGAACAGATCACCCAGACGCTCACGGACCCCGAGATCGTGTCGGCCGACATCGCCGCGAGTGCCCGCCGGCGCCGGCGCCTCACGACCGTCCGCACCGGTACGGCGTGCGTGGCAATCGTCGCCGCCGCTGCCTCCGCGTTGACTCTGCGTCCCGAACCGCCACTGCCCGCGGGCACGAGCGCCGACGGCGTGGTACGGGACATGCGGGTGATGGAACCCACCTGGAACGGGGGAAGGGCGAGCTGGAGTGGCGGCGAGTGGTGCTATCCCACGACGGATCCGGACCCGTACCTGCCCCGAGCGGAACGCGGCGTGACCATCGCCTCCGACAACGTCCGCGACGACGATATTCGGGTCGAAGGTCGAATCCTGAGGTACGACGACATCGGTTACGAATTCGAGGATGCCGCCATCGAGCCGGGCGCGCTTATCGTCGACGAATCCACCACCTACAACAGCCAAGCAAACGGCCATAGTGTCGCGCTGGAGGTGAGCTGGACGGGGGATGCGCTGTATCAAGTCGACGCAGGCGCCCAACTCGTCGCGAGCGGACGTGCCATCAGCCCGGTCTACGGTTCCCCGCGCGACCTGCGCCGGGCGTGGGATTACTCGTCCGCAGCATGGCTGCCCCGGTACGATCCGGCGACCGATCGCAGCACAGTCACGTTTGTGTCACCGCTGGTTCCGTACTGCTTGGGCGACGACCAGACGTCGGCCGGCATGGATAGCTTCCTTGCCCCTGACCTACCCGCCGAGATCCATACAGCGGTGCAGGTGCGTTCCGAGGATGGCGAACCGTTGGCGACGTTCATCGACGCGGCGGGCCTTGACGGCACCACGATCGAGTTTCAGGGCTACGCCGACCTCAGCGACACGATCGACCTCACGCCGCCCGGCCCCGAGGAGCTGGCAGAGGCCGCCGAACAACGCGACGCCCGCCCGCTCATCGTGCCCACACCGTCGTTGCTGGCACAGGTCCGGGATCAGGTACGGGAGCAAGGAACGGCTCTCGCCGAGGCCGGCGCCGGTGCACGGCTCGTCGCTGGCTGCGAGGACGTGGCGGCGCAGTTGGAGTGGGACGGGGCCGACCTGTCCGTGATCCCCGCCACCGCAGACCTAGGCGAGATCGCATGGTTGCGCGACTTCCCGGGCGAACTTGCTCTTGAAGGGTTGCGCGGCGGGACGGTGTGGGAGGCGCCGGACACACCCCTTGAGGGCAGCTGGGCGGTGGACTCCTTGGCGCTCTACCTCCTGGACTCTGACGGTGCTCTCGTTGCGCAGGCTCCGTTGGATCTCGAGTGGACCTTCGATAGCGAGGGGCTTCCTGATGAGGTGTCTCGCATCTCGTCGTACGGCGGGGCAGGAGGCTGTCAGGACGTCGATGAGCTCACGCCCGGCACGTATCGTGCGCTCGTTGTCGACCAGGACAACTCGACAGCGGTGTTCGACTACCCCTCGATGCCGGTCCCGACCGAGGCTGCGGGCGTCATGGTCGCCTGGTACGACCTGGGCGACATCGCGATCGTCGATGGCCCCTTCATCACGGGGTCCGCGTGATGCGCGACGCACGCGACGCCTTCGACGCGGCGGGCCAGAGTGCGGCCGGTGCGATCACCGACAGCCTTGCCGGCCCCGACGCCCTTGCCGTCGACGTGGCCACTGCCTCCCGCCGGCGCCGGCGCCGCACGACCGTCCGCACCGGTACGGCGTGCGTGGCAATCGTGGCCGCCGCTGCCTCCGCGTTGACTCTGCGTCCCGAGCAACCGTTGGAGAGCATGGCGGCCGCGGATGGCACCGTGGGCGAGGCGCTCATCATGCGCCTCGACGACCGTGTGGGTGGGTACTGCGGCGCCAGCATGAACCCAGAGCCTTACGTGCCGTTCGGCGAACCCGGCGTGGTGATCGCATCTGACGAGGTGCGCGACCTCGGGATCGAGATCGTCGCCCGCCCCCTGGAACTCACGTGGGAGGCCGAGCTCACCATCACTGAGACCGGGCACGACGGCGTAGTCTCCCTCGCCGAGGACCCCGAACAGGGCCTCACCAGCGTCATGACCGCCATCACCGTCAGCTGGGACGGTGATGCCCTGTACGACGTCGATGCCGTGGCCTACATGGTGTCGGGCGGTCGTCTCATCAGCGCGACAGCTGCGTGGCCGGTCGACCTTTCGGTGCTCGAGACCGGTCAGTGGAGCTTCGACTCTCCCGTGCCGGTCTATGACGCAGCTGAGGACCGCAGTTCGATCACGTACATGTCTCAGATGGAACCCTCGTGCCTAGGGACGCTGGGGGCGAGTGAGGGCTATCCGTATCTCGCGCCGGATCTGCCCACCAGCCTGCATACGTTTGTGCAGGTGAGGGACGAAGACGGCACACCGTTGCTGACAAATACCGACGCCGCAGGGCTCGACGGGACCATGGTGGAGTTCCCTGGGTTCGATCAGGCGGGGCTCACCACCGCCCTGGAGCCCGCAACCCCCGAGGAGATTGAGGATGCCGAAGTAGCCGCGGCACGGGAGTTTCCACAGGTGCCGCACCGCTCGACCGCGGCCGAGGTGAGGGACCTGGTGGCGGACACCGGCGTCGCCCTGTCATCGGCCGCCAGTGGGGTGCGTCTCCAAGCGCCGTGCGTAGCGAACGCTCGTGCGGTCGCGGGTGACGGCGTCGATATGCCCGTGGTCCCTACCGAGGTGGCGGACGTGTCGCTGCCCACAACCCTGCCGCGCGGAGCCGTCACGGGCGACGAGTGGTGGTCGAGCCTCGACGAGGAACAGCAAGCCAGTGGCGAGTGGTCCTCGTGGACGCAGCAAGGGCAGCTGTTCTTGCTCGACCCGGCCACCGGCGCACTCGTCTCGGCCACTCCCGTTCAGGTGGACTTCCTGATCGACATGGCCAGTGGGAACCGCGCCGAGCTTGTCGGCATGGCCAACCACATGGCGGCCACGTGCGGCGAATGGCCCCTTCCCGAGGCCGGAACGTACCGAGCGCTGCTCTCGATTGAGTACGACGGCGAACACGTCGAGGGGCTCGTGAGTGACGGCTACGGGTACTTGACCACGTGGGTGGACGCCGGCGAGATCGCCCTGGTCGACTAAAGAAAAAGGGGGCGTCGGCCACAACCCAAGTGCGGCATCGGCCGTTCATATGCCGACGAAGGGGGTGCGGTGAGCGCTGACGATGCCTTGCTGACGGACCTACTGGAGCGCGCCTCCGGCCGGCTCGCGGCGTACGGGTACCTGCTGACCGGGTCGCAGCATGCGGGCGAGGACCTGGTGCAGGACGCGATCGTGAAGGTCTTCGTGCGGCGCCGTCGGCTCCCCAATGCGGCGGCGGCCGAGGGATACGTCCGTGCGGCGATGCGTACGCTTCATGTGGACCGGCTGCGGCGCGAGGCGCGGTGGCGGAACGTCGCGCCGGGGTTGGTGGGCGCCGGCGAGCTTCCTGATCACGCGGACGCAGTGGCGGCCTCGGATGCCGTCGCCCGCGGCCTTGCCGCCCTGAGTCCTCGCCAGCGCACCGCGGTGGTGCTGCGGTACTTCGACGACCTGCCGGTCGCAGAGGTGGCGCACGAGATGCGCCTCGCGACGGGCACTGTCAAGCGCTACCTGTCCGAGGCCCTGGACCGGATGGCAACAGTGGTGGGCGCTGACCTGGTGATCGACGAGCGGGCCGATGTCGTGGCGAAGGGAGAGCGGCGATGAACCTTCACGAGGAGTTGGGCAGGATCGGGGCCGATGCGACGGCAGGCTCCCGTGGGCGCCTCGCCTCTGCCGAGGTAGCGGACGGTCTGGGCGCACGGGTGCGTCGCGGACGCCGCTCGCGGGTCCTTGGGGGTGCAGGTGTGGTCGCGGGTGTGGCGCTCGTGGCCGTTGGAGTGTGGAGCTGGGTGCCGTTCGGTGGTGCGGCGTCGGTGGGACCGGCGGGGACTTTGCCGCCGACACCTGCAGTGGGGAGCCCCGAGGCTGATCCCTACCTCTATCAGGTGGACGGCACCACGCCGGTCGACACGAGCGCTCCCTTCTCGCTGGCGGGCGACTCTGCCGTCGTCTGCGGCGACGTCATCGATGTCGAGGCGGGCGGGTATTCGCTGAGCAGCGCAATGCCTGACGGAGGCGTGTTCCTGCTCGCCCGGCTCCACGCGGCTGAGTCAGCCGGAACGACCGCTGAGTGGGAGGTCAGTGTGGGAGGCGGCGCTTCCTCGATCACTGCGACCGCTGTGGCGATGGTGGGCGACGTGGTGGTTGGTGTGGGCAGCTCCACGTCGGGTCACAGCGTGAGCGACGGCTGGTCGACAGGGTCGTCGCTGTCGGCGCCGGAGCCCACGCGTTGTGGCGGCGCGTCCGACGACATCGAATTCAACGGCGCGACCGACGTGCGCGATGTGGTGCTGGTGGAGGCGTGGGGCACCACGGGTGAGAGCGCGCGTACCAGGCTTGCCGTTCTCGCCGCGGACTCGACCGAGCCGTCGAACTATGTGGAGGAGGGTCCGCTGACGACCCCGTCGACCGATGCCGTGCCGCAGGGCGCAGTCGATAACGGCGCGCAACCGGTCGACACCAGTGACCTTCGTTGCGGCGCCGAAGGGCGGCTCGAGGAGGGCGCCACTTGGTATGACAAGGGCGCGACGGACGCCGACGTGGCGGCAGTGTCGCAGACGCTCGCCGACGACGAGAGCGTGGTGGAGCAGCCATCGACGCTGTGGGTGGGATACGAGGCGCATCGGTTCGTGGTCACCGTTGAGGCCGATGCCGGACTGACATACGCCGCATACCCAATGCTGTTTCGTGGTGACGAGATCGTGGGTCGTCTCGATCCGGTCGGCATCGATGGCGTGCAGGCGGTCGTGTACACGCCGCAGCCGGGGGACTGCGGCGCGTTCGGCGACTGGGTGAGCGGCAATGACGACACCTTCACCCCCAAGGTCCTGATCGAGGGGACCTTCGCCGACGGCACGGTCGGCGCTCAGTTTGTGGTGAGCGCCGGAGACATTGAGTACACGGGTCTTGGACAGTGGGAGGGCGGCGTGCGGGAGCTCGACATCGAGGACCTCGCGACCGCGGAAGTCGTCACGCTGCTAGGCGGTTTCACCTGCGAGGCGACCCTGGATGCCGCGGAAGCCACGGCAGACGATGGTGTGGGGGACACCTCAACCGGGGCCTTCGCGCCTATCCCGAGCACCGTGGAGACCGGTCGACTGTATGGGTACGGCGACGATGCTCTGGTGGGTGGCTACCCGGCGCCGCTCGGGCCCGATGCCACGTTCGCGGTCGAGGAGTTCGGCCGCGAACCGGCGCGGCTGGTGCTCTCGTCCGGCGAGGACCGGTGGGTGTTCGATGCCGCCTGGTCGGAGCGGGACGACCTCCCGCACGACGACGCTGGATGGTTCGTGGCCCTGAGCCAGGTCTGGGACTGCGGCTCGCCCGACTTGATCCCGGAAGGCGACTACGAGGCCCGGCTGATCTACTCGGATGCCGACGGCGACCAGGCGGGCACGGCGGTGCTCTCCGACATCGCGGTGGTGGAGGGCGTCCCCTCGCTCCCGGAAATCGACTCCGCCGGATAGTTGCGGATATCTCGTGTTATTCGTCCGTGGCGCGCGAGGGCTCATTGCTGAGCCGTGCCCCGAGTGCCGCGAGCCAGCCCGGGATGAGGGCGAAGGCTAACGCGCGTTGCCACCACCCAAACCCATCGCCGACCACCTCGGGCCACGCGAGATAGACGGCGAGGAGGCCGCTCGCGACCATGCCGTAGGCGAGCGACACCCCCGTCCACCCGCTCCACACGTCGGTGGCACGGAAGGTTCTCCACCCGACGAACCCCACGGCGATGAGGGTGATGAAGGCGAGTCCCGCGCCGCGAGAGTGAAGCCAGCCCTCGACGCTGACCGTGGGGGAGCCGAGCGGGTCGGCGCGGAACACCCCAGCTACAACGAGGCCCAGGGCGCCCAGCCACGCTAGGACGGCGAGCGAGATCCCCGCCCGGCCTGGCACTGTGCGACGCAGCCCCTCTCCGGCGGCCGCCCAGCCTGCCGCATTGAGGAAGAACGCGAGCCGCATGAACCATGCCCAGTCGCCGCGGGCGTAATTGCTGATGTAGGCGTCACCGGGAGCCAGGTCCGGGCGTAGCAGGTGGAGCACCGCGATGATGGCGACCCATGCCACGGCGCCGGCGATGGCCGCGCTTCCGAGCATGCGGATGGGGTCGGTTCTGGACATGCTTGAGGTTCGCACACGGTGACAGTTCAGATGGGTGGCGGCGCCGCGCGGGCGCGCGACCGCGGGCGGCTTCGCGGGGACTTTGTTGGAGCCTTCGCGGTGGGGTGGCTAGTCTCGAACCATGAGTGCAACGCAGCCCTTTACCGCCCGTGACCCGATGGCCGCCCCCGGATACAAGTGGGGAATCCTCGGAGCCGGAGGCATCGCCCGCAAGCTCGCGGACGCCGTCACGCAGTACACCCAGTCCGAGGTCGTCGCCGTCGCGGCAGCCTCCGGCGTGGAGCGCGCCCAGGCGTTTGCCGACGAGAAGGGCATCGCCAAGGCCTACGGCTCCTACGAGGAGCTGGTCGCGGACCCCGAGGTGGACATCGTCTACGTCGCGACCACGCACAACAACCATCATGAGCCTGCGATCCTCGCGATCAACGCTGGCAAGCACGTGCTGGTCGAGAAAGCTTTCACGCAGAACGAGGCCCAGGCCCAGCAGATCGTGGATGCTGCCCGCGCCAAGGGCGTCTTCGTCATGGAGGCCATGTGGGCCCGCCACCTGCCTCACATGTATGCCCTGCGTGCGGCCATCGCACGCGGCGAGATCGGCGACGTTGTCTCGGTGCAGGCGGACCACGGCCAACCCATCGCTCACATCCCCCGCATGGCGCGCGCGGACCTCGCTGGTGGTGCCCTTCTCGACCTGGGTATCTACCCGATCGCCTTCGCCCACGACATCCTTGGGGTACCGGACGGCATCACCGCGGTGGGCCGCCTCACCGATGCCGGCGTCGACGCCCAGGTCTCCATGGTCTTCGACTACTCCACCGCGCAGGCGAGCCTCACCACCACCATGGCCGGGCGTACCCCGTGCCAGGCGCACATCGGCGGCACCGCGGGCGCGATCGAGATTGAGGGCACCTTCTACAACCCCACGCGTTTCACGGTGCGCCGTCTCGATGGCACCAGCTGGACCTACGACGGTCGCGCCGAGAACGGCTTCCAGTGGGAGGCTGCCGAGGTCGCCCGCGGCGTCGCTGCCGGCCTGACCGAGTCGCCGCTACACACCCTTGACGAGTCGCTCGAGCTCATGCGCATCATGGACGAGATCCGCGCCCAGATTGGCGTGGTCTACCCCAACGAGCGCTAGACGCACGCTCTTCGCACGCCAGGCGGCGCCTCACTCCTCGTGAGTGGGGCGCCGCCTGTTTTGTGCCCGCTGGGGCACGGCTCTCGCCGGGCGTACCTTTTGTGATGTTTGCCCCCGTACGCCGCTTTGCATCTTTGTCACAAGTTCGCGAAAAGTTCTCCTGCTCGGGTTGTTGAACCTCAACAGAGCAGTTACTGTGACGAACATCACAGCGACACGTGACGTATGTCACGCCTGGTTGTGTGGTTGATGTGGTAGCCGGTCTCGCCGTTGAGATCCGGACGATTCACTACTGAGGGGCTAGTGGAATGTCGAAGAGCACGCCTGTTCACGCCGGAACCCACCGTTCGATGTCGCATCACGCGTGGTGGAACGCCGCGGCGATCACCGCGCTGGCGTTGCTTGTGACGGGAGTCACAGCTCCCGCCGCCTCGGCGCATGACTTCACGTATGACCCGGATGTGAGCACGTGGCCTTCCTCGTACTCGCCTCTTCCGCTCGACGAGCTCGTCGCGACCAATGACGTCTCGCTCACGTTTGACGGCACGGAAGAGGGGCTGCACGCGGGGGTCGGCGCGCTGGGCGGTGACATTGGCTTCACGATGGTGCAGCCCTCGACCTCAGAGCAGACCACCGGCACCGGTGGTGCGGACCCAGGTGGCCTCTATCAGGGCTACTACCTCCCTCAATTCGTGAGCCTCGCTGGCGGGAGCCTCGTCATCGATGCGACGAAGGGAATCCAGTACATCACCCAAGGACCCTCCGGTACCGATCGCTTCCGCAACACCCAGGACAACGCCTTCGGTGTCCCGCTGGCCTCGGCAGGGGCGAAGGTTCAGTTGACGACGACGGTGTCGGTGCCCAGCAACGCGACCAACTCCGCACAGGGTGGTCTCTGGTTCGGTCCGGATGACGACAACTACGTCAAGCTCGTGGTGCTCACCTCCGGCACGAGCCGTCAGGTCCAGTTGGCGCGTGAGATCGGCGGGGCGATGGACACGTCGGCTCCCACCGACGACCAGGTGACGTCGGCGAATGTGCCGATCACCGATGCGACACCGGTCACCTTGACCCTGACCCTCGATGCCGTGACGGGCACGGCGAGCGCAAGTTACGCGATCGGTGCGGCCGCTACCGTCGAGCTGGGCGAGGTGGGGCTTCCCGCGAGCTTCGCGGACGGCAGCCTCCTTCCCGAGGCGACGTCAGACCCGGCGACGACGGCCTTCGGCGGAGTCTTCGCCACCCGTCGCAACATGGACTCGCTCACCACGCCGGTCCCGTTTGGGTTCGCTGACTTCTCCGTCGTGGAGCTCGACACCGTGCCGCCGGAGGCTCCCGAGGGCCTCTCGGTCGATGCCGAGCCCGACTCGACTGCTTTGACCTGGACTCCATCCGTTGACGACGACGTCGAGGGCTACCGCGTGTACCGCGCGGCAGCCTCTCCGGTCGATGCGGTGGCGGCGAACCTTCTCAGCGGCGATGAGTTGGTGGCGGGGACGACATTCACCGACACGCGCGTGTTTGTCGGGCAGGAGTGGGTCTACGCCGTCCACGCTGTCGACGAAGCCGGGAACGAGTCGCTGACGGGGATACTGACGCCGACGGTCGAAACCCCGGCACCCGACGGTGACCTGGTGGGCAAGTACGACTTCACGACCGAAGCCGGTGCGCTCGCGGACGGCTACACCCGCGACAACGGAGCCCCCTACAGTGTCGCTGCCGGATTCGGCTGGATCACCGCCGACGACGGGACGCCCTTCAACTTCGGTCCGAACACTCGCGTCAGGAGCAACACCAACGGCATCACCGACGGGCGCCTGACCTCGATCATTCACATGCAGTACGGCCAGTCGACCACGGGGCCCCTGGACCCTCTACCCACCAACGGAGTGAACTCCGAGCAGGGCGTATGGGAGCTTGACGTCCCGAATGGCACATACGCCGTCGTGGTCGCCGCGGGTGACACGAGCGACGGCAACTTCGATAGCAGCCACACGGTGGTCGTCGAGGGCGAGACCGCTATCGACGGGTTCAACGGAGCCGCGCCGCTGTACTTCGAGCAGGGTGTGGTCGAGGTCGACGTCACCGACGGCAAGCTCACCGTCGCCCCGACCGGCGGTGTCAACACCAAGCTGTCGTTCGTCGAGATCTACGAGGTCGAGGCGGCACCGCTCGTGGCACCTGCCGACTTCACGGCGACGCTTGGCGCCGACGAGGCGTCGGTCGACCTGACCTGGACCGCCGTCGACGGCGCCGAGGGGTACCAGGTGTTCCGTAGCGAGACCACTCCCGTGGCCCTCGACTCTCCACTGAACGGCGAGGCTGTCACTGGGACCACGTACACCGACTCGACCGTCGAGCCCGGCGTGACGTACTACTACACGGTGGTGGCCGAGTCGACGACGGCACCGACCTCGGGGGCCGCGCCGGAGCAGTCGGTGGAGATTCCCGCCGAGGCGGTAGCCCCGGCGGCACCCGAAAACGTGACGGCAACGGCCGATGCCGACAGCATCCTGGTCGAGTGGGATGCGGTGGCCGATGCCGAGGGTTACCAGGTCTTCCGTGGCACCTCGAGCGAGGTGTCGACGGACGTGACGCCGCTGTCTGGCGAGAGCGCGATCATCGAGCTCGAGTTCGACGACACCACCGCGGTGCCTGGCACCGAGTACTTCTACGTCGTGATCGCGGTCGGCGAGGACGACCTCACGTCAGTCCCGTCCGCGGCGGCGAACGCGACGGTCGACGTGAATGTCGAGCCTGGCGAGTGCCTCGCCGGGGAGTGGACCGTGCAGTACTTTGCCGGCACGGCGCTCGAGGGCGAAGTGATCGGGTCGGAGTGCTTGACCGAAATCGATCGAGCCCTCGAGCGTGGTGAGATGCCGATGGATGGCGTGCGCTCGTATGACTACTCGGCGCGGTTCGAGCGCACGGTCGACATCGCCGAAGCAGGGTCGTACGTCTTCTCACTCGCTCACGATGACGGCGCGCGACTGCTCGTCGACGGTGAGGTGGTTTACGACCAGTTCGTGAAGTCCAACGGTGACGTGACCCGGTTCGTCCCAGTGGCGCTCGACGCTGGTGAACATGAGCTCGTCATCGAGTACTTCCAACAATGGGCGCAGGCGAAGCTGACCGTGGGCTGGGCCGTGGACGTGGCGACGGAGTGCACAGCGGACGAATGGACTGTTGAGTATTTTGCGGGAACAGCGCTAGAAGGCGATGCGATCGCCTCAGAGTGTGTGACCGACATTGACCGGTCGTTCGAGCGCGGTGAGATGCCGATGGATGGCGTGCGCTCGTATGACTACTCGGCGCGGTTCGAGCGGACCGTCGATATTGCCGAGGCAGGACCTTACGTCTTTTCGATCGTGCACGACGACGGCGCTCGGATCTTGGTCGATGGCGAGGCGGTCTATGACCAGTTCACCGTGTCGAGCGGTGATCGCGGAGCCCAGGCGGTAGTCGATCTCGACGCGGGCGAGCACGTCGTCGAAGTTGAATACTCGCAGAAGTGGGCGAGTGCGAAGCTCGTGGTCGGGTGGGAGCCCGCTCCTCGCGGTACGTGCACGTCTGCCGAGTGGTCAGTGACGTATTTCGCGGGAATCTCTCTCGAGGGTGAGCCAGTAGCGTCCGAGTGCGCCACCGAGATCGACCGAAGCCTCGCAAAGGGACAGTCCCCGATTCCGGGAGTCGCCGCGTACAACTACTCAGCACGTTTCGAGCGCGAGTTGATCGTGGATGACGCTGGGACCTACGTCTTTTCTCTGATGCACGACGACGGCGCCCGACTCCTCGTCGATGGTGAAGTGGTGTTCGACGCTTTCGTGAAGTCCAGCGGAGATGTGACAAAGCGCGTTGCCGTTCCGCTCGCGGAGGGCGTCCACACGTTGATGGTGGAGTATTTCCAGGAGTACAACACGGCGAAACTGGTCGTCGACTGGGACGTCCTGTCGACGGGTGTGTGCTCGGCAGCGGAGTGGACGGGCTCGTACTTCCTGGGCGCGGAACTGCAGGGCCTGCCGATCGCCTCGGAGTGCTTGGACGACCTTGACCGAAGCCTTCCCGCAGGGACTTCTCCCCTCGCTGGCGTCCCTGCGACCTACTATTCGGCACGCTTTGAGCGCGAGCTCGATGCCGAGTTGGCTGGGACTTACACGTTCTCCGTGCTCCACGACGACGGGGCGCGACTGCTCGTCGACGGGGCCGTGGTTTACGAGTCTGACCAGTGGACCCGTGGTCTCAGCACGAGCGTGGACGTCGTGTTGGACGCCGGGCTGCACGACATCGTCGTTGAGTATGTGCAGCGCGGCAGCGCAGCAGCCATCGCCGTGGACTGGGAGAGCCCCGACGGCACAGACACCACGGCTCCGTTTGCGCCCACCGTGATCAACATCGCCAACGCTGCTGACGGACTCACCGTGCAGTGGCTCGCCTCAACCTCGGACGACGTCGCCGGATACAACGTGTACCGCGGTGTGGCGCCGGGCGTCACGCCTGAGACGGGTGTGCTGCTGACGGCGACTCCGGTGATCGGCACTAGTTTCAAGGACACCAGTGCCCTGCTGAACACCGCGTACTTCTACATCGCCACCGCCGTTGACGCCGCGGGCAACGAGTCGGTCGCCTCCAATGAGGCCCCCGGCATCATCGTGGGTGACGAGGAGCCGCCCGCGGCGCCCGCGAACCTCGCGGCCACGGTCGACGATGCCGAGGTCACCCTGACCTGGGACGCGGTATCGGCGGGCAACCTCGCCGGGTATCGGGTCTACCGGTCGCTTGAGACCGGCGCGCACACCGGTAACGTGGTCGTGTCGGGCTCCGAACTCGTGACCGAGTCCACGTACACCGACACCATGGTCGACAACAACACCACGTACTTCTACCAGGTTGTCGCCGTCGACTCGTCGGACAACGCCTCAGATCCCTCCAACGAGGTCTACGCGACACCGCGCGTGCCCAACACCACCGACATCAGCGTGGACTTCCTCGCCACCGGAGGCGTGCCGCAGGCAGGCTACGTGGCCGACTGGGGTCAGGCCTACGGCGAGCGCACGGGGTCCACCCAGGGCGAGGGCCTCACCTACGGGTGGGTCGACGCCGATGGCCACGAGCTGTCCCTCGCGGGTAACGGCCGTGACCGTGCCCGCGCGGGTATCGACTCGAACCTCAACACGATCATTCACATGCAGTACGGCGACGTGGACGGCGGCAACGGCACCAACGGCGTCCACACGCCCGGCACTTGGGAGATCGAGGTTCCCGACGGCCTCTACGAGGTGACCGTCGCCGTGGGCGACCAGATGGGTGCCACCGAGTATGACTCCCTCCACGTGATCAACGTCGAGGGGTCGGTCGCCATCGAAGGGTTCCAGGGTTCGGCGGCCGACGAGTTCGAGACCGTGACCACGGAGGTGGGCGTCTACGACGGCCGCCTCACCATCGACGCCCGGGGTGGGTTCAACACCAAAATGGCCTACGTCGAGATCGTGGGCCTCGAGGTGGATCGCCCCCACATCGATGTCGTGAACCCGCTCAACCGCTCCACCGACGCCGACGTCACCGGAGGTGTCGCAGCCACCTTCGCTCGCGTTCACGCGGGCGGCGGCGTGGACGACACGACCATGCCGGGCAACGTCAAGGTCTTCAACGTGGCCACGGGCGCGGAGGTGCCCGGTTCCGTGAACACCTCGGGCGGCAACGACACCATCAACTTCGACCCGGACGGTGAGTTCGCGCCGAACACGACGTACCGCTTTACCGTGAGCGCCGAGGTCAAGGACCTCTTCGGGCTCCCGTTCGTGCCGTTTACGTCGATCTTTACGACCGGCGACGGCGTGATCGTGGGCGGTGAGGAGTTCACGCCGCTGACGAACGTGGCCTTCGAGAAGGTGCAGATCAACCTCCCGAACGTCAACAAGTACTGGGCCTCCTTCACCTTCGGCCCGGACGAGCGCCTGTACGGCACCACCATCGGACAGGGTCTGTTCCGCTTCGATGTGAATGAGGAGACGGGTGCCCTGTCGAACATGACCGACCTGGGCTACCAGGGGTACGCGATGATCGGCCTGCTCTTCGACGAGTCCAGCACCGCGGGCGACCTCCGGGTGTGGGTGACAAAGACGTCCGCCAACGTGGGCAACGAACAGAACCAGTTCATCAGTGGCATCAGCATGCTCAGTGGCCCCAACCTCGAGAACGAGAAGAAGATCTTCACAGGTCTGCCTCGATCCCAGTCTGACCACCTCACCAACTCCATGGTCTATGGCCCCGGCGGCGACATTTACGTCCTCCAGGGCTCGAACCAGGCTGCGGGTGACCTCGACAACTCATGGGGTCAGCGAGGCGAGCAGCTGCTCACCGCCGCACTGCTCCACTTCGACACGGACCACCCGCGAGTGCAGGCCGCGGTGGCCGATGCCGAGGGTGACAACCCGCTGCTGGTTCAGACGGCTCCGTCGGGCAACTCGGGCGAGGACTCTCGCAACGGCTACAACCCCGCGAGCCCCTACAACCCGTGGGCAGAGGACGCCGCGCTGCAGATCTACGCGACCGGCATCCGCAACGCGTACGACCTCACGTATCACTCGAACGGTCACATCTACGTGTCCACCAATGGCACCGCCGGTGGAGGTAACAGCCCCGGTGTGAACTACAACGCAGCTACCAACACGTGGACGCGTGTCGCCGCATCGGGTATCCCCGGCTATAGCTCGGTGAACGGCCAGGACGTCACCGCCGCGTGCCTCGCACGCGAGGAGCGCGACCCCAGTTACACGCCGCGCTCGGTGCCGGCGATCTCTAACCACCCGACCCAGCGCGACCACCTGTATGACGTGGTCGAGGGCGGCTACTACGGCCACCCGAACCCCACGCGTTGTGAGTTTGTGCTGCACGAGGGTAACGACCCGGCCAACCCGCCCCAGTGGGCGGGACAGGGCGGCTCGAAGTACCCCTCGGGCACGCTTCCCGAGTCGCACTACAAGGGCGTCGCCTACGACTTCGAGTACAACAAGAGCCCCAACGGCACCCTCGAGTACCAGAGCAAGACGTTCGGCGGTCAGCTCGAGAACCGCATCATCGTGGTGCGCTTCTCGAACAACAACGACCTCATCTTCCTGCAGGCCGACCCCGTCACCGGCAAGATCCTGGGTGCACAGACCGAGGTCGGCATCACCGGCGTCCCGAACAGCACCATCGGCGGCGTGGGTGGCTTCAACGACCCGCTCGAGGTGGTGGAGGACACCCGCAACGGCAACCTCTACGTGAACCAGTACGACCGTGCGGGAAGCTCGCAGGCGCTGTTCCTCCTACGGGTCCCCGCTAGCCAGCGGGCTGCAAAGGTCACCTCCAACAAGGATGAGCTGGTGTTCTCGGCCGTCACGAGTAACGGGGACCTGGTCGACTCGACGGCCGCGCACCGCACGGATGTCGAAAGCATCACCCTGACGAATGAGTCCACCGAGAACCAAAGCCTCGCGGCGGCCATCTCCGGCGCCAACGCCGGCGAGTTCTCGATCCAGGGGACCGTTCCGTCGACCCTCGCACCCGGAGCATCGGCCACCTTCTCGGTGCGCTTCACTCCCGGCACCACGGGAGGAGAGCGGTCCGCGCAGTTGGTGGTGACGGGCGGAGAGTCGACCGCGACGGTGCCGCTGTACGGCCTCGCCATGGTCGGCATCCAGGGCGGATACGAGCCCACGCTCGACCAGGTCCTCGGCACGCTCGGCTACGAGGTCAACGTGGGCTGGACCAACCTGGCAGGCGGGATGAGCCCGCTCGCCAAGGGTGACGAGGTGCTTGAGCCTCTCTTCACGAAGTCCGGCACTGGCCCCGTCACCTGGAAGCCGCTGGCGCAGTACGCACCTGCGGACACCGTCGGCTTCGGCTGGTACACGGGAGACGGCAGCGCCGCTGACCGTGTGGCGCTCGGCGAGATGGACGGTACCAAGTCAGGCGGTTACCAGTCGCTCCTGCCCCCCGCCACAGCCGGATCGACGCTGTCCTTCAACCCCAGCACTGACGAGTTCGGCTTCTACTACTACTCGCCGTACTTCACCCGTTACGGCTTCACGGAGGACCGGCTCAACACCCCGGCCGGTAGCGCACACCGCGCACGCATCTACCCGGCGGAGAACCGCAACGGAGTGCGCATCGCCAACACCTACATCCTGGCCTTCGAGGACGCCGACAACGGCGACTACCAGGACTACGTGTTCCTCGTCTCTGGCATCAAGCCCGTGACGGACACCGGCTCGGGTGGCGACGCCATCAAGGTCGACTTCACCACCGCATCGGGCGATCTCGCGGCCGGCTACATCCGTGACTATGGCCAGGCGTATGGCCCTCGTATGGGCGGCGACCAGGGCAGTGGTCTGGTGTACGGCTGGAAGGACCTCGACACGGAGGTCGACCTCGACATCTCCGTCGGAGGAACCACGCCGGGCAACGGCCGCGACCGCGGCACCAGCCAGCCCGACATGCGCCTCGACAGCATCATGCACATGCAACCGGAGTCGATCCCGGCCACCTTCAACGGGACCAAGATCGATGCCTACTGGGAGATCGAACTGCCCAATGGCGAGTACGAGGTCACGGTGGGCGCGGGTGACCCCGCGGTCAACAGCGACCCCGAGGTCCACGTGATCAATGCCGAAGGTGTCAACGTCATCGCCCCGTTCAGCCCCACGGGCGCTGCGGGTACGAATACGCACCACCAGATCTCAACGCGAACCATCGAGGTCACCGATGAGCACCTCACCATCGACCCGATCGGGGGCACCAACACCAAGATCGGTTTCATCGACATCGTGCCGCTCACGGTGACGGACCCCGGCGGAGACGACCCGTCGGATGGGGCTCAGGTCAAGGTCAACTTCCAGCCCGCATCGGCCCCTGTCCCCGACGGATGGACCGCGGAGACGGGCGGGGCCTTCAGCTCTGAGCGAGGCTTTGGCTGGGTCAACGCCGCGAACGACCAGCCGGTGGACCGCACGGTCGCCACGCGTTACCGCACGGGAGCCCTGAGCGGAATCGCCTACCCCAGCGATGAGCGCCTCAAGACCTACTCGTTCCTCGACAACGTCACGCAGCCGGCCTACACGGACGGCTACTGGGAGTACGAGGTGCCTAACGGCACGTATGAGATCGCGGTGTCCGTCGGTGACGCGAACTACCTCGATTCCACGCACCGTGTCTACGTCGAGGGCCAGCCCATCATCAACGGATTCGTACCCACGACGACCACCCCGTTCCAAACCGGTGTGCGCACGGTGGAGGTCACCGACGGTCGCCTGACCGTCTCCACCGACTACACCGACGTGGTGGACAACGCGACCGAGGGCAACACCAAGATCAACTGGGTATCCATCAAGGGTGATGCCCTTGAGCCCAGCGAGCCCACCACGACCGCGCAGGTCACGTTCCGCCCGTCGACGGCCACCGTCCCCGCCGGATGGTCGGCGGACACCGGTGCGGCGTACAACGACACCACGGGCTACGGCTGGCTCGTCGACGGCGCGCCATTCGACCGCTCGTCCATGACGCGCCTGCGCGCCACTCCCACAGGCAACCCGCTGCAGCAGGGCCTGATCCTTATGCAGAACGTGACGACTACGGGTTCGACGATCACCGACGGCACCGTGGGCACCTGGGAGTACGCCCTCGCCAACGGCACCTACACCGTCACCGCATCCGTGGGTGACGGCGAGTACACCGACTCGGTCCATGGCCTCGCGGCCGAGGGCGAGCCGCTCATCGAGGGCTTCACGCCCACGACGGGGACGCCGTTCGCGAGCGGCAGCGCCGAGGTGCTCGTCAGCGACGGCAAGCTCACGCTGACCCCGACCGGTATCAACACCAAGGTCAACTGGGTCACTATCGCCGGAACTGCGCTGAGCGCGCCGAGCCTGAGTATCTCTGGCAACGGTGCGGCCATCGCTGACGCCTACGACGGCGGCGTGGTCGAGGTCGAGGCCCAGGCGCTCGCGGCAACCGGTGCGACGATCGCGTCGTTCACGTACTCGATCGACGGCACCACTCCCGTCGACTACACCGAGCCCTTCACGCTCGACGAGCCGGGGGAGTACGAGGTGGTGTTCGAGGTGACCGACTCCGAGGACCGCGTTTCGACCCGCACGATCACCTTCACCGTGCTTGACATCGGCGGCATGCTCGAGCTCACCAACACGCAGATTCCTCACCAGCCCAACGGCGAGCCGATCCCCGGGCTCTACGACGATGTACTCACCATGCACCGCATGAACAGCGGCACCACGTCGACCGGCGAGACGCCCACACTTTTGTACCGGACCTACGACAGCGCGACCGTCGAGGTCGAGAACACGGGCGCCAAGGACCTGCGCATTACCGCGCTCACGTTGGGCGGTGGCCAGGCGGGCCAGTTCCAGTTGGTTGACGCGCCCACGCTGCCGCTCATCCTCGAGCCCGGCGAGTCTCAGGACCTCACCGTCCAATTCATCGGTTCGGGCGGCGCCAAGGGCATCCGGTCCGCCACTCTCACAGTGGCGTCGAGCTCCGTGGGTGCGGCGCAGACCCCCATCGAGCTTCGCGCCGGATACATGGCGCAGCCCGAGGGCGGCAGTGAACTGAGCCTCGGCCAGATCGTCGACCTCTTCAAGAGCGACACCTTCGTCGGTGCCGAGGACCTGGGACTGGGCAACGGTTCGGAGAACCACGGCTCCCCGCTCAACGGCGAAGAGGTGCGCTCCACGCTATGGAAGCGGCTCGACTCGTCTAAGCCCGTACAGGCGGTGCAGCTCGCCTCATTCCACGGCCAGGGCGGCACCGAGACCTTGCGCATCGGTAGCAGCTCCGTGTCGATGACGGGGCTCGACGCCCAGTCGCTGTTCCCCAAGACCGGCGCCGGCAACCCCGTCACGCTCACCATCAACAACCCCGCTGCCACGTTCGATATGGCTGTGGCCGGGCAGTCCACCAACCGCACGGACTACATGGCGGTCAAGACCTGGCCGTTCAAGGACGTCGACGGTGACGTGGTGCCTGGGTCCTGGTGGGTGGGTCACGACTACGTGGGCTCGGTCAGCCAGTGTGGGGTGGGCCCGACTAACTGTGACTTCCAGGACAACGTCTACCTCGTCACCAACGTGCTGCCCGTCACCCCAGACGCGACGGCTCCCGCGGCTCCCGCGGCGCCCACGGGCGAGGCGGACAGCAGCGGCGTGGACCTCACCTGGGCTCCGTCGACCGATGCCGACCTCATGGGCTACCGCGTCGAGCGCTCCGCATTCGTGTCCGGGCCCTGGACCGCGGCCAGCGGCACGGCCATCGTCACGGGCAACTCGTTCCGCGACACCGGGGCGCCCAGTGCCGCGGCCACCTTCTACCGGATCGTCGCCCTCGACGCGACGGGCAATGCCACTCCGGGAGCCGCGACGGCTATCGACACCTCAGCCGTCGACGAGCCGGCGATCCGCATCAATGCGGGCGGTCCGACGGTGACGACGGGCGGCAACACGTGGGTCGCTGACACCCCGTACGTCACGGGTGTGAATACCAAGACATACACCAACGGCGCGGTGACCCAGATCGCCAACACCACCGACGACGTGCTCTACCTCACGGAGCGCAGCACCACTGCGTCCCCGGGAACCATCAACTACGCCATTCCCGTTGCGGGGTCCGGTGGCTACAGCGTCACCATGCACTTCGCAGAGATCTACCACGGCGCCACCGGCGGCGGCACGGGCGGCACTGGCAAGCGGGTGTTCTCAGTGAACTTTGAGGGCGGCACCACGGAGATCGTGAACCTGGACCTCAACGCCCAGGTCGCCCCGATGACCGCCTACACGACCACCAACACGGTTTCCGTCGTGGATGGCACGCTGAACATCTCGCTTGTCTCGACGGTGGACCAGCCCAAGGTGTCCGCGATCGAGATCGTGAAGAACTAGGAGACCTACTCCGCGCTGATGACGTTCGACGTCAGTTCCGCGACCGCGGCGTGCCCCGCCGCGGTCAAGGAGCCGTCGTCGGCCATGAGAGTGGGGTCCGTGAGCGGCTCGCTGACGTCGACGTAGATGGCGCCCACGGACGTCGCCGCCTCCGCGACGGCGTCATCCAGAACCGAGACGGCGTCGGACGGCCCCGTCGCCAGACCCGCCACCGCGTAGATGGTCGCGTCGGGGAACGTCTCGCGCGCCTCAAGGTACGTCGCGCGCACCGCCGCACGGATCTCGCCGGGCGTCGCGTCCAGGTCGGACACGCCGCCCGAGACCACCACCACATCGGGCTCGTCCGGCACCAGCGCGGGCAGCTGCTCGCGGAACGTCGCCATACACACGGTGCCGCGCTGCGTATAGCCCGAGTCCGAGCAGCCCGCATTAATCTCAGTCCACCCCTGTGACGCAGACACGGAGTCCACCCACGAGGGCGCATTCGTCGGGGCGACCAGCGCCGCGGCGTCGCCCACAAAGACCGCCGTCGGCGGCTCGGGCGCGCATGCCACGAGCGGCGATGCCATCATCGCCGCCACAAGAATCGCCACGCGTCTCATGTCACCCCTCAGTGACCAGTGTCTCCCCAGTCCTATCGGCAGCTCAAGGGGCTCGCCGCAGTTTTTCATCCGGCCGATGCCGTGGCCGGCTCCCGTTCTCCACTCCCCGTCCGCTCGTGTCAGCCCCCGCCGGTAGGTTGGTCGCATGAGCGGCTTCTTCGTGGTGTTTGAGGGCGGCGATGGCGTGGGCAAGACCACGCAGATCGACCGTCTCGCGACCCACCTGCGCGCCGCCGGTCGGGACATCACCGTGACGCGGGAGCCGGGCGGCACGGACCTGGGTGTGGAGCTGCGCCAGGCGATCATGCACGGCGGCCACGTCGCTCCGCGGGCGGAGGCGCTGCTGTATGCCGCCGACCGCGCCCACCACATTGCGACCAAGGTTCGCCCCGCGCTGGAGGCCGGCGGCGTGGTGATCCAGGACCGCTACATTGACTCGTCCGTGGTCTACCAGGGCGGAGCCCGCGGACTCGGAGACGAGGTCGAGCGCATCTCGCGCTGGGCCACCGAGGATCTGGTGCCTCACCTCACGGTGGTGCTCGACATGGAGCCGCACGCCGAGCGGCTCGACCGCGACCTGGACCGCGTGGAGCGAGAGACCGCCGAGCATCAGCACCTGATCCGCCAGGCGTTCCTTGATCGCGCCGCGCTCGAACCCGCGCGCTACGCGGTGATCGACGCCGCACGCAGCATCGACGAGGTGGCGGCGGACGTGACCGCCGCCGTTGCGGAATCCATGGCCGCCGCGGGGTTGCCGCCGGTGCCGGCGGAGCCCGTGGGGCTCGAGCCCTGGGGCACGCCATGACCGTCTGGGACCAGCTGGTGGGCCAGCAGGAGTCGGTCGTGCCGCTGCGGGCGGCCGCCGAGCGGCCCGAGGCGATGACGCACGCGTGGCTCGTCACCGGCCCCCCTGGTTCCGGCCGTTCGGTCGCGGCGAGGGCCTTCGCCGCCGCACTCCAGTGCGTCGACGGCGGCTGCGGTGAGTGCCGCGCCTGCACCACGGCACTTTCCGGCGTCCATGCCGACGTCACGGTGCTGGCCACGGAGAAGGTGGTCATCGGCATCGACGAGGTGCGCGACCTGGTGGCGACGGCGCAGTCGCGCCCGTCCGAGGGGCGCTGGCGCATCATCATCGTCGAGGACGCCGACCGCATGGCCGAGCGCACCACCAATCTCTTGCTGAAGTCCATCGAGGAGCCGCCCGCGCGCACCGTCTGGGTGCTGTGCGCGCCGAGCGCCCAGGACGTGATGGTGACCATCCGCTCGCGCTCGCGGCACGTGGGCCTACGCGTGCCGGACCCCGAGGACGTCGCGCGTCTGCTGGTCGAGCGCGACGGCGTCGAGCCCGGCCTCGCGCGGGAGTGCGCCTACGCGGCGCAGAGCCACATCGGCGTCGCTCGACGTCTGGCCCGTGACCCCGATGCCCGCGCGCGCCGCGAGCAGATCCTCGCCCTCGCGACGGAGATCAGGGGAGTGGGGGACGCCGTGCTCGCCGCCGCCGATCTTGTCGCCGTGGCCGAGGAAGACGCGAAGGCCGCCACCGAGGAGCGCGACGTCGCCGAGCGCAACGAGCTGCTGCGCACCCTGGGCGCCGACGACGGTGGCCGCCTCCCGCCCGCGCTGCGCAGCCAGGTCAAGCAGCTCGAGGAGGACCAGAAGCGCCGTGCCACCCGGCACAAGCGCGACGTCCTCGACCGCGCGCTGGTGGACCTCATGAGCTTGTACCGTGACGTCTCGGTCCTCCAGGTGGGTGCCGGGCAGGCGCTCGTCAACGAATCCCACCGCGGACACATTGAGCAGCTCGCGGGGCGCACGCAGTTGTCGGACACCCTGCGGTGCCTGGACGCCCTCGCCGAGGCCCGCAAGCGCCTCGCGGGAAACGTCTCGCCGGTCCTCGCGATGGAGGCGATGGCTCTCGCGCTGCGCCCCCGGGTCGCCGCCTGATCGGCGCCATCGGAGTCTTACCCGCGCCCCGTAGGCTGGCGCCATGACATCCCCGCTCCGCGTCGCGGCGCTCGCCGCGGCGAGCCTGCTGATCCTCACCGCCTGCATCCCCGACAAGACCCAGGTGAGCCCCACGGAACAGGAGACGAGCACGGGGGGTGCCACGGCATCGGCCGCCCCGAATGTCACGGATCTACCTGACGTGTACCGCCAGGGTGTCGACTGGAGCGCGTGCGGCGAAGTGGAATGCGCCACGCTGCAGGTGCCGCTGAGTTGGGACGAGCCGGATGGTGAGACCGTCAGCCTCGAGATCAACCGCCACCCGGCGCGCAGCCAGGGCGAGCGCATCGGTTCGCTGCTGATCAACCCCGGCGGGCCGGGCGGCTCGGGCCTGGACATGACCGAATACCTCGCGACGATCGCGGGCGACGACTTGCTGGACGCGTACGACATCGTGGGATTCGACCCGCGCGGCGTGGGCGAATCAACCCCCGTGCAGTGCGGCCCCGACGGCGTGATCGACGACTACTACATGGCCGATGTCGTGATCGAGAGCCAGGACGACGTGGACGCCGAGGTGGCGCGCACCGAGCAGTTCGCGGCCGGCTGCCTGGCGGAGACGGGCGACTTCCTTACCGAGGTCGACACGGTCAGCGCGGCGCGCGACATGGACGTGATTCGCACGGTGCTGGGCGACGATGAGCTGTATTACCTGGGCTTCTCCTACGGCACGCAGCTGGGGGCGACCTATGCGGAGGTGTTCCCCGAGAACGTGGGCCGCATGGTGCTCGACGGCGCGCTCGACGTGGAGATGGACGGCCAGGAGCTGACCCTGGGCCAGGCGGCGGGCTTTGAGAACTCGTACCGCAACTACCTCGAGTGGTGCATCGACCAGGGCAACTGCCCGCTGGGCGACACGGTCGACGAGGGGTTAGCTGAGACCACGGCGATGTTGGACCAGGCGCTCGAGGAGCCGCTCCAGACCCTCAGCACCTACCGGCTGAACCGCAACCTGCTGCTGTACGGCATCATCGTGACGCTGTACTCGGAGGACTCGTGGCCCTACCTCACGCAGGGCTTCCGGGAGATCGAAACCACGGGTACCGGCGCGATCATGTACCAGCTCGCGAATCTGTATTTTGACCGCGACGCCGCCTCGGACACGTACCTCACCAACTCGACGTGGGCGTTCACGGCCGTGAACTGTGCCGACAGCGCCGAGGAGGACCCGGTCACCTACGACGAGATCGCGGACTTCACGGTCGAGGCCGAGGAGGCGTCGCCGACGTTCGGCTGGTGGTTCGCCTCGGGCACCGGATGCGAGGGGTGGCCGGTCTCGGACGCGCAGATTGTGGACTCCCTGGACGAGGCAGCGGCCGGCGCCGCGGGCCGCATCGTGGTGGTCGGGACGACCAACGACCCCGCCACTCCGTATGCATGGGCCGAGGCCATGGCGACCCAACTCGACGCACCCTTGCTGACCTACGACGGCGAGGGTCACACGGCGTACGGGCGCTCCAACCAGTGCATCATCGACAACGTCGACGGCTTCCTGGTGGACGAGGTCTTGCCGGATTCGGGAACTCGCTGCTGACCCGCTATCATGGTGGACCGCACCTCCTCACGGGGGGTGCACGCCGCCTTAGCTCAGTCGGCAGAGCGATTCACTCGTAATGAATAGGTCAAGGGTTCGATTCCCTTAGGCGGCTCCATCGAGAAGGCCCCGGTCCATGCGGATCGGGGCCTTTTGCTTAGGTCCGTGGGGCGCTCTCCTCCGCTTCGTGCTCGTGCGTGCGCGCTGGGAGCCACCTGGTGCACGGTTGCGGCGAAAAGCGGGCACTGAATGGCTCGTAGGGAGCATGCGCGCTGAGAAGCGGGCACTAAGTGGCTCGCCGCGTGCAATCGGCGAGCGCCTACTCCGCGACGCGGGCCCGGCGCCCGCCGAACGCCACCACGTCGCCCACGGCGAGCTGGCGGCCGCGGCGCTCGTCGACCTCTCCGTTCACGGTGATGAGGCCCTCGCGGATGACCTCCTTGGCCTCGCCGCCGGAGTCCACCAGGCCCGCCATCTGCAGGAACTGGCCCAGGCGCAGCACGCCCTCGCCCTTGGAGACGTCGTCGATCGGTGCAGGTCTCGCCATGCCCGCATCGTATCCGTGGACGTGGCTCTTCCGCAGGCGCCCGGCGCGTGCCACTATGCGGTGAGGGGCCCGCCAGTGCCCCGCCACGGAGGTGCGCATGGATACCCGCTACGACCCCGGGGCGTCGACCCGCGCGACGGCGGTCGCAGCCGCCGAGCAGCTCAAGGCCGGTACCTGGGAGAGCGTCGAGGCGCTCGCCGTGCTCGCCCTGTCGGCCAAGGGCACGCCCGATGCCGCGGCGCTCCTCGCCCGCGCGGCCTCCACGGCTGACGGTCTGAGGCCCGGCAACTGGGAGAGCGTCCGCGCCCTGGCTTTGCTGTCCCGGGCACAGACGGAGTTGCGCGGCTAGACCCGCTCCAGCAGGCACAGCGCCCGCTCGATCACGAGCGACGTCGCCGCGGCGTCGTAGTCGGACAGCGACGCGTCCGTGAACAGGTGTGCGGAGCCGTCGTATTCGAACAGCTCCGCATCATCAGCCGCATCGACCAACGCCCGCGCCGCCGGCAGGTCCTCGTCGAAGAACTCGTCGCCCGTCATCCCGTGAATCTGCACGGGCACGCCCGCGGGCCACGACTCGGAATACTCCGATACGGGCATGCACGAGTGCAGCAACAGCGCCCCGGCGGCATCGGGTCGCGTCTGCGCGAGCCGCTGCGCCATGGTGACCCCAAACGAGAGTCCGGCATAGACGACCGGGCCGGCCATGGCATCGGCCGCCTGCAGGCCTTGTGTGCGAACCGACTCGAAGCCCTGCGAGCGCACCCATGCAAAGCCGTCCTCGATCGTGGCGAACGAGTTTCCGTCGAAGAGGTCGGGCACCGCAACCGTGTGCCCGGCGGCCCGAAGCGAGTCCGCGAAGGTGCGCACGCCGTCGGTCAGTCCCTGGACGTGGTGCAGCAGCAGTATCTGAGCCATCGGTCCATCGTCGCCGCCCTATCCGCGCACCGCAACCGCACGTAGGCTGACGAGATGGGCATCCCCGGCTCCCTCACGCGCACGGCGCGCACGTTCGCCGCGACACTCCACCCCGACGGGTATCACGGCTCGTATCAGGGCGGACGCGGCTTCTTTGAGGGCTGGTACGTCAAGCTCGTGTCCGCGGATCGCACCCATCGGCTCGCCCTCATTCCCGGCATCTTCCTGGGAGGCCCCGGCGCGACGGCGCCCGATGAGGCCTTCGTCCAGGTGCTCGACGGCTCGACGGGCGAGTCCTGGTACGACGCGTTCCCGGTCACGGACTTCCTCGCGGATGCGCGCGAGTTCAACGTCGCGGTGGGCCGCAATCGGTTCGGCACGGGAGGCGTCGACGTGGATCTCGAGGGTCCGCAGCTCGCCGGCACCGTGCGCTTCGCCAGCCCGCTCGACCCGTGGCCGGTGACCCTGGCCGAGCCCGGCGTCATGGGCCGCTACGCGTGGGTGCCGACCATGGAGTGCTATCACGGGCTCGTCTCGTTCGGCCACGACCTCGCGGGCTCGCTGACCCTCGCGGGCCGCGAACTCGACTTCACCGGCGGGCGCGGCTACCTCGAAAAGGACTGGGGCCGCGCGTTCCCGCAGGCGTACATCTGGATGCAGACCAACCACTTCTCCCGCCCGGACGTGAGCCTGTCCGCGTCGATCGCGCGCATCCCGTGGGGCCGCGCGAGCTTTCCTGGCTTCATTGTGGGGCTGAGGATCGGCGACGAGCTGCACCGCTTCGCGACCTACACCGGCGCCCGCGTCACGTCACTTCAGACGGCCGATGCGACCATCACCTGGCGTATGAAGGCCCGGTCTGGAGTGGAGTTGCGTCTGCGCGCCGAGCGCCGCCGGGGAGGGTTGCTGCACGCGCCCATCCGCACCCAGATGCACAAACGGGTCGAGGAGACGCTCGACGCGCGCGTGCATGTGGAACTGGTCGACGCGTCCGGTGAGGTGGTCTTCGCCGACACGGGCGAGGCCGCGGGGCTTGAGGTGCACGGGGACGTCGCCCGGCTGGGGTGAGCGGCGAGGGGCGGTCGCGCCGGAGGTCAGCCCAGCGAGCCGAGCTCGCGCAGCGCCTCAAGGTACTCGTCGGTGAGCTCGGGGCACACCACCGGCGCGAGCTCGGCGCCGGACGCGGCGGGGGAGGCGACGTCGGTACGGGAGGCGTCTGCGGCATCGGCCACCGCCGCGATGAACTCCGCGCGCGTGCCCTCGGCGACGATGCGGCAGAAGTCACGCGCATGGTCGCGCGAGTCCTCGGAGCCGAAGCGGAGGAAGGCCTTGGCGCGGGTGGCGTCCGCGGACGTGTCGCCGATCGAGGCCGGGTCCGCTTCGGCGGCGACCAAGATGTCCTCGTCGCGAGAGCGCTCCGGGATCTCGTCGAAGCCGCCGTCGAGCTGCCATGCGAGGTCCGTCGCCGCGACGGTCGCGAGGGCCACGGACGTGTCCTGGCCGCCCACGCGGTCGTGGAAGGACTGCCCGATCGCGACCGAGATGATCTCCTCGACTTCGGTCTCGATGCCGGACACGGTGTCCCAATAGATGCCCGCGGGATCGGTGCTCGGCGCGATGTCGGCGGCCCCGGGAGCGGTCAGCGGCGCGGCCTCATCGGTGGCGCTGCCAGCGCACGCCGAGCACAGCAGTGCCGTCGTGACGGCAAGCGTGGCGGTGAGGTGGCGTCGCATCGAGGGTCCTTTCAGGCGGGGCGCGTGGAACACGGGCGCCTCGATGCGCGGGAGTCCATCGTCACATGATGGCGCTGCCTGCCAGGACGTTTTCGGCCACGCCCCGGTTGCGGTTGCGTCACATTTCGGACACGGACCGGGACCTAGGGCCGTTGGCTGTGACCGCTCCCAATGGGAAGGTAGTGTGACACGACGGACCCGACGACGGGTCCTTTCGCGCGAGGCCCCTCGCCGGCGCGACCGTCGCCCTTCCGCCCCGGCCGCACCGCGCTTCTTCGTTCGGTGACCGTCTCGCTTGCGTGACGGTCGTTGCCAGCCCGAGTGACGCATCGGCCCCCGCGCCCCCTCCTACCCCGGACGCGCCCGCGCGCCCCTGTACCGAAAGGACGGCTCGCATGAGCGCCATCACCGCGACCGCCTCCACGTCGACGCTCAAGGAATCGCTCAAGCGCGGAGTGTTCTGGAACTACGGCGGCCTGTACTTCTTCTACTTTGCCGTCTGGCAGATCTTCTTCTCGTTCCACGGTCTGTGGTTCAAGCAGGCGGGTCTGGGCGAGACCAACATCGGCCTGATCAACACCGTGATGGCCATCACGGCGCTGTGCCTGCAGCCGCTCTATGGCTATCTTCAGGACCGTCTTGGACTGCGCAAGCACCTGTTCTCCTTTGTGGTGCTGTGCGGCGCAATGGTGGGTCCGTTCTTTGTGATCGCGTTCCCCGCGCTCATGGGCTGGAACGTCATCGGGGCCTCCGTCATCGCAGGTATCTACATGTCGTTCGTCCTGTTGGCCGGCGTCAGCGTGGTCGAGGCCTTCAACGAGCGTGCGTCGCGCGCCAACGGGTTTGAGTACGGCCACGCCCGCCTGTTCGGCTCGATCGCGGGTGGAACGATCACGGCCGTCGGCGGGTGGATCTGGACCAACGTGAACCCGGATTCGATCTGGTGGGCCGCCTCCTTCTGCGCGCTGGTGCTCGGCGTCCTGCTGTTCGTGGCGAAGGTGCCCGACGGCGCGCGCCAGGCTGGTGTGTCCGACGAGCCCGGCGAGGGCGCTCGCGTCAGCAAAGAGACCATCAAGAGCCTGCTGCGTGACCGCAGCTTCGTCGGCTTCGTGGTGCTGATGTTCGGCACCGCCGCCCTCTACGACGTCTTCGATCAGCAGTTCTCGATCTACTTCGAACAGCACGTCCAGAGCGGGGACCCCGTGGGCCTGTTCGCGAATGTGGTGACGATCCAGATCTTCGCCGAGGCCGCCGTGATGCTGGTCGCGCCGTGGTTTGTCAACAAGATCGGCGCCAAGCGTGGCCTCCAACTGTTCGCCGCGATCCTCGTGGTGCGCGTGCTGGGCTCGGCGCTCGTGACGACCACCGAGGCGCTCATCGCCTGGCGCCTGCTCGCCGCGATCGAGATGCCGCTGATGCTGGTGTCGGTGATGAAGTACATCACCCGGATGTTCGACGTGCGGATCTCCGCGACCGCCTACATGCTGGGCTTCGGCGTCGCCAAGTCGCTCGGTGTGGCCGCCTTCTCGCTGCCGTTCGGAGCCGCGTACGAGGCCATCGGCTTCTCGTCGTCCTACCTGATCATGTCGGTGGTCATCGTGGCCGTGACGGTCGCCGCAAGCTTCCTCATGCGCAACGACAAGGGCCTCCTGGCTCCGGGTCAGAACGACACCGATCTCGAGCTCGACCCGGCCCTCGCGGAGTTGGTGCCCGCGACTCCGACGGTCGCGACGTCGACGGTGGACATTGAGGAGCTGTCGCGCGTGGACCGCGACTGATTCCGCAAGCCGTCCCGGCACGCCGCATCGATGGCGCGCGGCGTGCCGGGGCCTCACGCGCTGGCCGGGTGTACTGTCCGGGACCCCGCGCACTTGGCCCTCCCGCGCCGCGTCAGGTAGCATTTACAACGTTAGAAAAACCGGGCGCCGTCGCTGAGGACGCCCGGCGTGGCGGTCACCGCCACCCGCGCCCATCAAGACTGAGGTCATCATGCAGAACGTCCAGAGCATCCCGAGCCCCATCGTGCTGCAGCGCGCCGACCCGTGCGTGCTGCGCGTGGATGGCCAGTACTACTTCACGGGCTCGTACCCGCTGTACGACCGCATTGTGCTGCGTCGCGCGGAGCGCCTCGAGGACCTGCAGGCAGCCGACGAGGTCACCATCTGGACCAAGCACGAGTCCGGCCCACAGTCGAACCTCATCTGGGCCCCCGAGATCCACCGTGTGAACGGCGCCTGGTACATCTACTACGCCGCCTCGCCCAACGGTGCGCCGAGCGCCGACGAGCCCGACACGGCCGAGACCTTTAACCACCGCGTCTACTGCCTCGAGTGCACCGACGAGGACCCCATCACGGGCACCTGGGTCGAGCGCGGCCAGGTCGACACCGGCTGGGAGACCTTCGCGCTCGACGCGACCAGCTTTGTGCACGGCGGCGAGCAGTACCTGGTGTGGGCGCAGCAGGACCTGGCGATCGAGGGCAACTCCAATCTCTACATCGCGCGCATGGCCAACCCCTGGACGCTCGCGACGCCCGCCGTGCTGCTCACGCGTCCCGAGTTCGACTGGGAGTGCCAGGTGTTCTCCGTCAACGAGGGCGCGAGCGTGCTCATCCGCGACGGACGCATCTACCTCACCTACTCGGCGTCGGGCACCGGCATCGAGTACGCGATGGGCCTGCTCACCGCGGACGCCGATGCCGATCTCCTCGACACCGCGTCGTGGACCAAGTCGGACCAGCCGGTCTTCACCTCGGACCCGAGCGTCGGCATCTACGGGCCAGGCCACAACTCGTTCACCGAGGACGCCGACGGCAACACGGTGCTCGTTTACCACGCCCGCACCTACACGACCATCGTGGGTGACCCGCTGTGGGAGCCCAACCGCCAGGCGTGCGCGCAGGTGCTGCCGTTCGTCGACGGCGAACCGCAGTGGGGCACGCCCGCGCCCCTGCAGCGCCCGGCGCCCACCTCGATCGAGGTGCTGCCGCCCAGCGGCCTGACGGCGGCCGATGCGGAGGCTCAGCCCGCGTAGCGGGCCGCCCCTGGGTGCATCACCGTTGCACTCGGGCGCACGCCGTGAGGGCGCGAATGGTGTGCCCGTTGTGGTGACATGTCTTTGCACGGAAACGTCCTTGTCGTGCCGACTCAAGGTTCGCGCAGTCGTCTCACGATAGAGTCGTATTGCAGACGAATGTGAGGGGGCGGCGGAGATGGCCGTGAAGTATATGGATGTGTACCAACGCATCAAGGCGGACATCACGTCGGGAAAGTTCTCCGCGGGCGATTACCTTCCCACCGAGCCTGAACTGATGGCGGACTACGAGGTCAGCCGCACCACCGTGCGCAAGGCGATCGCCATGCTTCGCGACGACGGCTACGTCGCGGCGCGCCAGGGCCGAGGCACGGAGGTGCTCGTTCCGGACCGCCAGGAGAACTCGACCTATCCGTTCACCTCGCTGCTGGGCCACACCACGGTCGAGAGTCGCCTGGTGGCGGACCCCACGTCGTCCCTGGCAGCGCAGGGAGCGACCATCGAGACCGTGCCTGCAGCGGGCCAAGTGGCAGATGCGCTTGGGATCCCCCTGGGAACTCCCGTGTTTCGGGTCCAGCGCCTCAAGATCGCGGGTGATCAACCCGCGGCACACATCGCAAGCTATCTCGAGGCGCGACGGTTCCCGGGCCTCGACGAGTATTCGGGGCAGATTCACTACCTCTATGAGTTCCTCGCCGAGCACTACGCGGTGCGATTCCGCCGCAGCCAGAGTCGTATGCGTGCCGTCGCGGCCGACTTCATCGAGTCGCGCGTCTTGGACGTGCCCGTGGGTTCCCCTCTCATCATGCACGAGCGGGTGACGGAGTCCGAGGAAGGGCCGATCGAATACGCCGAGAGCTTCGAACGCTCCGAGTTGGTCGCCACGGTCGTCACGGTCGCACCCGCGACTGATGCTCAGGAGCCTTTCCTCGCCTACGAGCCGTAGACCAGGCCCTTTTCGACGATCGTTGCGGCCTCCCGGGGCCTAGTTGATCGCGCGCCATCGTTAGATACGTATCTGATACGATCTCAGTCATCGTCGAAGATGACTGAGGTATTTGGAGATGTATCAATGATGATTGAGGCGCACGTGCGGCCCCTGACGGGCCGTGACCGGTGGTCGCGCGAGACCAACGTCGAGTTTGGTGCCAAGTTTGAGGCCGACCTCGCGGACCTGCGCGCCGCACACAACGGAGGCGCCGACATCGACGCGTTCCTCGACAGTGAGTACGGCGACGCGTACGCAAATGCACTCGAGCTGAGTTACCGGTTCGAGGAGGACCCGACCGGACCTGCGGTGGAGGAGTACTACCGCAGCCGCGGTCTGCGCCGCCAGATGTTCGAGAACTCTGACTACTACACACGTTGGCTGCTGATCACCCCGATGGAGCTGGAGACCGAGGCAGCCACGGGCCGCCGCTACCCCGTCGTCTTCGTCAACCACGGCGGCTTCAGGTCGATCTCGGGTGACGAGTTCATCTCCGGTATGCCGGAGGTCGCCGCGACTGAGCGCGTGATCGTCGCGATGCTCCAGGACACGAACTGGCGCAACACGGAAAGGGTGCTGGACCGCCTCATCGAGCTCTACCCGGTGGACACCGAGCGCGTCTACATGATCGGCGAGTCGCAGGGCGGCTACCAGGTCACCTCCACCTTCTTCCGCATGCCGCGTCGCATCACCGCGGTCGTGACGTGCGGCAACGACATCTGGCGCGACTGGGACAACGTCAACACTCCGTTCACGCCCGCCGAGGTTGCCGAGGTGAAGGACGCGTTCGTCCCCTTCATGCAGATCAACGGCCAATTCGAGGCCTCGAGCTTCGCGCCGGTCAACGACTGGGCGCCTCGCAAGAACTGGGGCGCCACCGCGTCCGTCGAGCCGTACCGCGACCCGCGCCGCGACGACGACCGCGACCCCACTCGCAATGTCAAGGGTCCCCGACGCTTCTCGAACAACCCCGCACCGGGCGAGGGTGACGACAAACACCTGTGGATGATGGATCGCCTCAACCGACGCATGGCAAGCCTGCGATGTGCGCCCCGCGACCCCGCGACCTGCCTCGGTTACCTCGACAGTGCCGACTCCGAGCTCCACCGCGTGCTCGGCTTCTACGGCGACCGCGAGCGCACCGACGTCATTCACGGCGTCAAGCACTGGAACGCGGAGATCGACAACGAGGACGGGGTGACGGCGTTCCGTTACGTCGTCGTCGAGAACGCGCCACACGCCTGGCCCGTCGCCGCGGGACGGCTCGGCTGGGACTTCATGAAAATGTACCGGCGCGACTCGCGCACGGGCTCCATCGTCGTCGATCCGTACGACGGTCACAACGAAGTGCAAGGAGAAAACACCATGTCCGAGAAGCGAGTGGAGTCGGGAGGCGTGCGATGACCGATGTCACCGCGGCGGTCAAGGACGCCGGAACTCGTGTCTGGAATCGAGGGTTCACGAACATCTTCGTGGCGTACATCCTCGTCAACCTGGCGCTCAACATGTCGAACAACCTCGCGACGCCGTACGCGAACTCGCTGGGCGCCACGCCCGTGCTGCTGGGCGTCGTGGCGACGGGCTTCACCTACGGCGCGATCGTCTTCAAGCTCGCGTCTGCGCCCGCGATTGACACCTTCAACCGCAAGGTGGTGCTCCTGAGCGCGATCGGTGTGATTGGCATCGCGTTCATCGGATACGCGTTGTCGACCACAGTCCCCGTGCTCATCACCTTCCGTGTCATCCAGGGCATCGGCCAGGCCTTCACTGCGACGTGCTTCATCGCACTCGCCGCCGACACGCTGCCGCGTGAGAAGCTCGCCTCCGGCATGGGAATCTTCGCCACCGGCACGGCCGCCGCCATGATCCTCGGGGCGCCTATCGTGCTCAAGATTCAGGAGGCGACCAACTATCGCGTGGCGTTCCTAGTCGCGTTCGCGATCCTCGTCGTCGGGGCCCTCGCCGTCACCCGTATCAAGATCAAGCCCTTCCCGAAGAAGAAGTTCCGCATCTCTGTCAAGGGATTCATTGCGCCCGAGGCTCTCCCGCCGGCGTTCATGCAGCTGCTGTTCATGCTCGCGTGGTCGAGCGTGTTCGCCTTCCTGATCGTGTTTGGCCAGGAGCAGGGCCTGGGAAGCAACGTGGGATTCTTCAACACGGCCTACGGCCTTGCGGTCTTCGCCGCTGCGCCGCTCGGTGGCCGCCTGGTGGACCGCTTCGGTTACCTCATGATGATCCCGATGCTGGTCTTCATGGCGATCGCGCTGTGGCTGATCAGTTACTCGACGAGCATGCCCATGCTGCTCACGGCCGCCGTCTTCGGGGCGTTCGGCTACGGTGCGGCCGGGCCCGTGGTGCGGTCGATGGCCATGGGTGTCGTGCCCAAGTCTCGTCGCGGCTCGGCGAGCAGCACGCTCTATCTTGCGTCCGACATCGGCCAGTTGGTGGGCCCGGTGGTCGGTGGTCTCATCATCGCCTCGTTCGGCTACGAGACCATGTACCGCGTGGCGCCCGTGTACCTTGTCCTTGCGGTGCTGCTGCTGATCTTCTCGCGTGGCTACGTCAAGAGCCGCTCGGCCAAGGTCGCTGCGGAAGAGAAGGCAGCTGAGGCCGCGGCAGATGCCGAGGCGGTCCGACCCGCGTAACTCCACGATGGGCGGGGCCATGCCGAGGCGTGTGCCCCGCCCACCACCCCGGGCCCGTTCAGCGGTCCACCCTCTCCCCGGAGCCTTGACCTCTTACCGGGGGCGCGGCACGATGCCGCACGACGACGTGTAGGGATCGACACCATGGCGCGACACGATGGCACGAGCCGGCGAAGCCTGCTCGCGCCGCCGACCGGCGCGACCTCGCTGCCCCTGCGAGTCTGGAGCCGCTCTTTCACGAGCGTGTTCGTTGCCTACCTGTTCATCAACCTGGGCCTCAACTTCAGCGACGTCCTCATGTCGCCCTTCGCGCAGGCGCTGGGCGCCTCCCCTGTGGTGATCGGCGCCGTGGTGAGCGCCTTCGCCATCGGCGCCTTGGTGTTCAAGTTGGTGTCGGGGCCGGCCATCGATGCCTTCCGTCGCAAGTACGTGCTCATGGCTGCCATCGTGGTCATCGGCGCATCCTTCTTTGGGTACGCGATGACTCAGGACATTCAGGTCCTCATGGGGTTTCGGGTACTGCAGGGGATCGGCCAAGCCTTCACCGCCACCACCTGCATCACCCTCGCCGCGGACGCATTGCCGCGCGAACGTATTGCCAGCGGCCTGGGCATTTTTGCCGTGGCGATGGGAGCGGGCCACATGGTGGGCGAGCCGCTCGCGCTCAAGATCTATGAGGCGACGAGTTTTCGCTTCACCTTCCTCGCCGCCGTGGGGATCATGGCCGTCGCCATGGTCGCCGCGGTCAACATTCGGACCGTGCCCGTCAAGAAACGGCCCTTCCGGCTGTCCGTGAGGGGGGCGATCGCGGCTGAGGCGCTCCCGCCCGCGGCCTTGCAGTTGCTGTTCATGCTCGCCTGGTCGTGTGTCAACGCCTTCGTTGTCGTGGTCGGTCTTGAACGCGGCATGGGAACGGACGTCGGCTACTTCGCGACCGTCTATGGGCTCGGTATCTTCATCGCGGCACCTCTTGGTGGCCGCCTCATCGATCGCTTCGGCTATGTCATGCTGCTGCCGATGATGGCCAGCTTTGGGGTGTCGCTGTACCTCATCAGCGTCTCCTCTTCGCTGCCCGTCTTGCTCGTCGCCGCCGCCTTCGCCGCCTTCGGATACGGCGCGGCGGGGCCCGTGGTCCGCTCCATGGCGATGAACGTCGTCCCGCGCAATCGGCGCGGGGCGGCGAGCAGTACGTTCTACCTCGGATCGGACGTCGGACAGCTCGCGGGGCCCGTGTTGGGCGGGCTGCTTGCCACGACGTTCGGCTACGCCACGATGTTCGCGGTGCTGCCGGTGTACCTGATTCTTGCGGCGGTGGTCCTGATAGCGCTTCTGCCCGCACTCCGGCGGCGCGTGGCAGAGGTGTCGGCCGCAGAACGCGATGCATGACGCGAGGCCCGTTGCGATAACCTGCAATGTCGCCAATCTGAGGAAGTGATCCGCCCTGACATCGAGCGCCGCCGCCCCCGTTCGCTTCGGCGCTTTGAAGGACCCCGTCACCCGCACCTACCTCATCTTCTCCGCGATGGGGATGATGGGCGACAACATCGAGCACGTCATCACCTATTGGGTGTTGTGGGAGACCTTCCACTCCCCGTGGCTGGTGGGCTTTCAGGTGGTGAGCCACTGGCTGCCGTTCCTGCTGTTCTCGATCCCGTTCGGGCGTCTCGCGGATCACCACGACCCGCGCCGCGTGATCCAGACCGGTCAGGCGCTGTTCATGGCCGTCTCGGTCGCCTGGGGCGTGCTGTTCCTCACGGGCACGCTCGAGATGTGGATGGCGTGCGTGCTGCTCGTGTTCCACGGCATGGCGGGCGCGATGTGGGGGCCCTCGGAGCAGGTGCTGCTCCACTCGCTCGTGGGCCGCGATCTCCTCCCCGGCGCCGTGCGGATGAATGCGACCTTCAAGAGCCTGGGTGTGGTGCTTGGTCCCGCCATTGGCTCGGTGCTGCTGTTCGGGCTCGGCCCGGGACCCGGCATCCTCGTGAACGTCCTGTTCTATCTGCCGCTCACCATCATGCTGGTGCGCATCCGGTTTACCCGAGATGCCCCCGCGCCCGGCTCCGGTCCCGCCCGCTCTCGCGCCGGGTGGCGAGATACCCTCGCGACCTTCTCTCTCGCGCGCCGTAGCCGCCCCATCGCGATCGCGCTGATCCTCGCACTGCTGATGTCCCTCCTCATCGGAGCGTCGCTGCAGTCGGCGATGCCGGCCTTTGCCGAGGAGATGGGGCTCGCGGGCGGTGTCCTGTACAGCCTGCTGCTCGTTGCGACGGCGCTCGGTGGCGCCGTGGGTGGCTTCCTCCTCGAAGCCACGCGCGTGCTGCCGCCTACCCCGCGCGTGGCAGTCGTGAGCACGCTCGTGTACGCCGTCGCGCTGCTCGGTTTCGCGCTCTCGCCTTGGTACGCCGCCTCGCTGCTCATGCTGTTTATTTCGGGCGCCGCGGCCATGGCGACCAACTCGACGACGACCGCGATCGTTCAGCTTGAGGCGCCCGCCGAGCAGCGCGGCCGTGCCATCGGCCTGTTTGGCATGGCAGGCCAGGGCTCGCGGACCTTCGGAGGCATCACCTTCGGAGCACTGGGAGCCGCGCTGGGTGTCCACGCGGCCTTCACCCTCAACGCCGCGGTGCTCGCCCTGGCGTGCCTGGCGATGATTCTCGTCGCCGCACGGCGGCGCTAGCGTTCCTCACGTCCCTCGGAAAGGTGACGGATACCTCACAGGCGCGTGAGGCATCGGCCGTATTTCTACCACCAAGGGTGAGATCGGGTGCCGCGTGGATGGCATAGTCATCCCCGTGGACACGCCTTTCGCGGGCGCCTCAGCGACCCCGGCGCCCACAGCGCCGCCGGATGAGCGCGCGCGGGACGCTCAGCGCGGGTTCGACGCTGTGGTGTCCGTCGTCGACATGCTGCTCGGCTCACCCCTTGCTGCCGTCGTCGTCGACGGCGAGGAGCCGATGCTCCTCACGGCCCCCGCCCATGCCCGCACGGAGGGCGCTGTGCTCACCCTTGCGCGCCACGCCGTGGCCCAGCATGCCTCCGGCGCCGACGGTGGCGCGGCCGTACCCGCGTTGCCCGACTCGACCGACCACTCCGCCGTGGCGGCGGCGATCCGCGCGGGCCGAGCGCACTCCGTGGCGCTGCGCGATGACGGCGCCGGCGCCCTCGGAGTCCTGGGGATCGCGGACCTCGAGGGCGACCGCCCCTTGGACGAGGTCACGGTGCGCGCGCTCGACGACGTCGCCGTCGTGGTGGCGAGCCAGCTGGCCGCGCGCTGCCGGGAGGTGCGCCAATCCGTGAGCGAGGCGCGCTTTCGCAACATCGCGGCGACCTCTCCCGATCCGATCATGTGCGTCAACGCCGCGGGCATCACGACGTTCTGGAATCGCGCCGCGGAGGAGCTTTTTGGGTACAGCTCGGTCGACATGATCGGTACCCCGCTGATCCGCATCATCCCCGAGCGCGGTCGTGGGGAATTCTTTGCCGACATGGCACGCGCCGCGGCCGCTCTGGACGGCGCGCCGCTCGACCAGCGCGTGCGGGCGGAAGGCATGCGCCGTGACGGCTCGCTGGTGCAGGTCGAGCTTTCGCTGTCGTCGTGGAGGGAGGGCGACGAGATGGCCGTCGGGGCGATCGTGCGCGATCTCACCGCGCAGCTCGAGACGGAGCGCCGGCTGTACCGCTTGGCGACCACCGACTCCCTGACGGGGCTGAAGAACCGTGCCGCGGCGCATGAGGCCCTCGCGGCTCGCGTGGACCGCGCACGGCCGCTGACCTTCGTGATGATCGACCTTGACGGCTTCAAGGAAGTCAACGACACGCTCGGCCACACCGTCGGTGACGAGGTGTTGTCGTGCGCCGCCGCGCGCATCCACGAGAACGTCGGTGACGGCGCCATGGTCGGGCGGCTGGGCGGCGACGAGTTCGTGGTGGTCGTCGACGGCGACGATGTCGACGCGGCGCGGGTCCTGGGCCAACGTGTGATCGACGCCGTCAGCGGTGGCTACGTCGCGAAGGCGCAGCAGGTGGAGATCGGTGCCTCGGCCGGCGTGGCGATGTACCCGCGCGATGCCGACAGCGCGGAAATGCTCGTCAGTGCCGCCGACCTCGCGCTGTACCGGGCGAAGGCGCGCGGGCGCGGGACGGTGCACGTGTACGAGCCGAGCCTGCGCGAGGACGCGGTGGTGCAGCACACGCTGCGCCACGAGCTGCGGGAGGCCTTCGCGCACGGCGAGTTCGAGCTGGTTTACCAGCCTCAATGGGCTCACGATGGTGAGACTCTGGTGGGAGCCGAGGCTCTCATGCGCTGGAACCACCCCACGCGTGGTCAGCTGTCGCCGGCGGCCTTCATCGATACGCTCGCGGATAAGCCCATCGCCCCGCAAGTGGGGGAGTGGGTGATCCGCACCGCGCTCACGCAGGCGGCGCGCTGGCGAGAGCACGTTCCCGGCTTTCGCGTGGCTGTCAACCTCTTCGAGTCACAGCTGCGCAGCGGCACTCTGGTCAACACGGTGGCCCAGTTGCTGCACGAGATGGGCCTTCCCGGTGACGCCCTCGAGCTCGAGCTCGTGGAGACCATCCTCACCCGCGACGACGAGGACACCCTGGAGGTTCTGCGCTCGCTGAGGGGCCTGGGCGTGCACCTCGCGTTCGACGACTACGGCACGGGGTTCGCGTCGCTCAGCCTCCTGAAGCTCTACCCGGTCTCACGCCTCAAGATCGACCGCACGTTTGTGCACCACGTCGACGTCGACGCCAGCAACTCCGCGGTGGTGCGGGCGGTCATGTACCTCGCAGACGTGTTCCAGCTCGAGGTGGTCGCCGAGGGCATCGAGACCGACGCCGAGCTGCGCGTCCTCAAGGACGCCGGCTGCGCCGCCTACCAGGGATATCTGTTGGGCAAGCCCATGGCGGTGGCCGACTTCGCGCGCGCCTGCCTCCCCTCGTTGCCGACGGTGTGAACCGGGTCGCGCCGCGCCACGCCGATACGGACGGCCGATGCCGTGGCCGGCTCGGCGCGTCGCGTCCGGTTGCGGTTCAATCTGTCTGACGGGTCACACCGACCGGGCAGGCTCAGGCGAACGGGTCCGGCGTCATCGTGTACTTGGTCTGCAGGTACTCGTGGATCCCTTCGGCGCCGCCCTCACGGCCCAGACCGGACATCTTCCACCCGCCAAACGGCGCGGCGGCGTTGGAGATGATGCCCGCGTTGAGGCCCATCATCCCGGTCTCGAGCCGCTCGATCATGCGCTGGCCTCGTGCGAGCGACTGCGTGTAGACGTAGGAGACCAGGCCGTACTCGGTGTCGTTGGCCATCTGAACCGCCTGGTCCTCCGTGGAAAACGGCGCGATGGCGAGGACGGGCCCAAAGATTTCCTCTCGCAGCAGCTCGGTGCCGGGCTTCACATCGGAGATGACGGTGGGGGCGAAGAAGGTTCCGGGACCCTCGACGGCAGCACCGCCGGCGAGCAGACGGCCGCCGCGCTTGACGGCATCGGCCACGAGCGAGGCCGCCTTATCGACCGCGCGGTCGTCGATGAGGGGGCCGATCTCCACGCCCTCCTCGGTGCCGCGACCGATCCGCATGGCCTCGACCCGGGCCGTCACGCGGGCGGCAAACTCCTCTGCGACGGACTCGTGCACGATGAACCGGTTGGCGGCGGTGCACGCCTGGCCGATGTTGCGGAACTTCGCGGCGATCGCGCCGTCCACGGCGGCATCCAGGTCCGCGTCCTCGAAGACCAGGAACGGCGCGTTGCCGCCCAGCTCCATCGAGGTGCGCAACACGCCGCTCGCGGCCTGCTCCATCAGCTTGATGCCCACGCCCGTCGAGCCGGTGAAGGACAGCTTGCGCAGGCGCGGGTCGGCGAGGATGGGGCCCGAGATGGAACTGGCCGAGGACGAGGTCAGCACGTTGACCACGCCCGCCGGTACGCCGGCCTCCTCGAGCAGAGCCGCGAACGCCAAGGTGGTGAGCGGCGTCAAGGTTGCCGGCTTGATGATGACGGTGCAGCCGGCGGCGAGCGCGGGCGCGATCTTGCGCGTCGCCATCGCGAGCGGGAAGTTCCACGGAGTGACGAGGAAGCACGGACCCACGGCGTGCTGGCTCACCACTACGCGGCCGGTGCCCTCGGGGTTGGAGCCGTACCGACCGGCGATGCGCGGCGCCTCCTCGGCGAACCAGCGCAGGAACTCGCCGCCGTAGGTGACCTCGCCGCGGGCCTGCGCGAGGGGCTTGCCCATCTCGAGCGTCATGAGCAGCGCGAAGTCGTCGGCGCGCTCCATGAGCAGGTCGAAGGCGCGGCGCAGGATCTCCCCGCGCTCGCGGGCGGGGGTGCGCGACCAGGCGGGGAAGGCGTCGGCAGCCGCGTCCATGGCGGCACGGGCGTCGTCGCTCGTGGCGGAGGCGATGGTCTTGATGACGTCGCCGGTGGCGGGATCGTGGACGTCCACGGTGGCGCCGTCGGAGGCGCCACGCCACTGGCCGCCAATCAGCAGGCCAGCCGGGACGGACTCCAGCAGGGTGGTCTCGTCGGTCATGTCAGCTCCTTCGCTTGAGGTCTGTGGTGAGGCAACGCGGCGGCCTCGGGGACCCATCCGCACCCCCGCCCTGTGGTGCAAATGTCTTCATTTGCGCTGCTGCGGGGGAGGGGGGAGGGGGAGGGCAGGGTGACAGCGCCGTGAGCACGGCGAGGAGAGGAGAGGAGCCGCACCACCGAGGATTGCCCGGTGCGAAGTGCGCGACCCTGCGTGCTCACGGCGCCGTCGGTGGGTCGTCGAGCACCGCCACCAGGTCGCACTGGATCAGGCAGCCCCCGTCGAGTGAGGCGTGCATGGCTTGCCGTGCGGGACGGCTCGACGAGTCGGGAAACATAGCGAGCCACTCGCGATTGAGTGCCTCGCGGTCGCGGTAGTCGGCGAGCCAGAACGTCATCTTGATGATGTCGTCGGTGCTGCCGCCCGCCGCGCTCATGAGGGTGCGGACGTGCGCGAAGACCGCCGCCACCTGCTCGGACAGCCCCGCCGGCATCTCGCCACCCGCGGGACGGCCCGTGATCACGCCGGACAGCATCAGGTTCCCGATCCGCGAGGCGGCCGGGATGGGGTTCGCGTGAGAGAACCCTGGCATGTCGATGCTGACGCGGCGCGGCACGGCTCAGCCCTCCGTGACGACGTCGTCGACGACGGTGTTCTCGATGAAGCCCAGACCCTCGACCTCGGCCCGCACCACGTCACCGGGCTTCAGCCAGTTCTGGGTGGGGGCGCCGATGCCCGCGGGCGTGCCGGTCGCGAGGATGTCGCCGGGCTTCAGGGTCATGACCGTCGACAGTTCCGCGATCTGTGCGTAGATGTCGTAGATCATGTCGTCGGTGCGGGCGCGCTGGCGCTCCTCGCCGTTGACGCTGAGCGACAGCTCGAGCGCGTGCGGGTCGGCCACCTCGTCATCGGTGGTGAGCCAGGGGCCGATGGGCCCGTGAGTGTCGAACGACTTGCCCAGCGTGAAGGTGGGGGAGCGCTTCACCAGCCAGTCGCGCACCGACACGTCGTTGGCGACCATGTAGCCGGCGATGACGGAGCGGGCATCGGCCTCGCTCACGTGGCGGCACTCGCGGCCGATGACCACCGCGAGCTCGACCTCGTAGTCCAGCGCCTTCGACACCCGCGGGCGCACCACGTCGTCGAACGGCCCCACGATGCATGAGGTCTGCTTGTTGAACCACAGCTGGTTGTCCGGGATGGGGATGCCGGCCTGGCGTGCCTCCTCGGCGTGCGCGGCGTAGTTCATGCCGATGCCCAGGTATTTCTGCGGGTCGTCGATGGGTGCGAGAAGCGTCACCGAGGACAGCGGGCGGGACTGGCCGGCGGCGGCCTCGATCGACGAGCGCAGCGACTCGAGGCGAGGCAGGATCGCGCGCAGCGAGGTGCCCACGCCGGGCACGGCGGAGACGTTGGTGATGCGGTCGCCGTCGACGCGGCCGATCCGGACGGGGCCGTCGCCGATGCGGTAGCGGGCAAGCTTCATGGGGTCAGTTCTCCTCGGTTGTAGGGGAGTCGGTCGCGGGTGAGTCGGGGGTGGGGGCCTGGGGAGCGGCCGATGCCGTGGCCGGCTTTTCGGACGCGAGCTTGCCCCACACCTCCTCGCCCATGGGGGTCATCTGGAAGGACAGGAAGCGCCAGGCGCCGTCGTCGCCGCGGCGCACCACCTGGGTGACCTGGCCGTTGACGGTGCGCTCGGAGCCGTCGGGGTTGCGCAGGCGATTGGTGAGCGAGCCGGTCATGACCGCGACGTCGCCCACCACGCGGATCAGCAGCTCGCCACGCTCGATGTCGAGGTAGGGGCTGCGGGTGAGCGCGTGCTCGACGAGCTGCTCCTTGGTGTGGGTCAGCCCGGGAGCGTGGATGTGGATGAGGTGCTCGTCGTAGATGTCGCGCAGCGCGGCCTCGTCGAGGTCGAGCAGGGCGCGGCGCCGGCGCTCCTCGAGGGCGAGGATCTCGGCCCGCGTCGCGTCGTCTGCCAGTACCACCTGTGTCATATCAATCCCTCGTAACTTCCTCCGTCGAGCCGCAGGTTCTGGCCCGAGATGTATCCCGCCTGCGCCGAGCACAGGTACGCGCACGCGTCGCCGAACTCTTCCGGCGTGCCCAGGCGGCCCGCGGCGACGGTCGCGGCGATGCGCTCGTAGGCCTCGTCGACCGTGATGCCGTCGTGGCGTGCGCGCCGCTGCGCCATGAACGCGATGCGGGGGGTGTCGATCTTTTCCGGCAGCAGGTTGTTGACCGTGACGCCGTCGGCGACGACCTCCTTCGAGATCGCCTTCGCGGCGGCGGTCAGCGCCGCCCGTGCCGACGCGGACAGCCCCATGTCCGCCGCGGGTGACATCACCATGGCGGAGGTGATGTTGACGATGCGTCCCCACCGCCGTTCACGCATCCCGGGAAGGTAGGCGCGGATGAGCTCGACGGCGGGCACCAGCTGTGCGCCCGCGGCGCCCAGCAGTGCGTCCTCGTCCCATTCCTCGTAGCCGCCGGGATGGGGGCCGGCGTTGTTGGTGACGAGGATGTCCGTGTCCGGCACGGCGGCGAGGATCGCCGCGCGCCCGGACGCGGTGGTGAGATCCCCCACCACCCACCCGACGGACGCGTGGGGGACAGAGGCGACCACGGCATCGGCCGCCGTCTGTAAACGCGAGGCGTCGCGCCCGTTGAGCGTGACGGACACGCCCTCGCGCGCGAGCGAGGTCGCGCACGCGAGCCCCAGCCCCTGGGAGGACGCCGCTACCAATGCGCGGCGCCCTCCGATCCCCAGATCCATGCGTTCCTTCTTAGCGCGTCAGGCCGTCGCGGGCTGGCTGGAGCCGGCGGGGGAGCCAGCCGGACGGAAGTGCTCCGCGTCCTCGCCGTCGAGCTCCCAGGTGCGGAAGCCCGTGGGCTCGCCGGCCTCGAAGCCGGGACGGGGCTGGCCCACCATGGCGTGGTACTTCGAGAAGATCTCGTCGGCCTCCGTGAGAGGCAGCACGTCCTCGATGTTCTCGAACGGCTGGCAGTCGGTGCGGTCGCCCACCATGCGGCGAATGACCTCGTAACCCTCGCCGCGGTGGGCCATGACCATGGCGTTGACGCGCGGCAGGCGCTCGTCCTGGAACTCCTGCAGCGCGGCCTCAACATTCAGAATCGAGGACAGCTTCTCGGCGATGACGCCGCCGTCCACGATCGCCTGGCACGCGCCGTTGCCGCCGCGCGGGTACATCGCGTGGGCGGCGTCGCCGATGAGTGCCACGCGGCCGTCGATCCAGCTGTCGAGCGGCTCGTGACGGATCAGCGGGAACAGGTACACCTCGCGGTTATTGCGAAGCATCTCCTGCACGTCGAGGAACGGGATGTCGACCGTGTCGAACAGCGGCAGGATCTCGTCGACCGAGCCGGTCTGGTTCCAGTCCTCGACCGTCTGGTCGCGCTCGCGCTCGACCACCCAGTTCACCAGCGTCTTGCCCGTGCCCTCGAAGTTCTCCGCGATGGGGTACACGATCATCGTGGCGATCTGCGGGGCGCCGATGTGGAGGATGGTGTGACCGTCGGCGTAGGGCTCCATGAGGGTGGTGCCGCGGTACATGGTGATGCCCGAGTAGTGCGGCTCGGCCTGCGTGGGGTGCATCTGCTTGCGGGCGAGCGACTTGATGCCGTCGGCGGCAATCAGCAGGTCGGCGCGCTGGGTCTCGACGGTGCCGTCGGTGAGGCGCAGGTCGAACTCCACGCCGCCGTCCACGTTGCGGTACTCGAGGAAGCGGGCGCCCTGGCGGACGGTGTCGGCGCCCATGCGCTCGACCACCTTGTCGAACAGCAGCATCTGCAGGTAGCCGCGGTGCACAAAGCGCTGCTCGTGCACGTAGCCCATGTGGACGCCGCACAGCTCCGCGTAGATCTCCTGGCCAAAGTTGTTGTAGAAGATCGAGTGCTTGGCGTCGACGGAGATGTCCTTGAACTCGTCGTAGACGCCGAGTTCGATGAGCTCCTTGGTGCCGTACACCTTGACGTCGATGCCCACGCCGAGCGGGCGCAGCTCCTCGACGGTCTCGTAGATGCGCGGGCGGAAGCCCTTCTGGTGCAGGCGCAGTGCCGTGGCCAGACCTGCGGGGCCAGCTCCGATGATGGCGATATCCAGCATGGTTGTCCTTCTCTTCCGGGGATTCAGACCGGCCGATGCCGTGGCCGGCTCGCGCGGTGGGGCTTTAGTGTGCGAACAGTTCGGTCAGGAACCGGTCGGTCGCCGCGTGCGCGCGGGCGGCGCTCACGGGGTGGTAGTCGATGACGTCCTTGTGGGGCGAGTGGGCCGCGCCGGGGCTCGTGAACGCGTGCACCGTGTCGGCATACACGTCCATCTCCCAGTACAGGCCCTGGGCGCTCAGCTCCTGGGTGAGGGCGTCGCGCTCGGCGGGGGTGGCCATGGGGTCGTTGGCGCCGGTGGCGATGAGCACCTTGGCGTGGCTGGTGTGGTCCTCCCAGCCGGGGGCGAGGAGGTCGAGCCCTGCGTGGATGGCGATGGCGCCGGCGAGGTCGCCGCCGGTGCGCAGGTACTCGAGCACGCCCGATCCGCCCACGCAGTAGCCCACGGCGGCGACGCGTGCGCCGTCGACCTCGCTTTGCGCGGCTGCGGTGGCGTGCGCGGCGCGGATGCGCCCCATCCAGTGGGTGCGATCGTGCTGCGTGGCGCCGATGAGGGGGCCGATTTCGTCCTCGGACTGCGGCTGGGTGCGCTCACCCCACACGTCGGCGGCGAACACGGCGATGCCGTGACGCTCGGCGAGCTCGCGCGCGCGGTCCTGGACGGCGGGGGTGAGGCCAAAGGCGTCGTGGATGATCAGGAGCGTGGGCGCGTCGGTGGCGCCGGCGGGGGCGACGAGGAAGCCGCGCATCGAGGTGTCCTCGTATGCATAGTCGACGTCGCGCTCGATAGATGCGCTCATGCCTCGCCATCTCCTTCGATCGGGACGGCTGCCCAGTCCCGACGAGGACTCTCGGGGCGAGCGACCTTGCTCGTCCCGGGGCGTCCGGCGGTCGGGGACAGACCAGCCGTGAAGCGTGACGCGAGCCTACGTGAAATCGTGTGCGATTTCAAGTGTGATGAGGTCGGTGAGGGGGTCATGGCGATTAACGCTCCTGCTCGATGGCGAGATCGGGGGAGGCCGGCGCCTGGGCCGCGGCCGCACGGCGAAGGGCGGGGGCCACGAGCATAAGCGCGAGCAGCGCGGCGGTCGCGGCGGCCACGGCGATGGCTGTGGTCATGGAGGCGGCGCTCACGTGCGCGCGCGAGAACAGCGGCACCAGGAGGGGGCCGGGGATCGTTCCCGCGACCCCGAGCAGGCTCGCGGCGGTCGCCGCGCGCGGGGCGTGGGCGCCGAGCGCGAGGGAGGGGCCCGTGGCCAGCATGGTCGCGAGGCACGCCTGGCATAGGGCGAGGGCGGCCACGATGAGGGGGAGGCCGATTCCCACCCGTGTGACGAGGGCGAGCGTCACCGCCACGCCGGCCCACACGCAGACCGCCGCCACGAAGAGCCGGCCGGGGCCGGTGTGGGTCACGGCCACGCGGGTGGCCTGGGCGCCCGCGAGGCCCGCCGCGGCGATGGTGGCGAACGCGATGGAGAACTGGGTCTCGCTCGCGCCCAGGTCGGTCTGGAAGGCGAAGGTCGACATATTGAGGTACGCGAAGAGGCCCACCGATGCGGCCGCGATGACCAGCAGCACGGAGCGAAACACCGGGTCGGTCGCGAGCGCCCGCGCGGCGTGGGCGGGGTGTTCGCGGCGGGCCGCACCAGTGGAGGCCTCGGGCACTCCCACCACCAGCACGGCGGCGACGATGGCGACGCCGATGGCGGTGAGGACCCAGAAGATCCCGCGCCAGTCCATGATCCGTGCGAGCTGGCCGCCCACCACGGGTGCGACCACGGGGGCCAGGGTGGTGATGGACGCGAGCAGGGCGAGCAGCCGGGCGAGCGCGGCGCCGCTCGCAAGGTCGCGCGCGATCGCCATGGCGATGACCACGCCGCCCGCGCCGCACAGGCCCTGGAGGGTGCGTGCCACGATGAGCGCGCCGGCCGTGGGGGCGAGGGCGCACGCGGCGGACATCGCCACGTACCCGCAGGTCGCCGCGAGCAGGGGTCCGCGCCTGCCGTAGCGGTCGCTCACCGGTCCGTAGACCAGCTGGCCCAGACCCAGGGCCACGAAACACACCGACATGGTCAGCTGCGCCGTCTGCTCGGAGACCTCCAGATCCTGGGCCAGGCGGGGCAGGCTCGGCAGGTACAGGTCCATGGACAGCGGGCCGAACATCGACAGGGTCGCCAGCAGGGCGACCAGCGCCGGACGCGGGGATCCTCCGCCCGCCCCTGTGTTCACGCGAGCAGGCCGCGCTCGCGGATGTCCTCCGCGAGGAAGCATGCCGCGGCGCTGTCGCCCACGGGCGCGAGCGTGGGCTCGGCGGTCGCGCAGCGGTCCACGGCGAACGGGCAGCGGTGCGCGAAGCGGCAGCCGTGGTCGGGGCGCGGCGCGCCAGAGCCGGCGTTGCCGGCCTCGAGCCGCAGTTCGCGGCGGGCGCGCTGCTGGTCGGGGTCGGGCACGGGCGCGGACGCGAGCAGGGCCCGCGTGTAGGGGTGGGCGGGGGACTCGGCCACCACGTGAGCGGGGCCTCGCTCGACCACGGCGCCCGCGTACAGGACCACCATCTCGTCGCACAGGTGGCGCACCACCGTGAGGTCGTGAGAGATGAACAGGTACGACAGCCCGCGCCGCTCGCGCAGGTCCAGCAGCACGTTGAGGATCTGGGCCTGGATGGACAGGTCCAGCGCGCTCGTGGGCTCGTCGCACACGATGAACTCGGGGTTCATGACGAGCGCGCGGGCGATGGCCAGGCGTTGGCGCTGCCCGCCCGAGAACTGGGCGGGGTAGCGCTCGGCGCACGAGGCGGGCATGCCCACGTCGTCGAGCGCACGCAGCAGCCGCTCCTCGATCTCTTGCTTGCCCAGCTTGAGGTTATGGCGCAGCGCCTCGGTGACGGTGTCGCCCACCGTGACGGCGGGGTTCATCGAGCCGAAGGGGTCCTGAAAGACCGCCTGCATGCGCCGCGCGTGGAGGCGGCGCTCGGAACGGCTCGCGTGGGTGATGTCCGTGCCCGCATAGGTCACGGTGCCCGAGGTGACCGGCGTGAGGCCCAGGATGGCGGAGCCGATGGTGGACTTGCCGCTGCCGGACTCCCCGACCAGGCCGATGGATCGGCCCCGCGGGACGTCGAGGCTCACGCCGCGGACGGCGTCGACGGGGGTGGAACGGCGGCCGGGGCGGCGGTACTGGACGTGCAGGTCGCGCACGCTCAGCAGCGGTGCGGAGGGGTCGCCCTGCGGCGCCTGGGGGCGGGATGCGGGCGCGTGGTCGGGGGCGATCACAGCGTCACCTCCTGTCGGGTCAAGGGGTGGTGGCAGCGCACCGCGCGGCTGGAGTCGGAGCCGTCGGCGAGCGCGATGGCTCCCGTGCGGCAGTCGTCCTTGACGAATGGGCAGCGGCTTTGGAAGTGGCAGCCCTGCGGCCACTGCGGCGGAGGCGGCACCGCCCCGTCGAGGGCGGGCAGCGGAGCGCCCGGGCGGGCCTGGTGCGGGTCGCACGCGAGCAGCGCGGCCGTGTAGGGGTGCTCGGGTCCGTGCACCAGTGCGCGCAGGTCGGCGGTCTCGACCACCTGCCCGGCGTACATCACGGCGGCCCTGTCGCACAGGTCGGCGAGGACTCCCCAGTTGTGGGTGATGAGTAGCACGCCCAGCCCGTCGGCCTGCAGGTCACGCAGCAGGGCGAGGATGTCCGCCTGCACGGTGACGTCGAGAGCGGTGGTGGGCTCGTCGGCGATCACCAGGACGGGGTCGGCGGCGAGGGCAGCGGCGATGCCCACGCGCTGGGCCATGCCGCCGGACAGCTGGTGCGGGTAGCTCTTGGCGACCCGCTCGACGTCGGGCAGCTTGACCTTCTCCAGCAGCGTCAGGGCGTGCTGCCAGGCGGCGCGGCGCGACATGGGGCGGTGCGAGCGCACGGCCTCGGCCACCTGCCAGCCGACGGTGAAGGACGGGTCGAGGCTCGAGATGGGGTCCTGCGAGATCCAGCCGATGCGGCCGCCGCGCAGGCGTCGTAGCGCCGCCTTGTTCATGGTTGCGACGTCGGTGCCTTCGACGGTGACGGAGCCCGACGTGATGCGGCCGCCCGCGGGTAGCAGGCCCAGAATGGACAGCGCCGTCATGGTCTTGCCCGAGCCGCTCTCGCCCACCAGGCCCATCGCCTCGCCGGGCTGAATGTCGAACGACACGTCGCGGATGATGTCGGTGGGGACGCCGTCGATCGGCAGCGTCACGGTCAGCGAGCGCACGGACAGCAGCGCGTGAGGATCCGCGGCGGCCGATGCGCGGGCTGCGCCAGCGTTGTCGGCGCCGCCCGCGACCGGGGTCGCCTCGGCGGTCGCGCTCGCACCCGCGTTCGCCTTCGCGCCGCCGCGCGGCGCGCGCACCTTGGCGGCCGGCGGCGTGTAGCGCTCGGCGAGGGTGTCGCGCACGCCGTCGGCGAGCAGGTTCACCGACATGATGAACGTGATGATGATGGCGCCCGAGGGAATGAGCAGCCACGGGTGGATACCCAGGTTGCGCGAGGCCTCAGCGACCAGGCTGCCCCACGAGGCGTTCTGGGTGCCGAGCCCCAGGAAGCCCAGGCCCGTCTCCATGAGCACCGCGCCGGCGGTGAACACCGAGGCCTGCACCAGGATGGTGCCGGACACCCGCGGGAGCACGTGGCGCAGCACGATGACCCGGTCACGAATGCCGGAGGCGACCGCGGCCTTGACGTACAGCTCGTTGCGGATGCCCAGGGTGGCCGAGCGCACCACGCGGGCGAGGCCAGGGGCGCCCAGCAGGCCGAACACGGCCATCGCGGCAAACTCGTTGCCGGGGAAGATCGCGAGGACCACCAGCAGCACGATCATGACGGGGACCGCGAAGACCAGGTCCGCGGTCTTGAGGACCACCTGGTCAAAGCGGCCGCCGCGGTAGCCGGCGAGCATGCCGGCGGGCACGCCCGCGAGGATGAAGGTGGCGCCGGCGATGAGCGCCGCGATGAGGGTGACGCGGCCGCCGTACATCATCCGGCTGAGCACGTCGCGGCCCAGTTCGCCGGTGCCGAGCCAGTGAGCGGAGCTGGGGCCCTGCAGCGCCGCGGTGAGGTCCTGCGCGTCGGGCTCGTAGGGCGCGAGCACGCCGGCGAACACCGTCGCGATCACGATGATGGCGAGGACGATGAGCGACGCGGCCGACATCGGCTTGGACAGCAGCGAGCGGAGGAAGCCGCGGGAGGAGGCGGTGGTGGTCATGCGCGTGCCTTCGGGTTGACGAGTGCGTAGGTGAGCTCGATGGCGAGGTTCACGACCATGACGATCATCGTGAAGACCACGGCGAGGCCCTGGATGGTGGGGATGTCGTGGCTGGACGTCGCGTTGACCGCGAGGCCTCCCAGCCCGGGAATGACGAACACGGTCTCGGCGAGCACGGTGCCGCCCAGCAGCACCACGGCGACGATGCCGAGCACTGTGAGGACCGGCGACGCGGCGTTGCGCAGCGCGTGGCGGAAGATGACGGAGCGCTCGCGCACGCCCCGCGCGCGCAGCACCTTGATGTAGTCCTTGCCCATCTCGGTGAGCATGCCGTCGCGGGTCTGCTTGGCGACCGGCGCGGCAGAGGGGATGCCGAGCGCGAGCAGCGGCAGGACGAGCGACTGGAGCCAGCCGGTGACCGACTCGGACGGCATGATGTAGCCCGTCGCGGGGAACCATCGCAGCTGCACCGCGAAGACGGTCACGAGCACCAGTGCGAACCAGAATCCGGGGATCGCCATACCGATGAGTGCGACGACGTCGACCGCCTTGCCCAACCATCCGCCGCGCAGCGCGCTCGTGACGCCGAACGCGACGCCCAGCACCGCGGCGACGATGACGGCGCCGACGATGAGCGATGCGGTGATGCCGATCCTCGCCCCGATCTGCTCGGTGACGGGCAGGCCGTTGACGACGGAGACGCCCAGGTCGCCGTGCAGGGCCCCGGTGAGCCACGTCCAGTAGCGCACCGGCAGCGGCTCGTCGAAGCCCAGTTCCGTGTTGAGGGCGTCGACCTGCTCCTGGGTGGCGTTGATGCCGAGGATGGCGCGCGCGGCGTTGCCCGGCACCAGGCTCGACAGGACGAACGTGATGACGGAGACGCCGAAGAGCACGGGTAGGGCTGTCAGCAGCCAACGGATGATGATTTTCGACATCGTCGTCGTTCCTTCCGGAAAGGGGGATGCCCGGCGGGCGCCGTTCAGGCGCCCGCCGGACGGTGTTACGAGGCGGGGTACCAGGCGAGCGGGCTCGCGAACGGCGAACCCGCGCTGGTCTCGACGCCGCCGATGCTGTCGGTGGCGAAGTACATCACCGGCGCCCAGGCCACCGGAGCGAACCACGCGTTCTCCAGCAGGTAGTCCTCGATCTGCACGTCGAGATCGGCCTGCGTGGCCGGGTCGGCCGATGCCGCCTGGAGCCACAGGTCGTTGAGCTCCTCGGACTCGGTGCCGAAGCCGTTGAAGAAGTTCGAGCTGGGCAGGAAGAGGTCCAGGCCCTGCTGGTAGATGGGGTTGGCGTCGTAGCCTCCGACGAACGCGCCGAACGACTTGTCGGTCGCGCCCTCCGAGTAGGCGGCGATGTCGGTCTTCACGTCCGTGGTGACCGTGATGCCCACCTCGGCCAGCTGGCCCTTGATGGCCTCACCCATCTGCTCGAAGCCCGCGAACACGGCGGTCATGACGGGAAGCTCGAAGCCGTCCGCGTAGCCCGCCTCGGCCAGCAACTCACGCGCCTTGTCGGGGTCGTAGGCGTACAGGTCGGCGTTGGCCTCCGAGTAGCCGTCGGCGCCTTCAATGGCGGTCTGGAACGTCGGGATGCCGTACTCGCCGAGCAGCGCCGTGGTGACGGTCTCGCGGTCGATCGCGTAGTTGATCGCCTGACGGACGCGGACGTCGCCCAGCGCGGGCACGGTCTCGCCGTCCCTGTCGATGAGGAACAGGCCGGTCATGATGCCGGGGTTGGCGATGACCGACAGGCCGCTGGACTGGGCCTGGGCGGCGAGGCTGCCATCTCCCTTGAACATCATGATCTGGTCGGTGGTCGCGGCGTTGAGCGCAGCCTGCTTGTCGGCGAAGATGCGGATCTCGACGGAGTCCCAGTGCTGCTGCTCGGGGTCGTAGTAGTCGGGGTTCGCCTCGTACACGTAGTGGTCGCCCGGCACGCTCTCCTCGGGCACGTACACGTACGGGCCCGCACCGTGGGTGTCTGACGCGAGGTCGAGCGCTGCGGGGTCCGCGAGGCCCTGGGGGCTGATGATCTGGCCGATCGGGTACTGCTGGGTGAGGAGCTTGGGCAGCATCGGGTTGGGCGTCTCGACGGTGATGGCGAAGGTGAGGTCGCCCGTCGCCTCGAACGTCGCGTCCTCGAGGAAGTGCGCGTGGTTACCCTGAGCGTCGCGAGAGTATTCGAGCGAGGCGACCACGGCATCGGCCGTCACGGGATCGCCGTCCGAGAACGTCATGCCCTCGCGCAGTGTCACGTCGAGCTCCTTGTTCTCGCCGCCCACGAACTCCCACGACTCGGCCAGACGGGGCTCCACCTCACCCTGGGGGGTCAGGTAGAACAGCGGGTCATACGCGAGCATCGTGAAGTCGGTGTAGGCGCGGTCGAGCGTGCCGGGGTCGAGCGATGGCGGGGCCTGCTGCTCGGCGAATACCAGCTCGCCGCCCTGGGTCATCTCGCCGCCGGCAGCGGAGACGTCCGCGGACGCCTCCGGGTCGGCCTGCGAGCCGCATGCCGCGAGTGCGAGGGCCGCGACGCCCACCGTCGCGGCGAACGCCGGACGCAGGAACGGGCGGGTGGTCGTCGAGGCGCTTGCCTCGCGTGACTTGAGTGTGGGGAACACGTCAGCCTCCTTGCTGAGTGGACAACATCATGATGGGGATCTGGTGCGGCATGTGACCGAAGGGACGATTTCCCTCCTGACGGGCCCTCCGGCGCCGCGGTGGTGGGGGGGTGAGCAGGCCGGGGGTTTAGGGCCTGACGGGTGGGGTGTCGGGGAAGGGCCAGGGGGTGGATTCCTCCATGCCCGCCTGGAAGGTGTTGAGGGCCCAGGCGCTCATCGAGAAGCTGCCAAAGCAGCCGATGAGGTCCATCAGCCCCTCGTCGCCCAAGACCTCGCGGGCCTCGGCAAACAGCGCGTCGGGGACGGCGTGGGTGACCAGGAGGGCCTGCGAGAAGCGCCAGGCGACGTCCTCGTCGGCCGCGTCGAAGCCGGGCTCGTCGCCACGCGCGAGGCGGTCGAGCGCCTCCCGGGGCACGCCCGCCTCGATCGCGTCGTCGTAGTGGGCCCACCAGGCGAACGGGGAGCGCCAGTGGCGGCCGACGAGGAGCACGCTGAGTTCACGCACCCGCTTCGAGAGCTTCGACTCGTGGCGGCAATAGGCGCCGAGCGGCTCGACGTGCGCCGCGAGACCGAGGCTCTGGGCCCACAGCCAAAACGGCGGCGGGGGAACGACGTCGGCGCCAAGTACCTGGGCCGCGAGGTCGACGGCCTCGGGGCTGAGCTCGGTGATGGACAGGTCTCTCATCGTGCAACTCCTTCGCGTGACTCGACCAGGGCATCCCAGACGAGCGGGTGATGTGACAGTTCGACGGCGTCGAGGGCGTCGCGCCAGTGGGCGTCGCTGGTGGTGCCGATGGACGCCCACGTGCGGCCGTGGTGCAGCAGCCACGCAAGCGCCACGACGGCGGGGCGCGTGCCGATGGCGGTGGCGACGGTGCGGACCGCCTCACGGCGCCGGCGCGAGACCGCGGTGTCGTACGGGTCGTCCGCGCGCTCGTCGTTCTCGTCCCTGCCGAAGAACCCTCCGGCGTTCGCGGACCAGCTGAGCAGCGGCAGGCGGTGCGCGGCCACCGTGTCGAGGATCTCGGGCCTCGCCGCGAGTGCCCCGCCCGGCATGAGCGAGGCCTCGGGCTCAGCGAGGCTGCGGTGGTAGCTCGCGAGCAGCACGTGACCGCGAGCGTGCATCTGCTCGGCCAGTGCCGCCAGGCGGCCGGCCTCCCAGCTCGAGGCGCCCACGCTCATGGCCATGCCGTCGTCGAGCAGCTCGGCGAGGGTGTCGGCGATCTCCTCGACGGGCCGCTCGGGATCGTCGCAGTGCAGCATCAGTACGGTCAGGGCTTCCACGCCGAGCGAATCGAGCGCGCCTTCGGCGTCGCGGCGAAGGTTCTCGCGCGACAGGGGGATGTCCACGCCGCGCTCGCCGTGGCCCAGCTTCATGACGACGTCCACGGCGCCGGGGGCTCCGGCCAGGTAACGCCCGAGCGCCTCCATGCCGCGACCGCCCGCGTACGTGTACCCGGTCTCCACGCACCGGCCGCCCGCGGCGGCGAACGCCTCGATGCGGCGCGCGGTGTCCGCGGCCGGCTCGACGCCGAACGGGCCGCCCAGTACCAGGGGAAGCGACCCCAGCAGGGTCGTGGGGTCGGTGGTCACGCCGTCACCACCTCGGGCGGGGTCATCCCGTCCAGGACGTCGAGGGCGCGCACGCTCTCACCGGTCGCGGGGTCGCGGCGGAAGTGGCGGATGAAGTCCCAGATGAAGATGGGGTGGGACGCGGTCTCGGCGTGGGGCAGGCCCACGCCCGCGATGAAGCGGGCCACCGGGTAGCCCTCGTCGCCCAGGAACTCGCCACACACCCAGTCCATGCCCTCGCGGCGCAGGTGGGAGGTGCGGTGGAACTCGAAGCCGAAGGCCCGCTCCGCGGGGTCGTCGGAGGTGGCGACGATCTCTTGCGAGCGCTCGAGGGTGAGGGGGGTGAAGTCGCGCACCTTCGCGATGCCGCGCATCCAGATGTTGAAGTTCTCGATGTGCTCGCTCTCGCGCAGCGGGTACACGTCGCCGCCGTCCATGGTGCCCGCGACGCAGACGATGGGAAGGCGCACGGCGGCGTTGTTCACGTACGAGCTGGGGTCGCTGTACCAGCGGCCCTTCGCGAACAGGTTGCCGCCGGGGCTCGGCGAGGCCGCCGCAAGCGTGGCGGGGTGGGCGCACGCCAGGACGCCCGTGGCATCGGAGCCTGCCGAGTAGCCGACGGCATAGATGCGCGACGTGTCGATCGGGTACCCGGCCTCGCGCATCTGCGTGACGATGCGGGGGAACTCGGTCTCGACCAGGTCGTTCGAGGGGCCGCCGTTCCAGGGGTAGACCACGATGAGGTTCTCGCGTGCCGCGAGGGCGGCCCAGCCGTTGGTCTCGGCGCGGTTGATGGGCTCCTTGCCGCCGTGGGACGAGTAGACGAGCGCGTACTCGTGGCCGGGGGCCAGGTCGAGGGGAGTGAAGACCGCGTAGCGGCCCTCGCCGTCCGCCTCGAAGAGTTCCTTGCGCACGCCCTGGCGCTTCCAGTAGTCGACCACCTCGGGGTGCATCGGGTCGTCCTGGTGGGCCAAGTAGATCGCCTTCATCCGCGCGATGGACTTGGCGACGGGGGAGGCGTCAAAGGCCTCCTGGTCGAAGCCGGGCAGCGCCCAGGCCGCCTTCGGTCCGCCTTTGGGACCCCCCTTGGGCACGTACTGAACCATGCGTGTCGCCTTCCGTGAAGCATAGGAGGGGGCCTCGTGCCCCTTCGCACGGTGCGATGCTAGGTTCGCGCCGAAACGGCGAGCAAACCGCTTTTTGGCGCGATCATTTCGGATTGTGCATTGATAGGCTCAAGGTGTCGGGGCCGCCGTGGGAGAGGTCGGGTTGACGTGAGGATCGAGTACCTCGAGGAGTTCGTGGACCTTGCCGCCACGCTGAGCTTCACCGAGACCGCGGAGCGCCTGGCCGTGAGCGAGCCGTCGCTGTCGCGTCACATCAAGAGCCTCGAAGAGGAGATCGGCGAAACGCTGTTCGAGCGCACCTCGCGCCGCGTCAAGCTCTCGGCCGAGGGGGACAGGCTGCTGCCGTATGCGCGCGCCGTGGTGGAGCAGTGGGACGACTACCGCGCCGGGCTGAGGCTCACCAGGGCGGCGCAGCGCTCCGCCGTAGGAATCGTCACCAACTACTACATCGCGGACCTGGTCGCCCAGTTCTGTGCGTCGCATCCTGACATTCGGGTGCGGCCCGCGACTGAGCGGGCCGTGAGCTCGCACGTGGCCTCGATCCTGGAGCGTGGCGAGGCGCACTTCGTGGTCGCGACCGATCCGGTGGGGCTGCCCGATCACGTCTCGCGCCTGGTCCTCGCGCACGACGCGTACGTGGTGGGCCTTCCTCGCGGGCACCGCCTCGCGGGTAAGAAGGCGATCTCCGCGAGCGATCTCGCGGACGAGCCGTTTATCTCCTTCCCGCCCGGCTCCGACGGGGACCAGCGGCTCAAGGAGGTGTGCCGCGCGGCGGGGTTCGAGCCCCGCGTGATCTTCTCTGCCGATGTGGGCTCCTCGATCGCCCAGTTTGTGCGCGACGGCATTGGCGTGACGCTGGTGAGGCGCGAGACGATCGCGAAGATGCACACCGAGGGTGTGGCCTACGTGGAGCTCGACCCGCCGGAGCGCATCGAGGTGCTGCTGTGCTGGGACGGCCGGCGCCCGCTCGCCGCGGCCGCGCGGACCTTCCTGGACTCGGTGACGGAGATGGTCACGGCGTCGTAGAGGCAGTCTCACCCTCACCTCGGTCACCGTGCAGGAGGTCGCCGGCGCGCTCGAGGGCGGGAACCGCCGCGGCCAGCGCGGCGCGCTCCTCGGTCGAGAGCTGGACGAAGGCGCGGTCCATCGCGACCGCGAGGCCCGAGTGAAACGACCGCTCCGCCGCCGCGCCGCGAGCGGTGGTCGAGATGAGCACCGAGCGGCCGTCCTGAGGCGTGCGGCGGCGCTCCACCAGGCCGCCCTGTTCCAGGCGCCGGACGGTGTCGCTCGCGAGGGGGCGGGAGACGGAGAGTTCGGCGGCGATCGCGGCGGGGGTGATGCCCTTCGCGCCGGCCCTCGCGATGATGCGCAGGGTGCGCACCTGGGCCGGAGTGAGGGAGGGGAGCAACGCCTGGTCCCGCGCCGCCTCGGTGGCGTGGCGCCAGAGCGCCCCGACGGCCTCGATGACGGCGACCGCATCGGGATGCGGGGTGTGAGCTGCGGTGGTCACGCGATCCTCCCTGGGTGCCCCGGCGCGAAACGTGTGCGCGATGGCGAGAAATATGGTTAACCTTGGTTCACTATATTGGTCGCGCCGATGGATGGCGCCGCCCCGAGTGGTTCTCTTCCACGGGCACAGTCGCCCGTGGAGGCCGGCGCCATGGGGCGACCCACAGGTTCGATCTGGCGACGAGGACGTCGGGAGGTGAAGCGATGAAGAAGGCAGCAGCGCCGGTGCGTCGGGCTCGCCGCGCCCGCCCCGTGCACCCGGGCCGGGGGCTCGCCCCGCCTGTGAGCGCGCTCCGCCCGCATCCCCTTCTCACCCCTTTGACCGTTCAGGAGACACGACCATGACCGTCGTCGATATCAACATTCACCACCTGCCCGAGGACCTGTTCGACAACGAGCAGACCCTCAACGGCTTTCTCTCGACCGCCCCGCGCGGGTTCGGCGAGATCGCCACCGTCAAGACCATGGATGACGGCCGCCGCCAGCTCATCCTCGAAAAGCCCGCGGGCTACCAGAACCTCAACTATGTCGAGGGCGACTACAACGTGGACGCCAAGCTCGCCGCGATGGACGACGCCGGGGTCGACTACGGCATCATGCGCGTGCCGGTGTGGCAGGAGTGGCTGCGCCTGGACACCTGCAAGATCGTGAACGACAACGCGCACGAGATCGTGAAGCGCTCGGGCGGCCGCCTGTTCTCGACGGCCTGCGTGCCGCCGTGGGGTGGCAAGGAAAACATCGACGAGCTGAAGCGCTGCCTGGACAACGGCGCGGTCGCCGTGCAGCTCGCGTGCCACTACGGCCAGCTCTACCTCGACGACGAGGCCTTCGCGCCCTACCTCGACGCGATCAACGAGCTGAACGTGCCCGTGATCGTGCACCACACCCCGCTGCCCGTCGAGTGGCGCTCGGTCATCGACTACACCAACCTGCGCCGCGAGTACGGTCGCATTGTCGACCAGGCCACGGCCGTGGGCCGCGAGCTCTTCTCCGGCATGTTCGACCGCTGGCCCAACCTGAAGTTCACCCACACGATGTTCGGCGGCAACTGGTTCGCCAACACCGCGCTCATGACGCCGCACGCCACGCACAAGAAGGAGGCGATGCAGCGCCTCGACCCCACCGGCGGCGATGCGATCAAGAAGTACCTCGACAACAACATCTTCTTCGACATGACCCACCCGCACTCGTGGGGCAAGGAGCAGGTCGAGGCCGCGATCAAGATCAACGGCGCCGACCACTACATGTTCGGCTCGTCGTTCCCCGTCTTCTACTCGTGGATGAGCCAGGGCGTGGAGTTCCTGAAGAACGAGATCGAGGTCGACGACGAGACCCGCGAGAAGATCCTGTGGAAGAACGCCAAGGAGATGTTCAACCTCCCCATCTGATCTCGTCACGCCACCCCCTCCGACAGTACGAACCGGTAGTAGCCCCGACACGCCGGCCGGGTGCCCCTCAGGGATGCTCGGACCGGCGTGTCGGCGCGTGATCCGGTTCACACCGTCGGAAGAGCAGGGGCCGATGCCGGATCGTTATCAAAATCTGGGCCAAAAGTCCTACACGATCTTGCATGCGATGGGGATATCGCATACGATTTCGAGCCACGAGGGAGTCGGTTCAAAGCGGAGCCGGCGGAGGAGGATTCGCATGAAGCGAGTGCAGCGGCCATCGGTGGCCCCGCTCCCGGGACGTGCGTCAATGCCCTCGTCTATCGCTCGCGGCGCCAGCCGTGGAGCACGACCGGTTTCGCAGCGCCGCCAGCTCGGAGTGCGTGTCAGCGTTGTCGCCGGAACGGGAGCCCAGTCGAGTCTGACCGGGTAAACCATCAGGGCCGTTCCGCCCCGGAGATCCCGGATCAGGACCGCGGCCCACGGCCCCACCAGTCCCCCATGTTCGCAGGCGCAAGGAGGCGCCAGAACCATGAAGAGATACTCACGATTCGCGCGGACCGCCGCACCGATCGCGGCCTTGACCCTGATGCTCGCCGCCTGTACCTCCGACGAGGGTGAGGAAGGCACCAGCTCCGAGCCCACCACGTCGAGCTCCGGCGAGTCGACCGGCGCCGCAACCTCCGGCCAGGTCGCGGGCTCCGTCCTCACCGTCAACTGGGGTGGCTTCCCCGAGAACTGGACCCCCGGTGCCGAGATGGAAGCCGGCTTCATGCGGGTTCCCTACGAGAACCTGGTCGTCAAGGACGCCGCCGGCACCATCCAGCCCTACCTGGTGACCGCGTGGGAGCAGGACGACTCGTCCCTCACGCTGACCCTGCGCGACGACGTCACCTTCCACGACGGCACTCCCTTCAACGCGGAGGCCGTCAAGGTCAACATCGAGACCGTGCAGAACACCCCCGGGCCCTACGCCGGCACGTTCTCCTCGGTGACCTCGATCGACGTGGACGACGAGTACATGGTGACGCTCAACCTGTCCGAGCCCACCCCGTCGCTGCTGACCGCCATGGCCACCCGCGCGCTGCCCATCGCCTCGCCCACCGCCATCGCGGACGGCTCCATCGCCACCACCCCGGTGGGCACCGGCCCGTGGATGTACGACGAGGCCGCGTCGGTGACCGGCACGCGCATGTCGTTCGGCCCCAACGCCGACTACTGGGGTGACCTGCCCGGCTTCGAGACCATCCAGCTGGTCGCGATCGATGACGACACCGCGGCATCGGCCGCCCTCGCCAACGGCGAGATCGACGTCACCGACACCGAGGCGAACCAGCTGAGCACCCTCGACTCGGCCGGCAACATCTCCCACCTCGCCTACCCGGCGCTGCGCAACAACCCGATGTTCTTCGACCGTGGCCCCGGCGGCATGTTCGAGGACGTCGAGGTGCGCCAGGCGTTCTGCTACGCGCTCGACACGGTGACGCTGTCGGAGATCGAGACCGACTGGAAGCCCATGTCGCAGCACTTCGTGGAGGGCGAGTCCGGCTACAACGCTGACATCGTCGGCTACGAGAACGACGTGGCGATGGCGCAGGAGCTCTACGACGGCGCGGGCAACCCGCCGGTGGACGCCGAGATGATGTCGACCGTCTTCAACACGACCCAGATGCAGCTCTACGCGGACCAGGTGAGCGAGATCGGCATGACCGTCTCCGTCACCGAGGCCCCGCCGCCGCAGTACTTCTCCGAGTGGAACTCGGGCGCGTACCCGCTGGGCCTGGGCTCGAATGACGAGCAGACCGCGTACGACTGGTACAAGGCCTGGTTCGCGGCCGATGCCCCTGGTAACCCGTCGGGTGTGGAGTCCGACGCGCTCAAGGCGGCCGCCGACGCGGCCATCGCCGCGGGCACCTCAGCCGAGGCCGACGCCCTGTGGGGCGAGGTCACCAAGGTCATCTCCGACGAGGCCCTCACCTGCGCTCACGTCGCCGGTGACGAGTTGGTCGCGTGGAACGACGACACCGTCAGCGGTGCCGCGGCCCCCACGGAGACCTGGGAGACCAACCTGATCAACTACCGCGACCTGCGTCCGGTGGAGTGATCCTTCGCTAGGCAGTCGGCGCGGTCCGCGGCTCACGCCGCGGACCGCACCGCAGCACCACCCCCCTCACCCCTACAACGACGTAAGGACGGATCACCTTGGGCAAGCTCGTCGCCTACAGGCTCGCGTTCACGCTCCCGCAGCTGCTGATCGTGAGCCTGCTGGTGTTCTCCCTGACCTTCCTGGTCCCCGGCAGCCCCGCCGCCGCCATCCTTGGCGACGCGGCGACTCCGGAGGCCATCGCGCAGGTTGAGGCTCAACTGGGACTCGATCAGCCGTTCTTCACCCAACTCGGGACCTATTTCTCGGGCCTGTTGCACGGCGACCTGGGCACCTCGATGCGGCTCGGCATCCCGGTGACGGACCTCCTCGCCGACCGCGTGGGCGCCACGCTCTCCCTGGTCGCGGGTGGCATGGTCGTCTCGCTGATCCTCGGCATCGCCGCGGGCGTCTACACCGGCACCCGGCCCGGCACCATCCAGGACCGCGTCATCACCGGCGGCACCGTGGTGGGCCTCGCGATCCCCGAGTTCTGGATGGGCCTCATCCTCACCTCGGTGTTTGCGATCCAGCTGGGCTGGATCCCCATCCTCGCGTGGACCCCCATCACGGACGACCCGCTGATGTGGCTGCGCGGCCTCATCCTGCCCTCGCTCGCGCTGGGCATCACCGGCGGCGCGATGATCGCCCGCCAGACCCGCGCGGCCATGGTCAAGGCGATGGCGTCCGAGTACGTCGACACCCTCACCGCCGCGGGCGTGCCCCGGCGCACCATCATCCTTCGCTACGGCATCAAGAACGCCCTGGTCCCCGTGCTCGCCTCTGCCGGCGTGACCTTCGCGATCCTGATCGGCGTCAGCTTTGTCATCGAGGCGGTCTTCTCGGTGCCAGGCGTGGGCGGACTCATGCTCACCTCCGTCATCGGCCAGGACTTCCCCGTCGTCCAAGGTGTCGTGCTCGTCACCGCGATCATCGTGGTCGCCGTGAACCTGCTGCTCGACGTCTGTTACGGACTCATCAACCCCCAAGCGAGGCCCCAGTGAGTACCCAGGTCAGCGCCGTCACCGTCGGCGATCCCGCCGCCTCCTCCCCGTCGGGCAAGCAGGCGTCGAGCGCGGTCCAGGCCGTCAAGCGCCTGGCCACGCAGCCCTCGACCCTCATCGCGATCGTCATCATCGCGATCGTGGTGATCTGCGCGGTGTTCGCGCCGCTCATCGCCCCCTACCCGCCGGACCAGACGGACACCTCGGCGTCCATGTCTGGCCCCACGGCGGCGCACTGGCTGGGCGCGGACACCCTGGGCCGCGACCTGTTTAGCCAGCTCATCTACGGCGCCCGCACGGCGCTGATCGTGGCCGTCGGCTCCGTCGCGCTCGCGATGCTGATCGGCATCCCGATGGGCCTCATCCTGGGCTACAAGGGCGGCTGGTACGACCGCCTGGGCTCGCGCATCATGGACATGGCCGATGCCCTGCCCGGCCTCATGGTCGGCTTTGTGGTCATCGCGATCCTGGGCCGCGGCATCGGCATCCTGATCTTCGCGATCGGGCTGATCTTCTGCATGAACTTCGCCCGCATCGCCCGCGCCATCACGCTGGGTGAGCGCAAGAAGCTCTACGTGGACTCCGCGACCGTGGTGGGCCACAGCAATACCCAGATCATCTTCCGCCAGGTCCTGCCCAACCTCGCCGGCCCCATGGCGGTGCAGGGAGCGGTGTTCCTCGGCTCAGCGATCAAGCTCGAGGCGGCGCTGTCGTTCCTCGGCCTGGGCCTCAGCGACGACCAGCCCTCGTGGGGCGGCATGCTCCGCTTCGCGGCGGAGAACCAGGCCGATCACGGCTGGATGGTCATCGCCCCCGGCCTCGCGATCGTGCTCACCGTGCTCGCGTTCAACCTGCTGGGCGACGGCATCAACGACGCCCTCTCGGGCCGGCGCCACTCCCGTATGAAGCGCTCGCTGATCGGCAAGAAGGTCGTCGTCCAGGCGGCCGATGCGCCCGCCGGCGCCCGTACCGACGTCGCCTCCCGTACGGCGACAGTCCCTACGGACACGGCCCGTACGGCGCCAGCGTCGCCGGCGGCCGCCCCCGCGGTGGTGACGGAAACCGCCGAGCCGGCCACGGCATCGGCCGTCCTCAATCTGTGCGACCTCACCGTGGTGGCCGACCGTCCCGACGGCGGGACCACCACGCTGGTCAACGCCGCGAACCTGCACGTCAACAAGGGCGAGATTCTCGGCATCCTGGGCGAGTCCGGCTCGGGCAAGTCGATGATCGCGAAGTCCGCGCTGGGGCTGCTGCCCGCGGGCGTGAGGCTCGAGTCCGGCCAGGTGCTGCTGAACGGCAAGGATCTCGCGGCCGGCTCGCAGAAGGATCACCATGCGGTGCTGGGCGGCCAGCTGGGCGTGGTGTTCCAGAACCCGCAGGCCAACCTCTCCCCGGTGCACACCGTGGGCCGCCAGATGACGCAGGTACTGCAGGCGCATCACTCGATGTCACGGGCCGCCGCGAAGGCCCGCGCCGCGGAGCTGCTGGACCTGGTGGGGGTCGACGAGGCGCCCCGCCGCCTCACCCAGTACCCGTACCAGTTCTCAGGCGGCATGGCGCAGCGCGTGGCCATCGGCCTGGCGCTCGCAGGAGAGCCCGAAGTGCTCATCGCCGACGAGGCCACGAGCGCCCTCGACGTCACCACGCAGGCGCAGGTCCTCGACCTGCTGCTGAACCTGCGCGAGGAGATGGGCATGGCGATCATCGCCATCACCCACGACCTGGGCGTGGCGGCGGAGATCTGCGACCGCGTGGCCGTCGTCTACCACGGCGACGTGGTCGAGACCGCGCCGGTGACCGAGATCTTCGACCACCCCGGCCACGAATACACCGCCCGCCTGCTCGCGTCCCACCCGGCCGCGCAGGACCGCAACCACACGCTGGAGGTGTGAGACATGAGCGCACCGCTGCTCCAGGTGAGCAACCTCAACATCGACTACGAGGTCTCCAAGGCCGGGTCGTGGCGCAAGCACACCCTCACCGTGGTCAAGGACGTGTCCTTCCACATCGGCGCGGGCGAGACCTACGGCCTGGTGGGGGAGTCCGGCTCGGGCAAGTCCACCATCGGCAAGGCCATCCTGCGCCTGGCCGACGTCACGCAGGGCCGCGTGCTGTTCGACGGCACCGACATCTCGACGTTCGGGAAGAACACGCCGCTGTCGTACCGCTCGGACGTGCAGGCCGTGTTCCAGGACCCCATCGCGTCGCAGAACCCCCGCCACACGGTGGGTCGGTCGGTGACGGATGCGCTGAAGCGTCACGGCATCGGAGACGCGGCCAGGCGCCATCGGCGCGCCGTCGAGGCGTTCGAGCAGGTGGGCCTGCGTGAGGGTCACCTCGAGCGCTACCCCTCGCAGCTGTCCGGCGGGCAGCTGCAGCGCGTCTCCATCGCGCGCGCCCTGGTGCTCGAACCGCGCCTGCTGGTGTGCGACGAGGCGCTGTCCGCCCTGGACCTGTCCACCCAGTCGCAGATCATCGACCTGCTGGACCGCCTGCAGACCGAGATGGGCATGAGCTACCTGTTCATTGCGCACGACCTCGCGGTGGTGCGGCATATCTCGCACCGCATCGGCGTGCTGAAGAAGGGCGTGCTCGTGGAGCAGGGAGACGCCGAGCAGGTGTTCTCACACCCCGAGCACGAGTACACCCGCGCGCTGCTCGCCGCGACGCCCGCCTCCCACCCGCGTGACCGTCGCCGCCAGGCGACGCTGGCGGCATGATGGCGCGCCAGAGCGAGGGCACGGACCTCGACGGCTTCTTCACCACCGCCCGCGTGGCGGCGCGCGACGAGGCCGTGACGGTCACCTCCGACTCGTACCGGTCCTTCGTCCTCGACCCCAGCGACGACGAACTGTCGCAGTGGCGCGGCATGTCGTTCAGGGACTTCTCCGCGGCCAAGCGCTCGCCCTGGTTCGTCCAGGAGCTCCTCGCCGATTGGCGTGCGCTCTACGACGAGCCCTTCCGCGGCCTCACCGAGGACGGCACGGTCCGGCCCGAGGTATGGGCCGATGCCGCTGTCAGTTCCGGCACCGGCTCGCCCGAGCAGGAGGCGGCCGCCCGCGCGGCATGGCGCCTGCTCGAGACCCTCGACCAGCCCCAGGTCGAGGCGGTCTCGTACCCGATCGACGCCCCCGAGTGGCGGGCGTGGTCCAACCCCGAGTTCGTGATCCACGAGGTGGGCCTTCGCCTCGAGGAGCTCGCGCTCATTCAGGCCGATGCCGCGCTGGGCGTGGTCGAGGCGGCCCTCAGCCCCGAGGGCTTCGCGCGCGTGGCCGAGGCCATGGAGCTCAACGGCTTCCTCGGTGATCTGACGGACCTGCCGCGCATCATGAACGACCGCTCCTACTGGTTCTCGCTCTTCGGTGAGCCCAGCGCGACCGAGCCGTGGGGCTTCCAGCTGTTCGGCCACCACGTGGACATTAACTGCGTGTTCGTGGGTGGGCGACAGGTGATCGCTCCGGTGTTCCTGGGCGCCGAACCGGCGCTTGCCGACGAGCGCGTGCCGCTGTTTGCGCACCGCGAGGCGCTCGCGATCGCGCTCGCGTCCTCGCTGCCGGACGCGCAGCGCTCGGCCGCCGTGGTCTACCAGTCGGTGCTGGACCCCGCCATGCCCGAGGGTCGCGTGCACCCCGCCGACGAGCGCCACGTCGCCGGCGCCTTCCGCGACAACCGCGTGGTGCCCTTCGAGGGCCTCCCGGTCACTGGGCTCGACGACTCCCAGCGCGAGCTGCTGCTCGAGATCGTCGAGGACTTCCTGCTCCTGTTGCCCGAGCCTCAGCGCGAGCTGGCGTTGGCGGATGTCGAGCGCTGGTGGGGCGAGACCCGCCTGGCCTGGTACGGCGCCACGGACGGATCGCAGCCGTTCTACCTGCGCATTCACGGGCCCTCGATCATCGCGGAGCTTGACCATCACGCGGGCGTGTGGCTCACCAACGAGGTACCGCAGCGCTTCCACGTGCACACCACGCTGCGCCTGCCCCACGGCAACGACTACGGCAAGGCCTTCCTCGCGCGCCTGCGCTAGTCCCCTCCGCCATCGGTTTGGCCCACAACTGTGACGCACGTGACGGGTGGGAACGGTGTGGCATGCACACCGTCCCCCTTGACCTCACCTGTCACAACCGTGGGCCAAACCGATTCGGGCTAGCGGGCGCCGATCCAGTCGAGCGTCGCGCCCAGCCCACCGAACGTGTACAGGTGCGTCGACGCCTCGCCGTGGACGCCGGTGTCGAGCCCGCCGAAGAGCGCGTCGAGGAAGTCGTCGGGGCCCGCGGTGCCCAGCATGCCGCCCAGCTGCGCGCCGTACTTGCGTGCCAGGCCCGCGGTGGAGGCGATGCCCATGCGTCTCGCGAACGCGAGCAGCCTCGCGACGCCCATGGGGCCCGGCACCCCCACACGGATGGGCAGCATGATGCCGTGCTCGCGCACGCGCGCGATCCAGGCCAGGACGGCGGGGGCGTCGAAGGACACCTGCGTCGTGATCGAGCCCGCGATGCCCTGATCGGCCAGCGCCGCGGCCTTGCGGGCCAGTGCGTCCCACAGGACGTCGTCGGGGATGTCGGGATGGCCCTCGGGGTAGCCTCCGATGCCCGCCTCGCGCACCCCGTGGCGCGCGAGCACGCCGGTCTCGATCACGGACAGTGCGCTGTCGAACGTCCCCGCGGGGGTGCGCGGGTCGCCGCCGATGACGAACACCGACTCCGCTGCGGCCGCATGCGCGAGGTCCCGCACCATGGACTCGAGCGCCTCGGCCGACGCGATCCGGCGCGCCGCCAGATGCGGCACGGGCGTGAGGCCGTGGGTGACGAGCTCGGAGGCAGTCGCGACGCGGTCGGCGTGGGTCTCGGTCGTGAGAGCCGTGACGTGCACGCGGGCGCCGCCACCGAGTCGCGCGGCCGCCGACTGGACCTGCGGCAGGTCCGCTGCGGAGATCTCGAGCGAGAGGTCCGCGAGGACGGCGTCGTGGCCGATCATCGGGCGGAGTCCGTGTGCCCGCCGGCCGCCGCGCCCCACAGGTCCCACGGGAACGCAGCAAGCAGGGGCGCCGTGATCGCGGCGAGGTCCAGGTTTGGCTCCGCGATGGCCGCTCGCGCCGCGTCGGGGTCGGCGGCGAACGCGGGAGCCTCGCGGCCCGTGCCCTCGTAATAGTCCTGGTACTTGAACGGAGGCTCGGCGCGCGGCCGGACCACGGCGCTCGGCACACCCAGCGCATCGGCGATCACGATCCCATGCAGGGATGAGGCGATCACCGCCTCCGCGCCCGCCACGGCCGCGATGACCTCGGCCACCGGCCGGCGCGGGCTCATGTAGCCGGGAAGGTCGCGCCACCGGTTCTCGTCGTGCAGGTTGGGCAGCAACACCACCCCGTGCGGCGCCGAGGCGCGCTCGATCCCCAAAAGCGCGGGAGCAAGCACTCCCGGGTCGCCGAACACGTCAGGCACGTCGAGCCCGCGCTCGCGCAGCGCCGCCGCCGTGCGCGGCCCGCGCACCGCCCTCAGGTCCAGCTCGCGTGGCCGGTAGGACCACTCGGGGACCTTGCCGTTGACGCCCGTGCCCCAGATCACGTCGCCCGGCTGGGCCAGGTGCAGGATCGAGCCCACGGTCAGCAGCCGGGCCGAAGCCGCGGCAGGGCCCGCGCCCACCTCGCCTGGCGCGCTCTCCACGAGCGCCCGCACCACGAGCGGCCCCAGCAGGTCGCCAAAGTTGTTCGCGCGCCGGTGCGGCCAGCGCACCCGGCGCAGCACCGGGCCGGAGCCCACGGACGCGCGCGCGTTCCAGTGCACCACCGGCACGCCGGCGACGCGGGCTGCCTGGCCCTTCACGCGTCCGTCCCTTGCGAGCTCACAGGACGAGCGTAGGGGGAGTCAGGCGGTGCGCTCTCCCTCGAGCGCGTTCTCGGCGGCGCGCTTCTTGTCGTCCTCCATGACCGCGTTGAGGTTGTTGACCTCGTGGCGGCGTGCGGCGGTCTCGATCATCTCGAAGTCGGCGCCGCCCTCGATGAGGTCCAGGATCGAGTCGTGCTCCGACAATGATGCGAGCGCGCGGCCCGGCGCGTAGAAGAACGCCGAGCGGCGGATCAGCTCGAGCCGGGTCCACTCGTGGTGCACCAGGGTGTTGAGGCGGTCGTCGTCGCAGCGCGAGCACAGGTGCTCGTGGAACGCGCGGTTGAGCTTGCCGAAGCGCGCAGTGTCGAAGTTGGCCAGCGCGTCGCGCATCTGAGCGTTGAGGCTGCGGGCGTGGGCGATGTCGTCGGCGGTGAGTTGCTGTGCCGACAGCGCGGTCGCGAGCCCCTCGAGACGCGCGAGCAGCCGCATGGTGCGCTCCCACGAGTGCGTGTCGAACGTCTTTACGAGCGCGCCGACGTTGGGCACGATGTCGACCCAGTCCTCGGCCTCGAGCCGGCGTAGCGACTCGCGCCACGGCACCGAGGAGATGCCGTGCTCGCGCGCCAACTGGTCGATGACCAGGCGGTATCCGGGTCCGTAGGTCCCATCCATGATCTTCGCCCGGAGGATGTCGTACGCCTGGTCGGCCTTGCTCACGGCCACGTCGTGCCCTCCTTGATCGCCTCGTCGTTGAGACGGTTTGCCGGTGTCGCGTAGCCGGGGATCGACACGCGCGGAAGCCTCCCGGGATCATATCGCAGATCGTGTGAGATCCACCGGATGCCAGGCACGCCATCATCTCGTATGGCCGATGCCGTGGCCAGCAGCCGCGCCACCGCCGGGTCGCGCTCGGCGCCCGGCCGGGTCAGCAGCAGAGCGGCCAGCGGCGCCGGGTGGGGCGTGAGGGGCCGGACGGTGACGGGGAAGCGGGACAGGGCATCGGCATCGGCCGCGGGCAGGATCCCCCAGGCAAGGCCTGCTTCGATGAGCGGCAAGGATGTCTGGATGGTCTCGGCGGTGCGGATGCGCGCGGGGACGATGCCATGGTCGCCCAGCGTCGTGTCGACGGCCTCGGGGAGACTCGCCACCGCGGCGGTGCGTCGTGGCAACACAAGCGTGCGCCCCGCGTAGTTCTCGAGCGGGAAGGGGGAGGGGGCATCGGCCATCGTGGGCGGCAAGACGGCGACCAACGGCACCTCGAGCCACGGCGTCACGGTGAGCTCGCCCCGATGGCGTTCGGTGAAGCGGGCGGCGTCGGCGACCAAGACGGCGGCGACATCGGCCTTGCGCGACTGCAATCGGTCGATGGCGGTCCACGGCGGCGGGTCGGTCACGAGGATCTCGACCTCGGGGGCGGCGGCGGCGTGGGCCGCGAGCAGGCGCGGGACGGGGCCCCACAGGAGCGCCGGCACGGCGGCGAGCGTGAGGGTGCCGGCGGTACCCTCGGCGAAGTGGGACAGGTCGGCGGCGATCTGGTCGGCGTCCCCCAGCAGCTGGGCGGCGCGCTCCACCAGGGTGCGGCCTGCGGCGGTGGGCGTGACGCCGCGTCCGGTGCGGTCGAGCAACTGCACGCCCAGCTCTTTCTCGAGCTTGCGGATCGCGACACTCAGCGGCGGCTGGGTCATGTGCAGCGACTCGGCGGCGGCGGTGAGGGAGCGGGTCTCGACGACGGCGGCGAAGTACCGCAGGTGGCGCAGCTCCATGGGGTTCCCTCTCGCGGTCCTTAACGCGTTAACTATTAGCGAAAGGCTATACCTCACCCAGGAAAGTCGAACTTCCCTGTATAGCGAGGGCGCCGCACACTGGACCCATCGGATCACCGTCGATCGAGAGGAGTCAGCGATGACGCTGCCCACCACCAACCGCGAGCCCGCCTTCGACATCACGCGGGCCAGCCACGTCCGCCTGGGATGCACCGACCTCGAGGCCAGCCGCGACTTCTACCGGGACACCATCGGCCTCGTGGTCACCGAGGAGACGGACACCGCGATCTACCTGCGCGGGCTCGAGGAGGCCGCCCACCACTCGCTGGTGCTGGAGTTCTCGCCCGAGGCCAAGGCGCACCGCGTGGGTCTGAGGGTCCGCGAGGCGCAGGACGTGCTGAACGCGGAAAAGTACTTCAAGGCGGTGGGCATCGAGTACGAGCGCGTCGAGGTCGAGCACCAGGGCCCCACCCTGCGATTCCGCGACCCCGTGGGCACGCTCATGGAGATCACCTCCGAGATGTCACTCGTGGAGCGCAAGATGGCCTCCTTCGACGAGTTCGTCGCCGGCGCCCCGCAGCGCCTGGACCACTACCAGGTGGTGACGTATGACGTGCAGGAGGCCACCGACTTCTGGACGGGCCTGGGCATGCGCATGAGCGAGTACACCGCGAAGGACGGCACCGACGAGCTGTGGGGCTCGTGGATGGAGGTCAAGGGCAACACCCACGACCTGGTGTTCACCAACGGCCGCGGGCCGCGCCTGCACCACTTCGCGTTCACGGTGCCCGACGCCACGCACATCATCCACGCCGCGGACGTCGCCGGCGCCCGCGGGTTCGGCCAGGAGATCGACCGCGGCCCCGGCCGCCACGGCATCTCGAACGCCCTGTTCCTGTACCTGCGCGACCCCGATCAGCACCGCATCGAGCTGTTCACCACGCACTACCAGTTCATCGACCTCGAGGACGAGCCCATCCGCTGGGACGTGTCCAACCCCAAGCGCGCCCAGCAGTGGGGCATGCCCGCCAGCCGCCGCTGGTTCTTTGAGGCGAGCGAGTTCCCTGGCGAGAACGTGATTGACCCCACCTTGACCGCGACCCCCGATACGCTCGAGGACTACCTGCAGCTCCACTGAGCCGCTGAGGAGAGACACGGATGACAGAGAAGTCGGCGTCCACCCCGGCGCACGGGCCCACGCTCGCCCCCGCCCTGCGCGAGAAGCTCCACCGGGTGCCCACCGCGGCGCTCTCGGGCGAGCTGCGCAAGCGCGGGATGAACGAGGTCACCATTGAAGGCGTCACGCCCCTGAACCCCGGCGTGAAGCTCGTCGGGACCGCCCGCACGTTGCGCTTCATCCCGCACCGCGAGGACCTCTTCGCGGAGCACGCGGGCGGCTACAACGTGCAGAAGCGTGTCTTCGACTCGGTCGACGAGGGCGAGATCATCGTCATCGAGGCGCGCGGCGAGACCGGGTCCGGCACCCTGGGCGACATCCTCGCGATCCGTGCGAAGGCGCGCGGCGCGGCGGGCATCGTCACCGACGGCGGCGTGCGCGACTGGGACGCCGTCACAGCGACCGGCCTGGCGGTCTACGCCGCCGGTCCGCACCCCGCGGTGCTGGGCCGCAGGCACGTGCCGTGGGACTTCGACCTCACCATCGCGTGCGGCGGCGTGGCGGTGCAGCCCGGCGACGTGCTGGTGGGCGACGCCGACGGCATCGTGGTCATCCCGCCGGGGATCGCCGAGGAGGTGGCCGATGCCGCCCTCGCCCAGGAGGATAAGGATGCCTGGATCGCGGCGCGGGTCGCCGAGGGTCACCCCATCGTGGGGCTGTTCCCCATGAACGACGAGTGGAAGGCCAGGTTCGAGCGCGAGCGGGGTGAGGCATGAGCCTCGACGCCGCCACACGCGACGAGATCGCCGCTCAGCTCGCCGCCGCCGAACGCGACCATGCGGTCATCGAGCGCATCACCGCGCGCTACCCCGACGCCACCGTCGAGGACAGTTACGCCATCCAAGCCGCGTGGCGCGACAAGGCGCTCGCCGAGGGGCGGCGCATCGCCGGGCGCAAGATCGGCCTGACGTCCAAGGCGATGCAGGCCGCGACGGGCATCACCGAGCCCGACTACGGTGTGATGTTTGACGACACCGTCTACGCCAGCGGCAGCGAGATCCGCCACGGCGACTTCCTCAACGTGCGCATCGAGGTGGAACTCGCCTTCGCCTTGAAGGCGCCGCTCGAGGGCCCCGACTGCACGCTCGAGGATGTGTTGGCGGCCACGGACTACGTGGTGCCCGCGCTCGAGGTGCTCAACAGCCACATCGAGCTCGAGGGCCGCACGATTGTCGACACCATCTCCGACAACGCCGCCTACGGCGCCATGGTGGTGGGGGACACACGCGTGAGGCCCGAGGACATCGACCTGCGCTGGATCGCCGCGCTGCTGCGCCGCAACGGCGAGATCCAGGAGACGGGCGTCGCGGCCGGCGTGCTCGACCACCCCGCCACGGGCGTGGCGTGGCTGGCCAACAAGTTTCACCAGCACGGCGACCGGCTCGAGGCCGGCGAGCTGATCCTCGCGGGCTCTTTCACCCGGCCCATGTGGGTCGAGAAGGGCGACGAGGTCGTGTGCGAGTACAAGGGTCTGGGAGACGTCAGATGCCGCTTCATCTAGCACCGACCCTGCGCGAGCGTCTCGCGTCCACCGACCGCGCGCTCGCGGGCGTGTGGGTGTGCTCGGGCTCCCCGCTCGTGGCGGAGATCTGCGCCGGATCGCGCGTGGACTGGCTGCTCATCGACATGGAGCACAGCCCCAACGGGCTCGAGTCGGTCCTCGCGCAACTCCAGGCCGTCGCCGCCTACGACGCGACGCCGCTGGTGCGGATCCCCACCGCCGACCCGGTGGTGATCAAGCAGGTGTTGGACCTGGGCGCGCAGAACATCCTGGTGCCCATGGTGAACTCGGCCGAGGAAGCCGTAGGCGTGGTGGCCGCCACCCGTTACCCGCCCCACGGCATCCGTGGGGTGGGCAGCGCCTTGGCGCGCTCGGCCAGGTGGAACCGGGTCGAGGGCTACCTCGCCGATGCCGCGAGCCACGTGTCCGTGTTCGTTCAGGTCGAGACGGCGCAGGCCGTGGACAACGCTGCCGAGATTGCCGCCGTCGACGGCGTCGACGGGGTGTTCGTGGGCCCCAGCGACCTGGCAGCGAGCATGGGGCTGCTGGGCCAGCAGGGGCACCCTGATGTGGTTGCGGCCGTGTTGCGCGCCTTCGAGGGGATCGCGAGCCAGGGCAAGCCCATCGGCGTCAACGCCTTCGTCGCCGATCAGGCGCGCGCCTACATCGAGGCCGGCGCACGGTTCGTGCTGCATGCCGCCGACGTGGCGATCCTCGCGCGCGCAACGGAACAGGTGGCCGCCGAGTGGGGTGCGCCCGACGGAGACGAGGGCCCGCCCGCGTCCTATTGAGTGCGGCCGGTCAGTCGCGCTCCTCGACAAGCCCCGCCGAGGGCGTGGGCGCGGGCAGGTGCGTGACCTCGACCGGCGTCACACGGATGGTGACGGCGAGGCGGCGAAACAGCGAGTCGTAGAACCCGTCCTGCAACTGCTCGGCCGGAGGGGTGTTCCCCGCGCCTACCAGGGACACGGTGACCTCGGTCGCGGTGACGTCGATCGACTCGACCGTGAAGGGGGAGTCGTCTCCCAGCCACTCCTCGACGATCTCCTGCGACTGTGCATCGACCGCGGCGGTGGCGACCAGTCCGCGTGAGGTGAACATGAGCGGCACCATGACGACGAGTGCGAGAGCCACGAACGGGATGACCGTGGTGAGAATGCCGGAGGCCCGGGATTGGAGCGCCCATGGCCGGGCAAAACCGGTGAGGACGAAGACGGCACATGCGGCGAGCACGATCGCCACGAAGTTGGTGAGAAAGAGCAGGAAGGCGCCCGCGGCATCGTCCATACGCCCACCGCCCAGTGCGACGCCGACGACGGCGAGCGGCGGGACGAGCGCGACGGCGATCGCGACGCCCGCGATCGACGAGGACACGCGCTTGTCCACCGTGGCGAACGCCCCCGCCGCGCCGGCGGCGATGGCGATCAACATATCCAGGATGGTGGGGCTGGTGCGCGAGACGATTTGGGTGTTGGTGTCGAATGTCACGGCCACCGGTGCCCATGCGGCCAGCCCGTACGCAAGGGTGATCGAGACCGTGACGCCCAGGCCGACCATGACGGCGGAGTCCACCGCGCGCCGTCCCCACCCGTTCACGATGGCGCCCGCCAGCCCCAGGATCGGCATCATCAGTGGGGCGACGAGCATGGCGCCGATCACGACGGCCGTGGAGTCGGCGAGCACGGCGTAGGTGGCGATGGCCACCGACAGCACGAGCATGACCCACCACGACGACCGCTTCGACAGCCGTGCCGGGCTCTCGTAGTACAGCGAGTCCGCCAGCTCGATGCGGCGCTCACGACCAATGTCTGAGCCGACGATCCAATCCCAGAGCACCGCAAGCATGCCGTCGGAGTCGGGGTCCGCCGCCACTGGCGCGGATCCCTCGTCACGCCGCAGGCCCCAGGTGATGAGGATGAGACCCAGGAGGAGCGCGACCACGGCCGCGCCGGAGATGATCGCGCTCGTCACGGTCTCGGGAGACACGACGGCGAGCACGCCCAGCGCGACGGCCGTGATGCCGCCGGTGATGCGCACGCCTCGATGCGACGAGTCGCGTCGAGCGGTCGCGCGGATCACGAAGGCCAGGCCGCGGACGACGACATAGAAACCGACCAACAGCACCGTCAGCCTCAGCCCGATCTCCGCCCCGGCGTCGAACGCGAAGGCGGCCACGCCCAACAGCACCGCAAACGCGATCGACATCAGCCCACGCGTGAGCGACCACACGCGATTGCCGGCGCGACGCACGCGGCGACGGGCGCCGAAGGCGAACGCCACATCGAGCACCCCGACCAGGGCGAAGGCGATCACCACGACGGCGCTCACGGCGGCGGTGGCGAGGCCGGGCAGGAGCAGCACCGCCCCACCCGCCGAGGCGAGAATAAGCCCCTTGAGCGACGCGGGGTTGCTCAGCGATGCGGAGGCGTGCCGCAGCCGCGCGCTCCATGAGTCGCTCTCACTGCGCGAGGTGTCACCCATCGCCTCTCCGTTCCCCAGCCCTCCCTTGGCATCGTACGGCGCGGTGGTCGGGACGCGTCGGCCCGCCATTGTCAGAATGCGCCGCTATTGTTGACGCCGTAACAAAAAACTCTTGAGGGAGAGTGCAGTGGGGGGAGCCACGGTGGCAGAGGCCAAGGAAGCGACCGGCATGCAGCCGGCAGACGTGACCGGCGCCGTGCCGTTGATGCAGCCCAGCACGCAGCGCATGCATGGCCGGCGAGGCTGGGCCAAGAAGTACGAGCGCCGCCTGGCCTGGTCCGATGCCTTTGTCGTCACCCTTTCGATGGTCCTCGCGCATGGCGTGAGATTCGGCTGGGAGCCCTTTATCCCGGTGCAGGGGAACAATGCGCCGGCGTATTTTTTGGTGACCATCGCGATTGTGGTGGTCTGGGTGATTCTCCTGGGCTGGACCAAGTCCCGCGACGCCGCCGTCCTGGGTCACGGCCCGGAGGAGTTCCAGCGCGTCATGCATGCCTCGTGGCTGGTGTTCGCGGGCATCGCGATCGTGGGCTTCCTCACCCAGTGGCAGATCAGCCGCGGCTACCTGCTCTTCGCCATCCCCTTCGGCACGCTCATGCTGGTGATCTACCGCGTGGCGTGGCGCTCGCTGGTGAAGTCGCAGCGCGACGCCGGCTACCTCCAGGCGCAGTGCGTGGTGGTGGGCCCACCCAAGACCGTACGCCAGATGATCCGCCGCCTCCACTCCGTGCCGCGCGCCGGCTACGCCATCGTGGGCGCGTGCCTCCCGGGCGAGGGCGCCGCGAAGCACACGACCATCGAGGGCGTGCCCGTCCTGGGCGGCGCCGACGACGCCGCCGAGCACGCCATTCACGCCAACGCCGAGTACGTGATCTTGGCCGGCACCGACGCCATCTCCCTGCGCGAGACCAAGGAATTGGGCTGGGAGCTCGAGGGCACCGGCGTGGGCCTCATCGTGGTGCCGACCATCGTCGACGTCGCCGGCCCCCGCGTGTCCATGAGCCCCGTGGACGGCTTGCCGCTCATGCACGTGGACGCCCCCCGCTTCGAGGGCGGCCGCTACGCGCTGAAGAACACCATCGACAGGATCTCCGCCTTCCTCGGCCTGGTCATCCTCGCGATCCCCATGGCGATCGTCGCGCTCGCGATCAGGATCGAGAGCCCCGGCCCGGTGCTCTTCAAGCAGATCCGTGTGGGCGTGGACCACCGCTTGTTCACCATGTACAAGTTCCGCTCCATGTACACCGACGCCGAGCAGCGCCTGGCCGCCCTCCACGCCGAGCAGGGCGTGGACGCCGGCAACGAGGTCCTGTTCAAGATGAAGGACGACCCGCGCGTGACCCGCGTGGGCAAGATCCTGCGCCGCTTCTCCATCGACGAGCTCCCACAGCTCATCAACGTCCTCAAGGGCGACATGTCGCTGGTGGGCCCGCGCCCGCCGCTGCCGCGCGAGGTGGAGCAGTGGGAGGAGAACGTGGGGCGCCGCCAGCTGGTGAAGCCTGGCCTCACGGGCCTGTGGCAGGTCTCGGGCCGCTCGGACCTGGACTGGGAGCAGTCCGTCCGCCTCGACCTCTACTACGCGGAGAACTGGTCCATCGCCGGCGACCTGGTCATCCTGGCCCGCACCGGCTGGGCCATCGTCGCGGGCCGCGGCGCGTACTAAACGGCCCCTCGGCCGGTAGCCACCAGTGACATTCGTCACTAGGCTGATGGGGCGTGTCGTGAGGGCGCCACGCTCCTGGAGGCAAAGCATGAACAGGCCGATGCGCGCGCTGGCTTTCGTGGGCGCGTCCGCCCTGATCCTCGCCGGCTGCAGCGGCAATCCGGAGCCGGTGGTCTCGACGTCGGCGACCTCGGCGCCCGTGCCGAGTATTACTGCGCCGGACGTCGAGACCTCGCCCCAGGGCGGCGACGTCGATGTCACCGCCGCCAGCTACATCGTCACCGCGCCCAGCGACAGCGTCGACGTCTACGACGAGGTCGACGGCACCGTCACCCAAACCGTCGCCGCCGAGGATGTCCTCACGGCCCCCGGCCAGACGCCCCTCACCTTCCTGGTGAAGGAGCTGCGCGACGACTGGGCCGAGGTCTACCTGCCCATCCGCCCCAACGGCTCCACCGGCTGGATCCCGCTGGCCGACGAGCAGCTCACCGCCACGTCCTACCGGCTCGAGATCTCCCTGACGGACTTCACGCTCAGCCTGTTCCAGGGCAACGACGAGGTCTTCACCACCGACGTGGGCGTGGGCCGCGACGACCGCCCCACCCCCGGCGGCGTCTATTACATCCGCGAGCTCCTGCAGCCGCCCAACCCCGAGGGGGTCTACGGCCCCTTCGCCTACGGCCTCTCGGGCTACTCGCCGGTCCTGGACGAGTTCAACGGTGGCGAGGCGATCATCGGCATCCACGGCACCAACGAGCCCGAGAAGCTCGGCAGCTACGTCTCCTCGGGCTGCATCCGCATGGCCAACGACGCGATCACGGAGCTCGTCACCGAGTTCGGCATCCCGCTGGGCACCCCGGTCTACATCTCCGACCAGGCCGCGGACCTCACCGCCGCGTAAGGCGGGCCCCCTCCCGCGAGGCTGAGGCTCGCGGGAGGGGGCCCTCCGGCTGACAGATGCAGGGGTGCGTGTCAGCCGGTGTACGTGACGCTCGCGACGCGAACAGCCACGGGCTTGGGGGCGTCGGCGACCTTGGTCGGCGTGGCCGGCGTGAGCGGCGGGGCGTCGAGCACCACGGTGGTGGTGGTCGGCGGGTTGGCCGAGCACGTCGGGGTGGCCGGCGGGTAGTTCACCGTCACCGTGGTCTCGGGGTTGACCTGGACCAGGATCTGAACGCCGTCACGCGTCCAACCGAAGTTGTCCTGGGGGTCGTCCACCGGGAGCCACTCGCCGTCCTCGTCTTGGACCCAGCCGGGCCAGTCCGTGGCGACGAAGGTGTCACCGTTGGTCGGGTCGATCTGGTCCTCGGTGTAGCCCGCCGCGGGTGCGACGGCCGCTCCGGGCCAGAGGATCCGGCCTTCGCCCAGCGGGTAGGTGCCCGGCAGGGTGTAGTCTTCGCCGTCGGGGTTGACGAAGGTGATGGTGGCCATCGGCTCCTCACCCTCCTCGACTCCCTCGAGCGGCTGGTCATCGGGGTTGTTGACCACGATGTTGTAGGACAGCCACGGGGCATCGGCCACACAGGTGCCGCCGATGAAGGACCCGGTCAGCGTGGGCTCCGCGGGCTCCTCACAGCCGCCGGCGAACATGCCATCCACCCACAGCTGGTCGGTCTCGGAGTTGAACATCGACTCCATGATGGTGAGGGGAGACCACTCGCCATCCGCCTCGGAGCAGATTTGGATGGGCGTGCACTCCAGGCCGTTGACCCACTCGATGGCGCCCGCGGGGGCCTCGCCGTAGTAGGTCACCATCTGGGCAGCCCCGTCGGTGTACTCGCAGACCTCGATCACGGGAGGCTCACAGTCGCCCGCGGCGGCGGGGTAGGTGACGCCGGTGATCTCGGTCTCCGGGTTCAGCTGGACCGTCACGGTCGCGCCGTCACGGGTCCATCCGTAGTTGTCGGTGCCCACGTTCTGCAGCAGGCCGTCGATGTAGTCCCAGCCGGGCCACGCGGTGGGGTTGCCCTCACCGTCGGTACCGAAGCCGGGCCACGCGATCTGGCCGGACCACAGCGGGTAGTCCGCCAGGTCGATGGCCACGGTGGTGGACCAGGGCTCGAAGCCCTCCTTCGAGAACGTGATGGTGATCTCGGTGAGGTCGCTCGCCTCGTTGGGCAGCTGGGCGGCCGGGTCGTTGAGGTCGACCATCCAGTTGATCAGCGGCGCGCCCTCGGAGCAGATGGCCTCGACGTACGAGCTGTCGATGTCGAAGCAGTCCTCGTCGGGCTCGTCGATGGTGAACTCGTACGTGAACAGCGCGTAGGGGTTGATCTCGACGAGCGTGGGCTGGGCGAAGCCGGACGCCTGGAACGTCGGGACCGACATTCCTGTGATCCGGTAGGTGCCCGGCATGAGGTCGGCCTCGCTGATGTCGACCTCATCTTCCGGCATGAACGGACCGTAGGTGCCGATCAGCTCATTGCTGCCCTCGCCCAGCTTGACCAGGCGGAATGTGATGGGGCTCTGGAAGGAGCCGATCACGGCCTGGTAGTCGAAGCCGCCGAACTCGGGGTTGAGGCAGGTCAGGTCGGTGTGCGTTCCACCGGCGCTGGGCGTGACGGGGGTGGCGCAGTCGTTGGCCCAGTACTCGAGCCAGGCCTCCCAGCCGGATTCACCCTCGAACGCCTCGGGCCAGTTCTTGCCGTCGTAGCTGATGGTGTACCCGTTCTTCTCGACGCTGAACGGCGGGATGATGTCGGCATCATGCGTGCCGTTGTCGGTGCCGTGACCGTTGTCGAAGTCGAACTCCCACTGCGAGCCGTTGAAGATCGCGTTGAAGGAAATCTCGATGTTGTTGAACGGGTTCTGGTCGGACTCGGTCGCGTGGCAGATCTTCACCTTGTCGGAGACGTCGAAGCAGTCGCGGGCGTCGCCGGTCCACTCCGTGTACTCCTTGGGGAGGTCCTCCTCGTAGTAGTCCTGGCCGTACCAGCCGCCCTCGCCCTCTTCACAGATGGTGACCACGGGGCCGCAGTACTTGGCGTCGACCGCAGTGTCGATGGCGGGGTCGCCCTCCCACAGCGTGGCGTACTCGTATCCGCCGTTGCCGTCGGGGAGGCAGTACTCGTCGTTGGTGAGCTCGCAGCCGGCGGGGACAGGGGCCTGCTCGGAGTAGTTCTCCCACAGGACGTAGTGGTCCCAGTCCTGGGAGGCAGGGTCGGTCGCGGCGGGCAGCGAAGCGTGGGAAGCCTCACCGGTCTCCGTGTCGAACACGCAGTAGTCCACCGGCGGTGGCTCGCACTCGCCCGAGTTCTCGATCTTGATGATCCAGTGGACCATCTCGGGGGTCCAGATGGCGTCATCGGCGGGCTTGCCACCGTTGGGCCACGTCAGGAGCTTGGTGCTGCGCAGGTTGTCGAGGACCCCCTGGTCCGACGTGCCGTCGATCCGGTAGCGGTCCAGCTGGATCCACTGGTCCACGGCACAGACCGGCACTCCACAGTCGCCGTTGTCCAGTAGGGCCTCCTTGCTGACGCCCTCGGCCAGCCACTTCTGCGGGAAGTTCGCCTGGGTGACGACGGCCTGGTAGCCCTCGACCAGCCTGTCGACGCCCTGGTCGACCTTCCAGCAGACGTAGACGTAGTAGTAGCAGTCGGTGGTGGAGCCGCGCTTGAACTTCAGCTCGTAGCCCATCTCCTCGATGGCCGCGATCTCGTTCTCCGTGAAGTTCTCACACACGGGCGGCGGGGGAGTCTCGCACTTCTTCGGGTCGACGGCGGTGTAGCCCACCTCGTCGTCGTACACGGAGACCTTCTCGAAGCCGCCGTTGCCGTCGGCCACGCAGATCTTGATCATCTGTGGGGTGCAGTCAGACTCGTCGACCTGGTCGCGAGGAAGGCCGCCCTCGGCAACCTGGACGATGTCCGCGAAGTCATTTTCGGCGTCCCACTCACACACGTACATGGGGTCGGGTGTGGGCTGGCCGCAGTCGAAGTTAGGCCAGATGTCGAGCTCGTTGACCTGGATGAAGGTGATCCGGAAGTACTCCCAGTTCAGCGTGGCCCACTTCGCGGTGTCCCGGAAGTTCACCGTGTAGGTCTTCTGCCCGTATCCCGGGGTGTTGACGTCCCAGTGCCAGGAGATGGACTCCTCGGGGCCAAAGGGCTTGCCGTCATCGTCCAGCTGCTGGACCTTGAAGTTGATGTGCTGGCCATCGAAGGCGTACGGCCAGGTGGCGGTGATGGTGCCGTCGCAGTAGTACTCGACGGTGGGCTTGCCCTGCGGCACGTAATGCACCATGTAGTGCGACACGTCCTTGCCGGACGAGTGCGTGATGGTGACCGTCTTGGCCGGCGGGTCGACGTTCTTGATCTCCGGGCCGTACCCATTGTTCACTGACGCGGACTTCACGCAGTACTTGTCGATCATCTTGCCGTCGGGAGCGGTGACTTCTACCGACTTCTTGTCACCGCTGACGTCGACCTTCGCCGACCAGCCGTCACCCGAGACGATGTCCGTACAGACTTTGACCGTGTCGTCCGTCTCGGTGGCGAGCGCCGGCAGTGATGCCGTCGTCAGTCCGATCATCGCGAGCGCGGCCGCCACGACGGCCGCCACCCACATGTGGAAATGTGTCCTCAGCTTCATTGCATCCTCCTTTGCCACGGCTGGCGCCCCCCAGAGCGCCCCTCAGCGCCGTGACACTTACAGATGACGCTAGTGACATTTGTCACACGGTCAACTTGAGAGCGTGACTGATGTGACTGATGTGACGCCAGAGCGATCGTGTGACAAAAGTCACATTGTTATCGGCGCGGAAAGCGCGATGCTCTCAAAACCGGGACCAAGGGCCTACGTCCTGAGACGGTCCCGATCGTCGTCCCCCACCCGACAGCGCGAACCGGAACGGCCCACGACACGCCGTGAATCGCCCCCGCAGCGCCCCGTGTCCCAGGCCCGCCGGCCCGCGATCCGGTTCAAACCGACGAAGACGCGCCGGAGGAGCCCAGGCCCAGTGGAACAATGGCGCCGTGACGATCGCCCCGGAGAGCACCGACCTGGCCGCACACCTGCGCGCGCGCGTGGACGGGGAGGTCGACGACAGCCCCCGGCGCCGCGCCGAGTACTCGACCGACGCCTCCAACTACCGCGTCCCGCCCCAGGTGGTCGTCTTCCCGCGCGACGCCGACGACCTCGAGGCCGCCCTCGCCGCCGCCCGGGACATCAACGCCCCCGTCACCATGCGCGGCGGCGGCACGTCCGTCGCCGGCAACTCCATCGGCCCCGGCGTGGTCATCGACACCAGCCGCCACATGAACCGGCTGCTCGGTCTCGACCCCGAGGCCCGCACGGCCCGCGTCCAGCCCGGCCTCGTCCTGAGTGAGCTCCAGAAAGAAGCAGCACCGCACGGCCTGAGGTTCGGCCCCGACCCCTCCACCACCAACCGCGCCACGCTGGGCGGCCTCATCGGCAACAACGCGTGCGGCCCCCACGCCGTCGCCCACGGCAAGACCAGCGACAACGTCCACGAGCTCCAGGTCGTCACCGGCGACGGCCGCCGCCTCACCGCCGGGCGCAAGGGCACCGCCGCGATCGACGGCCTGGATGAGCTGGTCCGCGCGAACCTCGCGCTGATCCGCACCGAGTTCGGCCGGTTCGAGCGCCAGGTCAGCGGCTACTCGCTCCAGCACCTGCTACCCGAGTTGGGCGGCGACCTGGCCCGTTTCCTGGTCGGCACCGAGGGCACGCTCGCCACCACGCTCGAGGCCACCGTGCGCCTGGTCCCCATCGCCCCCGTGCGCCTCACGGTCGCCTTCGGCTACGAGGACATGCCCCAAGCGGCCGATGCCGTGGTTCCCATCATGGCTCACTCGCCTCACGCGGTGGAGGGCTTGGATGCCCGGCTCATCGCCCGTATCCGGGCCGCCAAGGGCGACCAGGCCATCCCGGCGCTGCCGCCGGGAGCCGGCTGGCTGTTCGTCGAGGTGGGCGCCGACACCGAAGACGAGGCGCGCGAGATCCTGGCCAAGATCACGGCCGATGCGGGCACCAGCTCCGTGCGCGTCCTCGAGGACCCCGCCGAGGCCGCACGCCTGTGGGCCATCCGCGCCGACGGCGCCGGGCTCGCGGGCCGCAGCGTGGACAACAAGGAGTGCTGGCCCGGCTGGGAGGACGCCGCCGTCCCGCCCGAGAACCTCGGCCGCTATTTGCGCGAGTTCGACGTACTCATGGACCACCACGGGGTGATGGGACAGCCGTTCGGCCACTTTGGCGACGGCTGCATCCACGTGCGCCTGGACATCCCGCTCCAGGACGACGGCCGCCCCTTGCGTGCCTTCATGGAGGACGCCGCCGCGCTCGTGGCGCGCCACGGCGGGTCGCTCAGCGGCGAGCACGGCGACGGCCGCGCCCGCGGCGAGCTGCTCCACACCATGTACAGCCCCGAAGCCATCCAGCTGTTCGGCGACATCAAGCGCCTCTTCGACCCGCAAGGCCACCTCAACCCCGGCGTGGTGGTCGACCCCGCCCCGCTTGACCGGGACCTGCGCCGCCCCGCCGCCAAGCCCACCCCCAAGCACACGGGCCTCGCCTTCGCGCACGACCACGGCGACCTCACCGAGGCTGTCCACCGCTGCACGGGCGTAGGCAAGTGCCGGGCCGATGCCATCGGCGGCGGCTCCGGCTTCATGTGCCCCAGCTACACGGCGACCAAGGACGAGAAGGACGTCACGCGCGGGCGCGCGCGCGTGCTGCAGGACGCGATCAACGGCACGCTCATCGGGGGGCTGAAGGCCCCCGAGGTGCGCGAGTCGCTCGACCTGTGCCTCAGTTGCAAGGCCTGCTCCTCGGACTGCCCGAGCGGCGTGGACATGGCCGCCTATAAGGCGGAGGTGCTCCACCGCACCTACAAGAACCGTCTCCGCCCCGTCGCGCATTACTCCATTGGGTGGCTTCCGCGCTGGCTCAAGGCGATCGGCATCGCGCCCGGCCTCATCAACGCGGCGCTGAAGCCCCGCTGGATCCAGAAGACCGCGGTGAGCCTCGCCGGCATGGACAGCAGGCGCACCCTTCCGACCTTCTCGACCACGCCGTTTAGGAAGTCCGCCGTCGCGAAGGCGCACCGCAGCGGTAAGCCGGCCACGGCATCGGCCGCAGGAAATCGGGTGGTCTTGTGGGCGGATAGCTTCACGGACGGCCTGGACGCGCAGATCCCCGCCGCGATCGTGGCGGTGCTGGAGGACGCCGGGTTCGAGGTCATCGTGCCCCAGGCCAGCGCCTGCTGCGGCGTCACGTGGATCTCGACGGGGCAGCTGGACGGGGCCCGCCGTCGCCTCGAGGACCTGCTCCAGGTGCTGGGCCCGTACGCCGTCAACGGCATTCCCATTATTGGCGTCGAGCCCAGCTGCACCGCGACCCTGCGCGGCGACCTCACGGAATTGCTGCCCGACGACCCTCGCGCTCACGCGGTCGCTCGCGGTACGTTCTCCCTTGCCGAGGTGCTCACGGGGAGGGCACCCGCACAGCCACGTGAGGGGTGGAGCGTGCCACGACTGGATGACGTGACCGCGGTGGTACAGCCGCACTGCCATCAGTATTCGGTGACCGGCTTTGCCGCTGACCGTGAGCTGCTCAAGGCCGCCGGCGCGAGCGTGAACGAGACCGCCGGATGCTGCGGTCTGGCCGGCAACTGGGGCACGGAGAAGGGCCACTACGACACGTCGGTCGCAGTCGCCGAGAACTCGCTGCTCCCGACCCTGCGCCAAGCCCCCGAGGACGCGATCTACCTGGCCGACGGCGTCAGCTGCCGCACCCAGGCCGAGGACCTCGCGGGCACCCGAGGGATGCACCTGGCGGAGCTGCTGGCCGAGCGCATCGGCGCCCGGGTCGACGCCGAGGCCCAGGCATGACCCTCAAGCGCCTGGTAGGCTGGATCTTCTGGCTCGCGCTCTTGGCGGCCGTCATCGCCGCGGCCGGCTGGAAGGTCTACGTCACCCCCGACGTGGACGCGGCCCCCGAGCAGTCGGACGTCGCCTACGTGATCGGCCCGCCCACGGACGCGCGCATGCAGGTCGCGCTCGAGCTGCTCCAATCCGGCAGCGCCGACTCCCTCATGGTGTCGCTGGACCCCGACGAGACCGAGTGGTCGCTGGCCCAGGCCGCGTGCGCCGGGGCTGGCGACTTTGCCCGCTACCGGGTGCTGTGCGATATGCCCGACCCGTTCACCACGCGCGGCGAGGCGCAGTGGCTCGAGTCCGAGGTCACGGCCCACGAGTGGGACAGCGCCTCCGTCATCACCTTCACCCCGCACATCGAGCGCGCCCAGATGTACATGGAGCGCTGCTTTGACGGCGAGCTGTCGATGATCGACTCGGGCGAGGACCTTGCGCTGTGGGACTGGGCCTACCAGTACGCGTATCAAACCGGCGCATTCATGAAGGCCGGGCTCACCTACGAGCAGTGCTGACCGGCGGGCACCGCCCCGCCACGCGCGCCCCGTACCCTAGGGGCGTGTTCCGCCGCCTCGCCATCGCGCCCGTCGCCGCCCTGACGCTGGCCCTCGCCGCCTGCGCGCCCTCCTCCGAGGCCGTCGACCTCCCGGACGCCACGGCCTTCGAGAACCAGATCCTCGAGCAGGTGAACGTGCTGCGCTTCGACCAAAACGTGGACCGCCTGGACGTGAGCGAGTGCCTCGCCGACCACGCGCGCGAGCGTGCCGTGGGTCTCCTGGGCGCCGTGGAGGCCCCCACCGAGGACCTGCCGGCCGACTGCGGCGACTACGACTACGCGGGCGAGAACGTCTCCCGCTCGGACCAGACCGCGACCGAGGTGGTCGACACCTGGGCCGCCGAGGCTACCCAGGCCCCCAACCTGGTCGACGAGCAGTTCGAGATCGCTGGCGTGGGCTGCGTGCCCGTCGCGGCCGCGGACAACACCCGCGTGGCCGAGGACGGCGAGGGCGTGGCCGGCATGGCCTGTTCCATCATCTTCCAGGGGTATAGCGAGTGAGGCCTGTGCGGCGGCTGGCGCCCGTACTCGGGCTCGCCCTGGCAACGGCAGCCCTCGCGGGCTGCAGTGCTGACGCACCGGTCGACCTTCCGGATCCGGACACCTACGCGCAGGCGCTGTTCGATGAGACCAATGTGGTGCGCGCCGAGAACGATCTGGAGCCCTTGGTCTGGGACGACTGCCTGGCGTCCGAGGCCACCGAGCGTGCCGACGCGGTCAAGGACGACGAGAAGTTGACCCACGCGACGCTCACCGCGCAATGCACCGACGGGGAGCTGGCGGGGGAGAACCTCATCCGCATGGACGTCGAGCCTGACGCGGCGGTCGCAGCGTGGATGGACTCGCCCAGCCACGCGGCCAACATCCTCACGCCCGGCTATCACTATCTCGGCGTGGGCTGCGTACCGGCCGCCGAGGCGCTCGCGTGCTCGTGGGTGGCCGAGGGCGACCCCGGCGAAGGTTCCGCGATCTCCTAGCCCCCTTTTCTTGGGGAGACTCCTAGCCCCTGATCCACGCGGCGATGGCCTTGACGCCGGCCTCGACGATAGAGAACGACTCGTCGTAGGCGGCTTGGTCGCGCCGGTACGGGTCGGGCACGTCGGCGATCGCCATGCCGGCCAGCTCGGGCCGGAAGGCGGCGATCGCGGCGGGCATGTCCGCGAGCCGCTCGGCGGGCGTATCGCCCTCTAGCTCGGCGCCGGCACGAGCGGCATGCACCAGCTCGTCGAACAGCAGCGTGCGCCGGAGCGCCCCCGGGTTCTCCTGGACAATCTCGCGCCGGTGCTCGTGCGTCATCGCGACGATGACGTCGGCGGAGGTCAACTCCGCCGTGAGCTGCCGGGCCTGGTGCCCGCGCCCGTCGATCCCCGCGCCGTCCAGGCAGATCAGCATCTCTGCCGGGATGCCGTGCGCCACCATGGCGCTCACGCCGGCGCTGCCCACGGTCGCGAGATCGCCCAGGTACTCTTTCAGCAGCAATTCCGCGGCAGGGGAGCGGCAGATGTTGCCGGTGCACACGGTCAGGATGCTTGTCATGTCTGGTCCCCTCAGTCCCGTCCGCGCCCCCGACTCTCAACGCGTAGGAGCGAGCGAACAGTGCCCACCGTAGCGGCCCATGCCGGCACCAAGCCAGCACCCCGTTGGCCCTGGTTGGTCCTCACGCTCGTCGTGTTGGCCCTGGTACCCGTGGGGCTCTTCGCGTGGGACGGGTACAAGCTGCTCACTTCCGTCGACGAGCTCGAGTCCTCTGCAGCAGCCGCGCAGCAGGCCGTCACCGATCGCGACGCGACGGCGCTCACCGCCGAGGTCGCGGATCTGCAGGTGGCGGCGTCCACCTTCGCCGCACATTCGTCAGGCTGGCACTGGGTTCTCGCCGCGCACATGCCGTGGGTGAGCGACCAGACCGTGCCGCTCCAGCAGGTGGGCGCCTCGATCAGCGTGATCGCTGACGACGCCCTGGGCCCCCTCGCGGACATGGGTAACCTCTCCGCGCTGGAGGCGCCCCCCATCCAGGATGGCCGCATCAATCCGTACTTCTTGGAGGAGTTCCGCGCGCCCCTCGCGCAGGCCTCTCAGGTCCTCGACGAGCAGACCGCAGCGCTCGAGTCCGTCGACATGACCGGCACCATCTCGCAGATCGCCGGACCCTACGAGGGCATGCAGGACGACCTCGGCCAGATGGGCGGGCTGGTCTACTCGGCCCACGTGGCTGCGGAGCTGCTCCCCACGATGCTCGGAGGCGAGGAGCCTCGTACCTACGCCCTGATGGTCCAGAACAACGCCGAGCCCCGAGCCTCCGGGGGCATCCCCGGCGCCGTGCTCGAGCTCACGGTGGATGACGGCCGCATTAGTCTCGGGCAGTACATCGCCGCCTCGGCGATGAGTGATCCCCAGAACCCCGTCGCGCCACTGACTGAGGACGAGGAGCGCATCTACTCCATCAAGATGGCGCAGTATGCCCAGAACGTGAACTTCACCCCCGCGTACCCGCGCGCGGCGCAGGTCATGTCGGCTTTCTGGGAGCGCGAGACCGGCGAGACCGTGGATGGCGTGCTGTCTATCGACCCCGTCGCGATGGGCTTCATGCTGGAAGGGATGGAGCCGGTGACCATCGACGATGTGGAGATCACGAGCGACAACCTCGCCCAGGTGCTTCTTTCGGACGTGTACTGGAAGTACCCGGACCCGCAGCAGTCGGACGCGTTCTTTGCGCTCGCGGCCCGCGAACTCTTCGGCCAGCTTCTCGGTGGCGGCACGGACGTGATGGGCGGCGTGGAGGCCGCTATTGACCAGCGCCGATTCCTGGCGTGGTCGGCCGATGCCTCGGAGCAGCAACTCCTCGCCACCGTCCCCCTCGCGGGAAACCTGGTGAGCGACGGCGACGTGATGGGTGTCTATCTCAACGACGCCAACGGGGCCAAGATTGGCTACTACCTCGACCAGTCCATCGCGGTCACCAACGTGTGCACCAATGGTCAGGTGGCGGGCCAGACGCTCGCGTTCACCTTCACGCATACCTACGACGGTGATATTGAGGAATTGCCAGACTACGTTTCCGGCGGCGGCAATTTCGTCGAAGAAGGACAATTCGTCGCGAATGCGCACTTTTATCCACCGGCCGGCTCCGCCGTGACTGGCGTGGAGCAGGACGGCGAGGCCGCCCTGTATAGCCCCGACACCCACGACGGGCGCGCCATGCTGACGCTCCGGGTCGATCTCGGCCCTGGTGAAAGCACTACTGTGAAGTTCGAGACCGCGCTCGCCGAGCCTCAGCCGGACGCGCCTGAGGTCGCCTGGACGCCGTTGTCTCGAGTGGCGAATGTTACAGATGTGAAAACTTTGAGCGGGGGTACCACAAATCCCTGCTAGCCTGTCCGTGACTTTAAACCTGAACCATGTCTCACTGGGGGACCTCATGATTCGCAAGACCGCTGCCGCGCTCATCGCCGGTGTCGCCCTCGCCCTCGCGCCGACCGCCGCGATGGCGTACGTGCCCACCCCGACTGGTGGCTCGACCGCCACGCTCGCCCCCGGCGGAAGTGCTGTGTTCTCGTTCAACGGCTTCGAGCCCGGTGAGAACGTGCTGTTCACGCTCGAGGGCGAGGGCGTTGGCCCCGGCAACCTGGCCGGCACCACCTCGGTGACCAAGGAGGCCGACGCCGATGGCGCCGCAGCCGCGACCGTGACGCTGCCTGAGGACGCCACTGGCACCTATGTGCTCTCGGCCGAGGGTGAGGCCAGTGGCGACGCTGGCGACATCACCATCGACTCGGGCGTCTCGGCCTCCGCCGGTGGCACCGGTTCGTCCGCCTCGGGTGGCGCGCTTCCCGGCACCGGTCCTGCCGACAACACCGCGCTCGTCGCGGGCGCCGCGGTCCTGCTCGTTGCGGGTGCCGGCGCAGTGGTCGTCGCCTCGCGCCGCCGCACGGACGCCTAAGTTCTCCAGCGTTTTCCACGACGGGCCTCGCACCTCATGGTGCGGGGCCCGTCGTCGCTTGTGCGCAGACATTGTCACAGCGGCGCCCTGGGATTGGGATTCGGCGCAATCCGGATGTTAAGGTCACGCGGGCGCGGGACCTTCTCGCCGCCAGTCTGGAGCACCCGTTGATCCGTCGTTCCCTCGCCACCTGCGCCCTCACAGCGACGCTCGTCGCGACACCCGCAGCAGCGATGGCCTCTGGTTCCTACCCTCCCTCTGAGGACGCGCTGACGGTCACCTCACAGCAGGTCGCACCCGGTGGAACCGTGCAGGTGTCGGTGGGTGGGCCCGCGGGTAGCGAAGCCCAGGTTCAAGTGACCAGTTCGGGCGAGGACGCCAGTATTGCCGGGACGGTGACGTCCGCAGTTAAGGTGATTGAAGCGGACACCACGCCCGCGCAGTTCACCGTCACGGTCCCGACTGCGAGCGGCACCATTGGCGTCACGGCCCTGCTCGACGGCATAGCCGTCGACACCGCGACCATCACCGTGGTGACAGAGGCGGCAGCACAGCAGGCGGAGGATGACGCGCTGAGCCTCACAGGCCCCGAGGTCGCCGGTATTGCCGTGGCGGCCGTTGCGCTCCTCGGGGGCGGTGCTGCGATCGCGATCGTCGCACGGCGCCGCCGCGAGGACGACTGACCTACTTCGCGGCCTTCTCCCCGTAGGTGGAGGAGGCGTAGCCGTAGCGGCCGTAGCCGTAGGCGTCGGGCCCCTTGGTCGGCAGCATGGTGAGCACGAACCCGGAGACAGGTGCGGCGACGTTAGCGAGGGCGTCGAGGGCACCCTCGACCTGGTGTGTGCGGGTCTTCCCTGCGGCCACCACGACGACGGAGCCACCGACCAGGCGCGACAGCACGGCGGCGTCGGTCACGGGGAGCAGTGGCGGGGCGTCGTAGAGCACCACATCGAACTCGCTGTTGAGGCGCTCGATGAGTTCCGACATCGCGGTCGAGCCCAAGAGTTCAGACGGATTGGGCGGGATCGCTCCTGCGGGCAGGAGGTGCAGCGACGTGCGTCCCCAGCGTTGAACGGCATCGTGGAACGCCACGCGGCCGATGAGGACGTCTGAGAGGCCCACACCGCCCTCGACACCCATGTATTCGGCCATCTTGGGTTTGCGCATGTCCGATCCGACGAGCAGCACTCGCGCGCCCGCATCGGACAGGGAAATCGCGAGGTTTGCGGCGGTGGTGGACTTGCCCTCGCCTGGAAGGGCCGAGGTCACCACGAATGCGCGCTCGCGTCCGGCGTCCAGGAACTGCAGGTTGGTACGGAGCGTTCGGAAGGACTCGGCACGGGGGCTGCGCGGGTCGGCGTGAATGACTAGTGGGCGCTCGGCGGCCTTGGGGTCAAAGACGATGCCGCCGATGACGGGAGTGTCTGTGAGCAGTTCCAGGTCGCGTTCACCACGGATGTGCGTGTCGAGGGCGTGGCGGAGCAGCGCGATGGCAAGGCCCGCCGCAAGGCCCAGGAGCAGGCCCAGGGCGGTGTTGAGGGGCTTGTTGGGGCTGACGGGAGCCTGCGGGATCTCGGCCTCCTGTACCAGCGTGAGCTGGACGGGGGAGGCACCGTCTGCGGCGTCGGTCGTCTCGATGCCCTCGACCACCTCGATCAGTGCGTTGGCGGTCCCCGTGGCGAGCGACGCTGCGTAGACCGGGTCCGTGTTCGTCGCGGTCACGTCGATGACGGATGTGTTCGTGGGAGCCGATGCCGAGATCATGCCGCGCAGGCCACTAGCCGCGATGTCGAGGCCCAAATTCTCAATGGTGGGCTGTAGGACCGAGGCGGTGCTCACCAGGTCGGCGTAAGTCTGCACGCGCTGCACGGTGAAAGTGTTGCCTTGTTGAAGTTCCGATACGTCGTCCGCGCCGGTGGTCGACACGAATACTTTGGCCGATGTGGTGTAGCTCGGCGTAGCAAGCATGGAATACGCCACACCGGCCCCAGTTCCGAGCACTGCCAGCAGCACAATCGTGAGCCAGTTCTTACGCAGTACCAGAAGATAATCCTGCAGTTCCACGTTTCTCCCCATCAGCAGCGGTCAAACTGCGGACATTCTGCCATGCCGCGCTCCGATCGCCATCATCACGGACCATGGCAGTTGTCTGCGAACCATTGCAGGTGTTCGGGTCGCTGCGGGGGGTCGAGTCGGTCTTGCCGGCTCGAGGGTTCTCCGAGCCCTTGCCGAGCGTCATCTTGCGCGGTGATGTCCCAAAGTGCCATACCGTTGCGAGTCGACATTCTCCCAATCTCCGCATGACACACACGTCTGCCGACGCGCGGTTGATGCGGTTCCACGTCGTCAGCAATGGCAATTGCGGCGGCAGCGCCTTCCTGTTCGAGACCCGCGCGGGAGATTCGCGCAACTGGCCAACGTTTCGCTTTTCGAGTCTTCGTTTGGCTGCCTGTGCACTCCGCGGTTCGTCGTCACATCGGCAATCGAGGGAGCTGGGGTCTGCGCCAGCCAATTTGTCCGCGTTCGGCGTCCCTGTAGCATGTGGCGGGGCGCTGGGAAGTCATGGGGCGGAGCCCCGGTGTTCCCGTACCCTATTGCGGGGAAAAGGAGATTCGTCATGGATGCTCTCGTCGTCGCGAAAGCGGCGTGGGTTGTGGTGGCGGCGAACGTCACTGGATGATGCGCATGCAGATGGTGAACCCGAAATCCGCGCGGCGTGTCCACTTGCGCGGGGTGCGCGCGCGGATGCGCGTCACGCTAATCGCGCTTGGGATCGGCGGAGCCACCGTAATCGCGGCTGTCGCCATCACGACGCCCGAGTACCAGAGCCTTATGGTTGTCGCCGTAATCGCAGCGCTCGGAGCGATACTTGCCGTGCTCCATCCAGGAACCGCACTCCCCGTCGCAGTCGTGTTCGGGCTATCGGCGGGCATCACTCGACGAATCCTTCAGTACTTCCTAGTGGGCGATGAACTCATTAGTTATCTCGTCCTGGTGCCGGCGCTCATGATCGTGATCGCCGGCGTATCTCTCAGAGACGACGGCCCCACCGCGCCTCAAAATGCAACGAGAGTTCATGCGCCCGCGTTCTTCCTAATGTTCGTAGCGGTGTTCGTCCTTGCCGGCGTCAATCCCGCCGGAGCCGGGATCGTGAACAACCTACTCACCAGCGCTCTCTACCTTGCGGGCATGTCAGTGTTCATGCCGTACTTCCGAGGACAGGTCGTGCTGAAGCCCTTGCTCACTGCGGTGTTGGTGACAGCTGCGTTGAACAGTGCTTACTTGATTTGGCATGAGGTCATGGGTGTCCCTGCGTGGGACCTCGCGTGGGCTGAACAGGGTGGATACGCTTCGCTGTACCTCGGACCCGGTCTGATCCGGCCGCTTGGAATAGCCAGTAGCGTGGCGGAGAGCGCCACGCTGGCCGGCATCGGTACCATCATTGCCTTCTGGCGTTTGAAGAATCGGCGCGGTTTGGTGCATCTCGTCCTCGGGCTGCTTTGCGCCTACGGGCTGCTCGTCACCGGGATCAGGACGACGACGATCATGCTGCTAATTGCAGCGATTGCGCTGATGGCGGCAGGTCGGCGTCACCCACTCTTCTTTGCTGCGGCCAGCGGGCTCTTAGTTGCACCAGTCGTCTACCTCGCTGCGGGGCACTTTTCTGCGACCTCGGATGCGGCGGGTGTCGCTCGTATCACCACCACATTGAGCGGGCAGGAATCGGCTGAGACGAGCACGCTCCCCATTCACCTGGAACTAATGTGGAGCAGTCTCGCCTCGGGAGCCAGAAGCGTGGTTGGCACAGGATCTGGCCAGATCGGGCTCTTGGCCTCCGACGGGCTCGGGAGTGCCGACACGGACCTGGGGAACGCTGCTTTAGTCGGTGGGGTACTGGGCGTCGTGGCGCTCCTTGTGGCATGGTGGACCTGCGCGCGCGGATTTAGCGCAGTCTTTGCCGATGGCGGCGACGGGGCGATAGCACTTCTCGTGCTCATCGTCACCTTCACCCAGTGGATCACGCCGAACCAGTACGGCACGGTTCCCATCATTTGGGCATGTTTGGGGGTATTTGCGCGGTCAATTGTTCAAATGCGGTCGGACGCGAGTGCGGCGGTCGAGCAGCGCGGTCGGCTCGTGCGTAGCCATGTAGGCTCCTCGCGACAACAGGCGCGCGTCAGGTCGTTGCGCGCTTATAGGGGCAGGGGGAACATTTGAGTTGGACCGTAGTGGGAAAGGACGACCCGTCCGTCGTCCACGGCGGACTGAACACCTACGTAGCGGGGCTCGTGTCTGGGCTGCGAGAGCGAGGTGCCGCTGTCGCCTGGTTGGTCTCGGGTGAGGTGAGCGCGGCGAGCGTGGTCTCGGCGGCACGCGGCACCACGCTCATGCGCGCTGCCCAGTTCTTCGCCAAAGGCTTCGTGTGCAGCGACAACATTGTCAACACCCACTTCCCGCTCTACGGGGTGCCATTTCTCCTCGGAGTCAGAGCACGCGACGTTGTCAGCGCTCGCTCGTGGCGCGGCGCGAGCCCGCAAAGAATCGTCCACTTCCACGGGCCCTGGGGCGAGGAGAGCGCAGTTGCACAGGGCCGGCGGTCGTTCAGCTCGATGGTTAAGTCCGCGATGGATAGGCTGCACCTGAAAATGGGAGGCCATGTTGTCGTACTCAGCCGCACCTTCCGATCTCGCGCGATCGAACTCGGAGCGCTTCCCGAGCGCGTGAACGTTATCCCACCAGGTGTGGCGCCTGTGTGGTTCGACGGAAATGGCGAACGACCATGTGAGCGTGGCAGCGGAACTGTACGCCTCGTGTGTGTGCGGCGCCTCACCCGGCGAATGGGGCACGTCGGATTGCTTTCCGCACTCGACGACCTTTCGTTCCGGGCGGGAGGGCGCGACATTTCGATCGATATCGTTGGCACCGGTGACCTCGAGCCCGAGCTTCGCCAGTGGGTCGAGGACCATGACGCCTCAGCGAGGGTTGTGATACACGGCGCCCTAAACCAGGTCGATCTCGTCGCATTGGTTGCGGGGGCGCATGCATCAGTGGTGCCGACCACTGAACTTGAAGGCTTCGGACTTGTGGTGATCGAATCAATGGCGACAAGTGTGCCCGTGATTAGCACGGGCCAAGGCGGACTGGGCGAGGCGATGGGCCCGTGGGCGCGAGAGCCCTTCGTGTTCGACATTGCGGATACCAAGAGTCTCGAGCGAGCCATCGTTGCGGCGGTCGACTTGGATTCGAGGCAGCTCGGGGAGATGCGGGACTACGCTCGTTCTCACGCGTGGCCCGCGGTGGCTGAATCGATCAAGGCCCTAACTCGGGTGGTCGCGTGAAGGTTGCTGTTTACACCCATAGCGCAGCACTCTCGGGCGCTGAGCTCGCGGCACCCGCTCTCGCGACGGAATTAGGCGCAGAGCTCTGGCTCCCAAAAGGCGGGCCTACGGTTTCCGTGGATGGCAGGCGTCCCGAGGCTGTAGTTCAGTTTCCCCGGACAGCCGATCGAAAGCCCCGCTCTATTGGAGGGCTGATCCGCGTCGCCCGCGATCTAGTAGCCGTCCAGGTGCGGGTGTGGAAGATGCTTGGCGTGCGGCGCCCTGACGTGGTGGTCGCGAATACCGTACAGTCCCTCCTGCACCTCTCGGTACCGTGCCGGCTGCGTCGCATCTCGCTGGTTTCTGTAGTGCGGGATCTCGGAGAGGGAGGCAACCGCAGCAAGGCCGCCGTCACCATGTACCGACTACTTGTCCGTATGTTTGCGCGAGCCGTGGTCTTCAACAGCGAGATGACTAGGCTCTCGTGGAAGATCTCGGTCCCTTCGCGCGTGATTCGCACGGCTGTACCGGACCCGTACTTTTCGGCGACTTGGGTAGCTCCCCCGGTATCGACGTTCGTGATGGTAGGCCGCATTGCTCCGTGGAAGGGGCAGGATGATGTCGTCGAAGCCATCTCGGCGATGCGAGCGGAGGGCGAAGAGGTAGAGCTCATTCTCGTGGGCGCCGAGACCTTTGGTGAGACCGAGCGCGGGTCCGACACCCGTCCCTACGTACACCAGACCGGTTTCGTGTCTAGCCCCTGGACTTATATGAGCAATGCCACCGCCGTGATCCATGCCAGTCGCACGCCCGAGCCGCTTGGGCAGGTGGTCTGTCAGGCCGCGGCCGTCGGCGCTCCCGTAGTCTGTGCAGACAAGGGCGGACAGATGGAGTGGCTGCACGACGGAGAGACTTGCCTCACCTTTGAAGCAGGTAATGTCGATTCGCTCGTGAGGGCGCTACGAAAAGCGATGCGGCATCCAATGGAAACCGCGGCGATGGCGCATCGCGCGCACGACGCGGCACAGGATTTCAGGACTGAACGGGCGTACATGGGCCTTAGGGAATGGGTCCTAGTGCATGGAGTGGGAAGAGAACAGAACCTTGACGTCGGTTGACCTGGTAATCCCGAGCATCGGGCGCCCGGAACAACTCGCACGTGCGTTGGCTGCCGCCGCGGAGCGTGCGCCTGCTCTCAATAAAACAATTGTGGTGCACCGGGCCGGTGACCATGCGACGAAGTCCGTCGCCATCGCGCACGGTGCGTTCGCTGTTGAGGTGCGGCGTGCGGGTCTCGCGCATGCAATGCGCGCGGGGGCAGAGGCATCGATCGCGGACGTAGTCGCTTTTTCAGACGACGATGCGGAAGTTTCCGCCGAGTGGCTTCCGGCGATCGAGCGCGCCTTTGACGCATCTATCGACATCGTGGCGGTGGGCGGTCGCGATGCTCAGCCTGGTGGTGGGGACTTGTCACGCACGGAGCAGCGTGACGTAGGCACGATCGACCGCTGGGGGCGGGTGCGTGGAGGCCACCACCGCGCAGAAGGAATGGCACGCGACGTGGCTCACCTCAAGGGCGTCAACATGAGCTTTCGGCGCGAGGCGTACCTCTCGGTGCCGGCGGCTGACCTCATTCTTGGTGAGGGCGCGCAAAATCGGAACGAGCTCGTCGTCTGCTTGCCGCTCGCAGCCGCGGGATACCGACTGCGGTTCGTGCCGGCGGCGTGGGTAGCTCATTACCCTGCAATGCGTGCCTCGGGCGACGAGCGTCTCGCCTCGCCGAACAAGAGCTACGAGACGGCGTTCAACGAGTCTCTCGCATTCTGGTTGGCGCGCCATCCACTGCGGAGACGGAATCTGGCGATGCTGATCCTAGTCGGATATCAACACGCACCGGGCCTTTTGCGCCTCGCCCGAGGCCGCGGATGGCGGTCCGTGGCCGCAACCGTGCGAGGAGTGATCCGAGGCGCATGCACTGGTGCTGGAGCGAACGTCCATGTCGCGGTGCGCAAGTCCTCGGGGAACACCGTATGAGTCAGAGTGGATTGGAGCCCGCAGGCGTCGTATTCGTCGTCGCCGCGGGTGAGGGCAGTGGCGACCATCGGCGCTGCGTGGCGATCGCGAGCTCGCTTCCGGGCCGTCATGAGTTCGTCTTTCGCGATCGGCGCGCGAACACCATCTCGGAAGTCTCGCGTATCGCCAAACTGTTGGCTCAGGCCGAAGGCCTGATCTTTGTCGAAGGAACGGGTATCGCAACCGGGCTAGCAGCAATGCTCGCCGCGCGCCGGCGTTCCTCAGGTGCTCGCTATGTGGTGAGTTCGGGCGATGCGGTATCGACTTTTCTTCGGAATCGTTATGGGCGTGTGGTGGGCGGTCTCGGAAAGCTCTATGAGCGGGCTCTCTACAAGCGCTCATGGGCGTTTGTGGGATGGACTCCCTATTTGGTGGGGCGTGCAATCGAGATGGGGGCGCCACGAGGATTGACTGTGGAGGGGTTCGCCCCGGCGGGCTTCGACGCCAATGGCCCGGATATGCGCAAGACACTTGGCATCGCACCCACGGATCTCGTTCTGGGTGTATCCGGCAGTCTGAATTGGTCGAAGCGTCAGCAATACTGCTACGGCCTTGAACTCGTCAAGGCTTCGGCGCACACCAAGCGCGCCGACGTGCGCTTCCTTGTTGTCGGAGACGGCAGTGGCCTTGACCGCTTACGCGAACTGGCTGGAACGGACCCCAGGTTTGTCTTTACCGGGCGCGTTCCTTTCGAGGACATGCCCGCGTACCTCCGGACAATGGATCTCGCGGTGATCAGCCAGACGCCTGACGTCCTGGGGCTCTGTCGGCTCACCACCAAGATGCCGGAGTATCTTGCTTGCGGGATCCCTGTTGCCATGACGGCGTCACCAGGATTCCACGACTACGTTGGTCGCGCCGGAATGGCGCTTCCGCTACTCCATCCAGCCTCAGACGCATTCGCGAAAGAGCTCGCGAGCGTGTTCGAAAAACTCGATCCCGCGGACCTCGCCCATCGGGCGAGAATCGCGAGCGAGACTGCGGCAGCTCGCTTCGACCGCAGCGAACTGTCCGCAAGGTTCGCCAGCCTAGTCGAAACAACTCCGGCTTCCGATACGGCGGCTTCACGGTGATGCGTCGCGTTGTTGTTGCAGTGCGCACCCGGTCGGACGGGGCCGTCTCCACTGCTTTGTTCACCTATGCGGGTTACGGCCTGAGTATCATTTCCGCGCCGATGATCGCGCAGGCGTTGGGCGCCGAGGGGCGAGGCGCACTCGCTGCAGCAGTATTGCCCGTTCAGGTTTTGAGCTGGATAGCTTTCCTCGGTGTCCCTCGTGGTCTCGCTGTCGCCGCGCGCGATACCGCAGGCCTGGCGGTGCGGAGCGTTCTGGTGCTGTCGATGCTTGGCATGATTGCGGCGGCCGGGGTTTGGTGGGCAGCGCCAGTGCTGGTCAGTGATATGAATGGCCAGGTAATCGGATTTATCCGCGTGCTTGGCCTGACTCTGGTTCTCACCGGCGTGAGCCATCTCGGCTCTGACCTCTTGCTCGCAGCAGGGCGTATGTTTCCATGGAACGCGATCCGTGCGTTCGCGATCATCGTGCCCTCGGTTCTTCAGATTGTTCTTTTCCTTCTAGGGCGGTTGACGCTCGGCACTGCGTTCGCAGTGCAACTTACATGTTCTGTTTTTGCGGTGCTGCTCGGTTCGGCTTTTGCGTTCGGCCATGTCAAGCGTCAGGGTGCCCGTATCCCCTGGCGGTTCAGTATCGCGTTCTGGGGGGCGTCGACAGTCGATTCCGTGGCTGTGCGCGTCGATCAGCTGTTGCTTGCCGCGCTTCTCCCTCTCGAGGAGTTGGGCGTGTACGCGGTCGCAGTTACTTGTGCGTCGGCGGCCGGGGCTGCGACCCAGGCGCTGGCTGACACGAGTTTTGCCAAGTTCGTCGAGCGCAGCGGAGGTGATTCACGTGACGCTCTGCGGGCACGTGCCCGCGCGGGCTTGGTGACGTCGGCTGTTACCTCGCTCGGCATGGTGGCCCTGGTGGCTCTGTTTGGAGACACCCTCTTCGGAGAGGGATACGAGGGTTTGTTGCCGCTCGTCGCCGTGCTACTGGTCTACCAAACACTCGGCGACCAGTGGCGTTTCCGGACCTACCACGACAGTGCGCAAGGTCAGAGCCGGGACCTTCTGTTGTCTTCCGTGGTCGGCCTGGGTGTGCTTGTCGCTCTGGTGTCAGTGATCGCGGTCTTGGGGCACCTCTCGGGAGTCGCTGTCGCCATCTCTATGGTCGTCATGGCCACCGTGCGGCTCCTTGCCCGCCGTGTGCTTGCGCGACGGTCCACGCAGCACACCGCTTCAACGACAGTTGAACGGCACATGAGAGAAGCGAATGACCAGACGGAGTTATCGTCGTGACAGGGCTTATCGTCCACGAGTGGTTCGAGCATCACGGAGGTGCTGAGAAGGTACTGAAGGCAATGGCGGACACGTTCCCTCAGGCGGCCGTCCGAGTGCTTTGGAGTGATGTAGAAGCTCCTCTCGGTCCGCGTCTGGTCTCCGAGTCATGGATCGCGCGCACTGCGCTCCGCCGGTCGAAGGTGGCAGCGTTGCCCTTCATGCCTATTACTTGGCGGGCGAGAGATTATTCGCAGGGCCATGATTGGATGCTGGTGAGCTCGCACCTCTTCGCTCACCATGCCCGGAGCCGAGGCATTCCCAAATACGTGTACGCGCACACTCCCGCTCGGTACATCTGGGAGCCGTCAGGGGACGGCCGGGGGAACAGCGCAGCCGCGCGTGCCGCGTCCGCCTTGCTGCGGCCGCTTGACAGACAGCGCGCACGCGAAGCGATTGCAATTGCCGCGAACAGCGAATACGTCCGACAACGCATCCGTCGAACGTGGGGTAGGGATGCGACGGTCATCTACCCGCCCGTTGCAGTGGAACGGCTGCAAGTTGGCACGCCCTGGCGGGACAAGGTCGCGCCGCTTGAGCGCGCGAGACTCTCTACGCTCGCGCCCGAGTTCATATTTGGGGCATCACGATTCGTGCCGTACAAGCGCCTTGACGCGGTCATTGCAGCAGGCGAAGAGCTCGGAATGCCGGTTGTGCTTGCTGGCCGGGGCCCCGACGAGGCGCGACTACGTTCGATTGCGGTATCCGCGCGTGTACCGGTGGAGTTTGTAGTGGCGCCATCGGACGAAATGCTCTTTGCGCTGTTCGAGGCTGCTGCGGTTTTCGTATTCCCTCCGACAGAGGACTTCGGGATCGTGCCTGTTGAGGCGATGGCACTCGGCACTCCTGTGATCGCCTCGAAGTTCGGTGGGGCTGGCGAGAGTGTGCTCCGGTGCGACGGCGGTGCGCTCGTTGATCCCGACGTCGAAGGCGAGTGGACTCGCGCGTGGCGGGAAGTCCAGGAGGTGGATCGGATCGCTATGCAGGATGCCGCACGTTACTTCGATGACGCACGGTTCAGTGCGGAACTCGCTGAGTGGATCGGCGCACCGACGTTTGAGGACGGGGTGCCGACCGAATCTAAGGACCAAGGATGAACAACGCGAAGTTGATTCCCGGACATGACTCAAACGACCGTCTACGCGTAGTGCTCCTAAGCGTTGGCTGGCCAGGCCGGGGTGAAGTTGGCGGTGCGGCACGATACGGGTTCCGACTCGCCGAGTCACTCGCCACACGTGTTGATTTGACAGTGGTCACCACGGACGGCGGAACTCCTGTTCCGGGGGCATCGATGGTTTACCTCAAGGAATGGTCTACAAGAGTGGGCCATTACTACGGGTTCCCGTGGCATGCGCGGCGCGCGATACGGCGACTTGAGCCCGATGTTGTCCATGCTTTCGGCGATGACTGGGCTTTACCACGTCACATACCCGTCGTACGCACGTTCCATGGGTCTTCGTTCGAGGAAGCCCGTGCCTCCACGGGCATGCGCAGGCTTAACCACTATCTGCTGGGCGCGCTCGAACGGTGGTCGCGGCACCGTGCTGCGATTGCGATTGCGATCGCGCCGCCCACGATGGCTGAGTTCCACGCTGATCACCTCATGCCGCCTGTGAGCCACATCGCTCTTCGACCTGCTATACCTAAGACCGCGCAACCTTCGGTTGTGTTCCTTGGGGGCTGGCGTGGGCGCAAGCGCGGAGAGCGCGCATACCGCGCTGTGCAGCAGGCATCATCGCAGCTTGGCAGGGACATCACCATGACGGTCATCGGAAACCAGGCCGATGCTGCCAACTGGCCGGCCGATGTGCGATTCCGGTCTGGGCTGACGGACGCCGAGGTCCTCGATGTCATCGCGGAGAGCTGGCTGCTTCTTGCACCGTCTTCCTACGAGGGCTTCGGAATTCCGGTGTTCGAGAGTCTCGCGCTTGGTGTGCCTGCGGTTGCGACCTCGAACCCGGGATCCGACTACCTCCGCCGCGAGGTTGCGGGCGATGATGCCGCGTTGCGCATCGTTGACGACGAAGACTTGCCAGCTGCCGTTTGCGCAGCTATCGAATACAATGCGCGGGTCCCAGCCGACGTCCAAGCCCGGGTCAGCGCCCGCGTCGCTGAGGTTACGAAGCGATCGTCGGCGGACTACCTCGTTTCTGAAGTCTATCGATCGCTCTTTGCGGGATGAGAAACAGCCCCTACTACTCGCACGGAGGTGACCAGTTGTTGTCCCAGCGCGACCTGGATGATGGCCTGACTGTTTGCATCTGCACGCGCAACCGGCCCGACGAACTGGCGAAGGCACTGGAGTCGCTGCACTCTGGCACACGCACGCCCGATCAGGTGATTGTGAGCGACGACGGGGTCGGTGCAGGCGACCTTTCGCGGCTTTTCCCAGGCGTCGAGTTCTATGAGGGTCCAAAGCGCGGCCTGGGCCCCAATCGAAACGCATGCCTATCGCGCGCGAGGTTCTCAAGGGTCGCGTTCATCGATGACGACGTCGTAGTCGCAAAGGACTTCGTCGAACGCGCGTATCGCTGTCCCGACGACCGCGTGACGACAGGATGGGAACTGAACTTCTCGTCTGACCCGCCACGGCGTGTTGAGTCAAGCAACGCGACCTTCCTCGGGCACCAGGCTCGTGCTGTGACCATCCAACCGCGTGTCTCGATTGTTATCAACGCGACAGTGTTCCCCGCTTCACTCTTTTCAACCGCGCGTTTCAACGAGCACGTCCGATACGGGTACGAAGAGCTGGATATGGCCCGCCAGGCGGTGGTCGGGGGATTCCAAATCGCGTTCGACCCGGAACTCTGGGTGGAGCACTACCCGTCGTTGAACAGTCGCGACGACTATTTGGCGCAGTTAGAGACCTCACGAATCTACCTAACCCATCGCGCGTATGCCGTCTATGAGCACAGGCCCGTCAAGGGCATGTTCTATGTTGCATCCGCGTCGGTACACGCTGTCGCCGTTGGCCTAAAGCGGCAAAACCTTGCTGCGACGTGGCGAGCGGTTGCCGACGCGATCCGTCTCATCCGACGTGACCGGCACGACACTGCGGCACCTCCCCGCTAGGTGTTGGCGGTGCGTACGTGCTAAGCCCGCATTTGCGGCAGCGTTTCGAGAATCAGCGCCGCGATCTTTGCGTGCCCAAGCGCTGACGGGTGGAACTGATCTGCCAGGTAGTCCGCGCCAGGGGCTAGGTGCTGAGCGATCTCAACGTATGTCGCGCCCATCTCGTGCGCGACTAGCCGAGAAGTGTCCGCGTAGGCCTGCAACTGTGGGTTTGACCCCGGGAAGTATCGCTCAGAGATCCGCGGCGGGCCAATGACTAGGACCTTGGTCGTAGGCGTAACTAAGCCCTCAACGAGATTGCGAAGATGATACTCGTAGGCGGGCCTTGTCATGAGTTGTTCCCCACCGTCTCGGCGGATCAGAAAGTTCTTTGCCCGCCATCGAACTGCAGACTCAAGCCGCTGGCCAGCGGACTTCCACCAACGTCGTGAATAATACGGCCGAGGATCCATCCACCCCAGTCTGCGCCACCTCGCAGGCATGCCACGTAGGTGGGCCGCACTTGGACGCACCATCGCTTCGGTAATGCCGTGCGCGACGAGCGCGAGGACCACGTTCAGGTTCCCGAGGCTCTCTTGCGCGAGCATGGAGGACTGCGAGACTGGCTGCGCGCTTCCCGAAAAATCGAGCAGCTTCGCGTCGAGTGAAGCGGCGACCACCTCGCCGTACCTGCGTGGTCCAACTCCGAGTCCGTTGGCCACCGAGTCCCCAAAGAGGGCAATGTACGTATGTCGCATCAAGCCATTCTTCCATCAGTATCGGCCAGCACCTTGGCGCTGGAATGTGTGGTGCGTACCGTCCGTGGTGCTTGTGTTGCTATTCACCGATGAGGCTGTCCGGGTCGTTTGGGGGTGAGTGGTCGGGGGTAGGGGCCGAGGTCCCCCAGGATGGAAGTTCTCACACTGAACCGTCCCCGGTTATCTGCCGCTTCTATGCGGGTTCCAGCACCGGGTGGGCTGGCGTGTTGAGGTTAGCGTAGAAAGCGGCCTCGTACTCCTCGGGCGGGACGTAGTTCAGGCTCGAGTGCAGGCGTCGCTGGTTGTACCCGTCGACCCAGGCGAGCGTGACCCAGTCGACGTCGTCGAGGGTGCGTAGCGGTCCGTCGCGGAACGGTGAGCTGTCGCGGATCGCTTCGTTCTTGTACAGCCCGATTGTGCTCTCTGCCAGGGCATTGTCATATGCATCACCGACGGACCCAATCGACGCCGCGATGCCCTCGAGCGCGAGGGTCTCGGCGAACGAGATCGACGTGAACTGACCGGGTTCAACCGGTCGACGCAACACCGGCTTGTGGGAGCAACAGTAGTTGCTCGTTGAAGGCTTCGGCGGGGGTCTTCCAGCCGAGGGTCTTGCGGGGTCTGGTGTTGAGGGCGTGGGCGACGGCGGCGAGTTCCTCGGCTGACCAGCGGGATAGGTCGGTGCCCTTGGGGAAGTACTGGCGCAGCAGGCCGTTGGTGTTCTCATTTGTGCCGCGCTGCCACGGTGACTGCGGGTCGGCGAAGTACACCGGGATGCCTGTGGCGACCCTGAACTGCGCGTGGGCGGACATCTCCTTGCCGCGATCCCAGGTCAGCGACCGCGCCAGCTCGGTGGGCAGCGTCGACATGGTGTTCGTCAGCGCCTTCGCCATCGTGACCGCGCCGTAGCCGGCCAGTGCGGGCCCGTTCTTCGGCGTCTCCTTGTGCCGGTAGCCCTCCTCACGGGGAAGGTGCACGAGCATCGTGTAGCGAGTCGTACGGTCCACGACGGTGCGGATCGCGGACCGCTCGAGTCCGATCAGCAAGTCGCCTTCCCAGTGGCCGGGCACGGCCCGGTCGTCGGCCTCGGCGGGGCGTTCGCTGATCAGCGTCTCGGGGGTGACGTGGGCCCACGTCTTGCGGCGCGACCGCTCGCGTGGCACCCGCAGCGCACGCCCCGTGCGGAGGCACCACACCAGTTCGCGCTTGAGCGCACCACGCCCTTCGATGAAGAGAGACTGGTAGATCGCCTCGTGGCTGATACGCATGGACTCATCATCGGGGAAGTCGATCGGCAGCCGGTTCGAGATCTGCTCGGGGCTCCATGCCTGCGTCCACGCCCGATCCTTGCGGTGCGGCTTGCCCCGCCCGGTGAAGCGCGGTGGTGTCGGGCCGGGCACGATCGTGCCGTCCGCCAAGCAGATCCGCCCCGTCAGGCGCTCCTCAACGTAGGCCCGCAAGCGCGGGTTGGCGACGAGCTTGGCGACCTTGGGACGCTTGGCGGCCATGTCGGCCTTCCACTGCGCCACCGACGCCCGATAGCCACTCGAGTTGGAGCGGGTGGCAGCGTTGCGGCGCAGCTCCCGCGACACGGTCCCTGGGTCGCGTCCGATGGTGCGGGCGATCTCGCGCACACCCCGGCCCTGGACGTGCAGCAACGCGATCTCCTCGCGCTCAGTGAACGACAGATACCTGCCCGAATGCTGCTGTTTGATGTCGAATGGCGGCATGCCGCCAGCCTTGTGGAACCACCGCGCACCGACCGCCTGCGCCACGCCGACGACCGCCGCGGCTTCCTCCGCAAGCAGACCCTTTGCGATCTGCTCCCAGAACGCGACCTCGACGTGACGTTGGAACTTTGGATGCCCCGGCGACCGGAGCTTCGGCCTGATCGCCCGATCCGCATCCTGCTGACGACGTGCCATCACACACCTCCCACTCGAGGTGTTGCGACGACCAGTTGAATCCGCCCTGACTGCCGGCATCCGAGTGGTGAATGAGGCCCTTCCCGGCGGGGGTGCCGGCGCGGTCTCGGCGCCACAGCGCCATCCGTAGTGCCGTGATGACCAGCGGGGTGGTCTTCGACATGGAGACATGCCAGCCGACGATCGTGCGCGAGTAGCAGTCGATGACGAACGACACGTACGCGAAGCCCGCCCAGGTGCGTACGTACGTGAAATCCGCGACCCAGCGCAGGTTCGGGGCAGGTGCAGTGAAGTCCCGATCCAGCAGGTCCGGGGCCCGCTCGGCCGACGGGTCCGGGACGGTGGTGCGGACCTTCTTGCCCCGCACCAAGCCGTTCATGCCTTGCTGGCGCATCAGACGGTCCACGCGCCGCTTGGACACGTCCAACCCGCTCCGGCGCAGGTGGACCACCATCTTGCGGCGCCCGTAGAGACCCTCAGGTGCGTCGACGGTCTTCATCAGCTCGTTGACGACGATCGCGTCCTCGAGGTAGCGATCCGAGATGGCGCGTTGCTTCATGTCGCGGTAGGTCCGTGCGGCGATCTGTACGCCCTGCTTACGCAGGACGGCACAGACCGACTCGACCGCACGGCCCGTGGCGCGCTGAGCGTCGATGAAGTCGACGATCAGCGGCGTCGGGGGTCGAGTTCCCCAGCGAAGAAAACCGCTGCGTCCCGCAAGATCGCGTTGGCTTCCTTCAGCTCACGGTTCTCCTTACGAAGCCGTCGCATCTCGTCGCTATCAGCGGTCGTCATGCCGTCACGGGCGCCGGCGTCGACTTGGGCCTGGCGCACCCACCGGCGCAACGACTCCGCACCGACGCCGACACGGTCAGCCACGATTTGGCACGCCGCGGTCAAGCTCGAGTACTCCTCCAGATGGTCAAGAACCATCCGTACCGCACGGGCACGGACGTCCTCGGGGATCTTCTTGGGCATGGGCTCTATCTTCCTTCCAGACTCGAAAGGAAGCGGCATCAAACCGGGGACGGTTCAGCCTCCTCGAGACCGGTGGCTTCAGGCCACAACTACAGCCTCATCTGTGAAGAGCCGGCTTAGCGACCTCGGAACTCGAACCACTGCGGTCGGTCATAGAGATACTTCAACGCACCGGCGCCAGCCCATCTGTGAAGGACGAGAGCCACAGCGGTCACGATGATCGCGGCGACGATGGGGGCCAGCGTACCTACCACATTCGAGTGCCACGAGAAGCCAAATGCGGTGAGCAGCAGAGCCAGGACGATGAGAAGCGGAACGTGCGCTACGTAAACCTGCAAAGTGTTTCCTCCCAGGTTGTTCAAGGGCCTCCACTTTGCCAGGAGAAGGCCTATCCCAATGCCCGCGCACATGCCGAAAAAATCGAGGACGAAAGGAAAAGCCGGCAGTACTCTCCATCCGGCTTGAGTGGCGAGCACAGTCACGGCCAGCCACGCAACGAGGACGATCAAGGCGCCCATCTGCCCTACTTTCGCAACGCTCGTGGCTATGAGATTCCGACATAGAAGGCCGAAAGCGAAGAAGAAATAGAGGTGGACCACACTGAGGATGCCAATCCCCAGGATCGACGCCATGTCAGGCGAGATCCTCTGCACAGCGAAGTATTCCCAGGCGACGGAGACCAGGCCGGCGACTACGAGATGCCACCACGTTGGGACGCGACTGAGCAGTTTCGCCGCCACGAAGTAGATGGCAAGAGCCCACAGGAACCACGTCTCGCCGTTGGGTCGAAGGGGGGAGACAGCCATTCGTAGGGCTTGCGCAGCGAGCGACGTGTGGTCCTGGCCGTCCATAAATATGCCCGCAGCGTATTTCGCAACGAAGAACAGTGGCTGCCAGATCAGGTAGACCCAGATCAGCAGAGAGAGCTTCCCTGAGAACAATCGACGCCAGCTTGAGTCAACCCACTTGCTCGCAAAAAACCCCGCCATGCACATAAACAGCGGCATGCGCAGGTCGCCGAAAATTCCGTTGAAGAGCGCGAGTCCTTGTGAGACTGGCCCTAAGTCGCGGAGCCACGAGGTCGCATGAACAAGCACCACGAGGAAGATTGACACGCCCTTCGCAGAGTCAACCCACGTCAATCGGACGTTGCGCTTGACTAACGGCTCCACCGAGGTTGTTTGTTCTCCGGTCAAAAGAGGGCCTTCCGCATAGGTGCCACCTTGGAACATTTAGACTTCGGGGGTCAGCGTAGTACGCGGCACCCGCGGCAACACTGCGCGAGCATGAGCCGTGGTGCTAACACCCGCCACGGTCGCGTTCAGGGTACAGCGCGGTTCAGTCGACAATGTTTGGACGCGTGCCGCGACACGGATCTTGTGGCCGTCGCAACCGCCCGACCGAGTGCCGCGAGCGCGACCCTGGCGCCGCGAAGGGCAAGGTCAGGCACGCCCGCGTATTCACAGCCGCAACCGCCTGCCCGCCCGGGCCTGGATCGACGTAGGTTTGGATCCCCGCGACATGGGGCACCTCGGGAGTTTGGAGCATACCCACACTGTGTTGTATCGACCTTTGCGTGGGTGCCCGCCTCGGCGAGCTGTCACGCCTACTGCAACTCTCGCTCGAAATCAGCAATGAATGCGTTCAGCTGGCCGGACTCCACCAGGAACCCGTCGTGCCCCACGGGGGAGTGGACCACCTTCACTCCGGCTGAACCCGCGAACCCCCGATCCAGCTGAATCGAGTTCTTGAGCGGATAGAGTCGGTCCGAGTCCACCGCCACCACGAGTGCCGGCCCGGTATAGCGCGCCAGCGCCGTCTCGACGCCGCCGCGTCCGCGGCCCACATCATGGGACTGGATCGCCTGAGACAGCCGCACATACGTATTGGCGTCAAAGCGTCGCGCGAGTTTGCGAGCGTGATGCTGCAGGTAGGACTGGATAGCGAATAGCCCGCCCTTGCCCAACGGGTCCGAGTCGCCCTGGTAGCGGCGTCCAAACCGGTCGGCGAGCTCGCCCTCGCTGCGGTAGTTGGTGTGCGCGATCATGCGGGCGATTCCAATACCGACATGCGGGCCGTCGCCGTCGGCCGCGCCGTAGTAATTGCCATCTCGGAACTTGGGGTCGGCCTTGATGGCGGCCAGCTGTGCCGTGGACCACGCAATCTGGTCGGCGGTCACGGCCGCGGTCGAACCCACGGGGGCGATGGCACCCACACGCTCGGGGACAGTCACGGCCCACTCGATCGCGCGCATGCCGCCCATCGACGGCCCCGCGACGAGGCGCCAGCGGTCAATCCCAAGATGATCGGCCAGGCGGATCTCGGCGGCGACCATGTCGCGCATCGTCACATATGGGAAGCGGCCTCCCCACGGCTGGCCGTCCTCGGGGTGCGGCGAGGCCGGGCCGGTGGTGCCCTGGCAGCCACCGATGACGTTGGCCGAGACGATGAAGTGGCGCTCGGGGTCGATCGGCTTGCCCGGTCCTACGAAGGCATGCCACCAGCCGCCGGTGTGGTGGCCGGGCTCGGCGGGGCCGAATACGTGGGAGTCGCCCGTGAGGGCGTGCGCGATGTAGACGGCGTTGTCCTTGGCGGCGTTGAGCTCGCCCCAGGTCTCGTAGGCCATGGTGACGTTCGGTAGTACGCCCATGGGGTCGGCCTCGAGGGGCAGGTCGCCCAGCGTGAAGAACTGGCGGTGGCCGGGGTGGTCGCCCTCGCGCCACGCGGCCGAGGCGGGGATGGGCGCGCCCTCGCCGGGGCCCTGGTCCGCAGCGTACGCGTCCGACTCGATGCCGTCGTCATCCATGCTCGCCACGATAGGGCACCGCGCGCCCTGCGCGACGCGCCCGGAGTCCTACGGGCACGTGCCGTCGACCTCGTCACAAGGGGTTGTGACCCCGTGGGGCGCATGTTTATAGTGTGAGTCATTGCTTCGCATGTGACACATGTGACAACTGTGACGTTTCGCGCGGGGAAGCCCCACGCACCGAGGGAAGCGAGAACGATGGCCCGCTCTGCCGCCGTGCGCCGCCGTATCGAACGTATTGCCGTGCCGTTCGCTGTGGTGGGTATTACTGTGACGGCGCTGGCCGCGGGCCCCTCGGGGATTGCCGTCGCCGACGACTACCCGGGCGAGGACCAGATCGCGGCTGCTCGTGAGGCCGCCAACGGCGCCGCCGCATCGGTCAACTCCCTCGACGCCGCCATTGCGTCGCTCGAGTCGGCGCTCCAGGACGCTGAGGTTGCCGCGATGATCGCGGCCGAGGACTACCACGTGGCCCTCGACGACTCGGATGCCGCCCAGGCGGAGCTCGAGGACGCGAACCAGCGCGCCGACGACGCCGAGGCCGCGCTCGCGCTGGCCCGTCGCGGCCTGGCTGGCGCCGCCATGCAGTCGTACAAGAACGCGGGCTCGATGGGCTCGCTCGAGGCCATCACGCAGGCCGACGGGTTCGACCAGGTGATCCAGCGCTCCGAGGCGATCGACCGGGCGTCGGCCGAGGCCGACGTGACCGTGCAGGAGGTCTCGGCCGCCGAGCTGGTCGCGACCACCACGCGCGCGTACGCCGAGGAGGCCGCGGTCAAGGCCGAAGAGGCCCAGGCCGCCGCTGAGGAGGCGCTGGCGACCGCGGAGGCGAGTCGTGCATCGGCCACCCAGGCGGTGGCCGACGCGGAGGTGGCGCGCAGCGCCGCCGTGACCAAGCTCGCCGAGCTGCGGGGTGTGACCGAGGAGCTCGAGCTGGAGCGCCAGCAGGGCCTGGCCGCCGAGCGCGCCGCCCGCGAGCAGGCCGCGTTCCAGGCCGAGCAGGAGCGCATCGCCGCGGAGCAGGAGGCCCAGCAGGTCTCCAACCCCGTGGGCGGAGGAGCGTCCAGCTCGGGCGGGTCGACGTCGACGCCCACGTCCTCGCCCAAGCCGACGACCACCTCGACACCCAAGCCTTCGGCGACCTCGACTCCCAAGCCGACGTCCACGCCCAAACCCGCCGAGACATCGGCCCCCGAGCCCACGCAGACCTCGGAGCCGGATCCGACGCAGACATCGGCCCCCGAGCCCACCCAGACGTCTGAGCCGGAGCCGACGCAGACATCGGCCCCCGAGCCCACCAAGGAGCCCGAGAAGCCCACCACCTCGTGGAGTTCGACCGCGGCGGAGGGCAAGGCCGCGGCCGCGTGGGCGGTGTCTAAGACGGGCGCCCCGTACCAGTACGCGGGCAACGGGCCGGCGTACGACTGCTCGGGTCTGACCTCGGGCGCGTGGAGCTCCGCGGGGCACTACATCACCCGCTCGTCGCGCTCGCAGTACTCGTACCTCAACCACCTGTCGTACTCCGAGTTGCGCCCTGGCGACCTGGTGTTCTACAGCTCCAACGGGTCCGTCTCGTCGATCTATCACGTGGCGATGTACATCGGTAATGGTCAGGTCATGGAGGCGACGACGCCGGGCAACAACGCCAAGGTGCGGTCTCTGTACGGGTGGGGCACCGCGCACCTGATGCCTTACATCGGGCGGCCGTAGCGGTCTACACGGGCAACGCGCCTCCTCCGGTGGGCGGGGTTGCCCAGTGTTGGAATGGTGGCGTGGTGCGTTGCTGTGACGGTGCTTTGAACGGAGTACTTCGTGATTGGGGCCGGATGACCTACCCTCCGAACATCGGCGGCCAGCGGCGTCACATACTGGGGCGGTTGGGGATGCTTGCGTGCGTCGGTAGGGTGACGTCATGTCGCTGAGGTCACGTATCACCCGGGAGGCTCGCGCGATGCGCGCCCTCATCGTCCTTCGCGCCGCGGGGGTCCGCGGCGGTAACCGCTGCACGATGGAGGACCAGCGTGTAGCGGTCCGCAACGCGGGCGGCACGATCACGCTTGGAGACCGCGGCAACTTCGCAGCGCCCGAGGCCCGGGTCATGCTGCGCGCGGTCGCCCCGGCAAGCCTCTCGATCGGCTCCCGCTTCTACATCAACGCGGGCGCGAGCATCACCGCGTACTCGAGCGTCACCATCGGCGACGACTTCAAGATGGGTCCGTTCGCATCGATCGCCGACACTGCTGGCCACGAGATCACCGCGGGCGAGGGCGCGCGCATCGCGCCGGTCGTGATCGGCAACAACGTGTGGCTCGGCCGAGGCGTGGCAGTCATGCCTGGCGTCACCATCGGCGACAACGCGATCATCGGCGCGAACAGTGTCGTCACGAAGGACGTGCCCGCCGACACAGTGGTCGCCGGGACGCCAGCTCGCCCGATCCGCTCGCTCGCGCACTCGTCTACCCCTCGCCGCTAGCCGACCGCAACCGCTCGAGACGTCTCGATCCAGTACGAGTCATTGCGTCGGAACGTGACGGACGTGATGCGCGACGCCGTCGCGTCAGACGGAGCCGCGCCGCCAGCGAACTTGCAGTCCGTCGGCCACACATAGGTCCGCCCGCCGGTCGCGTCCTGGGCATACGAAAGGGTCAGCACCTGCCCAGGCGAGGGGTTGCTCATCGTCGTCGCAGTCACGTTGGCCGCAAGCTTGACCACGAAGTCCGACGAGCGTGTCGTGTCGAGAGTGATCGCGGACGCGGCGGCAACCGCTACGTCGACCGCGACACCGCGCACGAAGGTCCCCGCCCCGACGACCAGGCCACCGGCGGCGGAGGCTGGAACACTCGGATACGTGGACCCATGGACGAGTGCTCCGTCGGAGTAGTTGCCTGCAAGGAACCCGAGGAACCCAGGTGGGTTCTGCGTGGAGTCGTTCGGGCGAGCCTTGATGGCTCCGTAGGTATGGGTGGCGAACTTGCATCCGAACGCGACGATGCTTCCGCCCGCAGACGTGTCGATCGCATATCCGACGAGGTTCCCGCGGTGGAACTCGCACCCAAGCATGGACACGGAGGAGTTGCCCTCGAAGTACGCCTGGGCGTTGCCGGCGTTCACGTTGCCATCCCAGTGGGACGAGAAGAACGCTGCGGTGATCGCGAACCCACGGAAGCCAGAGCCCTGGTTGCGCTGGAACCAGCAGTTGATGAACGAGACGTCCTCGCTGGTACCATTGGGCAGGTAGCAGCCATGAGCTCCGTTGCCGTCGAACTGGCAGTTGACGGCAACGAGGGTCTGGACGCGATCACTGTAGAACCCGTAGGAGCCGTTCTTGACTGCCCGAACGTCGTCCATGCGGAAGAACCACGACCATCCAGTGCCGACCACGATCCCTCGGCCCGTGCAGGACGCGACAGTGACGTTCTTCAGCCGAGCAAGCGGGGTCTTGATCGCGAGGCCGTCGCCCATGACTCCGGTGATGGCGAGATCTTCGACGACAAACGGAACCCAGTTCGGCGTGGCGTCCGAGTCGTATGCACCAGGGAGCGCGCCGATGATCGAGCACGATGTCGTGAGGCGCGTGGCGTGACGGCCAGGCGACGGCTCGGGGTTCGTCTCCGAGGTCCCAGCCGACGGGTCGTGGCCCGTCCCGCGTCCACGAATACGAATCCAGTTCGGAGTAGAGGCGTGGTCGGCGGGCGCGATGGTGAAGCCTGCAAAGTCGCCGTATCCCACCTCGATCGTGCCGCCGCGAGCAGGCAGGGTTGCCACAGCGGCGTTGATCGTCGCCTTCGCGCTACCCCAGGAGGCGCCGTCGTTCGCGTCATCGCCGTCCGTGATGACGTAGAGCGTGGCGGTGTGCTCGAGCGGCGTCCCGAACCGAGCAAATTGCTATGGGGCCCGAAAGGGCCATCTAGGACCTCGCGGTTCGCCTACGCGGTGTCGCGACTCTAAGAGTTGAGCTATCGGCAGAATCGATCTTTCACGTGGCGATGTACATCGGCAACGGCCAGGTCATGGAGGCCACCACGCCGGGGAACAAGGCCAAGACGCATTCGCTCTACGGCTGGGGCACCGCGCACCTGATGCCATACATCGGGCGGCCGTAGGGCTCGCCTCGGGCTCTCGCTGGCGCTGCTAGGTTGAGCGCCATGTCCTCGACCCCCCCGGCTCCGGCGCCGGGTGAGCCGTTCGGGGGGCGCGTACCGGTGTTTGTGGGTGGGTGCCTCCGCAGCGGTACAACCTTGATGGCGGGCCTGCTGGGCGCCGCTCCGGGCGCCAGTTCACTCACGGGTACGGGTGTGCCTAAGGACGAGGGGCAATACTTGCAGACTGTCATGCCCTACGGGCAACGCGGCGGCACCACTCGCGCGGGCTCGTGGCCACAGACTTTTATGGATGAGCGCGATGCTGTGGGCCGTGAGGGTGAGGTGCGCGCGCATCTGTGGGAGGCGTGGTCGCCGTTTTGGGATCCGCAGGCGCGGTGGCTGGTGGAGAAGACTCCCAGCAACCTCTCCCGGGTGCGGTTCCTGCGCGCGGTCCTTCCGGACAGTCGGTTCGTGATCCTGATGCGCCACCCGATCGCGCAGGCGCTCGCGGTCCAGAAGTGGTCCGCGTCCGTCGCTGGCCGCTACCTGCAGACCGACCTCGAGCGGACGGTGGAGAATTGGTTCCGACTCATGGACCATTTCACGGACAGCGCCGCAGGGCTCGACGGGCTCCAGGTGGTGCATTACGAGCACCTGGTCGCGGATCCCGGCACGGTGGTGGAATCGGTGATGCGGGGGCTCGGGATGGACGGAGCCGTGCCGTCGGTCGAGGCGGTCCGCGGAGGTGACACCGGGCCGTATGCCGAGAGGTGGGCGGCGCTGGCCGCCCACACGCGTGCGGCGTCGCGGGCCAACCGCACCATCGCGTGGAACGAGGGATCGGCTGAGGGGCTGGCGCGGGTCGCCAAGCGCGCGGCCCGGGCCGCGATGATCGACTCGCGGCTGCACGTCGCCGTGGACAGGTGGGTGCTGCCGCGGGTGCGCGCGCGGATCGTCGCACGCTTTGGGGAGCGTGCCGCGGCGTACGGTTACGACATCGAGGATCTCAACGGCTGCGCCACGCCGCCGCCAGACGCCTGAGCTGATGGCGGGTGACGAAGAAGAGCATCACCGCACCGGCGCGAGCCTTCTCGGCGGGGGAGTCGGCGAGCCTCCAGCGCGCGTGGGCGACCTTGAAACGGTAGTACCGGCGGGTGCGACGCAGCATGACGGGCGCGTAGCGGGCGAGCAGGCGCTGGGACGCCTCGAGCTGCTGGTGTGCCGAGGTCGAGAGACGCACGTCGCCGTGCGAACGCTGCACCACGGCGACGGCATTGATGGCCGCGTAGCGCCGCCCGTCCAGCAGGAGGCTCGCGACGAGGTCGACATCCTCGCCCGAGGGCAGCGTCGCGTCGAAACCCGGGCCCTCCGCCCAGACGGTTGCCCGGACGGCGATGTTGCCGCCGCGGGGAAATTCGAACGCCCCCTGGTCGAGGTAGGCGGCAGCGTCGAGGCCGGGGCGTACGGTCAGCCACCTGCTCCGGCCCTGGTCCTGCATGGCGGTGAGGGCGAAGTCCACCGCTTGATCGTCAAAGGCGTGCGCGAGCGCGGCGGCCATGCCGGGCTCCCAGAGGTCATCGTCGTCGAGGAACGTGATCGCGCCGCCCTCCGCGAGCTCTGTACCGGCATTGCGCGAGGCGGAGACGCCGGGCGACCCGTCCAGGCGCTCCAGGTAGGTGACGGCGATGCCGTTCTGTCCGTCCCGTGCGAGGGCCTGGCTGCGTGCGTCAGGGTCGGGGATGTCGGACACCACGACGATCTGGGCCACGTGGCCGCCGGCCTGGCTCACGATGGAGTCGAGACACTCGCCCAGCATCGCGGCGCGGCCGTGGGTGGGGACCACCACGGTCAGGCTGGTCACGGACGCGCGGCGGGCACTGGAGCGGGGGAGCGACGCTTGCGGCGCACCAACAAGACCGCGAGCTTCCACGGTTCCACCAGGTAGCGGTGCCACAGCCGCGCGGGGTTGCGTGCCAGGCGGTATGCCCACTCCAATCCAATGCGCCCCAGCCATCGCGGCGCCCGCGACTGGGTGCCGGCGTAGTAGTCGAAGGTGCCGCCCACGTTCGCGACAGAGGTGAAGGCGGGCAGCGAGTCCAGCCGCTCCAGGATCCACTCCTCCTGGGCGGGCATGCCCAGACCCACAAGCACCAGGTCCGCCGCAGCGAGGGCATCGTCCAACGAGGCGTACTCCTCGCCGCCCTGCCAGGCGAATTCAAAGCCGTCGTAGGACGTCCACACGAGTCGGCGGCTGCGCTCGCCCATCTTGGCGGCGCACCGGCGGGCGGACTCGGGAGAACCGCCCAGGGCGACCACGCGGATGGCCGGATCGGTGGTGAGCAAGGTGTCGAGCCAATCCGAGCTCCCCAGGCGGGTGCCGCCGCCGATCGCGCGCCGGTGGCGCAGCCGCGCGAGCGCCCACACGGGCCAACCGTCGGTGAGGACCACATCGGCGCTCGCGAGCCACTGCTGCATCGACGCTTCGCCCGCATGGGTGAGGTAGGCCGAATGCAGGTTGTGGTTGGCGATCCTCCACCCCTCGCGTGCGGTGATGGCCGCCACAATGGTCGCCGCATCCACGGGTGCGACCTCAAGGTCGAGCACCGGCACGTGGAGCCGGGTGCGGCGTTGCACCCGCACGGGCAGCGCGGTCATCGGGCACTCCTCGGGGGACGGGGCGATGCGAGTGGCACCAGGGCGAAAACGGCCACGGTGTACAGCGGAAGCAGGTGACCGGGATCATAGTCCTGGAACGCGAGGGGCACCAACGGAAAGGTCGCCATGGCCGCGACAGCGGCCGAGCGGTGGCGCAGTGCGTGCACCACGGGTCCCAGCAGGAACACCGCGAGGGCTCCCACCGCGAGGAGGCCGCCGCGGTAGTAGATCCCCACATATGTGCTGTGCGTCGCGATATTGATCTCGGAGCCCTCCCTGGTGGCCTTGATGCCGTAGCCCAACAGCGGAAACGGATGGGTGCGCATGAGCGCAAGGGTGTCCGCGTAGATGGACTCTCGGGTCTGAGACGAGCCAGGGCGGTTCTCGTCGAGCGAGGCGAGGAGCGAGGCCACATGGTCGCGCAGCGCATACGCCGTCACGGCGACTCCCACGGCCAGCAAGCCGGTGAAGAGCCAGACGCCTGGCATGCGCTGGCTGAGCGCCACGACGAGCCAGACGGCCAGCGCGACGGCGAGCCCCATCCACACCACACGGGAGTACGACACGTAGACGCCAAAGGCCGCGGTAGCAATCTGCGCGACCAGCACCCAGCGCCGTGCGATGTCGCGGCGCTGCCACAGCGCGATGGCGAGCAACAGCGACGCGGCGGAGACCGCTCCCTGCCAGGTGGGGTACGCCATCATGCCGGCCGAGCGCACCACGGGTCCGCCAAACCACGCCTGCTCCGCGAGGAGGTTGTCGAGCCACACCCTGGCCGGCTCCGGCGCGGAGTATTGCAGGCCGTGAAGCAGGGGCAAGGGAGAGGCGTGCGAGCCCAGCAGCCACCCGATCACTGCGGCGCTGCTGTTCGCGAGCCCCACCCAGACCAGAGCCCGCAGGAAGTCGTCTCCCATGCCTCGCGACGCCACCGCGGCGATGATGCCGGCGACCGCGACCCACACGGAGATATTGGTGGCCGCACCGAGCACGCGTGCCGGGCTGCCGAGCCCCGCGGCGACCCCCACCACCACCGAAAGGGCGAGTGCGCCCGCCATGAGGAGCGCGGTCGCGGCGGGCCATGGCAGGCGGCGGCGCAGCGAACCGACGCTCAGGAGGGCGGCGACGGGCCAGAACACGAATGCGAGGCCCACGGCCCAGGTGAGTGGGAAGTACCCCACCCACCGCACCATGAGGCGCTCGCGCCACGTGCGGGGGGAGGCGGCGCGCTCGCGGCGGCGCGGAGCGGCCGCGGCGAGCGGCGGTGGAGCAGCCGCCAGCGACAGAGGCACCGCGCTCTCCGGCGCGTCCTCCGTCACCGGCGCACTCACATCCATCCCGCCCCCCAGCGTTACGAGAAGGGGCGCGTCGTCGCGCCCCCAACAGCTAGTGCCCCGGCGGCGGCACCAGCGGGTTCATGTGCGCAAAGGACGTGCCCTTGGCGCGCTCGATCGAGGCCTTGATCTCCGCCTCGGCCTCCTCGCGGCTCACCCAGTGGGCGCCCTCGACGGACTTGCCGGGCTCGAGGTCCTTGTAGACCTCGAAGAAGTGCTGGACCTCCAGGCGGTGGAAGTCGGAGACGTCGTTGAGCTCGCGGCGCCAGGTCTGACGCTGGTCGCCCGCGGGCACCGCGAGGACCTTGTCGTCACCGCCGGCCTCGTCGCGCATGCGGAACATACCCAGCGCGCGGCAGCGGATCTGGCAGCCGGGGAACGTGGGCTCCTCGAGCAGCACCAGCACGTCCAGCGGGTCCCCGTCCTCGCCCAGCGTGCCGTCGATGAACCCGTAGTCGTCCGGGTAGCGGGTCGAGGTGAACAGCATGCGGTCCAGGCGGATGCGCCCGGTCTCGTGGTCCACCTCATACTTATTGCGCGATCCCTTGGGGATCTCGATCGTGACGTCGAATTCCATAACAAAGTCCTATGCGTCGTCGATGGCAGTGATGGCACTAGTGTGGCCCACGAAAAGAGGTGACGCGTGCGCGCAAGGGTAGCAGTCGGGGCTGTGTTGGTCCTGGCAACCGGCGCCGGCTACCTGGCCCTGGATGCGGCCGATGCCGTCCCCGGCTTCGTGACCTCCTCACCTCTCCCTGTCGAGCCTGCGCCCTTTCTGACGGCCGATGCCGTGGTCGCCTCTCCCCCCGGCCGCGTCGCCGTCCGCGGGGTCACCGACTCTCCGGCGCTGCCTGCGGCAGCGCACGTCCAGGAGCTGGCCGAGGCGGTGAGAGCGGACACGCGTACGGGCGACTCGACCAACGTGTCCGTCGTGGACCTGCTGACGGGCGAGGTGCTGGGGGACGTGTCCGCTTCCGATCCTCAGGTGCCGGCGTCCTCGACCAAGCTGCTGACCTCGGTGTCCGCGGTCGCGGACCTGGGGGCGGACTATCGGATGACCACGTCTGTCGCGTGGGACGCGTCGTCGCGCACGTTCACGCTCGTGGCCGGCGGCGACATGCTGCTCGCCGCGGACGAGGGGCATGGCGGCGACGGTTCTGACGCGAACGGCTGGGCCGGGCTGGGGGATCTTGCCGCCGCCGTGATGGAGGCCGTGCCCGCGCTCGCCGAGGGTGCCGTCACCGTCGCGGTCGACGACACGCCTTTTGAGGCCGATCCGGTGAACCCCGACTGGCCCGAATACGCGCTTACGTCGGGCTACATCGCCCCCGCCTCGGGACTGGCTGTGGACGCCGCCCGCATGACCGATGCCCACTACGCGCCCCGCTACGACGACCCCTCGGTCGCCGCGGGAGAAACGTTCGCCGCTCGGCTGTCCGAGCGTGGGGTGAGCGTCGACGGGGAGGTGACCCATGCACCGGCCGCCGGAAATGTGGTCGCGTCCGTTCAGGGCGCGCCGCTGAGCGAGGTCGCGGCGCTCACGCTGTACGAATCGGACAACACCATCGCCGAGATCACCTCCCTGGTGCACGCCATGGAGACCGGTCGGCCCACCACGGTGGAGGGCGCGGCGGCGGCGACGAAGGCGGGGCTTCAGGAATTGGGCGTGGACGTGAGTGGGCTCGAGCTCTTCGACGGAGCGGGGTTCTCCGAGAACAACCGCATCGCGCCCGCGCAGCTCACCGCGACGCTGGTGGGTGGGTACGCGACTCCCGCGACCGCCGATCTGCTGGACTGGCTGCCCGTGGGTGCGCTCGAGGGCACCGTGGTGAACCGGTACGTCGACACCGCCGCGGCGGGCCAGATGCGCGCGAAAACCGGGTCTCTCACCGGAGTCTCGGCGCTCGCGGGCGTGGTGCAGACCGCCGAGGGGAGGTGGCTCGCCTTCGCGGCCATGGCCGACGGGATGGAGTACAACCCCAGCGGACCGCGGCAGGCTTTCGACGAGATGGTCGTCGCTTTGGCAGAATGTGGCTGTGAGGGATAACGCGTGACCGGACCACACCCGTCCGTCGCCGCCGTGCGCAACGCGGTGCGGGAATCCCTCGACGGTTGCGACATCGGCACCCGCGTGTGGGTCGCCTGCTCGGGCGGACCCGATTCGCTCGCGCTCGCGGCCGCCACCGGCTGGGTGGGCCGCAAGGAGGGCTACCTCACGGGCGCGATCATCGTGGACCACGGGCTGCAGCCGGACTCCGCTGTGGTGGCCGAACGCGCCGCGGCCGAGGTCCGCAAGGCCGGCATTCATCATGTGTTTGTGGAGCGCGTGACCGTGGGGCGCGACGGCGGGCTCGAGGCCGCCGCCCGCAACGCCCGGTACGCGGCGCTCAATGCGCGCATCGACGAGGTGGGCGGGCATCATCCTCATTTGCTCACGGGCCACACCATGGACGACCAGGCCGAGACCGTCCTGCTGGCCCTGGCGCGGGGGAGCGGGGCGCGTGCCTTGGCTGGGATTCCGGCACGGCGTGGGCGGATCGTGCGCCCGCTGCTGTCGCTGCGTCGCAAGGACACCATCGCGGCCTGCCAGGCCTTGGGGCTGGACCCGTGGCACGACCCCACCAATACGGCGACGGACGGCCCGCGGCGCTCGGCGCTGCGCACCCAGGTGATGCCGGCGCTCGTCGAGGTGCTGGGGCCCGGTGTGGTGTCCGGGCTGGCGCGCTCCGCTGCCTTGTTGCAGGCCGACGCCGACGAGCTGGACCGTCAGGCGCGCGCCACCTTGGGCTCTGCCCCGCAGTCGCCCGACGAGCAGTGGCGCTGCGACATGCTCGCGGCCCTGCCCGACGCGATCCGCTCGCGCATGATCAAGATGCTCGCCGAGCATCGCGGCGCCGGTGCGCTCACCGCGGCGCATGTGAACGCCGTCGACCAGCTGGTGATCGGCTACCGCGGCCAGGGCGCCGTCTCGTTGCCGGGAGGCTACGAGGCCAGGCGCGAATATGGCAGGCTGGTCATCTCCCACCCCACCCGAGAAACAGGCGACCGGTCCTAGCGGGCCGTGACGCATCGGATATCCCCGGAAGGATCCCCGTGGACCCCCAGTACGACATGGACGACTTCACCAAGATCATCGTCACGGAGAACGAGATCCGCCGGAAGCTCGACGAAATTGCGGCGCGGGTGCGCGAGGACTACGCGGGCGAGGAGCTGCTGCTGGTGGGCGTGCTGAAGGGCGCGGTCATGGTGATGGCCGACCTCGCGCGGCGCCTGCCGCCGCAGGTGCAGATGGACTGGATGGCGGTCTCGTCGTACGGCTCGGGCACCAAGTCGTCCGGCGTGGTGCGGATCCTCAAGGACCTCGACGCCGACCTCACCGGCCGCCACGTGCTGATCGTCGAGGACATTATTGACTCGGGCATCACGCTGCACTGGCTGCTGGGGAACCTCAAGTCGCGCGGTGCGGCCTCGGTCGAGGTCGCCGCGCTGTTGCGCAAGCCCGACGCCACCCAGGTCGACATTCCCGTGCGCTACCTGGGCTTCGACATCCCGAACGAGTTCGTGGTGGGCTACGGGCTCGACTACGCGGAGCACTACCGCACGCTGCCCTTCGTCGCGATCCTCAAGCCCGAGGTCTACGGGGACAACTGACGCGGATGGCGACTTCGAGGGGGAGTCGCCGGACCGCACGGTCACAGGCTCAGCAGACGCGGACTTCGAAGTCCCGGGCCGTGGCCGCTCCGGCGCGAGATGCGTGGGCCACGCGCGCGCTGTGGCTGATCCCGCTGGCGACGGTGGTGTTCCTGCCGGGCGGCTCCAGCCGATGGGTGCTGCCCAAGTTGTTGGTGGCGGTGGTCGCGGTGGGCTGTGCGCTGCTGGCTCCGGCCGCGGGGAGGCTGCCGCGCTGGTGGCTGTGGTGTCTGGGCCTTGGCTCGGCGGTGCTGCTGGTGGCCTCTTTGGCGTCGGAGTCGCCCGTGGCGGCAGTGGTGGGTCGATGGCCCCGCTACGAGGGACTCGTGGCCGTGCCGGTCTATGCGGCTCTGGTGTGGGCGGGGGCTCGCCTGCTAGGGCCCGGAGTTGATCGGCGGCTTGTCATGGCGCGGCGTGGTGTGTTTGTCCGCGCCATCGCCTGGTGCGCGGTGGCGCTCGGGTTCGTGGCCGCGCTCGAGGCTGCCGGGTTGCGCCCCATTTCTTCCGACGCCCTCCGTCCCGGGAGCCTGACCGGCTCTGCCACCGACCAGGCGCTCCTGGGGGTTACCTTCGCGGCGGTGCTGGTGGGGGCGCTGTCGGCGCGCGCCTCCCTCGACGGCTGGTCGCCTCGGGACAGCCGCACGCTGGTGCTGTGGGTGGGTCTGCTCGGCGCGCTCGCGGCCGTGGTGCTGTCGGCATCCCGTGCGGGCCTGGCGGCGTTGGCGATCGCGATGGTGGTGCTGGCGGCTGTGGGCGTGCTGGGCCGGTCCGGTCCCCGTTCGTGGCTGTTGCCTGCGCTCGTGGTTGGGGTGGGAGCGGTGGCGGCGTTGCTCGTGCCCTTGACGCGAGGGCGCGTGCTGGGCACCGCCGACCTTCAGGCCGGGCTCTCCGATCGCCCGCTCATCTGGGGGGACGTGTGGGCCGTCTTGCGTGAGCAATGGTGGCTGGGGTGGGGGCCCAGCGGTCTCGCCGATGCGGTCGGCTCCGCGCATTCGCAGGAGTGGTACGACGAGGTCGGCCCCTTCATGGCCCTGGACTCGCCGCACAACGTGGTGCTGCAGGTGTGGGGCGCGGGTGGTGTGGCGCTGGTGGTGCTGGCGCTGGTGGCTGTCGGTCTTGCTGCGCGCGCCGGATGGAGGGTATGGCGCGAGGCTGATGCCGACGGCCGCGCGTGGGTGACCGCTGCGGGCGCAGCCGTGGTCGCGGTCGTTGCCGGGCTCATGGTGAGCGTGACGAGTCCCGCGGTGCTGGCCATTCCGCTCGTGCTCGCCGGAGCACTCATCGCCGCGCCGCCTGCCCACGCTGACCGGCTCGCCTCGGACTCCGCCGAGACTCCCACGCGTGCGTGGCTGCGGCCCGCGGCGTGGGCCAGCGTCGCCGTGTGGGCCTTTGTCCTCGCCACGGCCACGGCGGCGGAGTTGCCCTTTGCTCGCGGCGAGCAGGGCGGCGACGTCGCGGCGCTCGAGACCGCTCAGACGTTGCGCCCGTGGGACAGTGACACCACCGGCAACGCCGCTCAGGTCCTCGCCGGCGTGACCGACGCCGGAGGCCCGGGTGCGGCGACCGCTGGCGCCACTGCGGTCACCTGGGCCGACGCCGCTTTGTCCCGGACGCCCGGTTCGGTGGAGCATGCCAAGGCGCGCGCCGTCGCACTGGATGCCACGGATCCCGTGGCCGCCGCCGCGAACTGGGAAACCATGGCCGAGTGGCTCCCGCGGGACTGGTGGGTCGCGCAGCGCCACGCGCTGGCCCTCGCCACCGTGGGCGAAACCGACGGTGCACTCTTGGAGGCCGAGCGTGCCGTGGCCCTCGCGCCCGACAACGCCGATCTCGCCGACCTAGTCGCCGCGCTTGAGGCGCGGTCCGCCGTTTCCTGAATTTTTCCATTCTGAACTGTCCCTGAACGGTCAGAAAGACATTTCGGACATTTCTGCGGTGTGCGGCAAATGGCCTCTGTTCCGATTGACGGGGTGCAAATGCGCCGCTAGATTCGGGCCATCGTGCGGCGCCGTGCTGAGGGGCCGTTTCATTCCTGAGGGGGGATCTTGCGTTCTTACGCGTCCATTCCGCTGTCCCGTTACGCCGGTCGTATCGCTGCTCTGATCATCACGGCTCTGCTGCTGTCGCTGATGAATCCCGTGGGGGCACAGGCCGCCACGGGGACTGCCACCGTTACTGGTGCGGTTACCGTCGACGGCGAGTACGCCACCGAGGGCTGCCTCACGGTCTACCGGGCCTCGGACGAGAGCATCATCGCCGAAGAGTGCGACCTGAGCGCTGACTACAGCCTCGAGGTTCCCGCCGGCGAGGCCTTTGTGCTGCTCGTCAGCGGCGTGGCTGGATTCGAGGACTGGTGGGACGAGGCGGGCGAGGTCACTCTCGGTGAGGGTGAGACCTACGTCGCCGACTTCGCCTATGAGACCCCGGTGACGGGTGCACTTGCGGGCACCGTGACGGTGGGCGGCGAGGCCGCCGTCGACGGCTGCATCGAGCTCTATGACCTCGACGAGAACTGGGTCGACAGCACCTGTGTGGACCAAAACGGCGAGTACCTGTTCGAGGGCGTGGACGCCCAAGAGTTGTACGTGGACGTCTGGGGTTTCGCCAATGCCTCGAACGGGCGCCTGGACACGACCGCGACGGTCCTGGCCGGCGAGACCACCACGTTCGACATTGACTTGGCTGCGGCGACGACTCTGTCCGGCGTGGTGACGATTGAGGGCGGCGACATTGCGGTCAACGGTTGCGTTAGCGCCTACGACGCCGCCTCGGGTGACTTCCTCGACTCGTCCTGTGTCGACGAGTTCGGTGCCTACGCGTTCGCCGATCTCTCGGCCGAGAGCGTGAAGCTGAACCTCTTCAACTTCGACAACGCCGTGGGCGCGTGGTTCGACGGCGCCCAGTCCCGGACCGCGGCGACGCCTGTCTCGCTCGAGGCTGGCTCTGCGAATGTCCAGGATGTGGTGCTCGCGCCCGCCGGCACGCTCTCAGGTTCGGTGACCCTCACCAACGGTGAGGTCGCGCTCGAGGGGTGCGTCACCGCGTTCGACGCCGACGGCGACTGGTTGGGCGAGGGCTGCGTAGACGACCAGGGCCACTACGAGATCCTCGGTCTGCCCGCGGGCGACGTGTACCTGTACATGCAGGCCTTCGACTGGGGCCAGGACGAGTACCTGGGTGCTGTCGAGATCCGCGAGGACGCCACATCCACCACCGTGGTCGCGAGCGTGAACACCACGCTCGACATCCAGGTGTCCCTTGCCTCGGTCCTGACAGGAACCATCTCTGTCGAGGAGCTGGGTCTTGCGGCCAATGGCAACGTGTCTGTCTACGACGACCGCGGCGACTGGCAAGGCTCGGCCTCGATTAGTGAGGACGGCACCTTCCGAGTGGAGGGACTGCCGGACGGCAACCTCTACGCGCGGGTCACGGACGTCGACTGGGCGCTTGACCGCTGGTACGGCGACGTCGAGGACGAGGCGTACGCCACGCCCATCGTCGCCATCGCAGGCGAGGAGCAGTCGATCGACATGACGTTGCCCGGCGCCGGCGCGCTCACGGTGACGTTCCCGCAGGAACTTGCCGACCTCGACGCCGACGTGTGCGTCACGCTGTACGACCTGGACTACAACTGGGTCGACAATGATTGCGGGTCGGAATCCATCACGCTCACGGGCGTGCCCGGTGGCGACGTCACTCTGGAAGCGCGCATCAGCGGCGGACCCGCGTTGGGGTTCCTCGGTGCAGTGACCGACTTCTACTCCGCCTCGTTTGTCGCCGTTGAGGTTGGTCAGACGACGACCGCGGCGTTCGAGCCCGCGGTCGAGATCGGCACGGGAATCGTCTCCGGCACCGTGACGATGCCCGGTGGCGAGCCTGCGATGTACGGCAATGTCTCCGCCTACACGCCCGATGGTTTCCGCATCTCTCAAACCTCTCCGGACGAGAACGGCCACTATTCGCTGGGTTATCTCCCCGCGGGCGACGTGACCTTGAAGTTCGAGTACTTCGAAGGGGTCTCGACCATGTGGCTCGGCGGCGTGACCCGGCGTGCGGACGCCACCTACGTGACACTCGCCGAGGGCGAGCAGGTCACACAGGACGTCGAACTGCTGGACGGCGGCACCATCGCCATCACGATCGATGGCACCAGCGCGAACGGCTGCATCTGGGTGCAGCCCACGGACCCCGATGTCGATGTGTATGCGTCGGAGTGTGGACACGGGTCCGGTACGTACCTGCTGACCGGCTTGCCGGCGGGCGAGTACACCGTTGAGGTGTCCTTCGACGACGCTCTCACCGAGTATTACGGTGGCGGCCGCTACTGGGAGGATGCGGCCCCCGTCGAGGTGGTGGTGGGCGAGACCACTGAGATCTCGATGACGCTGACCCGGGCCTCCACGGTCGAGGGCTACGTGAGCCTCGACGGCGCCCCAGCTCTAGGTGGGTATGTCCAGGCGACCGATGCCGACGGAAACTGGCTCGGTTCCGACCAGGTGTCTGGATCTGGCTTCTTCAGCATCGACAAGCTGCCTGACGGCCAGGTCTTCCTCCAGCTGACCGACTTCGACGGTGCACCGTCGCAGTGGTACGACGCTGTGTACAACGTGTACGACGCGACGCCCGTGACTCTCCCGTACGGTGGCACGACCAATGTTGGCACCATTGCCCTTGCTTTGGGTGGTTCCATCTCCGGCACCGTGACCGTGGGCGGCGAGATCTCCACCGGTGGATGCGTCACCGCATGGGACCTCGACCAGTGGGAAGAGCTTGGTACCGCATGCGTCGATGAGAACGGCCACTACACCATCGACGGACTCGCCGGCGGCGACATCTACCTCGAGTTCACGGGCTTCGACGGCGCCTCCGACGCTTGGTACGGCGGTGGCGTGGAGTACGACTCGACCCCGGTTCAGGTGGGCGACACCGCCGACATGGACCTGCAGGCCGCGCAGATGCTGTCGGGGCAGGTCACCGTCACCGGAGGGGCCGCCGCACTTGATGGCCTCATCACTGCATATGACCTGAATTACGAGCTTCTCGACTCCACGTGGGTTGACGAGAACGGCGCCTACACGCTCCAGGTTCCCGCGGGTGACGTCAAGCTTCGCCTGCGCTACTTCAGCAATGGTGCGTCGGGCTGGTACGACGGTGTCGAGTATTTCGACGACGCCACGGTGGTCAACGTGCCGCAGGGCGGGACGTCCCTCGACATCGAGCTTGAGCAGACCGGCAGTATTTCGGGCAACGTCACCCTCGCCAACGGGGAAGCGGCCAGGAACGGTTCCGTATCCGCGTACGACGAGGATGAGAACTACGTTGCCGACGGCTGGGCCGACGAGAATGGCGACTTCGTCATCAACGGCCTGCCGGCTGGCTCGTACCGACTGTTGTTCGAGAACTTCGACAACGCCGCACGTACGTGGCACGGCGGCAGCTCCTTTGGAGACGCGGCGTCGGTGAGCGTGGTGGGAGGCGAGACGACCACCGTGGACCCGGTGCTCCCCGTCCCCGTCGTCCTGCAGGGCCAGGTCACTGTTGCGGGCGGCGAGCCGGCCACGGGCGGCTACATCGACGCCTACGACCTCGACTACAACGAGGTCGCCTTCGCCTGGGTCGACGACGAGGGCTACTACTCCCTGCAGATGAACCCGGGAGACGTCAAGCTGTACGCGAGCGGCTACGACAATGCCGCGCGCGGGTGGTTCGACGGCGTGGGTTCCTTCTACGACGCCACCACAGTGACGGTGCCCAACGAGGGTCTGACGCTCGACATTCAGTTGCAGCAGACCGGCTCTATCGCCGGAGCGTTGACGGTCCCCGGGGGCGAGCCCGCCACCAACGGCTGGGTCTATGCGTACGACGGCACGTGGGACTGGGTGGGTGAGGGCTGGGCCGATGACGAGGGCAACTTCTTCATCGACGGCCTCCCCGCCGGCTCCTACCGGCTCTGGTTCGAAGGCTTCGAGAACGCCGCGAAGGGTTGGTACGGCGGTGCATCCTTCGATGAGGCGACCCTCGTCACGGTTGCGGGCGGCGAAACGACCACGGTCGACGCCGAGCTCGGCGCTGCGGCGACACTGACCGGAACGGTCACCATGGAAGGTGGCGGATTCGCAGGCTACGGCTGCGTCGAGGTCTTTGACGCCAATCAGGACTGGCTCGGCAGCACGTGTGTCGAAGAGGACGGGACGTTCTCGCTCGGCGGGCTGTCGACCGGCAACGTCTACGCCTCCTTCTACGGATTCGACGGCGCCGACGAGTGGTACCAGGACGCGTCCAGCTTCGGTGGTGCGACGCCGATCGATCTCGTTGCGGGCGAAAGCACGGACATCTCGGCAGAGCTCGCCGTGCCTGGCACCCTCGAGGTGACGATGTCCGTTCCTGCCGAGAATGCTCCCGCAGGCGACCGGTACTGCGTCACCGCACGCACTACCGACGGCTCTTACCTCGCGTCGGCGTGTGGCGAGGGCTCTGTCGGCGACGGCGAGGTCCTCGAACTCACCGGACTGGGTACAGGCGCGGTCGTGCTGAGCTTCTCGGCAATGTCGTACGAGGGGTGGTCGCCTTCCACGGTCCAGTATCACTCGAATGCCTTGAACGCGGCCGATGCCTTGGCCGTCAACGCGGTCTCGGGTGAGACGGTCGCGGTGACGTTCCCGGTCCAGCCCGTGGGAGGGATCTCCGGAACGGTCACGCGGTCGGATGACTCGCTCGCCGAGGCGCCGACGGCGCGCCGCGAGGTGGTGGTCTACTCCCAGACCGGTGCCGGTGACTGGGAGCCGGTCGAGTGCAGCGAGTGCGGCGGCGAATCGCCCACGGCGCTGGGCTACACCGACGCTGCGGGTGACTATCTCATCGACGACTTGCCCGCGGGCGAGTACAAGGTGGGCTTCCGCGACCACTCGTCCAACACGGCCTTCCTGGAGGAGCAGCCGGGCGAGCCTGGTACGTACTTCGCCGGGGCATCGTCCCTCGACGATGCCTCGGTGGTGACGGTCACCGCAGGTTCCGTCACCGACGGCGTCGACGGCATCCTGGCCACCGAGCAGGTAGCCACGACCGCGTCGTTCTCCGGTCGCATCACGGGCCTGGGTGACAACGGGGCGGCCGATGCCGTCCTCACCCTGATCTCCGGGCTCGGATCCGTGGAGGTCACCACCGACCCGGACGGCTACTACTCCGCTGATATCGAGGTCGATCCCGGCGACGTGGTGCAGGCCAAGCTCGAAGGACTCGGCGTGTTCAAGTGGACCGGAGTCAATCCCGGCGATGTGCACACACGCGACCTGGCGCTGCCGTCGCTCGCGCAGTACACCGCGGTGTCGTCCACTGTCGACTTCACCGGTGACGGCGAGGGCGACGGGCTGTGGCAGAAGCAGGCAGCCAACCAGTACCGCCAGTGGATCGTGGTCGACGGAGTGACCGGTGAGCACCTCACCGCCGCCGCCGGATGGGGCACTGCCGGGATGACGTGGGTTGAGGACTACGACGGGAACGGCGCCGCCGACCTCTCGGTGGTGCTCGAGAACACCGGCCGCAGGTCCGAGATCTGGGTTTGGAGCCCCAGCACAGACTCCGTCGAGTACGTCTCGAACCTGGGCTGGGACACCGGCAGCGTGTGGGACCGCATGGACGTGGACGGTGACGGCGATCGCGAGATCGTGGCCATCCGACCCAACGCGATCACCAACACCTTCGCGTGGGTGTGGGATGACGAAGACGGTGCAGGCACCGTCGACGTGCGCACCCCCACGACCGGCGAGGTCACGTGGGAAGAGGTCGACGGCACTCCCGGCGCCGAACTGGTCCTGTCTGGATCCTGGGCCGACCGCATGAATGTCGTGGCCGTGGTCGACCTTGCGGATCGCACCAGCAAGGTCGCCAAGATGGGTTACAGCACCGATTCGGAGCTCACCACCTGGGACCGTGACGGCGACGGCACCGTCGAGTTCGAGGTGATTCGCCAGCGGGCAGACAAGAAGTCGGAGATCTGGCGCTGGGACGGCATGACCGCAACTCCCGCCTACTTCACCACCGGTTGGGGCGTGGGCAACACGATCCTTCGCGGCGACGTGAACGGCGACGACGTGGAGGACACGGTCATCGGGCGCAACCGCACCGGCCAGGCCCAGGAATGGTGGGTCCTCGACGGCGTCACCGGCGCGTTCGTGTACACCACGGGCAACTGGGACGACGGCGTGGAGTCCTCGCTCGACGACGTGACCGGTGACGGCATCGCGGACATCGTGACCTTCAAGGCACGCCCCGGCAAGGTGGCGCAGTTCGCGGTCATCTCGTGGACCGGTACCGGCTACACGACCGTGTGGCACAACCTGGGCTGGGACGCGACGTCGTACCGCACCGCGGACGTGACGGAGGACGGTACCTCCGAGCTCCTGTCGTACCGCGACAACGGCGAGAGCTGGCGCTGGGCCGTGAAGGACCTCACGACCGCACAGTCGTGGACGGTCGACACTGCCGCAGGCATGCTGCCCTAATGCTCATCGCCTTGGGGGCGGATCGACTCAGTCGGTTCGCCCCCGAGGTATGTGGTGGACCTCTGGCTCTCCAGTGCGTGACACGCCTACTGAAACGGTAGGGTTCTGAAACGACCACCGTTGGGGGAGATCACACTGACTGCTGTAGACGCCGCAGCCGCGGCTGAGATCGCGCGCGAGGCCGGCGAGGTGCTGCTCGAGGTGCGCGCCGGGTTCTCCGAGGACTTCGACGGCAAGGCCCGCGGCAAGGCCGGTGACGCGAAGGCGCAGGAGCGCATCGCGGCCCTGCTCGCCTCACGTTTTCCTGCCGATGCCGTGCTGTCAGAGGAGGCGCGGGACTCCGCCGAGCGCCTCACGGCCGACCGCGTGTGGATCATTGACCCCCTCGACGGCACCCGCGAGTACTCCGAGGGACGCGCCGACTGGGCCGTCCACGTCGCCTTGTGGACCCGGGGTGCCAAGCCAAGTGACGCGTCGGCCGCTGGAAGTTACCCCGGCGAGCTGACGGCGGCAGCCGTCGCCATCCCGGGCGAAGACCTGGTGCTCGACACGGAAACTGTGGACGGCATCGGCCCCCGAGACGGACGGATCCGCCTCGCCGTGTCGCGTTCGCGGCCGCCGGCCATCACGGAGCCTGTGCGCGAAGCCCTCGATGCCGAGCTGATTCCCATGGGCTCCGCGGGCGTGAAGATCGCCGCCGTGGTGCGCGGCCAGGTCGACGCCTACGTGCACGCGGGCGGCCAGTACCAGTGGGACTCGGCCGCGCCCATCGCCATTGCCCGTGCCGCGGGGCTGTTCTGCTCCCGGATCGACGGAACGCCCCTTGTCTACAATGAGGCCGATCCCTACCTGCCCGACCTGGTCGTGTGCCGCCCCGAGCTTGCCGAGCGCATCCTCGAGGCCATCGCCGCCGCAACGTCTGGAGAAGAAGCATGACCCAACCCGCGTCCCACGCGTTGAGCCAGCTCGACGCGCTCGAGGCGGAGGCCATCCACATCATTCGCGAGGTTGTCGCGCAGATGGAGAGGCCCGCCCTGCTGTTCTCGGGAGGCAAGGACTCGATCTGTCTGCTGCACCTCGCGATCAAGGCGTTCGCCCCGGCCCCCGTGCCCATGCCCGTGGTGCACATCGACACCGGCCAGAACTTCCCCGAGGTCATCGAGTACCGCGACCGCGTGGTCGAGCAGTACGGCCTGAAGCTGGTGGTGGGCTCCGTGCAGGAGGCCATCGACGCGGGCAAGGTGCGCGAGGCGCCCGACGGCTCGCGCAACCGCATTCAGACGCCGGTGCTGCTCGAAACCATCGAGGACAACCGCTTCGACGCCTGCATGGGCGGCGCCCGCCGCGACGAGGAGAAGGCCCGCGCCAAGGAGCGTGTGTTCTCCTTCCGCGACGAGTTTGGCCAGTGGGACCCCCGCAACCAGCGCCCCGAGCTGTGGAACCTCTACAACGGCAAGGTGCACCCCGGCGAGTCCATCCGCGTGTTCCCGCTGTCCAACTGGACCGAGCTGGACATCTGGGACTACATCCGCTCGCGCGAGATCGAGGTGCCCTCGATCTATTACGCGCACGAGCGCGAGGTGTTTGTCCGCGACGGCATGTGGATGGCCGCCAACGAGTTCGCGGTGCCGCCGGAGGGCGTGCCGACCGAGGTCCGCATGGTGCGTTACCGCACCGTGGGCGACGCGACGCTGACCGCGGCCGTCGAGTCCCAGGCGGACACCATCGACAAGATCATCGAGGAGACGGCGGCTACCCGCCTGACCGAGCGCGGTGCCACCCGCGGCGACGACCGAGTGTCCGAGGCCGCCATGGAGGACCGCAAGAAGGAGGGGTACTTCTAATGGACCTTCTGCGTTTCGCTACCGCCGGCTCCGTCGACGACGGCAAGTCCACCCTCATCGGCCGTCTGCTGTACGACTCCAAGTCGATCTTCGAGGACCAGCTTGAGTCCATCGAGCTCGCGTCCAAGAACCGTGGCGCCGAGACCACCGACCTGGCGCTCCTCACCGACGGCCTGCGCGCCGAGCGTGAGCAGGGCATCACGATCGACGTGGCTTACCGGTACTTTGCGACCCCCAAGCGCAAGTTCATCATCGCGGACACTCCTGGTCATCAGCAGTACACGCGCAACATGGTGACCGGCGCCTCGACGGCGGACCTGGCGATCATCCTGGTGGACGCCCGCAAGGGTCTGACCGAGCAGTCGCGCCGCCACGCCACCATCTCCTCGCTGCTGCGCGTGCCCCACGTGGTGCTCGCGGTCAACAAGATGGACCTGGTGGACTGGTCCGAGGAGCGCTTCGACGAGATCTACCGCGAGTTCACGGAGTTTGCCTCGAAGCTCGATATCCCCGACCTCACCGCCATCCCGGTGTCGGCCCTGCTGGGCGACAACATCGTGGACCGTTCCGCCAACATGGACTGGTACGGCGGCACGTCGCTGCTCTATCACTTGGAGAACGTGCACATCGGCTCCGACCGGAACCTGCAGGACGTGCGCTTCCCGATCCAGTTCGTAGTGCGCCCGCAGACCGCCGAGCATCCGGATTATCGGGGCTTCGCGGGCCAGGTGGCATCCGGCATCCTGAAGGTGGGCGACGAGGTCATGGCGCTGCCCTCGGGTCTGTCGACCCGTGTGGCCGCGATCGACGGGCCGAATGGTCCCGTCGACGCCGCGTACCCGCCCATGTCGGTGACCGTGCGCCTCGAGGACGAGATTGACCTGTCCCGTGGCGACATTCTGTGCCGCAAGGGTAACCACCCGGAGCCCACGCAGGACGTCGAGGCGACGGTGTGCTGGATGGACGCGTCCGCGCTGAAGGTGCGTGACAAGGTGTCGATCCTCCACACCTCGCGCATGGCGCGCGCCATGGTCAAGGACATCGCCTACGAGCTCAACGTGAACACCCTTCACCGCGACCAGGAGGCGACCGAACTGGGTCTCAACAGCATCGGCCGTGTGTCGCTCCGTGTGACGTCGCCGCTCCTGGTGGACGACTATGCCGAGAACCGCATCACGGGCTCCTTCATCCTGATCGACGAGGCGACCAACCGCACCGTCGGCGCCGGAGTGATCCGCAACTAACGATGGAGATTGCCCTCCTCGTCCTCGCGGCGCTCGGCATCGGCGTGGTCGTCGGGCTGACGGGCATGGGCGGCGGCGCCCTGATGACGCCGACGCTCGTGTTCTTCTTTGGCATCCCGCCGGTGACCGCCGTGTCCTCCGACGTGGTGGCGTCCGCGTTCATGAAGCCCGCGGGCTCGTGGGTGCATATTCGGAACAAGACCGTGAACTGGCAGCTAGTGCGGTTGTTGGTGTACGGGTCGGTGCCGTCCGCGTTTTTGGGCGTGGTGGCGGCGCACTTCCTGATCGATCCCGAGGCGCTGCAGAGCTTTGTGAAGCACGCGCTGGGCGTGGTGCTAGTGATCGCTGCGGGCGGCTTGGCCGTGCGCGCGTATCTGCGACTGCGCGAGCGGGCGATGGTGCGCGACGGGCGGGCGACGGCGCTGCCGTTCGACAAGCCTGTGGTGGTGCCGCGTCCGGTGCCGACCATCCTGGTGGGCGTGTTCGGCGGGCTCATGGTGGGGCTAACCTCCGTGGGCTCTGGCTCGCTGATCATCATTGCTCTGATGGCGCTGTACCCGGCGCTGAAGGCGAACCAGCTGGTGGGAACCGACCTGGTGCAGGCGGTGCCGCTGGTGGTCGCTGCCTCGGTAGCGCACCTCGCGTTTGGTGACGTGGACTGGTCGGTGACGCTGCCGGTGATTGTTGGCTCGATCCCCGGCACGTACCTGGGAGCGCAGCTGTCCTCGCGGGTCTCCGGCGGGATCGTGCGCCGCGCGCTGGTCTTTGTGCTGACGCTGTCGGGCCTCAAGATGATGGGCCTGTCGAACACCATCGCGTTCTCCGTGGTGGGCGCCCAGATGGTGCTCGGCACGCTCGCGTGGGGCTGGATCCGTCACCGCCTGGGCTTCGCCTTCTTTACGTTCCAGGAGAAGGGCGGGGCGGCGACGGAGTTGTCGGCTGATTCGTCTTCGTCTGGTTCGTCGTTGTCCTCGTCTTCGTCCTCGTCTTCGGACGAGCTGTCTTCGCCCGCGTCCCCGGCCGACCCCCACCAGGAGAAGTGATGCACGGCGTTCGCCTGAGCCCACTGCAGCTCAATGAACTCGAGTTGTTGCGCATCGGCGCCTACGGCCCGACCCCTCGATACTCGCTGCCGGCCGCTGGGGCGACCCAGGCATCGGCCGCCGTCAGTGCCTCCCTGGTAGCGGGCGCGCATATCGCGACGCTGCGAATCCCGGACATGGCACCCGGGCGGACGGTGACCCTGCTCGACACCGAGGCGACGCCGATCGCGACGGTCGAGGTTTCGGACAGGCGGACCTCGGCCGCGGGCACGTGGATCGCTGGGCCGGTGACGATGCTGCGCGAGCCGTCACTGCCGGTACTGGCTGAACTGCGCCCCGGCGCGTTCGACGACCTCGCGGAGGACGCGACCCTGGTGATGGGACGGTTTACCGGCGGGTTGTCCGGGACCGTGATCGTGCTCGATGAGGGGGAGCCCTCGGCGCTGTCGGCGTCGGTGCGGTCATTGAAGCGTGACGGACTGGACGTGCGGGTGCTGCCGCGCCCGGCGGCCGAGCATGTGTCGGGCGACGCCTCAGTCGAGCTGCTCGAGCACCTCGCCTCCGTGGTGTGTGCCTCCAACGTGGTGGTGCAGCGCGGGTCCACGCGCGCGCCGGGCGATGGCGCGGTGGTGCTGTTCACCGGGCTGTCCGGATCCGGCAAGTCGACCATCGCGCGTCAGGTCACTCGCCGCCTGCGCGCCGAGGGTTCGCAGCGCGTGACGCTCCTGGACGGCGACGAGGTGCGGGCGATGCTGTCCTCCGGCCTGGGTTTCTCGCGTTCCGACCGGGAACTGAACGTGCGCCGCATTGGCTGGGTGGGGTCGCTGGTGTCGTCGCATGGAGGCATGGCGATCTGCGCTCCCATCGCGCCCTACGAGTCGATGCGCGCCGAGATGCGCGCCATGGCCGAGCGCGTGGGCCGCTTTGTGCTGGTGCACGTGGCGACTCCGTTGGAGGTCTGTGAGGAGCGGGACCGCAAGGGGCTGTACGCGGCCGCGCGGCGCGGGGAGATTGCGGAGTTCACCGGCATCTCCGACCCGTATGAGACGCCCACTGATGCGGACGTGGTGGTCGGCGCCAACGGTGAGTCGGTCGAGGAGTGCGCTGCGGCGGTGGTGCGCTACCTGACGGCTTCCGCGGGCGGCGACTACACCATCTGACCGGGCTCCCGCCTGCCCCGCGTACCGCTCAACACACAGCTGGTGCGCGTGGGGCGCATGTGGCCCGTGTGCATGCACACCAGCCCTGCACGCCCCATCAGCCCCAAGTGTGTGTTGAGCGGTACGGGGGACGCCGACAGCGGGACCGGGCAGCGCGATGCCCAGGCGCCGTCCACAGGCGTGCGGTTCCGGGTCGTTCTCCCCAGACACGCGGGTGCCAGCCCCCTTCATGGCGCGGGTCGCGCACGGTGGGGCGATGGACCCGGTGCGCGCCGTCATGAGGCTCGGCGGCGCCGCGCGCCGCGGCACACTCCTTGCGCAAGGGGTCTCGAGGCGCGCGATCGATGCCGCCGTGCGTGACGGCGCCCTGTCACGGCCGCTGACCGGAGTGCTCACTCTGCCGCATACCTACGCCTATGCGGCTCACGCCTGCTACTTCGACGCGCGGGTGACGTGTGTCAGCGCGGCGCGGGAGCACGGGCTTCGGTTGCTCGATGCCCCAGAAGGGCTTCACTTGGAGATCGCGGCGGGGCGCGGCGGCACGGCGAGTGACTCGAAGGCGCGTGAGGGGGTGTTGCTCCACAGGACGCGCACCCACACACCCGGGAACCGTGTGGTGTCCGTAGGACGAGCGCTCGACATGATGAGTCACTGCGTGAGCCCCCTCGCTCAGTTGGTCGCCATCGACCACGCGCTCGCGCTAGGTGCCCTGCGGCGCTCCCAGATCGCAGACTTCACCGTGACGCCGCTCGCCAGAAGGCGCTGGCTAGAATGTGCGGCGGATCCCGGTGCGGGGTCAGTGCCGGAGACATGCGCGCGAGTGGCCATGCGCGCAGCAGGCCTGCATGTGGTGGTCCAGGCTCCACTCGGCAACGGCAAGCGCGCGGACTTCCTCGTCGAGGGCATTCTGTACGTCGAGATCGACGGCAAGAGCTACCACAGCGACCCTGGCCAGTTCACTCAAGACCGGCGGCGCGATCGCGGGATCGTCGCCGAGCGGGGGAGCGTCATCCGCTTCGCCTATGCGGATGCCGTGTATCACCCGGACCGCCTCGTGGCAGATGTCGTGGCCTGTCTGGAAGCCATCCGGGCCCGGTGAGGTCACCGCCCCCGTACCGCTCAACACACGGCTGGTGCGCGTGGGGCCTCTGCGTGTGGTGTGAATCCTCATGCGTCCCACGGGCCACATCAGCCCCAGGTGTGTGTTGAGCGGTACGCGGGCGAGATGCGGCGCGGCGACCGGGAAGAACGCCCACAGCGAAACCCTTCACAGCCACCCCGTGGCCTCGCGTAGTCTCGTAGCACCATGAAGAATGCCTTCAGTCTGCGCCGCATCATTCCGCTGATCATCCTGGCAGTTGTGCTGGGCTGGCTCGTCTCCGGGCTGTTTGCGCCGCGCGTGCAGCAGATCGACACCTCGCAGGGCATGGCGCTGCTGGAGGCCAACCTGGTGGACCAGGCCAAGATGGTCGACGGGGACCAGCGCGTGGAGCTGGTGCTGATCGAGGACTTCGCGGATAACCTGCCCGAGGACGCTCCCGCCGAGTGGGCCGACTACCAGGACCGTGTCGAGTTCTTCTACGTCGCGCCGCAGGGCGAGCAGGTCGTCGACGCGATCACCGCGGCCGACCCCGCCGGCGGCTACGACTCGGAGGTCCCGCAGACCTCGATCTGGACCACCATCCTCTTCACGTTCCTGCCGATCCTGCTGCTGGTGGGCCTCTTCTGGTTCCTCATGTCCTCGATGCAGGGCGGCGGCGGCCGTCTCATGCAGTTCGGCAAGTCCAAGGCCTCGCTGGTGACGCCCGACACCCCCACGGTGAAGTTTGACGACGTCGCCGGTGTGGACGAGGCCGTCGACGAGCTGCGCGAGATCCAGGAGTTCCTTGAGGCCCCCGCGAAATTCCAGGCCGTGGGCGCCAAGATCCCCAAGGGTGTGCTGCTGTACGGGCCTCCCGGCACCGGTAAGACGCTGCTCGCGCGCGCCGTCGCGGGCGAGGCAGGCGTGCCGTTCTTCCACATTTCTGGTTCGGACTTCGTCGAGATGTTCGTCGGTGTGGGTGCGAGCCGTGTGCGCGACCTGTTCGAGCAGGCCAAGAAGAACGCCCCCGCCATCATCTTCGTCGACGAGATCGACGCCGTCGGCCGCCACCGCGGCGCCGGCATGGGCGGCGGTCACGACGAGCGCGAGCAGACGCTCAACCAGATGCTCGTCGAGATGGACGGCTTTGGCGCCACCACCAACGTCATCATCATCGCGGCGACCAACCGCCCCGACATCCTCGACCCCGCGCTGCTGCGCCCGGGCCGCTTTGACCGCCAGGTGGGCGTCGACGGCCCCGACCTCAAGGGCCGCCTCAAGGTCCTCGAGGTGCACTCGAAGGGCAAGCCGATGGCGCCCGAGGTTGACCTCGAGGTCATCGCCCGTCGCACGCCCGGATTTACCGGCGCCGACCTCGCGAACGTCCTCAACGAGGCCGCGCTGCTCACCGCCCGCAAGGATGGCCAACTCATTGGCCCGGTGGAGCTGGATGAGGCCATCGACCGCGTCATCGCCGGCCCCCAGAAGCGCACGCGCGTGATGAACGACCACGACAAGACCGTCACCGCGTACCACGAGGGCGGCCACGCCCTCGTGGCGGCCGCGATGAACCACACGGACCCCGTCACCAAGGTCACGATTCTCCCGCGCGGCCGTGCGCTGGGCTACACGATGGTCATGCCGCAGGAGGACCGCTACTCCAAGACGCGTAACCAGCTGCTCGACAACCTCGCCTACGCGATGGGCGGACGCATTGCCGAGGAGCTCGTGTTCGGCGACCCGTCCACCGGTGCCAGCAACGACATCTCGCAGGCCACCGACATCGCCCGCCAAATGGTGACCGAGTACGGCATGTCCACGGACATCGGCTCGGTGCGCCTGGCCGGCAGCTCGGGCGAGGTCTTCATGGGCCGCGACATGGGCCACGGCCGCGACTACTCGGAGCAGAACGCCGCGATCGTCGACCGCGAGGTCCGCGCGCTCATGGACAACGCGATGGCCGAGGCCACCAAGGCCCTCCAGGGGAACCGCGCCCTGCTCGACCGCCTCGCCGAGGAGCTCCTCGAGAAGGAGACCCTCAACGAGACCGAGCTCGCGGAGATCTTCGCCGACGTCAAGAAGGTCGCCAAGCGCAAGCACTGGGTCAGCGGCGAGTGGGCGCCCAAGACCGCGCCCCGCAAGAAGCCCGTCACCGCCCCCGCGCCGCCGCTCGAGGAGCCCAAGGACACCGTGGGCGAGGAGCCGGCCGATGCCGCGGCTGAGCCCCGTACCGACGCACCGACCGACGTTCCGCAAGACGGAACCGACCAGGCATGACGGTCGACCACGCGCGCGCCGAGGCCGCCGTACGTGAGCTACTGCTCGCGATCGGCGAGGACCCCGAACGCGACGGGCTGAAGGACACCCCCGGCCGCGTCGCGCGCGCCTACGACGAGTTCTTCGCGGGCCTGCACCAGGATCCGGGCGACATCCTCAGCACCGTCTTCGAGCTGGGCCATGAGGAGATGATCCTCGTCAAGGACATCGAGCTGTACTCGATGTGCGAGCACCACCTGGTGCCGTTCCACGGCGTGGCTCACGTGGCCTACATCCCGGGCGAGGACGGCCGCATCACGGGATTAAGTAAGTTGGCTCGCTTAGTTGAGATGTATGCGCGACGCCCGCAGGTCCAGGAGCGCCTCACCACCCAGGTCGCCGACGCCCTCGTGACCCACCTGGGCGCCCGCGGCGTGATCGTCGTGGTCGAGGCCGAGCACCTGTGCATGTCCATGCGCGGCATCCGCAAGCCGGGCTCCCGCACCGTGACCAGCGCCGTGCGCGGCATCATGCGCGACGGCGCCACCCGCGCGGAAGCCATGAGCCTGATCCTCGGGAAATAGCCCATGACGCTCGTCATGGGGATCCTCAACGTCACCCCTGACAGCTTCAGCGACGGGGGTCGCTTTCACACGGCCGATGCCGCACTCGCCCAGGGCGTTCGCCTCGCCCGGGACGGGGCTCACCTGGTCGACGTGGGCGGCGAATCCACGCGTCCGGGCGCCCAGCGCGTGAGCCCCGATGAAGAGCTCGCACGGGTCGTGCCCGTCGTGAAGGGGTTGGTCGAGGCGGGGATTGCGGTATCCGTGGACACCATGCGTGCCGCCACCGCCGCCGCTGCGCTCGAGGCCGGCGCGAGCGTCATCAATGACGTCTCGGGCGGCCTGGCCGACCCCGACATGGCCGCCGTGATCGCCGGCGCCGGCTGCGACTACATCGCCATGCATTGGCGCGCGCACTCGACCCAGATGGACGCCCTCGACCGCTACACGGACGTGGTCGCCGAGGTGCGCGACGAGCTCGCCGGGCGCGTCGAGGCCCTCACCGCCGCGGGCATCGATCCCGCACGGATCATCCTCGACCCGGGCCTCGGATTCTCGAAAGTCGCCGAATCCAACTGGCCGCTCGTGGCAGATATCCCCGGATGGGCGGGCGACGCCCGCGTACTGATCGGTGCGAGCCGTAAGCGGTTCCTGGGTGCCGCCGTGAAGCGGGAGGGGCGTGACGCATCGGCCGCCTCGAGGGACCACGCCACCACTGCCATCACGACCCTTGCCGCGGAGCGCGGCGTGTGGGCCGTGCGGGTGCACGATGCGGCGGCGGCGAGGGACGCCGTCCAGGTCGTGTCCTCTTGGCAGAACGCCGAACACACGCAAGAGTGAGGACATGACTGTGCACACGCGCCCGTACGTCAAGGACGGCATCGAGCTGGATCAGATCGCCGTCGAAGGTATCCGACTCGAGGGATTTCACGGCGTCTTCCAGGCAGAACGGGAGAGCGGACAGCTCTTCTTCGCCGACGTCGTGGCGCACACCAACACGCGTGCCGCCGGCGCTCGTGACGACCTCACGCGCTCCGTGAACTACTCGGAGATCGCCGACCGCGTGGCCGACGTCCTGGGCGGCGAGCCCGTCAAGCTCATCGAGGCTGTCGCGGAGCGCATCGCCAAGACGGTGCTCGGCATCCCCCTGGTCGAGTGCGTGGACGTCACCGTGCACAAGCCGCAGGCGCCCCTACACGTCGAATTCAAGGACGTCACCGTGACCATCCGCCGCGACCAGCGCGAGGGCTCGCTGTGGGCGGACAAGCGCATCGGCTCGTCGGCGGGGGAGTCGGATGACCCGACCGAGGGGTCGGAGGTCTCGGGCCTGGGCACCGGCGGCTTTGGCGGTGCTCCCGAGGTGGCCGGCGGCGGCGACACGATGGACGCCCGCCCCGCGCAGCCCACCGGCGCGCTCATTGCGCTCGGCGGAAACCTGGGCGACGTGGAGCAGACGTTTCGCACGGCCCTGAGCGACCTGCACCGGATCCCCGGCGTCCAGGTCGTGACCGTGTCGCCCCTGGTGCGCTCCGTGCCGGAGGGCGGCCTGCAGCAGCCCGACTACCTCAATGGCGTGGTGCGCGTGAACACCGCGCTGTCGCCGCGCGAGCTGCTGAACGCGCTGCTGGGCATCGAGCTCGCGCACGGGCGTGAGCGCTCCGTGCCCAATGCGGCCCGCACGCTCGACCTTGACCTTGTCCAGTACGAGGGCGTCACCGGCGTCTCGGCCGACCTCGAGCTGCCTCACCCGCGCGCGTACCTGCGACGCTTTGTGTTGGAGCCGTGGTCCGCGATCGAGCCCGATGCCCGCCTGGTGCCGCACGGCACCGTCGCCGAGCTGCTGCGTCAGGCCAGCTTCGACGCCCTGACGCGCGTGGGCGCGGGGTGGGACGCGGTGCCCGACGTGGCGCCCGCGGGCGTGACGCCTCAGTAACGTGTCCGCGCTTTCTTGGCAGCGCCTCACGCTCGTGGGGCTGGTCGCGCTCGCCCTGGTGTGGCTGCTCACCGCAGGCCTGTGGTCCTCGGGGGCGACCCCGCCGCACGTGCCGTGGTCCGCCCCCGCGATCGCCCTGGTAGCCGCCGCGTGCGCGCTGTGGTTCGGGTGGCAGGTGCGACGCTTCCTCACCGGCAAGAAGCCCGACCTGTCCGCCCTGCGCGCCGCCCGCACCGCCGTGTTCGCGCAGGCCTGCGCCTACGGCGGCGCGGTGCTGACCGGCGCCTACGGCGGCTATGCCCTTGGCCTGCTCGACGACTGGTCGCACGGTCCGCGCCGCGAGGTCATCATCTCTGCGCTGATCGCCGCGGCTGCAGGGCTGCTGCTCGTCATCGCCGGCGTGGTCGCGGAGCACTGGTGCAAGCACTCGGACGAGGACGACGACCGCGGCGAGGCCACCCCGGCCTAAACCCCCGCTCGCGCACCGCGAGATTGGCACGCACTAAAGGACTTCGGGCGAGGCATGGCCCGGAAAGTGGTCGGTAGGGGCGACGTCAGTCCGCAAAGCCGGTCGGAGTTTGAAGCATTGGGAGTTGGTTGTTGAGGCACTTGCGCGAACGGGCGGGGTCCTATTCACTGTGAACCAACCATGCCAGCGCCACTTCCGATGCGATCCGAGCGGAACATGCTTGCGCCTTCGGACGTTCTTCTGAGAGGTGGGCTGTCCACTCGCGAGACTTTGGAAGACCAACTCGAGGTGTGCAGGCTGAAGTACCGTCCATATGGAGTCTCTGCGATGGGCTTTCCTGGCGTATCTGACGTTGATGAAGCGGTTGCACTCGCCTGTCGGCATCGACCGTTCAAGACGTTTCGTTACTCAACGGTCGCCACGCTCGAGTCGATCGGGATCTCCGCGCTGCCGACGTTTGCGGTTCCTCACTACACTCTTGAATTGCCGGGAGATCTTGACGATGATCTCTGGGAGGCAATCGATGCCGCTTTCTCGTCGCCGATTCGCCTAGGAAAAAGGAACTGAGATGTTGACCTACTTCATAGACTTCAACTCCGTCGCCGACGACGGACTCGTAGTTGCCGCCGCGAGTAGAAAGCGCCCGATGGCGTTCTTCGTTGACCCCGAGGTAGGGGATGCAGTCCGTGTCGAGGACCGCGACGGTGCAGAGGCAGAGGCGAAGGTGCTGGAAGTCTCCGCCGACGGAACTCTTGAGCTTGCTGTTGACTGGGCGACGTATCGCGAGCCAGAGCCGGTCGCGAACAGGCTCGTTTGGAGTGGTCGCGGCATGGTCTCCAGTCGCGTGGTCTCATACGGCCACGTGGAGCCTGACGTTTTCACGCGCGAGGTCAGTGGCGAGACGCTTACATCCACGCTGTCATACCCATATGCGTCGACGAAGGTGCCTGCTTGATGGAGGCCTTCATCATGATGTGCGACTTTGCCGAAGAGCTCGGCGGGAAGTTGTACGTCCATGGCGGTGGATGGGACCGCATTGTCAAGCGTGAGCCGTTCCTGAACGTGTTTGTTGCGGGCAAGGTTCTAGTCCCGTGGGACCGGACGAACGAACGGCACCCCCTGACGCTCATACTCAAGGATCCCGATGGAAGTCCGGTATTGGCCGGGGATCAGGGCCAGGAAATCGCCGTCCACGGTCAGTTAGAGGTGGGACGTCCCCCCGGAGTCCCGCGTGGTGCAGACATCAGTGTGCCTTTGGTAATGCGCTTTCAGGGCTTGGACGTCCCGCCCGGTAGGTACCGCTGGGAACTTTCGGTAGCCGATGAGGTTGTCGCGCGAGCCACTTTCGACGTCGTCACGGGCTGACTCAATCATCGATGCACTAATGCCGTGCGGCGGAAGGTTGCCGGTACCGTCGATGTCAGTGGGTGTGTTGACGCGGTTGCAGAAACCCCACCGGCATTCGGAACTGTTTTGAGCGTTGGACCACCACCGTGGACGAGTTGCAGTAGTCAATCTCCGGCTGAGTGACACGAGACTTACTGCGGTGACGGGTGCGGTTCGGGAGAGTCACATACGTAATCCGACGATGCGGTTCGTGTACGCAGCGGTAGGAGCCGGGCATCCACGCTAGCTAGAGGCGGCACCGTCGGACATGTGTCGACGCGCGCCCGGTCTCCCGATGCCAAACCTGTGCAGTCGGAATATCTGGCAATTGTGAACTTGTGGATCGTAGAGTTCTAGCGCGACCTGAACGCGCGACCTCATGACCGTCCCTCCTGGCACACTGGGCCCATGAGTTGGTACGAGCCCGGCGGCGCCGCCTGGACCTACGTCTCCCGCAAGCTCATCCCAGCGCGGCTGATTGTGCTGTGGATCTGCCTGGGTCTCCCTCTGATCGCCGCCGTCGTGGTCGGCGCGCTCACCACCGCGTGGGTGTGGATCGCGGCGGCCGTGTTCCTGGTGGGCGGCGCGTGGGGATCGTGGATCGTCTACCGCCAGGTCACCGCGCACGCGTGGATCGAGCGCGAGGACGACCTCATCGTGAAAAAGGGGCGGCTGTGGCGCTCCGTCACCGTCGTGCCCTATGGCCGCATGCAGTACGTCGAGGTCGAGGCGGGGCCGCTCAGCCGCGCATTCGGCATCGCGAAGGTGCAGCTCCATACGGCCTCGCCCGGCACGGACGCGTCCATCTCCGGCGTCCCCGAGTCCGAGGCCGCCCGCCTGCGTGACCGCCTCTCCAGCCGCGGCGAGGCGCAGCTGGCGGGCCTGTGATGACCCAGCCCGACCCGGCGCGCCCGCAGCCAGCGCGGCCCGCCCCCGTGTACCGCGCCCCGCGCGAGTGGACCCGCCTGCACCCCGTCTCCCCGCTGCTGGGCGGCTGGGCGGTGTTCGGTGTGGTCGGCTCGATCGCGCTGTACAACGTCGCCCCCGACTGGGTCGGCGCGGATGAGGAACTCGTCCAGGCCGCCCACTGGCTGTGGCGCTCGCTGCTGTGGGTGATCCTGGGCGCGGTGCTGATCGTGGGATTGGCCATCGGCATCGGCTACCTGCAGTGGCGCGTGGACGAGTACCGCTTGTCGGACGAGGCCATCGAGCAACGCAAGGGCATCCTCTTCAAGCAGCACAAGCAGGCCCGGCTCGACCGCGTGCAGGCCGTCGACGTGGTCCAGCCGCTGCTCGCGCGCATCTTCGGCTTCGCGGTCCTCAAGGTCGAGGTCGCCGGCGGCGAGAACTCCGGCATCGCCCTGGAGTATTTGCGCCTGGGCGACGCCGAGGCCATGCGCAACGAGCTCCTCGCCCTCGCCGCCGGCGTCAAGCGCGCCAAGGCGGAGGGCCGCGACGCTTCCGTCAACGCCGTTCTCTCGGACGATGCCGTGGCTAAGTTTCCCGCCCAGCCCACCCCTGTGGGAGGCGAGGGCGAGAACCCGGCCTATGCATCGGCCGCCTCCCTGAGGGACGTGACCGATGGCTTGAGGTCGCTGGGCGGGCCGGCGGGGCTGACCGAGACCGCCGCGGCGCCCGAGCGTGAGGTGTACAAGGTGCCCATCGGACGGCTCCTGCAGTCGATCGTGCTGTCGTGGCCGTTCCTGTGGATCTGCACGTTGCCGTTGTGGGTGGGGCTCGCGGTGTGGATCTTCCCCATCGAGTTCAACGAGATTGTGGCGGTAGCGGGGGCCTCGCTGTTCACCGTGGTGCCCGCCGCGTTGGGTCTGCTGGGGTATTTCTGGTCGCAGCTGTCGGGCGGATTCGGGTTCACCGCGGCGATCTCGGAGGACGGCATCCGGCTGCGTCACGGGCTCACCGAGACTCGAAGGCAGACCGTCCCGCCGGGCCGCGTGCAGGCCGTCCAGTTCCAGCAGTCGCTGCTGTGGCGGAAGAAGGACTGGTGGCGGGTCACCATCAATGTGGCCGGTTACCAGGACGATCAGGCCGCGGTGTCCACGCTGCTGCCCGTCGGCACGCGCCAGGACGCGCTCACCGCGCTGTGGCTGGTGCTGCCCGACCTGGGCGACCCCGACCCCGCCGGCACCGTCTCGCTCGCACTGTCCGGCACCGGCGACGAGGGCGGCTTCACGCCCGTGACGCGACGCGCGCGGCTGTTCGACCCGTGGCAGTGGCGCCACCGGGGCGTGCGCGCCACCGACCGCGCGCTGATGATCCGGCGCGGCTGGCTGGTGCGTGACATGTTCGTGGTGCCGCACGAGCGCACGCAATCGTTGGGCCTCACCCAAGGACCCCTGCAGCGCTGGCGTGGGGTCGCGACGTTTACGGTGCACTCGACCAACGGGCCCGTCTCGCCCGTCGCGCAGCACCTCGATATGGCCGATGCCGTGGCCCTCCTTGACGCTCAGGCTCTCCGGGCCGCGGAGGGGCGCCGGCGCCAGACGCCCGAGCAGTGGATGACGGCCGTGGGAATTCGCGAGGATGGCGCATGAGTAAGCCGGGCCGCCTGTCGATCGGCATCGTCGGCGCGGGGCGCGTGGGCGCGGTGCTGGGAGCGGCGCTGCGGGCGGCGGAACACGAGATCGTCGGCGCCACCGGCGTGTCCGACGAGACCCTCGCGCGCATCGACGCGCTGTTGCCAGGGGTGCCCGTCATGGACCCCGAGGCGGTGGTACGGGCCTCCGATGTGGTCCTGCTCACCGTGCCCGACGACTCGGTCGCCGCCGTGGCCGCTGGCCTCGCGTCGCTGGGCGCGTGGCGCGGCGGACAAATCGTGGTGCACACCTCGGGCCGGCTGGGCACCGAGGCGCTCGCGGACGCCGCACGGTGCGGCGCGCTGCCGCTGGCCATTCACCCCGCGATGACCTTCACCGGCACATCGCTGGACCTCACGCGCATGACGGGCGCGGCGTTCGCCGTGTCGGGTGCGGCCCCGCTGCTGCCGATTGCGCAGGCGCTCGCTGTCGAGATGGGCGGCGAGCCCTTCGTCCTCGACGACCGCGACCGTCCCGCGTATCACGCGGCGCTGGTGCACGGGGCGAATCACGTGGTGACGGCGCTGAGCCAGGCCGGGGGGTTGCTGGCCCGGATCGGCGTCGAGGAGCCCGCTCGAGTCCTCGGACCCCTGGTGCATGCGTCGGTGGACGGCGCACTGGGCGACGCGCCTGGAGCGGTCACGACGCTCACCGGACCCGTGGTGCGCGGCGACGCCGGCACGGTCGCAGCCCACGTCCACGCGCTCACGGGCCACGACGAGATGTTGTTCGCCTACCGCGCCATGGCGCGCGCGACGGCGGACCTGGCGCTCTCCGGCGGGCGCATCGGCCCCGCGCAGTACGCGGACATCATCGCGGCGCTCGGCGCGGACTGAGCCGGGGCGCGCGCCCCCGCTCGCGCCGCGTTGCCTCGCTCCGCCCCCGCCCTCCGCCCTGCGCGCTGTGAGGAGGTTGATGCGAGTTTTGGCGGCTCCACTGACATCAACCTCCTCACAGGACGCAGCGGCCGCCCGTCACCGGCACCCGGCACCCCCGCCGCGCGGGACAATAGCCGCATGCGACTCATCCGTACCGCGGCGGACCTTGCCGCCCTACCCCGCGGCGAGCGCCGAGTGGTCGTCATGACCATGGGCGCCCTGCACGAGGGACATCTGGCGCTGATCCGCCGGGCCAAGGAACTCGGCGACCAGGTCGTCGTCACCATTTTCGTGAACCCCCTCCAGTTCGACGAGGCCGCCGACTACGACAGCTACCCGCGCACCCTCGACGCCGACCTCGCGCTCCTCGAGCCCCTCGGCGTCGACGCCGTCTTCGCCCCCGAGGACGCCGAGATGTACCCGCACGGCGAGCCCGTCGTCACGGTGAGCTCCGGCGTCATCGGCCGAGTCCTCGAAGGCGCCGCGCGCCCCGGCCACTTCGACGGCGTCCTCACCGTCGTCGCCAAGCTGCTGCACCTCACCGCGCCCGATGTCGCGGTCTTCGGGGCCAAGGACGCCCAGCAGGTCATCGCAGTGAAGGCCCTGGTACGGGACCTGAACTTCTCCGTCGAGATCGCCACGGCCTCGACCGTGCGCGACGACGACGGCCTCGCCCGCTCCAGCCGCAATGTCTTTCTCAGCCCCGACGAGCGCAAGCGAGCGCTGGCGCTGAATCGAGCCCTCGCATCGGCCGCTCGTACTGCCGAATACGGCGCCACCCTGACCACCACGCTCAAGGCCGGCCGCGACATCCTGGACGCACAAGACGGCCTCGACGTCGACTACTTCGCGGCCCTCGACCCCGCGGACGCGAGTGAGGCGAACGACGACTACCGTGGAGAGGTGGTGCTCGCCGTCGCGGCTCGCGTCGGTGCCACGCGCCTGATCGACAACATCACCACGCGCATCGCACCGAGCGCGGAAGGAGACCAGCGATGACCTCGCTGCAGCGGCCCATGATGATCTCGAAGATCCATCGGGCCACCGTGACGCAAGCCGACCTGCACTACGTGGGCTCGATCACCATCGACGCGACCCTCATGGAGCACGCGGACCTCTTGCCCGGCCAGCAGGTCGACGTGGTCGATGTCACCAACGGTGCGCGCCTGACCACCTACGCGATCCCCGGCGAGCCCGGCAGCGGCGAGATCTGCATCAACGGCGCCGCCGCGCACCTGGTGAATCCTGGCGACCTCATCATCGTGATCGCCTACGGCATGCTCGCCGACGACGAGGCGCGCACCTTCGAGCCCCACGTGGTCTTCGTGGACGGCGACAACCGCATCCTGCAGGAGTGCGACGACCCCGGCTCGGTGCCCGACGGCTACGGCCTGGAGCGCTCCGGCATCCCCGTGCACGAGTTCCACTCGCGCGGCTGGGACGCCTTCAAGTCCTGACCCCGTGTCGGTTTGGCCCACACCTGTGGCTGGTGTGCCAGATGTGCCACGCATGCACGTCACACGAGTCTCGCTGGCGAACATCGGTCCCAACTGTGGGCCAAACCGATGGCGTGGGGAGCCGATGGCCACCACTAAGTTGGGCCTATGACCTCCTTTGTGCGTCATTTGGCCGCGCCCGCGCCGGGCTGGACCATCACGGCCGACGTGATCGTGGTCGGCTCGGGCATCGCGGGCCTCACCGCCGCGCTCGAGCTGCGCGCCAAGGTGGACCGCGTGCTCGTGGTCACCAAGGGCGTCCTCAGCTCGGGCTCCACGGTGTGGGCGCAGGGCGGCATCGCCGCTGCTCTCGACCCGGATGACACCCCCGACGAGCACCTGGAGGACACCCTCGTCGCCGGCGCCGGCCTGTGCTCCGAGCCCGCCGTGCGCGCTCTCGTGACCGAGGGCCCGGACCGCGTGCGGGACCTCGTAGGTCGCGGCGCCCTATTCGACACCGGCCCCGACGGCGGCATCACCCTGTCGCGCGAGGGCGGCCACCACCGCGACCGCATCGCCCACGCGGGCGGCGACGCGACCGGCGCGGAGATCTCACGCGCCCTCATCGCCCAGCTCGAGGCGGTGCACAACGACCCTGGTATCGAGGTCATCGAGCACGCGATGGTGGTCGATCTCCTCACCGCGGCGCCCGACGCCGACGGCCGCCCGGGCCCTGTGTGTGGCGTGACCCTGCACATCATCGGCGAGGGCTCGCGCGACGGCGTGGGTGCTGCGTTGGCGAAGTCGGTGATCATGGCGACCGGCGGCATCGGCCAGGTGTTCCGCTCCTCGACCAACCCGGCGAGCTCCACCGGCGACGGCCTGGCGAGCGCCCTGCGCGCGGGCGCCGCGGTCGCCGACATCGAGTTTGTGCAGTTCCACCCCACCGTCCTGTGGCAGGGCGCCGGCGCTCGCGGCCAGCAGCCGCTCATCTCCGAGGCCGTCCGCGGCGAGGGCGCCTATCTGCTCAATGGCGCGGGTGAGCGCTTCATGGTCGAGCGCCACGAGATGGCCGAACTCGCCCCGCGCGACGTCGTGTCGAAGGGCATCGTCGCGATGATGGAGGAGGAGGGAAGCGAGAACGTCTTCCTCGACTGCCGCCACCTGGGCAAGCGCTACCTGCGCGAGCGCTTCCCGACCATCTGGGAGCGCCTCGCCGAGCGCGACATCGACATGGCCCGCGACCTCATCCCAGTCGCGCCCGCCCAGCACTACCACTCGGGCGGCATCCTCACCGATTTGCGCGGCCGCACCACCGTGGCCGGCCTCTACGCGATCGGCGAGGCCGCCTGCACAGGAGTCCACGGCGCCAACCGCCTGGCGTCCAACAGCCTGCTCGAGGGCCTCGTGTTTGGCGCCCGGGCCGCGAAGGACGCGGCCTCCGCAGTGGCCGATGCCACCGTCACGCAGCGTGAGCCCGTCGACCGGCCTGGTCCGTCTGCCCTGGTACCGGCCACCATGCGTCCGCAGATCCAGACGCTCGCCCACCGCGGCGCCGGCCCCGTGCGCGACGGGGCGGGGCTCGCGCGGGCGGGGGAGAGGCTCGACGCCGTCCGCTCGCGCTTCCGCGGGGCCGATGCCCGCGGCGGCCAGCCGCAGACCGCCGAGTGGGAGACGTCGAACGTGCTCGCCTGCGCATCGGCCCTCGTCGCGGCGGCCCTCACGCGCGAGGAGACCCGCGGCGGCCATCTGCGCACCGACTTCCCCGAGTCCGACGACCGCTGGAAGGTGCGCATCGCGACGCACCTGGACCCGGACGGCAACCTGCGCGTGATGAAGGCGCCGCTCGAGATCTAGGACCTTCGGGCCGCCCCGGCGCCGCGACCGGGCTACGCTAGTCGCCGTGATTCGCCCTGAAGACATGATTCACCCGGAAGACCGCGACCAGACCCGGCCCTTGAGCGCCTCATGGCTCGCGGGGGCCGTCGCCCAGGCCCTCGACGAGGACCTCGGCTCGGAGCCCGGCCGCGACGTCACCACCCAGGCCACGATCGCCGCGTCGGACAACGTCGCCGGCCGCATCGTCATGCGCACCGACGGCGTCCTCGCCGGCGCGCCCGTCATCGCCGAGGTGCTCATCCAGGTCGCCGAGCGCCTGAGCCTCCCGCGTCCCAGCATCCAACTGCACGCCGAGGACGGCGACGCCCTGACCGCCGGCACCGCGGTCGCGACCATCGAGGGACCCGGCCACGTGGTCCTCATCGCCGAGCGCACCATCCTGAACTTCCTGTCCCGCGCCAGCGGCGTCGCCACCCACACCCGCCTGTGGGTCGACGTCCTCGACGGCACCGGCACCCGCGTCCTGGACACCCGCAAGACCACGCCCGGCCTACGCGAGATCCAGAAGTACGCCGTGCGCATGGGCGGCGGCGTCAACAAGCGCCACGGCCTGTTCGACTGCGCGATGATCAAGGACAACCACATCGTGGCCGCGGGCTCCATCACGGCCGCGATCGAGGCGGTTACGCGTCGCTTCCCCGAGGTCCCTGTGCAGGTCGAGGTCGAGTCCGAGGAGCAGGCGCGCGAGGCCATCGCCGCCGGCGCCCGCTTCCTGATGCTCGACAACATGACGGCCGATGCCATGCGGGCCCTCGTAGCCGTCGTACGCGGGTTGGAGGCCGAGGTAGGGCCAGTCCGCCTCGAGGCCACCGGCGGCCTCACCCTCGCGACGGCCCGGACGGTCGCCGAGACGGGCGTGGACTTCATGTCCGTGGGCGCGCTCACGCACTCGAGCCCCATCATCGACCTGGCGCTCGACCTCGACTGACCGGCGCACCCTGGCCCCGCGCCGCACCCACCATCCCCCAACCACCCATCCGCGTACCGCTCAACACACACCTGGGGCGCATGAGAGTGACGGGGCTGGTGTGAATCCCCACCCGCCCCATCCGCCACAACCGTCCCAGCCGTGTGTTGGGCGGTACGGGGGCGGCGGGGGAGCGAACGCGCGCGGGTACCCTAGAGGGCGTGACTGAGCAGAACACCCCCGTAGTCGACGACCTCCCCGAGCAGATGAAGGTGCGCCGTGCCAAGCGCGACCGCCTGATCGCCGAGGGTGGCCAGGCGTACCCGGTGTCCGTGGACCGCACCCACGAGATCGCGGAGGTGAAGTCCACGTACGCGCACCTCGAGGACGGCGAAGAGACCCAGGACATCGTCGCCGTCGCCGGCCGCGTGGTGTTCGTGCGCAACACGGGCAAGCTGTGCTTCGCGACCGTTCAGGACGGGGCGGGCGAACGCCTGCAGTTGATGCTGAGCCTCGCGGAGGTGGGCGAGGAGTCGCTCGCGGCGTTCAAGGCCGATGTTGACCTGGGCGACCACCTGTTCGCCAAGGGCCGCGCCATTAAGTCGCGCCGCGGCGAGGTCTCGGTGTTCGCAGCCGAGTGGGCCATCGCCGCCAAGGCCCTGCGCCCCCTGCCGGTGCTGCACAAGGAGCTGTCCGAGGAGTCCCGCGTGCGCCAGCGCTACGTGGACCTCATCGCCCGCCCGCTGGCCCGCGACACCGTCCGCCACCGCGCGGGTGTGATGCGGAGCCTTCGCGAGAGCCTGCATTCCCGCGGATTCCTGGAGATCGAGACTCCGATGCTCCAGACCCAGCCCGGCGGCGCTGCGGCCCGCCCATTCATTACACACATGAATGCATATGACATCGACCTGTATATGCGTATCGCGCCGGAACTCTTCCTGAAGCGCGCGGTCGTGGGCGGCGTCGAGAAGGTCTTCGAGATCAACCGCAACTTCCGCAACGAGGGCGCGGATTCCTCGCACTCGCCGGAATTCTCCATGCTGGAGGCCTACGAGGCCTATGGCGATTACAACACCATGGCAACCCTCACGCGCGAGCTCATTCAGGGCGCCGCGACGGATGTTTTCGGCACCACGCTCGTCACGCTTGCCGACGGCGAGGAGTACGACCTGGGCGGCGAGTGGACCGAGATGACCATGTACGGCTCGCTCTCCGAGGCCCTGGGCCAGGAGATCACGCCGCAGACCTCGGTGGCCGAGCTGCAACAGCTGTGCGACGCGGTCGAGCTGTCCGTCGACCCCAAGCGCATCAACCACGGCAAGCTGGTCGAGGAGCTGTGGGAGCACCACGTCGGCTCGGACCTCACGGCCCCCACCTTTGTGCGAGACTTCCCGGTCGAGACCAGCCCGCTCACGCGCGACCACCGCTCCATCCCCGGCATCGTCGAGAAGTGGGACTTGTACGTGCGCGGCTTCGAGCTCGCGACCGCATACTCGGAGCTCGTCGACCCCGTCATCCAGCGCGAACGCTTCGAACAGCAGGCACGCATGGCCGCCCAAGGTGACGACGAGGCGATGCAGCTCGACGAGGACTTCCTCACCGCGATGGAGTACGCGATGCCCCCCGCCGGCGGCATGGGCATGGGTATGGACCGCCTGCTGATGGCGCTCACCGGCCTTGGCATCCGCGAGACCATCACCTTCCCGCTCGTGAAGCCCGAGGCCTGAGATGTCCACCTGGCAGGCGGTCGCGGTCGGCATCATCCCGTCCATCGGCGTGGCGCTGGTGTTCTGGCTCGCGATGCGCGCCGTGATCCGTGCCGACCGTAGCGAGCGCCAGGCGCTCGCGCGCATCGACGAACAGCAGGCGGCCGATGCCGTGGCCGGCTCTCCCTCCGGCTCACCCGAGCAGGGCTCGAGCGCGGCTAGTGTGGCAACCCCCGCGCCCGCACCCGCCTCCGACGAGTCTCAGTAATGAGAATGTAGGCGCGATAATCGCGGCAAATCCCCCTCAGGAATCCTTCCTGAGGGGGATTTCCTCGTTTAGCCAAGAAATCAGGGTTCCGGAAAGTTGACGCGCGGGTGTCCGATATGTGACTCTAGGAAAACCTTTATAGAAAGGATTTTTCGATGGCGCAAAAGGTGAAGGTCGTTCTTGTCGACGATATCGACGGAGGCGAGGCCACTGAGACCGTGAGTTTCTCCCTCGACGGCATTTCCTACGAGATTGACCTCTCCGCTGACCATGCGGCGGAAATGCGAGGCTCGTTCGAGCACTGGACCTCGGTGGCTCGCAAGGTCTCGACCAAGCGCAGCACCGCCCGGGCCGCGGCCGGCCGCCGTGACGACGTCGCGAAGATTCGCGCATGGGCCAAGGACAACGGCTTCGACATCTCGGAGCGCGGACGCATCTCGACCGAGGTGCGCGAGGCGTACGCCAAAGCCCACTAACCACTCTTTCCGCACGTTCGGCCCCGCCCCACGCTCGGGGCGGGGCCGACCGTGTTCCATGCACCAATGGAGATGACATGACCGATCAACTGTGGTGGGGCACCTTCCCCGAGGCGGGCCTCGGCACGCCCACCGGCATGGGGGAGGGGCTGTGGCGACAGACGCCGGCCGATGCCACCCTCGCCCTCGCTCTCGACGCACCCTCGTGGTTGGTCGCCCATCCGAGCCTGCCGCTGATCTACGCGATCTCGGAGTCGGAGGGCTCCCAGGTGCACGCGGTCGACGTGTCGGACCCCGAGTCGCCCCGCGTGGTCGCGAGCATCCCGACCGGCGGATCCTCGGCGTGCCACGGCATGCTCGCCGCCGGCGCGCTCACCCTCTACCTCACGCACTACGTTTCTTCCGAGCTCTCGGTCATCCGCATCGGCGACGACGGCCTGTTCGAGGACGAGGAGCCCGGGCAGGTGTTCGCCCATGCGGGATCTGGCCCCAACGAGGCACGCCAGGAGGCCTCCCACGCTCACTTTGTGGGCTACGCCCCCGGCCGCAAGCACCTGCTGGTGTGCGACCTGGGCACCGACGAACTGCGCCGCTATGCGCTTCGCCCCGACGGGCTGCTCGACGAGGACGGCATCGCCGCCGCGCTGCCGCCGGGCACGGGACCACGCCACTTCGCCGTGAACGGCGACCTCATCTACGTGGTGGGGGAGCTGTCGACCTCGGTGCTGACGCTGCGCTGGGAGCCGGCCACGGCATCGGCCGATCTCATCGCTCAGGTCCCGGCGACCACCGCCGAGGCCCGCACCGCTGGGGCGCGCGACTCCTCGGGCATCCTGCAGGTTGACGATGTGCTGCTGGTCGGCGTGCGTGGCGCGGACGTCATCGCCGTGCATGATCTTTCGCCCGAGGGCGAGGTGCGCTACCGCGGCTCGTTCGACGCTGGCCACTGGCCGCGCCACTTTGCCGTCGTGGGCGAGAGACTCCATGTGGGCTGCGAGCGAGGACACGAGGTGCGCACCTATGCGCTCGCCGACGTCCTCGCCCTGGCCCCCGAGCCCGAGGCGGGCCTCATGCAGGAGCTTCCCTACGCATCGGCCGGACTGCCCAGCCCGGCCTTTGTCATGGAGGGATAGCGCGCCATCTCTTGCGCTCTATTTCGATCTATGTCTAAATAGATGTAGATCGAAATAGAGCCTGAGGAGCCCGCCATGACCACCGTCGCCGCCCACCCCGACCACGACAGCTGCGTCCACACGGCGCTCGAGGCTCACACCGTCGACCCTGTCCTTGCGGCGCGCGCTACCGCTGTGCTGAAGGCCGTGGCCGACCCGCTGCGGCTGAGGATGCTCGCGATGATCGCCTCGGCGCCCCAGGGTGAGGCGTGCGTGTGTGACCTTTCCGAGCTTGCGGACGTGAGCGGGCCCACGGTCTCGCACCACCTCAAGACGCTGCGCGAGGTGGGGCTCGTCGAATCCGAGCGGCGCGGCACGTGGATCTACTACCGCGTGGCGCCCGACTTCGTGCCCGCGGTGCGCGGGCTGCTCGAGACGCTGGTGCCCGCGAGTGGCGGCCATGCTGCTCCGGTCCAGGACCGCGCACTTGAGAGCGTGGACCGTGCGCTCGTGGAGGTGGTTGAGCGGCTCACCGGACTGTTCCCCGAACTCGGCGAGCGCATCGTGGAGCGCGTGGTGCACGAGTCCTACGCCGCACTCGCGCGGCGCGCCACCATCCGCCAGCACCTGGTGCCGCTCACGCGACGGTTCGCGCACCAACGCCTCTCTGACCTGCGCAAAGCCGAGAGTGCCGACTCCACCCACCCGCCCCAGGTCCTGTTCGTGTGCGTCCAGAACGCGGGCCGCTCGCAGCTGGCCGCGGCGCTGCTGCACAAGTACGCGGGGGACGCGGTGGTGGTCCGCTCGGCGGGGTCCATGCCCGCGGCCGACGTCCACGACTCGGTGCGCGTCCGGCTCGACGCGATCGGCGGGGGAGAGGCGGCGTTCCCCAAGCCGCTGACGGACGATGCCGTGCGGGCCTCCGACGTCGTCATCACCATGGGATGCGGCGACGTCTGCCCCATCTACCCGGGCAAGCGCTACGAGGACTGGAAGGTGGGCGACCCCGCGCTCGCCTCCTCCGCAGGCGTCGACGAGATCGTCGCGGACATCGATGCCAGGGTGCGCGCGCTGCTGGACGAGATCCTGCCCGCGTGAGTCCTCGGTCCCGGGCCGTGCCAGGCGCATCGGCGCTACGCTGAAACCATGACCTACACACTGATCCTGCTCCGCCACGGCGAGAGCGACTGGAACTCGAAGAACCTGTTCACCGGCTGGGTGGATGTTGAGCTCAACGAGAAGGGCTGGGGCGAGGCCGTCCGCGGTGGCGAGCTGCTCAAGGAGGAGGGGTTCCTCCCCGACGTGGTCCACACGTCGCTCCTGCGCCGCGCGATCATGACCGCGAACCTCGCGCTTGACGCCGCCGACCGCCACTGGATCCCCGTGAAGCGCAACTGGCGCCTCAACGAGCGTCACTACGGCGACCTGCAGGGCAAGAACAAGGCCGAGACCCTCGAGCAGTTCGGCGAGGAGCAGTTCATGACGTGGCGTCGCTCGTACGACGTGCCGCCGCCGCCCATCAGCGCCGAGAACCAGTACGGCCAGGCCGGCGACCCCCGCTACGCGGGCGAGCCCGTGCCGCAGACCGAGTGCCTCAAGGACGTCCTTGAGCGCGCCCTGCCCTACTGGGAGTCGGACGTGGTGCCGGACCTCAAGGCCGGCAAGACCGTGCTCGTCGCCGCACACGGCAACTCGCTGCGCGCGATCATCAAGCACCTCGACGGCATCGCGGATGACGACATCGTCGGCGTGAACGTGCCCACCGGCATCCCGCTGGTGTACGAGCTCGACGAGGAGACCCTCAAGCCCGTCACCGCTGGTGGCCGCTACCTGGACGCCGACGCCGCCGCCGCCGCGATCCAGGCCGTCGCGAACCAGGGCAAGAAGTAACCTCCGGTTTCAGGACGCTCGGTCACCCTCTCATTGCGTGGCCGACACCAACGGGGCCCTCGCCTTCGGGTGAGGGCCCCGTTGCTGTGTCCGGGGCCTGCGGCGCCCCGACCCGCGGCTGACCTCGCCTCCTCACAGGAAGCGGGCGGTTGAGCCCACCACCCCAAACGCACGTCAGCCCCGGACCAGCGGGCCCGGGGCTGACGAGAAGACGGGGGAGCGGCTTAGAAGACCGCGCGCGAGCCCGAGTGGTCGCCCGTGACCAAGTAGACGATCTGGCGCGAGACCGCGACGGCGTGATCGCCGAAGCGCTCGAAGAAGCGCGCCAGCAGCGCGATGTCGAGCGTCTCCTGGACCGAGCCGGTGTAGCCCTCGGCCAGCAGTGTCTTGTAGGACTCGGAGTGGAGGGCGTCGAGGGTGTCGTCGTCGGAGACGATGCCGGCGGCGGTGTTGAGGTCACGCTGCTCGAGCAGCAGCACCAACTCGTTCGCGGCCTTCTTCGCGGCTTCGGTCATTCCGGCGAAGATCTCGGCGTGACCGGCGGGAACGGCGCTGTCGGGGAACGCGCGCCTGGCGGCCTCGGCGATGTGCTGGGCCAGGTCGCCCATGCGCTCGAGCGACGCGGAGATGCGCAGCGACGAGATGATCGTGCGCAGGTCCAGGCCTACCGGCTGCTGCTGCGCGATGAGCAGCACGCAGCGCTCGTCGACAAGACGCTCGATCTCGTCGAGCTTGACGTCGTCGGCGATGACGGCCTGGGCCAGCTCCACATTCTGGGTGAGCAGTGCCTCGGAGGCTCGCGTGATCGCGGACTCGACGTGGCGGCTCATGGTGATGAGATCGCCGGCGAGGTCCGACATCTCGGCGTTGAACAGCGTGCGCATGACTCTCCTTAGGGGCTGTCGTCCGCCCCCTAGTGTGTCACTGCGCCGAGCGCGCGCGAAAGGTTCTCCCAGGTGCCTCGGTGAACATCGGGTGACGAACGGGAAACGTTGGGTGAACTCGTCATCTGCTCGTTACTGTGACCACATGACCACGGAGACATGGCTGGCCTTAGTGGCCGGCGCGCTCCTCGGTGCCGGCTTCCTCGCGTTCACCCGGTGGCGCGCCGAGCGCAAGAAGGCCCAGGCCAACACCCTCGTTCCCCACCGCACGCGTGAGGTGCTCGCGGCCCTGCACTCGGGCGCGATCCTGGTGCGGCGCGACCGTCGCGCGGCGTTCTCGAACACCCCGGCCAGCGCGCTCGGCGTCACCCGGCCCGACGGCGCCCTCCACCCCGGCGTCGCAGACCTCGCCGAGATCGCCTGGGCGGCCGATGCCGAACGCGAGGACGACATCGTCGTCAGCCGCGGCGTGCTCGGCGTGGACTCGGTGGTGCACGTGCGCGTCACCCCGCTGTCGGATGACCTCGCGCTCGCAGTCGCCAACGACGACACCGAACGCCACGCCGCCGAGCTCACCAGGCGCGAGTTCGCCGTCAACGTCTCACACGAGCTCAAGACGCCCGTGGGCGCACTATCGCTCCTGGCAGAGACCATCGAGGACAACCCCGACGACTCCGAGATGGTGCGCAGCTTCGCGAAGAAGATTCGCAAAGAGTCGCGCCGCCTCACCAAGCTCATCCAGGAGATCATCGAGATCTCGCGCCTGCAGGGCGGCGAGTCCGTCGTAGACCACCACGAGCTGTCGCTCGCGGCCGTGATCGAGGAGGTGTGCGAGGGCGCCGAGATGCACGCGGAGTCCAAGCACGTGCACCTGGTCGCCGACATCCGCACGCGCCCCCTCGTGATGGGCGACCACGACTTGCTCGTCATGGCCGTGCGCAACCTGGTGGATAACGCGATCAGCTACTCGGACGACTCCGCGAACGTCACCGTTTCGCTCGAGACCGAGGCCGGCGCCGCGGTCCTCAAGGTCATCGACGCGGGCATCGGCATCGAGCGCGCCGATCAGGAACGCATCTTCGAACGCTTCTACCGGGTCGACGCCGCCCGCTCGCGCAGCACCGGCGGCACCGGCCTGGGCCTGTCCATCGTCAAGCACGTCATCCTGCAGCACTCCGGAACCGTCGACGTGTGGTCCAAGCCGGGAGTCGGCTCGACCTTCACCATTCGCCTTACCGCCCATCAGGAGGAGCAATGAGCGAGGCCCGCATCCTCGTCGTCGAGGACGAAGAGTCCTACCGAGATTCACTGAAGTACCTGCTACGACGTGAAGGCTTCGAGGTCATCCTCGCCGCCGACGGCGTGCAGGGCGTCGAGGCATTCACGCGCGACGGGGCCGATGTGGTGCTGCTCGACCTCATGCTGCCGCGCATGTCCGGCACCGAGGTGTTCCGCGAGATTCGTGAGCGCTCCAACGTGCCGATCATCATGGTGACGGCCAAGGACGACCAGGTCGACAAGATCATCGGCCTCGAGCTGGGCGCCGACGATTACGTCACCAAGCCGTACTCCGCGCGCGAGCTGGTCGCCCGCATCCGCGCCGTGCTGCGCCGCCAGGGCGCCGGCGCGACCGACTTCCCCGACGAGCCCGAGCGCCTCACCGTCGCCGGCATCACCCTCGACCCCGAGCGCCTCACCGTGGTGCGTGGCGAGGACGCCCAGTCGCTGCCGCCCAAGGAGTTCTCGCTGCTGCACCTGCTGGCCCAGAATGCCGGCCGCGTGCTGCCGCGCCAGGTCATCATCGACCGCGTCTGGGGCGCCGACTACTTCGGCGACACCAAGACCCTCGACGTCCACATCAAGCGCCTGCGCGGCCGCATCGAGGCGGACCCCTCGCACCCGCGTCTCATCCAGACCGTGCGCGGGGTGGGCTACACCTTCGAGGGGTAAGGGATTGACAGCGGCCGATGCCGTGGCGGAGTTTCGTACGAAACCCCGCCACGGCATCGGCCGTCTCTACATCACGAATCGATAACGGCGCACCTCGAGGGGTGCCTCGTTCACCGAACGTTCACCGGAACTTCAGTTAAGGCCCTTCGTGGCGTTACCTAGCGTCCCTACGTTGGACTCGTCCGGCAGGAAGCCGGAAACTCAAGCAGACTTCCCATCCATGTGAGGAACCCCACTGTGAAGATCGCAATCCGTTCTGGCGCCGTGATCTCGGCCGCCGCGCTGACGTTCGCGCTCGCCGCCTGCTCGCCCTCGAACGAGGCCACCACCGAGTCCGAGGCCCCCGAGGCCACCGCGACCGCCGCCGCTGAGGGCAGCGAGACCGCCGAGGCCACCGCTGAGCTTTCCGGCAACCTGCAGGGCGCCGGCGCCTCGTCGCAGGAGTCCGGCATGGACGCCTGGCGCGCGGGCTTCCAGAACATGTACCCCGACGTGACCGTCGGCTACGACCCCGTCGGCTCCGGCGGCGGCATCGAGCAGTTCCTGTCGGGCGCCGTGCCCTTCGCGGGCTCGGATGGTCTCCTCGAGGCCGGCGAGTACGAGCAGGCCGTCGAGCGCTGCGACGGCGACGGTGGCGCCTACCACCTGCCCATGTACATCTCGCCCGTCGCGATCATCTTCAACCTCGAGGGTGTCGGCACGCTGAACCTCGACGCCGAGACCGTCGCGAACATCTTCGACGGCAACATCACCACCTGGAACGACGAGGCCATCGCCTCGCAGAACGAGGGCGTCGAGCTCCCCGACACCACCATCACCGTGGTCTACCGCTCGGACTCGTCCGGCACCTCGGAGAACTTCACCGACTACCTTGAGCAGGCGTCGGACGGCACCTGGCCTTACGAGGCCACCAAGGAGTTCTCGACCGCCGCCGACCAGTCGATAGGTGCCGACGGCACCTCGGCCGTCGTCGACACGGTCACCTCGACCAACGGCGCCATCGGCTACGCCGACGCCTCGCGCGCCGGTTCGCTCGGCACCGTCGCGATCAAGGTCGGCGAGGAGTACGTGCCCTTCTCGCCCGAGGCCGCCGCGAACATCGTCGCCGCGTCGCCCCTGTCGGAGGAGGCCAACGGTGAGAACGACCTCGCGTTCGCGATCGACCGCACCACGACCGACTCGTCGGCCTACCCGCTGACCCTGGTCTCGTACCACATCGTCTGCTCGCAGTACGACGACGAGACCGAGCGCGCGCTGGTCACCGAGTTCGAGAAGTACGTCGCCTCGGCCGAGGGCCAGGCCGCTGCCGCTGACGCGGCCGGCATCGCCCCGCTGACCGACGAGCTGTCCGCTCAGATCACCGAGATCCTCGACGGAATCGCGGCTGCCGCCTGATCCTGACAGGGCCTCACGCAGAGGTGGGCCCACCCGGATAGGGTGGGCCCACCACTGCATGTTCACCACCACCACGACGCTCACCCTGAGGGAGACCCGCGCGTGACACAGAGCACCTCCTCGCCTGAGGCGCCCGCCGAGAACGACTACGGCACCCACCCGGGAGCCGCCGCCAACCGCGTGTTCCGGTGGCTGTCCACCGGCGCCGGCGCCTTGATCCTCATCACCCTCGCTGCGGTGGCGACCTTCCTCCTCGCTGAGGCGTGGCCCGCGCTCGCGATGTCCTCCGAGGAGCTCGGAGAGACCGTCTCCTTCATCAAGCCCGAAGACGGCCAGTCGCTGATGGAGATCATCGGCTATCTGATCTTCGGCACCCTGGTGATCTCGATCATCGCCCTGCTGATCGCGACCCCCGTCGCGATCGGCATCGCGCTGTTTATCTCGCATTACGCGCCACGCCGCCTCGCGCAGGGCCTGGGCTACATGATCGACCTGCTCGCGGCCGTGCCCTCCGTGGTCTACGGCCTGTGGGGCGTCGCGGTGTTGGTGCCGTTCCTCACGCCCTTCTACCAGTTCCTCGCGGACTACCTGGGCTTCATCCCGCTGTTCGCGCCGCCGGAGTCGGGCGAGATCTTCACCGGCCGCGTGGCTATGAGCGCGGGCATCGTCCTCGCGATCATGATCCTGCCGATCATCACCGCCGTGTCGCGCGAGGTATTCCTCCAGACCCCCACGCTGCACGAGGAGGCCGCCCTCGCCATGGGCGCCACCCGCTGGGAAATGATCAAGATGGCCGTCTTCCCGTTCGGACGCTCCGGCATGATCGGCGCGACCATGCTGGGCCTGGGCCGCGCGCTCGGCGAGACCATGGCCGTCCTGATGATCATCAGCCCCGGACTGACGTTCTCGGCCGCGATCCTCCAGCCCAACCAGCACAACACCATCGCCGCCTACATCGCGCTGCAGTTCCCCGAGGCCAACGCCATGGGTGTGAACTCGCTCATCGCGATGGGCCTGGCGCTGTTCGTGATCACGCTGCTGGTCAACATGCTCGCGCGGTGGGTCGTCTCCCGCCGCAAGGACTTCTCGGGAGCGAACTGATGGCCGCCACCCAGACCACCGCCGCGCCCACCCGGGACGGCGCATCGGCCTTCGGCGAGATCTCCGCGTCGCGCCGCACCAAGAACGCGATGATGACGGGCCTCATCTACGGCGCCTTCGTCATCGCCGTCATCCCCCTGATCTGGCTCATGGTCACGGTCGTCATCAACGGCATCGACCGCTTCATGATCTCGGACGCCGAGGGCCGCGACGGCGGCTTCAACCTCGAGTTCCTCAACCAGACCATGCGCGGCATCTTCGGCGGCGAGGCCCCGTACGGCGGTATTAGCCACGCCATCGTCGGCACGCTGATGATGACGCTCGCCGCGACCGTGATCTCGGTGCCCGTGGGCCTGCTGACCGCGATCTACCTGGTCGAGTACGGCAAGGGAACCCTCCAGAAGGCGATCACGTTCTTCGTGGACGTCATGACGGGTATCCCCTCCGTGGTCGCCGGTCTGTTCGCCTACGCGCTGTTCGCGATCCTCGTGGGACCGGGCACCAAGCTGGGCATCGTGGGCGCGATCGCGCTGAGCGTGCTGATGATCCCGGTCGTGGTGCGCTCGAGCGAGGAGATGTTGCGCCTGGTGCCCAACGAGCTGCGCGAGGCCTCCTACGCACTCGGCGTGCCCAAGTGGCTCACCATCCTCAAGGTGGTGCTGCGCACCTCGATCGCCGGTATCACCACCGGTATCACGCTCGCCATCGCGCGCGTGGTCGGTGAGACGGCGCCGCTCCTGGTCGCCGTGGGTGTCGCGGACTCCATGAACTGGAACCTCTTCGACGGCCGCATGATGAGCCTGCCGGTCTACATCATCTCGGAGTACGAGGCCGGCGCGATCCCGTGTAGCCCCGACAACACCGCGTGTATCGCCGAGATCCCGGAGTACCGCGCCTGGGCGGCCGCGCTCGTCCTCATTCTTATCGTCATGGCGCTGAACCTCGTCGCCCGACTCATCGCCAAGTTCTTCTCCCCCAAGTCCGGCCGCTAGGGCCAGAACCGGAGCCAGCAGTGTCCAAGCGCATCGACATCAACAACCTGAACGTCTACTACGGCGAGTTCCTCGCGGTCGAAGACGTCTCCCTGTCGATCGAACCCAAGTCCATCACCGCGTTCATCGGCCCGTCCGGTTGCGGCAAGTCGACGTTCCTTCGCACCCTCAACCGCATGCACGAGGTCATCCCCGGCGCCCGCGTCGAGGGCGAGGTGCTCATCGACGGCGTCAACCTCTATGGCGACAACGTCGACCCCGTCACCGTGCGCCGCCACGTGGGCATGGTGTTCCAGCGTCCCAACCCGTTCCCCACGATGTCGATCGCGGAGAACGTGCTGGCCGGCTACCGCCTGAACAACAAGCGCGTGTCGAAGTCGCAGGCCGACGACCTGGTCGAGGAGTCGCTGCGCGGCGCCAACCTGTGGAACGAGGTCAAGGACCGCCTTGACCGTCCCGGCTCGTCGCTCTCGGGTGGCCAGCAGCAGCGCCTGTGTATCGCGCGCGCGATCGCCATCAAGCCCGACGTCCTGCTGATGGACGAGCCCTGCTCCGCGCTCGACCCCATCTCGACGCTCGCCATCGAGGACCTCATGGCCGAGCTCAAGGACCAGTACACGATCGTCATCGTGACGCACAACATGCAGCAGGCCGCTCGCGTGTCCGACCGCACCGCGTTCTTCAACATCGCCGGCACCGGCAAGCCCGGCAAGCTCATCGAGATGAACGAGACGCCCGTGATGTTCTCGACCCCGTCCGAGAAGGCCACCGAGGACTACATCTCGGGCCGCTTCGGTTGATCCGTCGCAGTCGCTGAGGGCGTCGGTGCTGAGGCATCGGCGCCCTTTGGCGTTCCCGGGCCGCCGCCCCTTGGACAGTGTGAACCGGATCCGGCTGCGCCACGCCGTCTCCAGGCGGCCAACGGCGTGGTCGTCCGCGCGTGTCGACCTCCGTTCCGGTTCGTTCTGTCTGTGGTGGGGCCGGGCCCGCCCCCAGTGCCGTTTGGCCCACGGCTGCGACCCATGTGGCTGGTGTGACTCACGGTGATGCGCGTCAGTCACACACGTCACGCCAGTCCCAGCCGTGGGCTCAACAGAACTGGTCGCCGATGACCGTGGCCGTGGTGGGGCTGTGTCGGACGTGGCGGGTGCCAGGATGCACGAAGGCCCCGACTCCCGCAGAGGGAGCCGAGGCCTTGGTGAGAAGAGTGGAGCGTCAGCCGATCTCAGCGACCAGGTCCGCGTACTCGGGGAGCGTGCCGTCCATGACGGGCACCTCGACGGCGTGGACGTCGACAGTGTCTGCAGCGAACGCGACGTTCGCGATGAAGCCGGGAGCGGCCACCGCGACGCCCGAGACCTCGGTGTCGCCGTCGGCCGGGCCGAGCTTCACGGTGGAGCCGGCCTCCAGCGTGAGGGAGGTCGTCGACTGGCCGTCGATCGAGATGTCGAGCGCGACATCCTCGTCCGACTCGTTGACGAGCGTGCCGATGAGCGTGGCCGGCGCGTCGATTTCCTCGGCGAGCACGATGAGGTTCAGCGCCGAGACGTCGCCCACCACCAACTGCGTGCCATCGGAGGCCGAGTAGTTCTTGTGGGTCGTGATGGGGTTCACGTAGGAGCATCCGGCGAGCGCGACGGCGGCCAGCGACGCGGCGGCGAGTCGGGCGGGGACGGTGAGCTTCACTGCGGTTCCTTCCGGGGAGACTGCGACCAGGATACTGGGCCGCGAGAGCGCGCGGCACCGTCTTTGCCGTGCGCACACACACGCGTGCACCAGCGCGCACACGGGCGGTGGTGCGCAGGCGTGCGCGACCGCCCGCGCGCGCCCACGTGCGGGCGCTCGTGAGCGGGCGCACGTGCACGTCCACGCGCGCGAGCGGTCCGCCCCAAATGACGCCCCTGTTATTCACAGGGGCGGAATGTTAGACTATGGATCTCTACGAAGGGGCACACTGCACCATGAACTTTGCCGTCGGCGAGACCGTCGTCTACCCGCACCACGGTGCGGCGCAGATCCAGGACATCAAGAAGCGCATCATTCGGGGCGAGGAGAAGACGTACCTCAAGCTGAAGGTGGCGCAGGGAGACCTCACTATTGAGGTTCCCGCGGAGAACGTCGACCTTGTCGGCGTCCGCGATGTCGTCGACAAGGAGGGCCTCGAGAAGGTCTTCGACGTGCTGCGTGAGCCCTACATCGAGGAGCCCACCAACTGGTCGCGTCGCTACAAGGCCAACGTCGAGAAGCTCGCGTCGGGTGATGTCATCCGCGTGGCAGAGGTCGTCCGCGACCTGTCCCGCCGCGACACCGACAAGGGCCTGTCCGCTGGTGAGAAGCGCATGCTGCACAAGGCTCGCCAGATCCTCGTGAGCGAGCTCGCCCTGGCCGAGAAGTGCGACGAGGAGACGGCGGAGAAGCGCCTGGACGAGGTCCTCGCCTCGTGACCACCGCGGCGGTCGTTACGGCCGCCGGCTCCGGTACCCGACTGGGCGCCGACCTCCCCAAGGCCCTCGTGCCTGTCGGAGGCCTGCCCCTTGTCGCCTGGGCGGTGCGCGCCATCACCCAGGTGGCCGATGCCGTGGTCGTCACGGCGCCCGCGTCTCACCTCGACGAGTTCCGTGCCGCCGTCCCTGGGGCAACCGTGGTCGCCGGCGCGGACTCGCGTCAGGGTTCCGTGCACGCGGGACTGGTCGCGTTGGCACTCACGGATGACGACGTCGTCCTCATCCACGACGCCGCCCGTGCGTTTCAGCCCACGGACGTCATGCGGGCCACGGTCGATGCAGTCCTGACCGGCGCCGATGGGGCCGTTCCCGTCGTCGACGTGGTCGACACGCTTGTCGCGGCCCCCGCCGCGGACGGAGCCCTCGGCGATCCGGTCGATCGCGCCGCCTTTCGTGCCGTGCAGACGCCTCAGACGTTCCGCGCCGCAGCCATCCTGGACGCGCACCGGCGCGGCGAGGCCGGCGCGACTGACGACGCCACGCTCGCCCGCGCGCTCGGTTACCGTGTGGTCGCGGTCGACGGGCACGAGGACGGCCTTAAGGTGACACGACCACGCGACCTCGCCGTGGCATCGGCCATTGTCGCGAGCCGTAAGGAGAACGCGTGACCATTCCCCGCATCGGCCAGGGCGTCGACGTCCACGCCTTTGGTGAGCCCGGCGACGGCATACTCGCGCTCGCGGGCCTCACGTGGCCCGGCGAGACCCCGCTGACGGGTCACTCCGACGGTGACTGTGCCTCCCACGCCGCCTGCGACGCGCTCCTGAGCGCCGCGGGTCTGGGCGACCTGGGCTCCAACTACGGCACCGACCGTCCCGAGTGGGCCGGCGCCTCGGGCGTCGCGCTGCTCGAGGAGACGGCGCGACGCGTGCGCGAGGCGGGCTTCGAGATCGGCAACGTCGCGGTGCAGATTCTCGGCAACCGGCCCAAGCTCTCACCTAGGCGGGCGGAGGCGGAGGCGACCATGGCATCGGCCATCCAGGCGACAGTGAGCCTGTCTGCGACCACGACCGACGGGCTGGGGCTGACGGGCCGCGGCGAGGGCATCGCCGCGATCGCGACGGCACTCGTCTTCCCTGCATCTGACCGGTAGCCTGGCTCGCGTGACTCTGACGCTGTTCGACACCTCGACCCGTACCGAGCGCGCCTTCGAGCCGCTTGAACCCGGGAAGGTCGGCATCTACCTGTGCGGCCCCACCGTGCAGAGCAGCCCGCACGTGGGTCACCTGCGCAGCGCCGTCGCGTTCGACGTGCTGCAGCGCTGGCTCGAGCGCACCGGCCACCAGGTGACCATGGTGCGCAACGTCACCGACATCGACGACAAGACGCTCGCCAAGGCCGCCGAGGCCGGTGTCCCGTGGTGGCAGTGGGCGCTCACCTACGAGCGCGAGTTCCAGGCCGCCTATGCCGCCGTGGGTGTGCTGCCGCCCGCGGCCGAACCGCGCGCCACCGGCCACATCCCGGAGATCATCGCGCTCGTCGCACGCCTCATCGAGCGCGGCCACGCCTACGAGCTGAGCGGCTCGGTGTACTTCGACGTGCGCTCTTTCGACGACTACGGCTCGCTCACCCGCCAGGCGCTCGACGACCTCACGCCGGCGCCCGATGCCCCCGCCGACGACAAGCACGACCCGCGCGACTTTGCCCTCTGGAAGGCGCGCAAGGCGACGGAGCCCCAGACCGCTTCCTGGGACTCGCCATGGGGACCGGGCCGTCCCGGCTGGCACATCGAGTGCTCGGCGATGGCGCGGCGCTTCCTGGGCGATGCCTTCGACATCCACGGGGGTGGCCTCGACCTGCGTTTCCCTCACCACGAGAACGAGCAGGCGCAGTCGCGTGGCGCGGGCTACGACTTCGCGCAGCTGTGGATGCACTCCGCGTGGGTCACCCAGTCGGGCGCGAAGATGTCGAAGTCCCTGGGCAACGGCCTGCTGGTGTCCGAGGTGCTGTCGCGTTATCCAGCCGCGGCGCTCCGCCTGGCCCTCGCGCAGGTGCACTACCGCTCGATGCTCGAATACTCCGAGCAGACCATGGAAGACGCGACCGCGACGTGGAACCGCCTCGCGGGATTCGTCACGCGTGCCTCGGACCGCGTGGGTGCGTTGAGTCTTGACGAGGTGCGTGCCGCCGCGCTGCCCGAGCCCTTCGTCGAGGCGATGGACGACGACCTTTCCGTGCCGCGCGCCCTCGCGCACGTGCACGAGACCGTGCGGACCGGCAATGCCGCTCTCACTAGCGGGGACGATGCCGTGGTCGCCGAGTCGCTCCTGTCCGTCCGGGCCATGCTCGACTCGCTGGGGCTCGACCCGGCGAGCGACACGTGGGCGGCCGCGGACTCCGGTGCCGACTCTGCCATGACCGCGTTGGACTCCCTGGTCCAGGCCGACATACAGGCCCGTGCCGCCGCCCGTGCGGCCAAGGACTGGGGCACCGCCGATGCGATCCGCGACCGCCTCGCCGAGGCCGGCATCGTGGTCGAGGACGGCGCCGACGGCGCCCGCTGGTCGCTCCAGGACTAATCCCTCAGGGCGCCGACTCCTACCCGCGCCCCCACCCGTCGGTTTGGCCCACGGATGTGACTCATGAGTGCGGTGTGACCCATGGGGTCATCCCACTGACCACACAGGCCCCACGCGTCACACTTGTGGGCCAAACCGACCGTGCAAGCGAAGCCCCGCCCTCGGCGACTACCCTTATCCCCATGGCAGGTAACTCGAAGCGCCGCGGCGCGACTCGCAACGCGGGCTCCAAGAAGGGCGCGACCGTCGGCACCGGCGGGCACGGGCGCAAGGCGCTCGAGGGCAAGGGGCCGACCCCTAGGGCCGAGGACCGACCCAACCACAAGGCGTACAAGGCCAAGAAGAAGGCCGAGGCGGAGGCCGCCAAGCGTCCCCAGGGCAAGGGTCGCGTGACGCCCCGCGACCGCACCTCATCCTCGAACGAGCTCGCGATCGGCCGCAACAGCGTGCTCGAGGCGCTGCGGATGGGCGTGCCCGCGACCACGTTGCTCGTGTTCAACCGCATCGACGCCGACGACCGCGTCACCGAGATCGTGTCGCTCGCTGTCGAGAACTCCGTGCCGGTGCGCGAGGTGACCAAGGCCACGCTCGACGGCCTGGCCGGCGGCAGCCCGCACCAGGGCGTCGCGCTTGAGGTGCCGCCGTACGAGTACGCCGACCCCGAGGACTTCGTCGACGCGGATGGCCCCATCGCCGTGCTCGACGGTATCCAGGACCCGCGCAACCTGGGCGCGATCATGCGCTCGGCCGCGGCCTTTGGCGCCGCCGGCATCGTCATCCCCGAGCGCCGTGCGGCAGGCGTGACCGTGGCCGCGTGGAAGGTCTCGGCTGGTGCCGCGGCCCGCCTGCGCGTGGCCCGCGCCACCAACATCACCCGCACGCTCGAGGCCTACAAGAAGGCCGGCCGATTCGTTATCGGCCTGGATGCCGGCGGAGAGGTGGACCTGCACGAGTCGCAGCTGCTCGACGGCCCCCTCGTGATCGTGGTGGGCTCCGAGGGTGACGGCATCTCGCGCCTGGTGCGCGAGACGTGCGACCAGATCGTGTCGATCCCGATCGGGGAGGTCGAGAGCCTCAACGCCTCCGTGGCCGCATCGATCGCGCTGTACGAGGCGGGCCGCCGGCTGGGCTAAGAGCCAGGGCCGCCGCGTCCTGTGAGGAGGTGGGTGCGAGTTCCGCGCCCGAAACTCGCACCCACCTCCTCACAGGACGCAAGAGTGGCGCGGAAGAGCGGCGCGCAAGAGTGGCGCGCAAGAGTGGCGCGCAAGAGCGGCGCGCAAGAGCGGCGCGCAAGAGCGGCGCGCGAGGAGCGCGCCCTAGTCCAACTGCCCCGTGCGCGGCAGGTTCTGCCACGCGTGGATCATCGTGGTGTGCGTGGGCGCCTCTCGCGGTACGGGTACGCCGGCGGCGTCGACCCCGTCCTCGAACTCCGAGATTTCGTGGCCCAGCACGGCCTGCTCGTCGGGGTGCGTGGGAAGCACGTTCTTGACGTAGGACGCGACGGCCTCGGGCATGGTGACCGAGGGATCCTTCTCGGCGAGGAACCAGCGGTGGTCGAGCACCTCGTGGAACACCTGCGCGGGCTCGAGCTTGCGACGGTACTCGCGCGGCACCGCGCGCACGGTGGGCTCGAAGACGTCGGCGAGCCACTCGTGCGCGGCGAGCACCTCATCCTCCTCGCCCCCCATGACCACGCGGTACTCGTCCATGTCGTTGAGTAGGCGTCGTGCCTGGTTCTCCTGCACGTCGAGGCCCGTCAGGCGCAGCAGGCGGCGCGAGTGGTGGCCTGCGTCCACGACCTTGGGGCGGATGGTGAGCTCCGAGCCGTCCGAGGTCTGCGTCATGTCCAGCTCGCCCACGTCGAAGCCCAGGTCGTTCAGCGCCTGCACGCGCGCGGCGACGTGCTTGCGAACGTTCTCACGGTAGGTCTGTTTCTCGGTGAGCGTGTTCCACAGTTCCTTGTAGCGCTCCTCGATGCGGTCGCCCACCTCGAGCGGGTCGACGGCGTCGTCGAGCTCGGCGGCGGCCTGCAGGTCGAACATCTCGCCGATGATGTTGGTGCGCGCCAGGTCGATGTCGTACGCGCGCTGGCCCGGCGTGAGGTCGCGGTGCAGGTCGCCGGTCTCGGCGTCCACCAGATAGGCAGAGAACGCCTCGGCGTCGCGGCGGAACAGCGCGTTCGACAGCGACACGTCGCCCCAATAGAAGCCCAGCAGGTGCAGGCGCACTAGCAGCACTGCGAGCGCGTCGATCAGGCGGGTCAGCGTGTTGTCGCGCAGCGCCTGGCTGAACAGCGCACGGTACGGCAGCGAGAACTGGAGGTGCTCGGTGACGAGCGCGGCGGCGAGCTCCTCGCCGTTTTCGTCCACACGCCCGTCGACCACCGCGAAAGGCACCACGCATGGCGCACCCATGCGGCCCAGCTCCTTGAGCATGTCGAACTCGCGCGTGGCCATGGGTGCGACGGTCTCCTTGACCGCGAGCACGCGCCCGCGGAAGCGCACAAACCGCACCACGTGGCGAGAGATGCCGCGAGGCAGAGCCGCAAGGGTGTCCTTGGGCCACGTCTCCAGCGGAACGGACCACGGCAGGTCCAGCAGTTCAGGGTCAACCGCGCCGGTGATCTTCAGGGCCATGGCACCACTCTAGGGCTCACCACGGACAGCGGCCGATGCCGTGGTGGGCTTTCGTACGGCGCCCCGCCACGGCATCGGCCGGCCGGGCAGGTGATGTCTCCTGGTGTACCGATACCCGCCACGAGAGGGGGGACGGGGCGGGGGCGGGTGGACACAGCGAAAGGGGCGGCCCGGGCTTCCCCGGACCGCCCCTTCGGCGTGAAACTGCGTGGTGCTTAGACGGTCGCCGACTTGTCGGTGGTCACCGCGTCGGACAGGCGGTCCGAGGTGGCCGACGAGAAGACGTGCTGCTCGCCCGGGCGGATCTTGACCCACACGTTCTCGCCCTTCTTGGGCACGTCGCGGGGGTCAACGCGCACGATGACCTGACCGGCGTCGGACACGGCCTCTTCGGCGATGCCGACGGGCTTGGCGAGCTGGCCGTAGACGAACGCGTCGGAGCCGAGCTCCTCCACGACGACGACCTCGACCGGGAACGCGCCCTCGGTGTTGGGGGCCACGCGGTCGAGCGACTCGGGACGGAAGCCGATGATCAGCTTTCCGGCGTCCGCGTCACCCATGCGGCCGACGACGTCGCGCTCGAGGGCGATCTTGTTGCCACCGACGTTGGCGAAACCGCCATCGATGTTGAACGTGCCGATGTTCATCGCGGGCGAGCCGATGAAGCCGGCGACGAACACGTTGGCGGGGGCGTCGTACATCTCGCGCGGCGTGCCGACCTGCTGGAGCAGGCCGTCCTTGAGGACCGCGATGCGGTCACCCATGGTGAGCGCCTCGACCTGGTCGTGCGTGACGTAGACGGTGGTGGTGCCCAGGCGGCGCTGGAGGGCGGCGATCTGGGTACGGGTCTGGACGCGGAGCTTGGCGTCGAGGTTCGACAGCGGCTCGTCCATGAGGAACACCTGCGGCTGGCGGACGATGGCGCGGCCCATGGCAACACGCTGACGCTGACCACCCGAGAGGGCCTTGGGCTTGCGGTCCAGGTACTCGGTGAGGTCCAGGATCTTCGCGGCGGCCTCGACACGCTGGCGGATCTCCGCCTTGTCGACCTTGGCGATCTTGAGCGCGAAGCCCATGTTGTCCGCGACGGTCATGTGCGGGTACAGCGCGTAGGACTGGAACACCATTGCGATGTCGCGGTCCTTGGGCTGGACGTGGGTGACGTCGCGGTCACCGACGTAGATGCTGCCCTTGTCGACGTCCTCGAGGCCTGCGAGCATGCGCAGCGAGGTCGACTTTCCGCAGCCGGACGGGCCGACGAGAACGAGGAACTCGCCGTCCGCGATGTCGAGCTCAAGCGAGTCGACGGCAGGACGCTCGGTCCCCGGGTAGATCCTCGACGCCTTGTCGAAGGTAACGGTGGCCATAGTGATGCTTCCCTTCACTGGCAGGTACGTGCCAGACGATCCGTGGTGAAGAGTGCCGGTGTGGTGTCCACAGTGACACTAGCCGCCGCAACCGTTGCGACGACTGGCCATATCTTCCCACAACGGTCAGGGATGTCCAACCTGCCTGCATGTAGCGTTGACGCCATGGCAGTGCGAGCACGCGAACCGGGCGACGAGATCGGTGGCTACACCATCGTCGAGCAGCTCGGCAGGGGCGGTTCTGGTGCCGTCTACAAGGTGCTCGACGGCGGGGGAGCGGCCGCAGCGCTGAAGCTCGTGGACGCCCGCGCGGATGAGGTCGCGGCCCTGCGCCTCGAGCGCGAGGTCAACGCCCTGCAGACCCTCAAGCACCCCGCGGTGCCGTCGATCCTGGACGCCGAGCTCGATGCCGACGAGACGTTCGTGGTCTTCGAGTACATCCCCGGCGCGAGCCTGTGGGACTACGTCCAGCAAGACGGGCCGATGCGCGACGGAGCCCTCGCCGACCTCGCCGAGCGTATGGCATCGGCCCTCGAGGCGGTCCACGCCGCAGGGGTGGTCCACCGCGACGTCACGCCGTCGAACATCATGATGGGACCCGACGGCCCGGTCCTCATCGACTTTGGCCTCTCGCACCTCACCACCGACGACCGCCTCACGCGCGACGGCCTGGTCTCCGGCACCGCCGGCTACGTCGCCCCCGAGGTGATCGATGGCGAGGAGCCCGGCATGGTCGCCGACCAGTGGTCGTGGGCGGCCACTGTTGCCTACGCCGCGACAGGGAAGGCTCCGTTCGGTTCCGGGACGGGCGCGATCTCGAAGACCCTCGAGGCCAAGATCGAGCTGCCCGACTTCACCGGCGCCGACGCCCTCGCCGCCGCGCTCGGCCGCGACATCGACGCCCGGCCCGCCCCGCGCGAGGTCGTCGCCGCGCTGCGAGGCGAGACCACGGTGCTGTCTCGTTCCGGAGGGATCGACCCGACCGCCGTCATGGGCGCCATCGCCCCCACCGCGGTGATGTCTCATACGGCCGATGCCGTGGTCGCCGACGACTCCGACGTCACCGAGCCTGTGCGCACCTTTACCCCGGCCTCCGTGGGCGACGGCGGCGCGACAGAGGTGTGGCCGGTGGCGAGCGACACCGACCCAGACTCGCCAGAGGACTTCGACGGGCTCCTCGAGGGCGAATCGGACGGCGAACCGGCCCAGGTGGTGCTGCCCGCCTCGCCCCGCCGGAAGGTGGTGATCGCTGCGCTCGCCGTCGCCACGGCATCGGCCACCGCGCTCGCCCCCGTCATCACCTTCCTCTTCATGGTGGTCTCCGCGATCGTGGTGCGGACGGTCCAGCGACGAGCGATGGCGCTCGCGGCCGCGCGCGCCAAACGCGGCCAGCGCCGCGGCGATGCAGCGCTCCACACCATCGGCTTGCCGTGGCACCTGCTGCGCGCCGCGGGGGAGGCTCTGCCGTCAATCCTCTTGGCCGCGGTCGTGGGCGTCGGCGTGGGTGCGCTCGGCTGGTGGTTGGTGAGTTCACAGACCGTCGCCGGGGCGAGCCTCGAGGCGCAGACGTGGGGGCATGCGATCGTGCTCGTGGTCGCGGGCCTGGCCGCCGAGGCCACGCTGTGGTGGGGGCCGTGGGCCCAGCTCACGCGCGAGGGCGCGCACCGCACCGTGTCCGGCGTCGCGCCCACGCGCGGGGTATCGACCGCGTGGGTCGTGGTCGCCGTCGTCGCTCTCGCGGTCATGACGCTCGTGGTGTTGCTGCTGACGGAACCCGTCTGGTGGCCGCTACCCGACCTCCCATCCTGACCCTGGCATCGGCCGTCTGCGACGGACCAAAGGTCCTGGGAACCTGGCCTGCCTACGGTACGTTGAAGCGACAAGTTCCCTGCCCGGGAACGCTTGATCGTGCCTGAGGAGACTGATCAATGACCGCCGCCGAGCGATGGACCTCCGTGCAGCCGTGGCTGTCGACCCTGGTCCGTCTGGCCATGGCCATCATCCTGGTGGCCGCCGCGATCCCCAAGATGCTGGATATTCCGCAGTCGATCATCGCGGTGCGCGCGTACCGGCTGCTGCCCGAGGCGATCGTGCCGTTCGTGGGCACCATGCTGCCGTTCTTCGAGCTCGCGCTCGCGGTCGTGCTCGCGGCGGGCCTCTTCACCCGTTGGGCGGCCGTTGTCTGGCTGCTCATGATGGTGGGCTTCTCGATCGGCGTCATCTACGCCTGGAGCCAGGGTCTGTCGATCGACTGCGGCTGCTTTGGCGGCGGCGGCGATGTCGCGGAGGGCACCACCAACTATCCCGTTCACATGCTCGAGCGCGCCGGATTCATCGTGCTCGGCCTCTACCTGGCGATCTGGCCGCGATCGAAGTTCTCGGTCGACAACTGGCTGTCGCCCAAGCCTGTCTAGACTCTTTCCATCCCGACCCCCGTTGCTGGAGGAAGCCGATCCATGGCCTCGAACAAGTCCAATAAGAACGAGCGCGCCGCGCAGGCTCGCAAGGCCGCGCAGGCGCAGGTGAAGGCGCAGGAGCGTCGCACCGCCGCCATCATCGGCATCTCCGTGATCGCTGTGATCCTGCTGTTCGCGGGCGTCGTCTACTTCATTGTGCGCTCGGGCGACGTTCCGGACCTCGAGTCCGCGGACGCTGTCGCGCCGACGGGAGCCGACTCGAGCGGCGGCATTCCGATCAGCTCCGACGCGATCGCCGGTGTGGCTGGCCCGGAGGACGCCGCGCGCCTGGACGTCTACCTCGACTTCATGTGCCCCATCTGTGGCCAGTTCGAGGAGACCAACGGCGAGGACATCGACGCCATGGTTGCCGATGGCTCCGTCGCGCTCTACGTGCACCCCATCTCGATCCTTGACCGCTACTCCAACGGTACCAACTTCTCCACGCGTGCCGCGAACGCCGCCGCCACGGTCGCGGACGCCGCTCCCGAGCACTTCATGGCCTTCCAGACCGCGATGTTCGAGAACCAGCCCGCCGAGGGCACGGACGGCCTGTCCGACACCGAGATCGCCGATATCGCCGTGGGCGTGGGCGTGCCGCAGGAGGTGGCCGACACCTTCACCGACGGTGAGTTCACCAAGTGGGTCATCGCCGCGACCGACCAGTCCTCGCAGGACGGCGTGCCCGGCACCCCGACCCTGCGCATGGCGGACCCCGGCGATTCCTTCGCCGACGGCAAGGTGCTCGAGCAGGAGAACGACGTCATGTACTTCCAGCCCGGCGCCCTCGCCCAGTACGTCGCGGACGTCAACGCGGGGACCGTGACGGTCACCGAGTAACGCTTCCTGCTTCTGACGGCACCCCGCCGGCCCGTGTGGCCGGCGGGGTGTTGTTTTGCGTCCGGGGAGCCGTTGAGTGCCCGATGGCCGGACCGTCGCGTCCTGTGAACCCGTTAGTGCCCGCTTCTCGCGATTCTCGGGCACTAAGTGGCTCTTGGGGCGCCCGCCGCGAGGATGGGCGGCCGATGCCGTGGCTGGCTCTCGGTATCCTGTTGCGACGGCGGGCCTGGGCTTGCCGCTGCTGGCATGGCGCAATTGGTAGCGCACCGTACTTGTAATACGGGGGTTGCGGGTTCGAGTCCCGCTGTCAGCTCTTCTTTCCCGCGTTCGCCTCGACGCGCGTCGCGCTGACCTTCTCGCCGACGCGCCCGCACCGCCTTGGTGCGTAGCGACTCAGCGTCGCTCCGCCCGCCCGCGTGCGCCTCCACGTTGTCCGCCGTCCGTCGCGCCGCTTCGGAACCGGGACCTAGGACCCAAGCGCTTTGTCCGGTTCGTGGAGTGCAGCATGCCACTGACGTCACGAATTGGCATCGAAACCGTGTGATCCATGCGTGGCATGTGAATTACCTCACGTTTTTCAGGCCATGATCCGATACATCAGGCGTCGAGATGTGAAGCAAGTCACCTATTGACCACTGGTCGAGAACGGACTCACGCCGAGATGGCACCCACTCATGAGGGGTGGAGTGCGCCCCAAAAACTACTGAGGACGGAACATGGCTGAGAAGAACAACAAGAACAAGCGCAAGTTCGCGGCGGTGCTGCTGGGCATCGTGGGTGTGGCGGGCCTGTCGGTCGCGTCGGCGTCCACGCTGACAGTTGACACGGACACGGAGGTTGCTCTCGGCACGGGCACCTTCGAGGCCTGCGACGACACGGTGAAGGTCGACTACGAGTACGACGAGTCCTCCTACGCGATCACCAAGATTGCGGTCACCGGCATCGCCGACGCATGCATTGGCGAGAACCTTTCGCTCGCGCTCGACTACGACGTCGACGGAGACGACGCAACGACCGCCGATGCGGGCACTCTCGACCTCAACGTGGCCTCGATCGCGGACAACGGCGCTACGGCAGATGACAATGTCGCCGAGTGGACCTCGTTCACGCCCGCGCTTACCGTGAGCTCGGACCTGGGCGACGCCGTCGTGATCATCGCAGGTACGGCACTCTAGCGACGCACAGGCATTCTCCATGCCCATCGCGATGGCTGAGCAGACCCTCGACGAGGCGCGCCCTGGCGCGCTTCGTCGAGGTGCCCGGGCGGCCGGCAACGTTGCCGCCTGGATTCTGCTCGCCGTCGTGGCGTGGTTTGCATGGCCCATCACATTGCACGGCGGGACCTCCTACGTGCTCGTGTCGGGGGAGTCGATGCTCCCGACATACGAGCCGCGTGACTTGGTCATTGCCCGCACCGGTGAGCCCCAGGTTGGCGACGTCATCGTCTACGCACCCGAGGAGCTCGGCGGCGCTCAGATCGTCCACCGCATCGTCGGTGGCAGCGCCAACGACGGATGGGTGCTGCAGGGCGACAACAACGACTTCATCGATCCCTTCGAGCCGAAGGGCGATGAGGTACGCGGCGTCGTGAAGGTCCACCTGCCCGTGGTCGGTCACCTCACTGTCGTGTTGCTGAACCCGGTGACGTGGTTCTTTATCCTGTTGCTCGCGCTCGCCGTCCTGATCTGGCCGAGTAGGGGCAGCGGCGCCAGCGGTTCCGATGACGGCGACATCACCGACGTGACGGATTCCGACCCCGTCGAGCAGAAGGCATCCCCACCCCGCAAGGTCACGGGCTCTGGGACCGGAGTCGTGGCGCTCGTTATCGCGGCCACTCTCATCACTATGGCGAGCGTGACGCCCGCCAGCGCAGCCCAACTGTCGGTGACGACGACGTCGAGCACCTTCGCCACCACGCTACGTCCGTGCGCGGATCTTTCGGGCGCACTCACGGTGAGCCCCGCAGGGACCGCTCAGGGGCAGCAGTACTCGCAAGTGAAACTCGCGAACCTGCCTGCGAGTTGCCAACGCGCAGAACTCCCCATTGAGGTTTTCGTCCACAACAATGGTGGCAAGGAAAAGTGGACCGGCGAACTCCTTGCGGGCGCCACCTCAAGCAATCCGACCATCGCCTCGCCGAGTGGTGAAAAGTACAACGCCAACTCCGTCGGAGTCGTCGTGGTGAAGATCGGTGGCTGGCTCTTCCTCGCCACGTGGGAGGGTCCTGCACCCGAGCCAACGGGCCCGTACTGCATTGGAGTCAACTCCGCAGGAGCCCCCACGGGCGACTCCTGCACGCTGTCGAGCGCGTCAGGTTCCGGTTGGCCCGCCTCAAGTAGCGGCGCCAATACTCAGGGCAACTTCTACTACGGAGGCTCGACCAAGGCGCCCTATGTCGTGCTGGTCGTCAATCTCGCCGACTACATGGGCTTCACGCCACGGGTGGTCACTCCCACCGTGACGGGAGTCACCCTGTCTCCCGGGTATGTGTGCAGCTCGCTGCCCACGCTGCGGCTGATGCAGCCGGTCCAGAACTACAACAGCGGAGATACCTTCTGGGGCGGCCTTGACGCCTACGCCCGTGCGAACGCGGCGACGGCAACGTCCGTCTGTCGCTAGCGCGTCCCCCACACGACGGGCTCGCCGCCCTGCTCGACCAGCAGCCGGTTCACGGCTGAGAACGGGTGTGATCCGAAGAAACCCCGTGATGCCGACAGCGGGCTCGGGTGTGCCGACATGACGCACGGCACACCGTCCAGGAGCGGCGCCAGATTCTGCGCGTCCCGTCCCCACAGCACCGCGACAAGCGGCCCGCCTCGCGCCGCGAGCACCCGGATCGCATGCTCCGTGATCGCCTCCCATCCGCGCCGGCGGTGAGAACCTGCCTCGCCGGGCGCGACCGTGAGCACGCGGTTGAGGAGCATCACGCCCTGATCGACCCACGGAGACAGGTCGCCGGAGGCGAGCACCTCTCCCGTATCGTCGGCCAGCTCGCGCGCCATGTTGCGCAGCGAGCGCGGCATCGGGTGACCGGGAGCCACGGAGAAGCTCAGTCCCACCGCATCGCCGGGCGTGGGATACGGATCCTGGCCAACGATCAGCACCCGTACGGAACTGACGGGGGCGTGGAAGGCCCTCAGCACGGCATCGGCCGCCGGAAGGTACCCGCGACCGGCGTCGACTTCGGCACGAAGAAACTCGCCGACCGCGTCGAACTGCGCGGTTACCGGCTCGAGCGCAGCCGCCCAGTCATCGGCCACCTGATCCCGCCACGGCTGCACCATGGCGCTCACCCTAACGACACGCGGGCCGTGCCGTGGTCGCCTGCACGATTCGGCCTCACCTGCCGCTTAGGCTGGGGTCCACCAGCACGCGTGAGGGAGGTGGCGCATGGGTGAGCCAGCAATCGCGGCGCATGAGCCCGAGGGCCTGTCCGAACGCGACGCCGCCATCCTCGCCTTCGAGCGCCAGTGGTGGAAGTACGGCGGCGCGAAGGAAGACACCATCCGCGAGCTGTTCCACCTGTCCAGCACGCAGTACTACCAAGTGCTGGGTGCCCTCATCGACTCGCCCGCGGCGCTCGCGGCCGACCCGATGCTCGTCAAGCGCCTGCGTCGCATGCGCGCGGCGCGCCAACGCGGCCGGTCCACGCGTTCCTGGGGCGGAGCGACCGTTCGCTAGAGTGACGACGTGCCACAGGAATACGACCGCGACGAGTTCGACGACATCGCCGACCAGGGGGGTCCTGTTGGTGTTCACCGCACCCCCATCCCGTGGTGGGGTCGGGTACTGCCTCCGCTGTTCGCTTTCATCGCGGCCGGACTGATCGCCTATCTCGTCGCCGTCATGCTGTGGAACTCCGGCCAAGGCTCCGACGAGCCCGAGCCCGCGGCCACCGTCACGACGACGCCCACGGCTGAGGCGACCGCCTCCCCGGAGCCCAGCGGCTCGGCGACGCCGTCGGCGGAGCCCTCCGCGTCGGCATCGACCTCGGCCGAGCCTTCGGAGACCCCGTCCGAGGAGCCCGAGCCCGTCATCAACTACGACGCTCAGGTGCACGTGCGCAACGGTGCGGGAATCTCCGGGCTCGCGGGGGAACAGCAGGCCATCCTCGAGGACGCGGGCTTCACCAATATCGAGGCCAACAACATCGCCGCGGGGAACATCCCCGGCGGCGCGAACGTGGTGACCTACGGCGACGAGACCCTGGCCGACACGGCCCAGGAGGTCGCGGACGCGCTCGGCATCGACGCGATCTCGGGCGACGGCACCCCTGGCGGCGCCGAGATCGAGGTCCTGCTCGCCACGAACCCCGGGAACTGACGGCTCGTACGAAGGCTGCCACGGCATCGGCCGGTTGGAGTCGAAGCGTCACGCTATGCGTGAACTGTCCCTGAACGGTTTGCACTCGGCAGGGGAGAGTGCCAGAATCGGCGTTAGCACTCTCGACCCGAGAGTGCTAACGAAGTTCGGCTAGCAGTCGAGGCGCCCAGCGCGGTCGTGACGTGAACGTCCGCAGCAGGCGTCGTCCGTCGCGGGCGACTGACCAGCCACCGTCATCGAAAGAGGACTCACACCCATGGCAAAGATGATTGCCTTCGATGAGGAGGCCCGCCGCGGCATGGAGCGGGGCATGAACGCCCTCGCCGACGCCGTCAAGGTCACCCTCGGCCCCAAGGGCCGCAACGTCGTGCTCGAGAAGAAGTGGGGCGCGCCCACCATCACCAACGATGGTGTCTCGATCGCCAAGGAGATCGAGCTGTCGGAGCCGTACGAGAAGATCGGCGCCGAGCTCGTCAAGGAAGTTGCCAAGAAGACCGACGACGTCGCGGGTGACGGCACCACCACCGCCACCGTGCTCGCCCAGGCGCTCGTGCGCGAGGGCCTGCGCAACGTCTCGGCTGGCGCCAACCCGATCGCCCTGAAGAAGGGCATCGAGAAGGCTGTCGCCGCCGTGACCGCCGAGCTCCTCGCCTCCGCCAAGGAGGTCGAGACCAAGGAGCAGATCGCCGCGACCGCCGCCATCTCTGCCGGTGAGCAGGAGATCGGCGACAAGATCGCCGAGGCGATGGACAAGGTCGGCAAGGAAGGCGTCATCACCGTCGAGGAGGCCTACCAGCTCGGTATCGAGCTGGAGCTGACCGAGGGTATGCGCTTCGACAAGGGTTACCTGAACCCCTACTTCGTCACCGACGGCGAGCGCCAGGAGGCTGTCCTCGAGGACGCCTACGTGCTCCTGCTTGAGTCGAAGATCTCGTCGCTCAAGGACCTCCTGCCCATCCTCGAGAAGATCATGCAGGCGGGCAAGCCCCTCGCGATCATCGCCGAGGACGTCGACGGCGAGGCCCTCGCGGCCCTGGTCGTCAACAAGCTGCGCGGCAACCTCAAGGTCGTCGCCGTCAAGGCCCCCGGCTTTGGTGACCGCCGCAAGGCGATGCTGCAGGACATGGCCATCCTCACCGGTGGTCAGGTCATCTCGGAGTCGGTGGGCCTGTCGCTCGAGGGCGCCACGCTCGACCTGCTGGGCCAGGCCCGCAAGGTCGTCGTCACCAAGGACGACACCACGATCGTGGACGGCGCCGGCTCGGACGAGCAGGTTGCCGGTCGCGTGAACCAGATCCGCGCCGAGATCGAGAACTCGGACTCGGACTACGACCGCGAGAAGCTCCAGGAGCGCCTCGCCAAGCTCGCTGGCGGCGTTGCCGTCATCAAGGCGGGCGCGGCCACCGAGGTTGAGCTCAAGGAGCGCAAGCACCGCATCGAGGACGCCGTTCGCAACGCGAAGGCTGCCGTCGAAGAGGGCATCGTCGCCGGTGGTGGCGTGGCCCTCATCCAGGCTGGCGCCGCCGCCCTGGGCTCGCTCGAGCTCGAGGGTGACGAGGCCACCGGTGCCCGCATCGTCGAGGCCGCTATCTCCGCGCCCCTGCGCCAGATCGCTGTCAACGCCGGCCTTGAGGGCGGCGTTGTGGTCGAGAAGGTCAAGGGCCTCGAGACCGGCCACGGCCTGAACGCTGCGACCGGCGTGTACGAGGACCTCCTCGCCGCCGGCGTCAACGACCCGGTGAAGGTCACCCGCTCGGCGCTGCAGAACGCGGCCTCGATCGCGGCCCTGTTCCTCACCACCGAGGCCGTCGTCGCGGACATCCCCGAGCCCGAGCCGGCCATGCCGGCCGGCGGTGGCGACATGGGCGGCATGGGCTTCTAAGCCCCGCCGCCTCAGCGTCCGCGCTGATACGCACACGAAGGCCCCAGGGTTCGCCCTGGGGTCTTCGTCGTGTCTGCGCCTCCGTCGTGTGTGGAGGTGGCCATCGGTTTGGCCCACAGCTGTGACGCATAGTGGCCGAGGGGGCCTGCCGCGGCTCCCCATGGGCCTCACCCGTCACTCGGTTCCCATGTGTGGGCCACACCGATGGTGGCAGCGGGAGATCAGCGGCGCTGGGCGCCCGTCACGCGCAGTCCGGAGGCGCGCAGGCGGCGCACCAACTCGCGTGCGTCCACGAGCTGTGCTCCCAGCTCCACGAGCCGTGGGTGAAGGTCCTCGGGCACGTCGTAGTGGTCGCGGTCGAAGGCCCGCGCGGGGATGCCCGCCGCGGCCGCAAGGGCGTGCAGCTCCTCCAGGGACGCGTCCGAGACCATGTGCCCCCAGATTTTGCCGTGGCGGGGCCACAGCGGCGGGTCGATCAGCACGGTCACGGAGGCGACCCTACGCCCCCGCGAGGGCTTCACCCGAACATGCGCGTCGCGGCGTCCTCCGCATCCTGGTAGGCGGTCGCTGCAGTGCCGAGGGCCACGGAGAGGGCGTCGAGGGCGCCCTCGACCTGTGCCTGCGCCGCATGCCACTGGTCCAGGACGCCGGCGAACGCCGTCGCCGCGCCGCCCTGCCACGTGCCCTCGAGGGCCGTGAGGTGGGACACGAGCGCGGCGACCTCGGCACGGATCGTGTCGCCCGAGCGTTGGGCGATCGCTGACGCCTGAGCGACCTCGGCGGCGTCGACATGAAAACGGGTCATGGCTGTCTTCCTTTCAGCGGTGGGATCAACGCTGATCACGCTAGGAAGAACCGCTTGGGCGGCCGATGCCGTGGCTGGCTCTCGTGGAAAAGCCCCACCGTGGGGTGGGGCTGGGGAGAACGGTGGGAGTCGGGCCGCAGGCGCCTCAGCGGGGCTTAGCGCGCCGAGTGGGCGGCGGCGCTTTCGGCGTCGCGGGCCACCGCGTCGGCCACCGCGGCAGAGGACAGCGCGGCGGTGTCGAGGCGGCAGCGCTCGTCGTCGCGGTCGAGCCACGCGAGCTCCGCCGTGAGGTTCTGACGAGCCTGGCGCTCCCAGTCGCCACACAGGGGAGTGATGTAGATGCGCTCACGGCCCAGCAGCTTGGTCACGATGGCGCGACGGGCGGCGAGATAGCGGGCCTCGGGGATGTGCGAGTACTCAGCGCGTACGGACTGGACGTACTGCTTGTAGCGTCGCGGGTCGGCGGCGAGGATCGCGAGGTCGGCGTCCGAGAGCACCGCCGCGTCGCCCTGACCGGTCGAGTGGCGTACGAGGCCCGCAACCAGGGCCGCGACCTTGTCGACGCTCGCGGCCGGGAGTCCCAGAGCGGCAAGCTCGTCGCGCGCGTACTGAGCCGATGCCACCTCGTCCTCACCGCCGCGGTTGGCGTAGGCCGCACGCTCGTCGGCGTCGAAGATGGCGCCGTGGTACCAGGCGGCCAGGCGCACGACGTGGGGGCGCTGAGTCTCCTGCTGAAGCTCGTCCACGTGCTGCAGGAGGTCAACCAGGTGGCTGACGCCGTGGAAATAGCGCGCGGGTTCGCACCAGCGATCCAACAGGCGCTGGCCTGCGGATTGGATCTGCGCCTGATCGGCGGTCGCTCCAGCGCTGACGGCGGCGCGCATGTACGCGGGAACCAGCCATCCGGGGACGAGGGTCGTGCCCATAGTTCACCTCAGCCGTGTGGTCGTGCGGTTGTGCACGGTTCCAGTGTGCGTCTCGAAGGGCCGCCGAGGCAAACTCGTGCGGCGTACGGCAGGTGACCGTAGCATCGGCCTTACGTCCGCCGCCACCACCTGGGACCGGGGCGAGCCGGCGTGTCTGCCCCTGCGGCTAGACTGGGCGGGCGTCGAATTCGCGGCGCCCTGATGAGACCAGCGAGGTAGATGTGCCCACCGGCCGTGTGAAGTTTTTCGACTCTGACAAGGGGTTCGGCTTCATCGCTAGCGATGACGGCGATGAGGTGTTCCTCCACGCGTCGGCGCTGCCCGACGGCGTGTCGTCTCCCAAGCCCGGCACCCGCGTGGACTTCTCCGTCGCCGACGGTCGCCGCGGCCCGTCCGCGCTCGCCGTGTCCATCCTGGATCCCGTGAAGACCGTCTCCCAGGGGCTGCGCAAGAAGCCCGAGGAGATGACGGTCATCGTCGAGGACCTCATCAAGATGCTCGACGGCGTCTCGAACTCCCTGCGTCGGGGCCGCTACCCCGACGGCGAGCGCGGCAAGAAGGTCGCCTCCGTTCTGCGCGCCGTCGCCGACCAACTGGAGGCGTGACCTTCCGCCATGGACGCAGTGCTGGACGCCGCCGTCGACCTTGCCCGCGAGACCGCCATCGAGGTTGCCGAGGGAGCCGAATGGGTGGGCGAACACCTGGGGACGCACGAGGACGAGGACCGTCTCGTCACGCACCTGTTCGCGTGCGCCATGCCCGGCTACCGCGGCTGGGTGTGGTCCGTGACGCTCTCGCGCGCGCCGCGCGCCCGTGAGGCGAAGGTGTGCGAGGCCCACCTGGTGCCCGCCGATGACGCGCTGCTCGCGCCCGCCTGGATTCCGTGGGCCGACCGCGTGCGCCCCGGCGACCTCGAGCCGTCGATGGTGCTTCCCAAGATCCACGAGGACGCGCGCCTCATGCCCGGCTACGAGGTCACCGACCCCGAGCTCGAGGACGCCATGGAGATCTGGGAGCTCGGCCTGGGCCGCGAGCGTGTCCTGGCGCCCACGGGACGCGACAGCGCCGCCGAGCGTTGGCACCGCGGCTCGCATGGCCCGACCGCGCCGTCCGCCGTTGCCTCGGCGCAGCAGTGCTCGACGTGCGCGTTCTTTATCCCACTCACCGGGTCGCTGCGCACCGAGTTCGGCGCCTGCGCCAACGAGTGGTCGCCGTCCGACGGCAAGGTGGTCGCTGTCGACCACGGCTGCGGCGCCCACTCCCAGACGGACATCGAGCAGCAGTCCACGCGCTGGCCCGCCAACAACCCCGTCTTCGACACGGACGCCGTCGTGGAGATGCCCGTAGCCGCTGAGGTGCCTGCGGCGGAGGCTCCCGCGGAACCGGAAGTGCAGGCCGAGCCTGAGGCGCAGGCCGAGCCTGAGGAGGCACACGCCGCGCCCGAAGCCCCGGCGGAACTCGAAGCCCCGGAGGCTGCCGAGGCGTCTGCTGAGCAGGCCCCCGCCGACGAGGCCCCCGTCGAGGATGCGCCGGTCGAGGAGACCCCCGAAGTCGACGACGCGACGGACACCCACTAAACGACACAAAAACCGGCCGATGCCGTGGCTGGCCCGCCACGGCATCGGCCGTTCGTTTGCGTGAAAGTTAGCGGTAGTTCGCTGTGGTGTAGCGCGTGGTGCCGTCGGGGGTGGCGGCGGAACCCGCTCCCATCTGCGTGTACGCGGGGTTCATGAGGTTGAGGCAGTGGCCGTTGGAGTACATCCAGCCGCTGTGCGCCCGGTTGTGGGCGGCGGACTCGGACACGCCGCCGGTCGAGCTGCTGACGGCGACGTTCTCGGCGCCGGGGCGGTTGGGGTTGTGGGCGAGGGCGTCCATGGTCGCATCCGTCTGGCCGTCTTTGGTGGCCATGGACTGGGACCAGCTGGTGGCCGCGGAGGCAAGCGAGCTGCTCCAGGTCAGCGGTGCGATGCCGATGCGGGCGCGCTCCTTGTTCGCGGCGGCCATGAGGGCCTTCGCTCCGCCGCTGGCGCTGTAGGGGCTCTTGGGCGAGGAGCAGTACTGCTGGAAGGTGGTGCCCGACGACTTCTTAGTAGTGGTGGTCGTCGTGGCCTTCGTGGTCGATTCGGTCGACTTCTGGGTGGTGGTCTGCTGGGGCGTCGTCTGCTTCGTCGTGGCCTTCGTGGCCTTCGTGGCCGGCGCGGGAGCCTTCTGGGCGCCGGTGCTCGCCTGCTTGACGACTGGGGCGGGGGCCTCGACGACGGGCTCGGGCTCGGGGACGGTCACCTTGATCGCCTGGACGGAGGCGGCGACGTCGACGTTCGCGACCGTGCCGGGCGCCACGATGCCCGCGGTGATGTCGGGCTCGGGAGTCTCATCTGCGTTCGAGGTGTCTTCCACGGCGAGGTTGACCGGGGCAGGCTCGGGTGAGGGGAGATACTCGCCCGCCGCGGCTCCGGCCGTCGACGCCACCGCAAGCGGGATCATGCCGAGCAGGAAGACGTGGATCGCGCGACGGCGGGGCCGGCGGGGGTCCAGGACTTCCTGCGTTTCGGTCATGTCAGCAATCTCTCCACTATCCAGTCGATCGACGCGGTGAGCGCGGAGACGTCATCGGGATCGACGGAGGGGAACATCCCTACGCGGATCTGATTGCGGCCGAGCTTGCGGTACGGGTCGATATCTACGACTCCCGCGGAACGGAGGACAGAGCGCAATTGGGTCGAATCCACCGGCGGGAGCAGGTCGACCGTAGCTACTACCGAGGACCGTGCAGAAGCCTGTGTGACAAAGGTCACGGCGTATTCAGAGGCATCCGCCCACTGATAAATGCGGCGCGCTGACTCGGACGTGCGACCGGTCACGAAGTCCATGCCGCCGCCGTCGAGCATCCACGACAACTGCTCTCGCATCATGATCAGCGGCGTGAGCGCGGGCGTGTTGAGGGTCTGCTCGAGACGGCTGTTTTGCAGGGCATTTGCGAGTGCGAGGGTCTCCGGGATGTAGCGACCGGACGCGGCGACGCGCTCGATGCGCTCGATAGCTGCGGGGGAGACGAGCGCGAACCACAGCCCGCCGTCGGAACCGAAGCTCTTCTGGGGAGCGAAGTAGTAGACGTCAGCCTGGGTCACGTCGAGCGCGAGGCCCCCCGCGGCGGATGTGCCGTCGATCACTGTCAGCGCGTCGCTCGCGCCCTCGGGGCGGATGACGGGCGCCATCGCGCCGGTGGAGGTCTCGTTGTGAGGCCAGGCATACACGTCGATGCCGTCGCGAGCTACGGGCAGCGCGATCTCACCCGCAGGGGCCTCGATGACGTCCGATGCCTCGAGGTGGGGTGCATCCGTGGTCGCCTTCGCGAACTTCGCCCCGAACTCGCCAAACGCACAGTGCTGTGCGCGGCGCTCGACGAGCGAGAAGGTCGCGGCGTCCCAGAATGACGTCGAGCCGCCGTTGCCTAGAAGCACCTCATAGCCGTCCGGCAGCTGGTAGAGAGCGGCGAGGGACTCCCGCACGTCCTTCACCAGCTTCTTGACGGGGGCCTGGCGGTGCGAGGTGCCGAGCACCGTGGGCTGCGCGTCCACGATCGCCTGAATCTGGGCGTCGCGCACGCGGGACGGGCCCGATCCAAAGCGGCCGTCGCGCGGCAGCAGATCGGTGGGGATGCTGAGTTCGGTCGCCATGGCGCCAGCGTAGTGCGGCGACGACTGGCAGACTGTCGCGCGTGCAGCGACTGACTCCGACCCTTCGCCACTACGACTGGGGCACCACCGACGACATCCCGCGCCTGTTGGGGTTTGGCTCGGACGGCACGCCCTACGCGGAGGCGTGGTGGGGTGCTCACGACTCCGCGCCCTCGTGGGTGCCCGACGAGCACGGCCACATGCCGCTCGACGAGCTCATCGCCCAGCATCCGGTCGAGATGCTGGGGGCCGATGCCGTGGAGCGCTGGGGCGCCCGTCTCCCCTATCTCTTGAAGATCCTCGCCATCGAGAAGCCGCTGTCGATCCAGGTGCACCCGACTCTCGAGCAAGCGCGCGAGGGCTTTGCCCGCGAGCAGCGCGGCACGGGCGGTGCGCCGCACTCGTTCCTCGATCCGTTCCACAAGCCCGAGATGGTCGTTGCGATTACGCCGATGCGCGTGCTCGCTGGTGTGCGCGACCTGGAGGACACGGCCGCCGACCTGCGCGCGCTGGGGACCGAGCGCGCGGACGTCCTCGCGGGCGCGCTCGCGCGCGCGGAGGATGCTGAGGCGTTCCTCGCCGACATCCTCACCCGAGGTGCGGACGAGGAGACGTACGCGGCGCTCGCCCGGGTGGGTGCGGCATCGGCCCCCGGCACCTCGCTGAGGGCCGCGGCCGATGCCTTGGGCTACTTCCCGCAGGACCCCGGCGCCATCGTCGCGCTCGCCCTCAACCTGGTCGAACTGGAGCCGGGTGAGGCCGTGTTCACGGGCGCGGGGATCTTGCACTCGTACCAGTCGGGCCTCGGCGTGGAGATCATGGCGAACTCGGACAACGTAGTGCGCGCGGGGCTGACGCCCAAGCACATCGACGTGCCCTTGCTGCTCACCCTCGCCAACGCCGTGCCGGCAGAGGCCGAGCGGCCGAAGGAAACGCGCGAAGGGGCTGTGCGCCGCCTCGAGACCGTCGAGGACGAGTTCGCGCTCACGGTGGTCAACGAGGGAGAGGCGACCGTGGGAGCCGATCCGCGCATTGTCCTGTGCGTGACGGGCACCGCGAGCGTCGCCGCGGGCGACGAGGTGAAGACCCTCACAGCCGGACAGGCGCTGTTTGTGCGGGCCGCCGAAGGGGACGCCCGGATTGTCGCCGAGGGCATCACGGCGGTCGCCCACACGGCCTGCAGGCGGGCTTAACGTAGGACCTTGCACCGATAGGGTGGCGGCATGAGCGAGCGCATTTCCGTTTTTGGTACCGGGTATTTGGGTGCTACTCACGCCGCGGGTATGGCCGAGTTGGGTCACGAGGTCATCGGCGTCGATATTGATCCTGAGAAGGTCGCGCGGCTGTCGAACGGTGAGGTGCCGTTCTTCGAGCCCGGCCTGCCGGAGTTGCTGCGCAAGCATGTGGACTCGGGCCGCCTGCGTTTCACGACGGACGCTCGCGAAGCCGCCGAGTTTGCCGATGTGCACTTCATTGGTGTGGGCACGCCGCAGAAGAAGGGCGAGTATGCGGCGGACATGACGTTCGTGGACGCGGTCATCGAGACCCTCGCGCCGCTGCTGACGCGTCCGGCGACCATCCTGGGGAAGTCCACCGTCCCGGTGGGCACGGCCGCGCGCCTGGCCGCGCGCGTGCGCGAGCTCGCGCCCGTGGGCGATGACGCCCAGCTGGGCTGGAACCCGGAGTTCCTGCGCGAAGGCTTCGCGGTCGAGGACACGCTGCGTCCCGACCGTCTGGTGGTGGGCGTGGATCCGGCGAACCCCGGCCGTATCGAGGAGGTGGCCCGTCGCGTGTACGCGGAGGCCATCGAGCGTGACACGCCCTTCTTGGTGACCGACCTCGCCACCGCCGAGCTGGTCAAGGTCTCCGCCAACGCGTTCCTGGCGACCAAGATCTCTTTCATTAATGCGATCGCGGAGGTGTGTGAGGCCACCGGCGCCGACGTGGTGGACCTCGCGGACGCGATCGGTCACGACGCCCGCATTGGCCGCAAGTTCCTGGGTGCCGGCCTGGGCTTTGGTGGGGGATGCCTGCCCAAGGACATTCGCGCGTTCATGGCGCGCGCCGGCGAGCTGGGTGTGGACCAGGCGCTGACGTTCCTGCGTGAGGTCGACGGCGTCAACATGCGCCGGCGGGAGCACGTCATCAGCCTCGCCGGCGAGCTGATGGGTGACCTCCCTGGTACTCGCGTCGCGGTCCTCGGCGCCGCGTTCAAGCCCAACAGCGACGACATCCGTGACTCGCCCGCCCTCGATGTGGCCGGCAAGCTCCACCTCCAGGGCGCGACCGTGACGGTGCACGACCCCGAGGCCAACGCCAACGCCAAGAAGGTCTGGCCCACCCTGACCTACGTCGACAACGTCGAGGACGCCTGCCGCGACGCGGACCTCGTCGTGGTCGCGACCGAGTGGACCCAGTTCCGCGAACTCGACCCGACCGCTGTGAAGGACATGGTCAAGCACGCCCGCGTCATCGACGGCCGCAACTGCCTACCCGCCCAAGCCTGGATCGACGCCGGCTGGACCTACCGCGGCATGGGACGCCTCGCCTCATGAGCGACCTCATCGACACCACGGAGATGTACCTCCGCACTATCTGGGAGCTCATCGAGGACGGCGTGGTGCCGATGCGCGCACGGATTGCGGAGCAGCTTGAGCACTCGGGCCCCACGGTGTCGCAGACCATCGCCCGCATGGAGCGCGACGGCCTGGTGGTGCTGCAGCCCGATCGCAGCCTGCAGCTGACGGAGCTGGGCGAGCGCACCGCAATGCGGGTGATGCGCAAGCACCGCCTTGCCGAGCGGCTGCTGGTGGACGTGATCGGGCTGGATTTGCCCTACGTCCACGAGGAGGCGTGCCGGTGGGAGCACGTCATGAGCGATCGCGTGGAGCGACGCCTGGTGGAGATGCTGGGCGCGCCGCGGATGTCGCCCTACGGCAACCCGATCCCTGGCCTCGACGAGCTGGGTGTGGGGGAGGCCGCCGAGGGCACCGCTGGCGCTCCGATGTCGCTCGAGGCGGCCGTGGATGCGGGAATTTCTCAAGTCCGCGTCACGCGCATCGGCGAGAACCCGCAGGCGGCCGTCGGCTTCCTCAAGGACGCTCTGCTGGTCGGCTTGATACCTGGGGAGACGGTCTGCGTGAGCGGCACCGAGGAGGGCGTGAGGGTCGTCGCGGAGAGCGGCGAGATCACCCTCGCCTGGGACGCCGCGAGGCACGTGTTCGCGGTCGCCGACTTGGATTTTGATCACGATTAGGTAACATGGGCGTTTATTGACTCGAGAGGACACGACCTCGTCGGGCACCTGAGATGGCTCCAGAGACCCCCTCTGGGGCAGGTGTGCCGGGAACATCGACGCGTTGGATGGCAGCGCGGAAGGAACGCAAGGACTTTGAGGTACGGATACATGCGCGCCAGGACGCGTGCGGTGGCGGCTACGGCCGGTGCAGCGCTCGTCGTGGTGCCCCTCACGGGAGCCGCTGCGGCCGCTCTCGTCTCCCAGGACGTGACGGCCGAGACCGGGACGAGCGAGATCGCGCTGGAGGCCGATGCGGCCTCGGCAGACCTCGCCGCCGTGGCCTCCGAGGTGACCGCCGCCGGCGACGCCGGCTTTGACGTCGAAACCCCCCAGATCGACGTGTCGGAGGACCCGGAGCCCATCGTGACTCCGCCGCCGGCCCCCGCGCAGACCTCGACCTCGTCGAACTCGAGCTCGTCCTCGAGTTCAAGTTCGTCGTCGACCTCGTCGTCGACCTCGACCTCGAAGGCCCGCCCCGTGGCGAAGTCGTCGTCGGTCAAGGCCGCGATCTCCGGCTCCGCGATCATCGCCGAGGCCTCGAAGTACGTGGGCGTGCCCTACGTCTCGGGCGGCTCGTCGCCCTCGGGCTTTGACTGCTCGGGCTTCACGTCGTACGTGTACGGCCAGTTCGGCATCTCGCTGCCGCGCTCGTCCGGTGCCTACTACAGCGTGGGCACCCGCGTGTCGAACCCGCAGCCCGGCGACATCATCGTCTCGCCCGGCCACGTCGGCATCTACGCGGGCCCCAACCTGCAGATCGACGCGCCGCGCCCCGGCAAGACGATCCAGTTCCGCCCCATCTGGCAGTCCAACCCGGTATACGTCCGGGTCAGCTAGACCGCGCGCTTTCACGACGGCCGCCCTCCCCCTCTGGGGTGGGCGGCCGTCGTCGTGTGTGCCGTGCGGGCATCGTCCTCTGGCTTAGGCTGGAGCCATGCAGACCAATTGGGTGCCAAAGATGGCACGTGAGGTATCCGCCATCGGCCAGGGATGCTGGCAGCTGGGCGCGGACTGGACAGATGTCGCCGACGACACCGCCCAGCAGATTCTCGAGGCCGCGGCCGACGCGGGCGTGACGTTCTTCGACACGGCCGATGTGTATGGCGACGGCCGCTCGGAACGGGCCGTGGGCGCGTTTGTGGCGCGCCGGGCCGACCCGGCCATCACGGTCGCGACCAAGATGGGCAGGCGCGCCGACCCGCACGAGGCCTCCCAGTACACCCTCGACAACTTCCGGCGCTGGACCGATCGCTCGCGCGAGAACCTCGGCGTCGACACCCTCGACCTGGTGCAGCTGCATTGCCCGCCCTCCGAGGTCTTCGACGACCCGCAGACCTACGACGACCTTCGCACGCTCCAGCAGGAGGGGCGCATCGCCCGCTGGGGCGTCTCGGTCGAGACGTGCGAGGAGGCGCTCGCCGCCCTGCGCGAGCCCGACCTCGCCTCGATCCAGATCATCGTCAACCTGTTTCGTCGCAAGCCCCTCGAGCAGGTGCTGGGCACCGCGCGCGACGCGGGGGTGGGCATCATCGCCCGCGTGCCGCTCGCTTCGGGCCTGCTCTCGGGCAAGTACGACGAGCACACCACCTTCGGCGAGGGCGACCACCGCACGTACAACCGCGAGGGCAAGGCGTTCGACGTCGGCGAGACCTTCTCCGGGGTGCCGTTCGAGGTGGGCGTCCGCGCCGCGCGCGACGTGGCGGCGCTCACGCCGCCGGACCGCACTACCGCCCAGATGGCGCTCGCCTGGCTGGTGCAGATGGGTGTCGCGACGGTGATCCCCGGCGCGTCGAACCCCGACCAGGCAAGGGCCAACGCGGCCGCCGGCTCGCTCGAGGGGCTTGACGAGGAGCGCCGCGCGGCTCTCGCCAAGATCTACAACGACCAGATCCGCGAGTACGTCCACACACGCTGGTGAGAGGGATGGCCGATGCCGTGGTCGGCATCGGCAACCCGGCTCGCCTCCCGTAAGGGGTACCCTTCTAGGTGCCCCACGCGCCTGTAGCTCAGGGGATAGAGCACCGCTCTCCTAAAGCGGGTGTCGACAGTTCGAATCTGTCCAGGCGCACCACCCTTGGTGCGGCGCTGCCGCTTGCCGGGAGCAGGGGAGTGGCGTGGCCACCCAGGCGTGCAGACGCAGACCTCTACGGTGGTGGCATGGGGAACAAGAGCGAGGCCGATCCGAGCGCCATCGACACGGTGAGCAACGATGGCACACGGCGTCCGTAGAGGCGTGGCGCTCACGGTAGCTGTTGCTCTTGCACTTAGCGGCTGTCGGCCCGAGGGCGGCGAGGCTGCGCTCCTGAATGAAAGCGGCCGGGATGACCTCATCTTGGTCAAGATCAACGCAAGAGAGCGCGAGCACTCCCCTCAGCTGTTGGACGAGGTCGGTTACTTCGACACGCAGTTCCACGATCGAGAGCTGCAGTGTTACGTCGCGTCGGATGGGCGCTCGGAGGTGCGCACGCCTGCCGGTGAGGTCTTTGCGCGACACGACTTTGCGGACAGATCTGTGTGCGAGGGCGAGACCATCGTGCTGGGCTCCGACGGCTCGCTTACCTGGCAGTAGCGCGCCGGCGCGATGACGTCGCCTGCCGGTGCCGGGCCAGTTCCAGGCGCCTTTTCAGCGGCGACTGCCGCCGGTTTGACGAAAGCCCCGGCGAGGCTCACAATCTCTCCAACGGTGCACGTCGGCTGAAAAAGCGGGCGTGCACTGTCTGCATTTCGGCCTGCCTTGCGTGGCGCCGCCCGGCCAGCACGGCGTGGGTCACAGGAGCCTGTCAGTGAAGCGGATACCGTAGGGGAGTGGTGGACTACATCGGCCGAGCGCTCGTTTCCGACGCGCTCCAGGAATGGCGTGAACAGCTGCAGTCGCAGGCGACCGTCTCGCCTCTGCGCGATCTGGTCGCGACCAGCGCCAACGTCATCGACCTCAGGCACTCGCACCCCTCGGGGCTCGCGCAGTTGTTCGCCGGCCGCCCCACCGCGCTCACCAGTTTGCTGCGCGACGAGGCCACGCGGGACACCGTCCTGCACCGCGGCCGCGTGATCCTCGAGGAGGCCGAGCGGGTCAAGGCCGCCACCGGCGCGTGGACGGGCGCCATCGCCATCGGCACGCTCGCGTGGCACGAGTCCGAGCGCGACGTCGAGATGCCTCTGCTGCTGCGCGCCGTCGACCTCGAGCGCCACCGTGAACGCGACGTCCACCTCACGCTGCGCGACCACACCTGGATCAACCCCATCGTCGTCGCGCTGCTGCGCGAGCGCGCCGCCGCCGCGGGCGACGAGAACCCGCCCGAGCTGCCCCCCATCACGCCCGGCCGGGACTTCGACCCGCGTCCCCTGTGGGACGCGGTGCGCGCGCGCACGGATCTGCTGGGCGAGTCGCTCGCCGTGCGCGACCGCCTGGTGCTCGGCGCCTACGAGGACCCCGAGCAGCGCCTGCTCGACGACCTCGACGACCTCGACTCGGTCATCTCGGCCTCGCCGATCATCGCGGCGGCCGCCGGCGATCGCGACGCTGTCGCGACACTGTCCGAGCCGCTTCCCGCCTTTCCCAAGGGCGACCGCGACCCCTTCGCCGAGCGTGGCGCGGGCGACCTCGACGACACCCAGTTCGCGGCGCTGGACTTGATCGCGACCGGTCGCGACGTGTTCCTCCAAAGCCCCCCAGGGGCCGATGCCGTGGGCACCGCGGCGGCCATCGGCGCCGATGGCGCCGCCTCCGGCCGTACCGTCGCCATCGTCAGCGGCGAGGAGGCTTCCCTCAAGGCGGTCTCCCGGCGCCTGGGCGCCATCGGGGCCGGCGACCTGGTCATCGACGGCACCGTACCCACGTGGAACACCGGGGCTCGTGCGCGCCTGCTCGAGGCCATCACCATGGGCACTCCACATGTGGACGACACGGCGATGCGCCGCGCGGGCGAGGACCTGCTGCGCTCTCGCTCGGCCCTGCACCGCCGTTTCGACGCCCTGCACCGCTCGCACCGCCCGTGGGGCGTGAGTGCGTTCGAGGCCGTCCAGGCGATCGTGCGCATTACGACCTCCACGCCGGCCCCGGGTACCACCACGCGCCTGGGCACCGACGCCGCCGCGGTCGTGGCCGAGCACGGCTTCGCGTCCGTGGCCGCGGCCCTCGCCCGCACCCTCGCACCCGAGGGTGACGACGAGGCCGTCCAGGCCGAGCAGGCCGCCCACTCGGGCAGCGTCGAGACCGACGGCATGGACCCGTGGTGGACCGGGCACGCCGACGCGGAGCAGGCCCCACGCCTGGATGAGGCCCTCGCCTCGTTCCTGGGACGTTCCCTTCCTAAGATGCGGGCCGAGGCCGCCATCGCGGCGCACGAGACCGGGGTGGACGAGGCCGACTCGTTCGCGACCTGGGTCTCCCAGGTCGACATGTTCGCGTCGCTGCGCGAAATCCTCGAGATCTTCTCGCCCGCCGTATTCCACCGCTCGCTGCACGACCTGGTCGCGGCGACGGCGCCGCACGGCTCGTCCCGCTTTGTCGAGATGCCGCGGCGCGACCGTCGCGCGCTCATGCGCCGCGCCGTCGAGCTGCTGCGCCCCGGCCGCAGCAAGGACTCGCTCCACGACGACCTGGTGCGCGCCCATGACCTGGCACAGCAGTGGCGCGCCCACTGCTCGGCCGGCGGTTGGCCCGTGGTCCCCGACGACTACGACGTGTTCGTCGACCGGGTCGCGCGAGCCCGCGGCGAATGGGACACGATCGCCACGACCGTTGCGGCGGCGACGGGCGTCGACGACCTTCCCGAGCAGCCGTGGGACGACATGGTCGACCGCCTGGACCGGCTCGCGCTGGGCGTGCCCGGCTCGCTCGAGTCCTCCGAGGTGGCCGACGTCGACATCGACGTCGACCAGGGCGGCTTCGCGGCCCTGGTCGAGGACCTGCGCGAGCGTGGCGCGGGCCCCGAGCAGATCCGCCGCGACCTCGAGTTCGCCTGGTGGGCCGCGGCCTTCGACGCGATCGTGGGAGCCGATGCGACCCTCACGGAGTACGGCGCCCTCGCCGCCGCCATGGAGGAGTTCCGCACCAAGGACGCGGTGTTCGCCGGCGCGCGCATCGGCCCGCTCATGCGTGCGGCGGCCGAGCGCCGCCGCAGCGCCATCGCCCGCCACCCCGACCTTGCCCGCGACCTCTTCGCGGCGCTCGTCGAGGGCGCCGACGCGTCCTTCAAGGAGCTGTGGCGCGACTTCGCCCCGCTCGTGACGGCGCTGCGACCGGTGATCCTCGCGAAGGCCGAGCAGGTCTCGCGCCTCGCCCCCGCGTCGCGGAGCATCGACCTCGCCGTCGTGGTCGGCGGCGAGTCGCTCGCGCTCGCGGAGCTGGTGCCGACCCTCGCCCGCGCCAAGCAGGTTGTCGTCGTCGGCGACGCCCAGGCCGCGACGCGGTCGGCCGTGGCCGCGCTCGCCGCCATGCTGCCGCGCGTGACCATGCACGCCGCACCCCAGCCGCGCGATCCGCGCGTGAGCGCGCTGCTGGCGGCGTCAGCCTACGGCCGCGCCCTGCCCACCCAGCCCGCCGCCCGCGGCCAGGGCCGCCTCACGGTGCGTCACATCGACGCGGTCGGCACTCCGGTTGCCGGAACCTCGACGGTGGAGTCCACGAAGGCCGAGGTCGACGCGGTCGTCGAGCACGTGGCGCGCGCCACCCACTCCGTGCCGCGCACCGACGTCGTGGTCGTCGCGGGCAACGATCTGCACGCCGCCCGCGTGCGCGACGCACTGGCTCAGCACGACGCCAAGCTCGCCTCGGTCGCCGTCGAGACCCTGGGCGAGGTCGCGGGCCACCACGCTCACGAGGTGGTGCTTACGCTCGGGTATGCGGCCGACTCGAGCGGCGAGGCCCCCACCCACCTGGGCGCGCTGTCGAGCGACTGGGGACGCCAGGCCCTGGTGCAGGCGCTCGTGTGTGCGAGCCACGACATCACGGTGCTCACCACCCTCAGCGAGGACGCGCTCGCGTCCATCGGCACCGCCGACGCCGAGGGTGTCGAGGACCTGCGCGAGCTGATCCGCGCCTCGCGCGCCGAGCCCGTCGCACCCGAACGGCCCGAGCCCGCCCCATCCGACTGGCTGCTCGCGGACGTCGCGCAGCGCCTGCGCCGCGACGGCTACGCCGTTCACGTCCGCTACGGCACCGGCGCGGACGCCATCCCGATGGTGGTGGGCGGCCGCCACGACCGCGACTACACCGTGGCCGTCGTCACAGACGAGGCGACCCCGGCCGGATCGGTGTCGCTGCGCGACCGCATCCGCCGCCAGCGCTCCGGGCTCGAGCGACTGGGCTGGCGTGTGGTGCCGCTGTGGACGCTCGACGTGTTCATGGACCCCGACTCCGCCGCGGCTCAGGTGCTCGCGGCGCTGCCCGAGAACGACACCGCCGGCGAGGAGGTTCAGGAGTCGCTCGACCTGGGACTGCCCGAGGGTGAGCCCAGCCTGCCGCTGCCCGACCTCACGGAGCCCGAGCCGGCGCCCGCGCGCCCCGAGCCCGACGCCCTCACCATCGGCCTATCGACGTTGGCGGTGGCCGATGCCGTGGCCGCCTCCGCGCCCCAGGCGCCTTCCGCTGGAGAACCCGGGGACGCCGATCTGGCGGCGGCCGACGCGACCGAGGAGGAGCCCGTGAGCGAGCCAGAGCAGCCAGAGCAGCCAGAGCAGGAGAAGCCGGAGGCGGAGGCCGAAACTGAGCACACCGCCGAACCCGAGCCGAGCGAGGGTGCGCCGCAGATCAAGCCGGCCACGGCATCGGCCCGTCCGGCGCCCCGGGGCGCGGATCGTCCGCTGATCCCCACCAAGGCGTGGGAGGACTCGGACGAGGCATGGGGCGGGCGCGGCTCATCCTCGCGCGACGAGGAGATCCTGCGGGAAAAGCCCCCGCACTGGTGAGCGGCCCGAGCGGCCGCTCGGCTTAGCTGGCCGAGCCGGACTTGGCGGCGGCGCGCGAGTCGGTGCGGTAGAAGCCCGACCCCTTGAACGTCACGCCGACGTTGCCGAAGACACGGCGCAGCTCGCCGGCACATTCGGGGCACGCCTCGAGGGCGGAGTCGTGGATGGACTGCACCGTGTCGAAGCGGTGCTCGCACGCGCGGCAGGCATAGGTGTACGTGGGCATGTGCGTATCTTACGCGGGCACGACGGTGGTCAGCTGCGGGGTGACCACCATGGTGCACGGCAGGTCGTGGTCCTCGCGTGGCAACAGCGACTCGCCCGGGCCGTGAAACTCCGAGGCGAAGGTGAGCGCGATCACGGGAACGCCGGGCCGTGCGAGCTCGAGCGCGCGGTCGTACCAGCCGCCGCCCTGGCCCAGGCGGGTGCCGGTGGCATCGGCCGCGAGCGCCGGCACCACGACGACGTCCGCGTCGCCCAGAGCGTCGAACGGGAGGAACTCTCCCGACGGCTCGGGTGGTCGGCCGGGGGCGCGCTCGATGAGGTCCTCGGCGCCGTGATACTCGGTCCAGCCGCGCTGGAGGCCGTCGCCCAGGCGGGGGATGAGGACGCGCACGCCGCGATCGTGCAGGGCGGAGATCAGCGGGAGCGTGCCCGGCTCATGCGGGCGGGACGCGTAGACCGACACACAGCGGGCATCGGCCACCGCAGGGATCTCGAGGACGCGATCGCGCAGGATCTCCGCGAGTTCCGCATTGCGCCGCTCCGAACGGTGCATGCGGTCCTTGCGAATCGAGGCTCGCAGATGGGCCTTCTCTTCTTCCGGGGCGGGCGCACGGGTGCTGTGGGCCGACTGCGGTGTCATGGGTCCTATTGTGCCAGTGATGTGTGACATTGCCGTGTCGTGTCCCTCACAGGTGCGATTGTTGCGGCTGGCTCGCACGCGGCACCACAATGGCCATCATGACGACGCGGAGCCTGGCCGACCATCACGCAGCGGTCGCCCAGGCCCTCGTTCCCAATCCCGTCATGGATGTGCTGATCGCCGACGCCCTGGGTGGCACGCTCGCGCATGACATCGTGGCGCGCCGCGACGTGCCGCCGTATCCGGTCGCCGCGTACGACGGCTACGCGCTGAGCGCGGCCGAGCTCACCCCCGGCGTCACGCTGCCCGTGTCCTACGACATCGACTTCTCCTCGCGCTCGCCGCGCACCCACATCCCCGGCACCGCCGCGCGCATCCCCACCGGTGCGCCGCTTCCGCGGGGGGCCGATGCCGTGGTCGCCTTGGCGGACACCGACGAAGGGATGGCTCGCGTGAGCGTGGCCCGGGCGGCCTTCGTAGGGGAGGGGGTGCTGCCTGCCGGCAGCGAGATCGAGGCAGGCTCCCTCGTGGTCGAGGCGGGCACACGCCTGGGCCCGCGCCAGGTGGCCGCCGCCGCGGCGCTGGGGATGCCGCGCCTGCACGTGCACCCCGTGCCCCGCGTGGTCGTGATTGCCGTGGGCGACGAGCTCATCGACCCGGGCGCGCGCAGCCTGGGCGGCGAGGTGGCCGACGCCGACAGTCACCTGCTGACCGGCATGATCCGCCGCGCGGGCGCCCAGGCGTTCCGGGTGGGACCCGTGCCCGACGACCCGGCATCGCTGCGCGCCGCGATCGAGGACCAGATGGTGCGTGCCGACGTCCTCATCACCACGGGCGGACTATCGGGCGGGCCGCGAGACAACGTCGCGGCCGTGCTGAAGCGCCTGGGCCAGTTCGAGGTGGTCGACCTGGACGTGCGCCCCGGCGGGCGTCAGGGCCTCGGCGTGCTCGAGTTTGGTGACCGGACGCTTCCGGTCGTGGCGCTGCCGGGTAACCCCGGCGAGGCCGCGATCGGGTTCGAGGCCTGCGTGAGGCCCGCCCTGCGCGCCATGTGCGGGTACACGTCGCGCGAGCGTGAGACGGTGACCGCGCGCGCCACGCGCGACTGGTCGGTGCCGGCCGGCGCGGTGCGTGCCACCCCGGTGGTGCTCGACGACGTCGACGGCGAGGCTCTTGTGACGCCGCTGTTGTCGCCGCGCCTGTCCGTCATCGACATGGCGAGGGCCGATGCCCTGGTGTGGTCGGGCGAGCAGGGTCTCGACGTGCGCGCGGGAGACTCCGTGCGCTGCGCGCTGTGGGGGTGAGCCCATGCGTCCCGTCGAGCTGACCCAGGATGGGGTCACCATCCGCGTGCTGCGCCGTTCGGACGAAGACCAGTGGCATGCGCTGCGCCGGCGCAATCGTGAATGGCTGCGCCCGTGGGAGGCCACGCTGCCGCCGGGAAGGAGCGAGCCGTCCCTGACCTTCACCGGCCTGGTGCGCCGCGAGAAGCGACAGTGGCGCGACAACACGGGCTACCCCTTCGTGATCTCCGTGGGCGGGGAACTGGTGGGACGCGTCGCCGTGGCCGGGGTGCGGTGGGGCGCGGAATGCGGGGCGTCGATCGGTTACTGGGTCGACCAGGCGCACGCCGGGCGAGGGATCGTGCCCACCGCCGTCGCGCTCGCGACCCAGCATGGCTTCGCGGCCGGCCTGCACCGCCTGGAGATCGCGGTGCGGCCGGAGAACACTGCGTCGTTGCGTGTGGCCCACAAGCTGGGGTTCGTCGAGGAGGGCCTGCGCCGCTCCTATCTGTTTATTGATGGCGACTGGCGCGACCACCAGGTCTTCGTCCGCACTCAAGCCATGGCACGCATCGGCCGATATTGGGATTCAGGGCTCTGACACGCCGCGCGCCATCCCGGCTGTCGCGGGCCCGTGGCCGTACCGTTCTGAGTCATGGTTCCGGTCGGACTTCTCGCCATCATCGCCCTCGGGCTCGTTGTGGCATACGTCCTACCCCAGCGCATCAAGGAACGCTCCGAATACGCGCTGGTGCGCACCGAGGACCGCTACTCCGCGCAGATGCGTGTGGTGCGCTCTTCTGCCGAGCGCATCCAGCGCGCCATCTCCCGGCCGTCGACCGACTCCGGTGAGGTCCCGCTGCTGACGACCGGCGTGAAGCGCGCCGAGCGTGTCGCGTCCGAGCGTGCCGAGTCCATGTCCCGTCCGTCGGGCCCGCTTGACCGCGCCGCCACCTTCGCCCAGCGCGAGTCGTACCACCTGCGCCGCGACCGCAGCGAGATCCTCGCGGAGCGCGCCGCCCAGGCCAAACGCCGCGTGGCCGTCGCCGGCGTCGTGCTCGTCGCCACGCTCGCTACCTGGGGCTTTGTTGCCTTCGCGGGTGCCTCCGCGATCATCGGCGCGGCCGTGACCGCGGTGCTCGTCGGCGTCGTCGCCCAGGGCGCCCGCGCCGCCGCGGCCCAGCGCCGCGCCGACGAGCGCGTGCTGCTGGTCGCCCGCGAGGTCGAGGCCGCTGCCACTGCCACCCAGGCGCTGCGCGTGGTCAGCCGCGAGCGCGCCGCCGGCCGCGCCGCCGAGCCGTCCGACGTCGCCACCCAGGCCATCCGTATCGTTACCGCCGAGGATCTCGCCCCGCTGGCTGCACCGGCCCCGGTCATTGCCGAGGAGCCCGTGGCGGTCGCCGAGCCTGCTCCCGAAGAGTCGGCCGCATGGAGCCCGCCCGCCATGCCGGCACCGTCCTACACGTTGAAGGCCACGGTCCGCCAGCGTGAGGCCCGCCCTGTCTCCGCTGATGACTACGACGCCGCGCGCGCCCGCGCGGCCCGCTGGGGCGAGGCGCAGGAGCCTCAGGTCACCGAGGCCGAGCCCGCCACGGGCGCGCTCGACGCGATCCTCGCGCGCCGCCGCCACTCGGCGTAGTTCTCCCCCGCCACTTCCCGGTCCTTGCGCTGGCGGTAGCGACACGGCGACAATCTCGCTGCCCGTCAATCCTGGCGGTCGGGTTCTGGTGCGTCATGTGGCGTGAACGCCCGCGAACCGCGCGGCTCCACCGGTTGCGACGCCCTCACACCTTGGTTACCGTCCAGTAAGTAACGGGCAGAGTGTCCGTTACGTCACCAAGGTCCTCAGCGTCGAGGGCCGGAAGGAGTGTCGATGACGACACGCATGACATCGACCGCGCGCGGGCGCACCGCGACGCTGGTCACCGCCGTCGGCGTCGCGGCCGCGGCCGCGCTGGCCTCGCCCGCCGCGGCGCAGGGCAACCCCCACGACGACGGCCCCGCATCCTTGGGCCCGAACGTCACCCTCATCGATCCGTCGATGACGACGGCCCAGATCGAGCAGATCATGGGCGATCTCGCCGACCAGCAGCGCGACGCGGAGATGACGGAGGCCAGGCACGCCGTGCTGTTCATGCCGGGCGAGTACGGCGCGGAGGACCCGCTACACGTCGAGGTGGGCTACTACACGGAGGTCGCGGGACTGGGCGAACAACCCGGCGACGTCGACATCACGGGCACCATCGAGGTGTACAACCGCTGCCTCGCCGACGGCGGCACCGGCAACTGCATCGCGCTAGTGAACTTCTGGCGCACCCTCGCCAACCTGCACCTCACCGTCGACACCGGCGATCGTGGCTGCCGCACCGGCTCCAACTTCTGGGCGGTCTCGCAGGCCGTGTCGATGCGCCGCCTGGACGTGACCGGCCAGGTCAGCCTCATGGACTACTGCACCGCAGGGCCGCAGTATGCGAGCGGCGGCTACATCGCCGATTCGCGCTTCTCCGGCACCGTCATCAACGGGTCCCAGCAGCAGTGGCTCACCCGCAACTCCGAGGTCGGCAACTGGTCCAACGCCGTGTGGAACCAGGTGTTCTCCGGCGTCGAGTTCGGCGGCCTGGGCCCGGACCCCGTGCCCACCGACGCGGCGTTCCCCGCCACGCCGTACACCGTGCTCGACGAGACCCCGGTGAGCCGCGAGAAGCCCTTCCTCTACGTGGACGACGACGGCGACTACCTGGTGCGCGTGCCCGCCGCCGACACGGACACGAGCGGAGTGAGCTGGGACGAGGGTGCCGTCGCGGGCCGCTCGATCCCGCTCGAGGACTTCTTCGTGGCCTCGCCCGACGACTCCGTCAAGGACATCAACAGGGCCCTCGCCCGCGGCAAGCACCTGCTGCTCACCCCGGGCGTGTACGACGTGGACCAGACCATCTCCGTCAAGCGCGCGGACACCGTCGTCCTGGGCCTGGGTCACGCGACACTGACGGCCGTGGGCGGCGCCGTGCCCCTCGAGACGAGCGACAAGCCCGGCATCATCGTCGCGGGCGTCACCATCGATGCCGGCACGGAGCTCTCGCCTGCGCTGCTGCGCGTGGGCAAGGCGGGCGGCGAGGGGCACGGCAATCAGGCCAATGCCGCCAACCCCATCACGCTGTCCGACGTCTACTTCCGCGTGGGTGGGCCCCACATCGGCAAGACCGAGACGGCGCTGGAGGTCAACGCAGACGACGTGCTCATCGACCACACCTGGGTGTGGCGAGGCGACCACGGCGTAGAGGGCTTCACCGAGGGCGTCAACGGCGACACGGACAGGTGGAACACCAATACGGGCCTCAACGGCGTGATCGTCAACGGCGACGACGTGACGGCCACCGGCCTGTTCGTCGAGCACTTCCAGGAGCACAACACCATCTGGAACGGCGAGCGCGGCACCGTGGTGCTCTACCAGAACGAGCTGCCATACGACCCGCCCACCCAGGCGGACTGGACCATGCCCGACGGCACGCTCGGATGGGCGGGCTACAAGGTGGCCGATGACGTCACCGAGCACCGCCTTTATGGCGCCGGGGTGTACGTGTTCAACCAGAACAACCCGGCGATTGTCACGGAGAACGGCTTCGACGTTCCCCAGACGCCCGGCGTCCAGCTGCACCACATCATGACGGTGAACCTGTCCGCCGGCACCATCAACCACGTCGTCAACGGCGTGGGCGACGCGGTGCCGCCGGAGACCTCCGGCAGCCCCGAATACGTGGTCGACTACCCGGCCCCGTAAGACGGCGAGGGCCGATGCGGTGGTCGCCCACCGCATCGGCCCTCCCCTCGGTCGTGGTTCAGACCGTGACGGAGATGCCCGCCATGAGGCGGTCGAAGACCCGCTCGCGGTCGAAGTGCAGGCCGTGCTCGCGGGCACGCTCGCGGTGGGCGGCGCGCTCGAAGTCCGTCATCCCGAGTGCCGCGCGGTCGATGGCCGCCGCGATGGCCGCGGGGTCCTCGACGGGCACCATGAGCGCGGTGTCGCCCACGGCCTCGCCGATGCCGCCGGTGTCGCACGTGATCACGGGCCCGCCGCCCGCGAGCATCTCCTCGACGAGCGCGATACCGAACGTCTCGGTGAACTCGGGGCGGGGCTTGGACGGCAGCGCATAGGCGGCGCAGCCGGCCATGAGGTGCGGCTTCTCCTCGTCGCCCACGTCATCGAGGAACACGATGCGGTCGGCGGCGGGGGAGGAGGCGGCGTAGGCGCGGAACTCCTCGGCCTCGGGTCCACGTCCCGCGATCACCAGGGTGCGGGAGTGGTTCGTCATGGAGGCGGCGAAGCCGTCGATGAGGTCGTCCACGCCCTTCGCGGCGCCTAGGCGGGACAGGAACAGGACGTAGCCGTCGCGGGTGAGGCCTCGGGCGGCGAGGTACTCGTCCGTGACTTCGGGGTCGAGCACCAGGTAGGACGACGTGTCGATCGCGGGATACGAGATCGCGATGCGCGCCGCGCACTCGGAGGCAAAGGTGGTGCCGAAGCGCTCGTCGATCTCGCTGGCGGCCTCGACGATGACCTCCTTGGTGTAGCGCGACACCGCGACGCAGTGGTCTTGCGACAGGTAGCTCGACAACACGTGGGCGGCGGCGCCGAATCGCCCCTCTTCGACGCACGCGCGGACGATGTCGGTGACGTCGGATCCCACGGCCTCCGCGACCGTGGTGACGTTCACGGGAAGCCCGGTGGCGTGGGCGGCCCTCACGGCATCGGCCACCGCAATCGTGTGAGGTGACAGATACAGCGACAGGCATACCGTCGGGACTCCGTCGGTGAACAGCTCGATGAGACGACCGGTGAGGCCCGCGAGGTAGCGGCCGTCGGGGATCTTGTAGCCGCCCACGGGGTCGGGGCGCTCCACGGTGATGCCGGGCGAATACGGCAGAACCGTGTCGAGGGGCTTGAGGGGCAGCCCCGTCTCCTCGAGGCGGTCCAGCGGCCAGGTGACGATCCGCACGTCGTCGAATCCGCGGGTGAGGGCGACCTCGGCGAGGTTGCGCGCCTCTCCCGAATGGCCGCAGATCACCGGATCGGCGCGCACGACGATGACGAGTCGGCGGTCGGGGATTGCGTTCATGGCTCACACCTCCTGTTCGGGGCCCCACGAGGGGGGACGGACGTTGCGGCCCCAGTCGCTCGGCTCGGGGCCGAGGGACAGGTGTAGGCGGCCGCCTTCATGCACCACCGAGGCGTCGATCCACGACCCCTCGATGGCCTCTCCATTGAGGCTTGCAGACTGGATGTACTGGACCGGGCCGCCGGGCGTGGGCTCGACGAAGCCGGAGGTGTCGATGGTGAGGGTGCCCCGCGCCATCGAGACGGTGGAGTAGTGGAAGGACGGCGGGTGCAGCAGGAAGATCGACTGCCCCGCGACCGGGAAGAGCCCCAACGAGGCCCACACGTACCAGCTGGACAGGCCGCCCGAGTCGTCATTGCCTGGGAGGCCACCCCTGCCGGTGCCGAACTGATGGTTGATGATCGCATGGACCACCTCGGCTGTCCTGTCGGGACGGCCCGCGTAGTGGTAGGCCCAGGGCGCCTCCATGTCCGGCTCGTTGTTGAGACCCTCGAAGCGGCCCAGCGCGTAGCCCTCTGTCATCTCCTCCAGGCCGGGCGCGACGCCCGGCTGGACCACGGCATCGGCCCCATACCCAAAGAAGCGATCGAGGAGGGCGACAAAGGCGTCGTCGCCGCCGGCGACCGCGATCCTCGTAGTCATGTCGTGCACCAGGCGGAACGAGTAGTTGTACTTGGTGCCCTCGTAGAACGTGGAGTCCTTGAGCAGGCCGGTCGACTCGTCGAAGGCGTTGAGCCAGCGGCCGGCGAGACGCTCGAACTCGCTCGCGAGCGCGTCGTCGCCGATGGCACGCGCAATGTACGAGGTGCACCAGTAGCCGTGGGCGATGTCCAGGGTGTGGCTGATGGGGTGAGCCAGGCCGTGCTGGAGGAAGTCCTCGCCGTAGGTGCGGCGCAGGTCGGCCGCGAGGTGGACGAGGGCCCACTCCCAGTCGATGCCGGGCAGGCCCAGCTTCGCGAGGTCCGCCAACAGCGTGTGGGCGAGCGCGCTGCCCTGGCGGCCAAAGCGATCCGAGCCGCGCGCCATGCGGTAGCCGATGGGGAGGTTGCCCTCCTGCTCGCAGATGGTGAGCAGGGCGTTGGCGAGTTCCACGGCTTTCTCAGGCGCGAGGGCCGTCAGCAGCGGCAGCTGCGTGCGGTAGATGTCCCACATGGTCGAGATGTCGAACACCCACGGGCCCTTGGTGGGCCAAAACGGGCTCTCGTCGGCCGCGAAGGATGGCTTGACGAGCGAGTGGTACAGCGCGGTCGCGAACACCTCGCGGCGCTGGTGGTTGTCGGTCTCGACGTGGATCTGGCTGAGCGACTCGTCCCATGCGGCGCGGGTGGCCTGCGCACGGCGACTAAACGACGGGCCGCCCGAGGCGCCATCGCGTTCGAGGTTCTTGCGCGCCTGCTCCACGCCGCGCAGCGAGAATCCCATGCGCAGCTCGACCGTCTGGCCCTCGGTGGTGGGGCCGCCCCACATGAACCCGAAGGGGCGCAGCGTGGTGGGGCGGATGTGGTCGAACGCGAGGGTGGAGCCGCCGGGCATGAGCCTGCGGTCGTACCACAGCAGCTGGCGCCAGCCGTCGACGTCGCACTCGATGTGGACCGCGAGGGGCGCACCCTCGACGACGATCTCGCCTTGCATGATGCCCGGCTCGACGGACTCGAGGTGGGCGCGCAGCGGCACGGTCGAGCCGTAGGGGATCGCGAGGCCGCCCATGGACATGTCGACGATCACGCGGGCGTCGGGGTGGGCGGGGAACGTGTAGCGGTGCACGGCGGACTTGGGGCCCACGGTGAGCTCCGCGGTGATGCCCGAGTCGAGCCGCGCGCGGTAGCGACCGGGCGAGGCCTGCTCGTTGGTGAGGGTCCACGTGCGGCCCAAGGCGTCGAGCGGCTCGAGCATGGGGGTGACGCGCATGTAGTTGTAGTACTTGCGGATCGCGCCCGTGCCGGACTGCTGGAAGTGGGTGAAGCCGCTCGCGACCAGCTCGTCGTGGAGGTTGGCCGGCACGCCCTCGGTCGACAGCTCGTACAGGCCGTAGCCCGTGGGGTACGCGCCGGAGTAGGCGCACGCCGAGACCATGCCGAGCGGATGCACCGCGCCCGGGTGGGTGTTGCCCACCTGTGGCTTGGGCCACCACCAGGTAGCCGCGAGCCCCTGAGGCTCGGGCAGGTCGGTGGCGTCGACCCCGATGAAGGGATCCACGTGCTCCAGCATGGGCGTCCGCCTCTCTCCCGTGGCCTACAGCATGGCGCGACCCGCCGGTGGGTCGCTACCGGTGACGGTAAAGGGACCGGATTCCGGCGTCATTGCCGAAATGTGACGAACACTTTAACTTTCCGGGTGTCGCACCCCCGCCCTCATGGCGCAAATGCGGACATTTGCGCCGCGGAGCGCGGTTTCGTGGGGGAGATCGGGCCACCAGGTGACAAGAAAGGAAGGGCCGATGCCGTGGCTGGCCAGCCACAGCATCGGCCCTTCACGACGCGGTGGGGCTTAGCCGTCGATCGTGGTGCGCTGCTCGCCCACGGGAGGCAGGTTCTTGCCCAGCGCGAAGGCCTGCATGAGGCCCACGATGCCGATGAGGATCAGCGTGACGCCCATCATGACGACCAGCGCGAGGGCCGACCACGTGGGGACGATGATGACGACGAGGCCCGCGATGATCGAGATCGCGCCGCGCACGTAGCCCATGCCGGAGGTCTTACCGCGGCCGGCCTGCGCGAGCGTCGCGACGCCCTCGATGAGCCAGCCCATGCCGATGAGGACGACGGTGATGACGGTGAGAACCTCGGCCGCGGCGGTGAGGTTCTTGAGCGCGACGATGCCGCCCAGCAGCAGGAACAAGCCCAGGATGATGTTGAGCAGGCGGAAACCGCTCGAGACATCACGCGTGAAGATGCCGATCGACGTGCGCACCACACCTGTGATGACGAAGAAGATGCCCGCGAACGTCGCCGCGACCACGAGCGACTTGCCCGGCCACACGAGCATCGCGATACCGATGAGAACGCCGAGCGCGCCCAGCACGCCGAGCATGGTGCGCGCCGCGTTGACGGCGGAGCGCGCCATCTTCTCGGGGTCAATCTCGAGCCCGTCGAAGGGCGAACGGGGATAGGGCTGCTGCGTCACGGGATCCTCCAGGGCCGATGCGGTACGCGGCCATGCTAGCGGGCGGCAGTTGCGTGCCGGTGAAGGCGCGATACTGGGATGACCAGCACCTTTGAGACGGGAGTCGCCATGCCCAAAACCGCCGTGATTACCGGAGCCTCGAGCGGGATCGGCGCCGCCAGCGCGCGGGCGCTCGCCGCAGACGGCTGGAACGTCGTCATCGGCGCCAGGCGGGTGGACCGTCTCGAGGCGCTCGCGGCCGAGATCGGCGGCACCGCGATGGCGCTCGACGTCACGGACCAGGCCTCCGTCGACGCGTTCTGCGACGCCGTCGACAGTTGCGACCTGCTGCTGAACAACGCGGGCGGCGCGCTGGGCACGGCCTCGATGGCTGAGGCCGACATCGACCAGTGGCAGTGGATGTACGACGTCAACGTGCTGGGCACCGTGCGGATGACGAAGGCGCTGCTGCCCAAGCTGGTGGCCTCGGGTGACGGGCAGGTCATCGTGATCGGCTCGATCGCCGCACGTGAGCCCTACAAGGGCGGCGGCGGGTACAACGCGGCCAAGCACGCGGTCGCCGCTGCCACACGGGTGCTGCGGTTGGAGCTGATCGGTCAGCCCGTGCGCGTCAGCGAGATCGACCCCGGCATGGTGGAGACCGAGTTCTCCGTGGTGCGCTTTGGCGGCGACGAGGAGAAGGCGGCCAAGGTCTACGAGGGCGTCACGCCCATGAGTGCCGAGGACATCGCGGACGCGGTGCGCTGGGTTGCCTCGCGCCCCCAGCACGTCAATATCGACCAGATCCTCATGCTCGCGACCGCGCAGACCAGCGCGCAGGTAGTCCACCGCGAGTTGTAGTCGGCCCCGCCCCTCGTGGCGCACATGGCCCCATCTGCGTCACGAAATCGATCTTCGTGGCGGAAATCAGGTCACCAGGGACAGAGGGCGGGGCGCGAGGTGGCTGCTAGCCGTGGTGGTGGAGAGCACCCCCGCGGGGGTGATAACCTAGTCTCCGCCTTGGGGCTGTGGCGCAGTTGGTAGCGCGTCTCGTTCGCAATGAGAAGGTCAGGGGTTCGATTCCCCTCAGCTCCACCAAGGACATGGGCCGCACCGTCAGGTGCGGCCCTTCGTCGTGTGTGCGGGTGTGACGGCGCCGCGCGGGTCAGGCGCCCGCCCCCAGCCCCTGCGCGAGCGCCGCGAGCGTCTCGCTTGTGCCCGCATCGATCTTGACGTCCGCGTGGCGGTCGCCCTTGGTCGCGCCACGATTGACGATCACCACGGGCACCCCGCGCCGCGCCGCGCGCGACACCAGGCGCGACCCTGAGTTCACGGCGAGTGACGAGCCCGCGACCAGGAGGGCATCGGCGCCGTCGACGATCTCCTCGGCTGCGCGGGCCCACGACGGCGGCACGAACTCCCCGAAGAACACGACATCGGGCTTGAGGACCCCGCCACACACGCGGCACGCCGGCACGGCGAACTCCTGCCACACCCGCGGGACCACGTCACCGTCCGGCCCTAGCTCGATCGCATCGGGCACCGCGAGCGACGGATTGTCGCTTTCGATACGCGCCGCCACCTCGTCACGGGCAAACTGCGTGCCGCATGCCAGGCATGTGACGCCGCGCATGTTGCCATGGAGCTCGACCACGCGCCGCGAGCCGGCGCGCAGGTGAAGGCCATCGACGTTCTGCGTGACGAGACCGGTCACGATCCCGGCTGACTCGAGCGACGCAATCGCGTCGTGTCCCGGATTGGGTCGCGTGCTCGCGAACGCCTTCCAGCCCAGGTGGGATCCCACCCAGTAGCGGCGCCGGTTCGCCTCGTCGCCCACAAACTCCTGGAACGTCATGGGGGTGCGGCGCGGGGAGTTGGCGCCGCGATAGTCGGGGATGCCGGAATCTGTCGACATCCCCGCGCCGGTCAGCATCGCGATGGTGCGGCCGGCGAGCAGGTCGAGCGCGCGGGACACGAGGGACGAACCAACGTCGGGAAGCCGCAACTCTTCGGTGGTCACTGGCTACCTCCCGGCCTCGCCTGCCCTCATTCGCTCCCTCGATGGTCGCACGTGCGCAGGCACGGAGGAGCCGATTCCCGCTCACGGCGCGTCCTGTGGAAAACCTCGCCAACGGCGGCTGCGCCCGTTACTGTCGCACTCATGGCATCGGGGGCGCATGCATATCTGACCGGGCTTGGCAGCTATCTGCCAGGGGCTCCGGTCGACAACGACGGCATTGCGGCGCGCCTGGGCGGCGACGACAGGGTCACGGACAGGATCCGTCGCCGGGTGCTCGAAGAGAACGGCATCCGCCTGCGCCACTACGCGCTGGACGAGCACGGCGAGCCGACGGAACTCAACGAGGAACTCGCTGTCAAGGCGCTCACGGCAGCGTTAGCCGACCGCGGCATCGGCCCCGCAGACCTGCGCATGCTCGCCGTGGCGACCACGCAGGGTGACGCGCTGGTTCCCGGTTTTGGTTCCATGGTGCACGGACGCCTGGGCGGCGGGCCCATGCAGGTGTTGACGGCCGCCGGCGTGTGCGCCTCGAGCCTCGCGGCCCTCGACGCCGCCGTCGCGAAGATCAGGCTCGGCGACCATCCCCGCGCCGCCGTGGTGGCCTCCGAGCTGCCCAGCAGGAGCCTGCGCCAGCGCCGCTTCGACGGTGTCAACGCCCGCATGGACTCCCACTTCCTGCGCTGGATGCTCTCCGACGGCGCGGGTGCCGCCGTCGTCGAGTTCCAGCCGCACCCCACCAAGCCCTCGCTCCGCGTGGACTGGGTGCGCCACGTGTCCCTCGCGCACGACCACGATGTGTGCATGCGCTCGGGCATGGACGGCATCGACCCGATGGTGGGATCCACGTGGCAGGACGTGCCAGTGGCGGAGGCCGCGGCCAGGGGCATGTTCGTGCTGCGCCAGGACACGGCCGTCCTGGGGGATCTCGCGGACGCGGGCATCGCCCAGTTTGAGGAGCTCGTCGACACGGGGCTCATCGACCTCAAGCACCTGGACCACGTGGTCTGCCACTACAGCACCCACGCCTTTCGCGACCTCGCGTTCGACGGCATCAAGAAGCGCATGCCGTCGCTCGACACCGACCGCTGGTTCTCCAACCTCGCCACCCGGGGCAACACGGGCTCCGCGAGCATCTTCATCGCGCTCGAAGAGGCCTGGCATTCGGGACGCTTCCAGCCCGGCCAGACTGTGCTGCTCGCCGTGCCCGAGTCCGCCCGCTTTGCGTTTGCCTTCGCCCACCTCACCGTCGTCGGCCCCGCCGGCAGTTAAGGAGACACCACGTGACCGTCACCGCAGCCCCGTCGCTCGCCGACCGGCTCGCCCAGGTCTGGGACGACTTCGAGGAGCAGCTCGATCGCGTCCCGGTGCTTCAGCGGCTCGCCGCCGGGACCGTCACCCTCGACGACTACCAGCGGCTGTTGTTCAACCTGCGCCAGCAGGTGGTCGACGGCTCGCCGTGGATCTCGCGTGCAGCATCCAACTTCGACATCGACCACTTCGAGCTGCGCACCGCCGCCATCCGTCACGCCGAGGAGGAGCACCGCGACTACCTCATGCTCGAGCGTGACTACGTGGCCGTGGGTGGCTCCCTCGAGGATCTGCGCGCGGGCCGCAAGAACATCGGCTCCGAGGCGCTGTCGGGCTACATGTTCACCTACGCCGACCGCCCCAATCCGGTGGGCCTGCTGGGCGCGATGTTCATCATCGAAGGCCTGGGCGCCCGGCGCGCGGCCGGATGGGCGCGGCGCTTCCAAGAGATCCTGGGACTCGCCGACGGCCAGGTCCACTTCATGCTTTATCACCAGGAGGCGGACGGCGAGCACACCGGCAACCTCGAGGCGATCCTCACGTCGGGAATGATCGACGCCGCCGCGGCCGACGACATCGTCCGCTGCGCCCAGGTAGTCGCCCGGCTCTACGCGCTCCAACTCGCCGAACTCGACAGCTGACATGGCGGCCACCCGCTCGGACCCGAGCATGTGGGAGGCGGTCTACGCCGACCCCTCCGTCCCGCTCGACCGTGCCGTGGTGCGCCAGATCATCGCCGACCAGCAACGCCCCTCGCGCCGGTGGTTCTACCCGATCGCCCGGATCCTGTCGCGCGTCGCCGTCGCGCTGATCTCCATCGTGAAGCGGGTCCTGCCGTTCCGGTGGATGCCCCTGGCGATGATGGATTGGCTGTGCGTGTGGTTCCTGCGCCGCGGCGTGTCGCCCGACGCCGTCGAACTGCTCATCCGTCACTTTGTGGTCGAGACCAATCTGGTCAACTTCATTATCCGCAACACCCCCGTCGCGATGGAACCCGTGACGCTACGACCCACGGCGCTCGCGGGCCTGGGAGACCAGGCGGTGGTGGAGCACGACGTCAACGTCTACGACGTCCTCATTGCGCTCGACGGCGCCCGCATCACCCGCCCGGAGTCGCTGAACTTCGCCCACCTTGACGTGCCCGCCCTCGACGCCGAGCGCCACCGGCGACGCTTCATGCGCCTCGACATCCAGACGGCCCTGTGCCTGATGAACATCCCGTTCTCCATGGCGCTGACGCTCGAGGAGTACCGCCGCGCCGTGCACTCCATGCGCTTTGACGACTCGTTCCTCGAGATTCTCACGCTTCTCACGGGCGACGACGAGTTCCGCCACTGGAAGGCGGGCGGCATGAGCCTGTGGATGGACTCCAACGTCGACGTCCCCCAGATGGTGTACCGCCATGCGCTGGTCTGCGAGTACGCGCACGCGCGCCTGGTGGACCACGCCGCATCGACCGTGAAAAGGTGAGGCGCATGGGCTACGAAGAAAGCGATGACACCTTGGTGTGTGACATCTGCGGGGTCTCGCTCGACGAGGATTCGTGGCTCGCCGTCGCCATCACCCGCCCGCATGCGAAGCGTCTGGGTGACGTGGGCGCCGTCTTCTGTGGCCAGCCCCATGCCGCCGCGTGGATCGCTTCGCCGCTGCCCGACCCCTCGCCGCTCGCCACCGAGCCGCGCTCCGGTCGCGATCGCGTCGCGACGGCCGGCTTCTGGGCCGTCATCGCGGTGGTCGGCGCCTTCTCGCTCGCGGGCGTGGTGGCGGTCGCTCAGTGGGTAGGGGTTCTCTGACCCCGAGCCGCTACTGGATGGCCGAGCTCAGCCGGGTGATGCTTTCGAGTGTGCGCCGGTACAGGGGGCGCTGCCGCCAGGCCTCGACCGTGAGCCGACTTGAAGCTTGCTGGTAGGTGGCCGTGATCGAGGTCATTTCCTTCGCGACGCCCTCGTCGTAGCAGATCAGCGACAGCTCGGAGTTGAGCTCGAACGAGCGCATGTCCATGTTGCTCGAGCCCACGATGGCGACCTCGTCGTCGACCACGATGTACTTCGAGTGCAGGAGGGCGGGCGCGCGATAGAGATAGATCTCGACGCCCGCCTCCAGCAGCACCCCGTAGTACGACCGCTGCGCGTAGCCGATCATCCACTGGTCCATCGCCTCCGAGTTGATCATGCGCACCCGCACACCCCGATGCGCGGCGGAGATGATCGCCTCCAGCAGCGCCTCGGACGGCACAAAGTAGGGGTTCACGATGATGATGTCGGTGCGGGCGAGGTGCAACAGGTGGGTGAAGACCGCGAGGTTGTTCTCGCCGTCAAACCCAGGCCCGCTCGGCAGGACCTGCAGGGACAGGCCCGGCAGCGAGGACACATCGTCGCTCGGAGGCTGCATCGGGTTATCGAACGATCCGCCTTCCGAGACCCAGTCGGTCATGAAGAGCGTGGCGAGTTCAAGCGTGATGGGTCCCGAGGCGCGGACCACCAGCTCGTCATACGCGATGTCGTCCTTGCGGTGGTACGTCCGGTCGATCATGTTCTGCGAGCCCGTGTATCCGATGGCGTTGTCGACCACCACGATCTTGCGGTGATTGCGCAGGTCGGGCCGGACGTACCCCTTGCCGGGAGGGCGCACCGGGAGGATGGCGCGGTGCGCGATGCCCGCGGCTGCGAGGAACTGCAGCATGGGTTTCTTGCCGTCATAACTGCGCGACCCCCACGCGTCGTAGAGGACCCTGACGTCCACGCCACGTTCCTTCGCCGCCGCGAGCGCCTCGAAGAACGGCCGCGTGGTGTCGTCGAGAGTCATCGCGTAGTACTCGACCCACACGCTGTGGCGGGCGGAGTCGATGTCGCGCACGATCGAGTCGAGCGAGGCGCCGTAGTCGGTGAGGATCTCGAGTGAGTTTCCCGCCATGACGGGCAGCCGCCCGTAGTCCCATGCCAGCTGCTCCACAGAGCGATACGCGGGGTCCACGGCAGCGTCGATGACGTCCGCCCCCATGCGTCGCTTCGCCTCCACCACCTGTGCGTCGATGGTGGCGTTGATGCGAGTCTGGACGTCGCGGCGCGCCTGGGGCAGCTTGTAGTGGCCCAGCAGCAGGAAGGCAAGCCATCCGGGGACCGGCAGGATGACGATGAGGAGGATCCAGGCCATTCCCGCAGTCGGGCGTCGCCGGGGCGGGATGACGATGACGGCCAGCACGATGAGCACCCACCAGAGGACGGCGGAAAGCGTCGCCGGAACCGTGATCATGGCCGTCAGCGTACGGGAGGGTGAGCAGGGGCACGGCTAGGCTCACTTCACCATGAGCGCGCACCTCAGCCCGGCGACGGGGATCACCCTCACCGACGAGTTCGAGCACGCCCTCGCGTTGCTCCACCAGGGCGCCAACGTCTTCCTCACGGGCCGCGCGGGCACCGGCAAGTCGACGCTCATTCGCCATTTCCTCAGCGAAACGCACAAGCGCGCCGTCACCGTTGCGCCCACCGGCATCGCCGCGCTCAACGTCGACGGCTTCACCATCCACCGCCTGTTCTCGTTCCCCATGGGCGTCAGTGAGGACACGGTGCTGAGCCGCGCGTACTACCCGGGGCGGTTCGCCACCACGCTGAAGGAACTGGAGATCCTCATCATCGATGAGGCGTCGATGGTGCGCGCCGATCTCTTCGACGCCCTGGTGGCGGCCCTCGAGAGGTTCGGCCCCCACCCCGGCGAGCCATGCGGCGGCGTCCAGCTGGTGCTCGTCGGTGACCTGCACCAGCTGCCCCCCGTGGTGCGCGACGGCGAGGTCGACCACTTCGACGCGCACTACGGCACGCCCTACTTCTTCTCCGCGCGCCGGTTCGCCGAGTCCGACTTCCCCGTCATCGAGCTCACCCACGTGTTCCGCCAGCACGGCGATGCCGCGCTCGTCGACATCCTCAACGCGGTGCGCGAGGGAGCGCTGCTCGAGGACGCGAGGCGCACCCTCAACGCGCGCACCGATCCGGAGTTCGAGCCGCCGGCCGACGAGTTCTGGCTGACGCTGGCCACCACCAACCGCATCGTGCGCTCGCGCAACCGCGAGATGCTCGCCCGCCTCGAGGCGCGCCCGCGTTCGTACAAGGCGGTCATCCGCGGCGACATGGACGGCTTCGAACTCCCCACCGAGGAGGTACTCGACCTCGCCGTGGGCGCGCAGGTGATGCTGCTCAGCAACGACCCAGGGGACCGGTGGGCCAACGGCACGCTGGGACGGATCAAGGCCCTGATCGACACGCCCAACGGCCCCGAGGCGCGCGTGGAACTCCAGGACGGCGCGGTGGTCGCCGTCGCCGCGCACACCTGGGAGATCACCCGCCCCATCGTCACCGGCGGGGGACTGGGCCGCGAGGTGGTCGGCACCTTCACGCAGCTGCCCATGAAGCTCGCGTGGGCCATCACTATCCACAAGTCCCAGGGCCAGACGCTCGAGCGCGTGGTCGTGGACCTCACCGGCGGCACCTTCGCCAACGGCCAGCTCTACGTGGCGCTCAGCCGCTGCACGAGCCTCGAGGGGCTGGTGCTCAAGCGCGACGTGCTGCCGCGCGACCTCAAGACCGATGGGCGTATCCGCCGATTTCTCGGCGCCGGTTCGCAGGCGGCCGATGCCGTGGCGGGGGAGGCATACCTGGCCGTCCTGACGGTGGGTCAGGTGGGCGACCGCTACCGGCCGCGGCCGGTCGAGATCGCCGTGGTGACCGACGACGGCGACGAGGCCACGACGGTGGTCAACCCCACGAGCGACCTGTACGAGGCGCAGGCACAGTTTGGCCTCACCACCCGCGACGTCCAGCTCGCGCCCGTGCTCGCGGAGGCGTGGGCGTCCCTGTCGCCCCTGCTCGCGGGCCGCGTGCCCGTGGGCGTGGGCATCGACCAGGCGCTCGGGTGGATCGACTTCGAACTCAAGCGCCACGGCCACGTGGAGCCCATGGCGCTCGGCGTCGAACTACCCGCTGCCGCGCTCGCGGACCCGGACCGTGCCGCGCTGCGTGCCCCGACTGCGCTCGCCCGGGCCCGCGCCGTGCGCGACGCCGCCGCCCGGTGGCGCACCAGCCGCGCACCCCTCATGACGCAGGGCACCGCCTTCTCGCCCCTGCCGCGCGGCCGCGGGTATTTGCTGGCACGCACCACGGGGGACGAGGGCACGCTGGGTGCGGTCGGCTTTGTGGTGGGCGGCAACCTCTCGGCCGAGGACGACCCCGCGGCGGTGCTGTCCGACCTGCTCGTAGCCGCATGGGAACGCGTGATCGACAAGGACGAGGCGGTCGTGGCCCGGCTGCGGGACGCCGAGCGCCACTTCGGCGTCGAGGTGCTCCCGGCCGACCTCGCCCTGGAGGGCCCACCCGACCCCGCGCAGCTCTTCACGCCCGGCGCGCGCGTGTGCTTCACCGGCACGGTCATGTCGTCGCGCGGCATGATCGACCGCACGCGCATGGAGCGGATGGCGACGGCCGCTGGCCTGGTGCCGGTGCCGTCGGTGACGAAGACCCGCACGGACCTGCTGGTGGTGGCCGAGCGTGGCACACAGTCGGGCAAGGCACGCAAGGCCGCGGAATACGGCAAACCCATTGTGGACGCCACGACCTTTTTGTCCTGGATTTACGGGCCTGGGGGGCCCAGCGGTGAGACGATGCGCACATGAAACGCACCGTCTCATCCTCGCTCACGCTCGACTCGTCGGGGACGGCGGATGTGGTGCTCGCCATCGCCGTCGCCGCCGGGTACGACGCCGACGAAGAACTGACCATCACTCGCGACGGCGCGCGGATCACCCCGACGGAGATTCTCGACGCGCACGGCACACGCCTTCACCGCTTCACGGCCCCGGCCGGGACGGTCCAGGTCGACTACCGCGCCACGGTGACCGGCGGAGTCGAGCAGGCCACCGCATCGGCCCTCGACACCATGACGTATCTACGCCCTAGCCGCTACTGCGAGTCAGACACCTTGCTGCCTATCGCAGTGGCCGAGGCGGGCGGGAGACAAGGCCATGAGCTTGTTCGCCACGTCTCGAGCTGGGTCGGCACGCAGCTCGCGTACGTGTCCGGTTCCTCGCGCCCCATCGACGGGGCCGTCGCGACAGTCCTGGCGCGCGCGGGCGTGTGCAGGGACTTCGCCCACCTGGTGGTGGCGATGCTGCGCTCCCTTGACGTGCCGGCGCGAGTCGCCGCGGTATACGCCCCCGGCCTCAAGCCGATGGACTTCCACGCGGTCGCGGAGGCGCTCGTGGATGGAAAGTGGTGGGTGGTCGACGCCACTGCGTTGGCGCCGCGTCCGTCCCTGGTGCGCATCGCGACCGGACGTGACGCCGCGGACACGGCCTTCATGACGACTATCGGAGACCCGGTCGACCTGGTCTCGATGGAGGTCTCCGCGGTGGCAGACGAGTTGCCTCGGGACGACGAGGACCTCCACGTCGCGCTGGTGTGACGGCGTCGCGGCGCATCGGCCATACCTGAGAGAATGCTGGGAATGGCGCGCGGTGGGGAACCTTGCGGCGCGCCCAACGGTTGACTGACCGTGACCAGGGCCGGCCCATGCCCGGCCTCCGCGCGCCACGAAGGCGCCAATCAAGGAGCTTTACTCTTGATCACCACCCGCTGGACCGCCGTCGTCGCGATCGGCGCCCTCTCGGTGCTGGGCCTCACCGCCTGCTCGAGCGAGGCCGAGACCGACGCCACCACCTCGCCCTCCACATCCGCGACGGCCGAGGCCACCGTGGACAACTCGGCCTCCGAGGCCGTCCTCGAGGACATCACCTGGACCGACGGCGAGGAGGACGCCCCCACGCTCGAGTTCGAGTCGCCCCTGACCGTCGATGCCACCGCGGCGCGCGTGGTTACCGAGGGTGACGGCGACGCCATCGAGGAGGGCGCGCTTATCAACCTGGCCTACACCGTGTGGTCGGGCGAGGACGGCTCGCAGATCTACTCGACCTACGAGACCGGCGCGACCGAACCCGTCACCTACGCCGAGGCGGGGCTCGACCCGGTCCTGTACGAGGTGCTGCAGGGACAGACAGTCGGCACCGACTTCATCTACGCCTCCCCGGGTGCCGAGGATGCCGACGGCAACATGTCCGCGTCGCAGTACATGGCCGTGACCGTCGATTCGATCACCACCGTCCTCGACGGTCCCGAGGGTGAGGCGGTCGAGCCCGAGGAGGGCCTGCCGACCGTCACGCTCGATGACACGGGCGCGCCCAGCATCGACTTCACGGACGCGGGCGAGATGCCCACCGAGCTCGTGGTGCAGCCCCTCATCGAGGGCACGGGCGATGTGGTCGAGGAGACCGACACCCTCACCGTGAACTACACCGGCTGGATCTGGGACGGCGAGCAGTTCGACTCGTCCTGGGACCGCGGCACCACCGCCTCCTTCAGCCTCAGCCAGGTCATCGCCGGCTGGACGCAGGGCCTGGCCGGCCAGACCGTCGGCTCGCAGGTGCTGCTGGTGATCCCGCCGGATCTGGGTTACGGCGACTCGGACACCGCCACGATCCCCGGCGGCTCGACCCTGGTCTTCGTGGTCGACATCCTGGCCGCCAGCTAAGCGGTCCGCAGACGACGACGCCGGCCGCGTCCCTCCTCATGGGGGTGACGCGGCCGGCGTTTGTCGTTGCTTGGGCGACGCTCCGCTCCGCCGTGATCCGCCGTGCCTCCCTTGAGGAGGTTGGTGCGAGTGGCGACCCCGAAACTCGCACCAACCTCCTCACAGGAAGCGAACCTCCCAGGCGGACGGCCGATGCCGTGGTCGGGTTACGCGCCTGGCGTTCCCTGGGCGGGGGTCGCGACAGCGTCGGCACCGTGGTCGCGCGGCTCGTCGGCCTCGCCCGACTCGAGCTGCTCGACCACGTCGTAGGTGCGCCCCGTGTTCTTCGCGATCGACGTGATGAGTGCCGCGACGGGCAGCGCCATGAACGCGCCCATGGGTCCGGCGATCGCGCCACCGGCCATGGCGCCACCGAACGCGACGGCGCCGTTGAGCTCCATGGTCTTCGACGACAGCCGCGGGTTGAGCACGTAGTTCTCGATCTGCTGGTAGACCAGCACGTACGCGACGAGCACGAGCGTGGGCACGAAGCCCTCGACGGCGAGCACCACGAGCGATGGCACGATCGCGCCCAGGTAGGTGCCGATGAACGGGATGAACTCGGACACGAAGCCCATGAACAGGGCCATCGGCAGCGCGTAGACCAGCGGCAGGCCCACGAGCAGCATGACGAAGAAGGCGCCCGTGCCGCAGATGAGCATCAGCAGCAGGCGAGAGTAGAAGTAGCCGCCGGTCTGCTCGATCGAGGTGCGTGCCACCCAGCCGACCACTTGCTGACGGTGGGGAGGCATGCGCCGCATGATGGTGCGCAGCAGGCGGGGGAAGTCGGCGGCGAAGTAGAACGTGAAGGTCAGGATCGTAAAGACGTCGAACACGAGTCCCAGCCCGCTCGAGACGATGCCCAGCACGTTGTCGCCCCACTCCTGGACGGCGCGCAGGATGGGCGCGGTGGCCTCCTCGGCCGCCTCCGTGTCGACCACCTCGCCGCCTAGGTAGTCCGCGGTCCAGACGTTGAGCTGGTTCATCCACTCCGTGAAGTGGGAGCTGACGGCGGCGGCGAACTGCACGATTGCGGGGATCAGGAACGACACCATCAACACCAGCGCGATGAGTGCGGTGATGAAGATGATGCCCACGGCCGCGCCGCGCCTCATGTGGAAGCGTCTGACCAGCGCCTCGACCCCGGGGATGATCGCGAGCGCAAAGAACAGCGAGATCACCAGCACGCCGATGAGATGGCGCAACTGCATGACGACGACGATGGCAAGCGCCGCGAGTGCGATGACGACGACGGCCTTCCACGCCGACTGCCACACGAACCGGTTGACCCATGGGGGCGGCGTGTGATCGGGGCGCTCGTCCTTGACGGCCTGGGCGGCCTGGGCGACCTCGGAGGGCACGCGCGCGGCGGCGGGTTCGGCGTTCATGGCACCCATCGTGCCAGGGTGGCGCCTACCGTCGGTAGGCGCCACCCTGCAACGGGCCGATGCGTCACGCGGCCTGGGAGCCTCGGCTCACCCGGGCGGCGTGGTCGGCCGTGGCCGCGGCGACCAGTGAGAACAGGTCGCGCGGGTCGTGGGGCTCGGCGACGAGGTCCACCTCGCCGGCGAATGCGGTGCCGGCCACGGCATCGGCCAGATAGGCCAGCGCGGAGAAGTCTTCGAGCGCGAAGCCCACCGAGTCGAACACGGTGACCTGCTCGGCGGAGGTGCGGCCTGGGACGGTGCCGTCGATGACGGTCCACAGCTCCGTGACAGGGTGGTCGGGGTCGAGCTGCTGGATCTCGCCCTCGATGCGGGTCTGCGGGGTGAACTCGACGAACACGTCGCCGCGGGTGAGGATCGCGGGGTCGAGTTCAGTCTTGCCCGGGCAGTCGCCGCCGATCGCGTTGAGGTGGGTGCCGGGGGCAACCCACTCGTCGCGCACGATGGTGGCGAGGGCCTTGTCCGCGGTGCAGGTGGTGATGATGTCGGCGCCGCGGCAGGCGTCCTCGGCACTCGTGGCGCGGTAGATCTCGAAGCCCCACGGCTCGAGATTGCGGGCGACCTTGTCCATCGCGGAGGGGTCCGTGTCCCACAGGCGTAGGCGGGAGATGCCGAGCGCCGCACGCATACCGAGGGCCTGGAACTCGCTCTGGGAGCCGTTGCCGATGAGCGCCATGGTGGTCGAGTCGGGACGGGCCAGGTGGGAGGAGGCCATCGCGGACGTGGCGGCCGTGCGCAGGGCGGTCAGCAGCGTCATCTCCGCGATGAGGATCGGGTAGCCGTTGTGCACGTCGGCGAGCGCGCCGAACGCGGTGACGGTCTGGAAGCCGCGCACGGGGTTCTCGGGGTGGCCGTTGACGTACTTGAATGCGTAGCGGTCGGCATCGGCGATCGGCATCAGCTCGATGACGCCGATGGGGGAGTGAGACGCAATGCGAGGGGTCTTATCGAACTGGGGCCAGCGGCGGTAGTCGGCCTCGAGGCGGTCGCGGAGCCCCACGATCGCGTGGGCGGTGCCCGTGTGGGCGATCCAGGCGGACATGCGGGGAACGTCGACGAGCATCACCATGACTCGCCTCCTTGTCTCATCGGTGGCGGGGACAGGGAGGTCTGCCGCGTGGTGCCGTCGTTGGCTCACCTCCCTCAGTCCAGGATGACAGGGAATCGTCGCGCGAAAGTGGCCTTAGGCGCGGAAATCATGTGAGTATGGGAGGAATTACAAAGTAACGTTGCGCGCCGCGCAGGAAAGGTGCTTTGCCATGGATTCGCTCGATTCCCGCATCCTCGATCTGCTGCGCGAGGACGGTCGCGCGAGCTATCACGAGCTCGGTCAGAAGATCGGCCTGTCGGCCTCCGCAGTGAAGCGCCGCGTGGACCGGATGACCGAGGATGGCGTCATCCGCGGCTTCACGGTGCTCACGGATCCCGAGGCCGTGGGCCACGGTACCGAGGCCTACGTCGAACTGTTCTGCCGCGGCATCGTGGGGCCCAACGAGCTGCGCCGCATCCTCACCGGCATTCCCGAGGTCATCGAGGCGACCACGGTCACGGGCCAGGCCGATGCCCTGGTCACCCTGCGCGCCAAGGACACCCGGCACCTGGAGCTCGCGCTTGAGAAGGTGCGCTCGCCGCAGCAGGTGGACTCGACGCGCTCCGCGATCGTGCTGTCGCGACTTATCGAGCGGCGTGGTCAGTAGCGTCGCAGGTGCCGCCCGGGCAGTGCTGCGGCGCCTGGCGGGTGAAGCGGCGCGCGAGCGCGCAGCCCACGCACAGCCCGAAGGCGGTCTCCGCGAACAGGAGCGCCAGGCACAGCCCGCAGATGGTCTGTGCGACCGCGGTCAGTCCCAGCCAACCCAGTGAGAAGCAGCCGGCCAGCGCCATCGTGAGACCCAGGCCCCAGGCGAAGGCCTTGGAGCGCGCGTCGACCCATTCAGGCTGCTGGCGGCGTACGGCGAGAGAGCCGAGGGCGACCGTGGGCGAGGCGCCGCCCGTGACGAACAGTCGCAGCATCATGTCGACGGCGAAGAGGATGCCGAACATTCTCATGAACTGTAGGTCTCCGGTGGTGAGGCCCCAGCCCCAGGCGGCGAATCCGGCCGCGAACAACAGTCCGGCGGCCGCCCGCATGGCGCGTTCGTTGACGACGGAAACGGCGTAGCCGTCGACCCAGCGGCCGGGCGCGGGGGAGGGAGCGGGGGAGGGCGCCGCGGCGGGGGCGGGCGCGGGGGCGACGTCGTCTGGCATGCGATCACAATACCCCCTGGGGTATAGTCGTCGCGTTGCCACGGACGTGGCCTCCCTCAACGAAAGGACAGAACATGTGCATGCGAGTGACCTGTGATGTGTGCGGCAAGCCCACCTGGGCCGGCTGCGGCCAGCACGTCGAGGACGCCCTGGCTGGCGTCGCGCCCGAGAACCGCTGCCAGGGCCACAACTGATGGCGGCGACGCTGAGCCCCGTGCGCTCGTGGGCGCTCGCGCTGACGGCGGCCGTCGCGCTCGCGGGCTGCTCGGCGCCGGCTGAGTCCATCGAGCTGACCGAGGACTCGGTCGTCGTGGACGTGCGCACGCCGGCCGAATATGCCGGCGGCCACCTCGACGGCGCCGTGAACCTCGACCTGCAGTCGGCCACGTTCGCGGCCGATGTCGCCGCGCTCGACGAGGACGCCGAGTATGTCGTCTACTGCCAGTCCGGCAACCGTTCGGGTCAGGCGACGCCGGTGTTCGAGGACGCGGGCCTCACCGTCGTGGACGCGGGCGGCATCGCCGACGCCGCTGAATCCACGGGCCTCGACGTCGTCAAATAAAGCGCTACACCCAACTGGGCAGCCACATGTGTGCCTGCCAGTACCTGAAGGGGATGGGCTCGCCCGTCCAGATGGGCGTGAAGAACCCGGCGAGGACCAGTGCCACGCCCAGGAACACGCCGACGATCGCCAGCCCGCGCGGGCTCCAGGCACCCTCGAGCCGCGCGGGCTGCGCGACGCGTTGCATGGCCCACACCACGAGCAGCACCACGAACGGCGCCATGGTGACCGTATAGAACGTGAAGATGGTGCGGTGGGCGAACGGCAGCCACGGCACCCACGCCGCGAGATATCCCAGTGAGACGGTGAGCGCGAGCATGTCGCGGTGGCGGATGATCCGCCACAGCGCATACAGGAGCACCGCGAAGGCGGTCCACCAGATCAGCGGTTCGCCGATGGCATGGATGGCGCTGACGCAGCGCTCCGCGCCACAGTCGGCGTCCGGTGCGTCCTCGAAGTAGAACGCCGTGGGCCGCCACTGGAACGGCCACGTCCACGGGTTCGACTCGTAGTTGTGCGGGGTGTCGAGGCCGCGATGGAAGTCCCACATTTGCTGGTGATAGTGGATGAGGGAGTTGAGCGCATCGGGCAGCCACGTGATGCCCTCGCCGGGGCTGTCCTCGGCCCAGTGCCTCCCCCACGAGTTCTCCGAGGTGAACCACGGGATCCACGACGCCACGTAGATCAGCGGCAGCGCCACGACAGTGGTGAGGAACGCGGGGATGGCGCGCACGAACCCGCCTGCAAACCAGCCCTCGTAACCCGCGGCGCGCCGGTCGTACCAGTCGAACACCACCGACAACACGAGGAACGCCGCCATGAAGTACAGGCCGTTCCACTTCACGGTCACCGACACGGAGAACGCCACGATGGCCGCGAGCCGCCACCATCGCACCCCCAGGTTCGGCCCTCCTCCAGGCAGCCGCACCTCGGGGCCCCACCCCAGCGCCGCGCGTTCGCCCTCGGCCGCGGCGAACAGCCGCTCGCGCGTGCGGGTCCTGTCCAGGACGAGCAGCGCGAAGCCGACGATCACGAAGAACGTCAGGAAGCCATCCAGCAAGGCGGTGCGCGACAGCACCACGTGCTCGCCGTCCACGGCGAGCAGTACCCCGGCGACGGTTCCCCAGATCGTCGATCGGAAGAGCCGGCGTGCGGTGAACGCGAGGATGATGCAGGCAGCGACGCCCAGCAACGCTCCGACGACGCGCCACCCGAAGGGGGTCGCGCCGAACATCTTGATGCCAAGCCCGATCAGCAACTTGCCGGTATTCGGATGCACCACGAAGTCGCCCTCGTCGGTCAGCTGCGAGACGTCCCCGTGGGCGAAATCCTGGTTGTCTCCGCCCCATTCGCCCTCGAAGCCCAGCTCGACCAGCGAGTACGCGCCGCGCGCGTAAAACACCTCGTCAAACACGAGGTCCGTGGGAAAGCCCAAGGACCCGAAGCGCATCACGGCGGCGAACACGCCGACGACGGTCACCATGAGCGCCACGCGCCAGCGCCACAGTCTCTCCCCGATCACACGGGAAGCCTAACGGCGGGCCGCCAGAAACCTGGCAGGCCGTATGCGACGCTTGGGACCATGACAGGACGGCTTGTGCTCGCGGCCACTCCTATCGGCAATACGGCCGATGCGTCGGCGAGGCTCCGTACGGCCCTCACCGAGGCGGATGTGGTCGCCGCCGAGGACACGCGCCGCCTGCGCGACCTCGCCAGACGGCTCGAGATCGACGTCACTGCCGAGGTCCTCGCGGTGCATGACCACAACGAACGCGACCGCGCGGCGGACCTCGTGGCCCGCGCCGCGGCCGGCGCGCTCGTGGTGCTGGTCTCCGATGCCGGCATGCCGACGGTCTCCGACCCCGGCTTCCGTGTGGTCGAGGCCGCGGCGGCGGCCGGGGTGGCGGTCGAGGTGCTGCCTGGACCCTCGGCCGTGCTCACCGCGCTCGCGCTGTCGGGCCTGCCCACCGACCGGTTCTGCTTCGAAGGGTTCCTCCCGCGCAAGGAGGGCGAGCGCGCCCGCGCGCTCACCGACCTGGCGACCGAGCCCCGCACCATGGTGTTCTTCGAGGCACCGCACCGGCTCGCGGCCACGCTCGAGGCGATGACCCTCGCCTTCGGTGCCGAGCGCCCGGCAGCGGTCTCCCGCGAGCTCACCAAGACCCACGAGGAGACCCGGCGTGGGCCCCTGGCGGACCTGGCCGCCTGGGCGGGCGAGGGCGTGCGCGGCGAGATCGTCGTCACCGTCGCGGGCCGTCCGGCGCAGGCCCCCACCATGGAGGCCCTGGTCGCCGAGGCCCTCGCCCGGGTCGAGGCGGGCGAGCGCGCCAAGGACGCCGTGGCGGACCTCGCCACCACCGCGGGCGTGCCCCGGCGCGAACTGTATGCCGCCGTCCTCGCCGCGCGTCAGGGCTCCGCGTGACGGGATCTCACTCGCGGCAGCGCCGGCCCACGACCGCAGTAGCGGCCGCGCTCGCGGTCGCCGTGGTCGGCGCGGCAGGCGGCACAGCGGCGTGGGCCTACGGCCCGGACGCGGTCACGGGAGCCGAGGATGTTCCGATCCCCGCGGTGACGGTCACCGCCGAGCCCGGCGCGGCATCCCCGGGCTCAGGCATCGCCGCGGTCACAGCTCCAGACGTCTCGATGCCTCTCGATGCCCCGTCGGTGACGGCAGTCTTGGCCTTCGACATCGACGATCCGGCCTCGGTCACGGTGGTCGTCAACAAGACGCGCCCGCTCGAGCCGCTCACCTTCGCGCCGGCCGACCTCGTCGCGCTGACCGGCATCCCCGGTGGCGGCAGCCAGCGCATGCGGACCGAGGCCGCGGATGCCCTGCAGGCGATGCATGTGGCGGCGGCCGATGCCGGGGCCGGATTCTCCGTCTCGACCGCCTACCGGGCGTTCGGCTTCCAGCAGTCGCTCTTCTCCGACTACTCGGCGCGCCGCGGCGTGGGCTCGGCCGAGACGTTCTCCGCAAGGCCCGGCTACTCCGAGCACCAGACGGGCCTGGCGGTCGACATCTACGCGTCCTCGGCATGCCGCATCAAGCGCTGCTTTGGCGACGAGGCGGCCGGACAGTGGGTCGCCGAGCACGGCTGGGAGTACGGCTTTGTGGTGCGCTACCCGCGCGGCCAGCAGGACGTGACCGGCTATGTGTACGAGCCGTGGCACGTGCGCTACGTGGGTACGGACTTGGCCGCCGCGTTGGAAGAAGGCGGCGCAGCCACGCTCGAGGAGCACCTGGGCCTCCCCGCGGCCCCCGACTACGACTGACGCCTCACGGGAGAACCCAGCCACGGCATCGGCCGTTGGCACCGCCGCGAAAGGCGCCCCGCACGGTCACTAGGATGGTCGCCATGTCACGCATCCTCTCCGCTGTCGCCTGGCCGTATGCCAACGGGCCCCGTCACATCGGCCACGTCGCCGGTTTCGGCGTGCCCTCGGACGTCTTCAGCCGGTACATGCGTATGGCGGGCCACGACGTCCTCATGGTCTCGGGTACCGACGAGCACGGCACGCCGATTTTGGTCCAGGCCGAGGGCGAGGGCGTGACCCCTCAGGAACTCGCGGACCGTTACAACCGCGTCATCGTCGAGGACCTGGTGTCGCTGGGCCTCAGCTACGACCTCTTCACCCGGACCACGACCGGCAACCACTACCAGGTGGTGCAGGACATGTTCACGGCCGTGCACAAGAACGGCTACATGATCGAGCAGACCACGCGCGGCGCCATCTCGCCGTCCACGGGCCGCACCCTTCCCGACCGCTACATCGAGGGCACCTGTCCCATCTGTGGCTACGACGGCGCGCGCGGCGACCAGTGCGACAACTGCGGCAACCAGCTCGACGCGATCGACCTCAAGAACCCCGTCAGCCGCATCAACGGCGAGACGCCCAAGTTCATCGAGACCGAGCACTTCTTCCTCGACCTGCCCGCCATGGTCGAGCCGCTGTCGGACTGGCTGGGCTCGCGCCACGGCTGGCGCCCCAACGTCCTGAACTTCTCGCGCAACCTCCTCGCGGACGTGCGCCCGCGCGCCATGACGCGCGACATCGACTGGGGTATTCCGATCCCGCTGCCGGGCTGGGAGGACAACCCCGCCAAGCGCCTCTACGTCTGGTTCGACGCGGTCATCGGCTACCTGTCCGCCTCGATCGAGTGGGCGCGCCGCGAGGGCGAGCCCGACGCGTGGCGTCAGTGGTGGAACGACCCCGAGACGCTGTCCTACTACTTCATGGGCAAGGACAACATCACCTTCCACTCGCAGATCTGGCCCGCCGAGTTGCTCGCGGCCAACGGTCGCGGGTCCAAGGGCGGTCAGCTGTCGCCGTTCGGCGACCTCCAGCTGCCCACCGAGGTGGTCTCGAGCGAGTTCCTCACCATGGAGTCCGCCAAGTTCTCCTCGAGCCGCGGCCACGTCATCTACGTGCGCGACATGCTGGCCCGCTACCAGCCCGACGCGCTGCGCTACTTCATCGCGACCGCGGGTCCCGAGAGCCACGACTCCGACTTCACGTGGTCCGAGTTCAAGCGCCGCACCAACGACGAGTTGGTCGCCGGCTGGGGCAACCTCGTCAACCGCACCGCGACCCTGCTGCACAAGAATGTGGGTACCATCCCCTCGCTCGAGGGCGCGACCGACGCGGACCGCGCGGTGCTCGCCGCCTCCGAGGCCGCGTTCACGACGGTGGGCGACCTGCTGGGTGCGCACCGTCAGCGCGCGGCGATCTCCGAGGCCATGAAGGCCGTGGGCGAGGCCAACAAGTACCTGGCCGACACCGCGCCGTGGAAGCTCAAGACCGAGGATCCCGCGCGCATGGAGACCGTGCTGGGCGTCGCCGCGCAGCTGGTCACCGACGCCAACACGATGCTCGCGCCGTTCCTGCCGCACAGCGCTCAGAAGGTCCACGAGGCCCTGGGCGGCACCGACACCATCGCGCCCATGCCCCAGATGAACGAGGTCGACGACCTGGACATCGCGGGCCGCCACTACCCGGTCATCCAGGGCGACTACTCGGCCGCGCACGGCACGTGGGGCCGCAGGGACATTGTGCCCGGCACGCCCGTCGACAAGCCCTCGCCCGTGTTCGTCAAGCTCGACGACTCCATCGTGGAGGACGAGCTGCAGCGGATGCGTGGCGACGACGAGTGACGCGCCGCGGAGCCTGGCCGCCCGTCCCTGAGGCGCTCCCGGCGCCCATCGTCGACAACCACTGCCACCTCGAGTACCCGGCCGGCGACGAGCCGCTGTCCGTCGAGGCGCGGCTCGCTCAGGCGGCCGATGCCGGGGTCACCCGGGTGGTCAACATCGGCTGCGACCTGGAGTCGGCTCGCTGGACGGCCGATGCCGTGGCTAGGTTCCCGCAGATGCTTGGCGGGGTGGCGCTGCACCCCAACGACGCGGCGGTGCTCGCCGAGTCAGGTGACTACGAGGCCGCCTTCTCGGAGATCGCCTCGCTCGCGCGCGGCGAGCGCATCCGCGTGGTGGGGGAGACGGGGCTGGACTACTTCCGCACCGGGCCCGAGGGACGCGACGCGCAGCTGCGCTCCTTCCGCGACCACATCGCGCTGGCGAAGGAGCTGGACCTGCCGCTGCAGATCCACGACCGCGACGCGCACGCCGACGTCATCGAGGTGCTGCTGGCGGACGGCGCGCCCGACGTCACCGTGTTCCACTGCTTCTCCGGAGACGCCGCCATGGCGCGCCTCGCGGTGGCCGAGGGTTGGTACCTGTCGTTCGCCGGCACCGTGACCTTCAAGAACAACGATGCGCTGCGGGCCGCGGCCGCCGTGACGCCGCCCAGCCGCATGCTCGTCGAGACCGACGCGCCGTTCCTCACGCCCCATCCGCACCGTGGTCAGCCGGGTTCCCCGGCGATGGCGGCGATCACCGCCCGCACCCTCGCCGACGTGCTCGGCATGGATCTCGAGGCGTTCTGCACCCGGATCTGGGAGACCTCGAACGACCTGTATGGTCCCTGGTAGGTGACCTTTATCACCCGCCCGGCTATGGCATCGGCCGTACCTAGGACTGGCGCATCCGAATGTAACTATGAGATAACAGTCCGGTGAATCGTCGCGAAAACTGATGGCCGCGACGAGACGAAAGGATTGACCGCTTGAGTTACCGACGCACGACGCCTGCCCCTGGAGGACGCCGGGAGCAGCGTCACAAGAAGGGTGTGCGCGTGCGCACCGCTCAGGGCGTGATCGCCACCGCCGCGGTGGGCGCCTTCGCCTTCGGATCGTTCGCCTCCGTGGGTGTGAACGCCTTCGCCGCCCCCTCCTCCGAGGAGGCCGAGTCGATCGCCCAGACCACGCTGGCGCCCGTCGAGGCTGCCGCGGCGGACATCTCGATCGTCACCGAGACCAAGGAAGTCGCGATCGAGCACGGCTCGGTCGAGAAGAACGACTCATCCGAGGACAAGGGCACCGAGAAGGTCGTCACCGAGGGTGAGGACGGCACGCTGCTGGTCAGCTACAACGTCACCATGAAGGACGGCGTCGAGGTCGAGCGCGAAGAGGCCATGTCCGTGGTGGTCGAGGAGCCGGTCGACGAGGTCGTCGCCATCGGCACCCGCACCGAGCCCGCCGCACCCAAGATCCCCACCGGCGTCTCCAACTCCGGCACCAACCGCGCGATCGGCAAGGAGCTGGCCGCCGCTCGCGGCTGGACCGGCGACCAGTGGAGCTGCCTCAACGCGCTGTGGACGCGTGAATCGGGCTGGAACTCGAACGCCCACAACAGCTCTTCGGGCGCCCACGGCATCCCGCAGGCGCTGCCCGGCTCGAAGATGGCCTCGGCCGGATCCGACTGGGCCACCAACCCCGCGACGCAGATCAAGTGGGGCCTGGGCTACATCAGCGGTCGCTACGGCACCCCGTGCGCCGCGTGGGGTCACTCCGAGCGCATCGGCTGGTACTAAACCCGTGGCCGACCTGCTCGGCCCGTCCGAGATTCGCTCGCTGGCCGAGTCGCTCGGCACCGCGCCCACCAAGAAGTGGGGGCAGAACTTCGTGGTCGACGCCGGGACGGTGCGCCGCATTGTGCGCATCGCCGGCGTCCAGCCAGGCGACCACGTGGTCGAGGTGGGCCCCGGCCTGGGCTCGCTGACGCTCGCGCTGCTCGAGGCCGGTGCCCGCGTGACCGCGGTGGAGATCGACCCGATCCTCGCGGCGGCGCTGCCCGACACCGTTGCCTCGCATGCGCCGGAGGCCGCCGAGCGGCTGACGGTCATCCACCAGGACGCGCTTCGCGTGACCGAGCTGCCGACGTCGCCCGATGCGTTGGTCGCGAACCTGCCCTACAACGTCTCCGTGCCGGTGATCCTGCACTTCCTCGAGACCTTCCCCGCCCTCGCGAAGGTGCTCGTGATGGTGCAGGCCGAGGTGGCCGACCGGATCGCCGCGCCACCCGGCTCGCGCACCTACGGCATCCCGTCGGCGAAGGCTGCCTGGTACACCGCCACGCGCCGCGCGGGCGACGTGGGCCGCGCCGTGTTCTGGCCCGTGCCGCGGGTGGACTCCGCGCTGGTACTGATGGAGCGGCGCGAGCAGCCGACGACGACGGCGTCCCGCAAGGAGGTCTTCGCGGTGATCGACGCGGCGTTCGCGCAGCGACGCAAGGGGCTGCGCGGTGCGCTGTCCGGGCTTGCGGGCTCGGGCGCGGCCGCCGAGGCGGCGCTGCTGAGTGTCGGCATCCCGCCGCTGACCCGCGGTGAGCAGTTGGGCATCGAGGACTTCGCGCGCATCGCCGAGGCGCTGGCGGCTAGCGGCGGCGCTGTCGCGGACGGGTCTGGCACGCTACAGGCATGAGAGCCGTCACGGTCCGCGCCCCCGGCAAGGTCAACCTGCAACTGGCCGTCGGGGCCCTGGGCGAGGACGGCTACCACCCGCTCGCGACCGTCTTCCAGGCGGTGGACCTGTTCGAGACCGTCACCGCGACTCCCCGCGAGGACGGCGAGCTCCGCGTCACCGTGGAGGCGCCGCGCGGCTTGGGCATCGACGTCGCGGCCGTGCCCACCGGGCCCGACAACCTCGTGGTGCGCGCGGCGCAGGCGTTGCGCGACACCTACGGCGTGGACGACGGCGCGGATCTGCACATCGTCAAGGGCGTGCCCGTGGCGGGCGGCATGGCCGGGGGATCGGCCGACGCCGCCGCCGCAATGTTGGCCTGCGCCGAGGCGTGGGAGCTCGCGCTGTCGCGCGCCGAGCTGGACACCGTCGCCGCCACGATTGGCGCGGACGTCCCCTTTGCGCTGCACGGCCACACGGCCGTGGGCCTGGGGCGCGGCTCCGACCTGTCGCCCGCGATGACGCACGGCGAGTTCCACTGGGTCCTCGCCACGCAGTCGTGGGGCCTGTCCACGCCCGCCGTGTACGGCGAGTTCGACCGCCAGGTCGCGGCTGGCGAAATCGCGGTGGGGGAGCCGCGCATCAGCGAGGCCGTGATGACGGCGCTCATGGCCGGAGACGCCCACGCCCTGGGCGCGAGCCTCCACAACGACCTGCAGGGCCCGGCCCTCACGCTGGCGCCGCGCCTTCACCGCGTGATCGACGCCGCGGAGGACGCCGACGCTCTCGGCGTGATGGTGTCCGGGTCCGGACCGACCGTCGCCGCCCTGGCGCGCTCGCGCCAGCACGCGCTCGCGATCGCCGCCCACCTCAGGGCGGAGGAGGTCGCGGACACGGTGCTCACGGCATCGGCTCCCGCGACGGGCGCGACCATCCAGGCGCCGTAGGCGCCACAGGCGACCAGACGGTCACTGGCGCCTACGGGAGGCGCCCCGGCGTTACGGCGCCTTCGGCTCCTCAGGACCCGCGGCATCGGCCGTCTTGCTGGCCAGGATGGCGTCGCGGATCTCGACTAGGAGCTCGATCTCGGTAGGCGAGACAGACTCGCCCGGCGCGGGCTCGTCCTTCTTGCGGCGCTCGGCAAGCCGGTTGAGCGGCAGGACGACAAGGAAGTAGATGGCGGCGGCAACCAAGAGGAAGTTGAGCGCCGCATCGAGGACGGCGCCGAAGGACAGGATGGCATCGTCGGCAGGGTCATCAGGAGTGCCGCCGTCGCTCAGGGTCCAGGTCGCGACCTGCGCGAGGTCCGACTGACCAAAGATCGCCGCGATCAATGGGTTGATGATCGAGTTGACGAGGGCGTTGACGATGGCCGTGAAGGCCGCGCCGATGACCACGCCGACCGCGAGATCCACCACGTTGCCGCGGGTGATGAATGCCTTGAATCCCTGAATCATGACGTCCTCCCAAAAGTCGTTATGCCCGACGATAGGGCAGGACCAGGGGTGTTGTCGCTAGGCGAGGGGGGTGGTGTCCGAGCCGGGCGCCATCGGGTCGCGCTCGAAGTTGCTCAGCCCATTCCAGGCGAGGTTCACGAGGTGGGCGGCAACCTCGTCCTTGCTGGGCTCGCGCACCTCCGCCCAGTGCTGTCCGGTCAGCGCCACCATGCCCACGAGCATCTGCGAGTAGATGGGCGCCGAGGCTGGGTCGAGCCCGCGCTTGACGAACTGATGCGCGAGCAGGTGCTCCACCTGGTTGGCGACGTCGCCGATGAGCGAGGAGAACGTCCCGGAGGCCTGCGCGACGGGCGAATCGCGCACCAGGATGCGGAAGCCGTCGGGGGAGGACTCGATGTAGTCCAGCAGGGCGCGGGCGGCACGCTCGACCAGTTGGCGGGGGTGGCCGCGCTCGGCGAGGGCTCCTGACAGGGCGCCGAGGAGCGCCTCGACCTCGCGGTCGACGATGACGGCGTACACGCCTTCCTTGCCGCCAAAGTGTTCGTACACCACGGGCTTCGACACGTCGGCACGCGCCGCGATCTCCTCGACGGACGTGCCCTCGAACCCGCGCTCGGCGAACAGGGAGCGCGATACGGTGAGCAGCTGCTCGCGCCGATCGCGCGCCGTCATGCGGGCGCGGGGAGCCTTGCGTTCGTCGGTCACGGTCCCTAGTGTGCCGCGAATCCTGGCAGACTGGGGCACCCGGGTGTTGCCCGGGCCGCCGATCCGCCCTGGTGTAACGGCAGCACGCAGGCCTTTGGAGCCTCGCAGTACAGGTTCGAATCCTGTGGGCGGAGCCACGGCACCCCTCGAAATTCTGCGCTCGATCGCCCTCGCGCGTACCGCGCAACACACGGCTGGTGCGCACGAGACCGGTGAGGCTCATGGGTATCCCCATGAGCCTCACCGGCACCATGCGTCACTGCCGTGTGGTGAGCGGCACAGGCCGGGGTGCGCCGGGTGGGGCGCCGGGTGGGGCGCGGATAGAGTGAGTCCACGAGTCCGATCGACGGCGCGACCCGCGCCAGACAAGGGGATCCGGTGAGTCATTCCCGTCCCGCAGCCGTGATGATCCTCGCGGCCGGCGCAGGTACCCGCATGAAGTCCGCGACACCCAAGGTGCTCCACCAGATCGCCGGGCGCTCGCTCGTGGGCCACGCCCTCCACGCCGCCGCGGCGCTCGAGCCCCAGCGCGTGGTCGTGGTGGTGCGCCACGAGCGCGACCGTGTCGCCGCGCACATTGAGGAGCTCGCGCCTCAGGCACTGCTGGCCGATCAGGACGACATCCCCGGCACGGGACGCGCCGTCTACTGCGGCCTGTCCGCCCTCGATGCGACAGCGATCGCCGCGCAGGTCGCGGCGGGCGCCGCGGGCGACAACTCCGTGATGGAGACCCAGGTCGAAGGCGCCATCGTCGTCACGAGCGGCGACGTGCCCCTCGTCGACGGCGAGCTGCTGGGCCAGCTGGTCGACGCGCACGCCGAGCACGGCGCGGCCGTGACAGTGCTGACGGCCCAGGTGCCCGACCCCACCGGCTACGGCCGCATCGTGCGCGACGACGCGGGCGAGGTGCTCGCGATCGTCGAGCAGAAGGACGCCACGGAGGACCAGCGCGCGATCACCGAGATCAACGCCGGCATCTACGTCTTCGACGCGGCCCACCTGCGCGACGCCCTGTCCCACCTGGGGCAGGACAACGCCCAGGGCGAGATGTACCTCACCGACGTCATCGCGATCGCGCGCGCCGCGGGCGGCCACACCCACGCCTTCGTCGCGCCCGACGCCCAATCCGTCGAGGGCGTCAACGACCGCGTCCAGCTCGCCGCGCTGGGCCGCGCCCTCAACGACCGGATCGTCGAGCACTGGATGCGCGAGGGCGTCACCATCGTGGACCCCGCGACCACGTGGATCGATGCCGACGTCCAGCTCGCGCCCGACGCGACCATCCTGCCCGGCACCCAGCTGCACGGCGCCACCGAGATCGCCACCAACGCCACCGTGGGCCCCGACACCACCCTCACCGACGTCCAGGTGGGCGCCGGCGCCACCGTGACCCGCACCCACGGCACGCGTGCGGTCATCGACGGCGGGGCAACCGTCGGGCCCTTCTCGTTCCTGCGTCCAGGCACGCACCTGGGAGCCGACGGCAAGATCGGCGCCTTCGTCGAGACCAAGAACGCCGCCATCGGCGCCCACTCGAAGGTCCCGCACCTGTCGTATGTGGGTGACGCGACCATCGGCGAGCACAGCAACATCGGCGCCGCGACGATCTTCGTCAACTACGACGGCGTCCATAAGCACCACACCACGGTGGGAAGCCACGTGCGCATCGGCTCCGACAACCAGCTGATCGCGCCGGTCACGATCGGCGACGGTGCGTACACGGGCGCCGGTGCGACCGTCCGTCGCGACGTCCCCGCGGGATCGCTCGCGCGCAACCACGTGCCCCAGCAGGTCGTGGACGGGTGGGTCGTGTCGCGCAGGCCAGGCACGGCATCGGCCAAGGCGGCGAAGGCCGCGACCGAGGAGCCGCAGTCGGCGACGAGCCCCGAGGCGGAGCCGCCCACGCACCCCGACGAGCGCTGATCAGGACCGTCGCCACACCACGCACCCCCGCGCGGCCATTAGAGTAGAGCCTGCGCCTGCCCAGAACTCGACATGAGGAGTGTCATGAGCTCAGACATCTCGCACGCTAGCGAGAAGCGGATGGTCCTAGCGAGTGGTCGGGCACACCCCGAGCTCGCCGATGCGGTGGCCTCCGAGCTGGGCATCGAACTCCTCCCGACCACCGCGTACACCTTCGCCAACGGCGAGCTGTATGTGCGCTTCGGTGAGTCGGTGCGTGGCGCGGACGCGTTCGTCCTGCAGTCGCACGCGGCGCCCATCAACGAGGCGATCATGGAGCAGTTGATCATGGTCGACGCGCTCAAGCGTGCCTCGGCCAAGCGCATCACCGTGATCATGCCCTGCTACGGCTACGCCCGTCAGGACAAGAAGCACAAGGGCCGCGAGCCGATCTCCGCCCGCCTGATGGCCGACCTGTTCAAGACCGCAGGCGCCGACCGCATCATGTCGGTGGACCTGCACACGTCGCAGATCCAGGGCTTCTTCGACGGCCCCGTCGACCACCTGTGGGCCATGCCGCTGCTCGCGCAGTACGTGCGCTCGCGCGTCGCCCCCGACAACCTGACGATCGTCTCGCCCGACGCGGGCCGCGTGCGCCTGGCCGACCAGTGGTCCGACCACATGGGTGCCCCGCTCGCGATCATCCACAAGCGTCGCGACCCGTCCGTGCCCAACCAGGTCAAGGTGCACGAGCTGGTCGGTGAGGTCGAGGGCCGCACCTGTGTGCTGGTCGACGACATGATCGACACCGGCGGCACCATCGTGCAGGCCGCCGAGGCCCTGTTCGAGAACGGCGCCAAGGACGTCATCGTCGCCTCGACGCACGGACTGCTGTCGGGCCCCGCGGTCCAGCGCCTGCGCGATTCCGGCGTGAGCGAGGTCGTCATCACCGACACCCTGCCGGTGCCCGAGGAGTCCCGCTTCGACAAGCTCACCATCCTGTCGATCGCGCCTCTGCTCGCTCGCGCCGTGCGGGAGATCTTCGACGACGGTTCCGTCACCAGCCTGTTCAACGGCAACGTCTGATGTCAGGCGGCCGATGCGGTCGCCGGCTTAGGGGCGCCCCTCACCTGCGGTGAGGGGCGCTTCTGCCCGTGCGGCCAGTGCGGCCGCGTCGCGCAGCGGCAGCCAACTCCACGCGATGAGCGCGCACGTGGTGCCCACGGCCCAGCCGGCGATGACGTCGGTGGGGTGGTGCATGCCGCGGTAGACGCGCGAGAGTCCCACACCCACGGGCACCACGACGCAGATGACCTGCACGGACACGCGCAGGCCGGCGTTCTGGATGCGCGTCGCGCACAGCGCGAAGGCGAGGTACACGGCGGTCGAGGCCCCCGTGTGGCCGCTGGGAAAGCTCGAGGTGGGCGGCGCGTGATCGAGCTGCTCGACCTCGGGGCGCTCGCGGCCCACGACGATGGAGGCGGTCAGGAACACGAGGGCCTCGACGCCGAGCGCGAGCGCCGGCACCATCGCGAACCACCATTGTTTGGTCTGCCACCACACGATGACGACCACAAGGAGGCATGTGGCCATCAGGACCTGGGTGTTGCCCATCTCGGAGACCACCGCCGTGACGGTGTTCATGGCAGGGGTGCGCACGTCGACGAAGGCCTCGCTGATGGCGCGCTCGTCGAGCGCGACGACGTCGACGACGAGGAATCCCACTCCCACGACGGCGACCCACAGGACGGCGGCGGGAAAGAGGACGCGGCGCAGCATCGCCCGTCCGGTTTCGCGTCCGGTGGGCGCGACGGGCCAAGGTCCGGGGGAGATCACTCTCATCACATCCTCGCGTAGCGGGCGCGGACAAACGAGTACAGGCCGTAGGCGGCAAAGCCGACGCCGACGAGCACCACGATGATCTGCCCACCGGGCAGGTCGAGCAGGCTCTGGACCGCGCCGTCGAGGCCCTCGGCCTTGTCGGGATCGGCGGTGACGGCCGCGTAGGTGATCAGGGCGCCCACGGCGCCGAGTGCGATGCCCTTCGCGATGTACCCGACCATGCCGAGCCCGCGCACGGCCTTACCCGATCCGCGCGGGACGCCCGTGAGGTCCTCCAGGAACTTCTTCTTGGCGCCCTTCACGATGTGGAAGAGGCCCGCCGCGATGATGCCGAGGCCCACCGCGCCGACGATGAACTGGCCGCCGGGCCACCCCAGCGCCGTCGACACCAGGCCCTCGGCCTGCTGGTCGTCGCTGCCGCCAGACGAGCCCATCGCGACCGACGCGGCGGTGACCGCGAGAACCAGGTACACACCTGCCTTGGCGAGCGCCTTGAAACGGTCGCTCGCCTTGCGGTGGGAGAGTGTGGCATCGGCCAACTGCCATAGGCCCAGCGCCGCGAAGGCGACCACAGCGATCCAGAGCAGGACCGCGCCAAGGGTGGATTCGCCCACCTGAGACAGCGCGTTGCTGGAGCTCGCCTCCTCGCCGCCGCCTCCGAAGGCGACTTGTGCGATGAGGTAGCCGAGCATGAGGTGGAGACCGCCGGAGACGGCGTACCCTGCGCGGGCGCCCTTCTCCCAGGCGTCTCCGCTGGAGCCCTGCCTGATGGACGTCGGTGTCGTAGCCATGCGCCTAACAACATTCGGCGAGGCCGGTCGTATTCCGCGTGCCGCCGTCGACGTGCCCGAGCGGGGCGGCGTCGGGTACACTATTCGAGTTCCACGGCGAGGTTGGGCCCCTCTGGGCGCCGACGTGATCGACGCGGCGGTGTGATGTTTGACGCCTGCCTTGCCTGGCTCCACCACCGACTCCCAAGGAGAACCCCATGTCTGACAAGCTTGTGCTCGCGGCAGAGATCCGCAGCGACTTCGGTAAGGGCTTCGCCCGCCGCATCCGCGCCAATGACAAGATCCCCGCGGTCCTGTACGGCCACGGCGCCGCCCCCGTGCACCTGACCCTGCCCGGCCACGACACGATGATGGCGCTGAAGAACTCGAACGCGCTCCTCACGGTGCAGTTCGACGGCAAGGAAGAGCTCGCCGTCCCGAAGGACGTGCAGCGTCACCCCATCAAGCCGTGGATCGTCCACGTCGACCTGCTCATCGTGAAGAAGGGCGAGAAGATCGTCGTCGACATCCCGCTGCACCTCGAGGGCGAGTCGGCTCCTGGCACCATCCACTTCCAGGAGGCCTCGACCCTCCAGGTGCTCGCCGAGGCGACCCACCTGCCCGAGTCCTTCACGGTCTCGATCGAGGGACTCGAGGAGGGCGCGAAGATCCTCGCCTCCGACGTGAACCTCCCCAAGGGCATCGAGCTCGCCGGTGACGTCGACCAGCAGATCGCCTCCATCGCCGCGCCGCAGGCGCAGGAGGAGGACGACGCGGCTGCCGAGGAGGCCCCCGCGGCCGCCGAGGGCGACGAGGCCTAAGCCTTTCGCGTATTCGTGACACGAGGCGCCCGTCACCGCTGGTGGCGGGCGCCTCGTGCGTCACGGCAGACTTCCACCCATGAGGAGACACCGTTGAGCGCGCTCGTGATCGGCCTGGGCAACCCGGGCGAGGAGTATGCGGGGACCCGCCACAACATCGGCCAGATGGTGGTCGATGAACTCGCAGCGCGCGGCGGTGGGGCGCTGTCGGTGCACAAGAAGACCCGCACCAGGGCCGCGACGGTGCGCCTCGCGGGCCAGGCCGTCGTGGTCGCGGTGCCGATGTCCTACATGAACGTCTCCGGCGGCCCCGTGTCCTCGCTCGCCAAGTACCAGTCGGTCGAGCCGACCGCCGTGATCGTGGTCCACGACGAGCTCGATATCCCGTTTGGCGAGGTGCGGCTCAAGCGCGGCGGCGGCTCGGGCGGCCACAACGGGCTGAAGGACATCACCAAGGCGCTCGGCACGCCCGACTACATCCGCGTGCGCGTCGGCATTGGCCGCCCGCCAGGCCGCATGGATGCCGCGACCTTCGTGCTCAAGCCCTTCTCTGCCGCAGAGCGCAAGGAACTCGACCTGCTGATCTCCGACGGCGCCGACGCCGTCGAGTCCGTGATCGAGCACGGACTTGAGGCCACGCAACAGCGCTTCCACTCGCCTCGCTAGGCCCGCCTGACGTCGGCTTGGCTCGGCCTGTGGGTCGGTTTGGCCCACACCTGTGACGCATGTGTGCCGGTGGTGCTCCGGTGCGCGTCACACCAGCCGCTCGCGCCACTCGCGCCCCAACTGTGGGCCAAACCGACCAGAGGTCTGGTTCACCAGGGAATGGACAGCCCCCCCATCCGCGTCACTACTATCGGAAGTGCCGTGGTGGCGGACAGTCGCATTGTTCGCATGTCCGGCACGCTGACCGCGAATACGAGGGAGGAAGCGTGACCACGACCGAGACTGCCTGGGCCATCCCCCAGGTGAGCGACCGTCGCTTTGGCGCCGCACTGTTCGACCTGGACGGGGTGCTTACCCCGACCGCCGAGGTCCACATGAACGCGTGGAAGCGCATGTTCACCGATTACTTCACGGCCCACGGCGTCACGCCGGCGTATACGGACGAGGACTACTTCGCGTTCGTTGACGGCAAGCCCCGCTACGACGGCGTGCGGGCGTGCCTCGCGAGCCGCGGCATCACTCTTCCCGAGGGCGACCCCAGCGACGCCGCCGGCACCGAGACGGTGTGCGGCCTGGGCAACGCCAAGAACGACATGTTTGCCGCGGTGCTGCGCGACGAGGGCATCGCGCCCTATCCGGGCTCGGTCGCGCTGATCGATCACCTGAACGCGCTCGGCGTCCCGATGGCCGTGGTGTCGAGCTCGCGCAACGCCCCCGAGGTGCTCGCGGCAGCGGGACTCGACCACCACTTCGAGATCGTCGTGGACGGCGCCGTCGCCGCGCGCGACAAGATCCCTGGCAAGCCCGCGCCGGACACCTACCAGCGCGCCGCGGCCCTGCTCGGGGTACCCCAGGAGGTCGCCGTGGTCGTCGAGGATGCCTTCTCGGGCGTCCAAGCCGGCGCGGCGGGCGACTTTGGCCTGGTGATCGGCGTGGACCGTGGCGCGGGTGCCGACGAACTGCTGACGCACGGCGCCGACCTTGTGGTGGACGACCTCCAGGAGCTCGTCGGATGAGGGCGGCCGAGCGCCCCAGCGGCGACACCACCTCGCCGCAGTACCTGGACCGGCTGCGTTTCCCCGCCGACCCCTGGCGCCTGGTCGAGACGGAGTTCTCGAAGGACGACCTGGGCGTCACCGAGACGCTGTTCGCGGTCGGCAACGGCTACCTGGGCCTGCGCGGCAACATCGAGGACGGCCACGACGCTCACGCGCACGGCACCTTCATCAACGGCTTCCACGAGACGTGGGACATCCTGCACGCCGAGGAGGCCTACGGCTTCGCGCGCACGGGCCAGACCATCGTCAACGTGCCCGATCCCAAGATCATCAGGCTCTACGTCAACGATGAGCCCCTCCTGCTGTCGATCGCGGACCTCATCGAGTACTCGCGAGTGCTCGACATGCGCGAGGGCGTGCTGACGCGCGAACTGCTGTGGCGCACCCCGTCGGGCAACCGCGTGCGCATCCGCTCGCGCCGCATGGTCTCGTTCGCACAGCGTCACGTGGCGGTCATGGAGTTCGAGGTCACGCTGCTGGACGAGGAGGCGCCCATTGCGATCTCCTCGCAGTTGCTCAACCGCGCCGCTGGCATCGACGAGTACCGCGCTAACCCCACCCCTAGCAGCGGCATCAACGACCCGCGTAAGGCCTCCAAGCTCGACAAGCGTGTGCTCGAGCCGCGTCTGCACACGGGCGACGACCGCCGCGCGGTGCTGGGATACCAGGCGGAAAACTCCAAGATGACGCTCGCCGTCGCGATGGAGCACTCCGTGGACTTCGACGGCGAGTTCGACACGGTCTGCGAGTCCGAGGAGGACTACGCGAAGCACGTCTTCCGCGCCCGCCCGCAGCCGGGCCAGTCGTTCACCCTGACCAAGGTGGTCAGCTATCACACGTCGCGCGTGGTGCCCGCGCGCGAGCTCGCCGACCGCTGCCATCGCACCCTCGACCGCGTCGCTGCCGAGGGCATCACCAAGCAGTACGAGGACCAGCGGGCCTGGCTCGAGGGCTTCTGGGACCGCTCGGACGTCGAGATCGAGGGTCACGACGACGTGCAGCAGGCCGTGCGCTGGAACATGTTCCAGCTCGCGCAGGCCGCGGCGCGCGGCGACGGCCTGGGGGTCGCCGCGAAGGGCCTCACCGGCTCCGGGTACGGCGGCCACTACTTCTGGGACTCCGAGATCTACGTGATGCCGTTCTTCACGTACACGTCGCCCATCATTGCCCGCAACGCCTTGCGGTACCGCTTCCAGATGCTTCCGGCCGCGCGCAGGCGCGCCGCCGAGCTCGCTCAGCACGGCGCCCTGTATCCGTGGCGCACCATCAACGGCGAGGAGGCCTCGGCCTACTACGCGGCCGGCACCGCGCAGTATCACATCGACGCAGACATCTCCTTCGCCGTCGACAAGTACGTGAGGGCCACGGGCGACGACGAGTTCCTGTCGCGCAACGGCATCGACATCCTCATCGAGACCGCGCGCATGTGGGCCGACCTGGGCTTTTGGCGCAAGGTCGAGGGCAAGGGCGAGTCCTTCCGCATCCACGGCGTGACCGGCCCTGACGAGTACACGACCGTGGTGAACGACAACCTCTACACGAACGTGATGGCCAGGTTTAACCTGCGCGTGGCGGCCAAGAGCCTCGGCAAGCTCCGCGACCGCTGGCCCGAGCAGTTCGAGAAGGTCGTCGCGCGCCTGGGCGTCACGCCCGACGAGGTCACGGAGTGGGAGCGCGCCGCCGACGGCATGGCGATCCTGTGGGACGACCTCCTGGGCATCCACCCGCAGGATGCGCTGTTCAACGAGCGCGAGGTGTGGGACCTCGAGAACACGCCCGCCGACAAGCGCCCGCTGCTGCTGCACTTCCACCCGCTCGTCATCTACCGCTTTCAGGTCCTCAAGCAGGCCGATGTGGTCCTCGCCCTGTTCCTCCAGGGCGAGCACTTCACGCCCGAACAGAAGCGCAAGGACTTCGAGTACTACGACCCGATCACCACGGGCGACTCGACGCTGTCGGGCGTGGTCCAGTCGATCATCGCGGCCGAGGTGGGCTACCACGAGCTCGCGCTGCGCTACTTCTGGGATGGGCTCTACGTCGACCTCGCCGACCTGCACGAGAACGCGGCCGACGGAGTCCACACGGCCTCGACGGGCGGCGTGTGGTCGGCGCTCGTCTACGGCTTTGGCGGCTTCCGCGACCACGACGACGTCCTGCGGTTCGACCCGCGCCTGCCCGAGCAGTGGCCGTCGCTCACGTACCGCATCACCCAGCGCGGCACGCGCGTGCGGGTGACGGTGCGCCAGGAGTCCATCCTGTTCGCGATCGAGGAGGGGCCCGGGCTCACGGTCGACGTGCGCGGCGAGCGCCACTCGCTCACGCAGCTCCAGGAGCTCGAGGTGCCGCTCGAGCACCAGGGCGACCGCATCCCCGGCGCCCCCGACGCCCAGGCGTTCCACGGCACCGTGCGCGCCGACGGCACCGTCATCACGCCATCGCTGCCTACGTCCGTGAACGAGGACGTCGAGGAGCCGCCCACGGAGACGCAACAGCTGCACATGCCGGAGTCCTGACGGCGAAAGCACGCGCCAAGGGGACGGCCGATGCCGTGGTCACCACCGCATCGGCCGCCCTTCTGGGAGGGGCAAACGTCCCGGATACCGGGGGAGACGCGTCCCTAGGGTCGAGGTGAATCCTCACCGTCGACCCTAGGAGCACTCTGTGTCCGTCACGTCCTTTGACCACGTTTTGTCGCCGACGAGCCTGGGCGGTCTGGCGCTGCGCAACCGCGTGGTGATGGTGCCCATGGGCACGGAGATGGGCGACCACGACGGGCACATGACCGAGCGTGAGGTCGCCTATTACGCCGAGCGTGCGAAGGGCGGCGCGGGGCTCGTGGTCACAGGCATCAACGCCGTCACCAACGACTACGAGATGATCAACGAGGGGCTGGGCCGGGTCGACTCCGACGCGGCGACCCCGGGCCTCACGGCGCTCGCCGAGGCGGTGCACGCCGTGGGCGGGGCCATCTCCGTCCAGCTCACCGCGGGCCTGGGACGCAACATCAACGTGGTCGACCCCGACAACGCGCCGATCTCGGCCTCCGACAACGGGCACTACGCCGACCCGAGCGTCATCTGCCGCCCGCTCGAGCGCGACGAGATCAAGGTCATCGTCCAGCGCTTCCAGGAGGCCGCCGCGCGCTGCGCTCAGGCGGGCATCGACGCCATCGACATTCATGGCCACACCGGCTACCTCATCGACCAGTTCCTGTCGCCCGTGTGGAATCGCCGCAAGGACGAGTACGGGGGCTCGGTCGAGAACCGCTGCCGCTTCGCCGTCGAGATCATCAAGGCCGTGAAGGCAGGCGCGCCCGGGCTCCCGGTGACCTTCCGCCTGTCGGTCGATCACCGCTTCGAGGGCGGCCGCACGCCCGCCGAGTCGCTCGAGATCGCGCTGCAGCTTGAGGACGCCGGGCTCGACATGCTCATGATCGACGAGGGCTCCTACGAGGCCATGGACTACGTCTTCCCGCCCTACTACCTGGGTGACAACTGCATGCTGGGCTCGGTGCAGTCCTTCAAGAACGCGCTCTCCATTCCCGTGCTGGGCTGCGGCAACCTCACCGCGGAGCGCGCCGAGCAGGCGATCGCCAATGGCGAGATGGACTTCGCTGGCATCGGCCGCGCGCTCATCGCCGACCCCGAGTGGACCAAGAAGCTCGCCGCCGGTCGCCGCGAGGACATCCGTCCCTGCATCCGCTGCAACCAGCTGTGCGTGGGCAATGCGTTTGTGGGTCAGCCGCTGGGCTGCGCCGTGAACCCCACGGTCGGCTTCGAGCGCGAGCGGGTCATCGAGCCCGCCGACGCCGAGAAGCACGTCGTCGTGATCGGCGGCGGTCCCGCCGGCTTGGAGGCCGCACGCGTCGCGGCTCTGCGCGGCCACCGTGTGGACCTGTACGAGCGCGAGGAGCGCCTGGGCGGCGTGCTGTGGCCCGCCGCGACGCCCGAGTTCAAGAAGGAACTGCGCTCGATGATCTTCTGGTGGGAGCGCCAGCTCGCGGGCCTGCCCGTGACCGTGCACCTCAGCACCGAGATCGACGCGGCCTCGCCCGAGCTCGCCGACGCGGACACGATCATCGTGGCTGCCGGCTCGACCCCGGTGGTGCCGCCCATCCCCGGCCTCGACGGTGAGAACGTCATCGAGGTCGTCGACGCCCACCTGGGAGCCGAGCTGGGCAAGCGCCTGGTGGTCTGCGGTGGCGGACTCTCGGGCGCGGACTTCGCGCTCGAGAAGGCCCAGGAGGGCCATGACGTCACCATCGTCGAGATGGCCGATGCTGTGGCCGGTGACCTGCTGCTCATCAACCGCATCACGCTGCTGCGCGACCTCGCCGAGGCCGGCGTGACGGTGCTCACCGGACACCGCGTCACTACTGTGGACGCCGAGGGAGTGGTGGTCGATGGGCCCGACGGTGAGAACCGGGTGGATGCCGACACGGTGATCTCCGCCTTCGGCGTGCGCCCCGCGACGGGGCTGGCCGCGTCACTCGAGGGTCGCGGCACCGTCATCGCGGTGGGCGACTGCGTGAAGCCCGCCAAGGTGGGCGACGCGATCAACGCGGGCTTCGAGGCGGCGTTCGCGCTGTGAGGCGTGGCCGATGCGGCGGGTGACCGTCGCATCGGCCCCCCGCACACCGCGTTAGCGGTGCGTGACGCGCGCCAGGAACTCCTGCGTCTCGGGGCGCTCCGGCGCGTCGAAGATCTGCGCGGGGGGACCGGACTCGATGATCCGGCCGCCGTGCATGAACACCACGCGGTCGGCGACGTCGCGCGCGAAGGCCATCTCGTGGGTCGCCATCAGGATCGTGGAGCCCGCGTCCTTGAGCCCGCGCACCAGGTCCAGCACCTCGCCCACCAGCATGGGATCGAGCGCGGAGGTGATCTCGTCGAGCAGGAGCAGCTCGGGGTCGGTGAGGATGGCGCGCACGATGGCGACGCGCTGCTGCTGGCCGCCCGAGAGGCGGTCGGGGTAGGCGTCGACCTTGTCGCCCAGGCCAAAGCGGGTCAGCAGTTCGACGCCACGCGCGCGAGCGGCGGCGCCGTCCTGGCCGTGCACCTGGCGCGCGGCGAGGGTCACGTTGTCGATGACCTTCATGTGCGGGAACAGGTTGAACTGCTGGAACACCACGCCGATGCGGGAGCGCACCTTGTCAGCATCCACGCGCGGGTCGGAGATGTCGTCGCCGGACAGCACGATGCGGCCGTCGTCGATGAGCTCGATGAGGTTGATGGTGCGCAGCAGGGTGGACTTGCCGGAGCCCGAGGCTCCGATGAGGACGACCACCTCGTGCTGGGCAAGCGTGAGGTCCACGCCGGACAGCACCGTGTTGTCGCCGAACGACTTCCACAGGTCGGAGATCTCGAGGACGTTCGAACCGCCGCTCATACGGTGCCGCCGATCTGCTCGCGCATGTTCATGCGTCCCGCCACGTAGTCAGTCAGGCGCGTCAGCGGCACGGAGATCGCCACGAACAGCAGCGCCGCGACCACGTAGGGCGTGAAGTTGTAGGTCGAGGCGACGTCGATCTGTGCGGCGCGGATCGCGTCCACGGCGCCGAGCACCGAGATGAGGCCCACGTCCTTCTGCATCGACACGAAGTCGTTCATGAGGGCGGGGATGACCTTGCGCACGCCCTGCGGGATGACCACCAGGCGGAGGGTCTTGCCGTGGCTGAGTCCCAGTGACCGCGCCGCGATGCGCTGCGAGGGGTGGACGGCCTCCATGCCGGCGCGCAGCACCTCGGCCACATACGCGGAGTAGCACAGCCCGATGGCGATGGTTCCCCACACCGCCGCGTCCATGCGCGGGAAGATGTCGAGCGCGGGGATGCCGAAGCCCACGAGGTACAGCACGATCAGCACGGGCATGCCGCGGAACAGGTCCACGTAGATGGTGGCGACGGCGCGCAGTGGGAAGAAGACGGGGCCGCGTAGAGACCTCAGCACGGCAAGCAGCGTGCCGAAGATGGCGACGCCGATCGCGGCGAAGAACAGCGCGCGAATGTTGAGCCACAGGCCCTTGAGAATGCCCGCGAAGCTGTCGCGGCCAATCTCCCAGTTGAAGAAGGACTCCTTGACCGCCTCCCACCCGGGGGTGTTGACGATGATCAGGGAGGCGATGACGGTGAAGGCCACCGTCGAGCCCACGGCGATGAGCACGGAGCGCCGCGAGGCGCGTTGACGGTACTGCCGCCGCTCGATCTCGAGGGCGCTGACCTCGTGGTGCGCGGCCACGGGCCCCGCCGACGGGTCGGCCGCGCTCGCGGACTGCGACGCTCCGTTGCTCATGCCGGGAATTGTCCTAGTTCAGGACGGGAACGTCGACCGCGTCCGAGAGCCACTCGGTCTCGAGGGCGGCGAGGGTGCCGTCGGCGGCGAGGGCGTCGACCGCCTCGGTCACCGTCTCGGTGTTGGGCGAGTCCTTGGGCAGCACGAAGGCAAACTCGTCACCGCCCTCGGAGCCGGCGAACTGGCCCACGATGACGCCGCCCTCGACCTCGACGGCCGCGGAGTAGAACGCGCCGGGCAGGTCGGTCACGAACGCGTCGATCTGGCCCGCGTTGATGGCCGCGACCACGTCGGCGACGGAGTTGAACACCTGGATGTTGTCCTCGCCAAGCGCCTCGACGGCGACGTCATACGAGGTGGTGCCCACGGCGACGCCCACGGCGGCACCGGCGAGGTCGGCGATCGAGGTCGCGTCGGCGGCCATGCCGTCCTCGACCGCGACGACGGCCTGCGAGGTCGTGTAGTACGGCGAGGAGAAGTCGACGGCGTTCTTGCGCTCTTCGGTCACGGAGAACTGCTGGATGTTGAGGTCCCAGTCCTTGGCGCCGGGGGCGATGGCGGCGTCAAACGTGGTGCGAACCCACTCGACGTCCTCGGGCGCGTAGCCCAGCTCGGCGGCGACGGCGTACGCCACGGCGGACTCGAAGCCCTCGCCCGAGGTCGGGTCGTCGTCGATCATCCAGGGCTCGTAGGCGGGCTCGCCGGTCGCGATGGTGAGGACACCATCGGTGACGGTCTCGAGCGCGGCGCCGGCCTCGGCGGAGGCGGTCGCGGTGGCCGTGGCCTCCGTGGTCGCGGCGTCGGTGGGGGTGGCCGAGGACTCGCCCTCGGACGACGACGAGCAGCCGGCCAGCGCGAAGGCGGACACAGCGACGGCCGCGGTCGCGAAGCGGCTCAGGGTGCGTGCAGACATACAGCTCTCCAAAACAAAAGGTGGTGGAGCGGAGTCGACGCTGACGGCTCCCGTACGGGGGGAGTTTACTCGGGGGTGGCGAGCGCCCAATCCGCGAAGTCGAACCCGGGGGAGACCACGCAGGACACCAGGCATTCCTCGTCGCCCGCGAGCTCGGCGGCCTGCCACGTTCCCGCGGGCACCAGCACGTGCGGCACCTCACCCGCCGCCAGGTCGCGGCCCAACACCTGGGTGGCCACGGCATCGGCCGGCTGCTCGCCGTCGCCGCCGAGCGACAGGGTGAGGGTGCCGGGGCCGTGCCACAGCCACAGCTCGTCGCTCGTCACCACATGCCACGCAGAGCGTTCGCCGGGGGTCAGCAGGTAGTGAATGGTGGTGGCTGCGGGGCGCACGCCGCCTGGCGTCTCGACGGGCACGGTGCCGGTCCAGATACGCCGGAACCAGCCGCCCTCGGGGTGGGCTTCAAGGTCGAGGGCCGATGCCGTGGCGGGCCGGGTGGCGTCACTCGCCTGGGGCGTGGGCTGGCTCATGCGTGGGCACCCGTCTGCTCAGTGAAGTGGGACGAGGCGTGGCGCACGCGCCCGCCCATGATGGTCGCGGCGGCGTGGCCATCGCCTGCCTCGGCAAGCGTGGTCAGGGTCTCGGTGATGGAGGTGACGGGCACGTCGAAGAAGGCCAGATCGGCGCGGGCGCCGACGGCCAGGTACCCCGTGCGGTGGGGTCCCTCGTCGATGCCCATGGCGTGCGCGCCGCCCAGAGTGGCAGCGGTCAGCAGCCGCTCGGCGAGGTCGTCGCCCGAGTATCCCTGGGCCCGCGCGATCCGCATGAGCTCCTTGACCTCGCCCATGAGGTCCAGCGACGGGGACGACGACAGCGAGTCGGTGCCCACCGCGATGGGGGAACCCTCGCGCAGGTACGCGGCGACAGGCGGATTGTCCAGTCCGATGATGTGGTTGGAGCGCGGGCACAGCGCGACGGTGGTGCCGCGGGCGCGCAGGATCGCGCGGTCGCGCTCGGACATGTACACGCCGTGGGCGACGTGGCAGTCGGGGCCCAGGACCCCCAGGTGGTCGACGTAGTCGGTGGCCGACGTGCCGAAGCCGGCCTGGCGCAGCTCCACGAACCCGCCTAGGCCCTGGGTCTGCCACGGCTCGCGGGCCTCGTGCGCGAATTCGCGTTCGATGCCGGACTCGCCCAGGTGAATGTGGATGCGCCGGCCGCGCTCGCGGACGATGTCGGGGATCTCAAGCAGCGGCACGATCTCGAGCGAGTACGGGGCGTGAGGGGACAGGCCGGTGCCGGGGCGGTCGGGCAGCGAGTCCAGGGCTGCCTCGACCTCGGCGCGGCCGTGCGCGGACCAGTCGGCGTTGGTCCAGTCCATGACCTCCCAGTAGGCGATGCCGCGCAGCCCGGCGTCGTGAAGGGCGTGGGCGGCCTCGGGGTCCGTGACGATGTCCGCGGCGGCCGTGGTGCCGGTGGCGACCAGCATCGCGGCGCCGGCCGCGGCATCGGCCCCCCAGTCGTGTCCGCGCTGGTAGACCGGGTTGAAGCCCGTGATCCAGTCCTCGAAGCCCTGGTAGGTGCGCTGGGCGACCTCGGCCATGCCCGTGTACTGCAGGTGTGTGTGGGCGTTGACGAGCCCAGGCGTGAGGACGCCGTCCCAGTGCACGTGGTTCACGGGCACGCCGCGCTCGGCGAGCGAGCGCTCCACCCACGCGCGCTCGCCCACGTGCAGGATCTTCTCGCCACGCACGGCAATGGCGCCGTCGAGGATGGGCGGCGCCGTCACGGGCAGCACGAGCGCCGCCGAGTACAGGGTGACGGGGAAGGACGTCATGCGATCTCCTCGCGGTAGCGGGGGCTGTGCCAGTCGGTGTCGATGGCCTGTGCCGTGGCGGGGCGGGCTTCGAGCGGCACCCTTCGTACGCGGGCAGCGGTGGCGGCCACGCGCTCGACGGCGGCGGGGGACAGGGCGTGGACGCCGACGGCGGGGCGGGTCGTGACGACCTCGGCGACCGCGGCGAGCTGGGTCGCGAAGGACAGGTCCATGATCTCGATGGGGTTGCCCTCGGCGGCGGTGACGTTGATGCAGCCGCCGCGGTCCAGGATCAGCGCGCCGGTCGACGTGCGCTCGACGTGTGGGGCGACGGGCGTGAGGTCGCCGTCCCACGCGATCTCGTGGGGGACGCCGCCGGCGACGGCGACGGCGGCGGCGCGCTCGGTGACGTGGGCGGGCACGGTGCCGGGCCAGCCTGTGGCGGAGACCACGAGCGCACCCGGGGCGGCGGCCGCGAGAGTGGTGACCTCGTAGCCGTCGTGGGCGGCGAGCAGGGCGCGGGCGGGGTCGATCTCGCTGGCCGTGACGGTGGCGCCCAGCGCCCGCAGGTGCGCGGCGACGCCCTCACCCACCGGGCCGTAGCCGACGACGTGAGCGGGCTGGTCGCGCACGCTCACGCCGGCGGCATCGAGGAGGTCCGCGATCGCGAGCACGCAGCTCTGGCCGGTGCCGTAGCGGTTGTCGAACCCGGTCTTGGTGATGGCGTCGTTGACGGCGACCACGCCCGTGGCGAGCGCGCCCGCGGCGTGCATGCGGCGCAGGGGAGTGAGGCCGCTGGTGGTCTCCTCGGTCGCGCCGGTCCAGCGGGCCACCAGCTCGGGTCGGGCCTCGTGGGCCAGGCGAGTGACGTGCGAGCCGTCGTCGACCAGCACGTCCAAGCCGCGGTCGAGGAAGCTCAGGGCGGCCGCGCGTTCGGCCGCGGGGGTGGTCAGCGTCGAGTCGGCATCGACGGGCACACCGCGGTCCCTCAGCGCCTGGGCGACGGCCTCGTCGGTCTCGTCGGGGTGGGCGTAGACGGCGACGGTGGCGCCGGCCTTCGCGAGCAGGAGCGCGAGGTTCGCGGTCTTCGGCTCGAGTGTCATGGAGACTCCGATGCCAAGTCCCGCGAGCGTGCCGGCGTCAGCGAGGTCGGCGGCGAGAGCCGTCGAGACGGGCATGTGAGCGGCGGCAAAGCCCAGCCGGCCGGCGGCGTCGCCGCGCCCGCCCATCGGCGCCCCGCCCAGGGTGATGTCCCCAGTGGTGACGTCGATGACGACCTCGGAGGTCGCATCAGCCGCCTGGACGTCGGCGGAGAGAACCCGTGCGCCCATGCCGCTCAGCATGGCGCCAAGGGACGCGGCAACCGGGCCGTCCCCTGTCACGCGGAACGGTCGGCCGGCGATCAGCAGGTTGGTGTCGCGGGCGAAGCGGCGCAGCAGCCGCTCCGCCTCGCCGCGCGCATCGGTCATGGTGCCAAGTCTAGGTTTGGCAGCCCGTCGCCGACTCCCGCGCGGATGGGATCGCCCGGGAATCGCTTGTCGGTGCGCGTCCTTAAGATGGGTGAGCCGGAGATTCCGGTTCCTTGGCATGCCTGGAGACTCGTGAACCAGCCGCTCAGCGCCCTGCTCAGCTCCCTCGCGCCCCGCGAGCTCGCCGATGGCGCGCACCTCACCGCCGCCGCGGCCGCCGCGCCCGCGCTCGTCGCGCGCGCCGACCTCGACGGCCCACTCGTGGTCGTGACGGCCACCGGCGGCGACGCCGACACCTTCGCCGCCGCGCTCGGCGGCTACCGCGACCCCGCCCGCATTGCCGTCTTGCCCGCATGGGAGACGCTGCCCCACGAGCGTCTCAGCCCCCGCTCCGACACCGTTGCGCGCCGCCTCGCGACCCTGCGACGCATCGTCCACCCCGAGCTCGTCGAACAGGAGGCGGGCATCCCGCCCGTTGAGGTGGTCGTCGCGCCCATCCGCGCGCTGCTGCAGCCCATCGTCTCCGGCCTCCCCGACCTCGAGCCGGTGCACCTGCGCGTAGGGGAGGAGCACGACCTCACCGAGCTGGCCGAGTCGCTCGCCGCGGCCGCCTACACGCGGGTCGATATGGTCGAAAAGCGCGGCGAGTACGCCGTGCGCGGCGGCATCGTCGACGTGTTCGCCCCCACCGACCCTCACCCCGTGCGCATCGAGTTCTTCGGCGACGAGGTCGACTCGATCCGCTCGTTCTCCGTCGCGGACCAGCGCTCCCTGACAGACGTCGAGCGCCTGTGGGCGCCCCCGTGCCGCGAGCTGCTGCTCAGCGACGACGTGCGCGCCCGTGCCGCGCAGCTCATCGACCAGATCCCGGCGGCCTCCGAGATGCTCGCCAAGATCGCGGACGGCCACGCGGTCGAGGGCATGGAGTCCCTCATCCCTCTGCTCGTCACGCGCCTCACCTCGGTGCCCGCGATCTTGCCTCGCGGCACCCGCATGCTGCTGATCGAGCCCGAGCGCCTCGCGCGCCGGGCCGAGGACCTCACCCGCACCGCCGACGAGTTCCTCGCCGCCGCGTGGGTGTCTGCCGCCGCCGGCGCGGACAGCCCGCTCGAGCCCTCCGAGGGCTCGTTCCTCACGCTTGAGCAACTGCGCGAGGCCGCGGACTCCCGCGGGGTGCAGTGGGTGAGCCTCGGTCCCTTCGGTGCGGCCGATGCCGTGGTCACCGGAATCGCCGACCTCGAGGACCACCGTGGTCGCCTGCGCGAGGCGGTGGGGCTGCTGCGCTCGCGGATGGCCGACGGCTGGACGGTGGTCGTCACCGCCGCGTCCACGGGCAGCGCGCACCGGCTCGCCGAGCAGCTCACCGAGGAGGGCGTGCCGGCGCGGGTGCAGGCGGAGTATGAACGCGTCGACGGCATCGTGTCCGTGGTCCCGCAGATCACGGGCGCCGGGTTTAGCAGCGCCGACGACGGGGTGTTGGTCATGCACGAGTCCGACCTCACCGGCCGTGCCGCGGTCGCCGCGGGACCCAAGGTGAAGGTGCCGAGCCGGCGCCGCAACGCCGTCGACCCGCTGCAGCTGCGCGCGGGCGACTTCGTGGTGCATGAGGCCCACGGCGTGGGTCGGTTCGTCGAGCTCACCAAGCGCACCGTGCGCGGCATCGAGCGCGAGTACCTGGTTATCGAGTACGCGCCGTCCAAGCGCGGCGGCCCCGCCGACCGGCTCTCGGTGCCCACCGATCAGCTGGACCAGGTCACGAAGTACGTGGGCGGCGAGGCTCCCAGCGTCAACAAGATGGGCGGCTCGGACTGGGCCAAGACCAAGTCGCGCGCCAAGAAGGCGGTCAAGGAGATCGCCGCGGAGCTCATCCGCCTGTACAGCGCGCGCATGGCGACGACCGGCCGCGAGTTTGGCCCCGACACCCCGTGGCAGCGCGAGCTCGAGGAGTCCTTCCCGTTCGTCGAGACCCCCGATCAGCTCACCACGATCGACGAGGTCAAGGCGGACATGGAGCGCACCGTGCCTATGGATCGGCTGGTGTGCGGCGACGTGGGCTTCGGCAAGACCGAGGTGGCCGTGCGTGCCGCCTTCAAGGCGATCCAGGACGGCACCCAGGTTGCGATCCTGTGCCCCACCACGCTGCTGGTGAAGCAGCACGTCGACACGTTCACCGAGCGCTTCGCCCAGTTCCCGGTCAAGGTCGCGGCGTTGTCGCGCTTCCAGACCGACAAGGAGGCCAAGGAGGTCGTCGAGGGGTTGTCGGATGGCTCGATCGACGTGGTCATCGGCACGCATCGGCTCATTACGGGCTCGGTGCGCTTCAAGCAGCTGGGCCTGGTCATCATCGACGAGGAGCAGCGCTTCGGCGTGGAGCACAAAGAGACACTCAAGGCGATGCGCACCGACGTGGACGTGCTGGCGATGTCCGCCACGCCCATCCCGCGCACGCTTGAGATGGCCGTCACCGGCATCCGTGAGATGTCGACGCTTGCGACTCCGCCCGAGGAGCGCCACCCGATCCTCACCTACGTGGGCCCGTACGAGAACCCGCAGGTGGCCGCGGCCATCCGCCGCGAACTGATGCGCGACGGCCAGGTCTTCTACATCCACAACTCCGTGAAGACCATCACGAGCGCCGCGAGGCGCCTCAGCGAGCTGGTCCCCGAGGCCAGGATCGCCGTCGCCCACGGCCAGATGAGCGAGAAGCAGCTCGAACAGGTCATCGTCGACTACTACGAGAAGCGCTACGACGTGCTCGTGTGCACCACGATCGTGGAGACCGGCCTCGACATCTCCAACGCCAACACCCTGATCGTCGAGAAGGCCAACACCTTTGGCCTGTCGCAGCTGCACCAGTTGCGTGGGCGCGTGGGTCGCGGCCGCGAGCGTGCGTATGCGTACTTCCTCTACCCGGCTGACCGGACCCTCACCGAGACCGCCCACGACCGCCTCCAGACCATCGCGGCCAACACCGACCTGGGCGCGGGCATGGCCGTCGCCATGAAGGATCTGGAAATTCGCGGCGCGGGCAACCTGCTGGGCGGCGAGCAGTCGGGCCACATCGAGGGCGTGGGCTTCGACCTCTATATCCGCATGGTCGGCGAGGCTGTCGCGGACTTCCGCGGCGAGGGCGACCAGGAGCGCCCCGCGATGACCATCGACCTGCCCATCGACGCGCACATCCCCGTGCAATACATCGAGCACGAGCGCCTGCGCCTCGAGGCGTACCGCAAGATGGCCGATGCCGCGGATGGGGCCGCGCTCGACGCCGTCGCCGAGGAACTCGCCGACCGCTACGGCAACCTCCCCGAGCCCGTCGAGAACCTCATGGCCGTGGCGCGCCTGCGCTGCGAGCTGCGTGGCACGGGCATCACCGATGTGGTCGCGCAGGGCAAGTACGTGCGCTTCAGCCCGGTGGAGCTGCCCGACTCGGCGGCGCTGCGCGTGAACCGGCTCTACCCGGGCACGCTCATCAAGCCGGCCGTGCGCCAGATCCTCGTTCCCGCACCGCTCACACAGCGCATCGGCGGCAAGCCCGTCGAGGGTCTGCCGGTGCTCGACTGGGTGCGCGAGGTCGTCAAGGCCACCGCGGTGGCGCCAGTAGGATGACGAACATGACTGAGTCCCGTCGTCGTCGCGCCCTGGGCGCCGCGGTCCTGGGATCGGCGCTGGTGCTGGCCGGGTGCGCGGTACCCGGGCAGGCCCAGGCGCCGTCCGTGGCCGCCGCAGCCGCCCAGACCACCCTCACCAACGCCGAGGTCACCGACCTCTACGACGCGTGGGCCTACGAGGCCCACCAGCCGGTGACCCGCCAGCAGGCCGTCACGCTCGAGCTGCTGCGCCAGCCCATGCTGGACCGCATCGACGAGCTGGGCCTGCAGTACTCGCGCTTCTCGATGGAACAGGCCGCGGCTCAGGTCAAGCAGACCGAAGAGGTCGCGGGGGAGCCCAGCGAGGCGCTCGTGGATGGCTTCGAGGCCACCTACCTCATCGCGGCCTTCACGATGATCCCCGAGGACGACTCGCTCATGCGCGAGATCGCCGAGGAGGTCGCCGCGACCACCACCGTGTCGCCGCGCGAGGGCGACTTCGACGTCGACCAGCTGCTCGCCTCGATCGCCGAGGTCAGCGAGAGCGCCGCGAGCATGGCGACCGCGGGACAGCCCGCGTGGTTCACCGAGTTCAACGCGGCAAACATGTTCGTGGCGGGCGGCCAGGAGTGGCTTGCCGGTGAGTGACGACCTCGCCCGACTGGTCGAGGTCATGGACCGCCTGCGTTCGCCAGGCGGTTGCCCGTGGGATGCGGAGCAGACCCACGAAACTCTCATCAAGCACGCCCTCGAGGAGGCGTACGAGCTCGCCGAGGCGGTCGAAACGGGAAACCGCACCGACCTGCGCGAGGAGCTCGGCGACGTGCTCCTGCAGGTGGTCTTCCACGCCCGCGTGGCCCAAGACCACCCCGAGGACCCCTTCGACATCGACGAGATCGCCCGCGGCGTGGCCGACAAGCTCGTCGAGCGCCACCCCCACGTCTTCGCCGACGGGGGAGAGACCCTGACGGCCGAGGAAACGCTGGGCCGCTGGGAGCAGATCAAGAAGGCCACCAAGAATCGCGAGTCCGTGATGGATGGCATCCCCGCCGCCCAACCCGCGCTCGCCCGCGCCCAGAAGGTCCTCTCGCGGGCGGCCAAGAACGGGCTCGAGGTGCGCGACGAGGCCGGCGTCGGCATCGGCCAGCAGCTCCTCGCCCTCGTGGCCCGCGCCGAGGCCGAGGGCGTCGACGCGGAAGGCGCCCTGCGCGACGCGACCCGAGCGTACGAAAGCGCCGCCCGAGAGGCCGAGGCGAGTGCCGCATCGGCCACCGAAACTTCATCCGGGTAGGACCATCGTCGCGGCGCGCGGATGTACGCCCCTCGATAGACTCCCCAGAGAACCCCCAAGGAAATCCACACAACCGAAGGAGCATCATGGCCAGCATTGAGGCCGTCGGAGCACGCGAGATCCTCGACTCGCGCGGCAACCCCACCGTCGAGGTTGAGGTCGCCCTGGAAGACGGCACGTTTGCACGCGCAGCCGTCCCCTCGGGTGCCTCCACCGGTGCCTTCGAGGCGGTCGAGCGTCGCGACGGCGACAAGGGCCGCTACCTGGGCAAGGGCGTCGAGCAGGCCGTGGACGCGGTCATCGACGACATCGCCCCCGAGATCGTGGGCCTGGACGCCACCGAGCAGCGCATCATCGACAAGATCATGCTCGACCTCGACGGCACCGACAACAAGGCCAAGCTGGGCGCGAACGCCATCCTCGGTGTCTCGCTCGCCGTCGCCAAGGCGGCCGCTGACAGCGCCGACCTCGCGCTCTTCAAGTACATCGGTGGCCCCAACGCGCACCTGCTGCCCGTGCCGATGATGAACATCCTCAACGGTGGCTCGCACGCCGACTCGAACGTCGACATCCAGGAGTTCATGATCGCTCCCGTCGGCGCCCCGACGTTCCGCGAGGCCTACCGCTACGGCGCCGAGGTCTACCACGCCCTGAAGTCCGTACTCAAGGAGCGCGGCCTGGCCACCGGTCTGGGCGACGAGGGCGGCTTCGCCCCCAACCTCGAGTCGAACCGTGCGGCGCTTGACCTCATCCTTGTCGCCATCGAGAAGGCCGGCCTCAAGCCCGGCGAGGACGTGGCGCTCGCGCTCGACGTCGCCGCGACCGAGTTCTTCAAGGACGGTGCCTACCAGTTCGAGGGTGCCGCGAAGACCGGCGAGGAGATGTCGGCCTACTACGAGCAGCTCGTCAACGACTACCCGCTCGTGTCGATCGAGGACCCGCTGTCCGAGGACGAGTGGAGCGACTGGTCGCACCTCGTCGAGACCATCGGCGACAAGACCCAGATCGTCGGCGACGACCTGTTCGTCACCAACCCGACCCGCCTCAAGCGCGGTATCGACGAGAAGGCCGCCAACGCCCTGCTCGTGAAGCTCAACCAGATCGGCACCCTGACCGAGACCATCGACGCCGTGTCGATGGCGACCGCCGCCGGCTTCACCTCGATGGTCTCGCACCGTTCGGGTGAGACCGAGGACGTCACGATCGCCGACCTGGTCGTCGCGCTCAACACCGGCCAGATCAAGACCGGCGCGCCCGCCCGCGGCGAGCGCATCGCCAAGTACAACCAGCTGCTGCGCATCGAGGAGGAGCTGGACGACGCCGCCAAGTACGCCGGCAAGTCCGCCTTCCCGCGCCGCTACTCGGCGTAAGGCTCGGCTGCCCGAGGCTCAGCCTCACCGCCAAGGCCGCGGATCCCTCACGGGGTCCGCGGCCTTCGCGCGTTTTCGGCCGATGCCGTGGTCGCCCGCCGCGCCTGGCTGCCCTCGCCCTGCCGCGCCTGGCCGCACCCCGTCGCGCCCGGCCGCCCACGCTGGCAATCGACCAGATGCCAGCGCCGAAGGCCGATTTCGGCTGCCCACGCTGGCATTGCGGAAGATGACGGGCTCCAGTGTCGCTGGCGGCCCGGTCCGAGCCCGCAATCCCACGACTCGCGGCGGCGCGGTGTCACCGGGGCCCGCTAGCGTCGGTGAGAATGGAGCCGTGAGCTCACCCCGACGTCCCGGCGCGCCCTCGGGCGCCCTGCCGGCGGCGCGCGCGAGCGCAAAACCCACCACCGCCCGCACGGCGGCGACGACCGGAGCGTCCCGCGAGACCCGCGCCGGCTCCCGCCGCTCACCCGCGACGGGCGCGATTCGCACCACGACCTCGCGTCCCGGCACCGGCCCAGGGCGGACGTCGCGCGCGAAGGCGACCACGGCATCGGCCGCCAAGACGCCTGGTATTGCGGCCGGTAGCGCCTCGGGTTCGTGGGCGGGGATGCTGACCTGGCGTACGGCGATCATCGTGTTCGTGGCGATCCTCGCGTTCGCGGTCGTGTGGCCCACCGCGCGCGCGTACCTCGAGCAGCAGGACATGCTCGACGGGCTGAGGGCCGACGCCGCCGCGGCCCAGGCCGAGGTCGACGACCTCTCTGCCGATCTTGCGCGCTGGGACGACGACGCCTTCATCGAGGCACAGGCGCGCGAACGCCTCACCTACGTGTATCCGGGCGAGACCGCGTACCGCGTGCTGGACCCCGAGACCCTTGAAGCGGCCGCGGACGCGCAGGGCGAGGCCGCCGATGGTGTCGCCGCAACCTCGGCCGATACCTGGTATGACGCGTTGTGGAACTCCGTCGAGGTGGCGGGGGAAACCGGTGCTGGGGCTGGTAGCGGTGCCGGGGCGGGTTCCGGAGCCGGCTCCGGGGCGGGCGACGCCTCCGGCGACGACAACTAGACTCCTCAGGGTGACTGACTCCACCGTCCAGCCCGCCGACATCGACGCCCTGCGCGAGCAGCTGGGACGCCAGCCCCGCGGGGTCGTCGCCATCGCCGCGAGGTGCGCGTGCGGCCGGCCCACCGTGGTCCACACCGCCCCACGCCTGCCCGACGGCACGCCGTTTCCCACGCAGTACTACCTGACGCACCCCGATGCCGTCTCCGCCGTCTCGACCCTCGAGGCCAACGGCGTGATGAAGGAGATGTCGGACCACCTGCGCGAGGACGAGGCCCTTGCCGCGGCCTACCGCGCCGCCCACGAGCGCTACCTCGAGGAGCGCTACGCGATGGAGGATGTGCCCGAGATCCACGGGATCTCGGCCGGCGGCATGCCCGACCGCGTGAAGTGTCTCCACGTGCTGGTGGGTCACGCGCTCGCCGCCGGGCCCGGCGTCAACCCGTTGGGCGACGAGGCGCTCGCGCTGATCGCGCCGTCGTGGAGCCCCGAGCGCTGCACCTGCGGCGTCGCTGCTGATGATTCGACTGCAACCGAAGAGGAGACCGCATGACCCGCGTGGCCGCCATCGACTGTGGCACCAACTCGATCCGCCTGCTGATCGCCGACGTCGCCGCCGATGGTGAGTCGCTCACCGACGTGGTGCGCCTCATGCGTGTGGTGCGACTGGGCCAGGGCGTGGACCGCACGGGACAGTTCGCTCCCGAGGCGCTCGAGCGCACCCTCGCGGCGACCGACGAGTACGCGGCCCTGTGCCGTGAGCATCAGGTCGAGGCGATCCGGTTCGTCGCGACCTCCGCGACCCGTGACGCGTCCAACCGCGACGAGTTCATCTCGGGAGTGCGCGAGCGGCTGGGAGTGGAGCCCGAGGTCGTCTCCGGCAACGAGGAGGCCGAGCTGAGCTTCCGCGGCGCCGTGTCCGTCGTCGACCCGGCCCTGGTGCCGCCGTATTTGGTGGTGGACCTCGGTGGCGGCTCGACCGAGATGGTGTTGGGGGAGCGTTCGCCCGCCGCGGCGCACTCGATGGACGTGGGCTGCGTGCGCATGACCGAGCGCCACCTGCTGAGCGACCCACCCGCCGCGGGTGAGATCTCCGGTGCGGTGGCCGATGTGCACGCCGCGCTCGACACGGCGCTCAAGGACGTGCCGCTCGCCCAGACCCGCACCCTCGTGGGCCTCGCGGGCACCATCACGACCGTGACGGCTCAGGCGCTCGGGCTGGACTCGTATGACCGCGACAAGATCAACGGCGCACGCCTTCCCGTCGACGAGGTGCTGGCGGCGTGCGACGTGCTGCTCGCGGCCTCGCGCGAGGAGCGCACCGCGATGCCGTTCATGCACCCCGGACGCGTGGACGTGATCGGCGCGGGTGCGCTGGTGTGGCGCGAGGTCGTGGCCCGCGTGCGCGACGAGGTCGCAGCGTCCGGCGGCACGCTCGAGGAGGTCGTCACGAGCGAGCACGACATCCTCGACGGCATCGCATTCTCGACGGTCGTGCGCGCCTGACTTCCCCGACTCACGACGGTTTGGCCCATACCTGTGACTGATGTGCCCTCTGGGGCTCGTGTGTCGTGCGCGGGAGTCACATCTGTTGACACCGCTCACACGTGTGGGCCAAACCGATGGGGCGGGTGCGGCACAATCGTGGTCACGCCCTCGTAGCCCAATTGGCAGAGGCAGCCGACTTAAAATCGGCGCAGTGCGGGTTCGAGTCCCGCCGGGGGCACTACGCATCACAGCGCGCACGCAGCGGGAATCGGATCGTGTGCGATGTGGTTGCATGATGTCGTGCCCCCGACGTCTGCCTCTGTGGGCCTGCGCTCGGAGCGCGGCCCCATCCTGCTGTCCCTCATGCTCGCCACCGCGCTCGTGGCCCTCGACGCGACCATCATCGCGACGGCGTCCTCGACGATCGCGAGCGACCTCGGCTCGTTCGCCCAGGTGCCGTGGCTGTTCTCCGCCTACCTGTTGGCGCAAGCCGTCTCCACGCCCCTGGCCGGCAGGCTGTCGGACATCTTCGGCCGCAAGCGACTGATCCTCGCGGGCGTCGCGCTGTTCTTCATCGGCTCGATCGTGTGCGGAGCCGCGTGGTCCATGGGCGCGCTCATCGCCGGACGCGTCATCCAAGGGCTCGGCGCGGGCACGGTGATGCCGGTGTCGCAGACCATCGCGGCAGACATCTACACGCTCGAGGAGCGCGCCAAGGCCCAGGGGTACATCGCGTCCGTGTGGGCGATCTCCTCGGTACTGGGCCCCACGCTGGGCGGCGCCTTCTCGGAGTTCCTGTCCTGGCGCTGGATCTTCCTCGTCAACATCCCGCTGTGCGCGATCGCGGCCTGGATGATCGTGAGGCGTTACAAGGAGTCTCCGCTCGAGGGCAAGCGCGACCCCATCGACGTGACCGGGGCCCTGCTCCTCACCGGAGGTTCCGTGTTGCTGCTCGTGGGCCTGCTTGAGGGCGGCTCCACGTGGGCGTGGGCGTCGACGCCGTCCTTCGCGGTGCTCGGCGTGGGCGCGATCCTTGCCGTGTGGTTCGCGGTGCACGCCCTGCGGGCCTCCCGTCCCATCGTCGACCTGCGCCTCCTGCAGCGCCGCGTGGTCGGGGTCTCGACTGCCATCTCGCTCGTGGTCGGCGTGATCGTGCTGGGCCTCACCACCTATGTCCCCATCTACGCCCAAGGCGTGCTGGGGTACGGCCCCCTCATCGCGGGCTTCGCGCTTGCGGCCATGACGCTCGGCTGGCCGCTGTCTGCCTCGAACTCGGGCCGGCTCTACCTGCGCCTGGGCTTCCGGGTGACCGCCATGGTGGGGTCGGCGCTCGTGGTCCTCGGCGCGGCGGCCACACTGCTCCTGGGCGAGTCGACGCCATTGATCGCTACGGCAGGGGCCACGTTCATCGTCGGCGTCGGCATGGGGCTTACCGCCATCCCCACCCTCGTGGCCGCGCAATCCTCGGTGGCACACACCACCCGAGGAGCCGTGACGGGCGTCAACGTGTTCGCGCGCTCGCTGGGCTCCGCGCTCGGCGTGGCCGTCTGCGGCGCCATCGTCAATTCCCGGGTCGATCTGGGCGCGGACGGCACGCCTCAGGGCGAGGGGCTGATGGGAGCCCTGCACGTCGTGTTCATCTTCGTCACGGTGACCGCCGTGGTCCTCGCGGTGCTCGCCGCGCTCATGCCCCGCGACCGGGAGGCGGCCCAGCAGCGCCGCGCCGAGCAGGCCGCCTAGCTGCCTACGCTGGGGGACATGGCTGCCGGCGCGACGATCCACACGTTTGAGGTTCAGCTGGCGGACATGGACCGCGGCGTCTACGAGGACCTCGAGCTGCGCGTGGCGCGCCACCCGTCGGAGACCGCCGCGTTTCTCGTCACGCGCGTCCTCGCGTACTGCCTCGAGTACCGCGAGGGGATCGCGTTCGGGGAGGGCATCGCCACCACCGACGAGCCCGCGGTCATCGCCCGGGACCTCACCGGCACCGTCACCGCGTGGATCGAGGTGGGCGCGCCCGAGGCCGACCGGCTCCACCACGGCAGCCGCCTGGCCGAGCACACCACCGTCTACACGCACCGCGACCCCGCCAAGGTGCTCGCGCGCTGGGACGGCAAACGCATCCACCGCCGCGAGGCCATGACCCTTCACGCCCTTGACGGAACGTTCGTCGATGAACTGGCGAACCGCCTGGAGCGTCGCAACCGTCTCACGGTCACCCTGACCGAGCGCCACCTGTACGCCGAAATCAATGGCGAGTCCCTCGAGACCCAGGTGACTGACCACCCCCTGGGCTGAACCACGGGGGCCGGCCACGGCATCGGCCGCGGTGAACCCTGGCGGGACATGAGGGTCGTTCTCGCGAGAAATCCGACCCTCATGCCCCGCCAGGAGCGATCGCGCTCCCCGATCTCGCCCGTAGCGAATCCCTCTTATGGCCGATGCCGTCGCGGTCCCCTCGTTCGTTACCCTGGCAACGACCATCCCCGCCGAGGAGGACCCATGTCCAGCCCCGTGTTCAACAACAACTCCGCGTTCAAGCCGGGCGCGACCATCAATCAGGATGGCTCGCCGGTCACCGCGGACCAGCTGCAGGCGCAGTTCGACGCGCCGAGCGCCACGCCCTTCGAGACCGGCCGCATGTCCTATGAGGGCGTGACGAGCAAGACGGTCGCGATGCTGCTGCTCGCGTTTATCGCCGCCATCCCCGGCTACATGTTCTTCAACTTCCTGGGCCTCATCGTGTCCGCGATCGGCGGCATGGTGCTGGGCCTGGTGCTCGCGTTCAAGCGCACCACCCCGCCCGCGCTCGCGCTGATCTACGCGGCCGTCGAGGGCTATTTCCTGGGGTCGCTGTCGACGTACATCGAGACCGGCTTCGACGTCCCCGGCGTCGCCATGCAGGCGCTGCTCGCGACCGCCGCCACGGCCGGCACGGTCCTCGTGCTGTACCGCTCCGGCAAGGTGCGCTACACCGCCAAGCTCCGCCGCTTCCTCATCATCGGCATGGTGTCCTACCTGGTGTTCTCGCTGCTGAACGTGGGCCTGATGATCTTCGGCGCGACCGATTCCGCGTGGGGCCTGCGCACCTCCGTCGAGATCATGGGCATCCCGCTGGGAGTGATCATCGGCCTGGTCGCCGTCGGACTGGCCGCCATCTCACTGATCGGCGACTTCGACTTCGTCGAGAACGGCGTCAAGAACGGCCTGCCGGACAAGTACGAGTGGACCGCCGCGTTCGGTATCACCGTCACGCTGGTGTGGATGTACACCGAGTTCCTGCGCCTGCTCGCGATCCTGCAGGGTCGCGACTAGCAGTTTTTCCCGTGACCGCGGCATGGCCTCAGCGCCGTGCCGCGGTCGCGGTGCGTCTGGCGCTAGTGTCGCGTCATGCCTCAGTTTGACCTGCCGCTCACCGAACTCGAGACGTACCGCCCCGCCGTGCGGGAGCCGGCCGACTTCGACGAGTTCTGGGCGGACACGCTTGCCGAGGCGCGTCAGTTTCCTCTCGACGTCCAGATGGCCGATGCCGGGGCTGGCTTGCCGCTCGTCGACGTCCAGGACGTCACGTTCGCCGGTTTCGGTGGGCAGCCCATCAAGGCCTGGCTGGCGCGTCCGCGGACGGCCGATGCGCCACTTCCGGTCGTAGTCGAGGTCGCCGGATACGGGGGCGGCAGGGGCCTGCCGATCGAACACACCATGTGGCCCGCGGCGGGGGTCGCGACGCTGTGGGTGGACTCGCGTGGACAGGGCTCGGGCTGGGGCTCCGGGGGTCACACGCCCGACGCGGGCGGCTCGGGACCGGCGACCGACGGCGTGATGACCCGCGGCATCGAGAGCCCGTACGACCACTATTACCGCCGGCTCATCACCGACGTGGCGCGCGGCGTGGACACCGCGCGCGCCATCGAGGGTATCGACCCCTCACGGGTGTTCGTGGCGGGCACCTCTCAGGGCGGGGGAGTGGCGCTCGCCGTCGCGGGGCTGGTGGAGGGGCTTGCAGGCGTCATGGCCGACGTGCCGTTCCTGTGTCACATCGAGCGGGCCATCGCGATCACCGACGAGCGGCCGTACGCAGAGGTGGTGCGCTACCTGTCCGTGCACCGCGGCGCGCGCGAGCGGGTGCTCGACACGCTGTCGTACATCGACGCAGCCAACCACACTCGGCGCGCCACGGCGCCGCTGCTGAGCTCCGTGGCTCTGCGCGATGCGATCTGCCCGCCCTCCACGGTTTACGCGGCGTTCAACGCGTACGGAGAGCGGGCCGGCGGCGCCGACAAGCGCATCGAGGTGTACGAGGACAATGAGCACGAGGGTGGGGCGGGCCACCAGCAGGCCCGCCGCCTCGAGTTTGTGCGTTCACTGACCGAGTAGACGGTCTGCCTTAGGCGTAGGCAGCCTGGCAGAAGCCGTGGTTGCAGTAGCCGCCGGGGTTCTTGTGGAGGTAGCCCTGGTGGTAGTCCTCGGCGTAGTAGAACACGCCGTCGCCGGCCTCCTCGGCGGGCACGATCTGCGTGGTGATCTTGCCAAAGCCCTTGTCGACGAGCGCCGCCTGGTACTTCTCACGTGAGGCCTCGGCAGCCACCTGCTGCTCCGGGGTGGTGGTGAAGATCGCCGAGCGGTACTGGGTGCCGATGTCGCCGCCCTGGCGGTTCAGTGTGGTGGGGTCGTGGTTCTCCCAGAAACGCGCGAAGAGCGTTTCGAGCGTGACCTTGGTGGGGTCGTAGACCACCTGGACCGTCTCGGCGTGACCGGTGCGCGCCGTGCAGGTCTCCTGATAGGTCGGGTGCTTGGTCCAGCCACCCATGTAGCCCACGGCGGTCGAGTAGACGCCCTCGGTCTGCCAGTAGATGCGCTCGGCACCCCAGAAGCAGCCCATACCGACGTAGAGCACCTCGTGCCCCTCGGGCCAGGGCTCGGTGAGCGATGTGCCGAGCACCACGTGGCGGTCCGCGATCTCGAAGCCCGCATCGCGGCCCGGCAGGGCCTCATCGGCGGTGATCATGCGGGTCTTGTCTGTTCCAAAGAGCATGGGTCGTGGCTCCCTTCCGTCCAGTCTCAACGCCGCCATGGTCGTCCCTGTTCCGCGCGTGGATGCGCTCCCTGTCACAAGGCGGCGTTAGGCTCGGCGCATGGCCGACAGCGAGCATTCTCCCAGCGTCCCCAGGGACGACGTGCTGCGGCGCGTCCCGGTGGGGTTGCGCGTCTCCGCCGCGTGGTCGTGGCGACTCATCGTGCTCGGCGTCGTGCTGGTGGCGTTCTTCTACATCTTCACTTCGTTGTCGACGCTGTTTGTGCCGCTCATCATCGCGCTGCTGATCGCCGCGCCGCTCGAGCGTGTGGTGCACCACATGGAGCGCTGGCACATCCCGCGTGGAGTGGGTGCGTTGCTGTCCATCCTCGCGTTGATCGGCGTCGTGTTCTTCCTGCTCGGCGCCGCGTCGACGTCCATCGTCTCCGGTTTCGGAGATCTGCGTGACGCCGCCATCGAAGGTTTTGAGACCTTCACCGACTGGCTCGCCAACGGCCCGCTTCACATGGGTGAGGACCAACTGGCCGGATACCTCGATCAGGCGCAGGGCTGGCTGACCGACAACGCCGGTGGAGTGGCCAGCGGCGCCCTCGGTGCGGCGTCCACGATCGGCGGCGTGGTCGCCGGCATGGTGATCGCGCTGTTCGCCCTGTTCTTCTTCCTGCGCGACGGCCGCAAGCTGTGGTTGTGGACGGCGCGCCTCGCGCCGGGAGAGTCCACCGAGCGCGTGGACCGCGCCGGCGTGCACGCCTGGAACACTCTGCGTCGCTACACCCAGACCACGGTCTTTGTGGCCTTCGTCGACGCCGTCGGCATCGGCCTCGCCGCATGGATCCTGGGAGTTCCGCTCGCGCTGCCCATCGCGATCCTGGTGTTCCTGTTCTCTTTCATCCCCATGTTCGGCGCGACGCTGTCGGGTGCCATCGCCTCGCTCGTCGCGCTGGTCGACGGCGGCTGGACCACGGCCCTGCTCATGCTGGGCGCGGTGCTGCTGGTGCAGCAGCTCGAGGGGAACGTGCTGTACCCGTGGCTGTTCGGCAAGGCGCTGAGCCTGCACCCGCTCGTGGTGCTGCTCACCATCTCCGCCGGAACCCTGACGTTGGGCCTGGTCGGCGCCGTCATCGCCGTCCCGATCGTCTCCTTCTTCTATGCCTTCTCGCGCGCGCTGCGGGACGCCTACAAGCCCGACGAGGAGGAGGTGCCGCCCATCACCTCCCAGGTGCCGGTGTTCGCGGAGCGGTCACGCCAGATCGTTCAGCGTGCCCGCGGCCGCATGGGCCGCACGGGCGAGTTGAGCGTGTCTGGGCCGCAGCCGACCGTCTCGAACGATCTTCCCGAGACACCGGCGACCGAGACCACGACCACCGCGCCCGAGCAGGGTGAGGAGATGCCTCCCACCACCGGACAGATCCGCGTGCGCCGTCCCGGCGAGCGCGACGGGGACGATCCCACTTCCTGACATGCAGTGCGACTACTGGGACGCGGGCGTGTGCCGCTCGTGCACCCTGATCGAGACCCCTTACTCGCGCCAGCTCGCCGATAAGCAAGAGGCCGTGACGGGGCTGCTGGCACCGCTCGCCCCGGCGCTCTCTTGGCTGCCGCCGGTCGCCTCCGCCGAGGAGGGTTTTCGCACCAAGGCCAAGATGGTCGTGGCGGGCACGGTCGACGCCCCCACGCTGGGCATCCTCGACGCCGCGGGCCGTGGCACCGACCTGCAGGGCTGCAATCTCTACCCGCCGCAGCTCTCCGCGGCCTTCCCGGCGCTCGCCGCTTTCGTGACGCGGGCCCGGCTCGAGCCGTACTCCGTCCCCGAGCGCAGCGGGGAGCTCAAGAACATCCTCGTCACCCTCGGGCCCGACGGGCGGCTGATGGTGCGCTTCGTCATGCGCTCCACGGAGGCGCTCGCGCGGCTGCAGAAGCATCTGCCGTGGCTCCACCAAGCCCTGCCCGCGCTCCACGTCGCGACGCTCAACGTCCTGCCTGAACACAAGGCCGTCACGGAGGGCGAGCGCGAGATCGTGCTGACCGAGGAGCAGACGCTGCCATTCACGATGGGCGACGTGCCCCTGCACCTGGGGCCGCGCAGCTTCTTCCAAACCAACACGGCGGTCGCTACCGAGCTATACGCGCAGGTCGCCACCTGGATCGACGGCGCCGCCCCTGCGAGCCTGTGGGACCTCTACTGCGGCGTGGGCGGGCTCGCCTTGCACTGTCTGGCGGAGGGCCGCGAGGTGACGGGCGTCGAGATCTCGGACGCCGCGATCGACGCCGCACGCCTCAGCGCCGCGCAGATGGCACGCGCCGGCGTTGCCGGCGCGAGCGACACGACCTTCGTGGCGGCCGATGCCGTGGCCTGGGCCCGTACCCAGGGCGCCTTCCCCGAGGCGGTCGTGGTCAATCCTCCCCGCCGTGGCCTGGGGCCCGAGCTCAGCGGCTGGATCGAGGACTCCGGGGTCGCGACGGTCGTGTACTCGAGCTGCAACCCTGCGACGCTCGCCCGCGACATGGCCGACATGCCCTCGTACGTGGCGCGCGAGGCGCGGCTGTTCGACATGTTCCCGCACACCGGCCACGGCGAGGTGGGCGTGCTACTAGAACGCCGGTAAAGAAGCGAAGGGCCGCCCGCCATGACGGCGAACGGCCCGACGCGGGACGGATGCGGACTTAGCCGTTGAAAGGCTCCACGGCGATCACCTTGACGGGGATCTGGTTGCCGTTGGGGGCCTCGTACGAGGTCTCGTCGCCTAGCTTCTTGCCCAGCAGTGCGGCTCCGAGTGGGGACTGTGCGGAGAACACGTCGATGTCGGTGCCGCCCGCGACCTCGCGCGAGCCCACCAGGAAGCGCATCTCGCGGCCCATGACCTCGGCGGTCACGACGGTGCCGGAGGCGACCTCGTCGGCCGCGGCGGCCTCGCCGACGGTCGCGGTCTCGAGCAGGTGGCGCAGCTGCTGGATGCGGGCCTCCTGCTTCGCCTGCTCCTCGCGCGCCGCGTGGTAGCCGCCGTTTTCCTTGAGGTCGCCTTCTTGGCGACGCTCGTCGATCTCCTTGGCGATCGCGGCGCGACCCTCACCGGTGAGGTGGTCGTACTCCGCCTTGAGGCGGTCGTAGGCCTCCTGGGTCAGCCAGGTGCCGGTGGTCTCTTCGGACACGGGTTCCTCCCTTGCGACGTGCGCGTGTTGCGAGCGTGACTGGACAGGTTAGCAACAGGTGACGCAGAACGGAAAGAACGACGGGGAGTTAGCGCTCGACGTCGCAGTAGTTGACCTGGGCGCTCGTGGCCTGCTCGACGGTCGCGATGTCGAGGGTGATGCGTTGGCTGGATCCCTCGGCGGGGTCGACGGTGGTCTGGGCGACGCCTACCTCTGCGTAGCTCACGGACAGCGCGCGCACGTGGCAGACCACGGGCTCGTCGGTGTAGAGGTGGACGTCGAACGTCACCTCGGCCTCGGTGGGGGAGTCGATGACGAAGCCGACGTCCTGCCAGCGCACGGGAGCGCTGGCCTGCGACAGCCCAAACCACGCCGCGACACCGGTGAGGGCGACCACGCCGGCGATCGACAGGATCCACCCCTGGCGGCTGAGGCGCGGGCGCGCGGACGCGACGTCCTCGAGGTCATCGGGGGAGGGGGTGTGCTGCGGCTCGCTCATCATGAGGCAGGATAGTTCACCGAAGGAAGGTGGAAGACGGTGGCAGATTTCTCAGGAGGCCCGGGCTTCGCGGCATTCGTCGCGACGTTCCTCATGGTCGCCGCGGCCGTGGTGCTGATGCTGTCGCTGTCGCGCCACCTTCGCAAGGTGCGCACGCGCCCTCCGGAGGACGACGAGAACCCGACCACGGCATCGGCCGCTGACACGACCGAGACCGGTGACACCGCCGCGACCGAGGGCGACGAGCCCGAGGCTCCGCGAGCGTAGGTTCGCGAGCCGTCAGGAGACGGTGAACACCACGAGGGCGATGGCCACGTAGTGGCACAGGAAGCCCGCGATGGTGAGCGCGTGGAAGATCTCGTGGAAGCCGAAGTACTTCTCCGAGCCGCGCGGCCACTTGGTGCCGTAGATCACCGCGCCGACCGTGTAGCACAGGCCGCCGATGACGATCAGGGTGACAACCGCTGCGCCGCCGGCTTGGTAGAACGGGCCCATGAAGCCCACGGCCACCCATCCCAGGGCGACGTACAGCGGCACGTAGAGCCAGCGGGGCGCGCCTAGCCAGAAGACCCGCAGCAGGAGGCCCACGAGGGCGCCGGTCCACACCGTGATGAGCACGGCCGTGCGCGTGGTGCCCTCGAGCAGCATCACCGTGAGTGGCGTGTAGGTGCCGGCGATGATGAGGAAGATATTGGCGTGGTCCATGCGCCTGAGCACGGCCTTCGCGGTGGGTCCCCAATTGCCGCGGTGGTAGACCGCGGAGGTGCCGAAAAGCATGACGGCTGTCAGGGTGAAGACCGCGGTGGAGATGCGTCCGGCAAGCGTCGGCGCCCACACGACGAGGATCATCCCGGCGATCAGCGCGAAGGGCGCGGCGCCCAGGTGAAGCCAGCCGCGCATCAGCGGCTTCGCGGGGTCAGGCAGGTTCTCAGCCATAAACCTACGTTACCGTAGGTAGGCGCGTCGGAGTACCGTAGGCCCCGGCAACGGACGGCGACGCGAAGGGACTGAGATGGGACTGCGCAGGCTCCTCTACGGACCCTACGAGCGCCACCTCGAGCGTCTGCTGCGCACCTCCGGTCAGACTCCTCGCCACATCGGCGTCATCCTCGACGGCAACCGGCGCTGGGCCAAACAGTCGGGCGCCTCGGCCGCCGACGGACACCGTCGCGGGGCCGACAAGATCTCCGAGGTGCTCGAGTGGTCGGAAGAATCCGGCGTCGAGGTCGTCACCCTGTGGATGCTGTCCACCGACAACCTCGAGCGCGACCCCGGCGAGCTCGACGCGCTGCTCGAGATCATCTGCGCCGCCGTCGAGGCGCTCGCGGACGACGGCCGCTGGCGACTGCAGCACGTGGGCTCCGCGGAGCTGCTCCCTCGGCCCGCCGCCCAGCGCATCTCGGCCGCGGTGGCGAGGACGGCACAGGCCACCGGCCTGCACGTGAATGTGGCCGTCGGCTACGGCGGGCGACACGAGATCGCCGATGCCGTGCGCGCCTACCTGCGCGGCGCGATCGACTCGGGGATGACGATGGAGGCGGCCGCCGACCAGTTCTCGATCGAGCACATCGCCGAGCACCTCTACACGAAGGGCCAGCCGGATCCCGACCTGGTGATCCGCACCTCGGGCGAGCAGCGCCTCTCCGGCTTTCTCATGTGGCAGTCCGCGCACTCGGAGTTCTACTTCTGCGACGCGTACTGGCCCGACTTCCGTCACGTGGACTTCCTGCGCGCCATCCGGGCCTTCTCCCAGCGCGAGCGCCGCCACGGGCGGTGAATCCGACTCGCCTGCGCCTCTCCCCAGCCCGTCGTCTCGCCACATGACGGGTCCGAATGCGGAAATCTGCACTCCAGCCCGTCGTCTTCGCGTTTTGCGGTCCGCCACGGGCGGTGAACCCCGACCCGCCCGAGCGCGGGGGTATGTGACGAACATGTGACGCGCGGCGTGTCGCTGCTTGACAAGAAATCCGCGGCGTAGCGTCGGGATCGTGGTTGACGCACTAAGCCGTATCCACCGGATGCGGGACTAAGAGACACGCCGGAGGGCGTGCGAGCGCCCTGCGGCTCAAGCGCGGGGAGCTCTACGTGACCATCACCCAGTTCGACACCACCCCCTCCATCAACGCCGCCAACGCGACGGAGCTCAGGACGTTCGTGCTCGACACGTCCGTGCTGCTGTCCGACCCGCGCGCGCTGAAGAGATTCGCGGAGCACGCCGTGGTGCTCCCCGTCGTGGTGATCACGGAGCTTGAAGCCAAGCGCCACCACCCCGAACTCGGCTACTTCGCCCGCTCGGCGCTGCGCACGCTCGACGAGCTGCGCATCGCCCACGGCAAGCTCGATCAGCAGGTGCCGGCCAACGAGTTCGGCGGGTCCGTCCGCGTCGAGCTCAACCACACCGACCAGAACGTGCTGCCCAGCGGCTTCCGCCTGGGCGACAACGACACGCGCATCCTCGCGGTGGCCGCCAACCTCAAGGCCGAGGGCCACTCGGTCACCGTGGTCTCGAAGGACCTGCCCATGCGCGTGAAGGCTTCGGCGCTCGGCATCGAGGCCGAGGAGTATCGCGCGGAACTCGCGGTCGATTCCGGCTGGACGGGGATGCGCGAGATCTCGCTCACCGACGAGCACATGTCGGAGCTGTACGAGGCCGAGCGCCTCACGGCCCCGCCCGCCGCCGACACCGGCGAGGATCTCGCGAATCTCCCCGTCCACACGGGCCTGGTCATCCACTCGCCGCGCGGCTCCGCCCTGGGGCGCCTGGACGACGACGGCGCGATCCAGCTGGTGCGCGGCGACCAGGAGGTCTTCGGGGTGCACGGCCGCTCCGCCGAGCAGCGCATCGCGATCGACCTGCTGCTCGACGAGGCGATCGGGATTGTGTCGATGGGTGGCCGCGCTGGCACCGGCAAGAGCGCCCTCGCGCTGTGCGCCGGCCTCGAGGCGGTCATGGAGCGGCGCCAGCACAAGAAGATCATGGTGTTCCGGCCCCTGTACGCCGTGGGCGGCCAGGACCTCGGGTATCTGCCCGGCAACGAGTCGGAGAAGATGAACCCCTGGGCCCAGGCGGTCTTCGACACCCTGGGCGCGATGGTGTCCTCCGAGGTGGTCGAGGAGGTGATGGCCCGCGGCATGCTCGAGGTGCTGCCGCTGACCCACATTCGCGGCCGCTCGCTGCATGACGCGTTTGTCATCGTCGACGAGGCCCAGTCGCTCGAGCGCAACGTGCTTCTCACCATGCTCAGCCGCATCGGCCAGGACTCGCGCGTGATCCTCACCCACGACGTCGCCCAGCGCGACAACCTCCGCGTGGGCCGCCACGACGGCATCGCCGCGGTCATCGAGGCCCTCAAGGGCCACCCGCTGTTCGCGCACGTCACCCTCGAGCGCTCCGAGCGTTCCGCGGTCGCCGCGCTCGTGACCGACATGCTCGAGCGGCTCGACCTCTAGACCCGCACAGACGGAAGGGCCGATGCGATGGGTGACCATCGCATCGGCCCTTCCGTCGTTCTGGCGGTGCGTTACAGCCCCAGCTCCTGCAGGTAGGGCTCGAGCTCTTCCCAGTTGACCTCGTCGGGACGGTTCTCGTCCCAGATCTCCATGTAGCGCTCGCGCTGGGCGTCGGTGAGCGCCTCCCACTTGCGCAGCTGCTCTTCGGCGTCGACGTGCCAGTAGCCGACGATCCGGTACAGCGTGTAGTGGCGCGGCCAGGTCTCCTTGATGAACTTGCGGGCGCGGCGCGACTGCGCGGACTCGCACGCGACCCACACGTAGACGTCGCCCTCGGGCTCGTCCATGCGCTCCATGCAGGACACCAGCGCGGACGGGCCGCGGCCGTTGCCGGAGACTCGCCACTCGACGTTGACGGTGGCGGGCGAGGGCAGCGCGATCGCGTCGTCCATCGAGATCAGCTCGATGAGGACGTCGAAGGTCTCGTCGGGCGTGGCCTCCTCGAGGATGCGCGCGACGGCGGGCAGGCCCGTCGCGTCGGCGACCAGCAGGCGGCGCGTGGAGCCCTCGGGCGGCGAGTAGTAGCCATGCGCGTCGGAGATCGCGACGGCGTCGCCCTCGACGGCCTCGCGGGCCCAGGAGGCGCCGCGGCCGTGGCCGTGCGTCACGATGTCGATGTCGACGCTGGGCACCTGCGGGTTCCAGCGGCGGATCGTGTAGTGGCGCGCGATGTCGTGGTCGTCCTCCCAGCCCTCGGCCGGCTCGGCGTCGGGAATGTGGACGTGGACAAATTCATCGGCCTGGCCGGTGGACTCCCAGGTGCGCAGCGCCTCACCGGTGAGGGTGACGCGGCGAAGGTTGGGGCTGATCTGCTCGGCACCGGCGACGGTGACGACGAACGAATCGGTCATGCTGGCTCCAGACAAAGGGGGTGGGGGACTACTGGTGAGGGCCGACGCGCGGGGCACCCGGGCATCGGCCCTCACCGACGAGGTGTTTAGCCCTCCGAGGAGAAGGGCACGACCTCGGTGGCGGGGTCGCCGTCGAGAGCGGCCTCGAGCATCGGCACGAACGCGTCGAGCGAGTACTCGATCGAGGACGGCGAGTTCGCGAAGAACGCGCCCTCGAGCACGGGGTCGGTCAGCCACAGGTTGCCGCCGGTCTCGGTCACATTGAGCGAGTCGAACAGGGGCAGCGCCTCGAGCTCGGTGCGCGAGTCGGGCGTCGTGGCGACCTGCCACACGATCGAGTCGAGCTCGCCCAGGACGTCGAGCTGCTCGGCGCTGATCTGCATCCACGCTTCGTCGGTGCCCTCGATCGAGGCGACGTCCAGGCCCACGTTCGCGAGGAACTGGTTGCGGGTGTCCGAGGCGGCGTAGACGAAGGCCTGGCCCTCGTAGAAGCCGCCCACCTGCGAGGTGAGGCCCTCCCACTCGGGGTGGGCATCACGGACCTCGGCGTACGCCGCGTCGATGTCGGAGATGATCTGCTCGGCCTCGGCGGTGGTGCCGGTGGCCTCGGCGAGCAGCGTGAGCTCGTCGGCGAGGGTCACACCCCACTCGGCGGTCTCGGATCCGTCCGCGGAGTTGGTGGCGGGGCGGGTGACCACGGGGGCGATGCCGGACAGGAGGGTGTACTCCTCCTCGGTCATCTCGTGGTTGGGGTAGGTCGCGACGATGAGGTCGGGCTCGAACGCGGCGATCGCCTCGGCGTCGTAGGTGGTGGTGCCGGGCTCGAACAGCTCGGGCTCGGCGCCCGCGGCGACGCGGTCCTCCTCGGCCCACGGGCCGGTGCCGTTCTCGTAACCCTGCCAGGAGACGGGCACGGCGACCGGGGCGACGCCCAGCGCGTAGAGGTACTCGTGCTCGTGCGAGCCAAGGGTCACGACGCGCTGCGGCTCGGACTCGATGGTGACCTCGCCCATGGCGGTGTCGAGGGTGACGGGGAAGGCGGTGGCCTCGGCCTCGGCCGTGGCGGACTCGCTGGTCTCGGCCGCGGGGGAGGTGGTCTCCTCCGTTTCGGCATCCGACGAGCAGGCGGCAAGCAGAAGCGCCGAGGCGGCGACCATCGAGACGGCGGCGGCGCCGCGCGAGATGCGCTGGTGCATGGGGATTCCTTTCCTAGGGGTGGGTCGTGCGGGTGGGGTGGGCCGTGAGGCCAGACGTCGTGAGGAGGTGGGCCACGAGGCAGGCGGCCGATGCCGCGGTCGCCGCGGCGTCGAGCTCGTCGTCCGTAGCGGCGCGACTTTGGTCGCGTACCGCGACCACGGACAGCCCGAGCGCGTCGTCGCCGCGCACCACCGACTGGAGCGGGGCGCGCGTGTGGCCCGCGTCGCGCAGCGTGGCGACGGAGAGCTTCGCGGGCAGCGGCGAGACGAACCAGCGCACTCCGCCGCGGCGGATGAGGCCGGTGGCGGGGTCCGCGTGGTCGAGCGTCAGGTGGGCGTCGTCGAGGCCCTCGCCCTCGAGGTGACGCTCGAGCACCATGGCGCGGAAGTCGTGCCCGCACATGGTGGCGTCCGGGCTGTCTCCCGCCACGAGGGTGACGGGACGCTGGGTCCCGGCCACGGCATCGGCCGGAAGTGTGAGCCGGGCGACCAGGCCGGGGACGGCCCCCATCAGCGCGGCGGCGGAGCGGATCTGGACGGCGGAGACGCTCATCGCGCGCCTCCCGGGCCGTGGGCGGGGACGATGATCGGGGTGCCGGTGACCGGGTCGGGGATGATGCGGGCGTCGATGTCGAACACGCGGGAGACCAGCTCCTCGGTGAAGACGTCCTCGGGGGCACCGGCGGCGGCGACCTCGCCGTCGCACATCGCGATGACGTGGTGCGCGTAGCGGGCGGCCTGGTGAAGGTCGTGGACCACCATGACGATGGTGCGGCCCTGGCGCTCGTTGAGGCGGTGCAGCAGCTCGAGCACCTCGTACTGGTGCGAGATGTCCAGGTAGGTGGTGGGCTCATCGAGCAGCATGAGCGGCGTGTCCTGCGCGAGCGTCATGGCGATCCAGGCGCGCTGGCGCTGGCCGCCCGAGAGCTCGTCGACCACCGAGTCCTGGATGGTGGTGAGGTTGGTCGAGTGCAGGGCGCTCATGACGGCGGTCTCGTCGGTGCTCGACCAGGGGCGCAGCACCTTCTGGTGGGGCGTGCGGCCGCGGGCGACCAGCTCCTTGACGGTGATGCCTGCCGGGGCGAGCGGCGACTGGGGTAGCAGGCCCACGCGGCGCGCGACCTCGCGGGTGGGGATGGAGTGGATGTCCTGGCCGTCGAGCGCGATGGCGCCGTCGATGGGGGCGAGCAGGCGGATGAGTGCGCGCAGCAGGGTGGACTTGCCGCAGCCGTTGGGGCCCACGATGGCGGTGATCTTGCCGTCCGGGATCTCCACGTCCACGCCGTGCACGATGGGCGTGCCGCCGTAGCCGATGACGGCCTTGTGGGTCTCGAGCCTGCTCATGAGGGACCTCCTCGGGATGCGCGCCACACCAGCCACAGCAGGTAGGGGGCGCCGATGGCGGCGGTGAAGATGCCGACGGGGAACTGCAGCGTCGCGGGCATGAGCTGCGACAGCTGGTCGGCGGCCAGGAGCAGCACCGCTCCCATGAGCGCCGACGGGATCAGGGTGACGCCCGCGTTGCGCGTGAGGCGCAGGGCCAGCGCGGGGGCGACGAGGGCGATGAAGCCGATGGGGCCGGTGATCGCGGTTGCGGCGGCGGCGAGCAGTACGGAGGCCACGGCCAGCACGGCGCGCGAGCGGCCTACGGAGATGCCGAGCGCCTTCGCGGTGTCGTCGCCCATCTCCATGGTGCGCAGCGCGCGGGCGTGCCACAGGATGACGGGCACGAGCACCGCGAGGACCAGGGCCGCGACGGTGACGTGCGTCCAGGTGCGCCCGGTGACGGAGCCGACCAGCCAGCCCAGGGCCGTGCCTGCGTCGTGCACGTCCATGCGCGTCAGCAGGTACTGGGTGAGGGACTGGGCGACGAACCCGATGCCGATGCCCGCGAGGATGAGGCGCAGCGGGACGATGCCGCGCTTCCACGACAGCGCGAGAATCGCGGCCGAGGTGAGGAGCGCGCCGATCGCGGCGCCCGCGGCGGTGATCCACAGCGAGGCGCCGATGCCCATCCACATGGTGATCACGGCGCCCGTGCTTGCTCCCGCCGTGATGCCGATGAAGTCGGGGGAGGCCAGGGGGTTGCGCGTGAGGGACTGGAGGATCGCGCCGGCAAGACCCAGGGTGGCGCCGACCAGGACGGCCGTGATGGCGCGCGGGGCGCGCACCTGGCCCACGATGAAGTCGCCAGGGGAGCCGACGGAGATGCCGACCGCGGCCTTGAGCGAGTCGAGCACCGTGAGGTCCGCCTTGCCCCACGACAGCGCGAAGACAAAGAGGGTGGCGAGCACGGCAAATATGGCCAGCCCGACCGCGAACGTGCGCTGGTGGGTGGTGATGCCGAGGGGGCCGATCCGCAGGATCTTCACAGCTCCACCACCTTCATGCGGCGGGCCATGAAGGCAAAGATGAGGCCACCGATGAGTGCGGTGGTGATGCCCACGCCGACCTCGGACGGCGGGGCGATGACGCGGCCGATGACGTCGCACACCAGCACCAGCGCGGCGCCGCCGAAGGCGCTGACCACCAGCAGCCACGGCAGCGAGGCTCCCACGAGTGCGCGGGCGAGGTGCGGCACGGCGAGGCCCACGAAGACGATGGGCCCGGCCGCTGCGGTGGCGCACGCGGCAAGCAGCGTCACGACGACGATCACGACCGTGCGGGTGGCGGTGATGTTGATGCCGAGCGCGCGGGCGGTGTCCTCGCCCAGGGCGACCGCCTGGAGCGGGCGCGAGACGATCAGGGCGGCGATGACGGCGACGATCACGATCGGCAGCAGGGACGTGACGTCGTCCGACTGGCGGCCGGTGAGGGAGCCGGCGACCCACAGGCGGTACTGGTCGAGCGTCGAGTCGCTCACCAGCAGGACGGCGTTGATGAGCGACGTGATGAGTGCGGTGAGGGCCACGCCGGCCAGCGCCAGGCGGACCGGGGCCCCGGCGGCGGCGCCGCGCGCGCCGATCGCGTACACGATGAGGGCGGCCAGTCCCGCGCCGGCAAACGCGAAGGGGACCTGGGCGGCGAAGCCGCTGACGCCGAGCGTGAGGGCGATGACGACGGCGAGCGAGGCGCCTGCGTTGATGCCGAGCAGGCCGGGGTCCGCGAAGGGGTTGCGGGTGAGCGACTGCATGAGGGCCCCCGCGATGCCGAGCGAGGCGCCCGCGATGATGCCGATCACCGTACGCGAGACGCGCAGGTCGGTGACGATGAGCTGCTCGGGGTCCTCCGGGTCCAGCGCCGTGAGGGCCTCCCACACGGTGGCCAGGTCGATCGAGCGCGAGCCGATGGCCAGCGACAACGCCACGGCGATCAGCAATGCCGCGGCGGCGGCAATCGCGATCAGGGCGCGCCGAGGCATGGTGCTCCTTGTGTCAGGGGGGACCGGCGCACGCCAAGGTGCGCCTGGTGAGGCTTGCCTAACTTACGCCATCGCGGGACATTAAAGCAACGCGCCCGTCGGGTAAATGAGGGGGCCTCGCTCGGCGTTCGCGCCGGCGTGAGGCTGATCTACCTGCGCCGATGCCGTGGCCGGCCGCTTCTCGGCCGGCGCAGGGCCGCGTGGTCGCGTCGCGGACCGTTGCCAAAACGTTGCGAACCCCCGGTGCCCCGTGCCCTGTCTCTTGGGAGCCACTGAGTGCACGGAAATCGCGTGAAGCGGGCGCTCAGCGGCTCGCAGGGCGCGTGCCGTGGCGTGGCGCGGGTGGTGCAGCGGGCCTAGTGGTGCTGGTGGCCCAGGTCGGTCTCGGCTGGGTGGGCCGCGTCGATCTCGTCGGCAGGGCAAGCGTCGGCGGGGAGGTCGACGTCGATGCCGTACAGCGCGCGGATGGCGCCCAGGTAGCGGTCCGCCTGGCCGGCCTGGGCGTGCTCGCGGGCGCGCACCGTGGGGGTGTGCAGGAGAGTCTTGGCGAAGCGGCGCAGGGCCTGCTCGGTGGCATCGGCCTGCGCGATGGCTTCGGCCGAGGCGCCGGCGGAGGGGCGAATGCGCGCCAGCTCTCGCTCGAGCAGCCCGAAGACGTGCTCGCGCAGCGCGACCACGGCCGGGTCGAGCGTGCGGGCGGTCTCGCCGTCGCCAAAGCGGGCGACGGCGTGCGCGACGATGGCGCGGGCTGCCTCGATGGCGTTGACGGACTCGCCGGGCGCGGTGGCGCCCACCGAGTCCAGGTCCACCACGTGGACGCCGCGCATCTGCGCGACGCCGGGCGCGACGTCGCGGTGCAGCGCCAGGTCGACGATGGTGAGGTCCTTGGTGGACTCCGCGCGTGCGGCGGCCACCATCGCGGGCGTGAGGACGATGGACTCGCCGCCGGAGCACGCGAGGACCAGGTCCACATCCGCCAGCGATGAGCGCAGCTCCTCGAGGCTCAGGGAACGGATGCCGTGGCGGCGGCCAAACTCGTCGCCGCGACCCGAGGGCGAGTAGACGCCCACGATCTCGACGCCGCGAGCCAGCAACGACCCCACGCCGGTCTCGGCCAACGCGCCGGTACCGATCAGCACGGCCCGTGCGCCCGGCCACTCGACCGTGGCGGAGGCGAGGTCAAAGGCGACGGACACGACCGAGCGTCCGGAGGTGCCGAGTCCGGTTGAGGAGGCGACCACGCGCGACGTGCGCAGTGCGGACTGGAAGAGCCGGTCGAGGACGGGGGAGAGGTGGTCGGCGGACTGCGCGTCGTTGTGCGCGCGTCGCACCTGGCCGGAGATCTCTCGCTCGCCCACCACCATCGACTCGAGGCCCGACGCGACCGACAGCAGGTGCTGGACGGCGTCATCGCCCTCGTAGGTGGCGAGCGCCTGCTCGATCGCGGTGCGGTCGAGGGCGCTGGAACGCTCGATGGCGTCGACCACAGCCGCGCGCCCGGAGTCCACGTCCTCGACCTCGAGGTACACCTCGAAGCGGTTGCACGTCGGCAACACGACCGCGCCACGGATGGGGGAGTCGCCCTGCACCACGGCGGAACCGAGCGTGTCCGAGCCGATGCTGAGCTGCTCGAGCACGGTGAGGTCACGGTTGTGGTGGCTGGCGACGAGAGACATCAATACCACGTCCCCTATTCTGACACGTTCACGAAACAAGGCAGAATCGAGTGTCATGAGCCTCGACGCGTTGCCCGCCCATCACCCCCTCGCCACGGGCGAGACGGCCGAGTCGCCCCTGGTGGCGGCGCTCGAGGGAAGGCGACCGGCGCATCGGCCCGTGTGGTTCATGCGCCAGGCGGGACGTTCGCTTCCCGAGTACCTCAAGGTGCGCGAGGGCACCACCATGCTCGAGTCGTGCCTGGACCCGGCGCTCGCCGCGGAGATCACGCTCCAGCCCGTCCGGCGCTACGGCGTGGACGCGGGCATCTTCTTCTCCGACATCGTGGTTCCACTGAAGGTGGCCGGGGTTGCGGTGGACATCGCCCCTGGTGTGGGCCCGGTTTTCGAGCGGCCGATGCGTTCTATGGCTGACATTGAGAGCCTCCCGGCGCTCGGCGTACCCGGCGACGGCGGGGCCTTCGATGTCGCGCTCGAGCCGATCCGCCAGGCAGTGCGCCTGTCGGTCGAGCAATTGGGATCGACTCCGCTGATCGGTTTCGCCGGTGCCCCCTTCACGCTCGCCGCTTACATGGTCGAGGGGCGGCCGTCGCGCGACCACATGGCCGCGCGTGAGCTGATGTGGGCCGCGCCGGACGTGTGGGAGGCGCTCGTCGCGTGGACGTCGCGTGCCGCGGGTCTGTTCCTGCGGGCGCAGGTGCTCGCTGGGGCATCGGCCGTGCAGCTGTTCGACTCGTGGGCGGGGTCCCTTTCCGAGGTGACCTACGTCGAGAAGTGCGCGGGAGGCTCCCGCGCCGCGCTCATGGCGGTCGCGGATCTGGGCGTGCCGCGTATTCACTTCGCCGCCAACGCCGGTCACCTGCTCGATCCGATGGGAGCGGCCGGCGCCACCGCGCTGGGCGTGGACTACCGCACGCCCCTGGACCAGGCCTCGCGCGCAGTGGGCGGCCGGTTCCCGCTGCAGGGCAACATCGACCCCGCGATGCTCGGTGCGCCGGCCGACGCGCTCGAGCGGCACGTCCAGGACGTGCTCGACCGCGGCTCCGAGGCTCCGGGCCACGTCGTCAACCTGGGCCATGGCATGCCGCCGCACGCGGATCCGGATGTAGTGAAGCGCGTGGTGGAGCAGGTGCACGAGCGTGGCTGAGCCGCGCTCCTGGATCGTCATCGGAGCGGGGCCCGCGGGGCTGCTCTCGGCCCGCCGCCTCGCCTCAGCGGGCCACCGCGTCACGGTGCTCGAGGCGGAGGACCACATCGGCGGACGCGTGTCGCGCGTGCGTGTCGACGGTCTCGACATGGATGCGGGCGCCGAGTCCTTTGCGACCCGCGGCGGCTACGTGGAGCGCCTGGTCGAGGAGCTGGGTCTGACGGGCCGCCTGGTCGCGCCCGCGGGAGGTCCCGCCTGGATCGTGGGGCCCGAGCGCTCGTACCCCATGCCGTCCGCCGGCTGGCTCGGGATCCCCACACGGTCGCTCGCGCCGGACGTGGTGCGGGCGCTGGGGGTGCGCGGCGCGATGCGCGCCGCGGTCGAGCCGTGGCTGCCGCGTGAGCGGGTCGCGCCCGACGCGATGCTGGGCGTCGTGGCGAGGCGTCGCCTGGGTGACCGCGCCGTCGATCGGCTGATGGCGCCCGTGGCGCGCGGCATCTTCTCGCGCCCCGTGGACGAGCTCCGCGTCGACGCCGCCGCCGGCGGCCTGGCGGCGGAGATCTCCGAGCGCGGGCTCATCCGGGCCGCGGGGCACCGCCGCTCGATCGCCCCTGCCGGCTCCGCGGTCCTCGGCCTCGATGGGGGTATCGCGGTCCTGACGGACGCGCTCGCGGCCGATGCCCGTGCCAAGGGCGTGCGCATCGTCACCCATGCGCCGGTCACCTCGCTGACGCGCGAGGACGAGGGATGGCGCGTGTGGACGGCGGGCGAGCGCTACCTGGTGGACGAGGTGGTCGTGGCCTCCTCGCGTCCCGCGGCGGCAGCGCTGGTGCCGCAGGTCGAGCGCGCGCCCGACAAGCAGGTGGCGCTCGTGACGCTGTCGCTCGATGCTCCCGAGCTCGATCGCCATCCGCGTGGCTCGGGTGTGCTCGCCGTCGACGGCGTGACGCGTGCCAAGGCCCTCACGCATGCGACCGCCAAGTGGCAGTGGGTGGCGCGCGAGGCGCCCAGCCGCCACATGGTGCGGCTGTCGTATTCGCTCGAGACGGCGGAGGATCTCGCCCCGTTCGCGCTCGCGGACGCGTCCCGTCTGCTGGGGGTCCAGCTCAGGGACTCCCAGGTGCGCGACCTGGTGCAGGTGGTATGGCATGACGCCTCGCCCACGCGCGCGGGCGACCGCGAACCCGTGCGAGGCATCCACCTGGTGGGTGCCGCCGCGGGCTTCTCCGGGCTCGCGGCGATCGTGGACGACGACCAGCGCTCGAGCCTGGGGCAGTAGCGCCCGCCGGCTCAGGCACGGCATCGGCCATCGGTGTGCCCTGTACGCAAGTGACGGTCATGGGGACGACACGCCGCCACGAGGCCCGCGACACGCCGGAGGGCGTCGCAATCGCCGTCACTTTGTGACGGGCGGGGCAGGGACAAGGGCAGTTGCGGATGCCTGTGCCGGGACCAGGGACCAAGGTCCCGTTTGGGTGCGCAGAAGCCATGCCGGGCCCACACGAACGTGGCGCCCGCGAGCAGCGCGACGGCCCGCGGATTTCCCTCACGCGCCAGCGCCGGTGAGAATGGGGCACATGACCGATCAGCCTCACGGTTTCACCCTGTTCTCCGTCCTCGACGGCTTCCTCGACGCTCCCGATGAGGAGCTTCAGGAGGTCGTCGAGCACTTCGATGCCGCGGTCGAGGAGCTCGCTGAGCACGACGTGGTCCTGCGCGGCATCTACGACGTGTCCGGCCTGCGCGCCGACGGCACCGTCATGCTGTGGCTCCACGGCCCTGACCTCGCCGACCTGCAGCTGGCGCTGCGCGAACTGCGCGCCACCGAGCTGCTGGCCGACACCAAGCTCACCTGGTCCGCCGCGGGCGTGCACCGCGCCGCCGAGTTCAACCGCGCCCACGTGCCCGGGTTCCTGCGCGGCGAGCGCCCGCGCGACTGGCTCACCGTCTACCCGTTTGTGCGCTCCTACGAGTGGTACCTGCTGAGCGACGAGGAGCGCGGCCAGATGCTGCGCGAGCACGGCATCAAGGGCGCCGCGTTCAAGGGCGTCGTCGCCAACACCGTCGCCGCGTTCGCGCTAGGCGACTACGAGTGGCTGCTGCCCATGGAGGCCGACGAGGTGACCGACCTGGTCGACATGATGCGCGACCTCCGTTACACCGAGGCCCGCCGTCACGTGCGCGAGGAGGTCCCGTTCTACACGGGCCGTCGCATCGAGACCGCCGAGGCCGTGGAGGTGCTGGCATCGTGACCGACGTCCCCACGCTCGCCGCATCCGAGCGAACTCTCGACCCGACCACGTACGACTGCATCCTCCTGGCCGGTTTTGGTGGCCCCGAGGGACAGGACGACGTCATCCCCTACCTGCGCAACGTCACGCGCGGGCGCGGGGTGCCGGACGAGCGCCTCGAGGAGGTCTCGCACCACTACCGCCACTTTGGCGGCATCAGCCCCATCAACCAGCAGAACCGCGACCTCAAGGTGGCGCTCGAGGCGGAGATCGCCGCGCGCGGACTGAATCTCCCCGTGTACTGGGGCAACCGCTTCTGGGCGCCCTATTTCGGGGATGCGCTGAAGGAGCTGCACGCCGACGGCCACCGCAAGGTCCTGGTGCTGGTCACCACGGCCTTCTCGAGCTACTCGGGTTGCCGTGCCTACCGCGAGGACCTCGCCGAGGCGCTCGCGGAGACGGGCCTCACCGACGAGCTCACCCTGGACAAGGTGCGTCAGTACTTCGACCACCCCGGCTTTGTGCAGCCCAACATCGACGCGGTGCTCGGCGGCTTGCGCGAGCTCGCCTCGGCCGGCAAGGTCGAGGGCGCGCACGTGATGTTCGCGACCCACTCGATCCCGTCCGCCGCCGCGAACGTGTCGGGCCCGCGCGAGACGCTTGCGAGCGGAGAGCCGGTGCCGACGAGTGACGGCGAGGACTGGTACGAGGGCGGCGGCTGGTACGTCGCGCAGCAGCGTGCCGTCTCTGCGCTCGTGATGGATGCGGTCGAGAAGGAGTTCCCCGGCGTGCCGTGGTCACTGGTCTTCCAGTCGCGCTCGGGCGACCCGTCGATCCCGTGGCTCGAGCCCGACATCAACCTGGCCATCGAGGCGTTGCCCGACTCCACGACCGGCCTGGTGATATCGCCCATCGGCTTCGTATCGGACCACATGGAGGTGGCCTGGGACCTCGACAACGAGGCCCTCGAGACGTGCGAGGAGCGCGGCCTGCCGATGGTGCGCGTGCCCACCGTGGGCGTGGACCCCGCGTTCGTGTCCGGCCTCATCGACCTGGTCGAGGAGCGCCACGTCACCGCCGGCGGTACGCCGCGTGATCGCAAGGCCCTGACGGACCTGGGCCCCTGGCAGGACGTGTGCCCGGCCGACTGCTGCATGAGCCGGGCCAAGAAGCCCACGATCGCCTCGGCCGCGGCCGACGGAGGCGTGGGCGCCTAACCCTTCCCGCGCTGTGTGTACCGTTCAACACACGGCAGTGACGCACGTGACTGAGGGGGCTGATGTGAATGCACATCAGCCCCCTCAGTCACATCATCACCAGGTGTGTGTTGAGCGGTACGCGGGCGGCTGGGAGCCCTGGTGTCAGACGGCCGATGCCGTGGCCACCTGGGCGGCCCGTGCCGCCTGGCCGTCGCGCCACGTGAGGAACCCGCCGTCGAGGTTGACGGCGTCGTAGCCCAACTGGCGCAGCAGCCGCGCGGCCGTGTGGCCACGCTGGCCCACCTGGCAGTGGACCACGATGCGCTTGCCCTGCGGCAGCTCGCCGTGGCGGGCGCGCAGCTCGTCCACGGGGATCACCAGCGGCTCCTGCCAGTCGACGGTGACGGTGCCGCGGGCGTGCTCGGCGTCGGTGCGGACGTCGAGCACCACGGGGGCCTCGTCCTCGGTGAGCTCGTGCCACTGGATCGACGAGGTCTCGCCGGTCGCGAGGTTCTCCGCGACGTAGCCGAGCATGTTGATGGGGTCCTTCGCGGAGCCGTACGCGGGCGCGTACGCCAACTCCAGGTCTGCCAGCGCGCTCGCGGTGAGACCGCCGGTGATGGCCGTGGCGATCACGTCGATGCGCTTGTCGACGCCGGCCTCGCCCACGCCCTGGGCGCCCAGGATGAGGTCGGTCGCGGGGTCCACCAGGAGCTTCAGCGTCATCTGCGAGGCGCCGGGGTAGTAGCCCGCGTGGTCCATGGGGTGGGTGTGGATCGCGCGGTAGTCGCGGCCCTCGGCCTGGAGGCGGCGCTCGGAGCGGCCGGTGGCGGCGGCGGTGAGGCCGAACACGCCCACCACCGCGGTCCCGATGCTGGCGCCCGCACGCGAGGCGCGGCCCGCGATGACGTCGGCCACGCGGCGGCCGTGACGGTTGGCGAGGTTGGCCAGCGGGATGAGCGTGGGGCCGTCGCCGAAGGCGTCGGCCTTGGTGGCCGCGTCGCCCACGGCGAAGATCGCGGGATCGGAGGTGCGCATCTCGTCGTCGACCAGGATGGAGCCGCGCGGGCCCAGCTCGAGCCCGGCATCGGCCGCGAGCGAGCCCTCGGGCTGCACGCCGATCGCGGCCACCACGAGGTCGGCCGCCACCGTCTCGGTGGAGCCGTCGGCCAAGGTGACCACGGCATCGGCCGTCCCGATCTCGCTGACCGACGCGCCGGTGAGCACGCGCACGCCGTTCGCGGTGAGGCGCTGCTCCACGCGGATCGCCATCTCGGCGTCCAAGGGGGCGAGGACCTGCGGGGCGAGCTCGACGATCGTGACGTCCAGGCCGCGGTGGCGCAGGTTCTCGGCGACCTCGAGGCCCACAAAGCCCGCGCCGATGACGACGGCCGAACGGGACTCGCCGGTGGCGGCCGCGAGGGCGTCCACGTCGGCGATGTCACGCAGCGTGAGCGCGCGCTCGGCCCCGGGAATAGGCGGGACGATGGGCCTGGCGCCGGGGCTCAGGATCAGGGCATCGTAGGACTCGGAGTATTCGGCGCCGTCCGGGCCGGTCACGGTGATGGTCTTCGCGGACCGGTCGATGGAGGTGACGCGCGAGCGCACCCGCACGTCGATCGCGAAGCGGGCGGCGAGCGAGGCGGGGCTCTGCAGCAGCAGGGCGTCGCGCTCGGCGATGACGCCGCCCACGTAGTAGGGCAGGCCGCAGTTCGCGAACGAGGGGTGGTCGCCGGCCTCGAGGACGGTGATCGATGCGTCCTCGTCGAGGCGGCGCAGGCGGGTGGCGGCGGACATTCCGGCCGCGACCGCGCCAACGATAATGACCTTGTGAGCCATGGAGATTCCTTCCGTGGGATTGCACCCAGAATACCCCCGGGGGTATAGTGGTCGCAACCCCGCCGGTGAAGGATGCCGGCTACGCAACCATCTCAAGGAGATCGCCTTATGTGTTCCCCCACCACCTGCCGCCAGTGCGGCAAGACCACCTGGACCGGCTGTGGTCAGCACGTCGACTCGGTGAAGCGCACCGTTCCCGCCTCGCAGTGGTGCGGCGGTCACGAGAAGCCGGCCGGTCGCTCGTTCTTCCCGTGGCTGCGCGGCAACTGACATGAGCACCGACGACGTCGTGGTCCAGCGCGCGGCGCTCAATCGCCTGAAGCGCGCTCGCGGTCAGCTCGACGCGGTGATCCGCATGGTCGAGGAGGGGCAGGCGTGCGAGCCCACGGTCACGCAGCTTGCCGCCGTCTCCAAGGCGCTCGACCGCGCCGGATTCATGATGATTTCGACCGGCGTCAAGGACTGCCTGACCTCGTCGAACGAGGAAGGCCGCGAGGAGGCGCTCGAGCGCCTCGAAAAGGTCTTCATGTCGCTCGCCTAGCAGGGCACATGGTTCATGCCGGGGCGGGCTCCTCAGGGAGCCCGCCCCGGTTTTGTACGTCCGGGGCCACGACGCGCCGTTCCCATATTTGCGACACTTGGGTGTTGCGTAAATCTTTGGCGGCGGTTACCGTTGCCGCAGCGCCCCGCTCGCGGGGTCCACCCGCGAGAAGGAGAAGCGCATGACTGTTCCGGTGTCGACCCTCGTTCAGGTGTCCGCGCTCGCCGCGGCCGTCCCGCAGCTGTCGGTGGCACTCGACACGGACGGCGGCTCCACGGTGGTCGTCGGCGACGTCCCCGAGGCGTCCATGTGCCCCCACGCCTTCCGCCACGTGGTGGCGAACTGGCCCGCCGACGGGGTCCACGAGCCCTGTGTGGACGCCATTCGCTTTGAGGGTGCCGACGCCCGCGGCGTGGTGCTGTCGCAAGGACAGTCGCGCTGGTTCGTCAGCGATCTAGCGGCCCAGCAAACGGTCGCGGCGCTCAGGGCTATCAAGCCCCGCTCACGCGGAGCGGTGGTGCAGGTGCGGTTCGACTCGGTGCTCGCGGTCTCCGTGGTGCGCCTGGAATCGGCGACCCTCGACGCCGCGGCGCTCGACGACCTCGCGACCGAGGCCTATGCGGCGTGCGCGACCGAGCACCTCCTCTGGGCCGCCACGGCCGCCTGAGACTCCCTTAGCTCTCGGCGGCCTCCTTGAAGGCGCGGCGCGGATCGTGTAGCCGGCCCATCGAGACCAGGTCGCGGCGGAAGAACAGTGCCGTGGTCCAGTCCATGACCACCCGTGCCTTGCGGTTGAAGGACGGGATCTGGGCCATGTGATAGGTCCGGTGCATGAACCACGCGGGCCAACCGCGCAGCTTCACGCCCATGATCTGAGCGACGCCCTTGTTGAGGCCAAGCGACGCCACGGTGCCCAGGTGCTCGTGCTTGTACTCCTTGACGGGCCGTCCGCCCAGGTGCGCCGCGATGTTGGCGCCCAGCAGCCTGGCCTGGCGCACCGCGTGCTGGGCAGACGGCGCGCACCACGCGCCCTCGCCCTTGGCAAGGTCGGGAACCTGCGCGCAGTCGCCCGCGGCCCAGGCGCCCTCGACCACCTCGCCGTCCTCGGTCGCGATCTGGAGCGTGGGCAGCGCATTCGCGTGACCGCGCGGGCCGGTGGGGAGGTCGGATTCAGCGATGACCGGGTTGGGCTTCACGCCCGCGGTCCACACGACGGTGTCGGCGTCGAATTCCTGGCCGTCGGAGAGCTTGATGCGGCCGTCCTCGCAGGATTCGAGCCGGGTGGCCAGGTAGATCTCCATGCCGCGGCCGCGCAGCACCTCAAGGGTGTAGCCGCCCATCTCCTCGCCCATCTCGGGCAGGATGCGCGTGGCGGCCTCGACCATGACAAAGCGCAGGTCGGCGGGGCGCAGCTCGGGGTAGTTGCGCAGCGCCGCACGCGCCATGTCCTCGGTCTCCGCGAACGCCTCGATGCCCGCGAAGCCTCCACCCACGAACACGAAGGTGAGTAGGCGTCGGCGCAGGTGCGGGTCGTCAGTGGACGCCGCCCTCGCGATACGGCCAAGGATGGTGTTGCGCAGGCTGATGGCATCCTCGACCCACTTGAAGCCCACGCCGATCTCGTTGAGACCCGGGATGGGCAAGGTGCGCGGGATGGCGCCGAGCGCGATCACCACCTCGTCGTACTCAAGGTCCTGGGTCGCGCCAAAGTCCGTGTCGACGCGCACGCGCTTCTCGGCATGCGCGATCTCGGTGACCTTGCCCTGGACCACGCGGACGCCCGGGAGCTCGCGCCTGAGCGGCACCACCACGTGGCGTGGCTCGATGGACCCGGCGGCCGCCTCCGGCAGGAACGGCTGGTAGGTCATGTAAGGGCGGCGGTCGACGATCGTGATGTCGACGTGGTTGCCGGCCTTCTTCTTGAGGGTCAGAGCGGTGTAAAGACCGACGTAGCCGCCGCCAAGGATGAGGACTCGGGTTGCTGTCATGGATGCACCTCCTCAGGGTGCAACCACGCTACCGCCACGCCTGTTCCAGGCGGAGAGACAGACGGCCGATGCCGTGGCGGGGCCCCGTACGGAGCCCCACCACCGCATCGGCCGGAGAAAGTCGTTAGCGCTTGCCCACCATGGTGGTGACGTCGAGGAGCTCGTCAAGCTGCTCCTCGGTGATCTCGCCGCGCTCCACGAAGCCGAGGTCGATCGTGGCCTCGCGCACCGTGAGGCCGGCCTTGACCGCGTGCTTGGCGATCTTTGCGGCGTTCTCGTAACCGATGACGCGGTTCAGCGGCGTCACGATCGAGGGCGAGGCCTCGGCGAGGAAGCGGGCACGCTCGACGTTCGCGGTGATGCCGTCGATGGTGCGCTCGGCGAGCACCTGGGAGGCGTTGCCCAGCAGACGCATCGACTCGAGCACGCCCAGCGCCATGACGGGGATCTGGACGTTGAGCTCGAAGGAGCCCGAGGCGCCCGCGACGGCCACGGTCGCGTCGTTACCGATGACGCGCGCGCACACCATGAGGGTGGCCTCCGGGATGACGGGGTTGACCTTGCCGGGCATGATCGAGGAGCCGGGCTGGAGGTCGGGCAGCGCGATCTCGCCCAGGCCAGTGTTGGGGCCCGAGCCCATCCAGCGCAGGTCGTTGCAGATCTTCGTGAGCGACACGGCGATGGTCTTGAGCGCGCCGGAGACCTCGACCAGGCCGTCGCGCGCCGACTGTGCCTCGAAGTGGTCGCGTGCCTCGGTGATGGGCAGGCCCGTGTCCTCGGCGAGCAGGGCGATGACGCGCTGCGGGAAGCCGTCGGGGGTGTTGATGCCGGTGCCGACGGCGGTGCCGCCCAGCGGGACCTCGGCGACGCGGGGGAGGGCGGCGTTCAGGCGCTCGATGCCGTAGCGGATGGCCGCGGCATAGCCGCCGAACTCCTGGCCCAGGGTGACGGGGGTGGCGTCCATCAGGTGCGTGCGGCCGGACTTATAGACCTCGGCGAACTCGCTGGCCTTTGCCTCGAGGGACTGGGCGAGGCGCTCGAGCTGCGGCAGCAGGTCGTTGACGAGCTGGCTCGTCGCGGCGACGTGGACCGAGGTGGGGAACACGTCATTCGAGGACTGCGAGCAATTGACGTGGTCGTTGGGGTGGACGTCGCTGCCGAGCGTGCGGGTCGCGAGCGTCGCGATGACCTCGTTGGTGTTCATGTTGGAGCTGGTGCCGGAGCCGGTCTGGAAGACGTCGACGGGGAAGTGCGCGTCGTGGGCACCGGAGGCGACCTCGTCCGCGGCGGCGACGATCGCGTCGGCGACGTCCCGGTCCAGCACGCCGAGCTCGGCGTTGGCGCGGGCGGCGGCCTTCTTCACGCGCGCAAGCGCCTCGATGTGGCGGCGCTCCAGGCGGATGCCGGAGATGGGGAAGTTCTCGACGGCGCGCTGGGTCTGCGCGCGGTAGAGCGCGTCCGCGGGCACGCGGACCTCGCCCATGGTGTCGTGCTCGATGCGGTACTCGGTCTGTGCGTCGTTGCTCATGGCGCACATTGTGTCAGCCGCGGTGGGAGCGATCGTGCATGATCGCTCCCACCGCGGCGGTGAAGTTTCGCCAAACTTCACGTCTGTGGGGCCGATGCTGCACTGACGTACGCGTGGGACGCACGGCTGGCGCTCCAGCATGAGTGGCGTACGTGCGCGGAGGTGGGGTGTCAGGGGAGCTGGTCGAGCTCCGCCGAGGTGGGCGGGTTGGCCCCTGCACGCGACACCGTGATGGCGCCGATGCGCGCGCAACGGGTCAACACCCCGCTGAGCGTCGCGTCATCGATCGCGTGCAGGACGTCCCGCCGCTCGGCGCCCAGCAGGTTCGCGCCCCACAGGCCGTCGATCAGGCCGCTCATGAAGGAGTCGCCCGCACCCACAGTGTCGACCACACTCACCGCAGGGGCGTCGACGTGGACCTCGCGGCCGTCGGGGAGCAGCGCTGTCGCACCGTCCCCGCCGCGCGTGACGACCACGAAGGCGGGCCCGGAGGTGGCCCACGCCCGCGCGAGGTCGTCGAGATCGCCGTCCGTGGCCTCCGCGAGCCACTCGAGGTCCTCGTCCGAGACCTTGACGACGTCGGCGACGGCCACCAGGGCCTGGACGCGTAGCAGCGCCGCCGCGGGCGAACCCATCAGGGACGGCCGCGCGTTCGGGTCGTAGGTAACGGTCGCGGTGTCGCGGGCGGCCGTAACGATGCGCGCGACGTGATCGGCCCCGGGATCCAGCACCGCCGCGATCGAGCCGGTGTGTACGACCACGGGGGAGGGCCTCAGCGCGGCGTCCGCGCCAATGTCCCAGGTGAGGTCGAACTCGTACGAGGCCGCTCCCGTCGCGTCGAGCGTCGCGGTCGCGACCGAGGTGGACGGCGCGGCGTCGGCGCCGTCCGCGAGCCACACACCCGCGCCCTCGAGGTGGGCGCGCACCGCATCACCGCGCGCGTCGGCGCCGATCCAGGTCAGCAGCTCGGCGGGACGTCCCAGGCGTGCCAGGCCGAACGCGACGTTGGCAGGGGAACCACCCACGTGCTCCGAGGACGAGCCATCGGCGCGGCGGACCGCATCGATCAGCGCCTCGCCGATGACCAGCGCGTGCCCGCTCACTCGTCGTCCTCGTCGGAAGGGATGACGCCCACGACGCCGGCATCGGCGGGGTCCTCGCCGGCACCCCCCTCAGCTCCGCGCGCCGACGTGATGCGGTCGCGCGCGCCGTCGAGCAGCTCCTGACAGCGCGCGGCGAGCGCCTCGCCGCGCTCCCACAGCCCCAAGGACTCCTCGAGGGTCGCCGCACCGGCCTCGAGCTTGGCCACGATCGCGATCAGTTCGTCGCGTGCATCCTCGTATCCGAGCGCCGCCACGTCGTCGTTGGTTCCTGCCATGCCCGCCAAACTACCGCGTCATAGTCGCTGGTGTGGGCCCTCTCATGGGGTGCCCGTCCACACACGACATCACAACGGAGTGATTGCCATGTTCAGTGCCAACTACTCGCGCCAGACCGCGCTCGCGAGCCTCAACGACCTCGACGCCCAGATGAGCGACCACGAGCTTGCGTCCCTGGCCCGCTCGGAGGAGGCGATGGTGCGCGCCGCCGTTGCCGAGCGCCCCGGCACCCCGCTCACCACCCTGCTCAAGCTGTGCCGCGACGAGTCCGCGACCGTGCGCGCTGGGCTCGCCCGCAACCCGCGCCCCGACATGCTCCCGCAGATCCACGAGGATCTCGCCGCCGACAAGGTCATCGAGGTGGTGCTCGCGCTCATCTCGAACCCGGCCGTGCCGGACTCGCTCATCGCGAAGCTGGGCCGGCAGTTCCACAAGGACTACTCGGCCGCCGCACGCGAGAGGCTCGCCTCGAAGGGCGGCGCCGCCGGGTTCCTGGGCCGCGTAGGGATCGCTCGCTAACGGGCGGCCGATGCCGTGGCCGGCCCCGTACGGCGCGTCACCCGTGGGTGGCGGTCACCTCGGCATCGGCCGTGCCGGCCGCGAAACGCAGGTGGAGCGCGTCGCCGGGGGCGAGCGTGCTTGCATCGCGGATCACCTCGCCGGAGGCGGTCCGCGCGACCGCGTAGCCGCGGTCGAGTGTGCCCTGAGGCGACAACGCGGTGAGGCGAGCCGACAACTCGCGCGCCTGTGCATCGGCCGCCGTCAGGATGCCCACGAGTGCGCGACCCGAGGCCTCGTGCGCCCGGGCGAGGTGGTCGCGGAACGGGTCGAGCATGCGGTCGGGGTAGGTGAGGACGGGGCGCGAGCGGAACTGGGCGAGGCCGGTGTGTTCGCGGTCGATGCGCGCGGCCATCGCGTGGCGGGCATCGGAGATGAGGGCGGCGATGGTGTCGCGCTCGATAGCCGCGTCTGGGACGATGCGCTTGCCCGCGTCCGTGGGGGTGGAGGCGCGGTAGTCGGCGACGAGGTCGAGCAGCGGGGAGTCCTTTTCGTGGCCGATGGCGCTCACGAGAGGCGTGGTGGTGGCGCCCGCGACGCGGACCAGCTGCTCGTCGCTGAACGGGAGGAGGTCCTCGAACGATCCGCCGCCGCGCGCCACGACGATGACGTCGACGTCGGGGTGGGCGTCGAGCTCCCGGATCGCGGCCGTGGTCTCGGGGAGGCAGCGGGCGCCCTGGACGGTCACGCGGCGGATCTCGAAGCGGACGGAGGGCCAGCGGCGCTGCGCATTTTCGACCACGTCGTGTTCGGCGTCGCCCTGGTTGGCGCAGACCAGGCCCACGAGTGTCGGGACCAGGGGGAGTTCGCGCTTGCGGTCGGCGTCGAACAGACCCTCCGCGGCGAGCGCCTCCTTCAATGCCTCGAGCCGGGCGAGCAGGTCGCCGAGCCCCACGGCGCGCATGGCGTCGCCCATCATCTGGAGGTCGCCGTTCTTCATCCACCACGTGGGCTTGGCGTGGATAACCACACGGGCGCCGTCCGCGAGGGAGCCGCCCAGCGCGTCGAGTTCGCTGGCAGGGACGGTGACCTTGAGGGACATCTGCTCGTCGGTGTCGCGCAGCGTCAGGAAGACCATGTGCTTCCACCGCTTGACGTTGAGCACCTGCCCCTCGACCCACACCTCGGGTAGGCGCGCGATGAAGTCACGAATCTTGGGGGAAAGGTGACGCACGGGCCAGGGCCGCTCGGGGCTCGTCTCCGCGGCGGTCGCTGGAAGCGTCACGGATCCTCGGTCGTTGGAGAAGGGGGCGTCGGTCACGCCCCTCAGACTGCCACGTAGGATGGACGATATGCCTGACACCAAGCCCACTCGTGTGCTCCTTGCCGCTCCGCGCGGCTATTGCGCCGGCGTCGACCGTGCGGTGATCGCCGTCGAGAAGGCGCTCGAGCTGCACGGCGCACCCATCTACGTGCGCAAGGAAATCGTTCACAACAAGTACGTGGTCGAGACGCTGTCCGAGCGTGGCGCGATCTTCGTCAACGAGACCGACGAGGTGCCCGAGGGTGCCCGCGTGGTGTTCTCCGCCCACGGCGTGTCGCCCGCGGTGCGTGAGGGCGCGGCCGCCCGCAACCTGCTCACGATCGACGCCACCTGCCCGCTCGTCACCAAGGTGCACAAGGAGGCCGTGCGCTTCGCGAAGTCGCAGCAGACCATCCTTCTTATTGGTCACGAGGGTCACGAGGAGGTCGAGGGCACGGCAGGCGAGGCTCCCGAGCACACCATCGTGGTGAACTCGCCCGAGGAGGCGGACACCATCGAGGTCGCCGACCCGGACAACGTCGTGTGGCTCTCCCAGACCACCCTGTCCGTCGACGAGACGATGGAGACGGTGCGCCGCCTGCGCGATCGCTTCCCGAACCTCCAGGACCCGCCCAGCGATGACATTTGCTATGCGACACAAAACCGCCAGGTCGCGGTGAAGAAGCTGGCTCCCGAATGCGAGCTGGTCATCGTGGTGGGCTCGGCGAACTCGTCGAATTCGGTGCGTCTTGTCGAGGTGGCGCTGCAGTCCGGCGCCGATGCCTCCTACCGGATCGACCGCGCGTCCGAGATGGACGAGGCGTGGCTTGAGGGCGTGACGACGGTGGGTGTGACCTCGGGTGCTTCGGTGCCGGAGATCCTGGTGCGCGACCTGTTGGACCGCCTGGCCGGGCTTGGCTATGCCACCGTCGAGGAGGTCACGACGGCAACCGAGGACCTGATGTTCTCGCTGCCGCGTGAGATCCGCGCCGACATGAAGGCCCGCGCGGCGTCCTAACGCCGCCGCGGCTCCCGCCCCACGCGCCGGCGCCCGCACCCGCCGCCCGCGCGCCGCAGTGGACGGTGAGTGCGCCCTGATGCACCTCGCTGCTACCTGTTGGACATCTATTGAGGTTGCCCGCGCTACTTGAGGCGGGCGCCAGGTGCGGCAGACCCACCACACTCACCGTCCACCAGGGCGCACGCACGTGCACCAGAGCGCATGGGTTGTCCATTGCGGCGCGTGATCCGCCGAGGGCCGACGGTGACGGTCCCATGGGGCGCACAGATGTGCCGAGAGCGACGGTGGCTGTCCCGTAGCGCGCGGCGCGGGGCGGGGGACGTGACGGGGCGGGCGCTAGTCGGTCAGCTCGGGCGCCGCGAGCGCTCGCGGCTCCGTCTCGACCTGGGGCACGGCGCCCAACTCGGACTCCAGGTGCTGCATCTGGCCAAAGCGGCGGGCGCTGACGAGCACACGCGACTCGAGCGAGGCGACGGTCGCGTTGTAGGCCTTGGTCGCGCCCTCGAGCGAGCGACCGACCTTCGCGAGGTGCTCGCCCATGGTTGACAGGCGGTCATGCAGGTCGCGGCCCGCGGCGAGCACCGTCTGGGCGTTCTTCGCCAGAGCGTCCTCGCGCCACGCGTGGGCGACGGTGCGCAGCATCGCGACCAAGGTGGTGGGGGAGGCGATGAACACGCGCTTGCCGTAGGCGTACTCCTGGAGGTCGGCGTCCTGCTCGAGCGCGGCCTGATAGAACGCCTCGGACGGCACGAACATGACGACGAACTCCGGGGCCGAATCGAACTGGTCCCAGTAGCGCTTGGCGGCGAGGTCGTCGACGTGCTTCTTCACATGCCGGGCGTGGGCGGCGAGACGGGCCGCGCGCACAGACTCGTCGTCGGTCTCGAACGCCTCGAGCAGTGCCGACAGTGCCACCTTGGAATCGACCACGATGGTGCGCCCGCCCGCGAGGTGCACCGTCATGTCTGGCCTCAGAAGGTTGCCGTCGGAGTCGCGCACCGAGTCCTGCTCGGTGAAGTCGACATAGGGGAGCATGCCCGCGAGCTCTACCACACGCCGCAGCTGTACCTCGCCCCAGTTGCCGCGCACATCCGATCGCCGGAGGGTATTGATGAAGTCTCCCGTGCGCTTGTCGAGCTGGGCGGAGGCCGCGAGCATTTGGCGCACCTGCTCCGTGAGCTGGGCCTGGCCCGCCGCGCGCGTGCGGTCGGCCTCCGCGGTCTGCCGCTGCACCTCGGCCAGCGCCTTGGCGACCGGCTCGACCATCTGCTTCACGGCCTGCTCCCGCTTGGCGAGTTCGGCATCGGCCACCACGCGCTCGCGGCTCAGGCGTTCCTGGGCGACCTGCAACAGCGACTCCTGGCTTGCCCTTAATTGACGCGCGGAGAGCTCGGCGAACTGCGCGCGCAGGGTCTCCTGGTCGCCCCGCACCTCTTCCAGGCGTGCGGCGTGCGAGCGCATCAGTTCGGCCTCGCGCCGAGCCCATGCCTCGGCATCGGCCCTCAGCCTTTCCTCCAGCGCAGCAGACCTCGCGACCGCCTGAGCACCCTCGTGGGCCGTCCGCGCGCCGCGCGCCGTCGCCCAGACAAAGCCGCCTGCCAGGCCCGCGACGAGCGCCAACACCACCATCACCGTCTCGATCATGGCCACACCCTCGCACGCTCCACCGACATCCTCGGTGACCACAGGGTCACGGAGCCGCCGCACGTGCACGGCCGTCCCGCGTCTCAGATCCTCTCAAGTGTGAGATCGGTCACAAACTGGCATCAAAACGTCACGATTCGGGAACAAAACCCGTGTGAGGCCCTGGCGCGAAACACATTGGCAAAAAAGCGCTGCATATCCTGTCTGCACCCTGCGGGCACGTCCGCGGGAAACCTGTGAGTCGCTCCGAGACCCGGAGCGTCCCATCCCAGTCCCGCACATGCCGTGGGGGGCGCAAGGAGGAATAGTGAAGAACAACAAGGCCATCTTCGGTGGCGTTGCGGCCGCGCTCAGCGCGTCCCTCGTCCTCGCCGGATGCTCGTCGGACGACCCGGCGGAGGAGACCACGACTGGTGCCACCGAGGGCACCACGTCCGAGGCCACCTCGTCGGCGATCATCACCACCAACGGCTCTGAGCCCCAGAACCCGCTGATCCCGGTCGCGACCAACGAGACCGGTGGCGGCAAGATCATCGACGCTCTGTTCGCGGGTCTCGTCTACTACGACGGTGACGGCGCTGCGCACAACGAGGTCGCCGAGTCGATCGAGACCGAGGACTCCCAGACCTTCACCATCAAGCTGAAGGAAGGCTGGACCTTCACCGACGGCACGCCCGTCCTCGCCCACAACTTCGTGGACGCCTGGAACTGGGGCGCCGACCCGGCCAACGCCGCGACCGCGCTGAACTCCTACTTCCTTGAGCCCATCGAGGGCTTCGACGGTTACAACACCGACGAGGGCGCCTCGAAGCCGGCCATGGAGGGCCTTGAGGTCGTCGACGACCTGACCTTCACGGTCACGCTGTCGGCCCCCAACGCCGAGTTCCCCCTCGCGCTGGGCTACTCCGCCTACTACCCGCTGCCCGACTCGTTCTTCGAGGACCCCGAGGCTTTCGGTGAGGCTCCTGTCGGTAACGGCATCTACACGCTCGCCGACCCCGCCGACTGGCAGCACGACGTGCAGATCCTGCTCGGCGTGAACCCCGACTACGCCGGTGAGCGCGTCGCCCAGAACGGCGGCCTCCAGATCACGTTCTACGCGACCCAGGACGCGGCGTACGCCGACCTCCTCGGTGGCAACGTCGACGTGATCGACGGTATCCCGGACTCCGCGTTCGCGACCTTCAACGACGACCTGGGTGACCGCGCTGTGAACCAGCCCGCCGCCATCTTCCAGTCGTTCACCTTCCCCGCCTCGGACGAGCGTTTCCAGGGCGAGGCCGGCCTCCTGCGCAAGCAGGCGATCTCCATGGCGATCAACCGTGACGAGATCACCGACGTGATCTTCCAGGGCACCCGTACCCCCGCCTCGGACTTCACCTCGCCCGTCATCGACGGCTGGTCGGACTCCGTCCCCGGCTCCGAGGTCCTCGAGTACGACCCCGAGGCTGCTGCTGAGCTCTGGGCCGAGGCCGAGGCCATCGAGCCCTTCGAGGGTTCCTTCGAGCTCGCCTACAACGGCGACGGTGGCCACCAGGCCTGGGTCGACGCGGTTGCCAACTCGATCAAGAACACCCTTGGCATCGACGCGGTGGGCCTGCCCTACGCGACCTTCGCTGAGCTCCGCGAGGAGGTCACGAACCGCACCATCGAGGCCTCGTTCCGTACCGGCTGGCAGGCGGACTACCCGTCGCTCGAGAACTTCCTCGGCCCGCTGTACTACACGGACGCGGGTTCCAACGACGGTGACTACTCGAACCCCGAGTTCGACGCGCTGATCGACGCTGGCCGTACCGCCGCGACGCCCGAGGAGGGCATCGAGGACTTCCAGGCCGCGCAGGAGATTCTGTTCCAGGACCTCCCCGCGATCCCGCTGTGGTACTCCAACGTGACCGGTGGTTACTCGGAGTCGGTCGAGAACGTCGTCTTCGACTGGCACTCGGTCCCGCTGTTCTACGAGATCACCAAGGCTGAGTAAGCCCCACACGATCTGACAGGTGGGCCCGCTTCGCTCTCGGGCGGGGCGGGCCCTTCTGTGTGTCCACACGGACACGCAGACGGCCGATGCCGTGGTCACCACGGCATCGGCTATCCCCGCCCGTACCTGGGCTTCTAGGCCGCCGCACCCCGGCGCCGGCCGGCTCGCCAGCGGCCCAAGCATCACGCGAGAATCGCGTGAGCGAGCCGCCTACGAGTACTCTCGCTGACAGCACGCGCTACCCGCGCGTCCGTTCACACTAGAATCGGCACCCTATGCATTCACCGACGCGAGCCCGAGGAGTGCGCGCATGACGCTCTACGTGGTCAAACGCCTCCTCCAGGCCATCCCTGTGTTCTTCGGAACAACATTCATCATCTACTTCATGGTGTTCTCCATGCCTGGAGACCCCATCCTGGCGATGTTCGGCGATCGCACGCCGAACCCGGCTGTGGTGGAGGCGCTGCGCGAGCAGTACAACCTCGATCAGCCCTTCATCGTCCAGTACTTCATTTACATCAAGGACTTCCTCACCGGAAACCTGGGCGCGACCTTCTCGGGTCAGTCCGTCAACGAGGTGTTCGCCCGCGCCTTCCCTGTGACCCTCAAGCTGGTCACGATCGCGGTGGTCGCGGAGTTCATCCTCGCCGTGGGCTTCGGCCTGCTGTCGGGCCTGCGTAAGGGCAAGTTCGCCGACCACGCGTCGCTGCTGCTGGCGCTCGTGCTGAACTCGATTCCCCCGTTCGTGGCGCTCTTCATCGCCCAGTACTTCATCGGTATCAAGCTGGGGTGGGCACCGGTGACGGTGGGTGCCAACGCGACCTGGGGCGCATTGTTGCTGCCCGGCGTCACCATCGCGCTCACCATCTACGTGGTCGGTATGCGTCTGATGCGTGGATCCGTCATCGAGGCCCGCGAGGGCGACTACGTGCGCACCGCGTACGCGAAGGGACTCACGTCCAAGCGCGTCACGCCCGTGCACGTGGCCCGCAACTCGCTGATCCCGGTCATCACCAACACGGCCGCGAGCTTTGGCGCGTTGATCGCCGGTACCACCGTGACCGAGGGAATCTTCAACATCCCCGGTATCGGCAAGGTGCTCTACGACGCGATCATCAGGGGCGAGATTCCCACGGTCGTCTCGTTCGTCACCATCCTCACCGTGATGTACATCATCGTGAACATCCTGGTGGACCTGCTGTACGCCGTTCTCGACCCGAGGATCCGCTATGTCTGACCGCAACGCTCACTACGTCGCCCCTGTCGACGAGACCCAGCCGGGTGCGGTCGACCAGGTCAAGCTGTCCGCGCGCAAGTCCAACATGTGGCTCGACGCCTGGCGCGACCTGCGCAAGCGTCCGCTGTTCTACGTGGCGCTCACGCTGTCCGTGATCTTCCTGGTGATGGCGCTGTTCCCCTCGTGGTTCACGGACGCCGACCCCAACTTCGCGCAGCTGTCCGACAGCAATGGTCCCGCGGAGCCCGGCCACCCGTTGGGCTTCAACCGCCAGGGCTACGACGTGTGGTCGCACATTGTGTATGGCGCCAAGACCTCCCTCACGGTGGGTCTGCTGACCGTCCTCATCACGGGCGTCATCGGCGTTCCCATGGGTGCCATCGCCGGCTACTACGGGGGCTGGGTGGACTCGCTCCTGTCGCGCATTGGCGACATCTTCTTCTCGATTCCTTACTTCCTCGCGGCCGTGGTCGTGATGAGCGTCCTGAACGACTACCGCAACCCCTTGGTGATCTCGTTCGCCATCGGTGGATTCGCGTGGGCCTCACTGGCGCGCATTGTGCGTGCCGAGGTACTGAGGAACAAGAACCTCGAGTACGTCATGGCCTCCGAGGCCGTGGGTCGCTCGCGCGGCTCCACGCTGCTCAAGCACGTGCTTCCCAACTCGATGGGTCCCGTGATCGTGGCCCTCACGCTGTCGCTTGGCGCGGCCATCACCGCGGAGGCGACCCTGTCCGTCCTCGGTATTGGCCTCAGCGGCTACATCTCGTGGGGTAAAGACATCGCGCAGGCGCAGCAGACGCTGCGTACCGACCCCGCGGTGCTGTTCTGGCCGTCGCTCGCGCTGACCCTGACCGTGCTCGCGTTCACGTTCCTCGGCGAACTGATCCGCGACGCGCTTGACCCGAAGGCGAGGGCCCGACGATGACGGAAACCATCCCTGTGACCGACTCCCACGGCACCGTGCCGGTGGCGGACCCCCACCAGCCGCTCGTCCAGGTGCGCGACCTCGAGGTCGGGTTCCAGACGCAGAACGGCATCGTCAAGGCCGTGCGCGGCGTCTCGTTCGACATCTACCCCGGCGAGACCGTGGCGATCGTGGGTGAGTCCGGCTCCGGCAAGTCCACCACCGCGACCGCGCTGATGAAGCTGCTGCCTGGCAACGGCGACATCACCGGCGGCGAGGTGCTCGTCGAGGGCACCAACATCGTGGACCACAACGAGAAGCAGATGGCGTCCATTCGCGGCGGCATCATCGGCTACGTCCCGCAGGACCCGATGTCGAACCTCAACCCCGTGTGGTCGGTGGGCTTCCAGGTCCGTGAGGCGATCCGTGCCAACGGCGTCGCCAACGGCAAGAAGGAGATCGAGGCTCGCGCGGTCGAGGTCCTTCAACAGGCCGGCCTGGGTGACGCCGAGCGCCGCATGAAGCAGTTTCCGCACCAGTTCTCGGGCGGTATGCGTCAGCGCGTGCTCATCGGTATTGGCCTGGGCGCCGACCCCAAGCTGCTGATTGCGGACGAGCCCACCTCGGCGCTCGATGTGACGGTGCAGAAGGTCATCCTCGACCACATCGAGTCGCTCACCCGTGACAAGGGCACCGCGGTACTGCTCATCACGCACGACCTGGGCCTGGCCGCCGAGCGCGCCAGCAAGGTCATCGTGATGAACCAGGGCCGCATCGTCGAGGCCGGTCCCAGTAAGGACCTGCTGACCAACCCGCAGCACCCGTACACGCAGCGCCTGATCGCGGCGGCCCCGTCGCTCGCGTCGCGTCGTCTCGAGTCCTCCATTGCCGGCGAGAGCCAGGATGCGAAGACGTTCGACGTGGCGCAGATGGCGGAGCAGCGCGCGGAGGCGGTCGACGCCGATGCCGCTCCCGTCGTTTCGGTGCGCGACCTCACCAAGGTCTTCACCATCCGCAAGGGAGGGTTCCGATCGGAGCCGTTCACCGCGGTGGACAAGATCAGCTTCGATATCCCCAAGGGCACCACGCTGGCGCTCGTGGGCGAGTCGGGCTCGGGTAAGTCGACGGCGGCGAAGATGATCCTGGGCCTTGAGGAGCCGACCGCCGGTGAGATCACCGTGGGCGGCACCGCGATGACTGGGGTGTCCCGCAAGGACCTCTTCAACCTGCGTTCGCGCATGCAGCCGGTGTTCCAGGACCCGTACTCGTCGCTGGACCCGCAGCGCTCGATCGCCTCGAGCATTGCGGAGCCCATGCGCGTGCACAAGACGGGCGACAAGGAAGCTCGCCGTGAGCGCGTGCTTGAGCTGCTCGAGCAGGTCTCGCTCCCGGCCGAGCTGTTCAACCGCTACCCGAACGAGCTGTCCGGCGGTCAGCGTCAGCGCGTGGCGATCGCCCGCGCCTTGGCGCTCAAGCCGGACGTAGTGGTGCTCGATGAGGCGGTCTCCGCGCTCGACGTGCTGGTCCAGGCGCAGATCCTGCAGCTCCTCGCGGACCTGCAGGCCGAGCTTGGCCTCACCTACCTGTTCATCACGCACGACCTCGCGGTGGTGCGCGTGATCGCGGACAACGTCGCGGTCATGGAGCGCGGCAAGATCGTCGAGTCCGGTTCCACGGACCAGATCTTCGAGTCCGCCCGCGAGCCCTACACGCAGCGCCTGCTCGACGCCATCCCCGGCGCCGGGCTGGAGTGGACGGTCTAGTCCCGCACGCCTATTGCGAACGGCCCGGTATCCCCGTGAGGGGTGCCGGGCCGTTTGCTGCGTCCTGCGAGCCACCTAGTGCCCACTTCTCGTCGGAAGTGGGCACTAGGTGGCTCCTAGCAAGCGTGCGGCCAATGCCGTGGCCGGGCTTCAGTCCCGTCTCGCCACTCGGGGTGGCTCGGGGAGGATCGCCGCGTCCGCGATTCCGAAGGCGGGGATCACGACCTCGCAGCCGTCGTCGGTGACGAGCGGGTGTCCTGGCACCGGTGCAGGCGCGGGCAGCACCTTCTCGCTGGCCATCTCGTCGAGGGCCTCGTTGGCGCCGGGATTGAACACGGCGTTGAGTCCGTCCATAGCCCTACCGTATGCGGGATGGGCGAGCGCCGCCCGCCGAACCCGCGCATCGGCCATCCCCACTAGAATGAACGACCGTGGCTCTCACTATTGGAATCGTCGGTCTGCCCAACGTGGGCAAGTCCACCCTGTTCAACGCTCTGACCCGCGCGGAGGTGCTCGCGGCGAACTACCCGTTCGCGACGATCGAGCCCAACGTCGGCGTGGTCCCGCTGCCCGACGCGCGCCTGGGCAAGCTGGCGGAGATCTTCGGCTCCGAGAAGCAGCTGCCCGCGACCGTGTCCTTCGTGGATATCGCCGGCATCGTCAAGGGTGCTTCCGAGGGCGAGGGGCTGGGCAACGCGTTCCTCGCGAACATCCGTGAGGCCGACGCGATCTGCCAGGTCACCCGCGCTTTCGAGGACACCGACGTCACCCGCGTCGAGGGTTCGACGGACGAGGCCGGCGACCTCGAGACCATCTCGACCGAGTTGATACTCGCGGACCTGCAGACCATCGACAAGGTGCTGCCGCGCCTCGAGAAGGAAGTGAAGATCAAGAGGGGCTCGCCCGAGCAGCTCGCCGCCGTGCAGCAGGCCAAGGAGGTCCTCGAGGCCGGCCAGACGCTGTTCGCCGGTGCAGCCGCCGCCGGCATCGACACGGCGCTCCTGCGCGAGTTCAACCTGCTGACGACGAAGCCCTTCATTTACGTCTTCAACACCGACGACGCCGGCCTGATGGACGAGGACCGCAAGGCCTCGCTCGCCGCGCTCGTCGCTCCCGCGAAGGCGATTTTCCTCGACGCCAAGTTCGAGTCCGAGCTGATCGAGCTGGATGGCGACGAGGCGCGCGAGATGCTCGAGTCCACCGGCCAGAGCGAGTCCGGCCTGGACCAGCTCGCGCACGTGGGCTTCGACACCCTCGGCCTCCAGACCTACCTCACCGCAGGCCCCAAGGAATCGCGCGCGTGGACGATCCCCAAGGGTGCGACCGCGCCTCAGGCCGCCGGCGTCATTCACACGGACTTCGAGCGTGGCTTCATCAAGGCCGAGGTCGTGTCGTTCGACGACCTGGTCGAGCACGGCTCGATGGCCGATGCCAAGGCCGCCGGCCGTGTGCGCATGGAGGGCAAGGACTACGTCATGGCCGACGGCGACGTGGTCGAGTTCAGGTTCAACGTGTAGCGTCCAGCTGCCGCCGAGACCCCGCTGCTCCGAGTGAGCGGCGGGGTCTCGCGTTTGTTGGCGGGCCGTGACCCCCGTCGTCGAGCCGACAGAATCGGACATGGATGATCGGGCGCGACAGTCGCCTGACCGGCGATGGTGGACCTCGAAGGAGGTAAACATGATCGAGGTGCTCAATCGGCTGGTCGACGAGATCGAACTCAGCTCGGGCGACCAGGTCGACGTCGACGATGTCGCAGGCGGCCTTGGCACGACGGGTTATCACCTCCGGCGGATGTTCTCGTCTTTGGCGGGCATGCCCGTGTCCGAGTACGTGCGCCGCCGCCGCATGACCGTCGCGGCGTCGGACGTGATCGACGGCGAGGATCTCCTCACGATCGCCGTGCGCTACGGATACTCGTCGGTCGAGGCGTTCGGTCGGGCATTCCGTTCCGTGCACGGAGCGAGCCACGGAGACATTCGCCGCGACGGCGGTCCCCTTCGACCCCAACCCATTCTCAGGTTCCGCCTGACCGTCGAAGGGAGCTCCGCCATGGACGCCCGAATCATCGAGAAGCCCCCGTTCCGCCTCATCGGTCACACCGTGCGTGTGCCGCTGATCCACGAGGGCGTAAATCCGCACATCCAGCAGCACATCGCCTCGCTGCCCATCGAGGAGCATGCCCGTCTCAAGGCCTTGAGCAGCGAGGAGCCTCGGGGCCTGCTGCAGGTGAGCGCGGACGTGGAACCCGACTACACCGAGGGAAGCGAGACGACCTACCTCCACGGCGTGGCGGTCGATGCCGACTTTGAACTGCCGGCCGACCTCGACGAGATCGCGGTCGATGCAGGGCCGTGGGTGGTGTTGCGCACCTCCGGCCCCTACCCGGCGGCGCTTCAGTCCGCCTACGTCGCATCGGCGACGGAGTGGTTCCCCTCCAACCCGTGGCGGCTCCGCCCCGGACCATCGATCGTCGCGGTCCTCGACCGTGCGCAGGATTTCAGCGCGGCGACCTGCGAACTGTGGTTCCCCATAGAACGCGCGTGAGCAGCCGCCGGCCCGGTCCGTAGGGTCCGGGCCGGACGGCGCTCACACGTTGTTCGGCCACGGAACGCGGTGGAGTTCCGCTTCAAGGTGTGACGCTTCGCATCCCTCAGGGGCGGCCGGCATCAGTCAATGGTCTGTACGACCTGCACCAGATGCCCGTCGGGGTCCTCGGCCCAGGCGATGAGCAGGCGGTCGAGCCATCGCGACGGCAGTGTGACGGGACGAGCGCCGAGCGAGACGAGCCGGGCAAAGCCGGACGGTACGTCGTCGGTCCAGAGGATCACCGCTGCGCGCTGGCCGTCGGCGATCGGGTTGAGGCCGTGGTCTTCGCGGGTGCTGGTCTCCGTCGCGAGACCGATCCGGTAGCCGTCGAGGACGAGATCGACATGGATGGGTGTTCCCGTCGTTGGCGTGCGGAACGCCTCCTCGAAGCCGAGCGCGACGTAGAACGTGACAGCACGGTTGATGTCGCGCGTGAACAGAACGATCTGAGGTGCCCGGAATAGGTCCATTCGACGAGTCTGGTGTCGCCCGACCCGTGTCGCAACAAGTCGCATGACAGACGCGCTGTCGCTAGGTGGTGCGCCGAGGTTGGTATGTGCAGAGACGTGGTCGAGTTCAGGTTCGGGGGTAGTTCCAATTCCACCTCTGGCCGCAGATCCGATACGGGTGCTCGAGTCGGGTATCCGGGTGGTCGCCGAGCGCGCTGGACTCGCGCGCCACCCTGATGCGAACTGGGCTCTGCGCGCGATGCCTACGCGGTGGGCTGGAGTGCGCCGAAGCTTCGGCGCAGGAGTTCGAGCGCGCTGTCCGAGGAATTGGCCTCTGCCCACGTGGTGAGCGCGATGTCGAAGCACGCGAGGGAGGCCTGGACGATGGTCTCGGCCCGCAGAGTTCGATCGTCGCCGTCGAGTCGCTCGGTGACCACGGGCGTGAGCATACGGGCCCACAGCAGGTGCTTCTCGAGGTTCCTGGCGCGCAGTGCCGGCGTGGTGCCGAGGACCCGCATCGCCTTCTTGCCCTGAGTCTCGTTCCTGCCCGGGGTGGCGAGCAGCGCCTCGTAGGAGGCGAGGAGAGCATCCCAGATCGGCTCGTCGGACGGACGTGCCACGAGCTGATCCCGCACGTGCTCGCCCCAGCCGGCGGGATCGCCGATGACGGTGTCCTCCTTCGCCGGGAAATACCGATGCACGCTGCGCGGCGAGACGCCGACCGCGGCGGCGATCTGCTCGACCGTGACGTTGTCGAAACCGTGCTCGTCGAACAGGTCCACCGCTACCTCGGAGATGCGTGCACGGACCGCGTCGCGCGCGATGGCGCGCGTGCCGCCGGGTCGGGTGAAGTCGCTCATAGATCCATCATATCGCGCCAAAAGTGGCAGAGACTGACAGATTAGACGTACACTGTCGTTAAGTCACGTGAGAAGGGAAATCCTATGGAACAGCGCATCCTCGGCCGCAAGGGCCTCGCCGTCTCCGCCATCGGCTACGGCGCGATGGGCACAGCAGTCGGTTACGGCCCGACCGACGACACCGAGTCCATTGCCGCGATCCGCGCCGCGCACGACCTCGGCGTCAACCACTTCGACACCGCCGAGATGTACGGCTGGGGCGTCGGCGAGCAGCTGCTCGGCGCCGCGCTCGCGCCGATCCGCGATCAGGTCACCATCGCCACGAAGTTCGGTTTCACTCCGACGTTCGCCCCGAACTCGCAGCTCGACCACGTGCGCAACGTCGTCGACAACAGCCTGCGTAACCTCGGCGTCGACCACATCGACGTGCTCTATCAGCACGTGCACGACCCGGCCGTCCCCGTCGAGGACGTCGTCGGCGTGATGAAGGAATACGTCGACGCAGGCAAGGTCAAGTACCTCGGACTGTCCAACACCACGCCGGACAACGTGCGCCTCGCGCACGAGGTTCACCCCATCTCCGTGGTGCAGACCGAATACTCGATCTTCGCCCGCGAGTCTGAGGTGTTCTTCCCCGTGCTCGAGGAGCTCGGCATCGGCTTCGTCGCCTACTCGCCGCTCGCGCGCGGGTTCCTCAGCGGCGCGGTCAAGCCCCGTAGCGAGTACGGCCCGCACGACTTCCGTCAGCACATCCCGTGGTGGGCCCCTGAGAACTACGACGCGAACGTCGCGATCGTCGAGGCGCTCACCGCGCTCGCCGAAGAGAAGGACGCGACTCTCGCGCAGCTCGCCATCGCCTGGCTACTCGCCCAGAAGGACTACATCGTCCCCATCCCCGGCTCGCGCAACCCCGCACGCGTCGCCCAGAACATCGCTTCCGCGAGCATCGTCCTGACCGATGCCGACCTCGCACGCATCGCTGAGATCGCACCGAACGGAGGAGTGGTGGCGGGACGCTGATCGTGGCTCCAGCCTGACCGGCGGGCATCTCGAGCGTTGGGGCGCTCGGGATGCCCGCGTCCCCCAACCGCGAGTCGTCACAGGTTTTTCGGCTGCGGAACGTGGTGGAGTTCAGGTTTAACGCCGAGTTTTCGTCGCAGGTCTCCCGCATACAAACGGCGTCCACCGTGCCTGGCCTCACAGGGGGAAGCGATCTGTCTGCTTCCTCGACCGTTGGCGAGACGGACTCTATCCTGGGGCTATGCCTGCCACCGACGTGACTCCCGCAAGCCGTGCGCTTCGCGGACTCGTTGAAGCGCGCCGCGAGGAGTTCGAGGCCCTTTTGGTCAAGTACGCGGCGACTCGTCCGCGGCTGTTCGGTTCGGTCGCGCGCGGCACGGCTCACGAGGACAGCGACATCGACATCCTCGTGGAGATGGACCCCTCCGATGGGAACATCCTCATGCGGGCTTCGGGCCTGATGGAAGAGGTGAGGGAGCTGTTCGGCCGGGACGATATTGACGTCTTCCCGGCGCAGTTGCTGAAGCGGCAGATCTCGCAGTCGGCCATCGAGGATATGGTCGCTCTGTGAGCCGAAGTGTCGGGGAGCGGATCGGAGACATCCTCGAGGCAATCGAGCGGTGCAGGCGGTATGTGACTGTTCTTGATGGTGGCGACCCCGACGTCATCGATATGGCGGAAGACGCGATCGAACGCAATCTTCAGATCATTGGCGAGGCCGTGAATCATCTGGGTGCCGAGGTCGTCGAGGGGCACCCCGAGATCCCCTGGCCGCAGATTCGCGGCTTCCGCAACATCCTCGTTCACCAGTACTTCGGCGTCGACATCGACGTGATCCGGGACGTGGTGGAGAACTATCTACCGCCGCTCGAGCAGGCCCTGCGCCAGCACGGCTCAGACCGGTGACAGTACGGCCCCTGAGTCCTCGTGTTCCCGCATCATTGGTGCCATGGGGAAACTGATTCGCGACGGAGTGCCCGCGGCGATCCGTGCGAGCGGGGGGCATATCGTGACCCGGGCGTTAACGCCCACGGGGTTCGCGACCGCGCTCGGAGACAAACTCGTGGAAGAGGCGCAGGAAGCCGCTACTGCGAGCACTGACGAACACGTGCTCGAGGAGGTCGCCGACCTCTACGAGGTGATGAGCGCGTTGGTGCGGCTGCGCGGATTCACGATGACGGATGTCGAGCGGGCCGCTGAGGTGAAACGCGAGGTCCGGGGTGGATTCGACTTGCGTCTTGAGTCGGTTGAGTACAGGGCCGGCGACGAGTCTGCGCGTTCGCAGTGACGTTGCCACGCTGAACTCGTCGGGCACGTGCCGCAGAGGTGCGAGTCACGCTTTAGGCGGTGTTTGGCTACGGCAGGCGGTCGAATGCGGTTTCAACGTGTAGCGCCAACCCCTGACTCTTCTCTTAACGAGAATATATCGTCACCTTTTGTGAAGACTCTGCCGTCGACTCTCACGCCTTTCGTGAGGTCGGATGTCTCCGGTGCGCTGCTCGCGGAGACGCTCAGTCGCGCCGACGAGGAGTTCTCGCTGGCTGACCTCGGTCGCCTCACTGGTGCCGGGGCCGGCGTGGTGCACAAAGAAATTGGCCGACTCGTCCGTGCTGCGCGACCGTGCTGTCGGGCGCAATCGGATGGTGCGTGCGAACATCGAGCACCCTCTCTTCTCGCTCATGCGAGACCTGATCGACGCGACCTATGGTCCCGTGCCCGTCATACGTGAACTCCTGTCTCCCATCGACGGGGTCGAGGCGGCGTTCATCTACGGCTCGTGGGCTGCGCGACGGGCGGGAGCGGGCGGGGAGTTCGCGCGCGACATCGATGTTCTGGTCATCGGCACGGCGTCGCGGAGGGCTCTCGCGGAGGCGGCCTCGTCGGCCTCCGCGCGGATCGGTGTGGACGTCAACGTCTCTCGTGTGACGCACGACGAGTGGGAGGCTACCGAGCCGACGCCTTTCCTCGCAACGGTGAAGGGCCGTCCCATGGTCGAACTGCTGAGTGGCGAGGCGTATGGCTAAGTTGCCTGACGAAATCTCGCTGATGCTCGCCTCGCGCCGTCTAGAACGAGTAGCAGTGAACGTGGATCATGCACGATCGGTGATCGTCACGGCGCAGCGTCACCTCGATACCGCGCGCGTGCTCGCAGGAACGGACGACGTCGCGATGGCCTTCACCGCCGCGTACGACGGTTCCCGCAAAGCTCTGGCAGCGATTCTGGCGGTTCACGGTTTGCGGGTCCGGTCCGTGGGACGTGCACACCGCAACACCAGACTCGCAGCGGCCGTCGAAAGGTGATTCGGCCGCGGAATGCGGTGGCGATCCGGTTTAACGTCTAGCTGTACTCGGCCGGGAGGTTGGTGACACTCCGGCTGGGTAGTTGACGCAAAGGAGGACCTCCGGATGCGGTGGGTGATGTCTAAGTCGCCTACCGACCGGAAG
>NZ_BBRH01000007.1 GCF_002090055.1 Demequina sp. NBRC 110051
AGAGTGTGGGATTCGAACCCACGGAGACGGGTTACGCCTCAACGGTTTTCAAGACCGTCACCTTCGGCCGCTCGGTCAACTCTCCTTGACGCCGCGGTGGCGCCGCAGACCATTGTGCCAGCATGCGCGGCCCGCCCTGACGTACGCGTGCGAGACACGGGCGCGTTCAGGACATGAGTGACGTACGCGCGGGTGTCAGGAGGCGCCGTGGTGCCAGCCGTCTGGCATGCCAGGGGTGACGACGATGAGCTCGTAGAGTTCCGCCGCCTGGGCGAGCTCCGCGTCATAGGTCGCGATCGTGTCGATCGCCGGGTGGGCGACGGCCGCGCCCAGGTGCAGGGCCGCGAACGGCTTGAGCACCGCGGCGGCGTGAGTGGAGATTCCGACATTCTTGTCCGAGAACCGGATGGAGGGAATGCGGGCGCGGGCCTGTTCGACCACCTCGAACGCGCGGCCCTTCTCGGCACGCGGATAGAGTTCCGCGGCCTGGCGCAGTTCCGTGAAACCCAACTGGGTCGTCGCGACCTCACCGAGGCGAGGCACGATCCAGGCGTTGAACTCGTCGAAGTACTTCACTCCCGGCAAGAAGCGCACGAGCGCGGAGCCGTCGACGTAGATCACTTGACCAAGGATATCCCCGGGGCCTTCAGCCGATGCGCGTGCGCCGTTGCACACGCACCGGCCGCCTTCCTTAGCCCCGCTTGAGCTGGCGCATCGCCAGCTGGACGACCGCGATCAGCGCCTGCTTGGTCGCGGCCTTCTCGCGCGCGTCGGTGTACATGACCGGGACCTCGGGCGGGATGCCCAGGGCCTCGCGCACGTCCTCGAGGGTGTGGCGAGCCACGCCGTCGAAGCAGTTGACGCACACCACGAAGGGCACGCCGCGACCCTCGAAGTAGTCCACCGCGGGGAAGCACTGGTCCAAGCGCTCGGTGTCGACCAGGACGACGGCGCCGATCGCGCCACGCACCAGGTCGTCCCACATGAACAGGAAGCGGTCCTGTCCGGGCGTGCCGAACAGGTACAGCCACAGCGAGCCGGGCAGTGCAATGCGACCGAAGTCCATCGCCACCGTGGTGGTGGTCTTGCGGTCCGTGACGCCACCCGCGTCATCGACACCGATCGACTTCTCCGTCATCGCCGCCTCGGTGTTGAGGGGGTCGATGTCGGAGATCGAGCCGATGAAGGTCGTCTTACCCACGGCAAAGCCGCCGGCGATGACGATCTTGACGACCGTAGGGGCGACGTGCGCGGTGGGCGTTGCGACCGCCGCGTCAGAGGGCTGCGATGCCATCAAGGACACTCTCCAGAAGGCTCAGGGAAATGCCGCCGTCCGCGTCATGCGTGGACTGGTCGTCGGCCGTTCCGCCGGTGTGAATGATGAGGTGGTTTTCGGTTGCCAGGTCGGTGACCAGCACCCGGACCACACCCAACGGCAAGCGGGTGTGGGCCGAGAGTTCAGCGACGGACTGGTACTGACCCGTCGATAACTGCAGGATGGTGCGCTTCTCGGGCGTGAGGCCGCGCACGGCCTCCACGTCGGAGCTGGACTCCACGAGCGCCTCCATGGGGAGGGTCGTGTTCGCCGCGCTCACGCGTCCACCCGTGACGGCATAGGGACGGACCGTGTAGGCCTCGTCCTCGTCAGGTAGGTCGCTGTAGCTCATCGGCTGTCACATCCTTTAGACGCGGACTTGTCCGTCGGTGGGGAGGTTCTGGCGCATCTCGGTGATGAGCTGCGGCGTGAGGGCGTTCTCGGTGCGCGAGACCAGCAGGGTCATCTCGTAGCCCACGAGGCCCACGTCGCACGTCGAGTCGGCGGCCACGGCGAGCACCGATCCGTTCGAGACGCTCATGAGGAACAGGAACAGTTCGTCCATCTCGATGATCGACTGGCGCACCTCGCCGGCCTGGAGCTGGCGTGCCGCTCCGCGGGTGAGGCTCGCCATGCCAGAGACGACCGCCGCGAGGGTGTCGCCACCCGTGCGGTCGAGGTTCTTCGACATGGCCATGAGCAGGCCGTCGGCACTCACGACGAGCGTGTGTCGCGTGCCGGGAACGGTCTGAACGAAGTTGTCCAGCAGCCATCCAAAGTTAGTGGCTTCAGCGCTGAGCTCGGGCAACGGTCCTCCTAGTGTTGGTGCTCCGGGGTGCGGAGACGGGCGTGATGATCGGCGGCGTCATGGTCAGTCCTGGCCCCCCGCGATTTCTTCGATCTGCGTGGCACGATCGAACTCCTCCGCGTCCTGACGGGCACGTTGAGTGCCCGAGTAGAACGCGCTGAATCGGTTGCGTACGGCGTCGGCGTCGCGCTGCGAGGGCGCGACCTCGACCGACTCCTCGAGGGGCTTGACCTCGACGGGCGGGGCGTCCGCGGCGCGGCGCTTCTGCAGCCCCGCGCGCGTCTTTTCGATCTTGGGACGCTCCGAGGCGAGCGAGCTGAGTTCGGAAAAGGCGGCCGAGGCGTAGTCCATGTCGTCGCCGTCGCGCGGCTCGGGCTGGATGATCGGCTGGTAGCTGGTGGTCGCCTCAGGCTGGGCGGCCTGCAGCGCGCTCGCGCCGGCGGCCTCCCAGCCGTGGGCGTGCGCCAGTTCCTCGGGCGTGTAGGCCTGAGCGTCGGCGGCCGATGCCTCCTGCGGCTGAGGGAAGGCCTCGGCCTGCGCGGGGGCTGGCTCGGGCTCAAACGACGTCACCGGCGCCCAGGCTGCAGGCTCGTACGCCGCGGCGGGAGCTTCCGGCTGCACGGGCTCGGGCTGCACCGGCTCGGCCCGAACGGGCTCCGGGATGGATTCCTGCACGGGCTCCGGCTCGAAGGCCTGCGGGGCGAACGAGGTGGGCGCTGCCTGAGCAGGGGCGCCCATCGCGGCCTCCCAGGCGGCGGCCTCTGCCGACGGCGCGTGCGCGGCCTCCTCGCGGGTCTCCGGCGCGGGCGCCCAGGGCGTCGCGGCGCCGGCGGCTGCCACCGGTGCCCACGCAGCGGCTCCACTGTCGGCCGCGGGGTCCGCTCCGGGGTTCACGTCGGCGTCGGTCGCGGCGGGTTCCGGCGTAAAGGCCTGCGGCGCTCCCGAGGCTGGCGCTGCCGGCGGGGCCCACGCGGCGGCGGGCTCCGGCGTAGCAGCCAAGGGGGCTGAGGCGGAGGAGGGAGCCGACACGGGCGCGAACGCGGGCGAGGCGGCCGCGGGCGCGTCGGTGGAGGCGCCGACGGCGGGGCCGTCGTGATCCTTGCGTCCACGGCCAAACAGGCGCGAGAAGAATCCGGGCCGGTGGTCGTCCTCGACCGCACTCTGGATCAGGTCGTCCAACTGCGGTGCGGGCTGCGCAGCCGCGGCACCCGCGACGGCTCCTGCGGCCACGGCCGGCGCGATCGGGCTCGCCTCGCCCTCGTCGAGGGAGACCTCCTCGACGCCAGCGGCGGGCTCGGGCTCGGCGACGGGCGCTGCATCGGCGACGGGCTCGGGGACCGGCGGGAAGGAGGGCGCGGCCTCGGGCTCGGGAGCGGGCTCGATCCTGGCCCACGACGGCGTCGCGAACGCTGCGGGAGCCTCCTCGCCGGCCGCTGCGGGAACCTCGGGAGCCTCATCGGCCTCGAAGGTCGGCAGGGTCCACGGCTGCTCCGCCTGGGCGGGCTCGCCATGGTGTGCGGGCTCGCTGTCGGGCGCAAACTCAGCTGCCGGCGCGGGCTCCGACTCGGGCGCGGGCTCGGCGGGTGCCGCGATCTCGTCCTCGATCACCGGGATCTGGCCGGTCGTGGCGGGGTCGAACTTGGGCAGGCGGAAACCGGCGGTGCCCGTGTCCTCGTCCGGCTCGAGCCCGTAGGTGGGCACCGCGGGCTCGGCGGGAGCCTCGTCGACGGTGTCTTCCAAGGCGGCAGGGGCCGCGGGCTCGTCGGCTTCCGGCGCACTGAAGTCGGACGTGCCGTCGTCGAACGTGCTTGCCTCGGGCTCGGCTGCCGAGTGCGAGCGAGCCGAGAAGAAAGCGGCGGCGCCGAAAATCCCGGCGGCACCCGCAGCGGCACCGGCAGCGGCGCCACCCGTGGGAGCGTCATCATCCGCAAAGCCGGGGAAGGCGGCCGGGCCATCGGCGGCGTCGTCAGCGCCCTGCTCGGGAGCGGCCCAGGCGTCCACCGGGGCGTCGTCCTCGAGGCTCGGCACCACGAACGCGGGCGCGTCCTGGGCCGGGGCTTCGGCGACATCGCCGTCGGTGGGTGCCACGTGCTCGCGCCGGGCCGACTGGCCCAACGACTCGGACGCGGCCTGCTCCGTCTCGCGGCGCGAGCGGAAGCCTCGGAAGACCGACGCACGGTCGGCGGGAGTCTGCGGCGCAACCTCGGCCGGAGCAACCGAGGGCGTAAAGCCACCGCCTGCCTCGGCGTCGAGGGCTGACAGCTGCGCATCGGTGGCGCGGGCGGGCAGACCCACCACGGGGGTGACCCCGGGCGTGGCCTCGGGGGCGGGGACGTCGCCGGAGCGGCGGCGTCGGGTCGGCAGGCCGGCGTTGCTGGTGCCGTCCGTCAGCGCGCCGGGGTCGGCCGCCTCGGCGGTCGGGGCGGCCTCGGCATCGGCGGCAATGAGTTCTTCGATGGACTGCGGCTCGGTAGCCGCGCCCCTGGCGGGAAGCGACGCTCCCCTGCTGGGCAGCGCGGGGGCCTCCTCGTCCTTGGCTTCGCCGCGGGGGCGCAGCCCGGCCAGGCTCTCGCCTTCCTGCATGGCGGCCGGCGTGTAGGCGGGCCCGGCGGCGATCTCGCGCTCGGCGGGCGGCGCGACGGGAGGCAAGGGAAGCGCGGAAGCCGCCGCGGCATCGGCCTCATCCACGGCCATCGAGACGCCACCGGCGGCGGGAGCCGCGACGGGAACCTCGGCGCCGCCAGCGAACAGCGCGGACGGCAGCGACACGATCGCGACCGTGCCACGACCCTCCTGCGAGCGCACCTCCACGTGCGCACCCACACGGCGCGCAATGCGGCCGACCACGAACAGACCCAGGCGCTGCTCACCGAGGATCTCGGATGCGGCGGTCGAGCCCACGCGGGCGTTGGCCTCGGCGACCTCGGACTCGGTCATGCCGATGCCGCCGTCCTCGATCTCGACGACGTAGCCCGTGTCGGTCTGACCCGTACGGACCGCGACGCGCGTGCCGGGGTCGGAGAACACCGTGGCGTTCTCGAGCAGCTCAGCGAAGAGGTGGGCGGCGGTCAGTGCCATGTGGCCCAGCATCTCGGGGTCGACGTCGAGCTCGAGGTCGATGCGCTCGTACAGCTCGATCTCCGATGACGCCGTACGGATGACGTCGGACAGCGGCATGGGGCGGCGCAGGCGGCGACCGGTGTCGATACCCGCGAGCACCAGGAGGGACTCGGAGTTACGGCGCATTCGCGTCGCGAGGTGGTCCAGGGCGAACAGCTTGGTGAGCGTGGTCGGGTCGTCCTCGGTGCGCTCCATCTCGTCGATCGAGGACAGCTGGCGGTTCAGCAGCACCTGGTCGCGGCGGGCGACGTTGACGAACATCTCGGAGATCGAGCCACGCAGGGCTGCCTGCTCGGCGGCGATCGACAGGGTGGCCGCGTTCACGCCGTTGAACGCCTCTGCCAGCTGGCCGACCTCGTCGCGGGACTCCACCGGGATCTGCACCTCGGTGACGTCCACGTCCTCACCCGGCAGCGCCACGCGCTCCACGAGGCGAGGCAGCTCCTGCTGGACCGCGGTTGCCGTCGTGGTCAGGCGGCGCAGCGGGCCGATGATGCGGCGCGCAATCACGAGCGCGATGATGATCGACACCGCGATAATCGCCAGGGCCGCCACCGAGGTCAGGACGGCCTGCGTGGCGGCGGACTGGGTCCTCGCCGAGGCATCGGCCGTGACCGAGCCCCACATGTCCTCGCGCAAAGGCTCGTAGACGTCGAGCTCCTCGGCGACCTGGGTGTCCCACTCGGAATCGCGTTCACGCACCAGCGACGCGTCGAGGCCGGTGAGCACCTGGGTGCGGACCGACTCGAAGGAGGACTCACCCAGGCCGTCGCCTGCCGAGGCTCCAAACGGCGGGACCTCGTCGGACCCATCGACGGCGAGCGACGACTCCTGTGCGTCCTCGAGGGAGATGTCGGTACGTGCGGTCATCGTTCGCGCATCGGCGGCCTCACCGGGGAGGAACTCACCCACGCGCAGCAACCGGTCGATGACGACCTGCTCGTAACGGATGTTCTCGACGAGCTGGTCGAGGTCGCCGTAGGCAGTCACACCGGCGGCGAGGTCGCGGTCACCCATCGCGAGCGCGACCGAGGAGGCCGATCGCACCGTGCCGTCGATGACGGTCGTGTAGAAGTTCGTCAGCGTGCCGATGTTCGCGCTCGCGTCACGGACGGTCGCACGGCGCTCGGGCAGAGACTGCATGAGCTCCTGGCCCTCGCCCAGCGTGGCGATCGCCTCGACGTTCTCGGCGTTGCCTGCCAGCAGGTCGCTGTTTTGCATCAGAAGCGCGACCTTGCCGTCGACTGCTCCCGTCGCGACGTCGTATTCGCGGCGGAAGTCGAGGGGCTCGGTGAACAGCGTGGTGGCGGCGTCGGACTCGGCGCCCAGACGGAACGACAGTGCCGCAAGCGGAATGTCGAGGCCCGTGTCCTCGGGAAGGCCGTCCCCGATGGCATCGATCGCGGCCACGGCCTCGTCGTAGGCGGCCTGCATCGCAGCCACATCGGCGTCGGCGGGGAACGTCAGCCAGCCGCCGTCGGTCTCGGGTGCCCCGAGGGCGACCGCGCGTGCGCTCTCCATCACACCGGTGCCGGTGCGCTGCAGCGCCGCCGCGATGTCCGCACGCATCTGCTCCGCATCGACCGCGACGTCCTCGCCGTCGGAGGAACCGATGCCCGTGAGCGTCTCGTCGAGCGTGGCGACGGCGTCATCCGTGAGGGCCTCGGCCTGCTCGCGCTGGTCCTCACCGTTTTGCACGGCGGAGGTGAAGTTGGTGCCCGCGAGTCGCTCGGTCTGGAAGTCGTTCTCAAGGAGGCGGGCGGAGCCCAGCACGCTCAGCACGGACTCGGCGTCGCGAGCCTCTCGCCAGGTCTGCAGCGAACCGGACACGATGAAGCCCGCGCCCAGCACCAGTACCAGAATCGGCACCGCGACCACCGCGAGGATCTTCCCGCGAATTCCAAGCCTCTGGAGCATTAACCTTCTCCCTCACGAGCCGTCGCAGGGGCACAGGTCTTCTCCTGGCGTCCCCTCAGCGATCGAACCTCTCGGTTATCGGCGCCTTCACCGCGAACCTTAAAGTCCGATGGCTCATTGCCGCTTGAGACGCTATATCGTGGCCGCTATGACGCGAAACTTCGGGCGATTTGTGTGATCTTTTCCACACTCGGAACCGCAGCCGCGCACGATGATGCGGGCCTCGCCGAACGTCCTGATCCCGCGCTCGGCGAGCATGACGTGCTCATCCGCGTGGCCGCCGCGGGCGTCAATCGTGCTGATCTCCTCCAGGCCGCGGGCCATTACCCGCCGCCCGCCGGGGCGCCCGACCACCTGGGACTCGAGGTGTCCGGCACGGTCGTCGCCACGGGCGCCGCGACCCACTCCCACCGTGTGGGAGACGAGGTCGTCGCTCTCCTCGCCGGCGGCGGATACGCGGACACGGTGGCCGTGCACGAGGACCTGGTGCTGCCCGTTCCGGCCGGACTCGGACTGGTCGAGGCTGGCGGCCTCATGGAGGCCGCCTGCACCGTATGGTCCAACTTTCGGGCGGCCGATGCCGTGGCGGGGCAGACCTTGCTGGTCCACGGGGGCTCGGGCGGGGTGGGGTCGCTCGCGATCCAGATGGGCGCCGCCATGGGCATGCGCGTGTTCGCCACCGCGGGAGGTGCGGCGCGCGCCGCGCGCTGCGAGGAGTTCGGCGCCGCACGCGGCATCGACCACCGCGAGGAGGACTTCGTCGACGTGATGCGCGAGGCCGGAGGCGCCGACGTGACCCTCGACGTCGTCGGGGCCGCCTATCTCTCCCGCAATCTCGCCGCCGTGGCTCCCGGTGGCGCGCTCGTGGTCATCGGCATGCAAAAGGGCGCGAAGGCGGAGCTCGACCTCGGCCGGCTGCTCGCCAAGCGCGCCCGGATCATCGGGACCACCCTGCGCGCACGACCCCACGCCGAGAAGGCGGCCATCGTCGCGGGCGTCGCCCGCGACGTGTGGCCGCTGGTGCCCGGGCGAGTATCGCCCGTGGTGCACGGCACCTACCCGCTCGCCGACGCATCGGCCGCCCACAGCGCCCTTGCCGAGGGCGGGGTGTTCGGGAAGCTGCTGCTGCTTCCCTAGTCGAGGTTGCCCGCGGCGAGCGACGGCGCGAGCGCGGGCGTGACCGGCAGGCGCGGCAGGAGCGTGGCCTGAAGCGCGTGATAGACGTCGGCCTTGCCGGGCCACACCGTGCCGCTGACGGCGAGGTCGGGGCCCAACTCGTGCCACCACGAGCCTGACTCGAGGTCCAGCAGGTGTTCACCCGCGAAGTCCCACCAGCGCTCGTAGTCTGCGGCGTACTCCGGGAGCCTCGTGGTGCGCCATAGTGCGGCCGCGGCGCCGATGGCCTCGGCAACCACCCAGTGCATGCGCTCGCGCACCACGGGTTTGCCGTCCCAGTCCACCGTGTAGACGAACCCGGCCTCGCCGTCGACGTGCCAGCCCTCGCGCACGCCAGCGGCATAGAGGTCGCGCGCGGCGTCCCGCATCCACGCGGGCGGCTCGAGCCCGGACTGCTGGAGCGCGGACGCGGCCTGCAGCGTGAGCCTGCTCCACTCGAACCAGTGGCCGATGGTCGCGCCGTACGGACGGAACGGGTGGGAGGGGGTGGCCTCGTTGTAGTCCAGCAGTGGCTGCCAGTCGGAGTCGAAGTGCTCGGGCAGACGCCAGTAATGGCCGCGGGCAAACACGTTGATGGCGCGGTCGACGATGCGGGCGGCGCGGTGTAGCCAGGCCTTGTCGCCCGTCACGTCCGCGGCGGCGAGGTAGGCCTCGACCGTGTGCATGTTGGCGTTGATGCCGCGGTAATCCTCCGCCTCGCCCCACTCACGCGTGAAGGCCTCGCGGCTCATGCCCGCGTCGTCGTCCCAGAAGCGCTCGGCGTGGGTAGCGAGGGCATCGTCCAGGAGTTGCTGCGCCTCGGGGCGGCCAGCGGCCACGGCTGAGGACGCCGCGAGAATCACAAAGGCGTGGCCGTAGGCCTCCTTGGCGGTGTTGGTGGGGCCGTCTGCGCCCACGGCGGCGAACCAGCCGCCGTGCTCGTGGTCACGCAGGCGTCCCGACAGTGCGTCGAGCCCGTGGTCGACGAACGCCGCCGCACCCGGGTGCCCCATCAGCGTCGCGAGCGCGAACGAGTGCGTCATGCGGCAGGTCACCCACAGCTCGACGTCCGCCTCGGGGTCGAGCGAGCCGTCGGCAAGCAGCATGCCGAAGCCGCCGTCGGTGTGGCGCGAGGCGCGGGCGAAGTCGAGCAGGCGGGTGCTTTCCGCCTCGAGCCAGCGGTGGTGCGAGGGGGCCGTGATCCATGGCATGGCGCCAGCGTAGCGACGCGGTGCCGTGCGGTTCTAGGGCGCGCGGGCGGCGCTCGGTGGAGCGCTGACTACATGACGGCCAGGCGGTCGGGATCGATGAGGCGCGTGAGCACCTCGAGGATCCCGTCCTCCTCGACCGTGCCGATGACCTCGCCTGCAGCCTCGCGCACCCGCGCGGGCGCGGTGCCCATCGCGGCCGAGCGGCCCGCCCACCGCAGCATCTCAATATCGTTGTTGCCGTCGCCCACCGCGACCGTGTGGTCGGGGTAGACGCCCAGCTGCTGGCGCAGGTGCTCGAGAGCGGAGGCCTTGGTCACATTGGGCGGGGTGAGGTCGAGCCACGCGTCGTAACCCACGGCGTACGTGACGTCGTTGAGGCCGATGCGGTGGACGAGGTCGTCGAAGTGGCTGACGTCCGCGCCGGGGGCGCGAATCACCACGCGGGTCGCCTCACCCTCGGCGAGCTCGTCGAAGTCCGTCACTACGCGCTGGCGTCCCACGAGCTCACCCATGGGGAACTCCTGGTTGACGCGGAAGCCCACCCCGAGGTCCTCGACGGCCACGAAGGCGCCGGGCATCTCGTGGCGGACCAGCTCGAGCGCGGCGCGAGGGTTGAAGGTGACGGTCTCGACGATGTCGTAGCCGCCGGGCGTGGCCGGGTTCAGCCTGATAGTCACCGCGCCGTTCGAGCACACCGCCCAACCGCGCCGGATGCCGAGCGTCTCCGCCACGGGCAGCGTGCCGAGGATGTTGCGTCCGGTCGCGAGGATGACGTGGTTGCGGCACATCCGCACCTGCTCGACCGCGCGAATGACAGCCGGCGAGATCTCCCCGCCCCAGTGCATGAGCGTGCCGTCGATGTCGAGGCCCACAAGCCCCCAAGAGTCCTGATCGAGGGGCGGGCGCATCTCATCGGGGCTCAGCGTCATGCCTCGAGCCTACGACACGGGTGCTCGCGCGCGCCCCGCCCCCCACCCTGGCGCAAATGTGAACATTTGCGGCACGAAAGCGCGATTCGTGGCGGATTTCCGGCCGCCAGGAGACCGCGGCTGCCCAGGCGGCCTACGCGACCGGCTGGAGGTATTCGACGCCGCCCAGGTAGGGGCGGAGGATCTCGGGAACGTACACCGAGCCGTCGGCCTGCTGGTGGTTCTCCAGCAGCGCGACCAGCCAGCGGGTGGTGCCGATGGTGCCGTTGATCGTCGCGACCGCGGTGGTGCCCTTCTCGGCACGCTCGCGGATGTTGAGGCGACGCGCCTGGTACGTGGTGCAGTTGGAGGTCGAAGTGACCTCCATCCACCGCTCCTGGCTCGGCAGCCATGCCTCGCAGTCGAACTTGCGTGCGGCGCTCGAGCCCAGGTCGCCCGCGGCCGTATCGATCACGCGATACGGCAGCTCAAGGGCCTTGAGCATCTCCTCTTCGATGGACAGGAAGCGCTCGTGCTCGGCAGCGGCGTCCTCGGAGTGCGCGTAGGAGAACATCTCCACCTTGTGGAACTGGTGCACGCGAATGATGCCGCGGGTGTCGCGGCCGGCCGATCCGGCCTCGCGGCGGTAGCAGGCGCTCCAGCCCGCGTACCGCAGCGGCCCGTCGGTGAGGTCGATGATCTCGTCGGCGTGATAGCCCGCGAGCGCCACCTCGGAGGTGCCGACCAGGTACATGTCGTCGCGCTCGAGGTAGTAGATCTCCTCGGCGTGCTTGCCGAGGAAGCCGGTGCCGGCCATCGTCTCGGGACGCACCAGCGTGGGCGTGATGGTCGGCGAGAACCCGCGCTCATAGGCCAGGTTCATCGCCGCGTTGAGGATGGCCAATTCAAGCCGCGCGCCGATGCCGGTGAGGAAGTAGAAGCGCGCCCCGGAGACCTTCGCGCCGCGCTCCATGTCGATCGCCTTGAGGCCCTCGCCGATCGCCAGGTGGTCCTTCACCTCGACGCCCTCGGCCGCGAAGTCGCGCGGGGTGCCCTCGTGACGCAGCACCGTGAAGTCATCCTCGCCGCCCGACGGCACCCCGGGCTCCGGGATGTTGCCGAGCGACCGGGCGAGTTCGACCGCCCGGGCGGCCGCGGCATCGGCCGTCGCCTGTGCCTCCTTGACGGCCGCCGCCAGCTCCTTGGTACGGGCCAGCAGCGCCTGCTTCTCGTCGCCCTGCGCCTTCGCGACCTCCTTACCCAAGCTCTTCTGCTCGGCGCGTTTGGCCTCGAAATCGGCGAGCGCGGCGCGGTGCTGGGCGTCCGCCTCGAGCACCTGGTCCACCACCGCGGGGTCGTCGCCGCGCGAACGCTGGCTGTCCCTCACGAGGTCGGGTTCGGCGCGCAACAGCTTGAGGTCGATCATGACCGCGAGTCTATCGGGGGCATACGCGTAGGCTCTGCCTCATGGTGTGGGTGTGGATCCTGGGCGTGACGGCGCTGGTGTTGGCCGTGTTCGCGACCATCTTGTCCGTCACGCTCGCGCGCCAGATCGGCAAGCGCGACCCCTCGGCCCTGCCTCGTGGCTGGCGGACGTTCCTACGGATCGCACCCGTGGCCGCCGCTCCCGCGACCGGCGTGGCCCTCGACCCGGACAACCGCGCGCAGATCGCGTTCATCGTCAATCCCACCAAGGACGGCACCGCGGAGTTGCGCGAGCGGGCCATGCGCGCGTGCGCCATCCGCTATCTGCCCGAGCCCATGTGGATTTACACCACCGAGGAGGACCCGGGCACCGGCCAGGCTCGCGACGCCATCGAGGCGGGGGCCGATGTCGTGGTCGCCGTGGGCGGCGACGGCACCGTCCGTGCGGTCGCCGAGGCGCTTGCGGGCGAGGACGTCGCGATGGGCATCATCCCTCTTGGCACCGGCAACCTGTTCGCACGCAACCTGGACCTGCCCCTTGCGGACACCGGCGCGCTGCTGCGGATTGTGATCGAGGGCACCGTCGAACGTGTGGACGTGGGCTGGCTCGACATCGAGCGCGCCTTACCCTCCTCGCGCGACGGCTCCACGCACCTGTTCCTGGTGATGGCCGGCGCGGGCATCGACGCGGAGATGGTCGCGGGCGCCGACCCCATCCTCAAGAAGCGGCTGGGCTGGATGGCCTACTTCTTCGCCGCCGTCGAGCACCTGGGCGACAAGCGCATCAAGGCCACCGTGACGGTCGACGAAGGCCTGCCCTTGGAGGCCGAGATGCGCACCGTGCTGATGGCCAACGCCGGCCGGCTGCCCGGCGGCCTGCAACTCATCCCCGACGCCTCCGTCACCGACGGCGAGCTCGACATCGCGACGCTCGACGCCCGCGGGGGGCTGGTGGGCTGGACTGAACTCTTTGGCTCCGTCGTGGCGCAGGGCGCTGGCATCAAGCAGTCCGAGCTCCTGCGGACCTGGCGCACCTCGCGGATTGACCACCGTAAGGGCCGGTCAGTGACCATCGACATGGACAGCCCGCAGCGCGTGCAGGTCGATGGCGAGTCCTTGGGGCGTGCGTCGCGGGTGCGCGGGCGGATCCAGGCGGGCGGCTTGCTGATCAAGGTGCCGGCGGGCATCAAGCCCTAGGCAGTGCGCCCTGGACACAGGGCGCGATCGGGCTAGATCGCCGCTGTGCCCGTCTTGAGCGCCTCGACCCATGCGTGGGCGCGGCTGAACGACTCCTCGCTGTCGTCCATGTCGACGGGCGTGCGATCGCGCTCGAAGGCCGGGTAGGACCCCAGGAATCGCACCAACGGGCAGGTGCGCTTGAGGCCGATGAGCGCCTCCGCCACACGCGCCTCGCCGATGTGCCCCAGTGCGTCCACCGAGAACGAGTACTCGCCGGGCCGGTCGCCGATGGGTCGCGACTCGATGCGCGACAGGTTCACGCCCCGCACCGAGAACTGCTCGAGCATCTCGAGCAGCGCGCCGGCGTTGTCGTTGGGCAGGTGGATAACGAGCGTGGTCTTGTCCGCGCCCGTGGGCTCGCCCATCGCACGGGGCTGTCCGACCTTGACGAATCGCGTGGCGGCCGTGGCGTTGTCGGCCACGCGGTCCGCGAGCACGGTGAGGCCCAGCGCCTCGCCGGTGCCGGGAGGCGCGAGGGCCGCCTCAAAGCCGAGCGAGGTGAGCGATCGCGACTCATCGGCGAGCGCCACGGCGGCGGCCGCGTTGGAGGTGGCGGACGCGAACTCCGCGCGCGGCAGGGTCGCGTTGGCCCAGCGGCGCACCTGTGCCCAGGCGTGCGAGTGGGCGCTCACGGTGACGATCTCGTCGAGCTCGGTGCCTGGACGCACCAGGAGTTCGAAGGCGATAGGGAGGACCGTCTCGCCGAGGATCACGAGGGGCTCGCCGGTCGCGAGGGTGTCGAGCGTCGCGGTCACCCCTCCCTCGACCGTGTTCTCGATCGCGACCACCGCGAAGTCCACCTCGCCCGAGCGCACCGCACCCAGGGCAGTCAGCACGTCGACGCACGGGACGTACTCGGCCTCGGCCGGGCTCACCATGGTGCGCAGCGCCGCCTCGGTGAAGGTGCCCGCGGGCCCCAGATAGGCGTAGCGGGGCTTGTCGGTCACTCGTCCTCCTCGGGGTCGCGACCACCCGGCATCCGGGAACTGATCGCGGTTTGCGTCTGGCTGAGCGCGCCGCGCATGCGCCGCGCGCTGATCGCCATCATCACGTCACGGTAACGCGTCACCTTGGAGGTCCCTGCACCCATCGACCCCGCCCGCGGCACATCGCCCAGGTCGCATTCGACCTCGGTGACGGTGAGTCCGGCGTGGATGATGTCGAGAGTCATGGCGACCTCGAGACCCGTGCCGCGTGCGAGCGGCATGGCGGCCTCGAGCGCCTCACGGGTGAGGCACCGCACGGGGCCCAGGGGCTCCTCGGGGGTCCACCCGGAGGCGCGTTCCACCGCGCGACGCGCGACCTTGGTGGACGGCCCCTCGACACGGGCGCGCCCGTCGGCACGAGCCACCGCCAGGTCCGCGACGTGCTCCGTGACTGCCGCCACGAGCGGGGCCGCTCCCACCGCGTAGTGGCCCAGCACACCGGGCAGCAGCAGGATGGCGCGAGGCTCGCGGCCGGGCTCGTCGCGCATAGCGATCACCGAGGCGCCGGTCTCGATCGAGGCGGTGCGCCCGCGAGGGTGGGAGTGGCGCACCACCACCGCGCCGGCCTTGCGGGCCAGCTGCTGGGTGTTGTCGGTGGAGGCGTCATCCACCACGAGCACCAGGTCGACACCCGGGATCGCGAGCGCGGCGCGCACCGTGGCGGCGATCCTGCGTGCGGCATCGTGCGCGACGATCAGCGCGGCGGCGACATGGAGGTCCTCGGGCCCGGCCACGGAGCGGCGTGCCCGGGACGCCCGCGGACGCGCATGACGGGTCGCGCCGTCGGTGCCGTCACCGGCCGACGGCGACGGGGAAGACGCGCGTGCGGGTGCCACGGGCACCAGCCTAGTGCGCCTACCGAGCGGCTTTGGTGCGTTCTTGAGGTAATCGTGGCTCAGCCGTGACCTGAGCCACGAACCACGCGCGCACCGCGCTCCCGTTGCCGCACAGGCCGCGCGGGTGCAAGAGTAAGGACCATGCATGAGCGCGCCGGAACTCCCGCCCAGCCCCAGGACCTCATCGACGTGGACGCCCTTCTCGGCGCCTACTACGACCTGGTCCCCGACCCCGCGAACCCCGAGCAGAAGGTGGTGTTCGGCACGTCGGGTCACCGCGGCAGCGCCTTCGACACCGCGTTCAACGAGGCGCACATCGTCGCCACGACCGCCGCCATCATCGAGTACCGCAAGGCTCAGGGCACCGACGGCCCCCTCTTCCTCGGCATCGACACGCACGCGCTGTCGGAGCCCGCGGCCCAGACCGCGATCGAGGTGCTCGCCGCCGCCGAGGTCACCGTCAAGGTCGACGCGCGCGGCAAGTTCACCCCCACGCCTTCGGTGAGCCGCGCGATCCTCGTCGCCAACGGCGCCGCCTCCCCCCAAGGCCTACGCACCACCGGCCCGGGACTGGCCGACGGCATCGTGGTCACCCCCTCGCACAACCCGCCCCGCGACGGCGGCTTCAAGTACAACCCGCCTCACGGCGGCCCCGCGGACTCCGACGCCACCAGCTGGATCGCCAACCGCGCCAACGAGATCATGGCCGGCGGTGGCTGGAAGCAGGTCAAGCGCATCCCCTACGAGCGGGCGCGCAAGGCAGCGACCATCGGCACCTACGACTTCATGGCAGCCTACGTCGCGGAGCTCGGTGACGTCATCGACCTCGAGGCCATCCGCAACGGCGGCGTGCGCATCGGCGCCGATCCGCTCGGCGGCGCCGCGGTCGACTACTGGGGCGCCATCGGCGAGGAGCACCGCCTGGACCTCACCGTCGTGAACCCCACGGTCGACCCGACCTGGCGCTTCATGACGCTCGACTGGGACGGCAAGATCCGCATGGACTGCAGCTCCCCGTCGGCCATGGCGAGCCTGCGAGAGCTCATGGCCGGCGACGCCCCGTACGACATCGCGACGGGCAACGACGCCGACTCCGACCGCCACGGCATCGTCACCCGCGACGGCGGCCTCATGAACCCCAACCACTACCTCGCGGCAGCGATCTCCTACCTCTACGGCGGCGGCCGGCCCGGCTGGCCGGACGCCGCCCGCATCGGCAAGACGCTCGTCTCCTCGAGCCTCATCGACCGCGTCGGCAAGAAGCTGGGCCGCACAGTCGAGGAGGTGCCCGTGGGCTTCAAGTGGTTCGTGCCCGGCCTCATGGACGGCACCACCGGCTTTGGCGGCGAGGAGTCCGCCGGAGCCTCCTTCCTCACGCGCGAGGGCAAGGTGTGGACCACCGACAAGGACGGCATGCTGCTGTGCCTGCTCGCGTCCGAGATCACGGGCGCGACCGGCACCACGCCGTCGCAGATCCACCGCGGGCTCACCGACGAGCTGGGCGAGAGCTGGTACGCGCGCGTCGACGCCGCCGCCACCAAGGACGAGAAGGCGACGCTCGCCAAGCTCTCCCCCGAGCAGGTCACCGCGACCGAACTCGCCGGGCAGGAGATCACCGCGAAGCTCACCAAGGCGCCCGGCAACGGCGCGGGCATCGGCGGCCTCAAGGTCACGACGGCCGATGCCTGGTTCGCCGCCCGCCCGTCCGGCACCGAGGACGTTTACAAGATCTACGCCGAAAGTTTCGTGTCCGAGGATCACCTCGCGGAGGTGCAGGACGCCGCCAGAAAGCTGGTCGGCGAGGCGCTCGACAGCTAACGATCGGCCGATGCCGTGGCCGGGTGAGTCGATTGACTCACCCGGCCGCGGCGTCTCAGCGCTTGCGGCGCGCGATGATCGCGATCACCGCGCCGGCGGCGAGCAGCGCCAGCGCGATGATGGCGATGGCCCAGTCGTCGAAGCCGCTGATCGGGAGGAAGCCCGAGTCGCCGTCCTCGCCGCCGCCCGCGGGCGGCGGGGTCGCATCGAACTGGTTGTAGGCCACGACGGTCACCAAGGTGCCCGCGCCAATCGTCACGACAGCCTCGGTCGTCGAGGCGCCCGCCGGCGTCAGCCTCGTGTCGTCCGCGCCACCAGAGTCGGTCTCCGTGACGACGCACTCGGAGCCTGCCGCGATACCGTCGATCTGGGTCTCGAGCGGCAGGTCGCCGCCGAGCGTCACGGTGCCCGACCACGTCGTCACGGGATCTCCGGCCCCGCGCTCCCACGTGCACAGCACGGAGAACTCGAACGGACCGGCGCCGCGCTCGGCGGCGCCGCCGCCACCCACGACCTTCTCGATCGCGAGCGCGCCCACGGCGAAGGTGTTGGTGACGAGCGCCGTGTTGGTGTCTGCCTCGGTGAGCACCAGCGAGGACGACGTCCCGTCGACGGTAGCCGCGCCAGCATCGGCCGTCGTGACCGTCACCGTCGTCCGCACCGCGCCGCCGTCGACCAACTCCGTGACCGTGCACTCGGATGTCGACGGCAGGCCCGTCAGCGTCACCGTCTCCCCGTTGTCGAGAACCACGACCATCGGTGCGCCAGCGACCAGCGGCTCACGGTCGTCCGCATAGACATCGTGTTCGTCACCGGCAGGATCGGTGTAGACGCACCTGACCGCGACCACATAGGGGCCGAAGTCGGGCACCTCGCCGTCGGCATTCGCGACCGAGTCCTCAACCTCCTTCGTGATCGCGAGCGACGCGAGCGCCTCGAAGCGGTTGGTCACCACGACCTCGACCGGGGACTCGCCACCCTCGACGATCGTCACCACCGAGCGCGCTCCGCCCGCCGTACCGGGCGAGAACTCGGTGTAGTCGGCCCCGCCAGCGTCTGGTTCGGTCACCACACAGACGGAACCCGCGACGATCCCGTCGATCTGCGTGGCGAGGGGCTCGTCGCCGCCAAGCACGACGTCGCCGTCCCACACGACGGCGCTCTGCGCGAGACTGGGTCCCGCCCATACGCATCGCACGTGAAGGGTGAACGGTCCACTGCCAAGTGAGTCGGCGCCGTCCCCATCGAGCTGCTTGTTCAGGAGCAGCGAGCCCACCGGGTACGCGTTGACGAGATCGATCATGGCCGAGGTTCCGCCGTCCTCGACCGCGGGCAAAGTGAACGATGCCTCGGTGCCGGGCGTCACTGTCGAGCCGTCCGCGGTCGTGACGGTGATGGTGGTCGATGCGGCGCCCGCGACGTCGGTCTCTGTGAGCACACAGTCGCTGTTACTAGGAAGGCCCTCGAGCGTGACCGTCTCACCCGGGGCGAGGGTCACCACCATCGGGTTGTCGGCGTCGTAACCGTCCGCGAACACCTCGTGCTCGTAGACGGTGCCCGTGCCATACACACACACGAGCTCGACGGTGAAGGGACCCAGCGGTGGCGAGTCGCCATTCTGGTCCTGCACGGACTCATCGATGGCCTTGGTGATGTCTAGCGGCACACGCTGCTCGAAGATGTCCTGAGCGACCACCGTTGCGCCATCGCTGTCATCCACCGTGACCTCGACATACGGGTTGCCGTCGACGTCGACCTGCGGCTCGGAGGGCGTCGCGTCGTCGATGCCGACGAGCCAGCCTTCGGCGCCGCCGTCGTCGGTCTCCGTGACGATGCACTCGGAGCCCACCACGATCCCACTGATCGTGCGGTTCAGCGGGAAGATGCCGCCCACACGGATGTCGCCGTCATAGGTCGTGACGTCTTGCAGTGGCAGCGGGCGGTCGAAGGTGCACTCGACGTGGAAGATGAAGGGTCCGTTGCCACGATCGTCCGCACCGGGGCCGATCGGTTGCTTGTCGATGACAATCGACCCCAATTCATAGGTGTTGGTCACGACCCCGGTGTTCGTCGTCCCGGGATCGGTCGCGCTTTGCGGGTCGTCGGGAGTCAGCGTCAGGTCGGCCTCGCTGTCATCGACAGTGGCACTGCCGTCCGCAGTGGTGACGACGATCGACACGGTCGCGGGGGACTCGTCGATGAGCAGTTCCGTGATGGTGCACTCTGCCCCCGCGGGAAGGCCCGTGAAGAGCACCTCCTCGTCGTCGCTGAGCAGCGCAAGCATCGGGCGAATCTGGCCGTCAGCGAGCACCGGACCGTAGCCGTCCGCCCACACCTGTTCGCCGAGGAAATCGCACCTGACCCAGATCGGGAACGGGCCCGCGTCGGCAGGGTCAGCCGCACCGGACGCATCGGAGCCGACCACATTCTTCGACACCAGCAGCGACGCCTCGTCGTACACGTTGTCGAGGGACGTCAGTTGGAGGACCTGGTCCTCGCGGTCCACAGTCGCTGTGACCGCACTGGCATCGGTCTGGCCGTTGTCGCCCTCCTCGAGGTGGCACTGGGCGCCGTAGGGCAGGTCCTCGATGGTGAGTTCCTCGCCGGGGGTCAGCGTGAGCGTCTCCCGGTGCGCCTCGACGGGCTCGCCGTCGACGTCCACCGTGCATACCAGCTCCACCGTCAGCGTGTCCGGGGCGTACGACGACGCCTCGCCGCTGACCGTCTTAAGGATGCTCAGCGGGCCCGTCGCGAGGGCAACACCGATCTTGTTGCCCTCCGTGGGCAAGATGTCCTCGCCATCGGTCGTGACCGCACCCGCCGCAACCGTGTTCCACGCGATCGTGTCGGGCCCGTCCGTCGGAGACGACAACGGCGTGCGGGTCTGAATATCAACCGTGATGACCTGACCCGGTCGGAAGGGAGCGAAGCCACGGAAGTCGAATTCGTACTTCAGTCCCGTGACGTCCGCGTAGTCGCCGCCGAAGTCTTCGATCGGCACCCACACGCCATCGGGACACGATCCTGGCCCCGACACGAGGTCGTCGGCGCACGGCACCGTTTCCGTGGTGCCGTAGACGTCGAGCTGGAACAGCAGGGGCGCGGAGACCCCGGCCTGCGGGTCGACGATCTCGGCGTGCCACTCGGAGTCGCGGACGAAGTTCTCGAGCGCGGTGAGGTCACCCACGTCGGGCATGCGGTCCACCACCGTGAGCTGGTCCAGGGGGACGTTTCCGGTGTTCTCAAGGTCGAGCCGCCATGTCTCGGTGGTGCCTGGCGGTGAGATCGGAATGCACGGGGCGCTGTAGAAGCCGTCCTCATCTGCGATGCACTCAGCACCTTCGACAGCGCTCGTGGTGCCCAGACTCGGGTCGTCTGCCTTCACCTGCTTGACGGCACGGATCGCCCCGCCGGCAGCCACGATGACTTGCGTTGAGCCGTCGCACTCGGGCACGGCCGGATCGAACTCTTCGGCATTGCACGCGTCGAACGGCCTGTCACCCTCGACCGAGGCAGTGTTCTCGATCGTGGTCGATGCCAGAAGCGCAGGCCGGGTCACCATGTGGACGGTGATGGTGTACGTCTGACCCACACCGAGCACGTAGCCGTCGGCGAACGAGAAGGTGATCGTCTCCGGCGAACCGCCCGCCGGGTCCTCAGTGATCGAGATCTCCGCCTCGTCGGTCGGCAGCGGCAGCCCGTCCTCGGCGTCGGGATCCGTGCCGCTCAGCGCGAACCCGTAGGGGCTGTCACCGGTCTCGGCCGCGCTGGGGTCGATCTGGAGCAGTGGTCCGTCCCCGTCGGTGGGGATCGTGTCGGTGAACACCGGGTTGTAGATGGGGGTGTCTCCGGTGTTCGTGAAGGTCAGCGTGTAGGGAATCACCGAACCCGGGCTCACCGTGCCGGCGGGAGTCTTCTCCACACCGACGGCGGTCCGCGAGTGTTCGTAGATCACCTCGGCGTCGTCGGGCTCAGCGTCGACGACGAGCGGGTCACCGCCGATCGTGTCCAGGTAGGACTCGATGTATCCCGTCACGGTGTCGATGCTGTGTCCGGCCTCATCCTCGCCGGGCGCGGCTTGATTTCCCAACAGGTCGGTGGGCGGCTCGCCGCCCGAGAGCATCTCGTCTCTGCGCTGCACGACGATCGGTATTTCTTGGATGGGGTGAACGGGCCCCTCCCACTGGTCGCCGTCGGCCCGGTTCATGGTGAAGACGACGCCCTGCACCTCCGCGGGTGCCACCGCCGCGGGCAGCGTGGGGACCGCGCTAATGCCGCCGTTCACGGTCGTTCCGCCCGTGACGGTCAGGTCCCCGCCCGGGGAACCGCTGAAGGCCTGACCAGTGAGCACCGACATCTGGATCTGGTCCACGGGTGCCTGCAGCGTGAAACTGTCGTCTATACGGACAAACTCGTAGACGTTCCAGAACGTCGGGTCGACATCCGACACGACGACCTCCGCCGGGCGTGCACCGTCGAAGGGCTGGCTCCTCAGGACCAGCAGGAACTCCGACTGGTCGGGCTCGGTTTGAGTGAAGACATCTGCCTGGTCGTCGACCGTGGGGCCAAAGGTCTTGTCGACGGTGAGACCGATCTCGAACTCCACAAGATTGGCCTGTGCATCGTCCTGGTCGATGGGGGCGTCGGGCTGGGTGTCGGGATTGCGACCGGCGTCGTCGACGGTGCCAAAGGCGACGTTGGTGACGACGGTTCCGGCATCCGTCGCGTCGATGACCTCGCCGCTGGTGCGGATCGTCTTGCGCAAGATGGTGCCGAAGGACACGGTGGCGGAGGCCCCCGGTTCAATCCTTCCCTCCCATTCGACACGCACGTTGGTCACGTCGCCGAAGGGTCCGGTCCACGCGAGCGCGGTCGCGATGTCCGTCGTCGTGAGGACCGTCGCGTCTGCGGAGTCGGTCAGGGTGACGGTGACTCCCGTCGCGCCGGTAGGCATGGTGATTTCGGTGAAGCCGTCGAAGTTGAAGTACTCGAAGGTCGTCATCGCCGCGCTGCACGCCGTGCCATCGCACAGCGCCAAGGTGTCCACCGCGGCATTCGCGGAGGTATTGGTGACGGTCAATGAGATCGGTGCGTGCGGGTAGTCATCGGCATCGGTCACCACGGGCGGGATGCCGACCTCGTTGTCCGTCCAGGTCTTGTCGATCGACACGCCGAGCGTGTCGTCAAGGATGAGGATCTCGTCCTGCTCGGTGTCGGTGATGTCGTCCCGGTCACTGAAGTCCGCGACGGCCTGAGCCTGATTCCATACGAGCCCCTCATCGGGTTCCCCTGCGCCAAGCGTGTCGTCGTTGTAGAGCGTGTGGCCGGTCGCCGGAATCGAGGCGTCGGAGCGCAGCCAGTCGCGTAGCTCGAAGACGAGGTCGATGGGACGCGTGTTGTTGATCGAGCGAGCCACACCAGAGCCCACCGGCGGCGCGGCGGGGTCTGTCGACGAGGCGCGCGCTGGGCTCTCGACGAAGACGAACTGCACCGCCGTCGTCGTCTCGCGCTCGGCGGCCGTGAGCGAGATCTGCGGGAGTTGGCCCGTACACGCGGGCTCGATCGCTCCGAGATCACCGCACGGGCTGTTCGCGGCGGGGGCCCACGTGCCGGTGTCCTGGTTGTACAGCAGCACCGCCTCGACCGCGTCGAATTCGATATACGGATCCGTGTCTGGTGTGATCGCGTCGATGCGCACCAGGTCGAACGCGTCGTACACGCTGTCGGCAAGGGCGGGCGGCCCCGGCACATCGGTGATGGTGACCGCATCGGCGTTCGAGTAACCCCCGGTAGACCAGGTGATGCGCGCCGTTGCCTGGTCTCCGCTGCGCGCGAAGAGCTGCGGCGGCTCGCCGCCTAGCCAGTTCTTGTCCATCAGGTCACCCACTCCGGGCCCCACAGGGTCCTCGGGGTCGTACACGTTGATGGTGTCGCACGCCGTGGCGGGGTCCGATGCGGTGCCCGCCGCCGTCTCCGCACTCGAGCTGGTGCAGTTTTCTAAGGCCAGCAGGGGAAGATCGAGATCGGCCGAGCCGTCAAAGTCCATCACGATGTTCGGGTACACGGTGGTTCCAGGAGGGAAGCCCTCATCCGAATGGAAAACGAACTGGAGGCCACCAATGGCGCCAGGGACCGGCGGCGCGTTCGCGGCGATGTCGTAGGAGAACGGTGACTCGCTGGACGGGATGTCCACCACGAGAGGCTCCCACGAGTCCCCATCCCAGTAGTTCACCGTCAGGGTTGCGCCAGGAGGGATCACGACGTTGGTGATGCGATCTGGATTGAAGGCGTCCCAATAGTCGGAGCCCGCGGCCGGGTCGATCGGATCCTGGACCACGATGTCCTGCGCGTTCCCCGTCGACGATCCCTCGGGGTCCGCGCCCGGATCGGGCCTTCCCGCAATGCCGCCGGCCAGTTCGAGCACCGTCCACTCACCATCCTCGCCCAGGATGTCGCTTGGGACGATGGACTTGCCCGACGTCGACGTGAGGATCTCGAGATACGAGTACAGGGTGTCGTCGTCCGTCGCACTGCCCGAGGCGCCTCCACCCGTGGTTCCCGTCGTCGTCATCTCGTTGTCGAGCGGGGTCAGGACCGCGGGATCGTCGGCGTCGGTACCGACGGTGGCGACGACCGTGGCGGACGCTCCGGGGTCCATGAGGCCGGTGAAGTCGACGCTGAAGCGTGCGACCTCGCAGCCACCAGAAGGCTCGCCTGGGACGTCGCCGTCTGCGAAGGACACCGTCTCATCGGTGCCGTCGGCGCAGTAGTAGGTCACGGAGGCATCCGTCGCTCCCGCGGGCCACACGGGCGCGGAGGCAAATCCCTCGAAGGACATCGAAGAGTCAAACCCTGGCGTGTGGAGATCACCTGTCGCGGACGGTTCGATGATCGACAGCTCCTCGACGGGAAGGTCGCCGGCCACGCCGCCCACGAGCGTGGCGTCGGAGGTTTCGCCGTGAAGGATCGAGACCGGGTCGAACGACTTGTCCGCGGTCACATCGGGGATATTTGCCTCGATGGTGTAGGAGGCGTCGCCGCTGTCCGTCGCCGTTTCGTCGTCGCGCTCAACGGTGGACGAAACGGTGTTGTCGATGACGAGGTTGCTCGCCAGTTCGCCGAGATCTCGCTGGATGGCGTCGATCGCGATATCGACGCTCGAGCCGGGGAGGATGAACGCGTCGTCGGATGAGGTCGAGAACGTGATGCGGACGCCGAGGATGTCGTCGGGGTCCACGCTTCCTGGCAGCGCGGCGGTGGTCCCTTGCGTGCCATTCACCCATCCCGAGTCGGTGTAGACGTCGACCTGCACGAGGTCCGCATCCGCGGGGAAGGCACCCACGACGAGATCGGTGATGGCGAGGGAATCGAAGGGGTTCGGCGAGGCGGTCGGATCGGCCGGTTCGACGATGACCATCTCGTCGGCACCAGTCTCCGATTCGTTGCTCGCGGTGATGTCGATGGTCGTCTCGCTACCGGGCGCGGCGAGCGCACTGTCCGGCGTGAACGACTTCTCGACGTCGGTGTCAAGCACCAAAGGAACCTCGGGAATGACCGTCGCTGTGTCCGAATCCGGGTCGGTGTCCGGGTTGCTCGCGGTGAACTCGGCCTCGTTGATGATCGGCACGCCGTTGTCGTCGTACGTGAGCGCGTCCGCGACGACCGGAATCTGGATGGTCGCCGTGGTGCCCTGCAGCATGCCCTGACCACCCTCGGGGTCATCGAGCGGCGTGGTAAACGAGACAGAAGCGTCCGATCCCCCCGCATCGCCACTCACGGTGAAGGAGTTTCCCGAGCTGATCACTTGCGGCGGCCCCGTCAGGTGGAACTGTGGGGGAAGGATGTCGGTGACGGTGGCATCCGTGCAGCCCGACGCGGGGATGGCGCTCGAGTACACACAACTGATCTGGATCGTGTAGAGAAACTCGTCGCCCGGGGCGATGTTCTCCTGCGAGACGCTCTTCGTCAGGGTCAGCCCCGCGGGGCCCTCGGCGCGTGCGGGCGCCGCGAACGTGGCGACGACGAGGAGTGCGAGGAGGAGCGACGCCAGTTTCCGGCCATACCGGTGGGCACCCTCGGTTCGCCTCGTTCCCTGCCAGTCCACCCAAGTCACGATGTTGCCCCTGTCGTGTCGTGCGCATCCACCTCGGTGCGATAGGAGCCACGCTAACCCAATGAGTGCCGTCATGTGCAGCGACAAACCTGCACTTACCTGGCAGGTCGCTCCGGCTATCGCCCCGGGTGGCGTCCCACATAGGGCGCGCCGAGAAAGCTACCCCCCGCAACTCGACCACGCACGGCGATGCGACCAGGTGCTGCCACAGATGGCACGTGGCAACCCCCCGAAGCGGGCGCGACAGCGAAGGCGGGCCCGCCTCTCGTGCTGTGCACACACGCGCAGGTCCGGAAAATCCCACCTCAGGGTCCTGCCTGGACCGGCGCACTGCCTTATGGGACGCTGGCGCCATGACGACCGTTGCCCGCACTCTTCTGGTTGCCCTGGTGAGCGCCCTGGCATTGACGGGGTGCATTCGCGTCGAGATGAACGTCACCCTGAACGACGACGACACCATCAGCGGCGACATGCTGATGGCGGTGCAAAGCGGCTCGGGCGAACTCCTCGGCGTCACCGACGACGAACTCATCGACCAGTTGTTCGGCGACATCGACCGCAGCTTCCCCGAGGGGGAGGCTACGGGCTTCGCCGAGGACGACTACGTCGGCAAGCGCGTGACCTTCGATAACCAGCCGTTCTCTGCACTCGATTTCGACAGCGACGAACTGTCGGTCATTCGTGACGGCGATGAGTACGTCGTGGAAGGCGCGCTGGCCGTCAGCGACCAGGCCGGCGACCTTGGAGACCTCCCCGCGGACGCGAGGATGACCCTAGCGCTCACGTTCCCTGGCGAGGTGAGCGAGACCAACGGCGAACTCGACGACTCAGGCCGCACGGTGACGTGGGACCTGATCAATGGCCCTGAGACCATCGAGGCCCGCGGCGCAGCGACCGCCGACGACTCGTTCCCGTGGTGGATAGCGCTCGGGGTGGGCCTGGTGCTGGGGGTCGCCGCAGGCGTCGTCCTCGTGGTCGTCACGCGCCGCCGTTCCGGCTCCCAGGAGCGGTCCGCCGGCCAGCCAGCGCAAGACCCCACAGAAACGCCCCTGCCCTCGGAGCCCACGGCATTCGACGACGCCACGCAGCCTGGGGGCGACGACGGCCCCGACCCACGGTGAGCGCCTCGTCTGCCCGATCCGTCGCGGCGGTCCTGGCGGCCGCGCTCGCCCTCGCGGGCTGCGTTCGCGCGACCGCCGACACGACGATCAACGCGGACGACACCTTCAGCCAGCACACGGTTGTTGCCTACAGCGACTCGGTAGCAAGTCAGATCACTGACTATCTTGGCGTCGACGTGAACGACCTCCTCGGCAACGTGGGCGACTCCGACGACTTCCAGGATTTCTCCGACCGCTTCCCCGGCCAGGTCACGCTCGACCCCTACGTCAGCGGCGACCTTGAGGGCATCGAGCTCACGCTCACCGACATTCCCCTCGACGACTTCAGCGAGGCCTCGACGCAGGCACTCGCGAGCGTCGAGGCCAGCGCGACCCTCGAGCGCGATGACGACACCTTCGTGGTGGACATCCGCCGCGGGGGTGATGATGCCCTCGCGCTCCTGGGTGCGGGCCAGACCAACCTCGAGTTCGCCCAGGCCGCGGTCGACGTCCAGGCCACGTTCACCTTCCCCGGCCTGGTCCAGGAGGCCCCCGCCGGCGCGATCGAGGGCCACACGGTGACCCTGGGCCTCGCCGATCTTGCCACCACGCCGCACATCAGGATCGTGGCCGAGGCCAGCGACGCCATCGACTGGGGGCCCATCCTGCTGTGGGCGGGCATCATCGCTGCTCTCGCCGTGATCGTCGGCGGCGCCGCCTGGCTCATCGTCGACGACCGCAAGAAGTCCCGCGTCACCCACCTTCCGGCACCGCGCGTCAGCGACGAGTGAGACGATGGGGCACGTGCTTGCCCCCTATCGCTCGATCCTGACCCGCCCAGGTGCCTCGGCCTTCGCCTTCTCCGGCCTCCTGGCGCGCGTGCCGATGGCGATGTTCAACATCTCCTTCATCCTCATGGTGCAGATCGAGTACGGCAGCTACGAGATGGCCGGGCGTGTCGCCGCGATCGGCATCCTGTGCTGGGCGTTCCAGACGGTCCCCACCAGCCGGCTTGCCGACAGGATCGGCCAACGCGCCGCGATGATCCCGCTCGCCACGCTGCATGTGATCGGAGCCGTCATCGGAGTCTGGGCGGCGGTCAACGGGGAGCCGGAGTGGGTGTTGTGGGTCGCCGTCATCCTCGCGTCGTTCCAGGGACCGCTGGGCTCGCTCACGCGTGCCCGCTGGTCGCACATGCTCGACTCCGACGAGGACATCCACACCGCCTTCGCGCTCGAGGGCGCCCTCGACGAGGTGTTGTTCATCTCCGGTCCGGCGCTCGCCACCATCCTGGCCACGACGGTGTGGCCCGGTGCGGGCATCGTCGTCTCGACCACGGCCATGATCCTGGGCCTGACCGTGCTGCTGTCCCAGACCTCCACGCAGCCGCCGCCGCGCAACGACGCGGGCAGTGCGAGCCTGGGTCTCAGGATTCCCCCGTCTATCGTCGCTGCAGCGGTGCTATCGCTCGGCATCGGCACCATGTTCGGGTCGATCGACATCTCCTTCGTCGCCTTTGCGGAGGAGGCGGGCCACAAGGGGTGGTCGGGGCTCGCGCTCGGCGTGGTCGCCTTCGGCTCGTTCACCGGCGGGCTGCTCTACGGGACGCGCCACTGGCGCACGCCACTGTGGAAGCGCCTCATCATCGGGTGCGCGATCCTCACCGTCGGCATGATCGCGCTCGCCTTCTCGGTGAACATGCTCATGCTCGCAATCGTGGGCTTCTTCGCCGGTATCGCCATCGCCCCTACGCTGACCAACTGCGACACCGTGGTCCAGCGCGTCGTGAACCGTGACCAGATCACTGAGGGGATGGGGTGGCTGCGCATCGGCCAGGGCGTCGGTGTGAGCGTGGGCGCCTGGGTGGGCGGCTACCTGGTCGACGCAAGCGACGCTCAGGCGGGTCTCATGCTCTCGGCGGGCGCGGCGATCGTCATGCTCGGCATCGCGCTGATCACCGCGCCGATCATCCGGCGCGGCACCGAGCGACCGGGACCCCTGCAGGCGCTTCCCGACGCACCGCCGCCGTCCATGCACGCGGGCGACGGTTGGATCGACGGCCCCCCGGTGCCCCCGAACACCTGACGCGCCGTTCCTCGCGTCAGCAGCCGCACACCTGCTCGGTGGACGCAGCAGGGGTCGCCTGCCCATACTCGACGTCGACCGCATTCGGCAGGCGTTCGAGCTCGGGTCGATCGAGGGACGGGTCGGCCGCGAACACGAGCGGCTCCGGGGGTGAGGGCAACTCGGCAGCGGACTGCGCGCCGTCGACCTCGAAGGCGACGGTCATGCCGTCCACCCACCACGGCGCCATCCAGGTCGCCCCGGCACCCTCCGACACCGGATACACGCTCGCGGCATCCGCGGTGAGGTCGTACACCACCACATCGCTGGGCCGCGGCGCAAAGCCCTCACCGTCCGTCGCCACCGTCAACACCACCCGCGAGCCGGTCGAGTCCAGGGGTGACACGGTCATACCAGGAGCCTGCTCGGGGACCCGCGCCGCGGGAGCGTCGTCCCACGTCGCGGCCTTCTCCCACTGCCCCCCGGACCACCGATAGAAGCCGGCCCCGTTGTCATTCGAGGCGAACCACAGCTCCGCGCCCCCGGCATCGGCCGCCACAAACCTCTCCGCGCCGGCAGGCGAGCCCCCGATCGAGAACTCGACCTCCTCGATCTTGCCCGTCTCGAGGTCGTAGCGAGCGCCGGCATCACGTGACCACAGCCGCACCGACCTCGCGTCTTCGTCCCACGAGACCACCCGCGTGTCTTCCCACCACTGCTCGGGAAGCTCTGCGACCTCGAAATACACGCCGTCGGGACTATGCAGGTACAGCACCGCGGGCGGCAGCTGCTTCGCGCCGTCGAGGTAGGAGATATCGGCGAGGGCCGATGCGACACCCACCCCCCAGCCGGGGCCCACCTCGTCCCACATCGCGTCTTCCCACAGGTAGGCCTCGGGATAGGTCACCTCGCCGGCGATCGAGTCGCGCGACGGGGCGGGAGCGAAGGTGGCATCTTCCCCCTGCGGATCTTCCGCCGGCGTCGCAGGCCCGCCCGACGGCTCGGTCGACGGCTCGGTCGACGGCTCCGCCGACGGGGTGGGTGAGCCGGCGATCGGCAGCGCCGGCTCGCGCACCCCGCTGCCCGCCAAGCCCCACGCTCCCACGCCGACCGCGGCGACGGCAGCAACGGCGGCGGTCGCCGTCACCGAAGCCTGTGCCGCCCGGCGCCGGCGCACGCGGCGCGCCACACGCGCGCCGACCGGTGCGGTGGCCTGCCGCACGTCGGCCGCCTCGCGCGCGAACTCGGCGCGCATCATCTCGTCCCACGCATCCATCACGCCTCCCTCCTCACAACCCACGCACTCTCACGCGGGGGAACCGGCCCGCCCTCATGAGGGGGCTCGCCGAGCGCGACCGCAAGCTTCGCGAGGCCGTCGTGCACGTACCGCTTAACGCTCCCCGTCGCGAGCCCCACGGCATCGGCCGTTTCCTCGACGGACAGATGCTCGAGGTAGCGCAGCACCACACACACCCGCTCGCGCGGCGTCAGCGCGGCTAGGGCCCGCGCCACATCGGTGCGGTGCTCGACCAGCACGGCGGGCCCCGCGCCGGTGTCGTCCTCCGCCACGCCTATCCGCCGCAAGGCCTTGCGCTCGGTAAGGCGCCGGCGTCCGCGGTCGATCGCGCGAGAGGCGATCACCCGTCGCGTGTACGCCTCGGCCGCGCCCGCATCGGCAAACGACCGGCGCCGCGAGAAGGTCTCGACGAGCGCGTCCTGCACCAGGTCCTCGGCGTTGGCCGGGTCGCCCGTTGCCATGCGCGCGAATGCGACCAGTGACCCGTACCTCCTGGTCATCAGCTCCTCGAGCTGCGGCCCCCACCGCCTCATGCGTGTTCCCCCTTGTGGTTCCTACCCCTCAAGCGCATGGGCACCGGAAAAGGTTGGGGTCATCGTGGCACGCGCGCCGCCGGGCGCTCGGCCGGGCGCGCCGCCCTGGTCGGCCACGGCATCGGCCGTCTGTGACGCGGGTCACCAAGCGCCGACAGCGGGTCGGGACCTAGTGCCCATAGACGAGCCACAAAGGCCGCCTAATCTCGTAGATGTCGTCAGGTGACACAGGGGTCACCGACAAAAATGTGGCTCAGGCGACCATCCGGGGACTAGGTCGCCTGAGCCCACTTTTTCCGGCGACCGGCGCCTCCCGCCCCTCCCCCCGAGGCGCCGGTCACCGGATATTTTTTTGCCCGCCTAGGCTCAGCCCATGGACCAATACGTGGCGAACGCGGTGCTCGTGATGGCGGCCACCGCCGCGCTCATCCCGCTCGCGATGCTGCCGATCCTCGGCCACACCGTGCGCTACTACGGGCGCCTGCGCGGCTGGCCCATGATCGCGGCGCTGGGCCTGATGGGCTCGGCCGTGGCGCTCGCCGTCTTCACGATCCTTCCGCTGCCCAGTGCGGAGGACCTCGCCTGCACGGTGGATATCCCCTGGCAGCTCGACCCCGGCGCGAGCCTGGCGCAAATCATCGACCTCTACGAGGCGAGGGGCGCGCGCGGGCTGCTGGGCACCTTCACCTTCTGGCAGTTCACCGCCAACATCGCCCTGTTCGTGCCCTTCGGGTTCTTCCTGCACCAGGCAAGCCGCTGGCCGGGGATCGCGGTCATCGCGGTGGGCGCGAGCGCCTCGATGCTGATCGAACTGTCGCAGGGCACAGGGTTCTTTGGCATCTTTCCGTGCCCGTATCGCGTGTTCGACGTCGACGACCTCATCGCCAACACTGCAGGGGCGATCCTGGGCCTCATCGCCTCGTACATCGCGATCGGCCTGTTCCCCTTCACTCGGCCCCCGCGCGAGCCCGACCTCGCCGCCCCCGGCCGCATTCGGCGTGGCGTGGCGGGGACAGCCGACCTCGCGATCGGCCTGGGCGCGATGGTGGCCATCGAGGGCGGCCAGGCGATCCTCACCGTCCTCGCTGACGGCTACACCAGCCCCGAGCCCGTCGACATCAGCCCCGAGGTCGACATGGCCGTGCGCATCGGCGTCGCGGCCGTGCTGGGCCTCGCCGTCCCGCTGATCAGGCGCGACCGCGCGACGCTGGGCCAGGCGCTCATGAACATCGCACCCGTCCGGGTGGACCGCGGCATGGAGCCTCCCGCGCGGTGGTCGGCCCTGGTGCGCGCCGTGATCCGCTGGGTGCCATGGGTGCTCTCGCCCACCCTCGTGGGGCCGCTCGTCGCGATGGCGGAGATTGCCGCGAGCGTGGTCAGGCGCGATCGCCGCTCGCTCGCGGCCCTCGCGTCGCTGACCCGCACGCGATCGGTGCCGTCCATCCGCGCCGACCGCTACACCGCAAGCGCCGAGACCACCGTCATGGACCCCCTCGAGTAGCCACTAGCCTGACGCGCATGAATGCACGCATCGCGATCGTCACGACGGTCGACCTGGAGATTCCGGACGCGGACGAGCAGCTGCTGCTGCCCCACCTGCCCGAGGCGGAGCTGGTGGGCTGGGACGACCCCTCCGTGGACTGGTCGGCCTACGACGTCGCGATCCTGCGCTCCACGTGGAACTACACCGAGCGCCTGGACGAGTTCCTCGGCTGGGCCACGCGCGTGTCCGCGCTCACGCGGCTCGTGAACCCGCTCGAGACGGTCGTGTGGAACACCGACAAGCGTTATCTTGACGACCTCGCCGCCCGCGGCATCCCGGTGGTACCGACCATTTTCGTGGCTTCCGGCGAGGAGGCGACGGCCGATGCCGTGGCCGGCTCGGTGGTCGTCAAGCCCTCTGTAGGCGCCGGCTCCGCAGGAGCCGGGCTCTTCCACGACGACCCCGCCGCCGCGAGCGCTCACCTCGCCTCGCTGCACGCCGACGGTCGCGTGGCGATGATCCAGCCCTACCTGTCGCAGGTCGACACCGACGGCGAGACCGCGCTGATCTACCTGGGCGGACACTTCTCGCACGCCGCGCGCAAGGCCGCGATCCTGTCGCGCGGCATGAGCTGGTCCACGGGGCTGTATGCCGACGAGAAGATCACGCCGTGCGAGCCGACCCCAGCCGAACGTGAGCTTGCCGACCGGGTGGTAGCGACGCTGCCCGAGGGGCTCGCCTACGCACGCGTGGACCTGCTACCCAGCGATGACGGCCCCGTGCTCCTCGAGCTCGAGCTCACCGAACCGAGCCTGTTCCTGGGCATGGATGCCGGGGCGCCTGCGCGGGCCGCCGCGGTGTTCCGCGGACTGCTGGGCTGACGCCGAGACTGACGCGGCTACCGCGCCTGGGCCGGCTGGCCGGTAAAGAGGTCCAGCAGGTACTCCGTGCCGCCGCAGTCGGCCACAATGCGGTCGCCCTCGAAGGTGCCCTTGCGTGGCCCGTCGAGGGGCCTGCAGCCCGGCGCCGGTGAGTCGAAGGGCACGTTGTCGTTGGAGTCGTCCTCGAGGTCGTGAACGATCCAGATCTCGTCCTCGATCTGATTCGACGTGGGATCGCGGTAGACGCCGTGATAGACGGCACGCATGCCCGCCGGATCGATCCACGCCTCGAGGCCCTCGCCGGGCGAGAAGCCCTGACGCACCGCCGTCGCGATGCGTTCGTCCACCAGCGAGTCGACGAACTCCTCACCGTCGCGCCAGAACACGCCTGTCGAGTAGCCGCCCTCGTCGTAGCCTCCCCACAGGTCGAGCCCGTCCGGCTGGGTGCCGATCACCTCGACGTTGCCGATGCCCTCGTCCATCTCGTTCGCATCGGGGACCGCGCCGCCGGCCCACGTGGGGTTCGACTCGCCGGTAGGCATCTCGAGAGCCGTGACCTGCGCGAGGCCTGGGCGTCCGCCGCGACGCATCCACGCAACATCCGTCACCGGGTCCCAGTCGACGACGGTCATGCGGTAGTCATTGCGCAGCTCGTCGGTCACGAGGAACAGATCACTCGTGGGACTGACGAGCACCAGCGACTGGCGGTCGGCCAGGGAGTCCGTGCCGTCGCCCTCTCCCTCGCGGATGACCGTGACGTGCCACGTGTCGTCGTTGACGTCCCACAGCCAATCGGCCATCTCTCTTATCGGTGGGGAGTCCTCGGAGGCGGGCTCGATGAGCGGTGGCAGCTCCTCGCCCGCGGCCTCGAGCCACGACGAATCCTCACCAGACGCGACGGCGTCGGGCGAGATGCTGGCGGCCGCCTCACTGCCCTGATCGTCCGACGGCAGGAAGCCGAACTCGGTGAGCGCCCAGTACGCGCCAAAGGCAGCGCCCGCAAGGATGATCACGGTCAGCAGTGCTCCCACGGGAACGCGTCCCTCGTCATCGTCCCAGCGCATGTCTCGCAGACTAGACGCCCACGAGAGGTGGGTGGGGGCGGCGCACCGGGGCCCGGTGGGCCGTGCATCCCGACGTGGCGGTACGGCGAGCGTGCCCGGCGAGTGGCGCGTCCCGCACGCCACTTGCGCGCGAGCCCGCCGTCCGATTGAGTGGCCCCTATGCCCGTGCCTTCTACCGAGACAACTGTGTCCGATCCGCTGTCCACGCTGAGCCTCACTGAACTGCGTGAACGCACCAGCGCGAAGTGGCGTCGCTACGACCCGGACGTGCTGCCGCTGTGGGTCGCGGAGATGGACGTGGAGCTCGCGGCACCCATCCGTGAGGTGCTCGAGCGGGCCGTCGCGACGGGAGACATGGGCTACGCCTCCGGCACGGCGTACACCGAAGCGCTGTCCTCATTTGCGTCGCGCCGATGGGGCTGGGAGGCCTCGCCCGGCCAGATGACCACCGTCGCGGACGTCATCACCGGCTACACCGACATCCTGTGCCTGCTCACGGAGCCCGGCGGCCAGATCGTCGTCAACCCTCCGGTGTATCCGCCGTTCTATTCGTACCTCAAGGCCGCCGGCCGGCGCATCGCCGAGGCTCCCCTGGGCGTGGACATGCGCCTGGACCTCGCCGCGCTCGAGGAGACCTTCCGCGAGGTCACCGCGGGCGGTGCTCCCGCGGCCTACCTCCTGTGCAACCCGCACAACCCGGGCGGCACGGCCCACACGCGCGGCGAACTCGAGGGCGTCGCCGCTCTCGCGGAGCGCTACGGCGTGCGCGTGGTCTCCGATGAGATCCACGCGCCCCTGTTCTACGCGGGCGAAACCTTTGTGCCCTACCTCTCCGTCGCGGGTGCCGAGCGAGGCTTCTCCGTCATGGCGGCCTCCAAGGCATGGAACCTCGCGGGCATCCCCGCCGCGATCATCATCGCCGGCACCAAGGCCGCCGACGAGCTCGCCGCCTACGGCAACTCCGCCCACCACGGACCCACGCACTTCGGCACGCTCGCGCAGACGGCCGCATACAACGACGGCGAGCCGTGGCTCGACGCGCTGCTGCCCAGCCTCGATCGCAATCGCCACCTGCTGGCCACCCTGCTCGAGGAGCACCTGCCCGGCGTGCGCTACACCCTGCCCCAGGCGACCTACCTCACGTGGATCGATTGCACCGCTCTCGACCTGGGTCACGATCCCGCGCAGCACTTCCTGGAGCACGCCCGCGTGGCGCTGAACTCGGGCCTCACCTTCGGCACGGGCGGGTCGGGGCACGTGCGCCTCAACATCGCCACTCACCCGGACGTCCTCACGGAGGCCGTGCGGCGCATGGGCGCCTCGACCCACCGCGGCTAGCCGGCGCGTACGTCAGTCATGCCCTGCGGCAATAGCTGCACGCCACGCGTATCTCAGCGCTGCCACACCAGGGTGTAGCGCCACAGCAGCTTCTTCGCGAACTCGCTGGTGGGCATCAGCGCCGCGGCGGTATCCCGCACGGCGGAATAGGTCTGCGGCGTGGGCCACACGCACGGCGAGCCGTGGTCCCAGTAGCCGCGGAACAGCTTGTGGCCCTTGTCCACCACGGACGCCGCCATCTCCCGCGGGATGTCGACCACGCCGCCCTTGGCCATGCCGACCACCAACAGCACTCCCCCGGGCGCCACGAGCTCGCGCAGCCGTGTGAGCCCCTCGACCAGGTCCATGTGGTGCAGCGACGCGTTCGCGACCACCACGTCGTAGGGCCCGGCGGGCAGCGCATCGGTGAGGGCGTCTCCCTCGATGTAGGTGATCGAGTCCTCGCCCTGCGCGCGGGCGCGACGGATCGATTCGGCGTCCTCGTCGATCGCCGTCACCGCGAGGCCGCGCTCCGCGAGACGCCGTGCCATGAATCCCTCGCCGCAACCCACATCGACGGCCGTCGCCGCGCCCTCGGGGATGCGCTCCAGCAGGGCCTCGCCGTAGTGGATGTTGTAGTTCCAGCGCTTGGCGTCGGGCTTGTCGTCGTCGCTCATGGCCCTATCGTGCCAGCCTTGCGACAGGCCGATGCCGTGGCTAGCCATGCGAGAATGCCGCGGTGAGTATGAGGACGGGCAGGCGGCTGGGTCGCGCCGCCGTCGCGGCGACGGTCGCGACGGGCGTGGCGCTCGGCTCCCACGTCCTGGGCGGAGGCGCGATGCCGTCGGCTCCCGGCGTCCTCGTGCCTCTCGCCCTGTCCTTCGCCGTGTGCGTCCAACTCGCCGGCCGCCCGGTGTCCTGGTGGCGCACCGGACTCGGCGTGACCGCGAGCCAGGCGCTATTCCACACGCTATTCGTGGTGGGTGCGGGAGGCGTGACCGTCGCGGGCGACGCACACGCCCACCACCTCGACGCGGGCACCCTGACCGTCGCCGCGGATGCGCATGGCGCCCACGGCGGCGGCGTGATGAGCGTCGCCCACCTGGTCGCCGCCGTCGTGACGACCGCCGTACTCCTGCGGCTCGACTGGGCGCTGGCGCGCGCGGGTGCCGCGCTCGACGCCCTCGTGGCGGCACTCGTGCGCGACATCGCGCCACTGTCCGCCGCCGTCCCCGCCGCACCGCGCACCGCACCCATCTCCCCCATCGCCGCGCTTAGTCCGCTCGTCCTGGCCAGCGGACGCGGCCTGCGAGGCCCTCCCGTCAGGTGAGATATCCCGCCCACCCGGCGGGCGCATCGGCCATTTCTCTTGATGGCCTTCTTACCGTTACCCCGGGGCGGTTGCCCCTGACTGGAGTCACCCATGAACGCTGTCCGTACCCCCGCGCGCCTTGGCGCGCTCGCCGCCGTCGCGGCCCTCACCCTGTCCGCCTGCGCGTCCGCCGACGAGCCCGGCGAGATCACCGTCACCGACCCCTGGGTCAAGACCGCCGAGTCCGGCATGACCGCGGCCTTCGGCGAACTCACCAACGGCACGGACGAGACCGTGGTGCTGGTCGCCGCCGCGAGCGCCGTGTCGACCGAGATCCAACTCCACGAGACGCTGTCCGACGAGTCCGGAGGCATGTCGATGAGCGAGAAGGAGGGCGGGTTCGCGATCGCCCCGGGCGAGACTCTCACGCTCGAACCCGGCGGCAACCACCTCATGCTCATGGGCGTCACCGAACCCATCGAGGCCGGCGACATCGTCGATGTCACGCTGACGTTCGAGGACGGCTCGACCGTGGACGTCACCGCCGATGCGAAGGACTACATGGGAGCGCAGGAGTCGTATGCGCCCGGGGCCGAGATGGAGATGGGTTCCTGATGTCCTCGGACGCGACTGACCTCGGTCGCGGCCTCAGCCGGCGGCGGTTCCTCTTCGGAGGCGCCGCCGTGGGCGCGGGTGCGGCCGTCGCGCTCGGGGTGGACCGGGCGCTGCCGCCGTCGCGTGCGGCTGAGCTGGACGCGGCGGGCCTCAACGGCGCTCGCACGGTGGCGTTCCACGGCGCCCACCAATGCGGGATCGATACCCCCATCGCCGCCCATGCGACCTACCTGGGCCTCGGCCTGCGCGACGGCGTGGATCGCGAGGACCTGGCACGCATGATGCGGGTCCTGACGGACGACGCCGAGCGCCTGATGGCCGGCGAGGGTGCGCTCGCCGACACCGAACCCGAACTCGCGACGGTGCCCGCCGCCCTCACGGTGACCTTCGGGTTTGGGCCACAGCTGGTGCGGCGGGCGGCCGGATCCTCCGCCGTGCCGGCGTGGTTGGGTCCCCTACCCGCCTTCGGGATCGACGCGCTCGAAGAGCAGTGGTCGGGCGGCGACCTGCTGATTGTGGTGAGTTCCGATGACGCGGTCACGGTCGCCCATGCGGTGCGGATGCTCCTGAAGGATTCGCGCTCCTTCGCGTCCTTGGCCTGGCGCCAAGACGGCTTCCGGCGCGCGTATGGGTCCGAGGTGTCCGGCACCACGATGCGTAACCTGTTCGGCCAGGTCGACGGCACCACCAATCCCGAGCCGGGAACGGCGGAGTTCGACCAGGTCGTGTGGGCCACGGGCTCGGGCGACACCGCGTGGCTGACCGGGGGCACGTCGCTGGTGCTGCGCCGCATCCGCATGAACCTCGACACGTGGGATGAGGTCGACCCGACCGCACGGTCCTTCGCCGTGGGACGGCGCATTGCCGACGGCGCGCCGCTCACCGGCTCGCGCGAGTCCGACCCGCCGGACTTCGAGGCCACTACCGCCGCGGGCAACACGGTCATCTCGCCCGTGGCGCACATCGCGCGGTCGCGACCGGTCGACTCACGCGAGGTGATCTTCCGGCGCGGCTACAACTACGACGTGGCGCCCTCCGGTGAGGGCGTGTCCGAGACGGGGCTGCTGTTCGCGTCCTTCCAGGCGGACGTCGACGCGCAGTTCACCCCCATCCAACGGCGGCTCGACCAGGCGGACCTGCTCAACACGTGGACCACGCCCATCGGCTCCGCAGTGTTCGCGATTCCTCCCGGATGCGCGCCCGGCGGGTTCGTGGGAGACACGCTGCTGGCGTGAGGCTCCCCCGTGCCGCCGGGCGCGCAAGCGGTCACGGCAAGGTCACGAACACGCCGCGTGACTTGCCGTGACCGCGCACAGCGGGTCTACCGTGAAGAGCATGACCATGATGGCGACCCCGGATGCGGAGGTCGAGGTCGATGAGGGGATCGTGCGAGCGCTGCTCGCAGACCAACATCCGGACCTCGCCTCGCTCCCCCTTGGCGTGCGCGTCGAGGGCTGGGACAACGTCACCATCCGCCTGGGCGACACGCTCGCGGTGCGCATGCCGCGTCGCGCGGTGGGCGCCGAGATCGCTCAGACCGAGTGGGAGTGGCTGCCACGCATCGGCGCGCAGTGGACCTTCCCCGCACCGGTCGCGCGCAGGCTCGGCGAGCCGGGCCGCGGCTATCCGTGGCGCTGGTCCGTGGTGCCGTGGATCGACGGCACGGTGGTCTACGAGGCCGCGCTGAGCGTCGAGGGCGCCAGGGATCTGGGCCGCGCCCTGGCGCAGGTGCACGTGCCCGCACCCGACGACGCCCCCGTGAACCCCTTCCGCTCCATCACGCTCGGCGAGCGAGCCGAGGTGTTTGGCGACCGCATCGGCCATCTCGAGGCCGAGGGCGTCATCGCCGACGGCCCGCGCCTCAGGGCCGCCTTCACCGCGGCCGCCCACACCCAACCGGGCCCGCGCACGTGGGCCCACCTCGACGTGCATGGGCGCAACGTGCTGAGCCGCAAGGGCCGCCTGGCCGGCATCCTCGACTGGGGCGACGCCGCGGCGGGGTCGCCGCTGACGGACCTGGGCCAGGCCGCCGTCCTCGTCGGCGCCGACCAGGTGGGGCCCATGCTGGACGCCTACCTGTGGACATGCGAGCCCGCGGTCGCCCGCTATGTGTCCTCCTCCGCCGGACAGCGGGTCATCCGTGCCGAGGCGCTGCATCATGCGGCCACCCTCGCGTGCATGGATGAGGAGCACTTCCACGAGGCGGGGCATGCCGCCCTCGCCTCGCTGCGCCAGTCCCTGCGGTAGGACTCACGCGCGCGCGGCGCTCGCGATCCGCTTGGCCCTCCTCGCGTCGCGGCGCAGCTGCGCCTCGCGCGCATCCGGCGCCGTGGTGAGAAGGTCCACGACCGCCTGCTCGAGCGCCGCCTGAATGGCGGCGTCGCGGTCTCCAGGCGACAGCGACTCCCCGTGCTCGCCGAGGGCGTCGACCACGGGCTCGATCGTCATCCCGTCCTCCCACAGGTCCACCACGCGCGGGTCGACATATGAGGCCCGCGCCACCGCGGGGGTGTTCCCCAACTGCGCGGCCACCTCGCGCATGACCGAGGCGACCACGCGCCCCCGGGCGGTCGGCGATAAGTCGCCCGCCGCATCGGCCATTGCCAAGGCCTGGGCGGCGATGACCGTGCCGTGCCACGTGCGGAAGTCTTTCGCCGTGGCATCGGGCTGCACGACCATCTGGATGTAGCCGTTGATGTCGTCGCTGACGAGGTCGCGCCAGCGCACGGGATCGGTCGAGACGCGGTAGGCGAGCAGCTCCGGCGCGTCACCCGAGCGGCGCTTCAAGGTCGTGATCGCGGCCGCGACCTGCGCGTCGCGGACCACCACATGGCGGTCCTTGCCGGACTTCGCGACGTAGTCGAACACCACCTCGTCGCCGCTCACACGGGCGTGCTCACGCAGCACGGTGGCGAGGCCATACGAGCCGTTGTCGGCGGCGTAGCCCTCGCCGCCGATGCGGAACAGGCCCCGGTCCAGCAGCCGGAAAGCGACCCCGAGCACGTGCTCGCGGGACAGGTCGCCGCGGGACGCATCGGCATCGGCCACCGCCCTCGCGGCCGGCAGGCCCGCCGCCACCTCGAGCACCCGCGCATGCTTGGCGCGATCCCTGCGCTCACGCCACGCGGGGTGGTAGAGGTACTGGCGCCGGCCGGCCTCGTCGGTGCCGAGCGCCTGAAGGTGGCCGCGCTCGTGGGGGCAGATCCACACGTCGGTCCACGCTGGCGGGATGGCGAGGGCGGCGATCCGCTCGCGAGTCTCGCGATCGCTGATGGTCGCGCCGCCCGCGTCGCGGTACGTCCAGCCGCGACCGCTGCGACGACGGGTGATGCCCGGCTCGGAGGGACGGGACCTGGTGAGTCGGGGCATGGCTCACAGTAAGCCCGTGCGTGCGTCCCCGTCGCGACACGCCCCACGCAGGACTAGCGTGGGTTTATGGAGACCACGTTCGCGCCGCTGGAGACCGAGCGGCTGGTGCTACGCCCGATGACCATGGACGACGCCGACGACCTCGCCGAGCGTCGATCCGACACCACGACCGCCCAGTACCAGGCATGGCGCGCCCCGTACTCCGTGGACCGGGCACGCGAACTCATCGCGTCGATGGAGGACCAGCCCGGCCCGCTGCCGGGCACCTGGTACCAGCTCGCGGTCGAGCGCAAGCGCGACGGCAAGGTCCTCGGCGACGTCGCCCTGTACCTCTCGGGCAACGGGCGCACGGCCGAGGTGGGCTTCACGCTGCACCCCTGGGCGCGCGGGCACCACTACGCGACCGAGGCGACAGCACGCCTGGTCGACTACGCCGTCTTCGACATGGGCGTGCACCGCATCGAGGCGAGCACTCATCCGCACAACATCGCGTCCGTGCGCGTCCTGGAGCGCATCGGCTTCCTCGCCGAGGGCATCCGACGCGAGGCGTACTGGGTCGAGGACGAGGTCTCCGACGACGCCATTTACGGCCTTCTCGCGCGCGAGTGGATCGCGCGGCGCGAGGGCGACTAGGGAGCGACCGCTAGCCTGACAGCCATGCCGACGTATGCGGACTCCGATCCGCTCTACATCCCGGACGAGATGGTCAGGGCGCTGGTCGACGAGCAGTTCCCGTGGCTGGCGGACCGCGAGTTGGGCCGGCGCTACAAGCTCGAAGATCACTTCACCCTGCGCATCGGCGACGACTACGGCGTGCAGATGTCGCGACTGCCGGGCTACGACGACCTCTTCGCGCGCGTCACCGACGTCATCGCGCCGCACTCGGCGGGCTGGAGTTTCCCCGCGTCGCAGCCCATCCACACCGGTCGACCCGGCCACGGCTATCCCTGGCATTGGGTGGTGGTGCCGTGGATCTCCGCCTCGACCGCCGCCTTCGTGCCCCTCCACGCACCCGCCGCGCGTGAGGTGGGCGCCGCGCTCAGCGAGATTCACCAACCCGCACCGGCCGATGCGCCCGTCAACCCCCGTACCGGGGTGGGCCTGGCCGCGTGGCGGCGAGAATTCGAGGACATGCTCACCTTCGCGGTCGCGCACGGCGCTCCCGAAAACCGGGAGCTCGACGCCGACGGCGTGCGCGCGATCTTCGAGCGCGGCTGCGCCGCCGCCGTCGACGTGGCCCCCACCTGGACCCACGGTCGGCTCGAGCCGCGCGCCGTGATGTCGGACCAAGGAGCGTTCGCGGGACTGCTGCTGTGGGCCAACTTCGGCGCCGGCGACCCGGCCCAGGACATCGGCTTCATCGGCACGGTGCTGGGCGAGGAGATGCGCGAGGACTTCTTCGCCGCGTATGGCGAGGTCTCCGGGGCCACCGTCGACCGCGCTCTCGCCTACCTGGTTTATGCGGCGCTGCGCTACATCGAGGTGGACGATCCCTTCCTCATGCGCATGGCGTGGGAACGCCTCATCGAACTGGGAGTGGTGCACGAGGCCTAGCGCGGGCGCACGGGTGGCAGGATGGGCCGCATGGACATCTACGAGACTCCCCTGCCGGGCATCGGTGTCCGGTATGAGTTCCAGGCGGACAGCGGCGACCACGTCGGCGTCGTGGTGCGCCGCGACGGCAAACGTGACTTCGCGCTGTACGACCGCGAGGACCCCGACTCGTGCCGTGGCACAGTCGAGCTGTCCGAGGCGGACTCCGCCGCCCTGGTCGAGCTGCTGGGTGGCACCTCGATCACCTCGCGGCTCGAGGGCCTGCGTCACCAGATCGAGGGCCTCGCGATCGAGTGGGTCACCATGCCCCGCCACGGCGGCCTCACCGGACGCACCATCGCCGACGGCCGCATCCGCACCGAGACCAGCGCCTCGATCGTCGCCGTGATCCGCGGCGAGGATGGCAACCCCGGCCCTGGACCCGACTTCCTGCTCGAGGCGGGAGACACCGTGCTGGTCATGGGCTCCGACGCCGCCGTCCGCAAGGCCACCGCGATTCTCGTCGGCTAAGCGACCATGATCCCGCTGCCCCTCGAGGTGCTCCCCGAGCCGGAGGCGAGTCATGCCGGCCAGGTGCTCATCGAACTGGGCATCATCCTGCTGGTCCTCGCCGGCCTGGGGCGCCTTGCGGCGCGCATCGGCATCCCCTCCATCCCGCTGTACCTGCTCGCGGGCGTCCTCATGGGGGACGGAGGCCTGGTCCCCATCTCCGCCGGTGAGGACTTCCTCGAGGTGGGCGCGGAGATCGGCGTGGTCCTGCTCCTGCTGCTGCTGGGGCTCGAATACTCGCCACAGGACCTGCGCAACGGACTTAAATCGAACTGGGTCGCGGGGCTCGTGGACGGACTCGCGAACGGCATCCCCGGCTTCGCGGTGGGCCTCATGCTGGGGTGGTCACCCACCGCGTCGCTGCTGCTGGCCGGCGTGACTTACATTTCCTCCTCGGGCATCATCGCCCGCCTGCTCGACGAGTTCGACCGCGTCGCCAACCGCGAGACCCCCGTCTTGCTGTCGATCCTCGTGATGGAGGACCTGGTGATGGCGGTGTTCCTGCCCATCACCGGCGTGCTGCTGGTGGGCGCGACGCTCGCCCAGGGAGCACTCGCGGCGGCCATCGCGCTCGGGCTCGTGTTCACGGCGTTCGTCGTCTCCCTGCGGTTCTCGGACCGCATCTCCCGCCTGGTGCATTCGCGCTCGCGCGAGCTGTTGCTGCTCACGGTCCTGGGGCTGACGTTCCTGGTCGCCGGGTTGGCCGATGCCGTCCAGGTCTCCGCGGCCGTGGGCGCCTTCCTCTTGGGGCTGACCCTGTCGGGCCAGGTGGCGGATGATGTGCGCGGGCTGCTGCCGCCGCTGCGCGACGTGTTCGGCGGGCTGTTCTTCGTGTTTTTCGGCCTCACGATCGACCCGCGCGACCTCATCCCCGTGCTGCTACCGGCGCTGGGGCTGGCGCTCGTGACCGCCGTGACCAAGATCGGTACGGGAGTGTTCGCGGCCAGGCGCAACGGCATCGGCCCCAAGGGCCAGTGGCGTACGGGTCTGTCGCTGATCCCGCGCGGCGAGTTTTCGATCGTCATCGCCGGGCTGGGAGTGACGGCCGGAGCCGAATCGCAGCTGGGACCGGTGGCGGCCGCCTACGTGCTAATTCTCGCGATCGTCGGCTCGCTCGCCATGCGTTTTGCCGACCGCATCCCGTCGCCGTTCAAGGGCACGGCGGTGCGCGCACAGACGGGTACGCGGCGGGTCGTGTCACCCCGCGAACCCGTGTAGCGCAGCATCCCCTCGGGCGTGCGACGATATCCCTATCGCCGTCCCCACCCAGGACCAGCAGCGCACCTGCCCCTCGCTCAAGGACTTCCTTCCGTCTTGCGAGGTCGCCGTGCCGCGTCACCCCCTCACCCTTCCCTGGCGGCGTTCGAGTGCCGCGACGCCCCCGCTCGCGGTCGAGCATGTGGGCCCCCTCACCGAGGACGACATTGCCGAAGTGGCTCAGGTGGTGGCCGATGCCGCGAGCGCCTTGGCATCCCCCTCACCTTCGCCCCGCTCACCCCGGCGCGGGTCCGCTCACCACACCGCCGCAGGCACGGGCGAGCGCCTCGCCTAGGCGCTGGTGGTGGTCGGTCAGCGTGCCCGGCCCCCCTGTCGCCTCGGCAAATGCCACGAGGTCCTCGTGGTCGGGAACGGGCCCGTCAACGATGACGCCCGCGAGCGCGGCCGCCTGGTCGAGGGCCGCGATCGCCGTGCCGGCGTCCTCCTCCTGAAAGCCCGTGACCTCCACGAATTGGGTCTCGGCGAGCGCCGCCCGGTAGGCGGTGTGATCGAAGACGAAGGCCTCCTCGCGGAGCGCCTCGATGCCCTGCGGGGTGGTGAGCAGCGAGAGCTTGGTGAGCCCCGTCGCCAGGGTGTCGAGGAGCTCGGCGTCGATGTCGGCACAGCCCGCGGGAGCCGCGGGGCCCTCGCCGCCCGCCTCCTCGAGCACGGGGATGTTGCCGCGCGAGCAGCCCGCGATCAGGGCGGCACCCAGCCCCACGGCCCACGCCGTCGTCACTGCCGCTGCCACCCGCCTCATGCTCGACCGTAACCCCGGGTGAGCCGGGGACGCGAGGCGGCCACGGCATCGGCCATCCTGACGCGGAGCGTGCGGGCACAATAGGGTCATGATCCGGCCCGCAACGCTTGCCGATGCCCCCCGCATCGCGCAGATCTACAACCCCTATGTCACCGACACCGTCATCACGTTCGAGACGGAAACCGTCACCGCATCCGACATCAAGGCGCGCATGAAGTCGGTGTGGGACAAGGACCTGCCGTACCTGGTGATCGAGGATGCCGGACAGGTCATGGGGTTCGCGTATGCGGCGCCGTATCGCCCCAAGGCGGCGTACCTGCACAGCGTCGAGACCACCATCTATCTCGATCCCGCAGGGGCCGGCCGAGGGCTTGGCGGGCGGCTCTACCGCGCGCTCATCGTCGCGCTGCGGGCCTCGCACGCGCACACCGCGATCTCCCTCATCGCGCTGCCCAACGAGGCCTCCGTCGCGCTGCAACTCGCGACAGGTTGGCGCGAGGTGGGGGTGCTGAAGGAGGCGGGCCAGAAGCTGGGCCGGTGGATCGACGTGGGGTACTTCCAACTCGACGTGTCCTGATCTGCCAGGCACGACCCATCCGCTCCGGTTGCACACCGCATGTGATATGCGCCACAATCGGTGTGTTCGGGCGCCGCTGAGGGGTGCGCCCGCCGTGGTGTCGAGGGGGCTAACTGGTGGGTGTGCTGGCGCGCGTGCTGAGAGCGCGGTGGGTGCGGGGCGCTCGTGACCAGGGCATGACTCTGCCCGAGCTTCTCGTGGTCATGGCGATCGTGGCCATCTTGGTGGCGGTCGCGCTGCCGCTGTTCTTGAACCAGCAGGCGAAGGCGTATGACTCGACAGTGCAGTCGGATCTGGCAAACGTCGCCATCGCCGTGCGCACGCACGTGGACGAGTCGCACACCTTGCCTACGCTGGCCCCGTCAGCCGACGGCTACGAGGTGGACGGCGATCGCGTCGCGACCTCACCGGGCGTGGTGCTGAGCGCAATCTCGGGCAGCGCCGACTCGTACTGCTTCACGGCGAGCCACCCGAATGGGAACGTCGCGAGCAACCCGGGCTACCGCTACACCGTGACGGGCGGCGTGGAAGAGGGCGGGTGCCCGTAGGCGCCCGTTCGAGTCGCTGGAAGGCAGTGTCAGTAGCGGTCGTTACGCTAAAAGCACCACATCAGGAGGTGAACAACATGGTGAACATCACTGCGACTCGCAACGAGATTCAAGACATGCTCACAGCCCAGGCCAAACGGTACGGCTATAGCCTCGACGAGGTGCGCGCCATGGCACGTTCCGGCACCCTCACTGAGCCGGAACTCCGTGATCTGTGGCTGATCTGGGGCGACGTCCCGCTCGCCTACGTACAGCGTTCGTGAACACCGGTCACCCACTCTCGCGTACGTTTGCGGCGGAGCTGGAAGCATTTCTGGCGGCAGCGTTGCCTCGCCCGCTCGAGTTGGCAGTCGTCGAGGGCGACGATGGGATTCGGGTAGGTGGCGCATGGGACGCAGGAGCGAGGAAATTCCTGCCTCTGCCACTCGACGAGACCGCGACATCGTTGCTCCTGCGGGTGGAGTTCAAGCTCGCGGACGACCCGTCGGGAGACTTCTTTCGTGTGCTGAACTCCACCTTTGGACTCCTGATCCCGGTCGAGAAGGGCGGAAAGGCCAAAGACCCCGTTCCCTTGGTCCGCGTCGAGTTCGAAAGGGGACAAGTTCCTCCCGCGCACATCCACTTCCACACCTCCTCGCAAACGTTGGGATGGGTCTACGGGCGAGCAGGCGGCGCTTACCGTCGAGCCGAGGACCTTCACTTCCCCATTGGCTCCCAGCGCTTTCGCCCCACCATCGAAGAGTTCCTCCTCTTTCTCGACCAAGAACGTCTGTTCCGCGGCTGGTGCACCGACACCGACTGGCGTGCACAAGCGCGGCGCCGCATGGCCCAGTACGAGCGGCGGCAGGCGATCGCGATGGTCGCGCATTACCCCGACGACATCGCAGGGGAACTTCGCCGACTAGGTTGGACCGTCGCGTCGCCTAGCGACTGAGCCTCAACGCCCGGCAGGACAGACACTCTGTCCAGCGGGTGTAGGACCAGGTATTCACACCCGTGTGGCTAAGCCGATCGCACGGCCTGAGTCGCGGCCATCATGTGCCTCAGCGACGCGATGGTCTCGTCGTAGCCGCGGGTTTTGAGGCCGCAGTCGGGATTCACCCACAACTGCTTGCCCGGGATCGACTCCTTGGCGAGGGCGAGCAGCTCGGTGACCTCCTGCGTGGAGGGAACGCGCGGCGAGTGGATGTCCCACACGCCCGGGCCGATCTGGCGCTCGTAGCCGTGGTTCTTGATCGCCGGCAGCACCTCCATGCGTGAGCGGGCGGCCTCGATCGAGGTCACGTCGGCGTTCAGGCCGTCGATCGCGTCGATGATCTCGCCGAACTCCGAGTAACAGAGGTGGGTGTGCACCTGGGTGTCGTCCTTGGCGCCCGAGGTGGCCAGGCGGAACGAGTTCACCGACCACTCCAGGTAGGCGGGCTGGTCGGCCTTCTTCAGCGGGAGCAGCTCGCGCAAGGCCGGCTCGTCCACCTGGATGATCCCGATGCCGGCCGCCTCGAGATCCGCAATCTCCTCGCGCAGCGCAAGGGCCACCTGGCTCGCGGTGTCACCCAGCGGCTGGTCGTCACGCACAAAGGACCACGCCAGGATCGTCACGGGGCCGGTGAGCATGCCCTTCATGGGCTTGTCGGTGAGCGACTGGGCGTACTGGGCCCAGCGCACCGTCATGGGCTCGGGGCGCGCGACGTCGCCCCACAGGATGGACGGGCGCGTGCAGCGTGAGCCGTACGACTGCACCCAGCCGTTGACGGTGACGTCGAAGCCATCGAGCAGCTCCGCGAAGTACTGCACCATGTCGTTGCGCTCGGCCTCGCCGTGGACCAGGACGTCGAGCCCCAAATCCTCCTGCAGCCTCACGACCTGGGCGATCTCATCCTTCATCGCGTTCTCATAGTCGGCGTCCGACAGGTTGCCTTTGGCCCACGCGGCGCGCGCCCTGCGGATCTCGGGCGTCTGGGGGAAGGAGCCGATGGTGGTGGTCGCGAGCTCCGGGAGCCCAAAACGAGCGTCCTGCGCGGCGGCACGCACGGAGTAGGCGGGGCGGTCGAGGTCCTCGGGCGTGACCGCCGCGAGCGCTTCCCGCACCTCGGCACGGTGGGTGCCCGGGTGAGCCGCGCGGGCGGCGAGGGCCTCGCGGGTAGCGGCCAGGGCATCGGCCACCGCCTCCTCCCCCTCGGCCCGCGCAGTGGCGAGGGTGACGACTTCTGCCACCTTTTCGTCGGCAAAGGCGAGCCAGGACAGGAGCTCCGAACCCAGGTGCTCCTCGCCCGCGAGGGTGTGGGGCACATGCAACAAGCTGGTGCTCGACGAGATGGCGACGGCGCCGCCCAGGGCGGCCACGGCATCGGCCGTGCGAAGTGCCTGATCGAGGTCGGTACGCCAGATGTTGTGGCCGTCGACCACGCCGGCGACCACGGTGACGCCGGAGAGGTTCACGCCGGACGGCACCGAGCCGCGCACCAGGTCCAGGCTCACAGCCTCCACGCCGGACTCGACGAGCACCGGCAGCGCATCGCCCAGGTCGTTGTAGGGGGCGGCCACGAAGATCGCGGGCCGGTCGGTGGCGGAGGAAAGCGCCTGGTAGACCGTCGCGGCGTTCGCGAGCACCTCGGAGCGGTCCGCGTCGATGTCCGCGACCAGGATGGGCTCGTCGATCTGCACCCAGGTCGCGCCGGCGGCCTTGAAGGCGGCGAGGAGCTCGACGTAGACGGGGATGAGGTCGCCCAGGCGGTCGATGGGCCGGTAGTCCTCGCCGGCCTCGTCGGAGGCCTTCGCGAGGTACAGGAAGGTGAGCGGGCCGGTGATGACGGGGCGGGTGAGGTAGCCGGCGATCTTCGCCTCCGCGAACTGGTCCACCCAGCGGGTCGAGCTCAGCGCGAAGGTGGTTTCCGGGCCGATCTCAGGAACGAGGTAGTGGTAGTTCGAGTCGAACCACTTGGTCATCTCCAGCGGGGCGTCGTCGCCCTGGCCGCGCGCGAGGGTCGAGTAGCCGGCGAGGTCGAGCGACCCGTCGGCGGCCCGCAGGCCCTCGAATCGCGCCGGGATGGCGCCGAAGGTGACCGCCGCATCGAGCATGTGGTCGTAGAACGAGAAGTTCGAGGGAATCGACGCGTCGCCCTTGCCCAGGCCCAGCTCCGCGAGGCGAGCGTAGGTGGCCAGGCGCAGGTCCTTTGCGGCGGCCTCAAGCTCCTCGGCGGAGGTGACGCCCTTCCAGAAGGACTCGATCGCCTTCTTGAGCTCGCGCATGCGGCCGATGCGGGGGTAACCCAGGATGGTGCCGCCCGGGAAGGCGGGGGCGTGTGCAACAGCAATATCTGACATGGGGAGGGTCCTCATGGAATTGGTGCGCGGCGGGCTCGCCATTGCGCTTGATCGACGCATCCATGCGCCGAGCGTGCATTTCGGACTCTAGCCCGATTGGACCTGGGCCGCTCGGGACCAAGGAATCTAGCGCTTGGCGGCGGTGTTGTGGGATGGCGCGGTCGTGGGAGCCGTGCCGCCCGGCCGTCGAGGCCTTGGGCCGATGCAAGGATGGAGCCATGGCAGAAGAGGTCACCAAGAAGCAGGTCACGCTCGAGCGCGAGGCGGAGGGCGTCTACGTCGCCCGCAACCCCGACGGCGCCGAGTACCGGTTTGGCTACAACGTCGACGGCGCTCTCAGCGCCGTCGAACTCCTGATGGTCGCGATCGCGGGCTGCTCCGCGACCGACCTGGACATGATGACGTCGCGCCGCGCCGAGCCCACGCGGTTCTCGGCCACCGTCGAGGCCGACAAGGTGGGCGGCACCACGCCGGCCATCCTGCGCGACATCGACGTGGCCTTCGACGTCGCCTTCCCCGAGGGCGCCGACGGCGATAAGGCGCGTGCCCGCGTGGCCGCCGCCCTCAAGGCCGCCGAGGAGAAGACCTGCACCGTGTCGCGCACTGTGGTGCACGGCGCGGACGTGACGCTGCGCGAGGTCTGAGGGACTTCTGGCCGCCGACGCCGTGGGAGGGCTCCGTACGGAGCCCGGCTGGCGCATCCGCCGGCTTGCTAGGCCCGGTGACCGCTCAGCGGAAGCCGGTCGACTAACTCGACCGCAGCATCGTGCCTGTTAAAGGTGATGACGTGGATGCCGGGAGCGCCGGCGTCCAGCAGTTGCCGGGCAAGGCCGGCGGCATGCGCCACACCGGTCGCGCGGGCCTCGTCGTCGGTGGCAGCGGCGTCCAGGGCGGCCACCAGCGACTGCGGGGTCGGTACGTCCGTGATCTGCGCCGCACGGCGGGCACGCTGAGCCGAGACGAGCGGCATGACCTCGGGGATGATGGGGATCGTGATGCCCCGCTCCCGCGCAGCCGCGACAAGCCCCGTGTAGTGCGCTACCTCGTAAAACACCTGGGTAATGGCGAAATCGGCACCCGCATCTTGCTTGGCCTTGAGGACATCGAGCGCGGTCTGACGATAACGCTCGACGGCGTGCTGGGCGGGGAAGGCCGCCACGCCGACACTCAGGTCATCGACGCCGTGCGCGTGCGCCGTCTCACGCAGGAACCGCACCAGGTCGGAGGCATAGACGAGCCCGTCGGGGTGCGGATGCCAGCCCGACTGCCCCTGCGGCGCATCGCCGCGCAGCGCAAGAAAGTCGCGCACACCGTCCTCGAGGTAGCCCTCGATGACCGCGCGGAGGTCGCCGCGCGACTGGCCCACGCAGGTGAGGTGCGCGAGAGGCGGCACATTGTGCTCCTGAGCCACCCGCTGCACCACGGAACGCGAGGCGCCCTGCGTCGAGCCCGAGGCACCGTAGGTGATCGAGATGAAGTCAGGGCGCGTGGCGACGATCGCGCGCATGGTGCGCCCCAACATCTCCTCGGCAGCGGGGCTGCGAGGAGGGAAGAGCTCGAAGCTCAGCGTGGGCTCCTGCTCGCGCAGGCGCTCGCGGATCGTCATGGCACGCACCGTAGCCCCGGGGTGCGCGGCGGCGCCATACCAATGGTCCCTGGCGCCCTCCGACGGTGCGCTACGACCGGGCGTCCGTCGTCCCCAGTGCCGCTCGTGGGTGCCGTCATCCCCAGGATGGCCGATGCATCGGCCCGCCGTCGTACCCGGGCGGCACACTAGTGGGCATGATCACGGAACCGAACGACCTGGTCCGCTGCTTTGGCAACGGAGACCCGCTGTACGAGGCGTATCACGACGACGAGTGGGGTGTGCCCGTGCACGGCGAGGCCGCGCTCCTGGAACGGATTGTGCTCGAGGGCGCGCAGTCGGGGCTGTCGTGGGTGACCATCCTGCGCAAGCGCGAGGGCTACCGAGAGGCGTTCGCGGGGTTCGAGCCGGCGGTCGTGGCAGAGTTTGGCGAGGCGGACGTGGAGCGACTGCTGGGCGATCCCGGGATCGTCAGGAACCGGCGGAAGATCGAGTCAGCCATCACCAACGCACGCGCCGTCGTGGGGCTCCACGAGGCGGGCGACACGCTGGATGAGCTGTTCTGGTCGTTTGCGCCCGCCGCGCGCGAGGCGGCGCCGGCGACCTGGGCCGACGTGCCTGCCTCGACGCCCGAGTCGGTGGCGCTGGCGAAGGAGCTCAAGCGACGCGGGTTCGTGTTTGTCGGTCCCACCACGATGTACGCAGCGATGCAGGCATGCGGTCTGGTAGATGACCATATTGCCGGTTGCTTGGCGCTCACCCGGTGACCGATATGTCCGCAATGTCAGAACCCTCTGATCTCATAGTGACATGAGGTTCTCCACCGAGGCTTTCGACCGCGAGGCGGACGCGTTGCACGCGTTCGTCGGCCGCGAGTTGGACGCACTCACGCCTCGCGAATTCGCGGAGCTCAGGGAGATTGCGGGCAGGGCCAAGCGCGGATTCGACACCTCGTTGGCGGCGATCGGCGCGGAGGTGACCCGGCGGTCGGACCCTGCGCTCGGTAGCGATGGCCTCGCGAAGAGCGAAGGGTTCACGTCACCGGGGCGACTGTGGGCGCGCGACCTCGGCACCAGCCCGCAGGAGGCCAACCGGCTCGCGGGCGCCGGTGACGTGGTGCGACGCGCGGAGGAGCAGAAGCGGCGCGAGGAGGAGCAGCGCCAGCGTGAAGCGGCTGGGGAGGCAGGGCCGTCGGAGCCGGAGGCCCCTGACGGTGAGTTGCCGCTCGGCGTGCCCAGTGGCGGCGTGGAAGCCCCGCCGGACGACCCCGCCGACCGCGTCTATCCCATTCTTGCCGCGGCGATCGCGGCGTGCGAGATCGGCACCGAGGCCGCCATGGTGGTGCGGCGGACCCTCGACGAGTTGACCACCACGGACCTGAGCTTTGAGGGCAAGCTGGTCGACAAGGCGCGCACACTGCAGCTCGGTGAGCTCCGCAGGTGTGCCGCGCGGCTTGCGGCGCTACGCAATCCGGGCGACCTGGCAGAGCGGGAGCAGCGCCAGGTCGAGGCCCGCACCCTGTACTTCACCACGAGTGCCGACGGCATGACGCAGATGTACGCGAAGCTTGACCCCGCCACCGCGGCCCCGATCAAGACATGGATCGACGCGCAGGTGCGCGCCGTCTACCGGTCGGCCCGCGATGGCATGCCAGAGGAGCGGCAGCCCGGACAGATCCGTGCCGACGTGCTTGCGGGACTGGCGTGGCATGGGCTCGACTGCGAGCGGCCCACCTCAGGCGTCAAGACCAAGGTGATCCTGCGGGCCGACCTGAAGGACATCGAGTCAGGCGTGGGGGTGGGCGAGTGCGATGCCCTCGAGCAGCCCATCTCGGTCGAGACGTTACGCAAGATGGCCGTCGACGCCGCCGTGGTGCCCGTCACCTTCGGCGGGGAATCGCTGCCTCTGGACGTGGGACGCAAGCACCGACTGTTCACGGAGGCCCAACGCACTGGGCTCGCGGAACGTGATGGCGGCTGCGCCTGCTGCCACGCGCCCGTGAGCCACTGCGAGGCCCACCACATTCGGTGGTGGATGCGCGACAAGGGGCCAACCGACATCTCGAATGGCGTCCTCTTGTGCACCGGGTGCCACCATCGCGTCCACAACGGCGGCTGGGACATCGAGGTCCGCGGCGACAAGGTGTGGATCATCCCGCCTGCGTCCGTCGATCCCACCCGCACGCCCCGACTAGGGGGCAGAGCCGCACTCGAGATCGAGGGAGCCGGGGAGCGGGCGGCAGACGTCGATACGGGACCGCCTCGAGAACTCTGCCCGTCCGTGTGACGCGGGCGGGGCGAGAGGGCGAACAGGGAAAAGTGCGGTTAGCAGTAGGCCCTACGGTGCCGCGCGGTCGCATCCTCAAGCAGCGCATCGACGATCCGCTTGTCCGCCGGCAACCACGCCACGTCTCGCCAGCCACCCGGCTCCAAAATCCTCAGCAGATCGTGATCCTCGAGCGGCCGCGGCTCCACTTTGGCGCCATCCGCCCCGGGACGCAGGGTCGCCCACCACACCCTCAACACCAGCCGTTCGACGTCGGCGTCGCCGGGGCGCAGCATCCACACGGGCGCATCGCCACACTGGTCCTCGATGCCGTGGGCCTCGTCGGGACCGGGGATCTCGTCGCCCAGGTCGACCTCGACGCCGAGTTCCTCGCGCAGCTCCCGCCTCAGTGCCTGCTCAGGGGTCTCTCCGTGCTCGACCTTGCCGCCGGGGAACTCCCACAGGCCCGCGAGCGCGCTGGGCGCCGTGCGCCTCGCGGCCAGGAGCGTGCGCGGCACGTCAAGGTCATCGGTGATCGCCGCAGCGACCACGAGCCGGGTGCGTTGTCCCACGCGCTACTCGGTCTTCTCGCCGTACGCGTCCGCGTCGAGCAGGTCCTCGTTCGACTCGGTGAGCTCCACCTTGAAGATCCAGCCATCGCCGTAGGCATCGCTGTTCACGAGATCGGGTGCGTTCTCGAGCTGGCCGTTGACCTCGGTCACCGTGCCGGTCACGGGCGAGTACAGCTCGCTCACGGCCTTGGTGGACTCGAGCTCGCCACACACGTCGCCGGCACGGACATCCTCGCCCACGCTCGGCGGCTCGACGTAGACGACGTCGCCGAGCGCCTCGGCCGCGTACTCGGTGATGCCCACCGTCACGGTCGCGCCGGGCGACACGTCGCCACGCACCCACTCGTGCTCCTCGGAGTAGAGCAGTCCGTCAGGAATCTCCGCCACGATGTCCTACCTCTCCCACGGCCCATGCCGTCGCTGTCACTGTCGATCTCGCTGTCACTACTGCGGATGGGAACTGCCACCCACAGGAACTTCCGCCCGCTCTTGTACCGACCAGCCGGCTAACTCTGCCGCTTGTAGAACGGTAGCGCGACCACCCGCATGGGCTCGCGCCGACCGCGCACATCGATGCCCACCTCGGTGCCCACCTCCGCCATCGTGGGCGGCACGTACGCCATAGCGATCGGGTGGCCCAAGGTCGGCGACGGGATGCCCGAGGTGACGATGCCCACCTGGTTTCCCGCGGCATCGGTCACCGCATAGCCTGCGCGCGGCGAGCGTCGGCCGTCACCCACGAGCCCCACCAACACCTTCGCCGGACCGGAGGCGGCCACGACCGCGAGCGCCTCGCGCCCCACGAAGGCGCCCCGCTCCACGGAGACCGCACGCGGGTCTACCTGGTCGCTGAGCCCCGCACCCGCCGCAGCGGCGCCCGGCTGCGCCGATGACAGCACCACCGCGGGACCCTCGAAGGCCACCACGCGGCCCAGGCCGGCATCGAAGGGGGTGGTGTCGGCGGACAGCTCGTGACCGTAGAGCGGCATGCCTGCCTCGAGGCGGAGCGAATCGCGCGAGGCCAGTCCACACGCAATCAGGCCGTGCGAGAGACCGGCCGCGAGCGCCGCACGCCACACCTCCCCGGCCACGTCCGCGCCGACGAACAGCTCGAACCCGTCCTCGCCGGTGTATCCGGTGCGCGCCACGAAGGCGTGGTGACCGCCCTCGAGCAGGAGGTGTGCCGCCGAGTAGTACTTCAGCGTCGCGGGCTCCGATTCGCCCGCGGCGCACAGGGAGCCCACGATCGCCGCTGCTGCGGGACCCTGCACCGCGATCAGGGCCAACGACTCGGTCTCGTCGCTGACCGACACGTCGAAGCCGCCCGCAGCGAAGCGCGCCGCGAGCTCGCCCGCCACCGTCACCCGATTAGACGCATTCGCGACCACCATGAAGTGGTCCCAATCCCGCCGGTAGACCACCAGGTCATCGACGATCCCACCGTGCGCGTCGCACATCATCGTGTACTTCGCCGCCCACAGACGCATGCGGCTCATGTGCCCCACCAGTGCGTAGTCGAGCGCCGCCGCGGCATCCGGTCCGGTCACCATGAGTTCGCCCATGTGGGACAGGTCATACAGGCCCGCTGCCGTCCTCACCGCGCTGTGCTCCGCGACGTCGCCCGAGTAGCGCAGCGGCATGTCCCAGCCGGCAAACTCGGTCATGGTCGCGCCGAGCGCGAGGTGTTCGTCGTGCAGCGGCGAACGCAGGGCGGCGGTCTCGGTGGTGCTCACGCCCCCAAAACTACGCGACCCGTGTTTCGGTCACGATTCTGGCGCGCGCGACGATGGCGTCGAAGAGCCGCACCATGGCGTGCGGGATATCGCCCAATGGCGTGAAACATGACACGAGGGACACCTTGTCACCGTCGGGCCACAGCACCCAATAGTCGGCCCTGACGGATCGCACGCGGCTGGTGGGGGCGCCCTCGACGACCTCGGCCTCGTCGATCATGACGACCCTAAGCGCCTCGCCGTCGCCCGCCTCGACCAGGACGCACGCGGATTCCTTGCCCGCCGCGTGCGTCGCGACGAGGTCGCGCCGCATCGCCTCCAGAACGCCCTCGCGGGGGGCCGATGCCGTGGCTGGGTCGGGTGAGGGCGCCGCCATCGGATGGAAGACGGTCACCATGGCTGGCAGGGCCACGCCGGGGCTCACCTCTTCGCATACGAACACCACGCTCGCACGGTGCCGAGCGGCCTCTGCGACCACCTCGGTCAGACGGGCCCGTAACTCGGCGCGCGCCGTCGCCTGGTCGTCGCGCTTGCCGACCGTCGAGCGCGCGTAGGCATGGACCTGGCGCCGCAGCGCCTCAGGGTCGGACGACTCGAACCGATGCCAGCGCCCCACGAGCGTGAGCGCGAGCTGGGCGCCCGGCGGCGTGCTCACGGGGCGGGCTCACCCATGGCCGCGGCGGAATCGCGCAACTGTTGATCCACCTCGGTAAAGGTCCGGTCGATCTGCACCACGGCATCGGCCAATCCCTGGAGGGATTCGATGAGGTCGGTGCGCCTGGAATCCCAGCCCTCGTAGAAGTCGCGCGTACGCGACGACAGGCCGCCGTGACCCACGAGGCCGGGGATGGCTCCCGAATGGCGCGAGGCGTTCTGGAAGGTCTCCCGTGCGTCGTCGTAGCCCTGCTTGAGCCGTTCGAGATACGCGTCCTCGATGACGATGTCGCCGCTCACCGCGTCACTCCGCACCGTCGCTATAGGGCGAGACGTACGCCTCGAGCGCATCGTCGGTGAAGCTCAGCCTGGCCCCGCCGAGGTCGTAGTCGGTGACCCCGAGCGCGTCGGCCAGCACCGGGTCGAGCCCGCGGAGGTCCGCCGCGGCGTCCGCGAGGGTGTACGTCAGCGTCACCCCTCCGCGCGCCGTCGCGGCCCAGGCATCCCTGGCGGCCACCACGGTGCCGTCGACCGTATGGCTCAGCTCCTCGTCGGACAGCGACTCCTCGACCTGAATGCTCGCGAAGTACAGCCAGTTTCGCGGCAGCCCGGGCTCGCTCGCGTCGGCGTCAACCGTGACGACGCCTTCCACCTGCGCGATGAGCTCCTGTCTCTCCGCGGCGACCGAGTCGCCACCCACGCATCCCGACACAACGCCCGCAAAGGGCCCCACCATCGTGCCGATCGCGAGCCATCGAGGCGCTCTCCTGCGACGATGTCGCTCCTGCACGACTCCGCTCACGACGACTCCCCCGCGTCGGCCGACGAGTCATAGGCCGCGAGCTCCTCGCTCGTGAAGGCGATCTCCTTGCCCGCCAACCTTACGGGCTGCCCGTCCACGGTGCCCAGGTACGGCACCGCCGACTGGATGTCTGCGCCGCGCTGCTCGCCCACAAAGGAGAAGGACATCCCTGACGGCACCTGATCGGGCCACTCGTCCTGAGCGATCGTGATGGTCGCGTCGGCCACCTGCGCGAGCGCCTCCGGCGCGAGGTCGTCCTCGACGATGACCTGGGTGAAGAGGTGCCAGTTGCGCGGCGCGCCCGGCTGGGTCACGTCGGTGGAGGCCTCGACCACGTGACCGAGCTGGGCAATCGCCTGGTCACCCGCGGTGACGTCGGGCGCAGAGCCGGCACACCCGCCCAGCAAACCTGCCAACACTGAGGCCATCATGATTCCCTTCGCGGGGCGCGGCCTCACGCAGTCACCTGACGGCGGCACATCACCGAGAGCCGCCCTGGGTGAGGACCAGCGTCCCCGAGCGCGGCTCGGAGGCAACGTCATTGATCTGCTGCACCTGCGCGAATGCCTCCTCAGCGGGGCGAAGGTCGATCAGACCCGCCGAGTCGGAGTAGGTCAGATCCACTCCGGCGTTCGCGGACGGCAGCAGCGTGTCGCCCGCGATCGCAAGCGTGGCGGCCACGAGTTCCGCCAGCGCCTCCTCCTCGAGCCCGTCCTCCACCGTCAATTGCGTCGCATACGCACGGTTGGACGGAAGCCCCGGTGCGCTGGCGACGGTCTGCGCAGACAGGACATGGTCGACGTTCGCAAAGGCCTGGTCGGCGTCGGCCGATCGGTCCTCCGCGCCCGGGGCACAGCCCGACAATGCCCATCCCAAGAGTCCTGCCACGAGTGCTCCCCTCAGGGCGGGGACCGGGGCCCCAGCCGTGCGTCGTGTCTTCATCGTCTCTTCCTACACCTGCCCTGCCGCGGCAGGGACACTCTCGCCCAGTGGCCCCGGGGCGAGACTGACGACGTCCTCGGGGCGCTGGTACTCGTACGTGTGGACCTCTTCATGAACACCATCGCCAAAGTTCGCGAAGAAGCGCTCATCTCCGGGGCGCAGCGATGGCTGAGCAGAGCCCGCGAGAGTGCCGTATCCCTGGGCCGTGTGGTCAACGCCCCACGCGAAGTGCTGGACGAAGCCCGGGTCGGCGGTCACGAGGTCAGCGGGGCTCGTGCGTAGCCCCTCGAGTCCCGAGACCAGGTCCGACTGAGTGAACGATGTCACCTGGACGCCTCTCGCGGCGAACTCGTGGCGGAAGCAGTCGACGGGGCTGCCAGCCGTGACGACGGACACGTCGCGGCCCGCGAGGCGATCATCGATCGCGAGCTCACTCGCGGTCATCCCTCCCTGCGACCACCCGGTGAGCATCACCGGCGCGTCCGACGTCATGACGCCGGCACGCTGCATCGCATCCCACGCGGCCGTCTCCATCTGCGTCTGGCGCCACGGGTCAAGTGCGTGGAGCACGTTAGTGGGCAGGTCGTTGAGGGACGAGGTGGACATCCCCCATTCCTGTGTCGACGGCAGCTCCACCCGCCATCCGATCACCTCTCCCGTGTCTTCGTCGCGCAAGGCGACGACACGCACCAGCGACGCGGGATCCTCGCGCGCCTCCCATCCCGTCAACTCACCGTCAGAGTTGTAGGTGGGCATGCGCCCTGTCCCGGAGTCGAGTTCTCTCAACTCCTTGCCAAAGAGCGCCTCGTAGGAGGCGGCCGTCGCCTCACGGCCCTCTCCGTCTGGATCGGCGCTGCGGGTCTCCGCCGGGTACTCCTCGGCCAAGACCGGTTCGCCGGAGTCCTGCGAAAGAGAAAGTGCGAGGAGCACGGCCGCGCTCGCCGCGAAGAACAGTGCGCCCACCACGAGGGCACCACCGAGCGTCAGAGGAGTGAGGACGAGTACCGCCACCATCACGAGGAAGACGAGGGCCAGGCCGGCGAACTGGACGAGGAACTCGCCGATCCCCTTGAGCATGTCGACGGTCCAGCTCCACGCGGCCGCGAGACCCTCGCCGATCGACGAGAAGAAGTCGCCGACCCCGTCCCAGAAGCCGTCGTTGGTGGCGTCCATCGCGTCGCGGATCGCGTTCGCGGCGGCCTCGGCCGCGCGCTCCTGGCGATCCTTCGCCGCCTGCCACGTGGCGGACAGGTCGGTGAGGGACTCCTCGGCCCTGGCGACCCGCCGTCGCGCCTGGTAGTCCTCCTCGCGCAGGGTCTCGATCCGACCTTCGGGCGCGGCCTGGCTCTCCGCGATGGCGAGCGCGTTGCTCGCGGTCCACGCGGCGGCGGCGGCGTTCTGCTGCTCCGTCACGGCCGCGGCGCCGGCGTCGAGCACAGCGTCAGCAGCCTCGTGAGCGGCGCGCATCTCGACCACATAGGTGCGTAGCGCGCGCGCCGTGCCGGCGTAACGGTCGCGCGCCTCGTCGAGCGCGATGCTCGCGTCGAGCGAGCGCGCGTACAGCTCCGCCGCGGCGTCGCCGGTCAGGCTCGACTCCGTCGAGTACAACAACTCGATGGCATCATCGATGGCGCTCACGCTCGCCTCGAGGTCACCGACCTCTCCGTCGAGCGCGACGGGATCGCCCTCGAGGGGTTCAAAGGTCGCCATGGCACCCGTCCTCACGTGAAGGGGCGCCGCGGTATCCCGCGGCGCCCGGCTCCGTGTGCCTTAGCGGCCGAGCGACTTCGCGAGCTCCTCGTCGGTGGACTGCAGCGCCTGCGACGCCTTCACCAAGAACTGCGCCATGCCATCAATACCCTGAATGGTCTGCGTCGCACCCGTGTTGAACTCCGTGTACGAGGCATCGAACGCACCAGACGCCGACGACGTCGTAAAGCCGTCGGCCACCAGCTGACCCACCAGCGACTTCAGGTTCTGCAGGTTCTGCTCGATCTCAGCCTGACCGGCACGCAGCTTGTCCGCCGCCGCCTGCATCTGCTCATACGTCACATTGAGGTTCGCCACGATGGCACTCCTTCGAAAAACGGGCATATGCCCCCCGATAAGAACACAGGCACCCTAACCCGCCCCCACACCAGCCACAATGGGGAGAACTCCCCATGTGACAGAACCGTCACGTCGAAGCTGCGGGCCTCGCGCGGACAATCCCCGGTTCCTCCGGTGCCGTCGACACCGACGACACCATCACGTCATAGAGGTCGACAAGCGCGTCGCGGAGCGACACGAGCGGGGACGTGAAAACCGCGTGATAGAGCCCGTGCCCATCACCAGGGTCGAGCCAGTACTCCGCCTTCAGTTGTTCGACGGCCTGCACGCCGTCGAACTCGGGCGATGACTGCACCGTCACCCACCGCACGATGGGACCGGTAGCGCCCTCGGCCACCTCCACATCGGGCGTGCCACGAAGGCCATCAGCGACCTCGGCTGCCGTCGAAGGCACGGTGGGTCGGAAGACCACCAGTGTGCTGGGCGTGGGCACCCCGTCGATGAGCGTCAGGTCCATCGCCAGGAGAGCGCCGCCGGCGCGTGCGGCATCGGCCGCCACTCGTGACATCGCGCCGTGCACCGACGCTCGCACCTCAGACGTGCCCCCGCTACCCCGGAACTGCCGTGACACCAGGTCTCGCACACCTGACTCGCGCATCCCCGCAGGTTGCAAGGCAAAAGCAAACCACCCTCGCGGAAGAACGATGCCGGCCGCACCGGCGCCTGTCACGGCACCTCGACGACTCTGGAATAGGCGAGCACCTTGACCATGTCGCCTAACATCGCCTCTTCATGGACTGGGTCGAGCCACGACATGGTGAAGGCCGCCACGGTGAGCTCGTCGAGCATGACGTACAACGTATGGATGCACTCAATCTCACGGCTCCCGCGGCGGGTGCGCTTGAGCGCCTGATATCCGGTCGGACCGAGGTCCAGATCGGGTGTCCGCCCGTGCTCGAACTGGTGAACCTTCTCCCTGAACGAGCGCTGATAGAAGTTGACCTGCTCCAACACGCGGTCGATGTCCATCGGCTCGTCGAAGACGCCCCTCGTGACACTCCCGGTCCCCATCACGACGCCCGTCGTCTTGTCGGGAACCCACAGCATTCCGTAGGCGACGCCAGGCGTCTGAGCCAGCGACAATTCGTGCTGGCGCGCCGCCGCGAGCACCACCGACCGAGCAGGCTCCTCGTAAGAGCGCTCGAACAGGTCGTGGTTGTCACTGAGCGACCGGTGTGGCCACGTAGGCATCACATCGGCAAAACCAGGAACCGCAACCCTCACGACGCTTCCTCCATCGGAGCAGGGCAGCTCAGACTCACGATGTAGTCGTCGGATTCTTCCGTTGAGGCGAGGATGCAATCCGTCGCCGCGCCGGCAGGACCCGAGGCCACGACCGGATCCTCCCGCGGGTACTGAATGCTCAGGTAACGCTCCAGCAACCTGACGCCATCCTCGTCGAGCGTGAAACCGGTCTGATCGGCCAGGTCGGCAGCGACGCCCTGCGCGACGGAAGCGATCTCCTCGTTTCTGTCGGCATCGAGCTCGTCGTAGTAGTCGTCCACCGCGCCGTCAATGAAATAGGCCGCGACCAAAAACACCGGGATCGCGACGAACGCGACCACCCACGTCTTGGACTGCTTGTCGGACACCTCACGCGGCTTAGACCACGGCCACATCGCTCGCGCCAGCGGCCACGTGAACATCGCGATCGCTGCAATCGCCAGCCCCAGGACAACCGCCTCCGGCCATGCCAGGACAGGCTGGTCGATCGATTCGGGCACCGGGGGCACTGCCACCGTGGAAACACTGCGCGACATCACAGGCGAAGCCTATCCGGGGCCGAACGCAGGTCATCCTCACCGGTGATCCACGTAGCAAAGTCAAAGCCGGGCGACGAAACCTCGTTGACGGTGCGCACGGCCCCATCCGCCGTCTGGGCCGCGTCAAACACCTGGACCGCCCCCACTCCGGTGGCGGTCAACCCCACCGGCGCGGAGCCAAGCACTGCCGACTCCATCGACGGTAAGCCCGCGCCACTGACGAGGCGCGCCACCACGGTGTGGTCGATGTCGGCCTGGCGAACGATTGCCGCCTCGCCCGTGCCGACAAAGGCGTGCGCAAACCGCGCCGACAACGGCCCGGTTGTCATGGCTTCCCTGCCGGCAGCAAAGGCCGCCGATGTCGCGGCACGGTCCCCGAGAATCGTGATGCCCTTCGCGGCGTCCATCGTCTCGCGGTACGCAACCCCCGGGCGCAACGCTTCCCCGATCACGCGCATGGAGCCGCCCTTGGCTGCCACCACGTCCGCGAACTGAGCGGGTCGCACCGCATGAATGGCCGCCGATTCGGTGACCACGGTGCGCTGGGCCATCACGACCTCGTCGGCCGATGCCACAAACACCCGCGTCGATGTCACGGCACGGGATGTGGTGACCGACGTATTGGCGGCGGCGGTCGCGCTCTGGACTCCCCGTGTCATCGCGCTCAGACGGAACGCCGAGGTGACGACCCGCCCGAGACCAAAGGTTGCCATCGCGACGGCCCCGACGATGACCTCGCCCCAGCCTTGTTCGCCCGTCAGGGCGAGGGTGAGGTCCGCAGCCAGACCCACGGCGGTAGCGATGAGGGCGATCGCCGCGAGCGCCTGCCCAATCACGGGCACCCAGCACAGGACGAGGGCCAGCACGCCTGCGACCGAGGCCACGATGCTCGCCACCTTGGAGATCACGCCGACCACCTTGGATCCCCAGTCCTGCCACCAGCCGTCGTTGAGACCGTCACCCGTGAGCTCGTCGAAGGAGCCCATCGCGGTCTCCGCTGCGGTGTCGCGTCGAGTGACCGCAGACGCTAAGGCCTCGCCACGAAGGGCGTTAATCGCGTTGAGCGCAGCCACGGCGATCTGCGCGTCATCATCCGCGTAGCCGCGGTATCGCGACGCTCGCTCCTCGTCTCCCTCGTACTGCGCGTTGTTCGCCTGCGTACGCCACCACGCCTCGTCGTCCTAAGCGGCGTGGTAGCTCTTGTCGTGCTCGACAGCATCCGCAAGCGCACCGTCTGCGGTGCCCTGTGCCGCACGCAACTCAGCGGCATACAACCCCAGTGCCGTGGACGCTGCTTCGTACCTTTCCTTGACGTCGACGAGCGATTCGCGCACTTCCTTAGCTCTCGCGCTCAACTCACGGACAGCGTTCGACTCGAAACCGTCCATGGTTTCGATCTCGCCAAGGCTGCTCGACGCGTTCTTGATCGACGTCACAATCCGCGCATAGTGAGTTGCGCCGTGCTCCAGGCCGTCGGGACTCCCGGGCACAGGGTCAGCGCTCGCGAGGGGATGCCAGTTCAGGGGTCGGGACACTGCTCACCGCTCCGTCGTCAACTGGGCGGGCTGCTTGGCGCCCTCCAGCGCGGCTGCCAACTCGGTGTCCGCCTTCGAGAATGCGTCACCACAGCCGTGGGCGGCTTCAGCCAGGCCCGCGATCGAGTCGATCATCCGTACTCGACGGTCGTCCCAGCCATTGGCGAAGTGCCTGATCTTGCCCTCGAGACCCGCGTGTCCTGCGCACGTGGCAACGTCATCAGCATTCGTCTGTGCCTGATCGAACTCCTGCGCCACCTGGCGCAGGTCGTAACCCAGTTGCACGAGCGCGTCGGCATCAACCCTCAGCGTTCCGCCCATGGTGCGGCGTCCTTCCCCCGTGGGCGCCGGTCAACGACGCCCCTTCTTCTCAGCGGCTTAGCGGCCCAGCGACTTGGCGAGCTCCTCGTCGGTGGACTGCAGCGCCTGCGACGCCTTCACCAAGAACTGCGCCATGCCATCAATACCCTGAATGGTCTGCGTCGCACCCGTGTTGAACTCCGTGTACGAGGCATCGAACGCACCAGACGCCGACGACGTCGTAAAGCCGTCGGCCACCAGCTGACCCACCAGCGACTTCAGGTTCTGCAGGTTCTGCTCGATCTCAGCCTGACCGGCACGCAGCTTGTCCGCCGCCGCCTGCATCTGCTCATACGTCACATTGAGGTTCGCCACGATGGCACTCCTTCGAAAAACGGGCATATGCCCCCCGATAAGAACACAGGCACCCTAACCCGCCCCCACACCAGCCACAATGAGGAGAACTCCCCATGTGACAGAACCGTCACGCCTCGTAGACTGGCCGCCGCCCGCCCCCACCTATGACGAGGAGACCCATGTCCCGCATCGGAGTCGCCCTCGGCGTCATCGGCGTCAGCGCCCTGCTGTGGCGGTCCATCATGGCTGGCACGCCCGCCGTGATCTGGATCGCGGCGTTCGCGATCGTCCTCGCGCTGATCGCCGCCTTCACCGTGCCGATGCTGCTGAGGCCCCGGCGCCTTGCCCGCGCAGTACGCGCCGAGACCAGCGCCCCCCTGATCGCCTCGCTCGCGCTCCCCGGCGCTATCGCGGTGGCGTCGGCACACGGCTGGCATGGTCGGCTCTCGCCGCGGCTCTCCCCTGTCGTTTTCGCCGTAGAGCCCCACGGCCTGGCGGTGTGGCTTGAGCCCGGCGCGCCCGCCTTCACCGTGTCGCGGCATGGCATCACGCTCGTAGGAGCGGGTCACGGCTCGGGCACCGACGGCCAGGAAACCCTCACCATCGTCGTCAAAGAAGGCACGGCCCTCATGGTCGAGTTCGGGCCGTGGCTCGCCCTTGTCAAGCGCGACCGGAAACGTCTTGCTCCCGTGGCCGCGACGGCACCCCAGGCACTCGCCACGCTTGGCGACTACCCCCAGCCGTAGCCGCGCTACTCCCGTCCGGGAGCGATCGCCCAGTCCGGCACGCTCGGCTTGGTGACGGGGACCGATGCCGGGGTCGGGTTGGCGGGGGGCTCCGCGCCCTGAGCCTGAGGCAAGACCGCCGCCGCGGGCGGCAGTCCCGCCGGGTCGTCGAGGGCCAGGGGCAGCGGCATCTGCACGCGAGCCACTCGGCCGGAAGCCGCCCATAGGCCGCGCCCGGGCCCGAACTCGGAGCGAGAGACGCGCGGGAACGTCGTCTTGAGGATCGCGTCGCCGTCGCCCGTCTCGGGCTGCAGCACCACCCCGCGGCGTGCGAGTTTGATCTCGGACTTGAGGGCACCGAAGCCCGCCAGGTCCACGACGTCGGACTCGAGCACCACCAGCAGGTCGCCCGTGCGTGCGCGCTTGAGCATCTCGGTCAGCACCTTCTCCGTGGGGGTGTCCGCGAAATCGGTCGCGGCCTCGACGAACAGCGCCACGGGGCGACCTGCAGCCGTCGCCGCGTCGACCAGTGCACCGAGGTCGCCCAACGACTCGGCGTCGGCCCCCGCAAGGTCCCAGCCCTCCCAGTCCGTCACCGCGTCGCGGCGCGCACCCAGGGCGACCAGGACGGCATCGGACCTCCATCGGCGCACCGCCTGTGCCAAGGAATACAGCGCCGTGGTGCGGCCCGACTCGGGACCGCCCGCGACGATCAGCGCCCCGGCCGGTTCGAACGGATGCGGTGCGAGCTCGACGTCGCTGAGGCCCAGCACGGGCTGGCCGTCCACCTCGGACGGCATCTCGGACCGCGAGTACTCGGACGGGAGCGAGCCCACGGGCTCCGCCGCCGCCCTCGTCGCCGCCGGCACCACCGCGGCGTCGCGCTCCAACGCCTGCGCTAGGTCGCGCGCGTTCGTCAGCCCGTGCGGCACGGCCACCTGGCACTCGAGCCGGTTGACGATGCCGCGGCCGGCCGGCGACTCGGCATCGAGGATGTCGCGCGGCGCACCCAGCGGCGAGTAGCCGTCCTGGTCGGCCAGGCGCATCACCACCCGCTTCTGCACCGTGGCCTGGAGCGAGTTGGAGATCGAGGCGGCGCGGTCGGCCGTGAGCACCACGTGGACGCCCACGGCGCGGCCCTCCTGCATCACGGCCTGGAGTGCGGCGTAGGCCTCGGCACGACCGGGCACGCCCTCGTATTCGGCGCGGAAGGTCGGGAAGTTGTCGAGCAGCAGCACCACGCGCGGCTCGTCGGGGCGCCCCTCGAGCTCGCGGTACTCGGTCAGCGTCGAGGCGTTCGCCGTGCCGTAGCGGACCGCCCGCTCCTCGACCGTCGAGCGCATCATGCGCATGAGCCGCATGACCCGCTCGGAGTCGTCGCCCGAGACGACGGAGCCCACGTGGGGCAGGGCCTCGAGCATGCGCAGCGCGGAGCCGCCCGCGTCGAGCCCGTAGACGTGCACGGCGCCCTCGGTCACGTGCCCGGCGGCGGCCGCGAGCGTGCGCAGCACCGTGGTCTTGCCCGCCCCCGAGGCGCCGAACACGATCATGTTCTGGTCGGACTCGGGCTCGAAGGCGAGCGGCTGCTGCTGCTGGCGCTGCGGCACGTCGACCACACCGAAGGGCAGGCGACTATCGGAGCCGCCCACGATGTCCTCGAGCGCGATCGCCGTGGGAAGCTCGTCGAGCCAGGGTCGGCGTGGAGGCGCGATCCGTGCGGAACGCGAGCCCGCGACGAACGTCGAGACCAGGCGCTGCTGATCCGTGGGGCCCACCGCGGCATCGGCCGTCGCCACCCGAGGACGCTCCCACGGAACCAGGCCGCCAAAGCCGAACGAGAATACGTCCGGGTGGATCTCGCGCGACTGGGTCGCGGTGCGCCCGCCGGCGAACGCCGACTGGAAGCGGGTGAGACGTCCGGGCCCGGACTTGAGGGCCGCGCGGCCGGGCAGCTCGGGCGAGAACTGCGCCGCGGAGACGTCCCCGATGACGTCGCGCGAGTCCGCCTCGTCGGCCATGCGCAGCGCCACGCGCAGGTTGGTGTTGGCGCGCAGGTTGTCCTTGATGACGCCCGCGGGCCGCTGCGTGGCCATGATGAGGTGGATGCCCAGGGAGCGGCCGCGCTGGGCGATGTCCACCACGCCGTCGACGAAGTCCGGCACCTCGGTGGCGAGCGCCGCGAACTCGTCGATGACGAGCACGAGAGCGGGCGGGCACTCCGGGTCGCCGCGCTTTTCGAGCGCGAGGATGTCCTTGGCACGCTTGCGGTTCAGCAATTCCTCGCGGAAGTGCAGCTCCGCGCGCAGCGACACCAGGGCGCGGCGCACCAGGTGCGGCGACAGGTCCGTGACGAGGCCCACGCAGTGCGGCAACTGCGTGCAGTCCGCGAAGGCCGATCCACCCTTGTAGTCGACAAACAGGAATGTCACGCGCTGCGGGCTGTACTCGGCGGCCATGCCCAGCACCCAGGCCTGGAGGAACTCCGACTTTCCCGAGCCTGTGGTGCCGCCCACGAGCGCGTGAGGCCCCTCGGTGCGCAGGTCGATGTGCAGCGCGCCGGCGGCCGCCTGGCCCACCAGAGCGCGCAGGCGCGGCTGGTAACCGTGGGGAGCCACCTCGGTCGCCGCGCCCGCGGGCACCAGCGAGCCGTTTTGGCGCCAGCGGTCCACGACCGCCTCGGCGTCCACCGCGAGGTCCGACCCGACCAGGTCGAGCATGGGCACGGTCCGCGGGATGTCGGACACGTCGGCGGCAGCCGCACCGGCATCGGCCGTCCTCGCCAACGCGAGCGCGAAGTGGGACAGGTGAGCGGCGCTGAAGCCCTCGACAGCCATGGGCGCGATGACCGCGCCCACGCGCACAAAGTGCGCCGCCGCCGCTGCAGTGTCGTCGAACTCGACGAAGGTGCGGCACGCGGCCGGCAGCGCCGCGCGGGAGCGCGACAGCCACACGGGAATGATCCCGCGGCCGGCGGCGCGCTCCATCAGCTGGATGAGGCGCGCGCGCTCGAGCGGGGCGTCGTCGCCGATCACGACGATGACGGCCGGAGGAGGCGTCGTGGACCCGGACGCATCCGTGCCGCGCTCGCCGATGCCCGCGCCCACCCTCAAGGCGGCCTGTTCCGCGGCGATGGCGCCCAGCGGGACGGGCGCGTCCTTGCCGCCCGAGCGCGCGTCCACCAGTTCTTCGAGGCGTGACACCACGTCGATGGCGCCCTGCGGCGTGGCTCCGAGCGGCGCCCCCAACAGCTCAGAGCCCGCGGCGACGTGCGGCAGCCACTTGAGCGCCTGGAGTTCCTCGGCCCACTCGGGGCCGACGATGCCGGTGACCACCACATCGGCCGGCGCGTGGAGGCCCGTGAGTTGGGCGATGAGGCCGCGCGCATACGCGGCGGTGTACGAGCGGCGGCCCACAATGCCCAGCGCGCCCGCCTGCGACAGGTCCTCGACGATGGGGACGTCGGGGATGTCGCGGTAGCGGTTCACGAGCGCGTCGAAGCGCTCCTCGTAGTCCGGCAGCGCGCGGTCGCGCCCCTCGGGCTCCTTCACGGTGACGCGGGACGGCGCGGTGCCCACACCCAGGCGCGCGAACAGGAAGCTCCAGTGTTCGGGCCGGCGCGTCCACAGCTGCTCGCCGGTCGCGGACGCGGCGGCGTTGATGTCTTCGAGGGAGGGCGACTCGGCGTGGCGGGCCACGGCCTCCTCGTCACGCAGGCCATCGAGGCGCTCGCTGAGGCGCGCCAGCTGGCGCTCGAAGGTCGCGATCGCCTCCTTGAGCTGACGCTTGCGGCGCGAGGCTCCCGTCGCGAAGTTGCCCAGCATCATCGCGGGGCTCATCGCCACGAAGATCAGCGACAGCGGCGAGCGCGTGACCGCGTAGACGGCGAGGCCCACCACGGCGGGCATCGCGACCATGAGCCACGGGAACGGCTGCTTCTCCTGCGGGATGGGCAGGGCGGCGCCTTCAAGCTCGCGGGTGGGGAAGCGAGTCTCGACGCGCGGGGTGCGGGTGTGGACCCGGGTGAGGACGCTGGGGCTGACCGGCTCCGCGTCGGGCGACAGCCGCGCCACCAGGGTGGTCGCACCGAGCGTCACGGCGGCGCCGTGCGTCACGTCGGCACGGGGAACGAGGGCGTCGCCCAGGATCACGCCGTTGGCGGAGTTGAGGTCCACGATCTCGATGCGGTCGGCCGTGGCGTGGATGCGCGCGTGGAGCTTGGAGACCATGTCGTCGTCGAGCACCACGTCGCAGGTATCCGCGCGGCCGATGGTCGAGGTGCCGCGATAGAGGGCGAGCTGGACGCCCTCGTCGGGGCCGTCGACGATGATGAGCGCGCCCACCGCGACCCGCGGGGCGTCCTGCTCGGGCACCACGCGGATCAGGATGCCGTCGCCGAGCGACAGGTCGTCGAGGGTGTCGCGGCCGTCGAAGGTCTCCACCGCGTGGGTGCCGTCCGTCGCGCGCACCTCGAGCGTCAGGCCGCCCGCATAGGCGCGGTCGCCGTACTCGCCGCGGGGGTCGTCGCCCACGATCGAGCGCGCCACGTCCTGGACCGTCGCGCCGGGATCGGCCTGAATCTGGATGTCCTCGAGCGCCCCCGTGGTTCGCTCGAGCGTCGCGCGCAGTCTCACGCCGTCCTCCCGGTCAAGGTGTCGTCTTCGCTCCGCGGCCGCATCGGGTCGCCTGCCCCGTCCCCGCCGCCCGCCTCGAGCGCGTCGAGGTCGGCGCCCGTCACCAGCCGCGACACGAGCGCGAACTCCACGAGCCGCGCACGTCGGTTGCTCGCGAGGTGACCGGGCCCACCCCTCAGCCCCTCGACACCGGCGCCGTCGAGCTTGGCGCACACCGCATCGAGCTTGCGGTTGAACGTCGTGAGGGGCCAGCCCAGCCGTCCGGCTGCCTCGGCCGAGGATGGCATCGACGACAGTCCCGTTCCTGGCTCCCGCAGCGCGGGCTCCGCGAGCGCCGTGACCAGCAGTCGCTGGCTCTCGCTGAGGCGCAGCGGCGCGCGCGTGACGTCGCCCCCGGCAGGCTCGGGCGACGATGGCGTCATGACGGCATCGGGCGTCGTGAGGATCACCTCGTAGGTGCGCGCGCCCGCCGTGAAGCGCACGCGCAGCGTCGGCACCACCAGGGGCAGCGTCGCGCCCGGGCCCAGCTGGGCCTGGAAGTGCCCCGCCTCGGTGCCCACGCTGACGGCAATTGCGCTGCCGACGTTGGTGAGCCACCACCAGCCCTGATCCTCGTGGACGCTCAGCAACCGCCGGTGCAGGTGGGGGTTGTCGTCAATCGTGACGTCCGCGTTGCGCCCGATCGTGAGCGTGCGTCCCGGCTCGACCACCACCTCCGTGTCACCGTGCGTGACGGTCAGGGGGCCGGTCACGCGGCCCCCTGCAGCACGGTGAGCGCCACCACCACGACGGCCGTGACGAGCGCCGCTCCCGCCGCCACGGCGATCGCGATGCCCGCCAGGCGCTTGCGGCGCGCCCGCTCGCGCTTCGCGGCGACCTCGTCCGGCGTGAGGACGGCACGGACCGCTTCACTGGGAACGGCCGATGCCGTGGCCGGCTGCGTTGGCGGCGGCACCACCGGCGTGGGGCGAGTCTCGTAGCGATCGTGCTCGGCCCCAAAGTCACCCTGGCGAGGAAGGTCCGTCGCCGGCGCGCCGGGGGGAAGCATGGGCCGGCGGCGGGTGCGCGCGCCACGGCCCGCGGCGCGCGTGGTCTCGTCGGCGCTCGAGGAGGGGCCGGTGTCCCCCGCGGGCTCGCCGGCGTCCGCCGCGCCACTCTCGGGGGTCAGCGCCGCGCGCCGCGACGCGAGTCGCGTGGCCTCGTCAACGTCGTCCGGCGCATCGGGACCGCCGCGGCGCGAGGCCAGACGCGTCGCGTCGTCGTCCGGCGCCGTTCTGCGCGCGCTCAGGCGCGTGGCGTCGTCGAAGACGTCGTCGAAGATGTCCTCGTCCCCCCGCTCCGCGCTCATGCCGAGGGAGTCCTCGCCACCGCCCCGCGCGTGTCGTCGTCGTCCTCGGGCCACAGCGGCCACGGCTCGGCGACGGCGTGATGGGGCGTCACGGTCGCGGGCGCCTGAGCGACCACCACGGTCACGTTGTCTCCCGTGCCGTGGCGCAGCGCGGCCTCCACCAGGCGCTCGGCGGCATCCTCGGGAGAGTCGGACAGCCCGGCGACGGAGCCGATCAGCGACGCCGACACCACGCCCGTGAGGCCGTCGCTCGCGATGACGAGCCTGCTCGCGGGCACCACCGGCACCAGCCACGCGTCGAAGGCGTCGACGCCGTCGCCCAGGGCGCGGGTGATGATGTGGCGGTCCGGGTGGTGCGCGGCCTCGTCGGCCGTGATCCTGCCGGCGTCGACCAGCTGCTGCACGTGCGAGTGATCGACCGTGATCTGTCTGACCTCGGTGCCATCGAGTTGGTAGGTGCGGGAGTCGCCCACGTTGACCACCATCCACCACGGCTCGCCCTCGTGCTCGACGGCGATCGCGCCGGTGAGGGTCGTGCCGGATTCGGCACCCACGCGGCGGCCCACCTCCAGCACGTCCGCGTGCGCCGTCGTCATCGCCGCCGTCACATCCTCCGGGGTCAGCGTGCTGCGCTCGGCCAGCGGACGGAACGCATCGATCGCGGCCGCGCTCGCCGCCGCTCCCCCGGCGTGGCCGCCCATGCCGTCGGCGACCAGGTGGACCGGGCCGCTCGACAGGAAGCTGTCCTCGTTGCGCGGCCGCGGCCCCGCGTCGGTCGCCCCCGCGCCAACACTCCAGTGTCCCTCGCTCATGCGTCCCCCTCGCGCGTCAAGTTCACCTCGAGGTCGCCCAGCAGCAGCGTGCCGATCACCTCGATCGCCTCGCTCGTGCCCGCCTCGATCTCCGCGCCACCGGCTCCGCGCACCACCGTGCCGTTGGTCGAGCCCATGTCGGTGACAAACCAGCGGTCGCCGCGAGGCTCCAGCCGGGCGTGCACCTTCGAGATGGTGCGGGTGGCATCCACGATGCCGATCCGGTCCGCCCCGCCCCCCGGCGTCGCGCGGCCGATCACGATGGGGCCGTCGGGCAACTCGTAGCGGTCCGCACCCACCTCGAGGCTCCACGTGACGCGCCGCCTCGCGGCCAGCACCGTCCTGTCGTCCGCGTCGTCATCTGTTGCGGCCGATGCCGTGGCCGGCTCCTCCTGTTCGCTCGCCTCAGCGATGGGCTCGGGAAGGGGCGGGAGGAGGCTCGGGACCGCGGCCGTCTCGGCCTCGGGTTCTGGGGTGGGCACCGACGGGGCCGGGGCCTGCTGCTGTGCCTGACGGCGCGCCTCGACGAGCCACTGCGGCTCCGCCTCGCCCGTGGGCGCAGGGGCAAGGTACGGCGAGACCGCGGGCGCGACCGGAACCTCGGGCGCCGGCGCGACGGTGGGTGCCGGCGCGGGAGCCGGGACGGCGTCTGGCTCGGCGGCAGGGGCCGGCTCAGGTTCGCCGTCCCCAGCGGCATCCTGCGCAGCCGTGAGGTAGGGCGAGATGGCGAGGGTGTCGGTCGCGGCCTCGACGGGAGCGGGCGTGGGTGCCGAGGGCGCGGACGGTGCGCTGGGAACAGACGGTGCACTGGGAACAGACGGTGCACTGGGAGCCGACGTGGGGCTCGGCGCGGAGGCCACGCTGGGCTCCGTCGGAGCGCTCGGCGTCGCCGCCGCGACGACCGGGATGGCGGCGGATGCAGCATCGAGTGTGGGCGCCGACAGCGTCGGCACGTCGTCGGCCGAGGGCGCCGAGAGCGCGCGCATGTCGGCTGGCGGCGGCGTTGCCGCGGCGGGGGTGAACGGCGAGACGCGCTCGGGAGGCGTCGCCGTCCAGCCGGGCGGCAGGGATCCGCGGGACTCCTGCGCGGAGGCCGCGGCCGGCGCGTCCTCGTACGGCTCGACGGGAGCCGGGGGCGTCACCGGCGCGAAGGGCGTCACCGCGAGCGGCGCGACGGGCGGGCCGTCGGTCGCATGCTCCTGCGGCGCGGGCTCCGAGGCAGGATCGACCTCGGCCGGCGCGGCAGACGCGGGCGGCGCGTACGGAGACAGCGGCGACGAGGAGTGCTCGGCGGGCGTACGGGAGGCGACCGGGGCATCGGCCCCGTCCTCGGAGCGCAGCGCGAACGAGGAGGCGGCGACGGCCTGGGAGCGGATCGGACCCTGCTGAACCTCGGACGCACGACGGGCGGCCTCATCGGTGCGTCCCGCCATCGAGTAACGCCCCCACCCCAGGATGGACGCCCAGATGTGCGGCGCGAGCGCCGCGACCCAACTCAGTCCCGATGGCGCCTTGAGGCGCAGCTGAATGGTGCCCGAGCCATAGATCCACAGCACCCACCCCACGAGGGTGCCCAGCGCGTACGTCAGCGCACCCGCGAGAAGGGTGAGGCGAGCGGCGGGAGGTGCGGCATCGGCCTCCTGGAGGATCCAGGCGAACCCGGCGAGCATCGCGACCAGGCCCACGGCGCCGATGCCGCGGGCGAGGCCGACGGCGACGCGCGACATGCGCGCCGCCTGTGCGGCCGCGACCCAGCGCATGACGGGCACGAAGGCGATGGCGCCGGACTGGCCCAGCTTGCGCAGCACCGCGCCCAGCGCGAGACCCATCCACACCAGGTCCACCACGAGCGCGACACCTATCGGCGCGAGAGCCATCAAGGCAACTGCTGTCACCGTGTTCCGTCCTTCCCTGACCCCACCGAGCCCGATCCCGGCCGCCCGCGGCGGCGGGCCGTCGCCCCAGTGTGGTCGCTGCGCCAGTGCTGGCGGTCGGTCTGTGTCGGCGTGCCGTGAGCCGCCGGAGCATTCGAGGGGGAATGCCATAGCGAGCGTAGCGACAGGCGCATCCTCAGCCGGGTGAACCACCCGCGCGAGGCCAACCAGTGCCGGCGATCGCTGTCGACAAGCTCCCAGAAGCGGTCCGCCTCCTCGCGCGAGGTGTCACGGCCCGAGAAGGTGGCGCGGTCGGTGAGCGTCGCGATGGTGCCCGCGTGCGGCGAGGCGTAGGCGGCGGCCACCTCCGCGCGGGTCGCGAGCGGCATGGCGTCAAAGCCGGCGTCGGCCGCGATGTCGAGGTACTCGTCCCATCCGCCGTGAACCGCCTCGGCCGGCTCGCGGCCGCGGCGTCGGCGCCTGCGGATCACCTTCCACAGGATGATGGCGAGGACGGGCCCGGTGAGGATCAGGACGGCGAGCAGGCTCAGGCCGGCGATCTGGACGATGGGCAGCCACCAGGCCGGCTCGGCGGGCTCCTCGATCTCGGCGGGCTCGGTGTCGTCCGACGTGCCGCGCTGGGTGGCCGGAGGCACGATCGCCTCGGCCTTCTCCGGGTCGAGGGGCGAGGCGAACTCGGGGTCGCGCTGCGAGGAAATGTCGGGCGAGACCGGGTTGGCGTGCTGCGGGGTGACGTCGATGGGCACCCACGCGCCCTCGGTGCCCTGCACCTCAACCCAGGCCGTCATGTTGGCGCCGCGGCACTCGCCGCCGTCACACACGGGCGCGACGTCGGCGTCCGTGCTGGCGAGCCGGGTGCCCAGCACCACGCGCGACGGGAAGCCCAGGGAGGAGGCGATGAGTGCCGTGGCGGCGGCGAACTGCTCGTCGTCACCCGCGGCGGCCACCAACTGAGCGTCGGACGCCCCGTCGCCCACCTCAGCGGCGCGCTCGTTCAGCGCGGTGAACAACCGGTCGATGCGGTCGTAGGAATGCCCCGCCGCCGACGACACGAACGTGTACTGGCCCAGCTCGCTCACCCACCGCGAGCCCGGCTCGGGCTGCTCGAGGTCGTGGCTGAGGTAGCCGCGGGCACGCAGGCGCCGCACCAACTCCTCGAGACCCTCGCCGTCGCGCGACACGGACTGCTCGGCCACCCAGTCGCGCAGCGAGTCGGGGATGAGGGAGGCTGGCACGCTGCCGGCGCCGGGCGAGGAGCCCAGGTCGGCCACCGTGAGGTCGCCCTGCACGTAACCCGTGACCTCGTAGGTGTCGCCCGAGGCGACGCCCGACTCGAGGGCCATCACCCCGGCATCGGCCTCGGGCAGGTAATAGAAGTTGTCGACCAGTTGCGCGCGGCGCGGGCCGCCAAAGGTGATGTCGCCCAGCTCGCCCACCACGGGCACCCATACGCCGCCGCCCGAGGAGATCCCGATCTGAGCCGTGACGGCGCTCGCGCCGTCGGGGCCGGGCAGTCGCGACGGGACGCGCTGGAAGCGCGCGGGGGCCGCACCCTCGGGGGCTGAGGCGCTGTAGGTGTCGCCGTCGAAGTACGGCAGCGAGGCGATCCGCACGCGGTCCACCGAGCCCTCGCCCACGGCGACAGTGAACAGCACCGCGTCGTACGCGTCGTCCGAGAAGTTCTCGCGGAACGAGGCCAGCGGCGTGATGGTCGAGTCGACCGTGAGGCGCGGCTCGATCGCGCTGCGGGCCACCTCGCGCGGCGTGGCCGCGGCGAGAGGCCCGGCGATCACCACGCCGAGGACCACCGCGGCGACGAGCATCGCCAACCCGGCGCCGGCATCGGCCATCATCCTGTGCCTGGGCGTGCCGGCCAGGTGCGCGCCGCCGGCCGCGCGGGTGACCGCGATGGCGCGCCTGCGTGCGTACGAGGCTCTCCACGCGAACCACCCGAGGATGACCAGGAACTGCGCGAGCCCCACCACCAGCTCGCGGCTGACGAAGGTGCCCAGCGGCGCCCACGCGAGCGTGTCCGCACGGGTGACGGGGCCGATGAGAATCGCGAGCGCCTCGAGCGCGGCGAGCACGCCGGCGGCGGCTCCCCAGCGACGCTCGGACCTCAGCGCCCACCACGACGCGAGGGTGGTGCCGGTCAGCAGCGCCGCGTAGACGGGCACGATCGTGGCGCGGTATTCGCCCAGCGGAAGGGGCAGGGTGACGATGTCCTTCCAGCCCAGCACCGGTCCGCGCAGCAACTCAAACGCGGCGCCAAGGGCGGAGTCAACGCCGCTCGTGGCGCCGGGCACCACGAGCGCGAGGCCGCCTACGACGTAGACCGCGAGCGCGAGGAGCGCCGCCCGGCCGCCTCCCCACCGCAGCCGGTCACACAGCACGGCGATCGCCGCACCCGCTCCCACCGCGAGGGCGGCCGAGGCCACGTAGCGGCTCGACTCGTAGACGGGGTACAGCGTCCAGGCGGCGACGGCCGCGCCGGCCGCCATGAACGCGGCGTTGAGCAGCGCGAAAGAGAGCGTCGTGGTGGCGGTCCGGGTGCGCCGGCCGGGACGCGAAGCGCGCGCGTTCATGCCGCACCCCTCGCGAGCAGCTGGCGCAGGTCGTCGAGGATGCCCAAGCTCAGCAGCCGCGTGCGGCCCAGGGCGTGAAGGCCGGGCTCGGAGTGCGGGTCGCACACCACCGCAGCGACGGCGACGTCCGCGGGAAAGGCGAGGGAGGCCGCCGAGATGTCGGGCAGCGCCGCCTGGGAGCCGGTCACCAGGAACGCGAGCGAGGTGTCGTTGGTGACCTCGACCAGCATGCGCGTGAGGCTCGTCATCGCGACCACGTGAGGGCTGCGGTCCACGCCGGACAGGTCGTCGAGCAGGCGGCGCGGGGTGGTCACCGCGAGCTGCTCAAGGGACCGCACACTTGCGCGCGCAAATTCCGGCACCTCGCCCGAGACGACCACCTGCACGTCGCGCCCGTCGCGCACCGCGCGCACGCCCAGCGAGCCGACGGCTGAGACCGCCATCTCGAACTCGGCGTCGTCCGCGTAGGAGCGCTCGTCGAGGTCGAGCACGATCGACAGGGTGGAGCGCCGCGTCTCCTCGAACTGGCGCACCATCAGGGTGCCGGTCTTCGCCGTCGACTTCCAGTGAATCTGGCGCTGCGCGTCGCCGCGCGCGTACTCGCGCACCGCGTGAAAGGAGATGTCCTCGTTGGTGAGGGTGCGCGTGGAGCGGCCCTCGAGGTCGCGCACAAAGCCCTGGGAGGTGCTGGGCACGGCGATCGTCACGGGGTGGATGTAGAGGGTCTGGACGTCCGCCCAGTGGAAGGTGCGCTGCAGCAGCCGCAGCGGGTCCGAACGCGTGGTGGTCGCGGGGCCCACGTCGACGATGCCGCGGCGCGTGGCGGGGATCACGATGGGCTCGGTGTGCTCGTGCCCCCGCCTCAGCAGCGGCACCTGGAAGTCGATGAGCCCCTCGCCGACGGGCACGTCGACCCTGCCCGGAAGCGCCACACGGGACGCGGGGTTGCGCACCACGATCTCGGCCTCGGCGGCGTGGCCGGCGACCACGGCATCGTGGAGCAGCCGGAAGTCCACCTCGTACGGCTCGCGCCCCACCAGGAACGGCAGCGCGATGAGCAGCAGCACCAGGCCCACGGCCGCGCCGATGAGGAACTCGCCCCACCCGAGCACCAGGCCCACCACGGCGCCCGCGAGGGTCCACACGATGACGGCCCACCCCGCGGCCGTCGTGACCGAGCGCACCGCATCCCACGCGCGCGACACCCACGCCGCGACCACGCGCGACACCCGCAGCGCCCACAGCCCCAGCGCCACCCAGCGTCCGCGACCCTCGTCCGAGACCTGCGTGTGGGTGCGCGTGTATCCCGTGCGGGTGTGATCCGCTCGGGTGCGGGTGCCGGTGTCGCCGCGGCGGCGGGTGCGGGTGGCCATCGACTAGCGCAGGTCCTGCTGGCTGGGAGGTGCGGTGTCGAGGAGGACCTGGCCGATGACGGCGGTGGCGGTGACACCGTCGAACTCCGCCTCGGGGTCAAGGATCAGGCGGTGGGCGAGGACGGGCTCGGCGAGCGTCTTGACGTCGTCGGGCGTCACGTACGTGCGTCCGTGGGCGAGGGCCCAGGCGCGGCAGCCGCGCGACAGGGCGAGCGCTCCACGCACGGACACGCCCAGCCGCACCTGGGTGGCCTGACGGGTCGCGTCCACGATGCGGGCGATGTAATCAAGAATCAGCGGGCTGGTGTGCACCTCGCGCGCGAGCGCCGTCATGGCCGCGATGGTCTGCAGCTCCGCGATCTGTGGCACGGTCACCTTGGTGGGCCGGCCCGCGTCGAGAATCTGCAGCGTGGCGCCGTGGTCGGGATAGCCCAGCGACGTGCGCATCATGAAGCGATCCAACTGGGCCTCGGGCAACGGATACGTTCCCGCCTGCTCGACGGGGTTCTGGGTCGCGACCACCATGAACGGCGAGCCGGCCTGACGCGTGATCCCGTCAACGGTGACCGATCCCTCCTCCATCACCTCGAGCAGCGCCGACTGCGTCTTGGGGCTCGCGCGGTTGATCTCGTCCGCGAGCACCACGTTGGCGAAGATGGGGCCCGCGTGGAACTCGAACTCGCCCTTGGACTGGTCGTACACCGTGATGCCGGTCACGTCGCCGGGCAGCAGGTCGGGCGTGAACTGGATGCGCGTGCTGGTGCCCTTGATGGTCTGGGCGATCGCGCGCGCGAGCGAGGTCTTGCCGGTACCGGGCACGTCTTCGAGCAGCAGGTGGCCCTGCGAGATCATCGCCGTGAACCCGAGCTCCACCACGTGGCGCTTGCCGAGCACCGCGCGCTCGACGTTGTCGGTCAGGGCGGCGAACGTCGCGGCGAACCAGTCGCTCTGCTCGTCGGTCACGCTCATGCTGGGCTCCTTGGGTGGGGGTCTATGGACGGCCGATGCCGTGGCTGGGTTACGGTGCCGGGCTCGGCGGCGTCGACGGGTCGGTGGGCTCGGGAGACGGGTCCGTGGGGTCCGGGGAGGGGTCGGTGGGCTCGGGGTCGGGCTCCACCGGCTCTGGAATCTTGCCCCCGCACTCGATGAACCAGGAGGTCCAACTTTCGACCGCGTCAAGATTGCCTTGGAAGTCGATCGTGACCCTTGCGTGGGTAATCTGCCACGGGTTCTGCGCAGGCACGCCCGCGGCGTTCCTGGCCCATTCAACGTTTGCGATTCGCCAATCAGAACCCAGGCCACGAACCTGAACCTCGACGCCCTGGCTAGCACCGTCGCGCTCCGAAACGGTGCAACGCGCGAAGTACACCTCAGTCGCGTACGCCGGCGAACCTGTCTGCGGCCCCACGGTCGCGCCGGCTTGTGAGCACACGCGGCCCACGCTCGGGAGCTCGACGCAGTTGTAGGCGGTCAAGGTGAATGTGCGTCCGATCGGAAGATCGGAAGCATCCAAGTCACGCTGACGAATCAGGTCTCCGCCGTCAACTCGGTAGTAAGCCTCGAATCCACGCGCGGCTACGACACGTGGCATCTGCGAGTAACCGGTGTCGCACTGAGTTCCCCACGACGAACTGTCGCAGCGGGTATCGGCGCGGTAGCCGCGCTCGACCTGGGGCGCACCGGGGTCAACGAAGGTGTAGACGTCTTCGACGGTCTGGCTGCTCTCGCCGTAGACGTCGCCACCCCATCGGCTTTCCGCACAGACGACGAAGTCGATCGCCTCATTGGGCTCGATTCCTGAGGTGACCGACACCCGCCCGCCCGCGGCAGGCGCAGACGGGTCGCATCGGCCGTTGGACCCAACGCCCACGTACGTGGTCGAGCCAGCGCCCGCCGATACAACCTGAGCAGTAAAGGTCACCTTCGTGCCATCCGAATTTCCCGTCCACGCGACGTTGCTGACACGTGGGCCACCCACGCCGTTGGCGGTGATGGTGACGGACTCACCCTGCTCGCTCGACGTGCCCACGGGAGGCAGTTCGAACCGCGTCACGGGCGTGATGGTGATCTGGGTGGGCTCGTTGGAGCCGATCGCGAAGCCGTCGACGGACACCGAGCCGGCGCGCGAGACGTTCGCGCTCGCCGTAGCGCCGCTCGCGGCCTCGAGCCGCACGGACCGCGTCGAGGCGTCGGTGATCGTCATCGAGACGTCGACCTTGCCGCCGTCGGCCCCGGCCTGGGTGGGCTCCCAGGTCACCTGGGTGAGCTTCGCGGGAGGAGCATAGGACCAGGCGGTGGTCGAGGCCGAGCCGTCCGAGGCACCCACCGCATTGACGGCGACGGCCGTGTACTGGCGCTTCTCGCCATTGGGAACGCCGGTGATCTGGCTGCACGCGCCGGCCGCGGTGCAGGTCGCCACCTCGGTGCCGTCGCGGGTGATGCGGAATCCGGTGACCTTGGGGTACGACTGTGCGGCCGCGCCGGGGGTCACCGCGAGGGTGACCGTGCCGTCGCCATAGGACGCCTGCGCGAGGGAGGCCGGCCCGGCGGGGTATCCCTGGAGGTCGAGGCTGACCCTGCCCAGGCGCTCACCGGAGCTGAGCCGCTCCTGGGCGTCACGGACCACGAAGGTGGCGTCGCAGACGGCACCGGGGGCATCGGCCGACCACGAGGCTCGCACCGTGGTGGCGGAGGTGACAGCGAAACTCACGCCGCGGCATGTCGCGTCGGTGCTGACCGACACCAGCTCGAGAGGAGTGCCCGGCAGGGGGTTGACCTCGCCCGCGGCACCGATGACGGTGATCTCACACGACGAGCCCTCGTCCTGAGAGCACTGCTTCGACACCGAGCCGCCCTTGGGAAGCGTGGACGGCGCGGGTCCCACCTCGAGCGAGAGGGTCACCGCCGGGGTCTCGGGGTCGGAGGGCAGCGACACGGTCACCGTGTCGAGCGCGCCGGGGATCGCGGTGTCGGTGGAGGCAATCTGCAGGACCGTGCCAGCACGCGTGACCGTGAACTGTTCACCCTGGTAGGTGTAGGCAAACTCGACGGCACGGCCCGTGGCACCTGGGGGCCAGGTCACCATGTCCGCAAGGTCGAAGGCGGCGGAGTCTCCGGGCGAGATCTCGAGCGACGCTCCCGTGAGAATCGGCTGGGGCGCCGCCGGGATGACCACGATCGGCACCGGGAGCACGGTGGACTCGTCCTGACCGTCGACCGTGACCGGCACCGAGCAGGTGTCCGAATACGGCTCGCCCTCGCCCGCGCTGTAGCGCACCACGGTGCCAGCGACGAAGGTGCAGCGGCCCTCGGCGCGCACCCCGCTGGCCGCGACGCCGTCTCCGTCGATCGTAAAGGTCGTCTCGGGGGGCAGCGCGATCAGGCTCGCGAGATCGATGTCGATGCTCTCGCCCTCGTTGACCTCGGGCGCCTGGAAAGTGTCGCGCAGCGCGACGCGGATCTCCTCGTTGCCGGGGATGCGCAGGAAGCCGTAGGACGTCACGGTCTCGCCCGCGAAGCTCTCACCGGTCACCTGGAACGGGATGAGGCGGCCGGTCTCGGGCAGCGGCCCCGCGATGCTCCATGCCGTCACCTCGAGATCGGGCTCATCGCCCCACAGCGACAGGGCCAGCGAGCCCGCGTCACCGCCGCCCCAGGACACGCGGTCGGTGAGCACATCCACGCCCGTGGTGAAGGTCTCACGGTTGTCCGAGGTCAGCACCGTGTCCGCCACGATCGGCACGTCGGCGATGGGCTCGCGCACGGCCTTAAGAATGATGCGGCCGATCGAGGTCGAGCCTTGCGAGTTGGCGACGGTGTAGGTGTAGGCGAGCGTCCCCGGCTCGGTGCCGACCTCGAGCGTCACGCGCTCGTCGTCGACCTCAACCAAGTGAGCGTCGAGCTGCGCATACTCGCTCGATTCGGGATCGGCATCGGGACGCACCTGCGTCAGGGTGAGCTCGCCGCCGCCCAAGTCCACGTCGTTGGCGGTGGGCGTGATGATGACGCGACGGTCCTCGCCCACCTGCGCCTGGACATAGTCGGTGTAGGTGACGGGGCGCGGGTCCAGCTGCTCGGCGAGCACGCCGATGGTCGCCGTCGCCGTGGCGGTCGCCCCCCGCGCATCGATCACGGAGAACGTGAAACTCGCCTGGCCCGAGAAACCTGCCTCGGCGGCGTAGACGAGCGAGCGGCCGTCCGAGGAGACGCGGGCGGAGCCGGACTCGGGCTGGGTCTCGACGCGGTTGAGGGCGACCGAGTCGCCGTCGGGATCGGTGCCCGTGCCGTCGAAGGGCAGGCGCACCTCCTGGCCGGCGGCCACGCGGCCCGCGAGCGCACGCGGCGTGGGGGGCTGGTTGGTCTCGGAGTCCAGGACGGTGACCACGACCTTCGCGGTGTCAGCCTGCGTGGGGTAGCCCAGCACGTAGGCGCCGTAGTCGATCGTGTAGACGCCGGGCTCGTCGGGAGCGAGGTAGCGGATGACGTTGCCCGCGGGGAACGCCAGGCCGCCGCCCTCGGACAGGGCGACCGATGCCGCATCGAGCGCGATGACGTTGCCCGCGGGACCCACGTCGTTGGTCAGGACGGAGATGTCGGCCTGCGTCCCCACGCGCACCGTCAGGGCGTCGTCGACCGCGAGCGGGGTGGTCGGCACCTCGCTGCCGAGCAGCACCACGGTGACTTCGCCGCGCACGGTGCCCTCGGGCCTGCCGGTGCCGTCCGAGACGGTGTAGTCCACGGTGCCGAGCGTGCCCGGCTGCCCGTCGCCGGTGTCTCCCGACAGCCGCAGCGCGGAATGGCCCACCACATCGGCCGAAAGCCTGGCGCCCTCGGACGGTTCGGTCGCGAGGTCGCTCAGCAGCAGCACCGAGCCTGCGGGGTTGGTCACGGCCGCGAGGACGTCGACAGTGACGTCCTCGCTCGCGCGCACAAACGCGGTCAGCGGCACCGTGGTGAGGCGCTCCTCGTCCTCGCTCAGCACCGTGACGCGGACGGTGCCGCGGGCATCGGCGATCCCGTCGGAGACGGTGAAGTCCACGAGGTAGCTGCCGGGCTCTGCGGCCGTGAAGGTGAAGCCCACGGTGCCCTGGGCGGTGGCGACGATGCCGTCGTCGTCGGGCCCCAGCGACGCCTCCGTCACGGCCAGCGGGCCGCGAGCGCCGGTCACGTGGTCGGCCACCTCGACCGTGGTCGTGACGTCCGCGGATACGGTCACGGCGATGTCGCCCACCGTCAGCTCGGGCTCCCCCACCACCGAGATCGACAGATCCTTCGACGCGGTCTCGCCCTGAGCATCGGCCACCACCACCTCGACCGGGACGGTTCCCGTGTCGGTCGAGGACGCGTCGGTGTGCTGGAAGACCAGCTGTCCCTCGGGAGAGGCCGCGACCACGCCCACGTCGGAGGAGGTGCGGGCGGATGCGAGGTAGACGGGGTCACCCTCGGGATCGACCCAGCCCGTGAGCACGTCCGTCGTCACGGTGCCGCCGGGGCTCACCTGAGGCGTGGGCCACTCCATCTGGCAGGCCTCGACGCCGCACCATACGGGCGGGGAGTTCTCGCTCGGGTCCTTCACCGTCACCGTCACCGTCGCGGGGTCGGACAGCAGCCCGTCGTCCGTGGTGCCGTCCGTCACGGCGTAGGTGAAGGTCGCGGTGCCGCTCGCCTGGGGTTCGACGGCGATCACGAGCGCCTGGGCGTCGTCGGCCACGGAGACCGTGCCAAAGTCCGCGTCGAGCCCGGTCACCGATGCCGGGTCGATCGTCAGCACGTCGCCGTTGGCGTCGTGGTCATTCAGCAGCACGGGCAGCGCGATCTGGCGTCCGGCGCGCACGCCCAGGTCGTCGTCGACCGCGACGGGGGGCCGCGGGTCGGTCACCTCGGTCGCGACCTCCCGGTCGTCCTCGGCCGCCTGCACCTCGTCGTCGCGGTCCCACTGCTGGGAGGACGTCACGAGCGCGCCGGACGGCACCGACCAGACCCACCCGGTGCGGGCCTCGTTGAGGATCATGCGCGAGCCGTTTGAGCGCAACGCCGGCGCTCGCCTGTCTCCCAGCGTGAGGCCGCCGTAGTCGAGCGAGGTGGCGCTCGCATCGGACGCCCACATGGTGCCGGGACCCTCGCCCGCGGGCAGCCACGCGCCCACCACGCCGGAGCCGTCGGGGCGCTCCATGGGCCGCGCCGGCTCGCCCAGTGAAAGGTCGGCCGACCCGAGCACGCGCGTGGCGCCCGTGCCGTCAAGCGCCACGGAGATCGCCCCAAATTCGTCGGCAATGATCGCCTGCGCGGTCGAGGTACCTGACTCCTGGAGCAGGGGGTCCTCGGCGGCAGCGGTCGCGAGGGGTTCCTCGAGCCCCTGGATCCACAGCCACCCGGCGTCCCCCTCGAGCAGCACCCAGACGTCGCCCACCCAGGCGAGCTGCAGGTCTTCTCCCGTGGGTCCCTCGGGAAGCGAGGTGGTGGCGAGCACCTCGCCCGTGGCGGCATCGGCCGTCATCACCGAGCGGCGCTCGGCGGAGTAGGCGGCGACCCTTCCGTCGGCGGCGACCGCCACGGCATCGGCGCTGAATTGCGGCCGGTCCTCGCCCTCGGCGACCTCGACGTCGGCAAACGGGTCGAGCGGGCGCGGCTCGATCGCACTGCCAGAGGACACCAGCCCGGCGAATACCTCCCCAGTCTCGGTGAGGTACGCGACCGTGTCGCCCGCGTGTTCGAGGTCCTCGGTGCCCAGCGGGGTCGACACGGTGCCCTCGGGCGCCGCGGCGTCGATGTCGTGCGGGCGGGCGGTGTCGAGCTTCGTCACCGATCCCAGGTTGTCCGAGTAGACGAGCAGGGAGGACGAAGCCTGGACCAGCTCCGACGGAGTCGAAACGGACTTGACCGTGTCGACCTGCGCGACGGCGGTGTTGATGCGCGCAAAGCGCTGGCCGGTCGCGGTCTGGAGCGCCCACACCGAGGCGTCGTCGGCCTCGACCTCGCGCTCGTCGAAGCCCGGCGCGAGCACCGCTCCAGCGACCACCGCGGCGATCAGCGCACCCACGCCGATGCGCCGCACGCGCCGCCAGCGCGCGGCCGTAGCGCGTCCCAGCCCCGCGTCGACGGATCCAGGCCCCGCCGGCGCCCCGTTCGGGCCCGCAAAGCTCACGTCACGCGCCCCCGAGCAGGAAGATTGCGGCCGCGGCCCCGATCACGGCCGCGCCGCCAATGACGGCACCGACGGCGATGCGCCGGCCCAGCTGGCCAGCGCGGCGCTCGTGGCGCGTCGAGGTGCCGATGCGGGAGGAGGAGTCCGTCTCGCGTCGCAGCCGCTGCGACTGGACCGGCACGGTCGAGCGCACCTGGTGGCGCTGCTCGTCGTCGCCGGCCGCCGTCGCCGCGCCCGCGGCCCAGTCATCCATCGGGACGTCGAGCGGTGTGGTCGGGAGTCCCAACTCGGCCTGCACCTGCTGGAGGGCCTGCGCGAAGGCGAGCGCGCTCGCGTAGCGGTCGCCCGGCAGGCGGCGCATGCCACCTTCGAGGGCGACCTGCAGCGAATCGGGCACGTCCGCGCGGTCGATGCGCGTGTACTTGGCGCGCATGATGCGCTTGATCAGTTCCGCGTCGTCGCGCCGGCCCGTGCCCGAGTCGAAGGGGCTGCGCTGGGCCAGCAGCGTGTAGACGGTGGCCGCGAGCGCCCACACCTCCGAGGCGACCGTGCCGGACGTACGCCGGTCGACCACCTCTGGCGCCGACCACGGCGGCGACATCGCGATGACGTCGTCCTCGCCCTTGTCGAGCGCGGACGCGACGCCGAAGTCCGACAGCACCGGGTGGCCAAAGCTCGTCACGAGGATGTTGGACGGCTTGATGTCGCGGTGAAGCAGGCCCGCGCGGTGGCTGGTCTCGACGGCACACGCGATGCGGATACCGATCGCGAGCACCTCCTCGACGGGCATGCGCTCGTGGCGATAACGGTTGGTCAGCGATGCGGGACAGTACTCCGAGACCAGGAACGGCCGGCCGTCGGGGGCGACGCCGGCGTGATACACCGTGAGGATGCTGGGATGAGAGCTCAGCCGAGCCATGACATCGGCCTCCGCCGCGAGCGCCCGCGCGGCCTGCGCGTCCTCGATACGGCTGAGCAGCACCTTCACGGCGACGTGACGGCGCGGCATGTCCTGCTGGAAGAGGAAGACGTCGGCGAAGCCGCCCGAGCCGAGCGGCCGCACGTACGTGTATCCGGGCAGCATCGGCGGCTGCAGTGTCTGCCGACGGGCCACGGACACCCCCTCCCGCTTGTGCTCGTGCCATCGAGACGCGGCCTGGGGGCCGCGGGAACGGAGAAACTCTAACCGACGCAGAGCATGGCTCCAGCGTCCACCCCAGCCGTGTGACGACATACACAAGCCGGACAGACCGGACGGCCGATGCCGTGGCCGAGCTTTCTGTCTCGCCTACAGTGGGCCCACCCGCACCTTTGGGAGGTCCCATGCCCAGTCTGCACCGCCGTTCGTCCGCGCCGTCGCCCGCGCGGCCGGCGGCTCCCGCGCCCACCATCCAGTATGTGACGGACGGCCATGCCACGCCGGCCCCGGCATCGGCCGGTGTGAGTCAGGCGCTCGCGTACGGGAGCGAGCCTGGGCGCATGGCGATGCTGCTGTTCGCGAACCCCAGCCGCGACCAGATCGCCCAGCTCGCCGAGGCGTGGGACCTGCATCCGCTGCTCGAGGAGGACCTGGTCAACGCGAGCCAGCGACCCAAGATCGAGCGCTACGACGACACCTTGTTCATTGTGGCCCGCTCCGCCCACTACGACGATGCCGCCGAGGAGGTGGACCTCGCCGAGTTCCACCTGCTGCTGCGTCCCGGCGCGATTGCGGTGCTGTGCCAGGACGGGCGGTGGGTCGACGGGACGCCCTCGGCGCGTTTCGCGGACGAGCTCGAGGTGGCACCCAGCGAGCGCGGCCGGGCGCTCCTGGACGACAGCGAGCTCCTGCGACTGGGTCCCGAGGCCGTGATGTACCGGATCCTCGACACGATCGTGGATGGCTACCGCCCCGTGCTCGAGGGCATCACGACCGACCTCGAGGAGATCGAGAAGCAGGTGTTCACCGGGGACCCGAGCGTCGCCGAGCGCATCTATCGGCTCAGCCGCGAGGTGATCGACGTGCAGCACGCGTGCACGCCGCTGACGTCGGTGATCGAGGCGCTGCGCGGCGGCTTTCGCAAGCACGGCATCGCCGATGAGTTGCAGGCCTACCTTCAGGACGTCTCCGACCACCTCACGCGGGTGGACGCACGCGCGAGCGAGCTGCGCGAGTCGCTCGCCCAGATTCTGTCCGTCAACGCGACCCTGGTGGGCCAGCGCCAGAACACCGCGATGCAGAAGATCTCGGGCTGGGCGGCCATCGCGCTCGCGCCGACCATCGTCGCGGGCATCTACGGCATGAACTTCGACTCAATGCCGGAACTGCACTGGGCATTCGGGTACCCGTTCGCCATCGGGCTCATGGTGACGCTGTCGGTCGCGCTGTACGCGATCTTCAAGAAATCCAAGTGGATGTAGCTCCCGCGCTCACTCCTCCCATGCGCCCTGGGAGCCACTGGGTGCCCGCTCGCTCCCGCCGATCCCCCGCTGCGCTCCCTGGGAGCCATTCAGTGCTCGGTTTCGGCGAAAAACGCGCACTCAACGGCTCATAGGACCCGTGGCGCGACCCACCGCCGCCGTCACCAACGCTCGGCATGCGGCGGGACGGTGCACGATGTCGTTCCAGCCGAAGCGCAGCACCGTGAAGCCCGCCGCGACCAAGGCGTTCTGCCGTTCCCTGTCGGCATCGCGCTCCGCCTTGGTGGCGTGGTAGCGATCACCGTCGAGCTCGACCACCAGCTTGGCGCGGCGGTGCAGCATGTCGGCTCGCACCGTGCGGGCACCGAGGTCGATGGGGACCTGCCACTCGAAGTCTGCGAACGCCGCGCCCACGAATGTCTCGTGCTTCGCGCGGACCTCCAGCGGCGAGGTCGCGCCCTCGGCAAACCAGCCGAGCACTCGCTCGAGGCGGCGCCGATCGGGCAATCGCGGCGTGCGCTCAACCTCGCGCGCGAGATCGCTCCAGGTGCACACTCCGCTCCACAGCGCCTGCCACAGACGCTCGTTGCGATAGGCGGGAGGCGCGAGCGCCCAGGCGTCGACCAGGGCTCGCGCCGGCGTCACCGTCGGGATTCCGCGGGCGACGGTTCGTTCCGCGGGCAACCCCGACTGGTGCACGCGAATCCAGGGCGGCGGGTGCAGCCGATCGCCGTGGTCCGTCACCAACTCCACGATGGTCGAGGTGGGCAGACCGGGAGCGTGAAGATGGAGCGCGAGCATGCCGGTCACGAGAGCCCGCGGGGCCCAGAGTGTCGCCGCGCGCGCCCTCGCTACAGGGTCGTGTTGGTGCACGGCCGCCACGTAGACCCCGGGCAGAATCCTCACCACCTCGCCGCGAGAGACCGCGCGGTCGAGGTGGCGCCTCGACCACCGGGTGAGGATCTCGCTACGAGTGAAGGCTCGCGGAGCGTCTGCCAGATCGGACGCGAGGGTCGCTGAGTCGGGCACCCGGAGCGTCGCAAGGCTAGCCATGGGCCCAGCGCACCAGGCATGTCCCTCGTGAGCCAGTCAGCGCGCGGTGCCTGGGGAATATGCGGCCTCGCGCATCGGCTGTGCACAACACACCGGCACATCGTGCCCGCTACATTGATGTCACGGGCGTCAGGGGGTGCCGGGTCAGGGGGTCTAATGATGTCGTCCATCGCCTCACGCGCGTGGGGCGCTGTGGCCGTTTCGCTCGTCCTCGCAGGTTGCTCTGCCAACGGCGGGTCACTCGTCGCCGGCGACGGCGGCATCTTCTGCGCGCCGCGCGACCCGGGCAGCACCAAGTATTTCGGCACGCTGCTGACGAACTCCGGCAACGACCCGATCACCCTCACCGGAGTCGCATGGGAGGACGAGATGGTCGACGACGCCGGATTCCTGATCGATCTGGACGGCGACGCTCTCGCCCAGTTGGTGGGCACGATGACGTGGCCCACCGACGAACCCTACGGCTACGAGGAGGACCTGCTTGCTCGCGCGGTCCCGGTGGAGGGCGCTGTCATTCCCGCGGGCGTCACGGCAAACATGCTCGTCACCATTGAGCCGGCGTCCGCTACGGACGATGCGGTGATCACCGAGACTCAGGTGTCCTACCGCGAGGGCCTTGGCCACACGGCCACAAACAGCCTCACCATGGTGCCCGCGACTGAGGCCGGCTGCGACATGGGTATCGACGCCGAATCCTAGGAGGCACTCAGTGCCCGCTTTCGGCGAAAAGCGGACACTCAATGGCTCCCAGGGCGCAGCGGACGGTAGCCGCCGGGGCGCGCGTCTTAGCCCTCGTACTCCTCGAGCGGCGGGCAGGCGCACACCAGGTTGCGGTCGCCGTGGGCGTTGTCGATGCGGGCCACGGGCGACCAGTACTTGTCCTGGCGAAGGCCAGGCACCGGGAACGCGGCCTGCTCACGCGAGTAGGCGCGGTCCCAATCATCGGACACCACGGCATCGGCCGTGTGGGGCGCGTGGCGCAACGGCGAGTTCGCGGCCTCGACGTCGCCGCGCTCGACCGCAGCGATCTCCTCGCGGATCACCAGCATCGCGTCGATAAAGCGGTCCAGTTCGGCGAGATCCTCGGATTCGGTGGGCTCGACCATGAGCGTGCCCGCGACGGGGAAGGACATGGTCGGCGCGTGGAAGCCGAAGTCGATGAGGCGCTTGGCGATGTCCTCGGCCGTGATCCCGCTGGTCTTGGTGAGGGGGCGCACGTCGAGGATGCACTCGTGCGCGACCAGGCCACCGGGGCCGCGGTACAGCACGGGGAAGGCGTCCTGGAGGCGGGCCGCGATGTAATTGGCCGCGAGCACCGCGACCTGCGTCGCGCGGCCCAGGCCCTCGTGGCCCATGAGAGCGATGTAGGCCCAGGTAATGGGCAGGATTCCCGCCGAGCCGTAGGGTGCCGCGGATACGGGGGATCCCTGGCGGCGCAGCTCCGCCGGACGCTGGATGGTCTGGCGCAGGGCGGGCAGGAACGGCACCAGGTGCTCGGCCACCGCGACCGGGCCCACGCCGGGGCCGCCGCCACCGTGGGGGATGCAGAAGGTCTTGTGCAGGTTCAGGTGCGAGACGTCGCCGCCAAAGTGGCCGGGCTTCGCGAGTCCCACCAGGGCGTTGAGGTTGGCGCCGTCGATGTAGACCTGACCGCCGGCGTCGTGGACGGCGGCGCACACCTCACCCACGTGCTCCTCGAAGACGCCGTGCGTGGAGGGGTACGTAATCATCATCGCGGCGATGCGGCCCTCGTGAGCGGCGATCTTCGCGTCCAGATCGGCGCGGTCCACCTCGCCGTTCTCACTGGTGGCGACGACGACCACGCACAGACCGGCGAGGACCGCGGAGGCGGCGTTGGTGCCATGGGCCGAGGCCGGGATGAGGCACACGTCGCGCTCACCCTGGCCGTTGGCCTGGTGATAGGCGCGGATCGCGAGCAGGCCCGCGTACTCGCCCTGGGCTCCCGAGTTGGGCTGCACCGAGACGGCCGCGTAGCCGGTGATGTCGGCAAGCCAGCCCTCAAGCTGGGCGATCATGTCGCGGTAGCCGCCGGTCTGGGCAGACGGCGCGAACGGGTGGATGCGCGCGAAGCCGGGCCACGAGATGGGGGCCATCTCGACGGCCGCGTTGAGCTTCATCGTGCACGAGCCCAGTGGGATCATCGTGCGATCCAGCGCCAGGTCGCGGTCCGCGAGGCGGCGCATGTAGCGCATCAGCGAGGTCTCCGAGCGGTACATGCTGAAGATGGGGTGCTGCAGGTACTCGCTGGTGCGGCGCAGCGAACGCGGGATCGCGACGCGCGGAGCGGTGTAGACGGCGTGACGCTTGGCGGCGGTGACGGCCGTGACGAGCGTGTCGAGGATGTCGAGGCTGGTGACCTCGTCACAGGCCATCGCGACGTGGTCGTCATCGACCTTGCGCAGGTTGATGCCGGAGGCATCGGCGCGGGCGATGACCGAGTCGGCGCCGCCGGGCACCTTGGCGACCACCGTGTCGAAGAAGTGCTCGTGGAGGATCTCGACGCCCGCCGCGCTCAACGCGTCGGCCAGCGTGACCGCGGTCGCGTGCACCTGCTTGGCGATCGCGCGCAGCCCGTCCGGCCCGTGGTGGATGGCGTAGAAGCTCGACACCACGGCGAGAAGGGCCTGGGCGGTGCAGATGTTGGACGTGGCGCGGTCGCGACGGATGTGCTGCTCGCGCGTCTGGAGCGCCAGGCGGTAGGCCTTGCGACCCTCGGCGTCCACGCTCACGCCCACCAGGCGGCCGGGCAGCTGGCGCTCAAGGCCCTGCTTGACGGACATGAACGCCGCGTGCGGGCCGCCAAAGAACAGCGGGACGCCAAAGCGCTGCGCGGAGCCGACGGCGATGTCCGCGCCGATCTCTCCCGGCGGCGTGATCATGGTGAGGCTCAGCAGGTCGGCCGCGATCGTGACAAGGCCGCCGGCGTCGTGAGCACGCGCGATCACGTCCTGGACCTCGCGCAGCACTCCCGTGAGCCCGGGCTGCTGGATGACGACGCCGATGAGGTCGGCCGGCGGCTGCCAGTCCTCGCCGATGTCCTGGACCTCGAGGCGCAGGCCGATCGCCTCGGCGTGAGCCGAGGCCACGGCGATGGTCTGCGGCAGGCACTCGGAGTCGAGCACCACCACGCCGTCCTCGCGCCCGCGCACCGCGCGGCGCATGAGCAGGACGGCCTCGGACACCGCGGTGGCCTCGTCGAGCAGCGAGGCGCCCGCGACGGGCAGCGCCGTGAGGTCGGAGACCATGGTCTGGAAGTTGAGCATCGCCTCGAGCCGGCCCTGCGAGATCTCGGCCTGATAGGGCGTGTAGGCCGTGTACCAGGCGGGATTCTCGAGGACATTGCGGCGGATCACCATCGGCGTGATGGTGTCAAAATATCCCTGGCCGATCATCTGGATGTGGACCTGGTTGCGCTGCGCGAAGCCCTGGAGTGCCTGCAGCGTGTCGTTCTCCGTGAGCGGGTCCGGCAGCACCAGCACGTCGTCCTGCCGGATCGACTCGGGTACCGCTGCCTCGACGAGGTCCGCGAGCGAGTGGTGGCCGACGGCCTCCAGCATCGTCTCCACAGCATCGTCAGAAGGTCCGATATGGCGGTCAGAGAAGGAGGTCACCGGCCCATTGTGGCGCAACCGCTCGCGCGAGGACAGAGGCCGCGCGGGGCACGGCGCGCTCCGACCGGGAACCACCACCCCTGCCTGGCCTTATGCCACGATGAAGGCTCGACGACGGGGAGGACGGGCGATGGAGACGCTGCTGGCGACGGCGCTGGGAGTCATGACCGGCGTGGGGGTCGCGAGCGTGCATCCCCTCGTGAACCCGGGCCGGATCATCGCGGTCCTCGCCGGCGCGCTGGGCGGCTGGCTCGGCTCGCTGTGGTGGACGGACGACTTCGCCGAGCGCTTCGCGGGCCACTCCTATGCGGGCGCCGCGGTGGCGGGGGCCATCGGTGGCGCGGGACTCGCGCTGATAGTGGGCATCGGCCTCACGGTGTGGCGCCGCACCCGTCAGTAGGCTGGCGGGCGTGAAGCTCGTCGTCCAGGTGCCCTGCCTCAATGAGGAGGGCTCGCTTGCCACCGTCCTCGAGTCGATCCCCACGCATATCGAGGGGATCGATCAGATCGACGTCGTCGTCATCGACGACGGCTCGACGGACGCGACCGGGGCCATCGCACGCGCCCACGGCGCACACGTCATCCGTCACACCCGCACCATGGGCCTCGCCCAGTCCTTTAGGGACGGCGTGGACCATGCCCTCGCGCGCGGCGCGGACATCGTGGTGAACACCGACGGCGACAACCAGTACCCGCAAGAACGCATCGGGGACCTGGTCGCGCCCATCCTCGCGGGGCGCGCCGACATCGTCATCGGCGATCGCCAGACGCATCAGATCGCCCACTTCTCGCCCTTCAAGAAGCGCATGCAACGGTTCGGCTCGTGGGTCGTGAACAAGGCCGCGGGAACGCGATTGCCCGATGCCGCGAGCGGGTTTCGCGCCTACTCCCGTTACGCGCTCTATCGCCTGAACGTGCTGACGCGCTTTAGCTACACGATGGAGACGATCATCCAGGCCGGCGAGAAGCGCCTGGCCATCACGTCGGTGCCCATCGACACCAACCCCAAGACCCGCGAGTCGCGCCTGTTCGCGAACATGGGTGAGCACATGTGGCGCTCGGCGCAGGCGATTCTGCGCTCGTCCGTCATGTATCGGCCGTGGGCGGTGTTCGCGAGCCTCGCGGTGGTGCTGGGCACCATCGGCCTCATCCCCTTTGTGCGCTACGCGATCCTCATGGCGCTCGACACCGGCGGCAACCACCTGCAGTCCCTCATCCTGGGCACCACACTTTTGGTGGCCGCGGCGCTGGCGGTGGCGTTGGGCGTCATCTCCGATCTGCTGAAGTCCAACCGCATCCTCACGGAGCAGTCGCTCGAGCACCTCAAGACGCAGCGCTACGGGCCGGCGCAGCCCGCCGGGGCGGGGGTCGATTCCGTAGGCAACCGCGCCGATTCCGTAGGCAACCGCGCCGATTCCGTGGCTGAGCGGGCGAGCGAGGGTCCCGAGCCGGTGGACGCCCCCGCCGAGGGCCCGTGATCACCGACGTCGCGCTCGTGGGCCCTACCCACCCGTTCAAGGGTGGGATCGCCCAGCACACCACGCGGCTCGCACATGGGCTCGAGCGGCGTGGACTCACGGTCGACCTCGTGTCCTGGCGCCACCAGTACCCGCGCCTGCTCTACCCCGGCCGCCTCACGGTCCCCGCGGGCGAGCCCGAGACGCTGCCGTTTGCCCGCACCCGCCGCACCCTGTCGTGGTTCGCGCCGTGGACGTGGTGGCGCGAGGCGCGCCGCCTGCGCGCCACCCGCACCGTCATCATGACCGTCGTCACGCCGCTCCAGGCGCTCGCGTACCTCGCCATGATGCACACACTCAGGCGCGCCGGGGTGCGTGTGATCGCGCTGTTCCACAACGTGGTGCCGCACGAGTCTGGCCGGCTCGACCGCGCCATTGCGCGCCGGGTGATCCGGACGGCTGATGCCGTGGTCGTCCACACCGAGGACGAGGCCAGGGCGGCACGGGGCCTGGGCGCCACGGACGTCACGGTGGCCGCGTTGCCGTCCTCGCTCGACGCGTGGCCCGACCCCGACCGGGTGGTTCGCACCGACCCCGACAAGCCCCTCGATCTGCTCGCGTTCGGCCTGGTCAGGCCCTACAAAGGCCTCGACGTGCTGCTCGAGGCGGTCGCGCTCGCGCCCCGCACGCGGCTGCGGGTGGTGGGCGAGTTTTGGGGCGGCGCCGAGCAGTTTGAGCGCCAGGTCGCGCGCTTGGGGCTCGGCGACAGGGTGAGCCTCGAGCCGGGTTACGTCGACGCCGCTCACGTGCCGGCGATCTTTCATGCCGCCGATGTCGCCGTGTATCCCTACCGCTCCGCCACCGCCTCGGGCGCCGCACTCGTCGCGCTCGACTGCGGCGTGCCGCTCGTGGTGAGCGACGTGGGAGGGCTCCCCGCCCTGGTGGGCGACGACGACTACGGACTGGTGGTCCCCGCGGATGACCCGGCCGCCCTGGCCGCGGCCCTCACCCGCGCCGGCGACCCCGCGCTGTTGGCGAGGTGGGACGCCAATCTCAGCCGTCGCATCGGCCGTGGTGACACGGGGTGGGACGCCTACGTCGATGCGATCGTCGCGCTCCTGCGACGCCCCTAGCCTTCGGCGTGTTGTGTGAGGCGCATCACACTCCACACGGGGGCGAGCGCGGCCTAGGACGAAGTTCCTTTTAATCTTGAGAACGTCCCCACCCTGGATCCGCACGCGGCCACCACCCCGGCCGCACGAGCAAGGAGGCTCACGCATGACCACCATGAAAGCCGTCGTCCTTCACGGCCGCGAAGACCTGCGCGTCGACGACATCCCCGTCCCCACCCCCGGACCCGGCCAGGTCCTGCTGCGCAATGGCTACGCCGGCATCTGCGGGTCCGACCTGCACGCCGTCTGGGCGCCCGAGGCGCTGGGCCTCAGCCACGACACGCCCCACCCCGTGACCGGAGCGACGCTGCCCCAGGTCCTCGGGCACGAGTTCTCCGGCACCGTCGCCGCGCTCGGCGAGGGCGTCGACTCCGTGCAGGTGGGCGACGACTGCGCCGTCTTCGGCCAGTACTCGTGCGGCGAATGCGTCGCGTGCCGTGCCGAGCGGCCGAACGCGTGCCCGTTCATCAGCTTCCACGGCATCGCCTCCGACGGCGGCGGCATGGCGGAGTACACCGTGGTCGACGCGCACCGACTGCACGTCCTACCCGAAGGCATCGACCTCAAGATGGGCGCCTTGGTCGAGCCCATGACGGTCGCGTGGCACGCGGTCTCCCGTGCCGAGTACCCCGAGAACGCCTCGGCGCTGATCGTGGGCGCCGGCCCCATCGGCATCGGCCTGTACTTCGCGCTCAAGGCCCGCGGCGTGACGCGGGTCCTCGTGTCGGAGCCGAGCGTGGAGCGTCGCGAGCTCATCGCCTCCTTCGGCGCCACCGTGGTGGACCCCATCAACGACAGCCTCGCGGGTGCCGTGCAGCTGCTCACCGACGGCGAGGGCGTGTCCGTGGCCTTCGATGCCGCCGGTGTGGGACCCGCGATCGAGGGCGCCATCGCGTCCCTCGCCCCCACGGGCCGCCTGGTGGTCGTCGCGCTGCACGAGCGACCCTTCGCCGTGGGCGGGCTGAGCCTGGTGCGCGCCGAGCTCGACGTGGTGGGTGCCATGGGCTACCTGCAGCACGAGTACGACGAGGTCATCGAGGCCATGCGCGCCGGCGCATACGTCACCGATGGCTGGGTCGAGACCGTGAGCCTCGACGAGACCGAGGACGCGATGAAGCGCCTGCGTGGCGGTAACGGCGCGAAGATTCTGGTCTCCGCGCGCTCGGGTGACGAGACTGCCGAGCCCGTGTCCGCCGAGGCCCTGCGGGCCTGACGACGCCGGCCGATGCCGTGGCCGGGTGGACCTTAAGCAAACCCGGCCGCGGTATCGGCCCTCCTCGCACGCGAATGTGGCGTGCGTCACGGCGGGACCAGGGGCCCCGAGGACGATGTGTCGGCGGCGTTAACTTTGGTGGGAACGGACCCCATCGCGGTCCCCCAAGTCGTAGGTTGATCCCGTGACCGACATCGCCCCCACCATCGCCGTCCGTGACCGAGACGTCGCGAGCTTCACGCGCGAGTTCCTCCAGCAGTTGACCTTTACCCAGGGTGTTTCGCTCGAGGGTGCCTCCGACAACGACAAGTACCAGGCGCTCGCGCGCACCGTGCGGGCCTACCTGACCTCGGACTGGCTGGCCACCACGGACGCTCAGCGCACCGGCGGCGAGAAGCAGGTCGCGTACCTGTCCGCCGAGTTCCTGCTGGGCCGCCAGCTCGACAACAACCTGCTGGCCGCGGACCTGGGCGGCATTGCGCGCGAGGCGATGGAGTCTCTCGGGCTGAGCCTCGACGAGCTGCGCGAGCTCGAGGTCGAGCCGGGCCTGGGCAACGGCGGCCTGGGGCGCTTGGCCGCGTGCTTCATCGACTCGATGGCCACCGAGGACATCCCCGCGATCGGCTACGGCATCCGCTACGACTACGGCATCTTCAAGCAGACCTTCGTGGACGGCCACCAGGTCGAGGAGGCCGACAACTGGCTCGCCATGGGCTCGCCGTGGGAGATGCCGCACCCCGAGAACGCCGTCGAGGTCGGCTTCGGCGGTCGCGTGGACGTCATCACCGGCGAGGACGGCGTCGAGCGCCGCGCCTGGGTGCCCGACTGGCACGTCGTCGGCGTGCCCTACACCTACATGGTTCCCGGCTACCGCAACGGACGCGTCAACACGCTGCGCCTGTGGAGCGCGAAGGCCACGCAGGCCTTCGACCTGAAGATCTTCAACTCGGGCGACTTCGAGGACGCCGTGCGCGCCCAGACCCGCGCCGAGACCATCTCGCAGGTGCTCTACCCCGAGGACTCGACGCCGCAGGGCAAGGAGCTGCGCCTGCAGCAGCAGTACTTCTTTGTCGCCTGCTCGCTGCGCGACTACTTGGACCGCGTGCTGCCCGAGGGCGCAGACCTCGCGACCCTGCCGGACCGGATCACGTTCCAGCTCAACGACACCCACCCGGTCATCGCGGTGCCGGAGCTGCTGCGCATCCTCGTGGACGAGCGCGGCATGGAGTGGGACGCCGCCTGGGCCATCGCCCAAAAGGTGTTCGCCTACACGTGCCACACCCTGCTGCCCGAGGCGCTCGAGGTGTGGTCCGTGGACCTGCTGGGCCGGCTGCTGCCGCGCCACCTCGAGATCATCTACCGCATCAATGAGGAGTTTCTCGCGGCGGTGCGCGAGCGCTACCCGCACGAGCCGCTGCGCGAGCGCCACATGTCGATCATCGCCGAGGAGCCCGTGCGCGCCGTGCGCATGGCCTACCTCGCCACGGTCGCTGGCTTCAAGGTCAACGGCGTGGCCGCCCTGCACTCGCAGCTACTCGCCGACAAGGTGCTGACGGACTTCGCCGACATGTGGCCCGAGAAGTTCACGAACGTCACCAACGGCGTGACCCCGCGGCGCTTTGTGCGCCTGGCCAACCCGACGCTGTCGGAGCTCATCACCGAGGCCATCGGCGAGGGCTGGGTCGCGGACCTCGACCGCCTGCGCGGCCTGGAGCCGCTCGCGAACGACCCGTCGTTCCGTGCGCGCTTCCGCGACATCAAGCGCGCCAACCGCGCCCGCTTTGCCGATGTGCTCGCGGCGCGCGACGGGATCGAGATCTCGCCCGACGCGATGGTCGACGCCATGGTCAAGCGCCTGCACGAGTACAAGCGCCAATCGCTCAAGCTGCTGCACATCGTGTCGTTGTACGAGCGCATCACCTCAGGACGCCTTGCCCTGGCGGACGTCACGCCGCGCACGTTCGTGTTCGGCGCCAAGGCCGCGCCCGGCTACGTGCGCGCGAAGGAGACCATCGCGCTGATCAACCACGTGGGCGCCACGATCAACGCCGACGCCTCGCTCGAGGGCAAGCTCAAGGTCGCCTTCCCGGCCAACTACAACGTGACGCTTGCCGAAAAGCTGATCCCGGCATCGGACCTGTCCGAGCAGATCTCGCTGGCCGGTAAGGAGGCCTCGGGCACCGGCAACATGAAGTTCGCGCTAAACGGCGCCCTGACCATCGGCACCGACGACGGCGCGAACGTCGAGATCCGCGAGCTGGTGGGCGACGACAACTTCTTCCTGTTCGGCATGACCGAGCCCGAGGTCGCCGCGCTGAGCGAGTCCGGCTACAAGCCCGAGAAGTACTACGAGTCCGACGAGGACCTCCACCGCGCCCTCAACCTGCTCATGTCCGGTGCTCTCACGGGCGGTGAGCGCGGATCCTTCGTGGCCTCCGTGTGCGCGTCGCTCATCGAGCGCGACCGATTCATGGCGCTGGCGGACTTCCGCTCCTACGTGGACGCGCAGGACCGGGTCGAGGCCGCGTACCGCGACGAGGACGCGTGGACCCGCTCCGCGATCCTCAACGTGGCGCGCACGGGCTTCTTCAGCTCCGACCGCTCCATGCGCGACTACACGGAGCGCATCTGGCGCGCCTAACGGCCTCTCCTGGACGGCCGATGCCGGGGTGAGGAATGCATCGGCCGTCGCCTGCCGTTGACGAGGGACGTGCGACGGCACCTTCGTCGCACCCCCGACGGAAGGAGATCGACATGACCGCGCTCGTGATCACGACGAACTACGGAGTCGAGCAGGACGAGCTCGTGAAGCCCCTCGCCGCGCTGAAGGAGGCGGGCGTGCCCGTCACCGTGGCGGCACCTGTCCTCGACCCGATCCAGACGCTCGTGGGCGACAAGGACCCCGGCGAGTCCGTCACGCCGAACCTCGCGCTCGCCGACGTGGACCCCGAGGGATACGACGTGCTCGTCATCCCCGGCGGCACCATCAACGCCGACACGCTGCGCACCCACGAGGAGGCCGTGTCACTGGTGCAGACCTTCGCGCGCGACGGCAAGACCGTCGCCGCCATCTGCCACGGGCCGTGGCTCCTCGCGGAGGCCGACGTTGCCGGCGGCAAGACCGCGACGTCCTACCCGTCGCTCGCTACCGACCTGCGCAACGCCGGAGCGACGTGGGTCGACGAGGAGCTCAAGCGCTGCGAGGCGAACGGCTGGACGCTACTCACCTCGCGCAACCCCGACGACCTGCCCGCGTTCTCCACCGCGGTGGTCGAGGCGGCGCGCTAGATAGCCACACACGGGTCAGCCCCGTCCCCGCAGGCGCTCGATCTGGCGGCGGTCCTTCTTGGTGGGCCGTCCGGCGCCGCGGTCGCGCACGCCGATGGGCGCGGGCCGTTCTGCCTTGGGCGGCGGGGGCGGGCTCTGGTCCTCATAGGCTTCCACGGCGACCGCGGCGCCCACGCGCTTCACCAGAATCTTGCGCACCACCACAATGCGTTCGCGTTCGCCGCCGCGCACCACCACCCGGTCACCTACGCGCACGGGCGTCGCCGGCTTGGCCTTGTCTCCATTGACCCGCACGTGGCCCGCCTTGCACGCCGCCGTGGCAAGCGAGCGCGACTTGGCCAGGCGCACGGCCCAGACCCACGCATCGGCCCTCGCCGTGGTCTTCTCCATCGGACCAGGGTACGGGCGCGTTGTTTGCTCCCCAGCAGGACATGAGTGTCGATCTCGGCCGTTTTTCGACACTGATGTCATGCCAGGAGACACGCGCCCCTGACTCGACACGCGCCGCCGCACACCACCCCCGTAGCCTGAGCCTCATGCAAACAGTGCTCGAGGTCATCGGCTGGGCCGGCTCCCTGCTGGTCGTCGCGTCTCTCATGCAGGCACGCGTGCTGCGCTTCAGGTGGATGAACCTGGTGGGTGCGGTCCTCGCGACGGGCTACAACGCGGCGATCGGCGTGTGGCAGTTCGCCTTCATGAACCTCGCGATCACCGTGATCGACATCTACTGGCTCACGCGCCTGTACCGCGAGCGCCACGACGCGGAGGTCTACCAGGTGCTTCCCGTCGACGCCGCCAATGCGTTCCTCCGCCACCTCCTCGACGTGCACCGCGACGACATCGCCGCGCACGCGCCATGGTTCGATGTCGCGGCCGATGCCGGCACCGCCGCCGGCGGATCTCGCCACACGTTCTTGGTCGTCAGGGGCGACGAGGCCGTGGGCGTGGTCGCCGTCACGGACGCGGGCGGGGGCGTGGGCCGGGTCGAGCTCGACTGGGTCAAGGAACGCTTCCGCGACTTCACTCCCGGCGAGTTCGTCTATCGCGAGTCGGACGTGCTCAGGTCCGCCGGCTTCGACCGGCTCGAGATCGCCCCGCGCGAGGAACTCGACGAGGAGTACCTGCGCCGAGTGGGCTTCACCATGCACGGGGATCGCTGGGCCCGCCCGGTCGCGGCGTAGACGCGTAGCGGCGTGGCCGCCGCCGCTGCGCCGCGTCCAGCCTGGGCTCGGCGCGGCACAGGCCCCCAGCGTCCGGTGCGAGACTGTCTGACGTGACCGACGCTATTCACTTCGCCTCCGACAACTACGCCTCGATCCACCCCGAGGTCCTCGCCGCGATTCAGGCCGCCGACGGCGGCCACGAGGTCGCCTACGGGGGGGATGCCACCACGGCGGCGTTCGACGAGGCCATCACGGCCACGTTCGGCGACCAGGCGCTCGGCTTCCCTGTCTTCAATGGCACGGGCGCGAACGTGGTGTCGCTCATGGCACTGAGCCCGCGCTGGGGAGGCGTGGTCGCCTCGGAGCACGCCCACATCCACGTCGACGAGAACGGGGCTCCCGAACGCGTGGGCGGGCTGAAGATTCTCGAGGTTCCCGCGCCCGACGGCCGCATCGACCCCGCCTCCCTGGACCGCTACGCCCCCGACCTGGGCGACGAGCACCGGGCCCAGCCGCTCGTGCTGTCGCTCACCCAGTCCACCGAGGTCGGCACGGTCTACAGCCAGGACCAGCTCGCGGCGCTCACGGACCGCGCCCACGCGCTCGGCATGCGCGTCCACCTCGACGGCGCGCGGGTCGCCAACGCGGCGGCGAGCCTCGGCATCGGCCTCAAGGAGGCGACCGCCGGAGCCGACGTCATCTCCTTCGGCGGCACCAAGAACGGCGCCATGCTGGGCGAGGCCGTCATCATTCTCGCCGAGGACCTCCGCGAGGAGCTCGGCCGCGACCTGCCGTTCCTGCGCAAGCAGACCATGCAGCTGGGCTCCAAGATGCGCTACGTGTCCGCCCAGCTCACGGCGCTCATGACCAGCACCGGCGCGAGCGGCGAGCCGCTGTGGCGTCGCAACGCCTCCCACGCGAACGACATGGCCGCACGCCTGCGCGCCCAGCTCGCGCCGCTGGCCGCGACCGGCACCGTCCACTTCACACAGGCCACCGAGGCCAACGCGGTGTTCGTCGAGATGCCCCGCACCCTCGCCGACACCCTGCGCGAGTCCTACCGCTTCTACGACTGGAAGCCCGGCTCCACCCCCGAAACCGTCGAGGTGCGCCTCATGTGCTCGTGGGACACGCCGCTCGAGGCCGTCGCCGGCTTCACCCAGGCGGCGCTCAAGGCGGCGGGCAGCCGATGACGGCGGGCGCCTGATGGCCGCCGCATGCCCGTGCGGCAGCGGTGTGCCGTTCGCGGACTGTTGCCGCCCCCTGCTGCGCGGCGAGCGGGAGGCGACCACGGCACAGGCCCTCATGAGGTCGCGATACACCGCCTTTGTGCGCCGCGACGCCGGCTACCTGCTGCGCACCTGGGTGCCGCAGACCCGGCCCGGGTCCGTCGAGACGGGCGGGGTGACCTGGCTGGGCCTCGAGGTGCTCGATACGACGTCCGGGCAGGCGGCCGATGCGACGGGCACCGTCACATTCGTGGCCCACTTTGACGAGGGGTCGGGTCCACAGACCCTGCGCGAGACGAGCACATTTCGGCGCATCGACGGGCGCTGGTACTACGTGGAAGGGGTCCACAGCTAAGGACTGGAGAAAAAGTCCTCCAACCGGGACCTCCCGGTTCACTTTCTGTTCACCGATCCGTCACAATGGTGGGCGTGACTGAGCCGCTTCTCCTGGCCGTCGTCGTCGCGACCGCGCTTGCGTTCGACTTCACCAACGGATTCCACGACACAGGCAACGCGATGGCAACCTCCATCGCGACGCGAGCCCTCAAGCCCAAGGCAGCCGTCATCCTCTCGGCGTCGCTCAACATGGTGGGCGCCTTCCTGTCGCTCACCGTGGCGGCGACGATCGCGACGGGGATCGTCGACGCCGGCGTCGTGACGCTCCCTGTGGTGCTCGCCGGCCTCGCCGGAGGCATCGTGTGGAACCTCGTGACGTGGCTGTTCGGGCTGCCCTCATCGTCCTCGCATGCCCTCATCGGCGGCGTGGTGGGCGCGGTGCTCGCCGCGGCCGGTACCGGTGGCGTCCAGTGGGACGGACTCACCTCGAAGGTGCTGATCCCCGCGCTCGTCGCCCCCGTGGTCGCGATCCTAGTGGGCACCATCGGCACGTGGCTCGTCGCACGCCTGACCAAGGACGTGCCTCAGGAGTCCAACGACAAGCTGTTCCGCTGGGGCCAGATCGGCTCCGCGTCGCTCGTCTCCCTCGCACACGGCACCAACGACGCGCAGAAGTCGATGGGCATCATCCTGCTCGCGCTGATCGCTGCCGGCGCCGTGCCCGAGGACTCCTCGGTGCCCTTCTGGGTCATCGTCAGCTGTGCCCTCGCGATGGCGCTCGGCACCTACACGGGCGGCTGGCGCGTGATCCGCACGCTCGGTAAGGGCCTCGTCGAGCTCGAGTCGCGTCAGGGCATGGCCGCCGAGACCTCGTCCGCGGCCGTCATCCTGCTGTCGAGCCACTTCGGCTACTCGCTGTCCACCACGCACGTCGCGACCGGCTCGATCCTGGGCTCCGGCGTCGGCATGAAGGGCTCCTCGGTGCGCTGGTCCGTCGCGGGCCGCATGTTCGCCGCGTGGCTCATCACGGTGCCATCGGCGGCACTCGTGGGAGCGATGTTCTACTGGATCGACATCTCGATCGGCGGCGGCACCCTCGGCTCGTTCGTGGTCTTCGGCCTGCTGATCGCGATCTCCTTCGCGATCTACATGTGGTCGCGCCGCAAGCCCATCAGCTCGAAGAACGTCAACGACAACTGGGACCCCGCGCAGGACTCCGAGGCGTACATCGCCGAGTCCGTGTCGGTTCACCACCCCGAGATCATGAAGGTCAAGCGCAAGCGCCTGCGCAAGGCCAAGAAGCGTCAGCAGAAGATGCTGGAGGCCGAGGCGGTTGCCGCCGAAGAGGCCGCCCGCCAGCGCGCGGCCGAGGCCCGCGATACCGACACGACCGAGCGCTAGGAGACGACCATGAGCCAATACATCGAATGGTCCGCGCTGGGACAGGTGCTGCTGTACGGCATCGTCGTCGGCGCCGGCCTGCCCACCGTCTTCGCGATCGGCGTGCGCCTGCTCGCCGGTCCCGGCGCCGTGGGTGCCGATGGCACCGTCTCGCGCGGCCGCGTCATCGGCGCGTGGACCTGCTTCGCTGTCGTCGTGATCGCGATCCTGGGCGCCGTCGCCTACATCGCGGCCGGCGGCCACTAGCCACCTTCCAGCAGACACGTCAAGACCCCCACAGCCACCATCGGGTTGCGGGGGTCTTGACGTTCTCAGGAGGAGAGGTGGGCCGACCCCGGGGGAATCCACAAGGCCCGGGGACGGCCTACCGGATTACTGACCGATGGCTGCCGAGGCCTCGGACGTGAACTGTGCGGCCGCCTCGGCCGGGCTGATCGTGTCGAACAGCACCTGCTCGTTGATGCGACCGGTGATCTCGGGCACGTCAGCCGCGCCGTTGGGCGGGGCGGGCGGGCCGTCGACGATCTCGGACTCGAGCGCCGCGAGGAACTCGGCCGCCTGCTGCTCGAGCGGGTCGAGCTGGTCGGACACCGCCGCGCGGACATCGGTGTTGGCGTTCAGACCACGGTCCGACAGGATCAGCGCGCCGGCCTCGGGGTCGTTGATGAGGAAGTCGACGAACGCCGTCGCCGCCTCGGGGTACTCGGTGTCCGCGGCGACCGAGTAGAACATGGCCGGCTTGAAGTACATGCCAGTGCGCTCAGACTCGCTCTCTCCGGGCAGGCGAAGGAGCACCAGGTCACGCCCGGCGGCACTCGAGATGGCACCCAGCTGGTTGGTCCACCACATGCCCATGGCGCCGGAGTTCGTGCCCAGCAGCGACTGCTCGGGGCCGCCTTCCGCAATCTCCACGGAGCGAGCGCCGTCGGGCATGGCGCCGGCGGCACGCAGGTCGACGAGGTGCTGCCACCACGCCTCGAGCGTGGCGTCCTCGTAGCCCAGGCTGCCGTCCTCCGCGTAGAGCGACTCTCCGTGCTGGCGGGCGTAGATGTTGAAGCCCGCCTCGTTGCCGCCGTAGTCCTGCACGCCGTAGACGTCATCGCCCAGCGCGTCCGAGATCTCGGTGCTGATCGACACGAAGTCGTCCCACGTCCAAGTCGTGTCGTCGGGCATCTCCACGCCCGCCTCCTCGAAGATCTGGGGGTCGGCGACGATCGCGTACGCGTTGATGCCGGTGGCTACGCCGGCGAGCTTGCCGTCGATGGTGCCGGACTGGATCACGCTCGGGTCAATCATGGAGGTGTCGAGACCGAGCGCCGCGAGGTCGCCCACCACGCCGCGGTTGGCGTAGTCGGTGAGGTAGCGCTCCTCCTGCGTCATCACGTCGGGGGTGTCGCCGCCGGCCACGGTGGTGGCGAGCTTGTCCCAGTAGCCGCCCCAGTCGGTGTAGTCGGGCACCACGGTGATGTCGGGGTTCTTCTCCATGAAGAGGTCGATGACCTCCTGGGTCAGCGTGTGGCGCTCGTCGGAGCCCCACCACGAGAAGCGGATCTCCGCGTTGCCGTCGCCGCCCGCGGCCTCCGAGCCGCCGTCGGCGGTGGCGCTGCCGGTCGCCTCTGGCTCCTCTTCTGGGGCGGCGCCGTTGTCGCCGCTGCAGGCGGCGAGCGTCAGCACGCCCGCGGCGAGCACCGCGCTCGAACGCCACGCCATAGTGCGCGCTCCCGTGCGATTCAGTGTCAGTCGGGTCATTGTCTTCTCCTTCACGTGGAACTTCGTTGTTCTTCGGTCGGATGCACCGGGGAAGGCGCCGTGCTACTTGATTCCCGTCGTGGCGATGCCCTTGACGAGGTACTTCTGGCCAAACAGGAAGACCAGGAAGATGGGGATGAGCGACACGATCGACATCGCGAACAGGGAGCCCCACGAGCTCTCCGAGGTCGCGTCGATGAACGTGCGCAGCGCGACCGGCACGGTGTACATGTCCGGTCGGGTCAGGAAGATCAGCTGGCTGAAGAAGTCGTTCCACGTCCAGATGAAAGTGAAGATCGCGGTGGTCGCGAGGGCCGGCAGCGACAGCGGCAGCATGATGCGGAAATAGATGCGGAAGTGGCCGCAGCCGTCGAGCCTGGCCGCCTCGTCAAGCTCACGGGGGATGCCGCGGAAGAACTGCACCATCAGGAAGATGAAGAAGGCGTCCGTGGCCAGCAGTTTGGGCACGATCAGCGGCAGGAACGTGTTGATCCAGTTGAGCTCGGAGAACAGGATGTACTGGGGCACGATGATCACGTGGATCGGCAGCATGATCGACATCAGCATGATCGCGAACCACAGGCCGCGGCCGCGGAACTCGAGCCGCGCGAAGGCGTAGGCAGCCATCGAGCAGGCCACCAGGTTGCCCACGAGCGAGCCGGCCACGATGATCGCCGAGTTCAGCAGGTAGTGGCTGAACGGGTGCAGGAGCGCATTCCACCCCTCGGTGTAGTTCTCGAGGGTCACGTCGGTGGGCCACAGCCCCGGCTCGCGGAAGATGATGGCGTCGGGCTTGAACGAGCTCGCGATCATCCACAGCAGCGGGTACAGCATCACGAGGCCGAAGGCGATCAGGCCCGCGTGCTTGAGGAGCGACCGGGTCCGCGAGCGCCAGTACGTGGGCTTTTCTTGGGGCTCGGGGTAGCGCTCCGCCATCTCGACGATGGAGGGCGTGGTCGCGGGTGCCTTGTCGCGCACGGATGACTCAGTCATTGTAGAAAACCCAATACTTGGAGACGAGGAAGTTGACGGCCGTCATGCCGGCGACGATCGCGAGTAGCAGCCACGCCATCGCGGACGCGTATCCCATGTCGAGGGACGCGAAGCCCTTTTGGTACAGGTACAGCGTGTAGAACATCGTCGAATCCGCCGGGCCGCCCGTGCCGCCACTGACCACGTAGGCCTGTGTGAACGTCTGGAAAGCGTTGATGAGCTGCAAGACCAGGTTGAAGAAGATGATGGGCGTGAGCAGCGGAATGGTGATCGAAGTGAACTGACGCCACTTGCTGGCGCCGTCGATCGACGCGGCCTCGTAGTACATCTGCGGGATCTGGCGCAGGCCGGCGAGGAAGATGATCATCGGTGCGCCGAAGGTCCAGATGTTCAGGATCATCAGGGTGCCGAGCGCATAGTCCGGGTGCGAGACCCACCCCTCGCCCTCGATGCCAAACCACGCGAGGACCGCGTTGACCAGGCCGTCCGCGCCGAACACCTGGCGCCACAGCAGCGCGATCGCAACCGATCCGCCCAAGAGCGACGGCAGGTAGTAGACCGAGCGGTAGATCGCGAGGCCCCTGAGACCCCGGTCGAGCACCAGCGCGAGCGCGAGCGCCGCGGCCAACTGCAACGGCACCGAGATCAACACGTACATGAACGTGACCTTGAGCGAGTTGATCAGTCGCGGGTCATCGAACATGCGGATGTAGTTGTCGAGGCCGATCCAGTTGGGGGCCTCGAGCAGGCTGTAGTCCGTGAACGACAGATAGGCCGATGCGGCCATGGGGCCAGCCGTGATGAGAATCAGCCCCAGGAACCACGGCCCCAAGAAGAAGATCGCGGCCTTCCCATCCCCCTTGTGAAGCGCGGACGGGCGCCGCTTGCCCTTGGGGCGGCGGACGGAACGCAGCTCAGAGACGACGGACATGCGTCACCCCCGCTGCAAGGACGCCCCCCTGGCGTCGGCTCATCGGCACAAGCATCGAATCCTCCGGATCGTCATTGATCAGGTGGCTTCACGGGACTCACGTCGTTGTGAAACCGCTTTCCGATTCAGAACGTATCACAGGTGTAACCGGTTTCCAATGGTGTACGGTCACAACTAGGAAACAGGTTTCCCGCCCTCACAGCCTCAATGAAGAGGCTGCAGCGGACGCGATTCACGATGGAGAAACGTATGCCTAAGGTCAGCCGGCCCCGCACGGCTGCGACGATCGGCGATGTGGCCGACGCCGCCGGGGTGTCGCGCGCCACGGTGTCGCGGGTCATGAACGGGCGCGCCACGGTCGCCGAGGACATCGCCGCCCGTGTGCTCGCGGTCGCCGAGGAGCTCCAGTACCGCCCGTCGAACGTGGCGCGCAGCCTGTCGCTGGGACGCACCGAGACGGTCGCGCTCGTGGTCCCCGACCTCACCAACCCGATGTTTCAGCACGTGCTCAGCGGCATCACCGACGCCGCCGCGACCCGTGGGTATCGGGTGCTCGTCGCGGATACGGCGGAGAATCCGCAGGATGAGGCCGCCATCGCGCTCGAGGCCCGCATGCGCTGCGACGCGCTCGTGCTGGTCTCGCCGCGCATGCCCCAAGAGCAGCTCACCACGCTGGTGCGCCAGGCGAGCCCCATGGTGCTCGTCAACCGCGACAGCCCCGAACCGTCCGTCCCGAGCCTCACGGTGAATTACCGAGCGGGCACCCTCGCGGTGATCCGCCACCTGGTGGACCTGGGCCACACGCGCATCGTGTACCTCGCCGGCCCCCCGCCCAGCTACGCGGATGCCCGCCGGCGCGAGGGCCTCGCCGAGGCCGCACGGATTCACCCGGGGCTCGACATCGTCGAAGTTCCCGCAGGCGCGACGGTCGCCGCAGGCTACGGCGCGCGCGACGCCGTGCTCGCGGCCCGTGCCACCGCCGTCGTGGCCTTCAACGACCTCGCCGCGTTCGGCCTGCTCGCGGCGCTGAACCAGGCGGGCGTGGCGGTGCCGGGAGACATCTCCGTCACCGGCTTCGACGACATCGAGCTCGCGCAATACTCCACCCCGTCCCTCACCACCGTGGCCGTGCCCCAGCACGAGTTGGGTCGTCACGCCTGGCAGGAGCTGTTCACCGTGATCGAGAACCAGGGCACCACCGCCTCCCCCCACACCCGGTTCGAGCCCCGCCTCGAGGTGCGCGCGAGCACGGGACCCGTGCCCCGGTCGGTGGCCGAGGGCGGCCTCGCCCCCAGCCCCGCGGGCACCGATACGCACGCGGGCGCCAGCGCGGCTGCCAGCCCGGCGACACGTACGGAAGGCCGTGGCGCATCGGCCGTCTCCCCTGCGTCCGCAGCCCCGACGGGCGTCACGCGCGACGGCGGGCCGGCCTGGCACCCCGACGGCGACGTGACCGTGCTCGAATGGCGCGGCGAGCCGCTGGCTCGGTATGAATCGGGCGCGCGATTGCCGCAGGTGCATGCGCGCCGTCCCTACCTGCACCCCGTCCACACCCTGGCCGGGCATGTGCTCACTGATGCCGCGCCGGTGGATCACCGCCATCACTACGGCGTGTCCCTCGCGGTGCCTGACGTCAACGGCACCAGCTATTGGGGCGGGCGCACGTTTGTGCGAGACGTGGGCCCTACGCTCCTCGAGAATCACGGCCAACAGGTCAGCGCGGGGCCCGTGGTCGACGGCACCGATCCGCACATCCTGCGCGACGCGGTGCGCTGGTACGACGAGAGAGACGACGCCCAACTCGAGGAGTCGCGCCGGCTGGGTGCCCACCTGCTCGCTGACGAGGACGCGTGGGCGCTGACGTGGCGCTCGGTACTGCGCGCCGAACATGGGGGCGTCACCATCGGCTCCCCTGCCACCAACGGGCGGCGCGGCGCGGGCTACGGCGGCTGGTTCTGGCGCCTGCCGCTGACGGCCGCGACCACGGTGCTCAGCCAGGGCGGCGCCGGCGAGCAGGCGGCACACGGCTCGCGCTCCCCCTGGCTCGCCTTTGTGCAGGGCGAGGGGGCCGATGCGACCACCTGGCTTGCGGTCCAGCACGGCACCGCGAGGCCCTGGTTTGTCCGCGCGGCCGAGTATCCCGGCGCCGGCCCGGCCCTTGCGTGGGACCGCCCGCTCACCATCCCCGACGGCGGCACGGTCGAGATCGGCCTCACCACCGTCCTGCTCGACCGCGCCGTGAGCCTCGAGGAGGCCGCGAGACTCGCGAGCGACGCCGCGGACGTGCGATGAGTGCGCCCGCCGCGACCGCGACCACTGCCGTACCCGTCGGCACGGCAGCCCCCGCCGTCGCGCTCGTGGGCATTCACGGCCACGGCGGCTCCCACCTGCGCCGCATCCGAGACCTCGAGGCGCGCGGTGTGGTGCGCCTCACCGCGCTCGTGGACCCGCGGCCGCTCGGCTCTGAGGACGCCCCGGAGACGGGCGGGCCCGGCGGCCCCCGGCACGGATCCGCCGCGGCCGGCGACGGCGTGCCCTGGTTCCCGACTCTGGGCGACCTGCTCTCGGCCCCCGAGCCCGAGGTTCGCCCCGACATCGTGGTGCTGTCCACCCCCATCCCCACGCATTTGCCTCTCGCGAGCGCGGCCATGCGCGCCGGGCTCGACGTGTTGCTCGAGAAGCCCACCGCGGCGTCGCTTGCCGAGCACACCGCGCTCGTGGCCGTCGCCGAGGAGACCGGACGGCTGTGCCAGGTGGGCTTCCAGACCTTCGGCTCGCACGCGCTGACGGCCGTGGAGCGCCTCATCGCCGACGGCGAGATCGGCGACGTCACGGGCGTGGGCGCCGTTGGCACGTGGGTGCGCACCGTGGGCTACTGGGAGCGCGCGCCGTGGGCGGGCAAGCGTCAGCTGGACGGCCGCGACGTGGTCGACGGGGTCGTCACGAATCCCCTGGCACACGCCGTCGCGACGGGGCTGAGGATTGCGGGAGCAACCCGTTCCGCGGACGTCGCCGGCGTGGACGTCGACCTGTACCGCGCCAACCCCATCGAGGCGGACGACACCTCCTCGGTGCGCGTCACCACGGCCGACGGGCTGCGTTGCGGCTTTGGTCTCACGCTGTGCGCGCCCGAGCGCACCCCCGCCCGCGTCCTCATCCACGGCACCCGCGGGCACATCGAGCTCGCCTACGAGACCGACCGGGTGCGCCTCATCACCGACAGCGTGGACCTCGAGAAGCAGTACGGTCGCGACGACCTGCTCGAGGACCTGGTGGCCACCCGCGCGACGCCCGGGCGCCGCCTTGCTTGCGACGTGCGCGACACCGGTGCTTTCATGCGGGTCATGGAAGCCGTCCGCACCGCCCCCGACCCGGGCGCGATCGGCGCCGCCCACATCGACTGGGTTGGCGAGGGCGACGACCGCCACCCCGTGGTGAGCGACATCGCCGCCTGGTGCGAGGAGGTCGCGGTGCAGGGCCGCACCTTCGCCGAGCTCGGGGCTCCCTGGACCCACGCGTGAGCGAGGTCGTCACCGCCCTGGTGACGATGGGTCTGGTGGTCGCCGCCGGCTGGCTGATCCAGGCGCGCGGCTGGCTCCCGCACGGCTCACGCGAAATCCTCGCGACCGTCTGCTTCTCCATCGCGAGCCCGTGCCTGCTGCTGGCAACGGTCGCCCACGCTGACCTAGGGACGCTCGCCTCGCGCGGCGCGGCCGTGACGTGGGGCACCAGCCTGGCGCTCGCCGGTGTGCTGGGTGTCATCGCGCGTTGGGGTCTGCGCCTGCCCGCCGGTCGCGCGACCATCACGGCCCTCTCGGGTTCCTACGTCAACGCCGGCAACCTGGGGCTACCGCTCGCCGTCTACCTCTTTGGCGATGCGCTCGCCGTGGTGCCGACCATGCTCGTGCAGCTCCTCGTGATGGCGCCGGTCGCGTTTGGGGTGCTGGGCCGCGCGGCCGATGCCACTCCCCTTCCCGTCGCCGCCTCGCGCTCGCGCGGCGACGCGCCCGTGCGCAAGGGGGCCCTCGCATCGGCCATCCTCAATCCCCTCACGTTGGCTTCGCTCGCGGGCCTGGTGCTCGCGCTGCTGCCGTGGTCCGTCCCCGAGGCCGCGCTCGAGCCGTTCTCCCTGGTAGGCGCGGCCGCTCCCCCGCTCGCGCTGTTGACGCTCGGCATGTCGTTGGCGAAGGACGTGCGGATGGCCGATGGGCCGGCTAAGTCCGGTGTCGACGGCACCTTGGCGGCGGGGTCGGATGGGTCGACGGGGCTGGCGGCGCCGTTGGGGCTCGCAATCGTTGCCCGCGCGGTGGTGCACGCGGCGCTCACGTGGGCGGTGGGATCGCTCGCCGGGCTTGAAGGGACCGCGCTGACGATGGTGGTCGCAATGGCTGCGCTGCCCACCGCACAGAACGTGGTGGTCTACGCCAACCGGTACCGCTGCTCGGTCGATGTGGCCTCGCGAGCCTGCGTGGCGACCACGGCGCTGTGCGGGCCGGTGCTCGTGGTGGTCTCCGCGGTCGTGTGACGCGGCCGCTGCGTCCTGCGAGTCGTTCAGTGCCCGATTTCGGCCGCTTCCGCGCACTGGATCGCTCCTGGGACGCCGCGCGGCGAGCGCCCTGTCGCCAGGCAAAGCAAAAGGCCCCCGGGGTGTCCCGGGGGCCTTTCATCACGTGCGCGAGGGGGGAGTTGAACCCCCACGCCCTTTCGGGCACACGGACCTGAACCGTGCGCGTCTGCCTATTCCGCCACTCGCGCGTGCCGGGCAACTTTAGCACGACTCAGAGGCACTATACGATTCCCCATATGGGAGTCCTGGATCGCTTCGAAAAGCGCGTCGAGAACGCCGTGCAAGGAGCCTTCGCGCGGACCTTCAAGTCGGGGGTCAAGCCGGTGGAGATCGCGTCCGCTGTGCGGCGTGAATGCGACGCGCGCGCCGCCGCCGTCGACCGCAACCGTACTGTCGCGCCCAACGAGTACTCGATCGCGCTGAGCGCCACCGATCACGAGGCCATTAGCCAGTGGGGCGACGAGGCGCTCGCGCACGAGATCGAGGAGGCGCTGCGCGATCACGCTCGCCAGCAGCGTTACTCCTTTGTGGGCTCGGTCAAGGTGGCCTTCGAGGAGGACGAGTCGCTCGCGACCGGCCGCCTAGCCGTGACGAGCCGGTCCACGCGCGGCCCCGTCGCCCCCGCGACCGAGCGCGACGACCGCTCGCGCTACCCGCTTATCGACATCGACGGCCAGCGCTATCACCTGACGGGAGAGATGACGGTGATCGGACGCGGGTCCGAATCGGACATCGTGCTCGACGACACCGGCGTGTCGCGTCAGCACTGCCGGTTCGAGATCACCGAGCACGGCACGATCCTCACGGATTTGGGCTCGACCAATGGCACGATGGTCGAGGACCAGCGCGTCAGCGAGGTCACGTTGCTCGACGGCAATGCGATCACCGTGGGCCGCACGACGATCATGTACTGGGACGCGGTCCCTGCCGAAGAGGACAGTTGATTCGATGAGCGAAATCTCGATCACCCTCCTGCGCTTCGGGTTCCTCATCCTGTTGTGGGCCCTCGTGCTGGCGGCGATCGGAGTCCTGCGCGCCGACCTGTACGGCACGCGGGTGACCTCTCGCGGGCGCGGCCGCAATGCACGGCCCCGTCCTGATGCACGCACCAACAAGACCGCGGCGCCGTCTCGCGCGGGCACCGGCGTGCGCGCTGGCGCGATCAACACGCATGCATCCGCGGCCGGCCACCTCGCGGTGACCTCCGGCCCCCTCAAGGGCACCGTCATTCCGCTGGGCTCTGCGCCTGTCCTCATCGGCCGCTCCCCCACGTGCACGCTCGTGATCGACGACGACTACTGCTCGGCGAAGCACTGCCGGGTCTACCCCGAGGGTGATTCGTGGCGCGTCGAGGACCTGGGCTCCACCAACGGCACCTACCTCGACAATCAGCGAGTGGGTGACCCGATGCCGTTCAAGCGAGGGGACCACCTGCGGCTGGGTGCGACCACGCTTGAACTGAGGAGCTGACGCGTGTTCCTCACCCTCCACTTTGCGGCACGGTCCGACGTCGGACTCGTGCGCGCCAACAACCAGGACTCCGCCTTCGCCGGCCCCCACCTGCTGGTGGTTGCGGACGGCATGGGCGGCGCCGCCGGCGGCGACATCGCGTCGTCCGTCGCGGTAGGCAGGCTCGCCGCGCTCGACGGCGAGTCCCACGGTCCCGACGAGGCCCTCGACGAGCTCAAGCAGGCCATCGCGGACGCACACGCCGAGATCGTTGAGCGCGCCGCGAACGACCCCGAGCTCTCGGGCCTCGGCACCACGGTGACCGCACTCCTGCGCGCGGGCAGCTCGCTGTCCATGGCGCACATCGGCGACTCGCGCGCCTACCTGCTGCGCGACGGTACCCTGGATCAGGTCACCACCGACCACAGCTTTGTGCAGCACCTGGTCGACACCGGCCGCCTCAGCGCGGCCGATGCCGAGAACCACCCCAAGCGCTCCATGCTGTTGCGCGTCCTGGGCGACGTCGACGCCGATGTGCCCGTCGACATCTCGGTGCGCGAGACCCGCGCGGGCGACCGCTGGATGCTGTGTTCCGACGGGCTCTCGGGCGTGGTCAGCCGCGACACCATCGCGAAAACCCTCGCCGAGGTTGAAGACCCCGGCGACTGCGCCGATGCCCTGGTGGGCCTGGCGCTCTCGGCCGGCGCCCCGGACAACGTCACATGCATCGTGGCCGACGTGGTCGACATCGACGCCCAGCCCGACGGCATCGGCCCGCCGTCCTCGACCCAGATTGTGGGCGCCGCCGCAACCGACCGCCACCGCCCCACCGCGGGCGGAACGGGCGCGGCGGGACGCGCCGCACGTCTGCAGACGCGCACTCCCGAGCCGGACGAGGACGAGCAGCCCAGCCGGCGCTCCAAGGCGTGGACCAGGGCTAAGCCCTGGGTCCTGCCCCTCATCGCCCTCCTCGTCGTGGTGGGCGGCGCCTGGGGCGCCTACCTGTGGACGCAGACGCAGTACTTCGTGGGCTCCGACGGCCTCAATGTCGCCATCTACCAGGGCATACCCCAGGATCTTCCGTTCGTGGAGCTGGAGACGCTCGTCGAGGACACGGGCATCCCCGTCGCGACGCTCGAGCCGTATCAGCAGCAGCGTATCGAGGCGACCATCCGCGCGGGCAGCCTTGAGGAGGCCCAGGGGATCGTCGCCTCCCTCGACGTAGTCGAGCCGGTGACGACCCCGAGCCCCACCCCCAGCCCGTCCGCGAGCGCCTCCACGGAGCCCAGCCCCGCGCCCACGGCGACCGCGACCCCCAGCCCGGCCACGGCATCGGCCGCCTCCACGGACAGTGGAGACGCCTAAGTGGCGACCGTCTCCGAGGTCTCCGTCCGCTCGGGACGCCGCAGCGAACTGACGCTGCTGGCGCTCGCGTGGGTGATCATCGTGCTCGCGCTGGCGCTGGTCGACTATCACGCGGCCTACCTCGAGTTGGTCGACATCGGCATCTACGGTGCGGCCGTGGCGGCACTGATGCTCGCCGCGCACGTGACGCTGCGCCGCGTGGCCCCGGCCGCCGACCCCGTGCTGCTGCCCGCCGTGTTCGCGCTCAACGGCGTGGGGATCGCGGAGATCCGCCGCATCGACTACGCCGAGGACACCAGCTTCGGCACGCAGCAGATGATCTGGGCGGTGCTGGGCGTCACCATCATGATCGGCGTGCTGCTGGTCATCCGCGACCACCGCAAGCTGCGCCGCTACACGTACACCGCGGGCGTGGTGGGCCTCATCCTCTACCTGCTGCCGCTCGTCCCGGGCCTCGGCGTGACCATCAACGGCGCACGCATCTGGGTCTCGATCGGCGGCAACTCCCTGCAGCCGGGCGAGTTCGCGAAGATCGCGCTCGTCATCTTCTTCGCCGGCTACCTGGTGACCAATCGCGATACCCTCGCGCTCGCCGGACCCAAGGTGCTCGGCATGCGCTTCCCGCGCGTGCGCGACATGGGGCCGCTGCTCATCGTGTGGCTCGCCGCGATGCTGATCATGGTCTACGAGCGCGACCTGGGCGCCTCACTGCTGTTCTTCTCGATCTTCCTGGGGATGCTCTACGTCGCGACGCAGCGGTTCAGCTGGGTCGCGATCGGCATGAGCATGTTCTTTGTGGGCGGCGCGTTTGCCGCGCTCACCGTTCCGCACGTACGCAGCCGGTTCGAGGCATGGCTCCATGCGCTGGACGCGGACGTGTACTCGTCTGGGACGTCGGAGCAGCTGGTGCGCGGGCTGTTCGGCATGGCGTCGGGCGGCCTGTTCGGCACCGGCCTGGGCGAGGGCCGCCCCGATCTGGTGCCCTACGCCGAGTCCGACTTCATCATCGCTTCCCTGGGTGAGGAGCTGGGCCTCACCGGGCTGATGGCGATCCTGACGCTCTACATCATCATCGTGCAGCGCGCGTTCCGTACCTCGATCGGCGTGCGCGACGGGTTCGGCAAGCTGCTGGCCGCGGGCCTGGGCGTCACGATCGCGGTGCAGGTGTTCATCGTGGTGGGCGGCGTCACCCGCGTCATCCCGCTCACGGGCCTCACCGCACCCTTCCTCGCCTACGGTGGTTCGTCCCTGCTGGCCAACTGGCTGGTGATCGCGCTGTTGCTGCGCGTCTCGGATCAGGCCAGGCGTTCGAGTGAGGAGGTGACCGCATGAACGAGCCCGCCCGCCGCGTGTCCGTCGTGGTCCTTATCCTCTTCCTCGCCCTCATGGCTGCCGCCTCGTGGATCCAGGTCGTCAACGAGGAGAACCTCAGCCAGGACCCGCGCAACGTGCGCACCCTGTACCGCGAGTACGGCAACTTCCGTGGGCCGCTCGTGGTCGACGGCGAGTCCGTGGTGTGGTCGGCGCCGTCCAACGACTCCTTCAACTACCAGCGCACGTACGCCGACGGATCGCTCTACGCTGCCGCGACGGGCTTCTACTCGATTGTGTACGGGCGCTCCGGTTTGGAGCAGACCGAGAACGAGCTGCTGGGCGGCAGCGCCGACTCCCTGTTCTGGACGCGCCTGGGCAACCTGTTCTCCGGTGAGCAGCAGCAGGGCGCCTCGGTGGAACTCACGCTGAGCTCGACCCTCCAGCAGGTGGCCGCCGAGCAATTGGGTGACCAGCGCGGCGCCGTGGTGGCGCTGCAGCCCCAGACGGGCGAGATCCTCGCGATGGTCACGAGCCCCACCTACGACCCCGCCCTGCTGGCCGGTCACGACTCCTCGGTGGTCAACGAGAACTATCAGTCGCTCCTGAACCAGGACGACGGGCCCCTCATCAACCGAGCCATCGCGGGCGACACCTACCCGCCGGGCTCCACGTTCAAGCTCATCGACGCGGCGGCGGCGCTCGAGGCGGGCTACGAGCCCGACACCGAGCTGTACGCCCCGACGGAGCTCGATCTTCCCGAGAGTTCAAACACGATCGGCAACTACGGCGGCGAGGCGTGCTCCGCTGACGACGCGATCACGCTCGAGGACGCGCTGCGCATCAGCTGCAACACCGCGTTCGCCGACTTGGGTATGACGTTGCAATGGGAGGTCATCGAGCGCAAGGCCGAGGCCTTCGGCTGGACGCAGAAGATCGAGATGCCGCTGTCGGTCACCGCCTCGCGCCTGCCCGAGGACCCCGACGAGGCGCAGACGGCGATGAGCGCCATCGGCCAATACGACGTGCGCTCCACACCGCTGCAGATGGCGATGGTCGCAGCCGCGATCGCGAACGACGGCACGCTCATGACGCCCTACCTTGTCGATTCGGTGCGCGCGCCCGACCTGCAGGTGATCGACGTCACCGAGCCCGAGGTCTTCTCCACCCCCATGACCCAGACGGATGCAAACACCCTGACGGACATGATGGTGACCGTGGTGAATGACGGCACCGGACGCGCCGCGCGCATCGATGGCGTCGACGTCGCCGGTAAGACGGGCACAGCCGAGACCGGCCAGGGCACCCCTCCCCACGCCTGGTTCGTGTCCTTCGCCCCCGCGGATGACCCGGTGGTGGCGGTCGCGGTGGTCGTCGAGAACGGCGGCTCTGTGGGCTCCGAGGCGACCGGCGGCCAGGTCGCCGCCCCGATCGCGAAGGCCGTCATGCGCGAGGCCATCCGCCTGGACCAGGAGGGCGACCTATGACCCTTCACGCCGGCACCACCCTGGGCGGCCGCTACGTGCTGCGTTCCCTGCTTGCCGTGGGCGGCATGGGCGAGGTGTGGCGCGGAGAGGACAGCGAACTGGACCGCCCCGTGGCGATCAAGGTGCTCAAGGAGCACGCCGCCGCCAACGAGACCTTTCTCAAGCGCTTCCACAACGAGGCGCGCAACGCCGCGGGCCTGTTGCACGACAACATCGCGCAGGTCTACGACTACGGCGACCACGACGACACCGCGTATTTGGTGATGGAGCTGGTCGAGGGCGAGTCGCTCGCGACCATCCTTGAGCGCGAGCGCACCCTCGCCGAGCCCCGCCTGGCCCACATCATGGTGGAGACCGCGCGCGGCCTGGCCGTCGCGCACGCCGCGGGCATCATGCACCGCGACATCAAGCCCGGAAACCTGCTGGTGCGCGAGGGCGACCGTGTGAAGATCACCGACTTCGGCGTCTCGCGCTCGATGGACCAGACCACCCTCACCCAGACCGGCATGGTGATGGGCACCGCCCAGTACCTCGCCCCCGAGATGGCGCTGGGCAAGCCGGCCACACCCGCCTCCGACCTCTACGCGCTGGGCATCATCGCCTACGAGGCCGTCAACGGAAAGCGCCCCTTCTCCGCCCCGGCCGCCGTCGACATCGCCATCGCGCACGTCAACGAGGCCGTGCCGCCTCTACCCGCGACGGTCTCGGCCCCCATGAACGCGCTCATCATGGACCTGCTCGACAAGAACCCCAAGCGGCGCCCGCATGACGCCCGGGCGCTCATCGACCGCATCCGCAGCCTGCCGCTGAGCGAGGACGCCCCCCACGCGAGTACCGCGGACAACGCCAACCCGGCCACGGCATCGGCCCCCGAAACGGGCCGCACACGCTCGGGCTCGACGCGGCGCGCCATGCCCCCCTCCATCGCGCCGCGCTCGTACCGGCCGCGCCCCGACACCCCGAGGCGCCGATGAGCGCCACATCACGGAACGCTAACGGTCGCGTGCGACCTGGAACAATGACCCACGACACGACGCACCTCGTGGAAGACTGAAGGACACCATGAACGACGAAGCGAAGATCCTCGGCGGACGCTACGAGATCGGCGACCTCATCGGTCGTGGCGGCATGGCCGAGGTACACATCGGCTACGACACCCGGCTGGGTCGCACCGTCGCCATCAAGATCCTGCGCGCCGACCTCGCGCGCGACCCCTCGTTCCAGACGCGCTTCCGTCGCGAGGCCCAGGCGGCCGCGGGACTCAACCACCCCGCGATCGTCGCCGTCTACGACACCGGCGAGGACCACACCACCGGCAACGACGGCAACCCGCAGGCCGTGCCGTACATCGTCATGGAGTACGTCGAAGGCCATACCGTGCGCGACATCCTCAAGGGTGACGTTGCCGCGCCCATCGACGAGGCCGTCGAGATTTCCTCCGGCGTGCTGACCGCGCTCGACTACGCGCACCACGCCGGGCTGGTCCACCGCGACATCAAGCCCGCGAACGTCATGCTGACCCCCACCGGTGCGGTCAAGGTCATGGACTTCGGCATCGCCAGGGCGCTGGCCGATGCCGGCAACACCATGACGCAGACGCAGGCCGTCGTCGGCACGGCTCAGTACCTCTCCCCCGAGCAGGCGCGCGGCGAGACCGTCGACGCCCGCTCCGACCTGTATTCCGTGGGCTGCCTGCTGTTCGAGCTGCTCACCGGCCGCCCGCCCTTTGTGGGCGACTCCCCCGTGTCTGTCGCCTACCAGCACGTGCGCGAGGAGGCTCCCGCGCCGTCTGCCTTCGCGGCCGACGTCCCCAAGGAGCTCGACCAGGTGGTGCTGCGCGCGCTCGCCAAGAACCGCGACCAGCGCTACGCGACCGCTCAGGAGTTCCTGGGCGACCTGCGCGCCGTCATGGGTGGCGGAGCGATCAGCGCGGCCACGGGAGCGATCCCGCTCGGCTCGGCAGGCTTCGGCGCCGGAGCGGCCGGCGTGGCCGCCGCGGGAGCTGCAGGTGCGGCCGCTGGAGCGGCCGCCGCCCAGGGTCTCACGCCCGAGGAGATCGCGGACCAGCCCACGCAGGCCATGCCCGCCACCGCGGCGGGTCCCGCCACGGGAGCCACCGAGGTCATGCAGCCGCAGGGCCAGGGCTGGGACTCCGTCATGGGCGCAGGCGCCGCTGGTGCCGCCGCGTCCTCCTACGGCTCCATCCCGCCGCCGCAGTCGGGTGGCGTGGCCACCGTGACCGGCGAGACCGACATCGCGGACGAGGACGAGGCGCGCCGCAAGAAGATCCTGTGGTGGTCGCTCGGCGGTGCCGCGGTGCTCGCGCTCATCCTGGTGATCTGGCTGCTGATGTCCGGCGGCGAGGACGAGCCCACCGAGGTCACCGTGACCGTGCCGAACATCGTCGGCATGGAGGAGGCCGAGGCCCGCGCCGAGCTCGAGGACCTGGGCTTTGTGGTCGAGACTCGCCAGGAGGCGAGTGCCGACATGGACGCGGGGCTCGTCACGCGTACCGACCCCGAGGTCGGCACCGACGTCACCTGGACGGCCGATGCTGCGGCTCAGGCATATGCGCTCGGCGCCTCGGGTACCGCGCTGGCGTCCGCGACGGAGGGCACGGACGACGCACGTGCGATCGTCATGTATGTCTCGTCTGGACCGGACGCCGTGGAGGTGCCGTCCGTGCGATCCATGACGCAGGCCGATGCGCGCCTCGCTATCCAAGGCGCCGACCTGGTGGTGGGCGACGTGGTCATCGAGGACGACCCCGACCTTGACGAGGACCGCGTCATCAAGACCGATCCCGAAGAGGGCGAAGAGGTTCCCGCCGGCACCGAAGTGACGCTATACGTGTCCTCGGGCGAGGTGGAGCTTCCCGACCTCACCGGCATGACCGAGGACGAGGCCCGCAATACGCTCCAGGAGCTGGGCTTGTTCGCCTCCGTGACCGAGGTCGAGGACGAGTCCGTCGACGAGGGTACGGTGCTCGATCAGGACCCCAGCCCGGGCAAGGTCGAGCGCTCCTCGACCGTCGAGATCGAGGTCGCCACCGCGCCGTCGACCGTGGCCGTTCCCGATGTGACGGGTCGCTCTCAGGCGGACGCCGAGCGCGAGCTGGGCACCGCGGGGCTGACCTTCACCTACGGCTCGCCGCAGTACTCGGACGACATCCCCAACGGGTCGGTCATCTCGCAGAACCCCAACCCGGGCACCCAGGTGGCACCCGACACGACGGTCACCCTGGTGCTGTCGCAGGGCCCCGAGCCGGAGCCCGAGCCCACGGAAACGGAGACCGAGAACCCTGGACAGGGCCAAGGACCTGACCCGGACCCGACCACCCCGCCGGCCGAGTGATGGGCGACGCGGCGCGGTGTGATCGGTGCCGCGTCGGCACGTCTCCATGTGGCGGGAATAACCCTCCCTTGACCGGGGTTTGACCCGGCACCATGACGACATCGCTCACCGCTGAGGCCCTTGGCTCGTCCGTCGACGAGTTCCTCCCGCGCGTGCACGCGGCACTGCACGCGCACGTGCGCACGGCGCGCGATGGCATGCCTGTCGCGGCCCCAGACTATGCTCGCCTGTGGGATCACCTGGGGGCGCAGTTTCAGGGCGGAAAGAACCTCCGTCCCGCGCTCACCCTCGCCGCGTACCTGGGCCTGGGTGGGGACGAGCCCGATGCGGTGGTGCCGGTGGCTGCCGCCATGGAGATGCTCCACACGGCCATGCTGGTGCACGACGACATCCTCGATCATGACGAGGTGCGCCGCGGCCGGCCCAACATCGCCGGCCTTCGTCGCGATGAGCTCCGCGGCATGGGGGCGCCGTCAGAGAAGATCGACGACCAGGTGATGGCGGCCGCCCTGTTGGGCGGTGACCTCGCGCTGTCGAGCGCCTACGACCTCATCATCACCTCGACCCTGCCGGCCCACCACCGCATCGCCTGCCTGGACCTCGTCACGCGCGCGATTCGCTCGACCATCGCCGGGGAGCTCCTCGACGTCTATGGCGACCTCGATCCTCTCGAGCAGTCCGATCCCCTGCTGGTGTCCGCCCTCAAGACGGCCTGGTACTCGTGCGTGGTGCCGCTCCTGGCCGGCGCGCGCCTGGCCGGCGCCGACCCGACGATGATGGCTCACCTCGAGCGCCTGGGCCTTGCCCTGGGGGTGTCCTTCCAGCTCATCGACGACGACCTGGGTGTGTTCGGCGATCCCCTGGTCACGGGCAAGTCGCGCCTCACGGACCTGCGCGCAGGAAAGCGCACCGAGATGATGCGGCTTGCATGGGAGAAGACCGACGCCGCCGGGCGCGCCACCCTTGCCCGTCACCTGGGTGACCCCCACCTATCGGAGGAGGGAGCGGCCGCCGTTCGCGAGGTGCTCGAGTCCTCCGGTGCCCGCCAAGCGGCCCTACGCCTGGCCCGTATGCGCGCCAAGGAGGCCTCCCGCATCGCGGCCGAGCGCATCCCCGCTCCCCTCAGCGGCCACCTGGTGACGTTCATCGCCTCCTTGCAGGAGAGGGCGTCGTGAGCGCTGCGCGCCGCGCGGTCCACCACGACAACGAGACCTCGCTGGCACTCTTCGACGAGGCGGCTGCGGCGGCGGCCGCGCAGGTGATCTCGCGATACTCGACCAGCTTTGGCCTGGGTGCCCGGCTCCTGCCCCGCGCGATGCGTGGACACATCGCCTCGATCTACGCCATGGTGCGCATCGCCGACGAGATCGTCGACACCTACCGCGGCGAGGACGCCGGCGAGGTGCTCGACGCGTTCGAGGCGCAGGTCCTCCGCGCCATGGACGGCGGCTTCTCCGCCGATGTCGTGGCACATGCCTTCGGGGCGACCGCCAGGGCTGTGGGGATCGGCCGCGACCTCACCGATCCGTTCTTTGCGTCGATGCGGATGGACCTCACCCGCACCGAGCATGATGCCGCGTCCTTCGCGACCTACATCTACGGCTCCGCCGAGGTGGTCGGCGAGATGTGCCTGGCCGTCTTCATGAACGTCTCCACGGGGCCCGCGCCCGTCGACGAGTCCTTGCGCGCCGGCGCGCGGCGCCTGGGCGCCGCTTACCAGAAGGTGAACTTCCTGCGCGATATGGCGTCCGATGCCGACGAACGCGGCCGTACCTACTTCCCCGGCATCTCCCTCGACACCCTCACCGACGCGGACGTCGTGGCGCTGGTCGCCGACTGCCGCGCCGACCTCGAGGCCGCTCGGGTCACCATGCCACGCCTGCCCCACGGCGCCCGCCGCGCCGTCGAGGTCACCGCGGACATCTACGACGAGCTCCTCACGCGCATCGAGGCCACGGACGCCCGCTCTCTCGCCACCACGCGCGTGCGGGTTCCCGGACCGCGCAAGGCCCAGATCGCCCTACGCCGACTGACGGGGCGCGCATGAGCGGCCACGTCGTCGTCATCGGCGGCGGCGTCGCCGGACTCGCGAGCGCGGCCTTGCTGGCCCGCGGCGGAGCCGAGGTCACGCTGCTGGAGCGTCACGACCAGGTGGGCGGGCGCGCCGGCAGGCTCGAGATCGACGGATTCACCTTCGACACCGGTCCCTCTTGGTACTTGATGCAGGAGGCCTTCGAGCACTACTTCGCGCTCCTCGGTCGCGACGTGAACGCCGAGCTCGACCTCATTGACCTCGACCCGCGCTATCGGGTCTATTTCGACAACGGCGCCGGGCCCGCGCGCCGCCTCGACGTCACCGCCGACCCGGAGGCCAACTGGGCGGCGTTCAACGCCATGAGCCCGGGCGATGGGGACGCCATTCGCGACTATGCCGCGACCGCGGGCGACCGCTACCGGCTCGCCCTCGACCGCTTCCTGTACACGACCTATGAGCGCCCCGACCGCGCCGTCGACGCGGCGACCCTGAGGCGCCTGCCGGAGCTCGCGGGGCTGCTTACCCGCTCCCTCGGCTCGGCCATCGGCTCCAAGGTCGCCGACGAGCGGTTGCGTCAGCTCCTGGGCTTCCATGCGGTGTTCCTGGGCTCCGCACCCGACCGTCTCCCGTCGCTGTTCTCGCTGATGAGTCACATGGACCTCGTCGAGGGCGTGCGCTACCCCCGCGGCGGTCTGTATGCCGTCATCCAGGCCCTCGCGGGCGCCGCAGATGCCGAGGGCGTGCGCATCCGTACGGGCGCCGACGTCACTCGCATCATGGTCGAGCGCGGCCGCGCCACGGGCGTGGTGTTGTCCTCGGGCGAGACTATCCTGGCCGATGCGGTGGTCTCCGGCGCGGACATGCACCACACCGAGACCAGGCTGCTGGAGCGCCCCTTCCAGACGCGGCCGGAGTCGTCATGGAAGCGCATGCGTCCCGGCGTCAGCGCCCTCCTGGTGCTCGCGGGTGTCGAGGGTGAGCTTCCGGAACTCGAGCACCACACGCTGCTCTTCACCCGCGACTGGGACGCGAATTTCCGCGCCATCATGGACGACCTCACGGTTCCCCACCCGGCGTCCATCTACGTCTCACGCACCTCCGCGACCGACTCCACCACCGCGCCCGAGGGCCACGAGAACCTCGTGATGCTGGTGCCCTTCCCCGCGGATCCGGCGCTCGGAGGCTCCGCCGCCTCGCGTGCGGCGCTAAACGCGCACATCGGCCGCTACCTGGACCAGGTGGGCACGTGGGCGTCGATCCCCGACCTGCGAAACCGCACCTCTGTGAAGAAGGTCCTCACTCCGCACCACTTCGCGACCGAGCTGCACGCCTGGCGCGGCGGCGCGCTGGGCCTCGAGCACTCGCTAGGCCAGTCCGCGATGTTCCGCCCCTCCAACGTGTCGGGCAAGGTCGGCAATTTGCTGTACGCGGGTGCCTCGACCGCGCCCGGCATCGGCGTGCCCATCTGCCTGATCTCCGCCGAGCTGGTCGCCAAGCGACTGCTCGGTGACACGGGCGTATCCCCGCTGCCGGCGCCGGTGCCACCCGGCTTCCTCGCGCGATCAAAGCGGGCCGATGCGCTGGGTCGCCTCTCCCGTTCGCTCGGCTCGGGTGTCTCTTCGCCGGAGACGACCCGGTGACGTCCTGGCTGTACCTTACGGCGCTGCTGATCAGCATCGGCGGGCTAGGGGTGCTGGACTGGCGCTACCGCGTCGCGCTGTTTGCCGATGCCAGGCGCACCGTGCTGACGATCACGATCGCCGTCGCGTTCTTCCTGGTGTGGGACCTGATCGGCACGGGACTGGGGATCTTCTTCATCGGCGACGGGCCCTACCAGTCCGGCATCGTGATCGCGCCCGAGGTGCCCCTCGAGGAGGTCTTCTTCCTCGTCTTGCTCACCTATCAGACGCTCCTGCTGTGGCGCGCCTTCTCCCGCCGCCGGGAGGCCGCATGACCTACGTGCTGCTCTCCGTCGCCGTGCTGGCCGTCCTCGCGGTCGGGTGCGTGCCCGTGCTGAGGCGACTACCGCATCGGCCGCTGGTAGTCACGGCTCTGGTACTGCTGACGCTCACGGTGATCTTCGACAACGTCATCGTGGGCCTCGACATCGTGGGATACGACGAGTCGCTGATTTGGGGAGTGCGGATGCCGATCGCCCCCATCGAGGACCTCGCGTACGCGGTGGGCGCGGTGCTGCTGGTGCCCACCCTGTGGGAGCTGCTGGGACGACGGGAGACTGAGTCGTGATCGGCGCCATCGTGCGGGCGTCGCGCCCCATCTCGTGGATCAATACGGCCTATCCGTTCGCGGCGGGCTATCTGCTGGCCACGCGAGAAATCGACGCGATCCTCATCGTCGGCACCCTGTTCTTCCTGGTCCCCTACAACCTGCTGATGTACGGGATCAACGACGTCTTCGACTACGAGTCCGACCTCGCCAACCCCCGCAAGGGCGGCGTCGAGGGAGACGTGGTCCGAGACCGTGGCGCAGCCGCCCGCGTACATCGCGCCATCCTGTGGGCGTGCGCGATCACCGTGCTGCCGTTCATGGCGTGGCTGCTGCTCGTGGGAGACGGGTGGGCGGCGGTCACGCTCCTGCTCGTGGTGCTCGGGGTCATCGCCTATTCGGCACCGGGGCTGCGCTTCAAGGAGCGTCCCTTCCTCGACTCGCTGACCTCGGCGCTGCACTTCGCCGGGCCGCTCATCTATGCGCTCGTCCTCGCCGACGTACCACTCACGGGTGCGACCGTCTGGCCCATCTGGGTGGCGTTCGTGCTGTGGGGCATGGCGAGCCACGCGTTTGGCGCGGTCCAGGACGTGCGCGCGGACCGCGAGGGCGGCATCGGTTCGGTGGCGACGGTCATCGGGGCCCGCGCGACGGTGCGGGTGGCCGTCGTCCTTTACGTGGCGGCGTCGGCGCTGCTGCTGTTCCTGCCCTGGCCGTCCGTCCTGGCGGCAGTGCTGCCACTTCCATATGTCGTCTCGACGGCGCGGTTCTGGAACGTCACGGACGCCACGTGCGAGGACGCCAACCGCGGCTGGCGCACCTTCCTGTGGCTCAACCAGCCCGTCGGCTTTGTCGTGACGATGCTGCTGATCCTCGCGTGGTGAACCCCTCGGCACGACGCGCGTGAGGCCGGGCACGCGCACGCGCCCGGCCTCACGGATCCTTACACGGTGACGGCTACCTCGCGCCGCGCCCTCACCGCTGCGGCGTAGGCCGCGGCGCTGGGCTTGGCGGTCCGCTCGCCTGTCTCGCGATCCACGGAATGCAGGCCCAACTGGAAGCGGTATCCGAAGATCCACTCGAAGTTGTCCATGAGCGTCCAGTGGAAGTAGCCCAGCACAGGCACACCATCCGCCCTGGCCTCATCGAGGCCCGCGAGGGACGGCTCAATGAAGGCCTCCCGGAGCGTGTCATCCTCGGTGGCGATGCCGTGCTCCGAGACGATGATGGGCAGGTCCGTGAGGGCGTGGACGTAGCGCACCGACTCCCCCAGGGATGCGGGCTCCACGGCCGTTCCCATCTGATTGGTGATTTCCGACTCTCCGTGCACCAGGCCCTGAGCGTCGTGTCCCAGCCGTTCGTAGTTTTGGACGCCGATGAAGTCGTCGCCCTGAACCGTGTCGGTCCACTTCGCGTAGCAGGCCTCACGCTTGCGGTCTCGCAGCACGGCGCCTTCGGCATCGAGCGCAACGTCGTCGATGACCGCGAGCGACAGGCCCACGGGGACGCCGGGGGCCACCGCACGCACGGCCTCGCGCGCCAAGCGGTGGCCACGGTCGAGCCCCGCCTCGATGGCCTCGAGCTCCTCGGGGACCACCACGTTCGCTGCCCGGAACCGCTCCACGCCGGCGGCCTGAGAGGCGGCAACCAAGGTCTGTCGCTGCATCTCGATGACCGGTTCGGGAAGCCCGCCCCAGATCAGGGTCGCCGGGAGGTTGGGCTCGTTCAGCGTGACCACCAAGGAGGTGCGGTCGCCGATGCGTGCCATCACGCGAGCGGCGTGCTCCGCGAAGCGCTCGGCGGCATCGGGTGCGAGCCACCCGCCACGTGCCCCGAACCACTGGGGGGCGGTGAAGTGACCCAGGGTCACCGCGGGCGCGATCCCGCGTTCCAGGCACCCGTCGACCATGCTGTCGTAATGGTCCAGGCCCTCGGTGAGGATCTCCCCCTGGACGGGCTCGATCCGGCTCCACTCGACGGAGAACCGGTAGGCGTTGAGGCCCATGGCGGCGACCAGGTCGAGGTCGTCCGCCCAGCGCTCCCAGCTGCGGCAGGCCGCGCCGCTGGGCTCGGCGAAGACCGTCGGTGAGACGTTCTCGAGGAACGAGGTGTCACTGGTCGTGTCACCACCGTCGATCTGGTGACCCGCGGTGGAGACGCCCCACAGGAACGACGCGGGAAGGGACAGAGACATGGAGGGCTCCTTGGAGGTCAGCGGACGTTGCGGATGGGGAGGATCGCGAGCGCGCCGAGCACAGCTGCGACGGCTCCGATTCCGAACAGAAGCGTGAAGTTCGCACCGCCTGCGACCACGCCGATGGCGAGGACGGTCGGCGCGATCGCGGGCACCAGGATGGTGGGCAGCGTGTTCGCGAGGTTCATGATGCCGAGGTCCTTGCCGGGGTTCTCGGCGTCGGGAAGCACCTCGGTGACGAGGGCGAAGTCGACCGCGAGGTACACGCCCTGGCCGATGCCCATGACCAGCACCGCCACGAGGAACTCGTTGTAGGTGGCCGCCGAGGCGACGAGCCACAGGCCCAGGGCGAACACGCCAGCCGAGGCGATCACGAAGGGCTTGCGACGGCCGATGCGGTCCGAAACCCTAGTGGCGATCGGGGCGATGAGCATGGAAGCACCGGTGAGGAGCAGCGTGGCGAGGAAGACCTTGCCGGCCACCTCGGCGGGGTCCACGTGGTGCACCATGATGAGGTAAAACGCCTGGTAAGCGTTCACTGCCGCGACGCCAAGGAAGATTAAGATGCGGCTCACCCATGCCCACGCGAAGCTGGGGGCCTTCAGCGGGTTAACCCAGAAGGTCGCGAGCAGGTCACGAATGACGAAGTCGGGACGGTGCTCCTTCGCGAGGGGAGCGTCCTTGACGCCGAAGGCGATCGCGAAGCTGCCGAGGATTCCGAGCAGGCCGGGCCCCAGGATCATCAGCGAGAGGTTCGGCTCGAAAAGCTGAGCGACGAACAGACCGACCAGGGCACCGACGGGTGTGCCGAGGCCCACGATGGCGGAGGCAATGCCGCGCTGGGCCGCGGGGATCTGGTCCGGCACCATCGCGCCGGCCGTCACGACCGTGCACACGAAGGACAGGCACAGCAGCGTGTAGGCCACCGTGAGCATGAGCGTGCTCGAGGCGATGAGCAGGGCGCCCGTACCGAGAATGCCCAGCACACCGCCGGCGATGAGGTAGGGACGGCGACGACCGAGCGGGCCCGTGGTCCTGTCGCTGATGCGACCGATGAGCGGGAAGCCGATCAGTGTGAAGACACCGCCAACCGCCACCGCAGTGGAGAGGATCGTGGTGGCGTTGGCGGCGTCGATCTCGGTGGCTTTCAGCGCACCGGTGACGATGCCCGATGCCATGAGTGCCGCGTTGACGCCGAAGATGGACAGCGCGAGCAGCAGGTGAAGGCGGCGGAAGTTACCCGTGGTGGAACCGTCCGCTGTAGAACCAGCGGGATTGACGGTCGAAGTGGTCGACATAGCGACTCCTTTGTCGAAGCAATGCGATGTGGAAAGGTGCGGACCCGAGATCCGACCTCTCCGAGTTTCCGAGCGCTAGCGGCGGCGTCCAACTAGTGTTTCAATCATTGGAACCGAGTGAAGGAATCCCGTTGGAGGAGCAACCACGCAGAGGAGGGCGCCCCGCCCAGGGCGAGCCCGTCCTTGAGCGCGCCGTGCGCGTCCTCGCCGCGTTCGACGACAACCATCGCCACCTCGGCCTCCAGGCCCTCGCCGAGCGCGCATCGCTTCCCAAGAGCACGGCAAGCCGGCTGGCCTCGACCATGGTGAGTCTCGGCCTGCTCGAACGCGGAGACGATGGTCTCTTCGGTATCGGGCTGCGCCTGTGGGAGCTGGGTTCCCTCGCCGAGAGTACGGTGTCGCTGCGCACCGCCCTCGCCCCGATCCTCGATGACCTCGTCTCCGTGACGCACCACCACGTCCAGGTGCTGGTACGCGACGGGGAAAACGGCGTGGTGCTCGACCGCCGCGACGGCCGCTCACCGTTGCCGGTGTTCTATCACGTCGGCGGCCACGTTCCGCTGGCTGCCACCGCGGCCGGGCGCGTCCTGCTTGCGGCGGCGCCGAACGACCTCGTGCAAGAGATGCTCGCGCGCGGAGACTACGGGTGGCCCACCTTTGAGTGTCCGCGCCCGAGCGCCACCGACATGACGCAGATCCTCACTGATGTGCGCGCCACCGATGTCGCCGTGGTGCGGCGCCCGACGTCGCCCGTCGTGTCCGTGGGCGTCCCCGTCCGCAATCACCGGAGTGCCACGGTCGCGGCCATCGGCCTCCTGATGCCGGCGAAGGATGTGCCCGACGCCTCGGCACTGATGCCCCTCCTGCAGGCGACCGGCCGCGCTGCGACGCGGGCGATCCGCATTCGCCTCGCCCGCGAGGTCCCCGACTGGTCGTACGACTGAGCGACGACCGCCGCGCTCCTACGAGCCTCGCCGATAGTCAGTCCGCTACTTATTCACGAGGGGCGAGAGTCCTGCGGACCGTCCTTCGGCATCGGGCAGGCCACACACCTCGAGCCAGTTCGCCAACAGGCGATGCCCACCCTCGGTGAGCACGGACTCGGGGTGGAACTGCACGCCGTGTAGCGGCAGGTCGCGGTGCTTGAGCCCCATGATGATGCCGTTGTCCGTGCGAGCGGTCACCTCGAGCTCGTCGGGAACCGTGTCGACCTCCACGGCGAGCGAGTGATAGCGCGTCGCGGTAAATGGCGACGGCAGACCCACCAGGACCGACCCGCCTTCGTGCGTCACGGCCGAGGTCTTGCCGTGCATGAGCTCGGGCGCGTGGCTGACCACGCCGCCGTAGACCTCCGCGAGTGCCTGGTGGCCCAGGCAGATGCCGAGCATAGGCGTGCCGGTCCGCGCGCAATCACGAATGACGTCGTTGGAGGCGCCGGCCTCGGCGGGCGTTCCTGGGCCGGGGGAGACCAGCACGCCGTCATATTCCTCGAGAGGTCCGGCATCGGCCACCGCGTCGTTGCGCACCACCACGGTTTCGGCACCCATCTGACGCAGGTACCCCACGATCGTGTAGACGAAGGAGTCGTAGTTGTCGATCACCAAAATGCGCGTCACGATCCCGCCTCCTCGAGCGTGGGGTCGGAGACCGGCACGATGGTGGAGACCCACGGGAAGACGAACTCGAACAACACGAGCACGGCCGCGACAATCACTACCAGCAGCAACAGCACCTTAAGGGCCACGGGCCCGGGGATGCGGCTCCACATCCATGTCGAGATCATGCGGGCACCTCCGTCAGTTCGCTCGGGACCCCGTGACCGGTGGGCGCCCAATACTTGAGTTCGCTGTACACAATCCAGCGCTCGGCGGCCGAGTACAACGGGTGGCACGTGGTCAGCGTCATGAACCGCCCGGTCGCGCCCGCGCCGGGTCGATTGGGAGTGGGAGCGATGACCTCGATCGCGGTGGGATCGACGATCTCCCAGCCGGTGACCTCGTAGACCGCCCAGATTCCCTCGGTCTGGACGATCAGCGCATCGCCCTCGTGAAGCTCATCGACCCGGTTAAACGGCTTGCCGTAGGTGGTGCGGTGGCCGGAGATCGCGAAGTTGCCCAACTCCCCGGGCAGCGCGCTGCCCTCGTAGTGGCCGATGCCCAAGGGGTCCAGCACGTCCGCGCGGGTCGATCCCTCTGAGATAGGCCTGACGTAGTCGTCGCCCCAGCGCGGCACCATCATGGTGGCGAACGTCTCGGTGAACTCGGGATACGCCATCTCGGGCGGATCCTCGTCGGTCACCTTGAGGTCATCGGGAATGGTGTCGACGCTCGACGTGGCCACGTCGCCCTCGATCACCTCGGGCTCAGCCCAGGCAAGCTCCTCGACGATTTCGCGCTGCGCCCTGTCGCCCTGAACGTCCGTGTAGAACAGCTCCCACACCACGTACAGACCCAGTAGCACTCCGGCGAGGACCAGCAACTCACCGATCACGCCGAGGACGGTGATGCGGGGACGCGGCCGCGCGTGAACCGGACCGTGGTCCGCGTGGTTGCCGCCGTCGGGGGCGGAGGGGGAGGCCTCGACTCCGGGGAAAGCGCTCATGATGCGACAAGACTACGTGACGGCGGCCACGCTCCAGAAGGCCCTTCTGTGCCGTTCACGCGTGCGTAGGTACCCTAGTCCTCAGCATTGCCCGGCATCCGGGCCCCTACGACTCACGGAGATCAAGCGTGGCCGTCTCGAAGAAGCGCGACAAGAACGTCTACAAGGCACCCAGGAACCTGGGCAAGGCCGATGGCGAGAACCCCAAGTGGCTCATCCCCACCGCCGTCACGCTGCTGGTGCTCGGTCCGGCGTGGATCGTCGTGTACTACATCACGCGCGCCAACTACCCGCTGCCCATCGGCGACTGGAACCTCGTCGTGGGCTTCGCGTTCATGGCCGCCGCCATGGCGCTCTTCACCCGCTGGAAGTAACACCTGCCAGGAGAACTACACCGGTGTAGTTCTCCCCAGATGGGGACAACGGTGGGGATAACTACACGGTTGTTATTCACATCTCCACAGGGTTATCCACAACTCCGCGTGCGGACTATCCCCAACTGTCCACCGATTCTCTCCACAACTGGTGCTGGTGTGACAGATGTGACGAATGTGAATACAGTTCTCGTCACACTGTCCACAGTGTCCACATCTGTGGGCCAAACCGACCCGTTGGGGACAAGTGGGGGCTCTGCCAGGGCAAGCGGCGGCCAGCGCGCGCTACGAGCGCGAGGCGCGCGCCGCGGCCTCGCGGCGGTCCACGCCGCGGAACATCACCAGCATGGTGATCGCCCCCACGATGGCGCCGCCCAGGTGGCCCTGCCATGACAGGCCCGAGAAGATGCCCAGGCCGGGGACAAACTCCGCCAGCAGCGGTCCGCCGATGAAGATCGCGGCGATCACCAAGACCTGCGTGTAGGGCAGGTTGAGGCGCCTGAGCACAATGCCGTAGGCGGCGAGCAATCCAAAGATCGCCCCCGAGGCACCCACCGCGGGGGTGCCCAGCAGCACGATGGCGAGGGAGCTGCCCAGCAGCGATGCCGCGTACAGGCCCAGGAAGCGCCACCGTCCCAGTGCCGGCTCGAGCGCCTGGCCCATTTGCCACAGCGCGAGCATGTTCATGCCAATATGCCACAGGCCCACGTGGGCGAAACCTGCGGTGACCCAGCGATACGGCTCGGTGCCGAGCTCGAAGATTCCGAACTGGTCGTTGGGGTACAAGCCCCACTGCGTGAGCCACTGCCCCTGGCCGATGACCAGGCCGTAAAGATAGGCGGCGACATTGAGGCCAATCAGCGCGTACGTCACGCGCGGCGGCCCGGCGGTCATCGTGAAGCCCAGCCGGGACCGGAGGGGGCGCGCCTGTGAGCGCGCCTCGTTCAGACAGTCAACACAGAGCACGCCCACGGGCGCCGGGCGCTGGCACTCGGGGCAGGCCGGCCGCTCGCATCGCTGGCATCGCACGTAGGCGACGCGGTCGGGATGACGAGGGCAGGTCGGCGCGCCGGCACCCGCGGGTGTGCTCAAGGAGTTACTCGGAGATCGAGACGGACGTAATCATCACGTCCTCGAGCGGACGGTCGCGGCCGTCCGTGGGGGTCGTCGCGATGGCGTCGACGACGGCCTTGGACTCGTCGTCCGCAACCTTGCCGAAGATCGTGTGGCCCTGGTTAAGGTGCGGGGTTGCACCCACGGTGATGAAGAACTGCGAGCCATTGGTGCCGGCGGGCTGGCCCGTAATGGGGTTGCGGCGCTTGCCGGCGTTCGCCATCGCGAGCATGTAGGGCTCGGAGAACTGGTTGTTGGGGTGGATCTCGTCGTCGAAGGTGTAGCCAGGGCCACCGGTGCCGGTGCCCAGCGGGCAGCCGCCCTGGATCATGAAGCCCTCGATGACGCGGTGGAACACCAGGCCGTTGTAGAAGGGCTCGGTGCTCTTCTCGCCGGTCTGGGGGTTGGTCCACTCCTTCTCGCCGGTGGCGAGGCCCACGAAGTTCTTGACGGTCGCGGGGGCGTCGTTCGGCATGAGCTCGATACGGACAACACCAGCGGTGGTCTCAATAGTTGCGATCATGCGGAACATTCTTCCACGGCTCTCGCGTTGGCACTGAGTAAATGCAAGGATGAAGGATCAGGACCGCCGGCACACGGACGAAAGGCATAACAGTGGGACGCAAGAAGCACACCGCCAAGGACGTCGAGAAGTACCGCGCCCAGGCCGAGAAGGCCGCCGCCAAGGCCAAGGTGGCCGCCGACCAGGCCACGGCTTCGGCCAAGGACGCCGCCAAGCGCGCTCAGGACTGGGCCGCCCCCCAGGTGAAGAAGGCTCAGGAGTGGGCCGGCCCGCAGGTGGGCAAGGCGGTCGCGTGGGGCGCCCCCAAGGCCGAGCGCGCCTACCACCAGGGTGCACGCAAGGCCTCGCCGTACGTGCGCCGCGCCGGCGATAAGGCCACCAAGTGGACCGACATCGCGCACGCCGCCATCGTGGGCGCCGCGATCCCGGCCGTCGTCAGCGCCGTCGAGCAGGCCGGCGCCGAGCCCAAGAAGAAGGGTGGCGGCCTAGGCAAGGTCGTCATCGCGGGCGCGCTGGTCGCCGCCGGCACCGCCGCGCTCGTGGTGTGGGCTCGTCGCGATCCGGGCCGCGACGAGTGGGCCGGTGACGACGAGTGGCAGTTCGACACCGACGGCGACGTCAAGCAGCAGCTGCGCGACAACGTCAACAAGGCCGTCGACCAGGTCACCGCCGCCGCCAAGAAGGGCGCCGACGCCGCGACCGCCGCTGGCAAGGAGGCCTACGACAAGGCGAGCCCCGCGATCGACAAGGTTGCCGGTCAGGCGCAGGAGGCTCTCGACAAGGTGAAGACCACCGCCACGACGGAGGCCGAGAAGGTCAAGTCGGAGATCGACGAGGCCCGCTCGCGCGCCACCCACGCCGCGGTCGACGCGATCGACGACGCGGAGGACGTGTGGGAGGACGAGGGCGCGACGGGGGAGAACCCCACCGCTTCCGAGAAGTAACCGCTTGAGACAGCGAGAGGGCCGCGACCATCTGGTCGCGGCCCTCTCGCTTTGAGGCGTGGATTAGTCCGATGCCGTGGCTGGCGGGGTCGTCTCGGTTCCCCCGTCCGCGGTGACGGGTTGGCCGATGCGGCGCGAGCCACTCCAGGCGGCTACCGCGACGCCGATCACGATGAGGATGTCTCCCACCGAGAAGGTGTTCGCGAGCGGGAGCGGCTCGGGCCACGCAAAGACGTCGCCGAGCCAGGGAAGGATGGCATCGTCCACCACGGCGGAGTTGGCGAAGTCCTCGCCCGCGTCGATGCCCGCGGCCTCGACGGCCGCGGCCCGGGCGGGCAGGGTGCCGCCGTTCAACGCGATGGTCAGGCCGTTCGAGAGCGCCCCCGCTCCGACGATGAGCGCGCCACGCACCTCCCGGTTCAGCCACAAGAACGCCAACGCGGCCACATACGTGAGGATGTGGAGCACCGGCGCCCAGTCGTGCAGCGCGTCGAACTCGATGATGACAATCTGCGCCGCGAGTGAGCCCCAGATCAGCAGCGGCCAGCGGAAGCGGTGCAGCAGGAGCCCGGCGGGCCAGCGTCCGGCGAACAAGGGAGAGGCGACGGCGATCACGCCCAGTGCGAGGATCAGCATGAAACTAGCGGCGGCCCTTCGCCGTCGTGACCGCGAGGTCGATCTCAGAGGCCGGCACCGGCACGCCGAGGTGGAAGCCCTGGCCGATGACCGAGCCCAGACGCGCGAGCGCATCGGCCGTGTGAGCGTCCTCGACGCCCTCGGCCACCACTCGCAGGCCCAGCGCCAGCGCGAGCTCGATGGTCGAGCGCACGATGATGAGGTCGTGATCGTCCGAGCCGATGTTCGACACGAACGTGCGGTCCACCTTGAGCTCGTCGATCTCGAGGCGGCGTAGGTATGACAGGGACGCGTTGCCCGTGCCATAGTCGTCGATCGCGATGGCGACTCCCAGGTCACGCAACGCCTTGATGACGAGGTCGGCGCGCACGGCATCGGCCATGATCCCCGTCTCGGTGACCTCGAGCACCAGCGCATCGGCGGCCACACCGTGACGCTTGAGCACCGCGTCGACCTGGCCGGGCAGGCCAAGGTCAGACAGGTGGCGTGCGGACAGGTTCACGGCCACGCGCACGTCCGGCACGTCCTCACGCCACCGGGCGACCTGGGCGATCGCGCTGTCGAGCACAAAACTCGTCACGGTGTAGATGAGGCCCGAGTTCTCGGCGACGGGGATGAACTCGTCCGGCGGCACATTGCCGCGCTTGGGGTGCTGCCAGCGCACCAGCGCCTCGAGCGCCACCGTCCGACCGCTGTGGAGGTCCACCTGGGGCTGGTAGACCACGTGGAGGTCGCCGGCCGCGAGAGCACCGCGAAGATCCGCGAGGAGCTGCAGGCGCTCCACGGTGTTCACGTCGAACTCGGGGGAGTAGATGCTGATCCTGTCGCGCTCCACCTTCGCGTGATACAGCGCGATATCGGCGTGCTTCATGAGCGACTCGGAGTCCGAGCCGTGGAACGGAGCGACCGCGATGCCGGCGCTCGCACGCACCAGGAGTTCGAGCGAGTCGACCTTGACCGGCTCCTCGAGGGCCTCGAGCAGGTTGGCCGCGACGTCGCGCGAGCGGGCGTGGTCGCCCTCGACAATGAGAGCGAACTCGTCGCCGCCCAGGCGGTGCACCGAGGCGTCCTCGGGTGCGGCCTCGACGAGCCTGGCACCGACCTCGCGCAGGATGATGTCGCCCACCGGGTGGCCCAGGGTGTCGTTGACGTCCTTGAAGTGGTCGAGGTCGATCAAAACCAGGCCTGGGCCATCGGCGTGACGGTTGCGGGCGTCCGTCAGCGCCTGGCTGAGGCGATAGCCGGCGAACGAGCGGTTGCCCAGGCCCGTGAGGACGTCGTGAGTGGCGTCGTGCGCGTGGCGCGCACCACTGGCGGCAAAGAGGTGCGCAGCAACCACGGGTCCCGCGAGCAGCGCGAGGACCCAGACGCCATCCGTCGCGACATCGGCGGCGATCGCGCCCACGCTGAGCAGCACCAGGTGCGTGATGACCAGGAACTGCGCATCGGCGCGCAGTACCCACAGGAACCGCTCGCCCGACGCGAGTGTCACCACGACGGCCACGAGGATCCAGTTCACCACCACCATGGTGATGCCCGCCACCAAGAGTGGCCCGAGCGAAGCGACGTGACCAACAGGCCGCGCGGCGAGCAGGGAATCGCCGGACAGGAAGGAATACACCACTCCGGCAGCGAGCACGCTGAGCGAGTACTGCGCGATGTTAAACATCGACTTCGTGACCTGGCGGCGCTGGAGGATGTCGTCGGTCAAGCTCGCGACAATCTGGACCACGACGGCAGCCGCGACGCCGGCGACAGGGATGAGCGCCAGAATGAACGGCGCGGAGGTCGATAGAGAGCGTGATTCAGCATCGCCGAGAACCAACTGAATCGGCTTGGCCTCACCGATGATCGCGGCGATTGCCAGGAAGACCACAGGTCCTACGAGCAGGCCTTCGGCGACCGCGGGCCAATCTGTGAGAACGACGGCGAGAACGACGGCGACAAATCCAACCGCCGTGACCGAAGCGACGTAAGCAGGGAGAAGTGAGGGCGGCGCCGGCGGCTGAGAGTTGCCAGCGCCACCCTCGTCTTCGGTGTGAATCAGGTCCACTTGAAGCCGGCGCCCACGATCACGGCGACGGCGACGATGGTGCTCGCGCTAGCGGTGGCGCGGACAACCGTGGAGTTGTTCAGAAGGTTCCACTTCTTCATATTGGTCTCCCCTGCTAGGCCGTCAACGATGTGAACGGCTCGCGCCGCCCGTGCGCTGCCGCAGAGACCGGACCATTCCGAGCCCCGAGACGGTGCCATCGTCCACGGAAGTGGCGATCGCCGGATGACGATCGCGATTATCTTCTCGCATTAGGGCGCACAAGGGAACCCATCAGTACCGCCTCACCAGGGAATTCGTGGCACGGGCGAGGGCGTCACGGCGCCCAAGGCTGTGAGGTATGCGGCTGGCCCTTCAGCCTCCCGCACATCGGACACCACCGTGGCCCCGTACGGGTCGGTCGCGGTCACGAACCAACCAACCGTGGCATCGGCCGGGTTCCATGCGGCCGTCACGGCCTGGCCTGCCGGCACGTCCTCGAACTGCGCGATCTCGCGCTGCGTGAGGGCGTCCACGCGCAGCGCAGCGGTCTCGAGACGCGCCGGCTCCGCCTCGATCCCCGCACGCGCATAAGGGATGGTGAACTCCTGATGCTCGTCGGAGATCGCCTTGTGGACCGCGTCGTAGTCACTGAGGTAGTCCGAGTAGGTCCTGACCGTGATGGTCTGGGCCTCGTTGTCGAAGTGCAGCAGCCGCAGGTAGCCGTCGCCGCCGTTGGGAAGGTCCTGATAGTCGAAGAGCATCGATGTGACCGTGCGGTCGTCGACCCCGTCGCCGTCGTCGTCGAAGGAGTCGAGGCGCGTGTAGGCGTCGTGATAGTGGCCGGACAGGACGAACTTCACGTTGGGATTGGTCGCCACCACCTCGTCGTGAATGCGCTGGGGCAGGGGCCCCAGGCCTCCGGTGGTGAGCATGTACTCGTGCAGGTTCACGAAGGCGGTGCGCTCCGGGTAGGCCGCGAGCACGCCGTTCATCCACGCGATCTGCTCGTCGTCTGCGCCCCACCCCATGTAGAGGAACAGGAAGTCGATGCCGTCGACGGACACTAGGTCGTAGTGCCCGCGGTTGTCGAGGTGGTCGCCGCCCCACCACGGGTTGTCCTCGTAGCGCTCGGCGCCGAACCACTGCGAGAACTGGGTGTAGTCGTTGGTGGTCTGGTTCACGTCGTGGTTGCCCGCAAGCACGCCATACGGGATGGCGGCGTCGTCCAGGGCCGCATAGGCAGGATCGGCCCGCAGCCACTGCTCCTGCTGGCCCGACCAGTCCACCACGTCGCCCGTGTGGATCATGTACTGCAGGTTGAGCTCGTCGCGCCGCTCGATCAGGTAGTCGTGAATCGAGGTTTGACGGTCGTAGATGGCCGCCTCGGCGTTGTAATACTGCGTGTCGGACTCCCACGCGAGCGTGAAGTCGTAGTCCGCGCGGTCGGTGTCCTCGGGATGGTGCTTCTCGACGTCACTGTCGCGCTGCGACAGCGCCTCACCTGCCCAGCCGATGCCGTGCTGGACCACCGCCGTCAGCTGTCCGTCCGTGTCGGCAAGGGTCGCGTCCACGACCGCCTCGAGGTGCACGGCTCCCTCGTCACCGGTGACCTGGGTGTCCACCGTCTGCCACTCGCCCGTGGCGGGGTCCAGGACGCGCAGCGACACTCGGGCATCGGCCTCCGCCTTGCCCGACCACGCCACGCGCACCTGATCCGCGTCGGCGGGCACCTCCGCCTCGAGGAGCACATACGGAAGGCCGCCGTCCACGGAACCGGCCGCGTCCGTGCGGTCGATCGCATCGGCATCGGCCACCGAGCCCGTCGAGACGGTGAGGCCGTCGCCCTCGAGGAGCTCGCGGCCCTCGGCGAAGCCAATGTCCAGCGCGTCGCCCGAGGCATCCTCGACCACGGCGCGCAGGACCGAGCCAGCGGCACCGGAGCGCGCAGCGGACGCCTCGGCGAGCACCGGCGTTTCCTCGGGGATGGTGAACGGCACCGTGATGGACGCGGTGTTGCCCACGCGATCCGTGGCCGTCACCGCGGCGACGTGATCGCCGGGCTCGTCTGTCAGGGAGGACAGCGCATGCGGCAGGCGGATGGCGCGGCCGTCGAGGGTGGCCGTGACCTCCTCGACTCCCGCGCCGTCATCCGCTGCCTCCACATCGAGGTCCACGGCGCCGCGCAGCTCCTGCCCTGGAGCGATGCTGGGCGTCAGCACGGGTGCGGAATTGTCGACGCGCAGGTCCAGCGTTGCCGTAGCGGTGCCATCGGTCGCCGTGAAGGTGTGGCTGCCATCGCTCACGCCGGTGGTGTCCCACGTGTACCCCAGCGCGGTGAAGGCGTCGTCGGGGACATCGAACGTCACTTCGAGGAAGTCCGTCGCACCGGGATTGTCGCCAATATCGATCCAGCGCGACGGGTCCGTCACCTCACGCGGGCGCAGCATGCGGCCGTCGGGCAGCGCGAGCCTCACGTCGCGGGCCACGAAGTCGTCGTTGACCTCGTCGGGGTCGATCGCGGGGGCAGCCTTGGTGCCCGAATAGATGCGCGCGACCACGGGCTCGCCGGGATTGACCTCGTCGAGCGGGAGCGCAACCTCGATGGTGCCGGTGTCCCCGAACAGGCCCTCGTCGAACACCGTGAGCACGTCACCGTCCACGATCACGCCGTTGCGGAAGTAGGCGTCGGTGAGGGTGGCCTCGAACGCCAGGATCGGCTCGTGTTCGAGCTCGGGCTCACCCTCGACCTCCACACCATCGAGCGTCAGCGTGTGGACCGCGGGGTACACGTCACCGCCCGCGACTAGGCGCTGCTCGCCTGATACCGACGAGCCGCTGCCGCGCCGCAACGGGAGCCGGTAGGGCGGCACCACCAGGTCCGCGCCCAGCGGCTGACCCAGGTGTCCGCCGCCGATGCGCAGCGGCTCCGCGGCGCGGGCGGCCGTCACCGTCTGCTCGGGGCCCTCGAGCACCTGGTCTCCGGCCGTGACGGTGAAGCGATAGGTGAACCACTCACGGCCCAGGGTGTCGGCGCCACCCAGGTGAAGGGTGAACTCGCCGATGGCATCGCGCGTCAGCGAGTACGTCGCCGGCTCGTCGAGGTCCGACCCCACCTCGACGGATACCGTGTGGAGCAGGCCGTCGTCGTTGGCCCACGCCTCGATCTCCAGGGGCGTGCCGGGGGAGAACTGGGTCCGAGTCTCGTCGCGCAGGCGCGGCTCGCGGCCCGCGGGAGCCGTGACGATGGGCGTCCACTCACCTTGCGCCGTGGTGTCACCGGGAGAGGCGGCGGCCACGCCCAGGCGCGGCTGAATGTCGTTGGCGTCGGTGACCACGCCGTACTGCACGCCGCCCTTGGCCTCCGCGTCGACGTCGTCGGGGCGGTTGTAATACGCCCGCGACAGCTGAATGCCGGCATCCGTGAGGACCTCGACGCCGCGCAGCACCGAGTTGGACAGCCCGCCCCCGTCCACCATGGCGAGGGTCTCTCCCTCCACCAGGGCCGTGCCGTAGGCCTCGTTGAAGTCGGCGACCGTGAGGCCCGCCGTCGCCTCCGAACGGATCCACAGCACCAGCGTCTCGCCGGGCGCAAGGGTCGCCCCGGTGGTCGTGGTGGGCCACTCGACGGTCGAGACCGGCATGAGGTTGGCCAGGGGATAGATGTAGCGGATGCGGAAGTCGTCCCACGCGAGCTCGCCGTCGGAGACGTTCAGGATCTCGACGTACTCAAACGCGTCGGTGCCGTCGTGGTTGGGGGAGTTCGCGACGATCTCGCTCACCTGCAGGACGGGCTCGTAGCGTTCGGGCTCGGGTGGCGGCCACACCACGCCGGGGAGGCGGGCGGCCGATGCCGGGGTCGCCACCGCGACGAGGGCGGCGGCGACGAGGGTGGTGGCCGTGGCGGCCAGGACGCGGGGAAGTGCGCTCACGTGCGGCAGTCAACCGACCGGACACCTCACCGGCAACGCCGATGCGCCCGCGTCGTCCAACCTTCATACGGGCGTCAGCGAATGGTCATCCCTGTCGCCGTTTCGTCACCGGGGAGCGCGATCGCTCCCCTGTCTGCCGGTAGGGTCGCGGGGACGAAAGGGACCCTATGCGTTTCACCTCGCGAGCGGCTGCCATCGCGGCGATCCTTGCCGCCGTCGGCGTACTGGCGGCATGCCAGGCTCCCGCCGATGAGGCCACCTCGAGCCCGGCGGTGACGATCACGAGCACCGCTACGCCCGACCCCGTGGTCGCCTCTCCCGCCGAGGCCGCCCCCTTCACGGAGCCCGGCACCGAACTCAGCGCCACCGACACGCTCGTCATCCCCGCCCTCGCCGCCGACGCCGAGGCAACGGCGACCGAGATCACCCTTGAAGTGGCGGTGCAGGAGGTCACGACCGCAACGGTCGACGACATCAGCGATGTGCTGAGCGACACCGACCAGCGCGGGCTGTGGAACTACCACCCCACCCTCGTCACCTACGTCGCGACCGTCTCGGGGCCCGCCGTGCCCACCGGCTTCACCATCACGGAGGCTCCCGCCATGACCGGAGTCACCACGACCGGCGGCGAGGCCACCGCCCCGCCGGCCACCGGCGCACCGGAGATCTGCCCCGCGCTCGACGTCGAGGACCTCACGACCGCGGGATCCGCGACGGGGTGCTGGGTGCTCATGGCCAAGAACGACTCGGAACTCGCGGCGCTGCAGTACCGCGGCAGCTTCCACGGCAGCGCCGCGAACTATCTGTCGAACCCTGTGACCTGGAACGTCGGCTAACGCGGCGTCCTGATCACGTTGACGGCGGCCGCGGGGGCATCGAGGGCCTCGTAGGAGTGCGGCATGTCCGCCGCGAAGGAAGCCAGCTCACCCACGCCCACCTCCATGGGGTCCCCCTCAGTGCCCACGCGCACGCGTCCCGAGGTCACCAGCACCTGCTCGCTCACCCCAGGACCGTGACCGTCGGAGCGGTGCGCCGCACCGGGGGTGAGGGTCAACGCGAAAACCTCGACCGTGGCATCGGCCTCCTGACGGACATCCAAGAGCCGCGCGACGATGCCGGGCGAGGCCACCTGCGCTCCAGGTCGGTCGTCGAGCAGGTGTGACAGCGGGGTGCCCAGGGCGCGCGCGAGGGCGTAGAGAGTGGAGAGGGTCGGGTTGCGCTGGCCGTGTTCGATCTCGGACAACGAGCCCTTGCCGATGCCTGCCGTGGCGGCGACGGAGCCCAGGCTCAGCCCGCGGTCGACCCGGGCCCGCCTCACCCGTGCGCCGACGAGCATCGCAAGATCCGGCCGGGGCGAGCCGTGTACATCCGAGTCCATGACTGGAAAACTACCAAAGTGTTCCATGAACAGAACAGTCACGCTAGTGTTCTATCTATGGAACGACACCTCGTGCATGCCGCCGCCACCGGTGCCGTCACGGCCTTGGTGGGATTCGGCAGTTCCGTCGCCGTGGTGCTCGCGGGCCTCGCGGCTGTGGGGGCGAGCTCCACCCAGGCGGCTTCGGGCCTCACGGCGCTGTGCGTGACGCAGGCGCTCGCCATGCTGTATCTGTCCTGGCGTCACCGCATGCCGCTCACCATCGCCTGGTCCACGCCCGGCGCGGCGCTGCTCGCCACGCAGGGCTACGTGGACGGCCGATGGCCGGCCGCGATCGGGGCCTTTCTCGTCACGGGCGTGCTGATCGTCGCCATCGGCATCATCACCCCGCTCGCGCGCGCGGTGGCCGCGATCCCCACCGCGCTGGCCCAGGCCATGCTCGCCGGCATCCTGTTGCCGCTGTGCCTGGCGCCGTTCGTCTCACTCGGCGACTCACCGTGGCTCATCGGCTCGCTGATCATCGTCTGGGTCATCCTCGAACGCTTCGCGCGCCGGTGGGCCACGCCGGTGATCTTCGTCGCCGCGCTCGTCGCCATGTCTGTCAGCGCGCAGGGAGTCGAGGTGGCACCCGTCGCCTTTGCCGTCACCTTTCCGCACCTCACGTGGCAGGCAGTCATCGGTCTGGCCATCCCCCTCACCATCGTCACCATGGCCTCGCAAAACGTCCCCGGCGTCGCGGTCCTCGCCGCCCACGGCTACGCCGTGCCGTGGCGCAGCGCCATGATCACGACGGGCATCGGCACCCTCGTGGGCGCGCCCGCGGGCGGGCACGCCATCAACCTTGCCGCCATCACGGCGGCGCTTCCCGCCTCCGAGCAGGCCCACCCCGACCCGCGCCGGCGGTGGATCGCCACGGCCGCCGCGGGCGTGAGTTACCTGGTGCTCGCCGCGAGCGTGGGCACCCTCATCGCGCTCATCGATGCCGGGCCCGAGGGGCTGATCGAGGCCGTCGCGGGCCTCGCCCTGCTGGGCACCTTCGCGAGTGCCGTCAGCGGCGCCATGACCCGCGTCGAGGATCGCATCCCTGCGGCCCTCACGCTGCTGATCGCCGCCTCGGGGATCGCCGTCGCGGGCATCGGCTCGGCGTTCTGGGCGCTGCTCGCGGGTCTCGCGGTACGGGCCTTGTGGCGGGCCAGCGGCGAGCGGGCCGTGGAACCCAGCCATGGCATCGGCCGCCCATAAAAAAGCCCCTCCGTGAGGAGGGGCAGGTGGTGGAGCCTAGGGGACTCGAACCCCTAACCCCCTGCTTGCAAAGCAGGTGCGCTACCAATTGCGCCAAGGCCCCCGGTGATCGCCGGAGCGTTCAAAGATCGTGGTGAACATCATCCCAGATGTCGCGGCCTGCGTCACGGGCGAGTGCCGCGTAAGCGACTGCCGCACCCATCGCGGCGGCGACCGTCAGGATCAGGATGTTCCGCATTCGTCCACCTCGGTGGGCCCAGGAGGACTTGAACCTCCGACCTCTTCGTTATCAGCGAAGCGCTCTAACCGCCTGAGCTATGGGCCCTTTCGCGGCGACTGCCGCGGCGACCAACAATACCCCACGCCATGGCGCAAAACCAAAACGGTGGCGAGGGGAGGGCCGATGCGGTGGTTTAGTCGTCCGTCAGCGTCACGTAGACGCCGCCCACCACCGAGGAGACGGCGTTGTAGAGGAACGCCGCGATCGCGCTGAGGGCGGTCAGCAGGACCACATTCACGACCGCCAGCAGGATCGCCGCGCTCATCCACTTGTTGAGCTCGAAGAACTGCATGAGGTTGATGTTCTGCGGCTCGGTAAAGAGCTGAACGATCCAGTCGTTGGCGAGGATGAACAGGCCCTGGCCGTCGAGGACGTGCCACACCACGTAGGTCGCGACCACGGTCATGATGCCGATCGCGATCGACAGCAGGAAGCCGATCTTCAGCACGGACCAGGGGTCAATGCGCGACACCAGCACGCGCGCGCGGCGCGGCGCACCCTTGCCGGGGTGGGCGGGCATGTCGTTGCCCTCGGTGATGGAGCGCTTGGCCTTGTCGCCGTACTCCTTGAGCTTGCCCATGCCGCCACCGAGCACCGCGGCGAAGGTGCTCTCCGAGCCGGCCTGGCCGTGGTCGGCGTCGCCGGCGGGCTTCGCGGGGGCTTCGGTCTTTGCCGGGGCCTCGGCGGGCGCCGCTGCACGAGTGGTGAGCGGCTGCGTGGCGGACACAGGGCTCGCGACGCTGGACTGGCTCGCGGTCGCGACCGTGCCGCTCACGGGGGCGAAGGCGCGCTGCGGCTGCTGCGACGACGTGGGAGCAGCCGACGGCGCCGACGCGGGACGCTGCGCAGCGACCGGCTGCTGACCCGTGGTGGGTCGCAGCGAGGAGCGCGTGGGCTGCTGCCCCGTCGTGGGAGTCGAGACGCTTCCCACCGGAACCTCGTCCGTCGTCGGCTCGAAGGCCGGCGGGGTGAAGGTCTGCCCGGAGTGGGGGGCGCGGTCGTCCGCGGTCATGAATTCTCCTCGTCGTGCCACGCAAGGTGCGCGGTATCAGTCTCCCAGCGTACTTCAGGGCGTCCTCAGGCTAAAGCGACGCGGCTTGTTGCCTGGTATCGCGCGTCCCGCACGCACTCAGGACAACGCCACCCGCAGGACAGAGACAGAGGCCGGGCCCCGAAGGACCCGGCCTCTGTGTATCCCGGAGGGGAAGGTCAACGAACGGCCACCATCACGCCGTCCGCGGCCACGCCTTACGCGTCGACGGGCTGCCAGCCGGTGCCGGGCTCGCCGCCCTCGACGGGCGCCTCGCCCGCGAGGTTGGCGCGGAGCTTGGCACCTAGGTCGGCATCCACGTTGGTCCAGTACTGGATGGCACGCTCGCGGATGTCGTCCGAGACGACGGCGCCCACGTGACCGGTGATCTGCTCGAGGATGTGCGCCTTCTGCTGGTCGTTGAACACGTCGCGGTAGAGCGTGCCGGCCTGGCCGAAGTCGTCGTCCTCGGCGTGCAGGGTCGCGGCCGCGCGCACCATGGCGCCGTCCGACTCCCAGTTGCCCGCGTCACCCGCACGCTCGGCGTCGGCGTGCGCGCCGCCCTTGCTGTTGGGGGCGTACACCGGCGTCGAGGCCGAGGAGAAGGAGTAGCGCATGGCTCCGTCCTTCGCGTACGAGTGGCCGTTCGCGTCCGCGGCGTGCGGGGCGTTCACGGGCAGGTCGGCGTGGTTGGTGCCCACGCGGTAGCGGTGAGCGTCCGCGTAGGAGAAGATGCGGGCCATCAGCATCTTGTCGGGGCTCGCGCCGATGCCGGGCACGAAGTTCGACGGGGCGAACGTGGCCTGCTCGATCTGCGCGAAGTAGTTCTCGGGGTTCTTGTTGAGCTCCATGACACCCACGGGGATCAGCGGGTAGTCGCCGTGCGGCCACACCTTGGTGAGGTCAAACGGGTTGAAGCGGTACGTCTTGGCGTCCTCGTACGGCATGATCTGCACGAACAGGTCCCACTTGGGGAAGTCGCCCGCCTCGATGTGCTCGTAGAGGTCGCGGATGTGGTGGTCACCGTCCGAGCCGGCAAGCTGGCCGGCCTCGTCGATGGTGAGGCCGTGCACGCCCTGCTGGCTCTTGAAGTGGTACTTCACCCAGAAGCGCTCACCCTCAGCGTTGATCCACTGGTAGGTGTGCGAGCCGTAGCCCTGCATCTCGCGCCACGAGCGGGGCAGGCCGCGCTCGCCCATGAGCCAGGTGACCTGGTGGGCAGACTCGGGCTGGAGCGTCCAGAAGTCCCACTGCATGTCGTTGTCGCGCAGGTGCGAGCCCGGAAGGCGCTTCTGCGACCGGATGAAGTCGGGGAACTTGATGCCGTCACGGATGAAGAAGACGGGGGTGTTGTTGCCGACCAGGTCGTAGTTGCCCTCGGTCGTGTAGAACTTCAGCGCGAAGCCGCGGGGGTCGCGCCAGGTGTCGGGCGAGCCGGACTCGCCAGCCACCGAGGAAAAACGCGCGAGCATCTCGGTCTGCACGCCGTCCTGGAAGAGCGCCGCACGCGTGTACTTCGCGATGTCGGGGTTGGTGGTGGTGAAGGTACCGAAGGCGCCGCCACCCTTGGCGTGCACCACGCGCTCCGGCACGCGCTCACGGTTGAACTGGGCGAGCTTCTCGACCAGGTAGTGGTCGGTCAGCGTCGTCACGCCGTCGTTGCCGACGGTCTGCGAGTGCTGGTCCGACGCGACGGGGGCACCGGCGTTGGTGGTGGTGAACTTCTCGCTCACAGCATTCTCCTTCGTGGGTGGGTTCAAGAGGCCGATGCTCCGGCCGGCTCGGCCTGAGCGGCCTTGCAGGCGGAGCACACGCCCCAAAAGGTGACTTCGGCCTCAGTCAGGTCAAAGCCGCTGGTCGTGCTCGGCGTCAGGCAGGGCGCGTGCCCGGTGACGCAGTCGACGTCGGCGACGGCACCGCACCGTTGGCACACGATGTGGTGGTGGTTGTCGCCCACGCGAAGCTCGTACAGCCCGGGGTGACCCGCGGGCTCGATGCGCCGGGCGATGCCGGCGTGGGTGAGGTCGGTCAGCACGTTATGAATCGCCTGACGCGACGTCTGGGGGAGGGTGCGGGACACGGCGCCCATCACGGCGTCGACGCCCGAGTGAGGAAGATCAGCGAGGGCCGCGATGACGGCGACCCTGCTGTCCGTGACGCGCAGGCCGGCCTCGCGCAGGAGCGCGATGGGGTCGGCGGCGTGCGACGTGTGCATGGCCACCACTATGGCACTTTCTTTTGACGGCGTCAAAAGAAATGGCGAAAGGGTGAACGACATGTGCGGACAACGAACGGGCCCGGCCCGCCCGCCGTGACCTTGGACCCACGCGGCAACCCTCGTCGATCCCTACCGTGGAGTCAGGACAAATACCCCGGGAGGTATCTGATGAAACTAGTCGTCGTCGGCGGAGTCGCCGCCGGAGCATCCACCGCCGCACGCGCACGTCGCCTGGACGAGAACGCCGAGATCGTGGTCCTCGAGCGCGGGCACCACGTGTCCTTCGCCAACTGCGGACTGCCGTACCACGTGGGCGAGGTCATCTCCGAGCGCTCGCGCCTCATCCTTCAGACCCCCGAGAGCCTCCAGGAGTCGCTGGGGCTCGACGTGCGCCTGGGCAAGGAGGTCGTGGGGATCGACCGCGAGGCGCGCACCGTCGCGATCCGCGACGTCGACACCGGCGAGGAGACCACCGAGTCCTACGACAACCTCGCACTGTGCATGGGCGCCGAGCCCGTCCGTCCGCCGCTGCCCGGCATCGACCACCCCGCCGTCCAGGTGCTGCGCCGCATCGGCGACATGGACCGTATCAAGGCGCGGCTCGACCAGGCGCTCGCCGCGCAGAAGGCCGGGCGCCGCGGCACGGTCACCGCCGTCGTGGTCGGCGCGGGCTACATCGGACTCGAGATGGCCGAGAACCTCCACCACCGCGGTGTGAAGGTCGACGTGGTCGAGCTCGCCGACCAAATCCTGCCGCCTGTCGACAAGGAGATCGCCGCGCCGGTGCAGCAGCACCTCACCGCGCGAGGCATCGGCCTGCACCTGTCCACCGCGGCCGCGGCCTTCCGCCCCCTCGCCGACGGCGACGGCGCCGACCGCGTGAGCGTCGAACTGGACGACGGCACGGTCGTGGCCGCCGATCTGGTCATCTTGAGCGCCGGCGTGCGCCCCTCGACCGCGCTGGCGACCGCCGCCGGGCTGGAGCTCGGGCCCCGAGGCGGCATCGCCGTGGACACCCACATGCGGACCTCCGACCCGCACATCTGGGCCGCGGGCGACGCGGTCGAGACCGCCCACCCCGTCCTGCCCGGCACCTACCTCAACCCCCTGGCCGGGCCGGCCAACCGTCAGGCCCGCGTGGCCGCAGAGAACATCTGTGGCCGCGACACCGAGTACCGCTCGACCCAGGGCACCAGCATCGTCAAGGTCTTCGACATGGTCGCCGGCGGCACCGGCGCCACAGCACGTCAGCTCGACGCCGCCGAGGTCCCGTACCGGGTGGTCCACCTGCACCCCTCGGGCCACGCCGGCTACTACCCCGGCACCGCGACCATGCACCTCAAGGTGCTGTTCTCTCCCGCCGACGGCGCCGTACTCGGCGCCCAGGCCTGCGGCTTCGACGGCGTCGACAAGCGCCTGGACCTGTTCGCCATGGCCATTCGCGCCGGCCTCACCGTTTACGACCTCGAGGAGCAGGAGCTCGCCTACGCTCCGCCCTTCGGCTCCGCGAAGGACCCCATCAACATGGCCGGCTTTGTCGCGTCCAACGTGCTGCGCGGCGACCTCACCCTCTGGTACTCCGAGGAGTACCCCCAGCAGACCACGGGCACACGCATCGTCGACGTGCGCACGCCCGAGGAGTACGACCTGTGGCACATCCCCGGCGCCGAGTCGGTTCCGCTGGCCACCTTCCGCTCCGCGATCGCCGGCTGGGATCGCGCGCAGCCCGTGCGCCTCTACTGCGCCGTGGGCTTCCGCTCGTACCTGGCCCACCGCATCCTCGTCCAGTCCGGCTTCGAGGACGTCCGCACCCTGTCCGGCGGCTCCACCACGTTCAAGCACGTGCACGGCGCCGAGGCCGAGCCCCAGCCCCTCCCCCCGATGGAGAACTACGCCGAGAAGGTGACCGTCGCATCGGCCGTTGCCGCAGCAACCGGCAAGCAGGCCGACCTGGACTGCACAGGCTTGGCCTGCCCCGGCCCCATCATGCGGCTCGCGACCGCGATGAAGGCGGCCGATGCCGGCGACGAGATCCGCGTCACTGTCTCCGATCCCGGTTTCGCCCTGGACGGGCCCGCGTGGGCGTCGAAGAACGGCCACACCGTGGTCTCCATGGACCCGAAGGGCGCGGGCTACGTCGCCGTGTTCCGCAAGGGCGGGGTGGCGCCGGTGGTCGGCTCCTCCGTGCCGGCCGCCCCGAAGACGTCCATCGTGGTGTTCTCGGGCGACCTCGACAAGGTGCTCGCAGCATTCATCATCGCCAACGGAGCCCTGGCCATGGGCCAAGAGGTGTCGATGTTCTTCACCTTCTGGGGCCTCAACTCGCTACGCCGCGAAGACCCGCCGGCCCGCGACCGCTCCGCGATGGAGAAGATGTTCGGCGTCATGATGCCCGGCGGCGCGGACGACCTGAAGCTGTCGCAGATGCACATGGGCGGCGCGGGCACTGCCATGATCAAGAAGGTCATGAAGGACCACGACGTGCAGTCGCTGCCCGAGCTCATCGCGGCGGCGCAGGCCGGTGGCGCCAGGTTGATTGGCTGCACGATGACGATGGACCTCCTGGGCATCGCACAGTCCGACCTGCTCGACGGGGTCGAGCTCGGAGGCGTCGCGACGTTCCTCGGCGAGGCTCAGGAGTCCGGCACGAGCCTGTTCATCTGACACCACTCATCGGCGCGGGCGTTGGGTCCTGGCCCTGCGGCTAGGCCCACTGCCCGCGCGCGAGCAGGACCTCCTTGAGCAGGTCTGCGCGGTCGGACACGATGCCGTCGACTCCCATGTCGAGCAGGCGGTTCATGTGATCGCGCCGGTTCACCGTCCAGATGTACACCTGCTTGCCGGCGGCGTGAGCCTTCGCGATGTGGCCGGGAAAGATGATCGGCACATTCTTCTGGCGCCACGGGATCTGCAGCGCGTCCACGTCGCCCAGGGTCTTGTTCGTGTCGGCGCCCACAAAACTGCCCAGCCACCACGCGACCGCCTCACGCTGCGCGGCCGGTGTCGCGACCGGGCGACTCAGTAGCTTCAGCGTCGCTCGGCGTCGCTCCGCCGAGAAGGAACCCAGGCACACGCGGTCGTGGGACTTGGTGCGCTCGATCGCCTTCGCCACGGGCACGATGCCGGACTCGCCCTTGACGTCGATGTTCACCTTGACGTCGGGCCAGGTCGCGAGCACGTCCTCGAGCGTTGGCACCGGCTCGAGCCCGCCGATCTTCGCCGCCTTGACTGACGACCAGCGGCGCTCGTCGACCCTGCCCGTCGCGTCCGTGGTGCGGTCGAGAGTCTCGTCGTGCAGCGCGACGGCGACGCCATCCGCCGTGCCGTGCGCATCGGTCTCGAGGTAGCGATAGCCCAGGTCGACGGCCGCCTGGAAGGCCTTCATCGAGTTCTCGAGGCCCTCGAGCGAGAAGCCACGGTGCGCGAGGGCGGCCGGGTATCCGCCGTTGTCAAAGTACGGGTGGCTCATTCCACGACTCTATCCACGAAGGCCCTCACCGCGTCGAGGTAGCGGGCGCGCGGCTCGTCCGCGCTGAGTGCCAGGTCGTGGATGGCTCCGTCGACGACCAGGCGCTCGACGTCCGGGCCCAGCCCGTCCGCCGCCCTGTCGATCGCGCCCACGTCCACGACCGTGTCCTGACTGCCGTGGCGGGGGTTGTCGAGGCGGTCGGGTCCGGTGGAATCGGCCGATGCCACGAGCACTGGGACTCCGATGTGCAGACCCCTGGCCACGCGGGTGCGCGCGGCGAGGGTGGCGGCGAGCCACCCCGCGGTGGCCCCCACACCTTGGGGTCGCTTCCAGTCGGTGTCGAAGACCCAGCCACGCTGCTGCAGACCGGTGGTGTAGGGCGACGGGGCGGGCACCACCACGCGGCGCGGCTGGTAGCGCGCGAGCGTGGGGACGATCCTCATCGCGGCGCTCTGCCATGCCGTGAGCGGCAGACCGAACAGGGGGCCGTCGAGGATCAGTCCCGCGAGTGTGGGATCGGGACGGTCGTTGGCCCAGATGGTCGCGGCCAGCGCGCCGGTCGAGTGGGCGTGCACGATGAGGGGGAGGTCTCGACCCACACGCTGGCTCGCGTCGGCGACCGCCGCGGCGGCGGCATCCGCGATGTCCTCGCCCAATTCGTCGATGTGGCCGATGTGGTGGGCTTGGTTGCCCGGCCGCAGCGAGCGTCCGGCGCGGCGCATGTCGACGGCGTAGACGACGCAGCCCACCTCTGCCAACGCATCGGCCAGGTGGGTCGCGAAGAAGTAGTCGTTGTAGCCGTGCACGATGAGGGCGACGGCGCGTGCGGGCCGCGGCGTCGCCACGCGACGAATCAGCGTGCGGGTGAGGGGTCCGTCCTCCTGACCGGGGCCGGGCGCCGGCGCGCCCAGGTCGGCGGCCTCGTAGCCGTCCAGGATGTCCGTTTTCCACTCCAACGTGCTCATGCGTCCGAGCCTATCCGCGCCGCGCGCCGCGTGGCCGTCACCCGCGATTCACCTGGCACGGGCACACTGACCCCATGAGCGACCACGACGACGTGCTGCCCCCGATGGCCGATGCCCCCGGCCTCCCGAACGCGGACCGCGTGCCGCGGCGCCAGGTGTGGGCGTGGGCCCTGTGGGACTGGGCGACGCAGCCGTTCAACTCGGTCATCATCACGTTCGTCTTCACCGCGCTGTACCTCACCTCGGACAGCTTCATCGATCCCAACGTGGTCGCGCTTGGCGAGGACGCCGCCGAATACAAGGCCGCCTCGGCGGCCCTCGACGCCAACCTCGGATGGGGCATCACCGCGGCCGGCATCCTCGTCGCGCTGCTGGCACCCGTGCTGGGACAACGCGCCGACGCGACCGGGCGACGCAAGTCGTGGCTGGGGTGGATGACCCTGCTCCTCGTGGCATGCATCGGCGGTCTGTACTTTGTCGAGGCGACGCCTGACGCCTTCTGGCTGGGCGTCGGCCTCATCGCGGTCGGGTCGATCGTTGCGGAGATCGCAAACGTCAACTACTACGCGATGATGACGCAGGTCTCGACGCCGTCGACGATGGGCCGCGTCTCGGGCCTCGGCTGGGGCCTGGGCTACATGGGCGGCATTCTGACCTTGGTGATCGTGGTGCTGCTCGACACCTTCTCGTGGTTCGGTATGGACACCTCGAACGGGATGGCGTTCCGACTCATCGCGGTCGGGTGCGCGGTGTGGGTACTCATCTTCGCCTGGCCGCTGTTCGTGTACGTGCCCGAGACGAAGGTGCACCGCCGTCCCACCGTGAACTTCCTGCGCGGCTACGGCGTGCTGATCGCCGACCTCAAGCGGCTGTGGCGCGAGGCGCGCTCGACCCTGTGGTTCCTCCTCGCCGCCGCCGTCTACCGCGACGGCCTGGCCGGCGTCTTCACGTTCGGCGCGATCATCGCCGCGAAGTCCTTCGGGTTCAGCGACCAACAGGTCCTCATCTTCGGCGTCGCAGCCAACCTCGTCGCAGGCGTCTCCACCATGATCTTTGGCCGCTACGACGATCGCTGGGGTCCGCGCCGGGTCATCGTGCTGTCACTCGCCGTCATCGTGGGTGCCGGGCTCGTCGTCGTCGCCCTGCACTCGGTAGGCGCCATCGTGTTCTGGATCTGCGGCCTGCTGCTGTCGGGCATGGTGGGCCCTGCGCAGGCGGCATCGAGATCGCTCCTGTCGCGCGTGTCGCCCGAGGGCCGCGAGGCCGAGATGTTCGGCCTGTATGCAACCACCGGCCGCGCCGCGTCGTTCCTGGCGCCGGCCATGTGGTCGCTGTCGATCACCATCTTCGGCGCGACCATCTGGGGCACGCTGGGCGTGATCGCGGTCGTCGCGCTGGGGCTCGCACTGCTGCTGCTCATGAAGACCCCCCAGCCCGGCCGCGCATAGCGCGCACCCCGCCCCACGCAACCCCTGCGCTTCATGGAACGCCACCGTCGTTCTCAGCATTTCTGTGTCTCCTATGGGACGGCCACCGTTCGCCCGAGCGCTGACCGTCCCATAGGACGCACGGATCTCGGCAGAGCGACGGTCACTGTCCCATAGGGCCACGATGCGACGCACGGCGCTCGCCGGACATGAGTGTGGCCCCAGTGCATCAGCACCGGGGCCACACTCGGCAGTCGTTTAGGAGTCGGCCGACTCCGCAGACGGCGCAGGGGCCTCAGCAACGGCGTCCGCGGGAGGCTCGGCAGACGAGGCGTCGGCTTCGGCCTCGACCTCTTCCTCGACCTTGCGCTCGACGTTGCGGGCGATGCCGATGACCTTGTCACCCTTGCCGGGCTTGGCGAAGATGACGCCCATCGTGTTGCGGCCCTTCGCAGGAACCTCGACCACGTTGGAGCGGACCACCTTGCCGGACTCCATGATGACCAGCACCTCGTCGGTCTCGTCGACCAAGAGGGCGCCCACCAGGTCGCCGCGTTCGTCGGTGAGCTTGCCCACCTTCACACCCAGGCCGCCGCGGTGCTTGGCATCCCACGCAGACGCCGCGGTGCGCTTGGCGTAGCCCAGCTCGGTCACCACGAACGAGTACGGGCCATCCGAGACCTCGACCTCGTCGCCCTCGGCGTCCGTGACAGTGCCGTCATCGGCCGTGCCCTCGGGAACATCGGCCCCGATCACGTCGAGCGCGAGCAGCTCGTCGTCGTCGCGGAAGCTCATGCCCTTGACGCCCGACGTCGCTCGGCCGGTCGCGCGGATCTCCTCGTCGGTCGCGTGGAAACGCACCGACTGACCCTTGCGCGAGACCAGCATGAGGTCGTCCTCGGGACCGGCCAGGCGTGCGGACACGAGCTCGTCGGGACGTAGCTCGCCGTCCTCGCCCTCCACGTCGCGCAAGTTGATCGCGATGAGGCCACCGGAACGGTTCGAGTCGTACGCCGTGAGGTCCGTCTTCTTGACCAGGCCGCGCTTGGTGGCGAGCACCAGGTAGGGCTTGTCCTCGTAGGACGCGATGTCGAGCACCTGGGCGATCTCCTCGCCCGGCTGGAAGGCCAGCAGGTTCGCGACGTGCTGACCCTTCGAGTCGCGGCCCCCCTCGGGCAGCTCATAGCCCTTGGCGCGATACACGCGGCCAAAGTTGGTGAAGAACAGCAGCCAGCGGTGCGTGGTCGTCACGAAGAAGTGCTCGACCATGTCGTCGCTGCGCAGGGTCGCGCCGCGGACACCCTTGCCGCCACGCTTCTGCGCCCGGTACTGGTCCGAGCGGGTGCGCTTGGCGTAGCCGCCGCGGGTGATCGTGACGACGACCTCCTCCTCGGCGATGAGGTCCTCGATGTCCACCGAGCCGTCGAAGGGGGAGATCTCGGTGCGGCGCTCGTCGCCGTACTTGCGCACGATCTCCGCAAGTTCCTCGGACACGATGGTGCGCTGACGCTCCTCGGACGCGAGGATTGCCTTGAGGTCTTCGATCTCCGCCATCAGCTTGGCGTAGTCCTCTTCGATCTTCTGGCGCTCGAGAGCCGCGAGGCGGCGCAGTTGCAGGTTGAGGATCGCGTTGGCCTGGACCTCGTCGACGTCCAGCAGCTCCATGAGGCCGCTGCGGGCCTCGTCGGCCGACGGCGAGCGACGGATCAGCGCGATGACCTCGTCGAGCTGGTCGAGGGCCTTCACGTAGCCGCGCAGGATGTGAGCCTCACGCTCGGCCTCACGCAAGCGGTACGCGGTGCGCCGCTGAATGACCTCGATCTGGTGGGTGATCCAGTGACGCACGAACGAGTCGAGGGGGAGCGTGCGGGGCACGCCGTCCACGAGCGCGACCATGTTGGCGCCAAAGGTCTCCTGCAGCTGCGTGTGCTTGTACAGGTTGTTGAGAACTACCTTGGCGACGGCGTCGCGCTTGAGCACAATGACCAGGCGCTGGCCGGTGCGGCCCGAGGTCTCGTCGCGAATATCCGCGATGCCGGCGAGCTTGCCGTCTTTGACAAGTTCCGCGATCTTCAGCGCAAGGTTGTCGGGGTTGACCTGGTACGGCAGCGCCGTGACGACCAGGCATTGGCGTCCCTGGAGCTCCTCGACGTTGACCACGGCGCGCATAGTGATGGAGCCGCGTCCCGTCCGGTACGCCTCGTCGATGCCACGCTTGCCAAGAATGAGCGCGCCGGTGGGGAAGTCGGGGCCCTGGATGCGCTGAATCAGCGCCTCGAGCAGCTCCTCACGAGAGGCCTGCGGGTGATCGAGCGACCACTGGACTCCCTCGGCCACCTCGCGCAGGTTGTGCGGCGGGATATTGGTGGCCATGCCGACCGCGATACCGGCGGAGCCGTTGACGAGGAGGTTCGGGAAGCGCGCGGGGAGCACCCTGGGCTCCTGCGTCTTACCGTCGTAATTGTCCTGGAAGTCGACCGTTTCCTTGTCGATATCGCGGACCATCTCCATGGCGATGGGCGCCATGCGAGCCTCGGTGTAGCGGTGCGCGGCGGCGGGGTCATTACCCGGCGAGCCGAAGTTTCCCTGTCCCGCTGCCAGCGGGTAGCGCAGCGACCAGTCCTGCACCATGCGCACGAGGGTGTCGTAAACCGCGGAGTCACCGTGCGGGTGATAGTTACCCATCACCTCGCCGATGATGCGGGTGCACTTCGAGAACGAGCGGTCGGGACGGTAGCCGCCGTCGTACATCGCGTAGACCACGCGACGGTGGACAGGCTTGAGGCCGTCCCTCACGTCGGGCAGGGCACGCCCGACGATGACCGACATGGCGTAGTCGAGGTACGACTGCTGCATCTCGACATTGAGATCGACCTTGTCGATCCGGCCGTGGTTGTGGACCTCAGATGTCAAGGAACCTCACGTCCTTCGCGTTGCGCTGGATGAAGTTACGGCGCGACTCGACGTCGTCGCCCATCAGGATCGAGAAGGTCTCGTCGGCCAGCGCCGCGTCCTCCATGGTCACCTGAAGAAGGGTGCGGGTCTCGGGATCCATGGTGGTCTCCCACAGCTCCGAGTAGTCCATCTCACCGAGACCCTTGTAGCGCTGGATGCCGCTCTCCTTGGGAATCTTCTTGCCGTGCGCAAGGCCATCCTTCAGGACGGCGTCGCGCTCACGGTCGGTGAAGACGTAGTCGTGGTCGGCGTTGGACCACTTGATCTTGTACAGCGGCGGCTGGGCCAGGTACACGTAGCCGGCCTCGATGAGCGGACGCATGTACCGGAACAGGACCGTCAGCAGCAGGGTGCGGATGTGCTGGCCGTCCACATCGGCATCGGCCATCAGCACGATCTTGTGATAGCGGGCCTTGTCCAGGTCGAACTCGTCGCCGATGCCCGATCCGAACGCGGTGAACAGCGCCTGGATCTCGGCGTTGCCGAGCGCACGGTCAAGGCGGGCACGCTCGACGTTCAGCACCTTTCCGCGCAGCGGCAGGATCGCCTGGGTCGCGGGGTTGCGCCCGCGCACGGCGGAGCCACCGGCGGAGTCACCCTCCACGAGGAAGATCTCCGAGATGCTCGGGTCCTTGGATGAGCAGTCACGCAGCTTGCCGGGCATGCCACCAGACTCGAGTAGGCCCTTGCGGCGGGTCGCCTCGCGCGCCTTGCGGGCGGCCAGTCGCGCCTGCGAGGCCTGCAGCGCCTTGCGGATGATCTCCTTGGCCTCGTTCGGGTGAGCGTCGAACCAGTCACCCATCCGCTCGCCGACCATCTTCTGCACGAAGGTCTTGGCCTCGGTGTTGCCCAGCTTGGTCTTGGTCTGGCCCTCGAACTGCGGCTCGCCGAGCTTGACCGAGATGACGCAGGTGAGGCCCTCGCGGACGTCGTCACCGGTGAGGTTGTCGTCCTTGTCCTTGAGCAGACCCTTCTCGCGCGCATAGCGGTTGACCAGCGTGGTCAGCGCGGCGCGGAAGCCCTCCTCGTGCGTTCCACCCTCGGTGGTGGCGATGGTGTTCGCGTAGGTGAACACCGACTCCGAGTACGCGGTGGTCCACTGCATGGCCATCTCGAGCGAGATCGACTTCTCGGTGTCCTCGGCCTCGATGTCGATGACGTCGGCATGCACCAGCTCGGACTTCTTGAGTTCGTTCAGGTGAGTGACGTAGTCGATGAGTCCGCCGTCGTACTTGTACACGACGGTGCGCGAGGTGGGGGCGTCGTCGTCGCCCTCGGCCTCGACGTCGTCCGATGCGGTGACGTGCTCGGGGCGCTCGTCCGTCAGCTGGATGGACAGTCCCTTGTTGAGGAACGCCATCTGCTGGAAGCGGGCGCGCAGCGTCTCGAAGTCGTACTCGGTGGTCTCGAAGATCTCCGGGTCGGCCCAGAACGTCTGCTGCGTTCCGGTCGCGTCGGTGTCCTCGCCCTTGATCAGGGTGCCCTGCGGCTTGCCGCCGTCGGCGAACGCCTGGCGCCACACCGAACCCTGGCGACGCACCTCGGTTTCGACCTTGTAGCTCAGCGCGTTCACGACGGAGATACCCACGCCGTGCAGACCACCCGAAACCGCGTAGCCGCCGCCACCGAACTTTCCACCCGCGTGCAGGATCGTCATGACGACCTCGACCGTGGGCTTTCCCTCCGTGGGGTGCATGTCGACGGGGATGCCACGGCCGTTGTCCGTGACCCGGACTCCTCCATCTGCCAGGAGCGTCACGGTGATAGTGTCGCAATAGCCCGCGAGGGCCTCGTCGACGGAGTTGTCGACCACCTCGTAGACAAGGTGGTGCAAACCGCGCTCACCGGTGGAGCCGATGTACATACCCGGTCGCTTACGGACGGCCTCGAGGCCCTCCAGAACGGTGATGTTCTCGGCGCCGTAGGCAGGCTGAGCGGGCGACGCGTCGTTCTCGGCCACAGATTTTCGCCTTTCACGGGACTGACGCGGGCTGAGACAGCACGCGATGTACTCCGTGTCATTCTAGCCCGCTCTAGGGCCAATCAACGCGCGTACGTGGCCGTTTGTGGACAATGCGACGGCTACTCCAAGAAAGCCCTACCCGTAGGTGTCGCGCGGCCCCCGCCCGGGCACACGTCGCTGGCCGCGCGTCCACGATCGCGCCGTGGGACCCAGCACCTTGAGTTCGCGCACGATGTCGCGCCCAAACTCCTCGTTGATGCGATGGCGAATCTGACCTGACATAATGCCCAACTGCGTCGCCCACGCCGTCGAAGAGGCCTTCACCGTGAGGACCCCCTCGTCGAAGGTCATCGGCTCGCAGTGGTCCGCGATCTGGTCGCCCACGATCTCGCGCCAGCGCGCCATCACGCCGGAGACCTCGATCTGTTCGGTCCAGCCCATGCGCCTGAGCAGCGCCTCGACCGCCTCGGACATCGGCTGCGGGTCGCGGCCGGGGGAGAAGGGCTGTGAGTCGCGCCGCTTCTGTTCCTTGGCTCGCTTTGCCGCGGTCGGGGACGTCCGGTACGCACCGCGTTGTCGCGCCGAGGCTCGCGCGCGTTCCATCGCCTCGCGGGCCAGCTCGGCTCCGCTTGCACGGGGGGCCGATGCGCCGGCTGGCTCCCCAGCCGCCTCGCCTCGCGGTTCTGGCGGCTCGGGTACGGCCGATGCGTCTCTCTCGTCAGCCACCGACCGTCACCTCACCCTTCGTGACGGTGAGCACCTCACCACGAAGACCGTCGGGCACGTCCTCGGCGACGGCCGCGGTGATGAGGACCTGGGAGGCCTCGGACAAACGCTCGGCGAGCGCGGCGCGGCGGCCCGAGTCGAGCTCGGCGAACACGTCGTCGAGGATCAGCACGGGCTCGCCGTCATCCCCGGCATCCGGGCCGTCGTCGGCGGTGAGCAAGTCATACGAACCCAGCCGCAGAGCGAGCGCGCATGACCAGCTCTCGCCGTGACTCGCGTAACCCTTGGCCGGAAGATCTCCCAGCGCGATGTCCAGATCGTCGCGGTGGGGACCCGCGAGCGTGACCCCGCGCTCGATCTCCTTCGGGCGGAGTTCACCCAAGCGCTCGAGAAGACGAGCGGCGATGGTGGCCGCCGTGGCATCGGCCGCCAAAGCCTCAGGACTATCGAGCGAGGTCGCATACGACACCCGGCAATCTCCGCCATCGGGTGCCACGGCCGCGTAGGCTGACTTGACATAAGGCGAGAGCGCCGCGATTGCGGCACGACGCGCGGCCACGATCCGTCCACCCACCTCGGCGAGTTTCTCGTCCCAGATGTCGAGCATGGTGAGGTCGCCGCGGGCGTTCTTCGCGGTCTTAAGCATGCTCGAGCGTTGGCGCAGCACGCGGTCATAGTCCGAGAGGTCTCCCGCGAGGCGCGGCTGCAAGGCCACGATCAGCTCGTCCATGAACTGACGGCGACCGGCGGGATCCCCCTTGACGAGCGCCAGATCCTCGGGAGCGAACACCACCGTGCGCAGCGTGCCCAGCAGGTCGCGCGGCTTCGCGGCCGCGCGGCCGATGCGCGCGGTGTTGGCCTTGCCCGGGTTCAGGGAGATCTCGAGCGCGAGCGAGCGCCCGGCCTTTTCCACCCGAGCCCTCACGACGGCACGCTCGGCGCCCGCTCGGATGAGCGGGGCATCGGCCGCGACCCTGTGTGACGATAGGGTCGAGAGGTAGCGCACCGCCTCGACCACGTTCGTCTTGCCCTGGCCGTTGCGGCCCACCAGCGTCGTGACCCGCGGGCCGAACTCGATCTCCGCCGACTCGTACGAGCGGAAATCGGTGAGGCTCAGATGCGTGACACGCATCGCGGGTCAGGACTGGATGCGGATGGGCACCAGGAGGTAGCGGAACTCGGAGGCGAGGTCGCCACCGGGCTCGGCAAGTCCGACGAACTCGACGGGCTTGGTCTCCTGCGTGAAGCCCAACTGCACGTACTCAGTGCCGAGCGCGCCCAGACCATCCAGCAGGTACTGGGGGTTGAACGCGACGGTGATGGCGTCGCCGTCAAGCGAGCACTCAAGCGCCTCCGACGCCTGAGCGTCGTCGGTCTGGCCAGCGTCGAGCGTGACCTCACCCTCGGCGAAGGCGAGGCGGACGGCCGAGTTGCGCTCGGCGACGAGGGACACGCGGCGCGTCGCCTCGATCAGCTCGGTGGTCTTGACCACGGCCTTGATGGGGGTGTCGTCGGGGAACAAGCGGCGCACCTGCGGGTAGTCGCCGTCCATCAGCAGCGAAGTGGTGACCAGGCCGCCGGCCTCGAAGCCGATGAGGTCCACGCCCTGGCCGGAGCTGAGCGCGACGGTGACGTCGCCGGCGCCGAGCGCCTTGGCAGTGTCGGTCAAGGTCTTGGCGCGCACGAGCGCGACCGATGAGATGTCCGACTTCGACGGCTTCCAGCTGAGCTCTCGCAGAGCGAGACGGTAGCGGTCGGTCGCGAGCAGCGAGATGTGCGATCCCTCGATCTCCATGCGCACGCCGGTGAGGATCGGCAGGGTCTCGTCGCGCGAGGCGGCGGAGGACACCTGGCTCACGGCCTGCTGCAACTGAGAGCCGTCGATGGTGCCCGAGTGCTCGGGGAGCTCGGGCAGCGCGGGGTACTGGTCGACCGGCATGGTCGCGAGCGTGAAGCGCGACGCGCCACAGGTGACCGAGACCTTCGAGCCCTCGAGCGTGAAGTCGACAGGCTTGTGCGGCAGGGCGTTCGCGATCTCACGCAGCAGCCGGCCCGAGACCAGCACCTCGCCGGACTGCTCGACGTCGGCGGCGAACTCGCCACGTGCGGAGACCTCGTAGTCGAAGCTCGCCAAGCGGACGGTGCCCGCGGCATCGGCGTCGATGCGCACACCCGCAAGCACGGGAACGGGCGGACGGGCCGGCACGGCGCGCGAGGTCCAGGCGACGGCGTCGGCCAACACGTCACGGTCGACGGTGAACTTCATGGGATCTCCTTCAGTCTGGCGCACAGACTACGCCACAGCGGTGACGTGACAAGTGACATCTCGCGCGCCGGCGTGCATCGTGGTGCTCGGCCAATGAAGGCCGGGTTGTGCAAAGTGGAAGAACAAAAAGTGAGTCGTAGTCATAGGGTCCGTGGAATCTGGGGAGAACCACAAAAATCCCTGGCATCTGGCGTGATCCGGTTGTGAACGATCCGTGGACGGATCGATGAACGAGTTCTTGTCATCCGTGGACGGCCGTCCCAGAATCACAGAAGTTGTTATTCCCTCCACATCGCCTGCACATGGACGTGAACGGGCTGTCCACGGGATTCCACAGATTTATCCACATGTGTGAAATTCGGGTCGCAGGGCCCTTGACGTGGCAATGAAAGGCCCGATAACGGGCCGAGACGGGCATGGCGCGGCCTCGACGGGTGGGATCGAGGGTCGCGGAACCCATGGCCGAGGCGAGCCGTATACGAGGGCGCGCCACAGCATCGGCCGCCGGGACGGCCATGAAAAGGACAGGACTAGCCGCGAGCCTGCTGCTTGATGCGGGCGTGGATCTCGTTGACCTGGTTGTACATCTGGCGACGCTGCGCGATCTGGTCCTCGACCTTCTTGACCGCGTACATGACCGTGGTGTGGTCCTTGCCGCCAAAGCTCTCGCCGATCTTGGGCAGGGACAGGTCGGTGAGCTGCCGGCACAGGTACATGGCGATCTGACGCGCCGTCACATACACGCGCGAGCGCGAGGTGCCCGTGAGTTCGTCCATGGAGATGCCGAAGTAATCCGCCGTAGTCCCGATGATCGAGGACGCGGTGATCTCCGAGTCGTCGTCGGAGATGAGGTCCTTCAGCACCACCTGGGCGAGCGACAGGTCGACGGGCTGCTTGTTGAGCGCCGCAAACGCCGTGACGCGGATGAGGGCGCCCTCGAGCTCGCGAATATTGCTCGTGATGTTGGAACCGATGTACTCCAGCACGTCGCCCGGCGCCGCGACGTCGTCCACCGCGGCCTTCTTGCGAAGGATCGCGATGCGGGTTTCGAGGTCCGGCGGCTGCACGTCCGTCATGAGGCCCCATTCGAAGCGGGTGCGCATCCGCTCCTCGATGCCCGACAGGTTGCGCGGGCTCACATCCGACGTGATGACCACGTGCTTGCCGGCGTTGTGCAGCGCATTGAACGTGTGGAAGAACTCCTCGAGCGTCTGTTCCTTGCCCTGCAGGAACTGGATGTCGTCGATGAGGAGGACGTCGACCTCGCGGTACGTGCGCTTGAACGTCAGCGAGCGGTCGTCGCGGATCGAGTTGATGAAGTCGTTGGTGAACTCCTCCGAGTTCACGTAGCGCACGCGGGTCTGCGGCTTGAGGTGGCGCGTGTAGTGACCGATCGCGTGCAGCAGGTGCGTCTTACCCAGCCCCGAGTCGCCATAGATGAACAGCGGGTTGTACGTCTTGCCCGGGCTTTCGGCCACGGCGAGCGCCGCGGCGTGGGCGAAGCGGTTGGACGATCCGATGACGAACGTGTCGAACGTGTAGCGGGGGTTGAGGTGCGGGTCCTCGAACGAGGGAGCCGCGGGTTGCTCACGGACGGCCGATGCCGCGGCTGGGTGGGCGACCGGCTCGTCGTCTTCGACGGGCGGGGGCGGCGGCTCGACCGACGAGTCGACTGTCACCGCGATGCGGACCTCGCGGCCCAGCAGATCGGACAGCGCACGAGTGATGGGCTCGCGCAGCGTCCCCTCGACATAGTTCTTGGTGAAGTCCTGGGCGACGGCGAGGAAGACGTTGTCCTCGACGACGGCGAGAGGCTTGATGAGCCTCAGAAACGACCGGTTCTGCGCGGACAGCGCATCGTCATCGGCCAGGTGCTGCCAGGTGCGGGTCCACAGGGAGTCGATGGACTCCGCTTTGCCGGCGTCCTGATCCGCGGCCATCGGCCCTCCTTGCAGCGTTGTCCACAGTGTTGTTCACAGGGGTTGAGAGGCTGTCACGCAACCGTTACCCCCGGCACGGCGTGTCGCTCCCCGGCGTGCGGGAGCGTGTGGTGGAGCCTATCTTGTTCACGGCTCGCCACCAATGTGGGAACCGTGATTTGACCTGCCTCACGCGGGCGCGTAACGTTAGTGCGCTGATTTGACCATCACCACAACAACCGTCATGGAGTGACCCGTGAGCAAGCGGACCTACCAGCCGAACAACCGCAAGCGCGCCAAGACGCACGGCTTCCGCCTGCGCATGCGCACCCGCGCCGGACGCTCGATTCTCGCGTCGCGTCGCCGTAAGGGCCGCGGCAAGCTGTCGGCGTAAGAGGTGTTGCCGGCCCGCTCGCGCATGTCGGCGTCGGCGGACTTTCAGTCCGTCATGCGTCGGGGTGTCAAGAGCGGCCGCGCCACCGTCATCGTCTACCTCAAGCAAACCGGCTATGCGGACAGCATCGCCGGTTTCGCCGTATCCAGAGCGGTCGGAGGTGCTGTGATGCGCAACCGTGTCAAGCGGCGCCTGCGCGCGATCATGGCGGAGGCGTTGCCCGCACTGCCCGATGGCTCTGCCGTCGTGGTCCGGGCCCTGCCACGCTCGGCAGACGTTGATTATGTCAAGTTGCGTCGCGACGTGAACGAAGCATTGACGACCGCCCAACGCAAGGCGGCGCTCGCATGAGCGCCCGTGCGGTGGCGCGGTCCGTCATGCGTGTGCCCGCGCTCGCGCTCGCCGGACTCATCCGGCTTTACCAGCTGGTGATCTCCCCGCTGACGGGACCCACCTGCAAGTACTATCCGAGTTGTTCCCACTACGGGTTGACTGCGGTGCGGCGTCACGGCGCCGTGCGGGGTGGGGCCCTCGCCGTGTGGCGGGTGTTGCGCTGCAATCCCTGGAGCAACGGAGGAGTGGACGACGTACCCGCCAAGGGTGAGCCGCTCTTCAGACGCACGACCATGACCAGGCCGGAGGCTTCCGCCTCCGCGACCGCAAACTAAGGACTGCACAGTTGGGCTTCCTCGATACGATCCTCTGGCCGCTCGAATGGGCCGTGGCCAACATCATGGTGCTGTGGCACTGGCTGTTCACGACCGTCGGTATGGACTCTGCAGGCGGCTGGGCCTGGTCGCTGTCGATCGTGGGCCTCGTGGTCACGATCCGCGTGATGCTGATCCCGCTGTTCGTGAAGCAGATCAAGGCGTCCCGTGCGATGCAGATGATCGCACCCGAACTGCGCGCGATTCAGAACAAATACAAGAACAAGAAGGACCAGGCATCTCGCGAGGCCATGAGCCGCGAGACGATGGAGTTGTACTCCAAGCACAAGACGAACCCGTTCTCGTCGTGCTTGCCGATGCTGATCCAGGCGCCCATCTTCTTTGCGCTGTTCCGCGTGCTCAACTACCGCATCGAAGGTGTGGATGAGGCTCGTCCCATCGGCATGCTGACGACGGAGCTCGCCGCTCAGGCGCACGACGCGACCATCTTCGGTGCCCAGCTGTCCGACACCTTCATCGGTTCCACCGACGTCTCAACGAAGATCGTGTCCGCTGTCCTCATCGTGATGATGGTCGCGACGACGTTCACCACGCAGCGTCAGTTGACCCAGAAGAACATGCCGGCCTCGGCCCTCGAGGGCCCCATGGCGCAGCAGCAGAAGATCCTCATGTACGCGCTGCCCTTCATCTTCGTTATCACCGGCCCCAACTTCCCCGTGGGTGTGCTGATCTACTGGACCACCACCAACCTGTGGACGATGGGCCAGCAGTTCTACGTGATCCGGAACAACCCGACTCCCGGCTCCCAGGCTGAGCGGCAGCTCAAGGCTCGCAAGGAGGCGAAGGCCCGCAAGAAGGGCATCGTGATCGAGGGCACGTCCGAGGACACCACGACCAAGACGATCGACGCGCCGCCGGTGAACCGCCAGCGTCAGCAGCCCAAGAAGGGCGGCTCGCGCGCGCAGCGCAAGAAGCAGATGCCGGGTCAGAGCCAGGGCTCCCCGACAGACGACGATTCCGCCGACACCGACGGTGCCGGTTCCGACAAGAAGGACTCCGATGACTGACGACAGCAAGACGAGCCGCCTCGAGTCCGAGGGGGACATCGCCGCCGATTTCCTCGAGGAACTGCTCGACATCCTCGACATGGATGGCGACATCGACATCTCCGTCGAGGCCGGGCGTGCGAAGGTGGCCATCGTCGCCGACGGCCCCAGCCAGGACCTCAAGCGCCTGGTGGGCCCCGAGGGTGAGGTGCTCGACGCGCTCCAGGACCTCGCTCGGCTCGCCGTGCAGTCCGAGACGGGTGACCTCTCGCGACTCATGCTCGACATCGCCGACTTCCGTGCGGGACGCCGTGAGCGTCTGGCGGAGCAGGCCCGCGAGGCGATTGCGCGCGTGCGTGAGAGTGGCCAGCGCGAGAGCCTGCCCGCGATGAATGCCTTCGAGCGCAAGGTGGTGCACGACGTGGTCCTCGAGGCCGGCCTGGCCTCGGAGTCCGAGGGCGAAGACCCCCAGCGCTACGTCGTGGTGCTGCCGGCGTCCTGACGCCTGTTTCACGTGAAACATGGGGACGGCGACGGCATGAATGAAGCAGATGGCACGGAGGTGCCCGCCGAACTGCGTACCCTTGCGAACGATCCGCTGAACGGTGACGCTCGCGTAGCGGAGTATCTGGGAGATTCCTTTCCTCGCGTTCAGGCCTTTGCGGAACTGCTTGCCGACCAGGGAGTCCTCCGCGGCCTCATCGGGCCGCGCGAACTCACGCGCGTCTGGGAACGCCATATTCTGAATTCCGCCGCGGTGGTCCCGTTCCTGGGGGAGGGCACCATCGTTGACGTAGGTTCTGGTGCGGGCCTGCCCGGATTGGTCATTGCGGCCATGCTGCCTGAGCGTCAGGTGGTGCTGGTGGAGCCGATGGAGCGGCGTACGTCCTGGCTCTTCGAGGCCGCCGAGCGATGCGGGATCGACAACGCGATCGTGGTGCGTGGCCGTGCCGAAGAGGTCCGTGAGAGCGTCGAGGCTGATGTGGTGACCGCGCGTGCGGTCGCTTCGATCGACAAGTTGGTGAAATGGTGTGCACCGCTACTGAGCGACACCGGGTCGATGGCGCTACTGAAGGGACGCACTGCGCCGGACGAGCTTGAACGCGCCAAGTACGTCCTGCGCAAGGCAAAGCTCACGGGGCAGGTGCACGAGGCCGCCACAATCGACGGCGTGGACCCCACCACGGTGGTGACCCTCAGCCGGACGGCCTAACTGACGCTGTTTCACGTGAAACAGCGACGCGACGCTTTCGCCGCGGTCAAGGTGTATGGCCATGGTCCGGCGGTCGCTTCACGTGAAACACCGCAGCGCCGCTGGGCCGGGAGACCGAGCGTGTTGCGAAGTGCGGTGAAGGTTTCACGTGAAACACAGTTGGCCTCGGCAGGGTCACCGCGGGCTTGCTGGGTCGCCGCGAGGCACGAACGCCTACGGCACGCGCGTCCATTTTCCCCACCTTTGTCCACACGTGATTTGTGCGGGAAATTGCGGTTCCTCACACCGTTATCCACAGCCGATCGGTGTCCATCGCGGGCAGCTCGGACCGACCTCGCGAAGCTCGGTGGCGCGCGCCAACCTCGTCACACTCTGCGATGTGTCTCAGTCAAATAGGGGTAGAGTCGTGACCCTATCGACACCCCGCGCGGGTGTTGTTTCACGTGAAACCCCACGAGCTCAGAAGGAGAGTGTGTGAGCCACGAGGTGAACGCGGCAACGCAGCCGGAGGCGGCGGCGACGGCCGACGCGACCGAGGTTTCACGTGAAACAGGGGACGCGTTTAGCGCCTTCGACGAAGGCGATGACAGTCCGCTCGCTCGCGAGATGATTGCCACCGAACGTCAACGCCAGGCCCTGCACGACGCCGACTTCCCCCGCCCGTCCCAGACGCGCGTGTTCGTGGTCTCCAACCAGAAGGGCGGGGTGGGGAAGACCACCACGTCTGTTAACGTCGCCGCTGCACTGGCCCAGAAGGGCGCCAACGTCCTCGTGATTGACACCGACCCGCAGGGCAATGCCTCGACGGCACTCGGTGTCGACCACTACGCGGGCACGCCCAGCATCTACGACGTCCTGCTTGACGATGTCCCGATCCACAAGGTTGCCCAGCGGTGTCCCGATATCGACACCCTGTGGTGCGTGCCCGCCACGATCGACCTCGCCGGAGCCGATATTGAGCTCGTCTCGGTCGTCAGCCGGGAGTACCGCCTCCAGCGCGCGGTCGCCGAACTGCTTGAGGGACACGGCAAGAATCTCGACTACATCTTTATCGACTGCCCGCCCAGTCTCGGTCTTCTCACGTTGAACGCGATGGTGGTGGCTCAAGAGGTGCTGATCCCTATTCAGTGCGAGTACTACGCGCTCGAGGGTCTCACCCAACTGATCAACACCGTGGAGATGGTGCGCAAGCACCTCAACAAGGGGCTCCATCTGTCGACCATCGTGTTGACCATGTTCGACGGGCGCACCAATCTTGCCCGAGAGGTGGCACACGAGGTGCGTACCCACTTCCCACGACAGACCCTCGAGCAGACGGTGCCACGTTCGGTACGCGTCTCCGAGGCGCCCAGCTTCGCACGCACGGTGATCACCCATGACCCGCACTCGAGCGGCGCAGTGGCGTACATGAGCGTGGCCAAGGAGATTGCCGAGCGAGGCCGGCAGCGCGACAACGAAAGGGGACAGGCATGAGCGGCACCAGGAGGGGCCTCGGACGAGGCCTCGGAGCCTTAATCCCCGAGCAGCCCGCGCCGGGCGCTGCGCCCGCCAAGGAGCGTCCGCACGACGTATTCTTCGCCTCGAGCGCCGCCGCTCCGGAGGCACCGACCCCCGAGCCGACCGACGACGGCTTGCTTCCCGTGCCAGGAGCCACCTTCGCGCATATCGACCCGCGCGAGGTGACCCCGAACCCGCGCCAGCCACGCGCGGTCTTCGATGAGGACGCGCTGGCCGAGCTGGTGGGATCGATCAAGGAGATCGGCGTCCTGCAGCCCATCGTGGTGCGCAGGAAGCCCGACGGCGGCTATGAGCTCATCATGGGTGAACGCCGTCTACGGGCCTCCAAGGAAGCCGGGATCGACGCGATCCCCGCCATCGTCCGCGACACGGATGACGTGGACATGCTGCGCGACGCGCTGGTCGAGAACCTGCACCGTTCACAGCTCAACCCCCTGGAGGAGGCCGCGGCGTACCAGCAGCTCCTCGAGGACTTCGGCATCACCCACGAGCAGCTGGCAAGTAAGATCTCCCGCTCGCGCCCTCAGATCTCGAACACCCTGCGTCTGCTCAAGTTGCCCCCCGTGGTCCAGCGCCGCGTTGCGGCCGGCGTCCTGTCCGCGGGCCACGCGCGGGCGCTGCTCTCGCTCGAGGACCCGGCCGCGATGGAGGCACTTGCCCAGCGCATCGTCGCCGAGGGTCTCTCGGTGCGTGCGACCGAGGAGGCCGTGACGCTGGGAGTCGACAAGCCTCGTGCCAAGCGCGGCACCGTCCGCTCGGGCGGCCGCACCGAGGCACTCGACGATCTCGCATCGCGCCTGGGCGACCGCTTCGACACGCGCGTGAAGGTGGCCTTGGGGAAGTCCAAGGGCCGCATCACCATCGAGTTCGCCACTGTCGACGACCTCAACCGCATCATTCACGAGCTGTCGCCCGAGGATCCTGGTGTTCTCGCGGCCGCGGGCACGGACGCCAGCGGCGCCGAAGGGGAGACGAACCCAGCGTAATCCCTGGTAAATCGCCTAGCGGCGGTCGAAGGCCGCCTGTGCGATGCTCCGATACACCTCGGTAAGCGAGCGGCCGGAGGCCTCGACGGACTGCGGCAGCAGCGAGGTCTCCGTGAGGCCCGGTGTGACGTTGACGTCGATCACCTGTGCCACACCGGCCTCGTCAAGGATGATGTCCACGCGCGAGAGGTCCCTGAGCCCTAGGTTCCGGTGCACGGCGAGGGCCGTCTCGGCGACGGTCGCCGCATCCTCGGGGGAGAGCCGCGCCGGCACGAAGTACTCGACGCGTCCGGGGTTGTAGCGGGCGTCGTAGTCGTAGGCGCCCTCGGCTTGAATCTCGACGGCAGGCAACGCCTCGGCGGCGTCGCCGGTGCCGAGAATCGAGACGGCCACCTCGATGCCGGTCACGGCCGTCTCGATGAGCGCCGTGTCTCCATAGGCGAAGCAGTGCACCAGCGCGCGGCTGAGCTGATCGCGCTCGCTCACCAGCGAGACTCCCAGCGCGGAGCCCCCTCGCGCGGGCTTGACGACGACGGGCAGGCCCATGCGATCGACAATCGCGTCGATAACGTGCTCGGCGCCCACCTCGCGGAACAGCGACTGGGGCAGCGTCACGTACTCGGGAGTCGCGATCCCGTCGCGCACAAAGATGGCCTTGGCGACCGACTTCACCCACGCCACGCGGGCCTCGCGCGCTCGGGTGCCCACGTACGGGACGCCCAACAACTCGAGCAGCCCCTGGAGCGAGCCGTCCTCGCCGGAGGCACCGTGGAGCATAGGCCAGACGACCACATCCTCACGATCCCGCAAAGAGGGAATCAAGGAAGAGTCGACGTCGTGCAAAGAAACCTTGACGCCCGCGTCACGTAGCTCCTCCTGGACGCGCCGCCCTGACCTCATTGAGACGTCGCGCTCGTGCGACAGTCCACCGGCCAGCACCATCACGTCCATGTCAACACTCCTTCGTAGCGGTCAAAACTTAGGCGAGGTCGGGCGAGGGGAAGTCGACGGAGTCGCCCACGGGCTCCGCGCCGGTGCCGAAGATCCGCACCGTCTCCATCTCCGCATCGATGACGGTCGCGAGGCGCCGCACTCCCTCGCGGATGCGATCGGGGGTGGGGTAGCAATAGGACAGGCGCATGTAGCCTCGGCCCTGGCCGTCGGCGTAGAAGGCGGTGCCGGCGACGTAGGCCACGCGGGCAGTCACGGCGCGCGGCAGCATCGACTTGGCGTCGAGGCCTTCGGGGAGTTTCACCCAGACGTAGAACCCACCGTCGGGGACGTTCCACGAGGCCTCGGGGATGTGCTCCTCGAGCGCGGAGATCATCGCGTCGCGACGCTCGCGGTACTGCTCGCGGAACTTCTTGATCTGGCCCTGCCAGTCGAAGTGCTCGAGGTAGGCCCTGATGGCGAGCTGCGACGCATTTGAGGGCGACAGGATCGCGGCCTCGGAGGCGAGGACCAGCTTCTCGCGCACGGCGTGCGGCGCGACCGCCCAGCCCACGCGGTAGCCCGGCGCGAACGTCTTCGAGAAAGACCCCAGGTAGATGACGCCCTCCTCGCTCATGGAGCGCATGGCGGGAAGCGGCTCTGAGTCGAAGCCCAGCAACCCGTAGGGGTTGTCCTCGAGGATGAGCACACCGTGGCGCTGGCAGATCTCGACCACCTGCGGGCGACGCTCCATGGTGAGGGTCACGCCACCCGGGTTGTGGAAGTTGGGCACCGTGTAGAGGAACTTCACGCGCTTGCCTGCCGCGGCCAACTCACCGAGGGTGCGATCCAGGGCCACGGGGATCAGGCCGTCCGCGTCCATGGGCACGTGCACCACGTCCGCCTCGTGCGCCCGGAAGACCCCCAGGGCTCCCACGTACGACGGAGCCTCGGCGACCACCACGTCACCGGGGTCGAGGAACACGGTCGACACCAGATCAAGGGCTTGCTGAGACCCGGTGGTGACCACCACATCGTCCGGATGCGCCGAGATGCCCTCGAGGGCCATCACCTGGGTGATTTGCTCGCGCAGGCCCTCGTCTCCCTGGCCCGAGCCGTACTGGAGCGCGACCTCGCCCTGCTCGACGATGAGCCGCTGCGCCATCGCGCCCAGCTCCTCGAGAGGGAGGCCGCCGATGTAGGGCATGCCGCCGGCGAGCGAGACCACCTCGGGCCGGCTCGCGACGGAGAAGAGAGCTCGGATTTCGGACGCGCGCATGCGGTGTGCGCGGGCGGCGTAGGAATCGAACCAAGGGTCGAGTCGCGTGCCGTGGCTGTCCGAGGTGCTCATGGGGGTCATCTTTCCATGCCGGACGGAGACCAGAATGCGAAAAGCCGGGGCCGACTGGCCCCGGCTTCGCGCGTGTGGTGCAGGTGCGTCCTAGGCGAGCGCCTCGTCGAACAGCTCGGTGAGGGCCGGCTTGGGACGCGCGCCCACCACGGACTTCACGACCTCGCCGTCCTTGAAGAACGCCATCGTGGGGATGGAGGTGACGCCGTAGGCCATCGCGAGCGACGGATTCGCGTCGGTGTCGACCTTCACGACCTTGAGCTTGCCCGCGTACTCCGCGGCGAGCTCGTCGAGGATGGGAGCGACCGCGCGGCACGGGCCGCACCAGGTGGCCCAGAAGTCCACGACGACCGGGACGGATGACTCGATGACCTCGGCCTTGAAGGAGTCCTCGGTCGCGTTGACGGGCTCGGCGGGCAGCGCGGCGGCGGGAGACTCCTCGGGCGCGGAGACCTCGGCGACGTCGGTGGCCTCGGCATCGGCAAGCGAGTCCAGGTAGTGCTGGGCATCGAGCGCGGCCGAGCAGCCCGATCCGGCGGCCGTGATGGCCTGGCGGTAGCGGTTATCGACCAGGTCGCCGCACGCGAACACGCCGTCGACGTTGGTCGCGGTGGTGCGACCGATCACCTGCACGTAACCCTCGGCGTCCGTGTCGATCACGCCGGTGACGAGCTCGGAGCGCGGGATGTGGCCGATGGCGACGAACATGCCCGTCGCGGGGATCGTGGACTCGACGCCGGTGACGTTGTCGCGCACCTGGACGCCGGAGAGCTTGGCGTCGCCCTCGAGGCCGATGACGTCCGCGTTCCACACGAACTCGATCTTCGGGTCGTTCTTCGCGCGGTCGGCCATGATCTTCGAGGCACGCAGCTCGTCACGGCGGTGCACGATAGTCACCTTCGAGGCGAAGCGGGTAAGGAACGTGGCCTCCTCCATCGCGGAGTCGCCGCCGCCGATGACCACGACCTCCTGGTCGCGGAAGAAGAACCCATCGCACGTCGCACACCAGGACACACCCTGGCCCGACAGGCGCTTTTCGTCGTCCAGCCCCAGCTCGCGGTATGCCGAGCCCGTGGCGAGGATGACGGCCTTGCCGGTGAAGGTCTGGCCCAGGCCCGTCGTGACGGACTTGAGGGGCCCCTCGAGGCTCATCTCGGTGACATCGTCAAAAAGAATCTCGGCACCAAAGCGCTCGGCCTGGCCCTGCAGGGTCTCCATGAGCTCGGGGCCCTGAATGCCCTCCACGAAGCCGGGGAAGTTCTCGACCTCGGTCGTGTTCATGAGCGCGCCACCGGCGGTCACGGAACCGGCGACCACGAGCGGGTTCAGGCCCGCACGGGCGGCATAGATGGCGGCGGTGTAACCGGCGGGGCCGGATCCAACAATGATGACGTTGCGAGTGTCGCTCACGGGGGGTTCCTTCAGGAGGGTTTCAGATGCGGGTGAGTACCCGGGTGCGTAACAGATCGTAGGGGCCGCTTGTTCCGCGCTTCAACACGCGTCGCGGCCCGCACGCATTAGCCCTCGTTGTCGCCCGATGGCGACGGCGAGGGAGAGAAGGTGAACTCGGGGTAGGCAGGGGACGGGGAAGACGGCACGAAGCCCTCGGGGCGGGTGATCGTCGTCAGGGTGCTGAAGGCCACGATGGCGATGACAATGATCGCGACCACGGCGAGCCCCAGGATGAGAGGGCCGGCATTGAACGGCGCGGGACGGTTGGCTCGCTCGCGCGCACGCTCGAGCGCGTCGGTGAGTGGCTGGGACTGCGGCCACCAGCGGTGCAGCCGCTCCAGCAGGATCTGCCACAGCCCGCCACTACGCCTCGCATGCTGATCCGCGACGATCTCGTCCAGCATCTCGAGCGGCGCATCCTTGACGTGCGGGGTGACCGTCTCGGTCGCGCCCGTCATAGGGGCGGCCGATGCCGTGGCTGGCTCCGCGGGCACCTCCAGCTCGGACTCGGCCGGGCTGGGCGCCGAGGGGCTGACAACAGAGGTTGGGGTTGGCGGCGTCGCCGGGGAGACCGGCGTCGCAGGGGTCGCTAGCACTGCGGGGGTCGCCGGCACCTCGGGGGACGGCGCGCTGGGGACGGAGGCTGGCGTAGGCCGCGGCTGAGACGACGCGGCTCGCAGCGCCCGGGCGTCGGGCGGCCCCATGGTGCGCGAAATCTCGGCCAGGGTGGCGGGCGGATCTCCCGCGATGACGGCCATGACGAGGGACGTGCCCGCGGAACCGAGGCCCTCGGGGACGCGATCCGCTGTCAGCAGCGCGGCATCTGCCCCCGTGACGGCCTGGGCATAGATGCGAGCCAGCGCCGCGGCATCGTCCTTCTCGCGCTCGCCGGCTTTGAGGCCCGCCTCCGCGGCAACCGCACCGTCGATGCCCAGCCCCGTGACAAGAACGCGGCCGCCGGGAGTGACTGTCAGCGCCTCTGCCCGCAGGTAGCCGTGGTGGACGCGCTCGGCGGCGGCGACCTCGAGTGCGCGTGCGGCCTCTCCGACCAGGGTCGCGGCGGCCGCGGGAGCGACCGGGCCCTTGGAAAGCAGGGACGCGCTCGTGGAGCCGCGGGGGCGCTCCGTCACGATGTAGGTGGCGGTGCCATCGTCGTCGCGGTGGACGCCGGAGGACAGCACCCGAGGCAGCCGTGCGTCGCGCACCTTGGCGGTGGACGCTGCGACGCGGCGCGCCCGCTCGGCCGCCGCAGACGTCACGACGTCGAGGTTGACTCGCTGCGCCAGGCGCGTGTCCTCAGCGACCCACCGCTCGATCCCCGGCAGATCGTGGAGCACGGGGTGCAGCAGCGTGAAGCGGCGACCAATCGTCGTCCCTGCGAGCACCGTGCCGAACCCCCTTGGTAGTGCGAGTGAAGAAACCTCATCCTATGTCGCGCCGCGGACATCGGGGACCGGAGTGTGGTCAGCGACGGAAGCGGGCGGGGAGACGTCTGGCGAAGGGCGCCAGCAGAGCGTCGAGTTCCTCCGCCTTGAGGAGCTTCATCACGACGATGTACACGGCGAGCATCACCACGCCCGCGCCCACCGTCCAGCCGGCGGCCACGAAGAACCCCGGCCAGCCGGACAGGTCCGCGACGTCTGGCGCGAGCTTCAGCAGCAACCACCCGGTCACTCCGGCCACCAGCGCGCCCACCAGGGCCTTGACGTGCAGGGTGAGGACCCGCCGGCCGTCGAGCCCGCCCAGGCGCCGGCGCAGTCCGCCCGCGCGCAGAATCATGCCGGTGTAGTTGGAGGCCGCGAGACCCAGGCCCACACCCACGGTCCACCAGCGGGGCTCGGCGAGCGCCTGCACCAAGTACGCGGTGCCGACCCAGGCGATGGTCATGGGGATCTGCATGAAGAAGATCGCGCGGGCATCCTCGAGGGCGAAGTACAGGCGCTTGAACAGCACCGTCGCGCCGAGCGGCACCAGGCCAAGGGTCATCGCGATCATGATCGCGGAGATGGACTGGACCTCGGCGAGCGTCGCCGTCGGCAGCGCGATACGCACCAGGTATTGCGAGACGACGATCATCGCCACCGTCGCGAAGACGGTGAACGCTCCCGCCGAGCGCAGTCCCTGGGACAGGTCCGCGCGCAGCCCCTCCATGTTGCGCACCGCGGCGTGACGCGCCATCGCGGTGTACATGGCCGTCACCAATGAGATGGTGACGAGCGAGTGGGGCACGATGTACAGCGACAGCGCCTGGAAGTACGCCATGTTTCCGGCGATGGACGTGTCGATGCGGCCATCGGGAAGCACCTGCGCCGCGGCCGCGACCTGCGTGACGAGCGCGACGCCGATCTGCTCGAGCACCACGGCGGCGAGCGACCACGCGGCGATGGTGCCGATGCCCGACAGTTCGCCCTTGGGTCCGCGCCACTGCCATCGCCAGTGATAGCCGCCGCGCACCAGCGGGACAAGCAGGATCAGCGCCTGGGCCGCAATGCCGAGGGTCGCGAAGCCACCGATGAGGGCAATCCGATCGGGCGTCCACAGGTCGGCGACCGCGGTGAGATCCTCGCCGCCCGGGCCCGGCGCGACGTAGCGTCCGAACAGAGCCAAGAACGCGGCCAGGCCCACGATCGCGACCACATTGTTGAGCACGGGCGCCCACATGAACGGGCCAAACTGCTCACGCGCATTGAGGACCTGCCCCAGCAGCGTGTACAGGCAGTAGAAGAACAGCTGCGGGATGCACCAGTACGAAAACGCGACGGCGAGCGCGGTGAGCTCCGGCGGCCAATCGTTCGTGTACAGCTCGACCCATACCGGCGCGAGCAGCGTCGCGACGATCGTCACCACCAGGGAGATGACGGTGCCGAGGGTGAGGATGCGGTCGACGGTGCGCTTGCCGCCCTCGCGCTGGAAGGCGCGCACGATTTGCGGCACCAGCACCGCGTTGAGCACGCCCGCGGCCAGGATCGCGAACATCGCGTTGGGCAGTCGGTTGGCGATGTCGTAGGCGTTCGCCGCAGCGGCCGTCGCGCCGATCGCGGCGACAAGCATGGCGTTGCGCACGAATCCGAGCGCGCGGGAGACCGCCGTGCCGGAGGCCATGATCGCGGTGTTGCGCGTGATGGAACGGCGCGGGCGGCCACCCAGCGTCTTGTCGCGGTCGTCGGCGCCCTGAGCCGCGTCGTCAGCGCCCGTCTCAGCCATCCTTGCCGTCCTTGTGGTCTGCCGCGGCGCCGTCATGCGCCACCGCGTCCTCGGTGGCGCCGTCCTCTTCGTGGCCCGGGTCGGCGGTCGGATCGATGGTCGCCTGCGACGGAGCCAGGCGGGTGTCCTTGCGGCCGCGGCGGATGGTGCGGATCACGCCGGCGATGAGCAGCAGCACCAGCAACGCCGTGAAGATGGCCGCGCCGGCCGTGCCCCAGTCGGCGCGCACACGAATATCGAAGGTCTGCAGTGGAGAGATCGCCTCGCCGTCGGCGCTTTCAAGACCCACGACCACCGTGACGTTCGCGGTCGAGACGGCGGAGACCGGGACCAGCGTCGTCGCCTCCAGCCCCGCCCCCACGGACACGGTCGGCGAGTCCTCGACGATGAGGTTCGGCGAGTTGCTGTCCATCTCGACCACGACGGACACGTCGCGATCGAGCCCGTTCATGACGGTGATGGGCACATCTCCCGAGTCGGCGAGGAGGTTGAGGTCGGAACCCTCCGCGATCGTGACCGCCCCGAGCGTCGCATCGGCCCCCGCCAGTGCCGTCGTGAAGGCGCCCTCCCTGAGGGCCGATGCCGTACGGCCCTGGGTAGTCACGCCGGCTACCAGGCCGGCTGCCCACTCGTCCATGGCATCGGCCGGTCTGTCGACGATGGTCGACAAGGTGGTGAGGTTGTCGTAGTGACTCACCAGACGTTCCACGTCGTCGGCCGCGAGGTCCGCATCCTCGCCCGCCGTCTGGGGAAGCGAGGCCTCCGCGATGTCCGTCGACGCCGCAAGGTCCGTCATCGAGATGGGCGTCACCCAGGGGGCGTCCAGGAGGGTCTCGATGAGGTGCGACATGCGTCCCGTGACAGCGCCGTCGCCGCCCACCGACACCAGCACCTGGTCGTCGCTGAGCGCGGAGGCGGCCAGGAGTGCGCCTTCGACGGCGGGGTCGGCCGAGGCCGCCGCGATGATCTCCGTGAGCACGCGGTCGGGAGAGACGATGGGGAGGTCGGAGTCGCCGGTGACACTGACGGTGCCCTCGAGCGCGTCGGCCCCCAGGGTGCCTGGCACCACCAGCGACGCCAGAGCCCCGGCCTGTTCCGCGAGGGCGACCGACGCGTCGTCGGCGACCGGCAGCGGCGCCAGCAGCGGCATGGATCCGGTCGTCAGGACCGTCGAGGAGCTCGGTCGGTTGACCGCGAAGTCGTAGAGTTCGCCGCCGCCCCCGTGGGCAAGGGACGTGAGGTCGGGGCCTCCCGCGGGAAGGCGGAGAACCTCGCGCTCGAGGAGGCCGGCGTCGAAGACCATCGCGTTGGTGAGCACGGTGGGGTCGACCGCGACGGCGACGCCGTCGAGCGCCGTGTCCTCGAGTGTCGAGGCGACGTCGAGCGCGGTGCCTTCTGCCAGCGCGAGGACGGCGACGTCGACGCCGGGTACCTCGGCATCGGCCCACGTGATGGCCACGGCGGCCACCTGAACGGAGCCGTCGGGGGACTCGAGTGAGATCTCTACGCCGTAGACCCCCCACTCGTCCTCGGGCAGTCCCAGGTCGGCGGCATCGGCCTCGACGGACATCGATGCCGCGGCGCTGGGCTCGAGCGTGATGCCGGGAAGTGCTTCTTCCTCGGCCTCGTCGGTGGTGCTGTCGTCGGTGGTCTCTTCTGCCGTGTCTTGGTCCGCGTCGGGATCGGCCTCGGGTGCCCGTGCCACCTCGGTGGTGGCGGCATCCGTGGGGTCGTCGAGGAAGGCCGCGAGGTCGTCGGTCGACTCCAGCGGTGCGTCCGTGAGGGACAGCGTTACCTGGACGCCTTCGAGCGGCTCGTCGCCGGTATTGCGGGCGGTGACGGAGGCGGCGATGGTGCCCGAGCCGCTCAGGACGGCCGGTGACAGGCTGCGCAGCTGGCCCGTGAGGCCGGCCTCATCGGTGGTGACGGTGGCGGCTCCTGCGGCTCCTGCGGCTCCTGCAGCGCCTGCAGCGACCACGCCGAGCGCGAGGCAGGCGGCGGTGGCGGCCCTCAGGGTCCGGATCACGGCTCGATCGCGAGCAGGTCGACGGCTACCTGTGCCATCTTGCGCTCGTTGGGGAACGCGAGACGCTGGCACAGGTCGGATACGGCGATCCACTCCGCCACCTCCGCCTCGTGATCCGGATCATTCTCTGTCGTGATGCGCCCGCCCTTGGCCTCGAGCAGGTAGTGGTGCACCACCTTGTGGACTCGGCGGTCGTCGCCGGTGAACCAGTAGTCGATCACGCCGATGGGGCGGATGATCTCCGCGTTGATACCGGTCTCTTCCGCAACCTCGCGGATCGCGGCTTCCTCGGGCGTCTCCTTGCCCTCGATGTGACCCTTGGGAAGGCACCATTCGAGCTTTCCTGCGCGGTTGCGGCGACCGATGCACGCGGCAAACGCCGTGCCGTCGACCACCGTGATCGCGATGCCGCCAGCGGAGGTCTCGTTCGACACCGGCAGTTGCGCCGCCCGATGTGCCGCGTTGTCCCGTCGGCGCCGCAGCGCCGAGCCGCCGGGAGGCGGCGGCGCCGGGATGGGGCGCGGAACGGGCGGGCGAGACATGCGCCAACTCTAACGAGCCCCGCCGTCGGCTCGGCGCAGCGGCACCCGGGGGCGGGGCACCCGCAACGGGATCTGGGACCATAGATGCTGTGACAACCCCCGACCTTCCCTCGCTCGACGTGCTGCGCCAGCGTGCGGGCATCCTGTGGGACGCCCTGCCGCCCGAGATTCTGGACCTCGCGGCCCGTTTCGACGCCGCCGGCCACGAGCTGGCGCTCGTCGGCGGTCCCGTGCGCGATGCCTTCCTGGGACGGTCGAGCTCCGACATGGATCTCACCACCTCCGCGCGACCCGACGAGACCGAGCGCATCCTCAAGGGATGGACCTCGTCGACCTGGGATGTGGGCCGCGACTTCGGCACCATCGGTGGTCGTAAGAAGGACCTCATGGTGGAGGTCACCACGTACCGGGCAGACGAGTACGACGGCGAGACCCGCAAGCCGGTGGTGGCGTTCGGGGACTCGCTCGAGGGCGACCTCGCCCGGCGCGACTTCACCATCAACGCGATGGCCGTGCGGCTGCCGTCCAAGGAACTCGTGGACCTCCACGGCGGCCTCGAGGATCTCGCGGGGGGCCTGCTTCGCACCCCCATCGAGCCCGATGTGTCCTTCGCAGACGACCCCCTGCGCATGATGCGTGCGGCCCGCTTCGCCTCGCAGTTGCGGCTCGAGATCGAACCGGCGACCTTCGCGGCGATGGCACGCATGGCTGAGCGCATCACGATCGTGTCGGCCGAGCGGGTGCGCGACGAGCTGTGCAAACTGCTGGTGGGCGCCGATCCGCGTGCGGGGCTCGGAGCCCTGGTGGACGCAGGTCTCGCGTCATACGTGTTGCCAGAGCTTCCCGCCCTCAAGCTCGAGGTCGACGAGCACCACCATCACAAGGACGTCTACGAGCACACCCTCACCGTGGTGGACCAGGCGATCGCGCTCGAGACCGGACCGGACGGCGCCGTGCCGGGGCCCGATCTCACGCTGCGCCTGGCGGCGCTGCTGCACGACATCGGCAAGCCGCCCACCAAGCGCAACGAGCCCGGCGGGGGCGTCTCGTTCCACCACCACGAGGTGGTGGGCGCGAAGATGACCCGCAAGCGGCTGAAGGACCTGCGCTTCGACAAGGACACCATCAAGGCCGTCACCCATCTGGTGGAGATGCACTTGCGCTTCCACGGCTACGCCGACGCGCGCTGGTCGGATTCCGCGGTGCGCCGCTACGTGACCGATGCCGGCGAGCAGCTAGAGCGGCTCCACCGCCTCACGCGCGCGGATGTCACCACTCGCAACCGTCGCAAGGCCGACCGGCTGTCATTTGCCTACGACGACCTGGAGCACCGTATCGCCGAACTGCGCGAGCAGGAGGAGATCGACGCGATCCGCCCGGACCTGGATGGCAACCAGATTCAGGAAATCCTCGGTATCGGCCCCGGCCGCGAGATCGGCATGGCCTACAAGTTCCTGCTCGAGCTGCGCATGGAGCACGGGCCGCTGGGCGAGGAGCGCGCGGCCGAGCACCTGCGCGAGTGGTGGGCGTCCCGCTAGCGTGGGCCCATGCTGACCGTCTTCCTCGCGCCCACGGTGGTCGCCGCGCTCGCCGGCGTGGTGTGTCTTGTCCTGGTGATGCGTGGCGGTGATCGGGCCGTTGCGGTGGTGCGGCGATACCCGCTCGCGCTCGTGACGTGGCTGATCGCCGGCCCTTTCGCAGCGGCGGCGGCCTTCGGCATCCTTGTGCTCAGCCAGTACGACGACGGCACGACCTCCGACGACGTGTCGTTCCTGCTTGTCCTGGGCCTCCTCGCCGTCCTGTGTGTCGCGGTGATCGTGTGGGGACACATCATCGGCCGTGGCCGAGGCCGACGCCCGTGGCTCCTCATCGCGATCGCCTCGCCCGGCATCGTCGCCGTCCTCTACGTCATGGTGCTCACGGTGACGGCGACTCAGGTGCTGTGGAGCCTGGGGCTGTTGGTGGTCGCTGCCGGGTCGATCGCCAACGGCATCCTCGCCGTACGTGTGCATGCGGCTCGGATCGCCACGACCGCGGAGCGTCAGGCGCCGATCGACGCCGCCTGACGCGGAGCCCGCGCGTACACGAGCGCCACCGCGCCGTAAGTGAGGGCCACCACCAGCATCAGCGTGCGCGAGTAGCCGTCGTCCGGAAGCGTGAGCCCGCCGATGACTGCCGCGCCCACGAACGCCACGTTGTAGACCATGTCGTAGAGGGTGAACGCGCGTCCGCGGTATTCGTCGACAGTGTCGCGCTGCACGATCGTGTCGACGGCGATCTTCCCGCCTTGGACGGCGAAAGACACGATCACGGCGGCCGCCAGCAGCGCCCACGGCGCACTCGACACGGCGAGCAGCAACTGACCGCCCGCCCCCACGCCCAGGCACCACAGGATCCAGGTCTGGCGTTCCACGCGCGCCCCCAGCATCGGGGTGAGCACCGCGGCGAGGCCGAAGCCCACGGCTGCGAACCCCACCACCAGGCTGAAGTCGCCGAGCGCCTGCTCGGGGCGATCGGGGTCGCCCAACACCGAGCGCGAGATCAGGATCGACGCAACGAACATCAGCCCGTACAGCAGCCGCTGCGCGGACATCACGCCCAGGGCGTGGAACGGCGTGACTCGCCGGCGCAGGTACCTTGCGCCGTCCACCAGCTCGGTCACCAGCGCGCGCAGGCGCTCGCCCACCTCACCTGTGGCGATGGGGTGGGCGGGGCCCAGCTCGTCGCGACCCAGCAGCGTGGCCGCCCACGAGGCGGCGCCGAAGGCGATGCCAGCCCCCACCAACGCGGCAAACGCAAGTCCGGCATCGGACACCTGCGGTGCGACGAAGGTGACCACACCGCCCACCGCGCCTCCCACGGCGGCCGCGATGGTGCCGAGGGTGGGCAGGACCGCGTTCGCCGTGAGCAGCTCGTCGGCGGGCACCACACGGGGGAGGCCGGCGGTCATGGACGCGAGCAGGAAGCGGTTGACGGACAGCGCGAGCAGCGCCAGCACGTAGAGCGACCACACCGGGCCATCGAGCAGGAGCGCCGCCACGATGGTGGTGACGAGCACGAGCCGCACCAGGTTGCCGAACAGCAGGATTCTTTGTCGCTTCCAGCGGTCGATCAGGGGACCGACGAACGGCCCGACCACGGTGAACGGAGCAAGCAGGATCGCGAAGCCGGTCGCGATGGCCTCGGGGCTCGTCGCGGTCGTCGGGTCGAAGAAGAACGCCGCCGCGATGCCCACCTGGAACATGCCGTCGCCGCCTTGGGATAGCAGCCGCTGGTAGGTCAGCCGGCGAAACCCAGACGAGTGCCACAGCGAGCGCACGTCGGAGGCGAGGGACACGCGGCAAGCCTAGGGCCAGGCGGCGCGTCCATGGATGGCCCCACGCCCGCCCGCTACTGTGACTCACGGTGCGACGTCGCGCCGCCACGTGTTCCGACAGGGGGTCTCCATGGGTTTCGCCGATGCCGTCCGCTCAGGTTTCGCCAATTTCGCCACCTTCGAGGGCCGTGCGCGCCGCTCTGAGTTCTGGTGGTTCTACCTCTTCTTGACGCTCGCGGCGTTTGGCGGCGGCTTGATCGTGATGATCGTCGCGTTCGTCACTATCGTTCCCGGCTCGCGCGAAGGCCAGGATCCGTCCGGGCTCGCCGTGGGCATCTACCTGGTCGCCGTTGGCCTGTGGCTGATTGCCATGCTGGTCCTGTACATCCCCATGCTCGCGGTGTGGGCGCGACGTCTGCACGATATGGGCCAGACGGGCCACTGGCTATGGCTTTCGCTTGTCGGCGTCGGGATCGTGCCGCTCATCATGGCCTTCTTCGACTCCGAGGCACGGCCAAACCGCTGGGGTCCGGACCCCAAGGCTCACCTGCATCCTGCGGCCCCGCCCTACGCCGCCTAGGCATTCCCGATTTCCCGTGCGGCGAACGCCGCGTGCAATCGGGCGCGGGGCGCGGCATGGTGGAGGGATGACTACTCCACAGCGCATCGCCATTGTCGGCGGCCACGGCAAGGTGGCCCTTCAGCTCATCCCGATCCTCGTGGGGCGCGGTAAGCACGTGGTCCCGCTCGCCCGCAGCGAGGAGCAGCTCCTCGAGCTCGCCGCCATGGGCGCGCACCCGCGCCGGCTGGACATCGAGAACGCGTCGGCCGAGGACTTCGCGGCCGCGTTCGAGGGCTGCGACGCCGTGGTTTTCGCGGCAGGCGGCGGCCCCGACGGCGACATCGAGCGCAAGCGCACGGTGGACCTCGAGGGCTCGACCAAGTCGATCGAGGGTGCTCAGAAGGCGGGCATCTCGCGGTTTGTCCAGGTCAGCGCGATCGGCGTCGACAACCCCCTGCCCGAGGACACCGAGCCGGTGTGGAAGGCCTACGTCGAGGCCAAGCGCGACGCCGACACGGCCCTGCGTGACTCCGGGCTCGACTGGACCATCCTTCGCCCCGGCGGACTCACCGACGACGCCCCCACGGGACTCGTCACGCTCGCACCCGAGGTCGAGCGCTCGTCCGTGCCGCGCGCGGACGTGGCTCACGTGATCGCCGACAGCCTGGACCAGCCCACGAGCATCGGCCAGCAGTGGGAGCTCATCAGCGGCGAGACCCCCATCGTGCGAGCACTCCGGCCCGCCGCGGAGGGCTAGGCCCAGCACCCGGACACACCACGAGGCCCGGGTCACCCCCACACTGGGTGATCCGGGCCTCGTGTCATGCATGGGCCGTGTCGAGCTGGCCCTTCCGGGGACTTACCTTGTTGCGCTTAGCGCTCGACCTCGCCGGCGATGAAGGCCTCGAGTTGCGCGCGGCCCTTGGTGTCTTCCATCTGGACCGGGGGCGACTTCATGAAGTACGTCGCGGCGGACAGGATGGGGCCGCCGATGCCGCGGTCCTTGGCGATCTTCGCGGCGCGCACGGCGTCGATGATGATGCCGGCCGAGTTGGGCGAGTCCCACACCTCGAGCTTGTACTCGAGGTTCAGAGGAACCTCACCGAAGGCCGAGCCCTCGAGGCGCACGTACGCCCACTTGCGGTCGTCGAGCCAGGCGACGTAGTCCGAGGGGCCGATGTGCACGTCGCGGCCGTCCTTGATGCCGCCCAGGGGGCCGGACAGGTTGGAGGTCACGGCCTGCGTCTTCGAGACCTTCTTGGACTCCAGGCGCTCACGCTCGAGCATGTTCTTGAAGTCCATGTTGCCGCCGACGTTCAGCTGGTAGGTGCGGTCCAGGCGCACGCCGCGGTCCTCGAACAGCTTCGCCATCACGCGGTGAGTGATGGTCGCGCCCACCTGGGACTTGATGTCGTCGCCAACGATCGGGACGCCGGCGTCCTCGAACTTCTTAGCCCACTCGGGGTCGGAGGCGATGAACACGGGCAGGGCGTTGACGAAGGCCACGCCCGCGTCGATCGCGCACTGCGCGTAGTACTTGGCGGCCTCTTCGGAGCCCACGGGGAGGTAGCAGACCAGGACGTCGGCCTCGGTGTCCTTGAGGACCTGAACCACGTCAACGGGGGCCTCGTCCGACTCGACGATGGTCTGGCGGTAGTACTTGCCCAGGCCGTCGAGGGTCACGCCGCGCTGCACCTGGATGTCCGTCTTGGGGACGTCGCAGATGGTGATGGTGTTGTTCTCGGAGGCCATGGTGGCCTCGACGAGTTCCTTGCCGACCTTCAGCGAGTCCACGTCGAACGCGGCCACGAACTCGATGTCAGAGACGTGGTAGTCGCCAAACTGGACGTGCATGAGGCCGGGGACGGTCTCGGTGGCGGGGGTGTTCTTGTAGAACTCCACGCCCTGAATCAGCGAGGTGGCGCAGTTGCCCACGCCGACGATCGCGACACGCAGTGAAGCCATGCTTGATCTCTCCTTAGTTGTCATCCGCGGATGCGGTGTGGTGGTCTCCGCGGGATGCGGATCGTTCGTTTTCGATGAGCTTGTCCAGCCACTCGACCTCGCGCTCCACACGCTCCAGGCCGTGACGCTGCAGCTCGGCCGTATACGCGTCGTGGCGGTCGCGAACGCGGGCGAGGCCCTGCGAGATCTCTTCGATGCGTTCCGACATGCGCGAGCGGCGCCCCTCCAGGATGCGCAACCGCGTGGCCGAATCGGTCTTGGTGAACAGGGCGAAGCGCACGTCGAAGGTCTCGTCGTCCCAGGCAGATGCCGTGGAGGACGCGAGCTCGTCCTCGAGCCTGGCCTTGCCGGTGTCCGTCAGGCGGTAGGCGATGCGCGAGCGGCGCGAGCCGGTGGCGCGCCCCGCGTCCTCGGACTCGCCCACGATCAGCCCGGCGGCGACCATGCGCTTGAGGCAGGGGTACAGGCTGCCGTAGCTGAGAGCCCGGAAAGGTCCCAGCTCGCCGCCCAGACGCTTGCGGATCTGATACCCGTGCAGCGGCTGTTCCGCGAGCATGCCGAGGATCGCGAGCGACAAGACGTCGGTCTTCGCCATGCACTCCTCCTGGGCTCGAGGGACGGCCGATGCCGTGGCCGGGTGGGTGGGCCTACCTCCGGTAGGCATCGGTTCACCATAGCAGCGCGTTGTATCGTTGCGATACATCGCGCCGCGTGTCTCGGGACCGGACGCGGTCACGAATCGCCGCTCTCGCGCGTTGGAGAGCGTGATCGGTGCGCCGCGCTGCGCGCGCACCGCCTGTCCGTGCCGCCTACTGCCTAGGGTTGACTCTGTGACCGACTCCTCGAAGACGCCTCCGCGCCGCTCGACGCGCCCGACCACGGGCACGCAGCCGCAGCGCCCCACGACGGGCGTCCAGCGCACCGCCGACGGCAAGCCTGCCAGCGGGCTGCCGCAGTGGAGCTCGACGGGCGTCCACGCGACCACGGGAGCGAAGGGCGCCAAGGCGACCACGGCATCGGCCGCTACCAAGAGTGCCGGTGGCAAGGGCGGCTCCGGCGGTGGCAAGGGCGGCAAGGGTGGCGAGAAGGAGCCGCTGGGATGGAAGGGGTGGCTCAAGCGCATCAGCCTATGGATCCTGCTCCTGATCCTCGCGGTCACCATCGTGGGCATCGTCGCCCTCGTCATCGCGTACATGCGCCTCGAGATTCCCGAGCCCGACGACTTCGCGCAGGCCCAGTCCTCCGTCTTCTATTACGCGGACGCAGAGACGGAGCTCGGGCGCCTGGGTGTCGCGGACCGCGAGTCCGTGGGCATCGAAACGCTGCCCGACTACGTGCCGCAGGCCTTCGTCGCGGCCGAGGACCGCACCTTCTACACGAACCCCGGCATCAACATCCCCGGCATGGTCAAGGCGCTGTGGGACACCATCGTGCTGAACGACCCGCGCGGCGGCTCCTCCATTACGCAGCAGTACGTGGAGCGCTACTACGTGGGTGAGACCACCACCTCGATCCCGGGCAAGATCAACGAGACGCTGATGGCGCTCAAGATCGACCAGGAACAGTCCAAGGACGAGGTGCTCGAGAACTACCTCAACACCATCTACCTGGGACGCGGCGCCTACGGCATCGAGGCCGCTGCACGCGAGTACTACGGCAAGAACGCGGCAGACCTCGAGCTCTCCGAGGCCGCCATGCTCGCCGGCCTGGTGCCCGCGCCCAGCGCCTGGGACCCGCGCGTGGACCACGACCAGGCCGAGTTCCGGTGGAACTACGTGCTCGACGGCATGGTGGACGCCGAGTTCATCACGCAGGACGAGCGCGATGCCGAGACGACCTTCCCCGAGCCCATCGAATACTCCAACCAGGACGTCTTCGCGGGCACCGAGGGCTACCTGCTCCAGACGGCGCTCGACGAGGTCGAGTCAGAGACGGGCATCTCACGCGACGACATCGAGTCGCAGGGCTACCGCGTCATCACGACCATCATCCCCTCCCACCAGGAGGCGGCCGAGGCCGCCGTGGCCGATATGCCCGACGACCACGCCGACAACCTGCAGGTGGGCGCCATCACGATCGAGGCCGACACCGGTGCGATCACGTCGATGTATGGCGGCGCCGACTACCTCGCTCGCCAGCGCAACGCCGTGACCCAGGACGTCGCACAGGCCGGCTCGACGTTCAAGCCGTTTGCGCTGGTGGCGGGCCTCGAGCGCGGCATCGGCCTCGAGAGCCGCTACCTGGGCAACAACGCCATGGAGTTCCCCGGCTTCGATGCGCCGGTGCGCAACTTTGGCGGTCAAAGCTACGGGTACGTTGACCTCGTCGAGGCTACGCAGAAGTCGATCAACACCGCTTATGTGGGGCTCAACGAAGACGTCACGCCTCAGGCCACGATGGAGACGGCGATCCGTGCTGGGCTGCCCGAGGACACGCTGGGCCTGGAGGCCAACCTGTCCAACGTGCTGGGAAGCGCCTCTCCGCACGCCATCGACATGGCCTCCGCCTACGCGACCTTCGCGACCGGCGGCGTGAGCACCTCGCCGCACATCATCGCCGCGGTGCGTGACGCCGAGGGCGAGACGGTGTTTGAGGCTGAGACCGAGGGCGAGCGCGTGTTCAGCGAGGACGTGATGGCTGACACCACGTACGCGATGCAGCAGGTGATCGAGCTGGGTTCGGGCCGCACCGCGTCTGAGCTGGGCCGCCCACTGGCCGGCAAGACCGGAACGTCGAACGACAACCGTTCCGCGTGGTTCGTGGCGTTCTCCCCGCAGATCGTGGGCGCCGTAACGCTCTACCAGGTGGGCGAGGACGGATCCGCGGAGCAGATCACCGCGTTCGGCGGCTATTCGCAGATCACCGGATCGACCGTGCCTGCCGACGTGTGGACGGCGATGATGGGTCCCATCCTCGAGGACTACGAGGTCGAGGAATTCCCCGAGCGCGCCGACGTGGGCGAGACCCAGAACGCATGGACCCCCGCGCCCGAGCCGAGCGAGACCGCGTCCGAGACGCCCTCGCCTTCTCCCGAGCCGACGACGGAGACGCCGGAGCCGGAGCCGACGACGGAGACGCCGGAGCCGGAGCCGACGACGGAGACGCCGGAGCCGGAGCCGACGACGGAGACGCCGGAGCCGGAGCCGACGACGGAGACGCCCGACCCCGAGCCGACTGAAACGGCCGACGCGGGCGGCGGCGGTGGTGGCGGTGGCACGGACACCGAGGGCGAGGCCCTCGAGGACCCCGAGCTGCCGTAGCCGCGCGGCCTTAGCGCCTGAGGGCCCGCTTGGCCTTCAGCGCCCACACGAGCGACAGGTAGCGCAGGCGCCTCACCGGAAGGTCCCATGCGGGGTCGACCTCGACCACATCGCCGAACTGCTCCTTGAACTCTCGCACGCCCATCAGGGTCGGCGCGCGGTCCGAGCCCACTCCCATGAGGTCGTACTGGGTGACGCCCTCCGCCTTGAGGCGAGTGAAGATCTCCCACTTGAGGCGGATCGCCGCGTTGCAGTCGCGCGCCTCCCTATTGCCCGCGGCATACGTGTCGCAGCCGGCGTTGTCGTAGACGGTGGACAGCACCCACGAGATGGCACGGCCGGGGCGCAGGTCGCCCTCGGGACCGGTGTCGTGACGGCGCGCGACCCACAGGCGCACGTGCTCGCCGAGCCCCTCGAGCATGTCGAGATAGGTCGACGCTGGGTAGATCCCGAACCCGTCGCGCTCGGCGGTCTCGCGGTAGATCTCGTAGAGCTCCTCGAACTGCTCGGGGGTGCAGTCAGACTCCTCGGTCACCGTCATGTCGGTGTCCTTGAGCGTGCGCCGGGTCTTGTACCGACCGCGCTTGGAGAACGACGCGAGGATGTCGTCCTCGTCGCGCGTGAGGTCGATTACCACCGTGCGGTCGTAGGTGATGGTCTGCAGCAGTTCGCGTAGGTCGTCGGCCTCGTCGTGAGCATCGAGCCTGATAAACACCGCCCACGGCGCCTCGCGGCGCACGTAGGCCGCCAGCGCCCGGCGCAGCGTCTTGGCGCGTGAGGCGGTCTCCTCGGCGATCCAGATGGGCCCGTGGCGCGCCCACAGGTACCGGAATCCGCGCCCCTCGTAGCGGGTCAGCGAGATGACAGCGACGGCCTCGCCGTCGGCGCGCACCACCAGGCGCCGCCAATGCTCGCGACCCTCGACCCGCTCGTCGTAGGCGTCCCACGCCGGACCCTGCTCGATGGGCACGGGACGGCCGGACTGCCGGGCGAGCTCAAGGAACTCGTCCGTGGGGACGGGGGCGACGGACAGCGCTGCACTCACGCCGACAAGGGTAACGGCGTGAGGGCGGCCGATGCCGTGGCGGGGCCGCGCGACCCCCGCACTTTCGTACGGGTCGGGCTAGAAGCCCGACTCCGTCGGGCGCGGGTAATGCTGCAGATACTTCGTCACCAGGCGAGCGTCGAGAGCGGCGACGTAGGCACGGCGGGCGAGTGTCGCATCGGCCGCATACTTCAGTGGATGCTGGACGCCGTGGGCCTTCCTGGCGGAGTCGACCTTGGCGCGCAGGGTCGCGTCCGGGAGGTAGCGGCGCAGCATGGGCCACGGCACCACGGAGTACAGGACGGACTCGGGAGGCAGTGCGGAGCCCTCGTGGGCGGGGGTCTGCACGTGGCCGGGCAGGAGGTCGCGGGCCATGACCTCGGCGACGTTGACGCCCGAGGCGGTCACGTAGAAGTTATTGCGGCCGATACGGGGGTTGACCTCGAAGAACACCTTCTCGCCCGTGACGGACGAGACCTTGTAATCGAAGTTCGCGAAGCCGGTGTAGTCGGCGGCGTCGAGGAACCGGCGGGCGGCGTCAAAGGCTTCCGAGTCGATCCCCGTGAGGATCGCGGCGGGGATGCCCAGGGTGCCGGGAGTGTGCTCCTCGAGCAGCACCTGGCCGCCGGCGAGCAGCGTGACCTCACCGGCGCTCGAGCGGTAGGCGGTGAGCGAGCGCATGTGGGTCTCGTCGCCAGGCACCAACTCCTGCAGCAGGAACTCGCTGGGATAGTCGCGCGCGTCGAGGTGGTCGAGCACCTCGCGCACCTCGTCGACGCTGGTGAGGTGGTGGATCTTCTGCTTGTCGGGGAACTCGACGTCGTACCAATCGGCGCTCGAGGACGGCTTGCCGATCAGCGGGAAGGTGAGCTCGAGCTCCTCGATGCGCGCGATGGCGGCGGCCGGGGTGACGGCGCCCTGTTCCGGCTGCGCCGGCGTGAAGCCCACCGGGATGGTCATTGGCGTGCGGATGCCCACCTGGTCGCACAGCGCCGCGAACGCGGTCTTCGAGGACACGCGGTCGAAGGCCTCGAGGTCGCACAGCGGCACCAGCCAGCGCTCGTCGAGTTCGGCGCGGTGCTGGGCGATGACCCGCACCGTCCAGTCGAGGTTGGTGAAGAGGACCAGCTCGTGGTCGGGGTGCTCCGCGGCGAGCCCGTTGAGGCGCGCGACGAGCGCGGCCGGCTCGTCCATGCGGGGCTCATGGAGCCATTCGGCCAGCGTGGAGCGCTTCATGAAGGTGGTCTCGACGCGGCTCATGACCTTCACGGTCCAGCCAAAGCGCTCGTGGGCGGCACGCAGGAACGCGTACACGCCGATGTCGCCGCCGAGCCCGACGACCATGACCGGCTTGGTTCTCACGCTGCCTCCTCGTGTCCGGCGGCCAGTCTACGAGGGCGGCGGCGCCTGGCGGCATGTTCTAGCCCGATCGGTTTGGCCCACAGCTGTGGCCCGTGTGCACCCATGGTGCACGGGATGTTGCCCCGGGAGTCACTCCGGTCACACGAGCCACATGCGTGGGCCAAACCGATTCTGATTGCGCCCGGCCCCGTACCGTCCACCACACACCTGGGGCGCGTGTGATGGGTGTGACGGGAGTGGAACCTCACGTGCCCCAGGGGTTTCATGCGTCACCGCTGTGTGTTGGGCGGTAAGCGGCGGGAAACCGGCCTGGCGCTCATGCGGGCGCACGGGGTATCCTTGAGGGCCGCTCGTGTGGGCACCACCCGGTGACCACCGCGCGGCAGCATCAACCCTCCTGCCATGGAACGTCCATGGCCGCTTAAGTCCAGAGGAGGTGGGTTACTCGATGCGTCAGTACGAAATGATGGTCATCCTCGATCCCGAGGTGGACGAGCGCACGGTTGCACCGTCGCTTGAGAAGTACCTGAACGTGGTCACGACCGACAAGGGCACCGTCGACAACGTCGACGTCTGGGGCCGTCGTCGCCTGGCCTACCCGATCAAGAAGAAGAGCGACGGCATCTACGTCGTCATCAACTTCACCGCGGAGTCCGCGACGGCCAAGGAGCTGGACCGCCAGCTGGGCCTGAACGAGACGATTCTGCGCACCAAGCTGCTGCGTCCCGACGCCAAGTAGCACTGATCCCGACCGCAACCAATTTCTTAGACGAGACCTAGGGGAATACACATGGCAGGCGAGACTCCGATCACCATCGTGGGCAATCTGACCGGCGACCCGGAACTGCGATTCATCCAGTCCGGCGCGGCGGTGGCCAACTTCACGGTGGCGTCCACCCCCCGCACGTTCGACCGTCAGTCGAACGAGTGGAAGGACGGGGACACCCTGTTCATGCGCTGCTCCCTGTGGCGCGAGGCCGCGGAGAACGTGGCCGAGTCGCTCACCAAGGGCATGCGGGTCATCGTGACCGGCCGCCTGGTGCAGCGCTCGTTTGAGTCAAACGGCGAGAAGCGCTCGGTTGTCGAGCTGCAGGTCGATGAGGTCGGCCCCTCGCTGCGTTACGCCACCGCCAAGGTGAACCGTACGCAGCGTCAGGGTGGCGGCAACTTCGGCGGCGGCAACAACAACGGCGGCGGCTTCGGCGGCGGTGGTTTTGGTGGCGGTTCGGCTCCGGCTGGTGGCTCGAACAGCGACCCGTGGGCCTCGGCCCCGGCGTCCGACGAGCCCCCGTTCTAAACACTTCATTTCCACTTTTCAGGAGCAACAAGAATGGCTAAGCACGACATCCGCAAGCCGCGGAAGAAGGTGAACCCGCTCAAGGCGACCAAGGTCGACAAGATCGACTACAAGGACACCGCCCTGCTGCGTAAGTTCATCTCGGACCGCGGAAAGATCCGCTCGCGCCGCGTGACCGGCGTGTCCGTCCAGGAGCAGCGCGAGATCGCGCGCGCGATCAAGGTCGCCCGCGAGATGGCCCTTCTCCCCTACGCCGGCTCCGGCCGCTGATCGGGGGTAAGAAGATGGCCAAGCTCATCCTGACCCACGAGGTCGCAGGCCTCGGCATCGCCGGTGACGTCGTTGACGTCAAGGACGGCTACGCGCGCAACTACCTCGTTCCCCGCAAGCTGGCGACCCCCTGGTCGGCCGGCGCGGAGAAGCAGATCGAGGCGATGCGTAAGGCGCAGCGCGCCAAGGAGATCGCGTCCGTCGAGGAGGCCCAGGCCGCTCGCGACTCGCTGCAGTCCGCCCCCGTCAAGGTGGCTGTGACTGCTGGCAAGTCCGGCCGTCTCTTCGGTTCGGTCACGCCGGCGGACATCGCCGACGCGATCGGTGAGCGCGCGAAGGTCGACAAGCGTCGCGTCCACATCGGCCAGCCCATCAAGGCGCTGGGCGAGTACGCGGTGCAGATCTCGCTGCACGATGACATCTCCGCGACCGTCACCGTCCAGGTGGTCGCCGCGAAGTAAGCGTCCTGCGACGCTCGCAAGGGCCCGGTTCCGACACTTGGCGGCGCCGGGCCCTTGTGCGTCGAGGGGGGAAAATCTGTGGACAACGGGCCGATGCGACACGCCGGTGGGCGACACGCCGAGGACTTTATGCGGGGTTCTGTCCACAGCCTCGTTGGCATCAACATCGCTGGTAAATAGTAGATGGTTGGACAAAGTCAGGCACTATCCACATTCCTGTCCACAGTCGTTCTCGGGCTTTATACACAGGTCTTCCACGTGTGAGGTCCAGTTGTCCACCGGTTCCTCCACGGGCGGGTCGACCCCGGGTTTGTGTCGCCCGCGCGGGGGCCTTATCTTGACGTGTCCCCCCGCGCCTGAGCCGACGATGTCACAGGGGCGAGGCAAGGTAGACAACACGGCCCACCACGGGGCCACACGGCCAGGAAGGGAGCGGCGCGCAGATGTCGATCGACGAGCTTGAGGCAAGTTACGGTGACGAGCCGCGCACGTTCGACCGCCTGCCCCCGCAGAACCTCGAGGCCGAGCAGTCGGTGATCGGCTCCATGCTGCTGTCGAAGGACGCGATGGCGGACGTCATCGAGATGATCCGCTCCGACGATTTCTACAAGCCCGCGCACGAGAAGATCTTCGATGTCGCGGTGAAGCTCTACAACGGCGGCGACCCGGTCGACGCCCTCACCGTTGGCGCCGAGCTCCAGCGCACCGGTGAGCTCGCCCGCATCGGCGGCGCCGAGTATCTCCACACCCTGATCTCGGTGGTGCCCTCGGCAGCCTCGGCGGGCTACTACGCCAAGCTGGTGCGCGAGCAGTCGATCCTGCGCCGCCTTGTGGAGGCGGGCACGCGCATCGCGGCCATGGGCTACGACGGCGATGGTGCGGAGATCGATCTGGTGGTCGACGGCGCGCAGGCCGAGATCTTCGCGGTGACCGAGCGGCGCAACTCCGCCGACTACCTGTCGATCGGCGACGTGATGGAGGCCACGCTCGAGCAGATCGATGCGTCCTCGTCGCGCGACGGGTCCATGTTGGGCGTCCCCACGGGCTTCACGCAGCTGGACGAGCTCACGGGTGGTCTGCAGGCGGGACAGATGGTCGTCATCGCGGCGCGTCCCGCGATCGGTAAGTCGACGCTGGGTCTCGACATCGCCCGCTCGGCCGCCATTCACCACAACAAGGCGGCGGTGATCTTCTCGCTCGAAATGAGCCGCGAGGAAATCACCAAGCGCATGCTGTCGGCCGAGGCCTCGGTGAAGCTGTCGCGCCTGACCAAGGGCCCCATGGGACCCAACGACTGGGAGCGCCTCGCGCAGACCGCAGCTCAGATCGCGAAGGCGCCGCTGTACATCGATGACTCCCCCAACATGACGCTCATGGAGATTCGCGCCAAGTGCCGCCGCCTCAAGCAGCAGCACGACCTCCAGCTGGTGGTGCTCGACTACCTGCAGCTGATGAGCTCGGGCCGCAAGGTCGAGTCACGTCAGCAGGAGGTGTCCGAGTTCTCGCGTGCGCTCAAGTTGCTGGCGAAGGAGATCGAGGTGCCGGTCATCGCGATCTCGCAGCTGAACCGTGGCTCGGAACAGCGTGGCGACAAGAAGCCCATGCTCTCGGACATGCGAGAGTCCGGCGCGATCGAGCAGGACGCCGACATCGTCATCCTGCTCCACCGCGAGGACGCCTACGACCGCGACAACCGCCCAGGTGAGGCCGATTTCATCGTCGCCAAGCACCGCGCGGGTCCCACCGACTCCATCGCCGTGGCCTTCAAGAAGGACTACGCCCACTTCACGGACATGGCGCCCGATATGTAGGTGCCGCGCGTTCCGGGAGTGCGCCGTGCGGTGCGTACCGGGTCAGGCCCGCGGTGGTGCGGTCGACTCCCGCTCGACGAGCTCGAGCGGCACGATGACGTCGGGGATGGCATGCAGGTGGGTCGACCCGATCTGGCTGAGCACCATGCGCACCAGCTCGCGCCCCATCTGGGGGAAGTCCTGGCGGATCGTGGTGAGTGGCGGCACCGAGTAGCGGCTGAGCGAGATGCCGTCGAAGCCCATCACGGAGATGTCGTCCGGCACGGTGAGGCCGGCGGCGTGCAGCGCAAGCATCACGCCGAAGGCCATCTCGTCGTTCGCGCACATCACCGCCGTCACGGAGGAGTTGGCGGCGAGGGCGCGGCCGGCGGCATAGCCGGACTCGGGGGTCCAGTCGCCGATGAGCGGCGCATGAATCTCCGCTCCCCTCTCCGCCAGCGCCGTGCGCCAGCCCGCGGTACGCAGGCGTGCGGGCTCAGAATCTGCCGGCCCCGCGACCAGATGCACGGTGGCGTGCCCCAGGCTTAACAGGTAGGCGGTCGCGCTGCGGGCGCCGTCGTACTCGTCGCTGACCACACGCGGGTAGCGGCCGTGGGCGCGGGAGTCGGAGACCACCACGGGCATGGTGGGTGGCAATGCGAGCGGGTCGCCAGCGCCACCCTCGGCTCGCATCACGATGATGCCGTCGACGGTCTGGTGCTGCAGGCGCTTGGCGGCGGGCTCCCACTCGGCCGACGTGGTGTCGTGGGCGCTCAGCAGCGTCACCGAGTAGTCCTCGGCCTCCGCGGCGCGCAGGATGGCGTCCGTGGTCAGCGCCTCACCGGTGCGGTCAAAGCGACGGGCGAGCAATCCGATGGAGCCGTACCGCCCGTCGCGCAGCGCTCGAGCCGCGCGGTTGGGCGAATAGCCCAGCTGTTCCATGGCGCGCAAAACCTTGTCGCGCGTCTCGGGCCGGACCACCTCCGCCCCGGTCGACACTCGTGAGACCGTTTGCGCGGAGACTCCGGCGAGACGTGCGACATCGCCGATCGACGGGCCTCGTTTGACCCCGCCGCGTGCCTCGATGCGCGCCATGGAGGGATTGTAGGGGTATCGCGATGATTCGCGCGATGTTCACGTTCCCATCGCCGAATGTGAACGTTCTAACGGCCTGGAATGCCTTTACCTGATCGTGATGTGGCGCGTGTTCCGTCCGCACCGCCGCCGCGCTATGTTTACCTAAACAACCCCGTGGGGAGCGCAGCCGGACAGTGACGTCGGCCCGCAGCGCCCGTCGCCGATGACGGCCCATCCGATCGGGGATGTTCGTCCCGGTGAGCGTTCGACGTGGTGCGCTCGTGTGTCCGGGCATGACCCGACCAGAAGGGTGGTCAATGATGACCAAGTTTCGTAAAGGACTCACTTTCGCCGCGGCCGCGACTCTCGCGTTCTCTCTGACCGCCTGCTCGAGCGACGACGGCACGGAGGGTGCTGAGGGCACCGACGGCGGCTCGGGAGAGGCCGCAGCGGCCGGCGACAACTCGCTGACCGTGTGGGCCTGGGACCCGGCGTTCAACATCTTCGCGATGGAGGAGGCGGAGAAGGTGTACCAGGAGGAGCACCCCGACTTCACCCTGGACATCCAGGAAGTGACGTGGGAGGACCTGCAGCCTCGCCTCACGACCCTCGCGCAGTCGCAGGAGTTCGGTGAGCTGCCCGACATCTTCCTCATGCAGAACAACGCCTTCCAGAAGAACGCGCTGAACTACCCCGACCTCTTCACCCCCATCACCGACTCGGGCATCGCATTCGACGAGTTCCCCGAGGGCGTGACCGCCTACTCGGTCATCGACGGCGAGAATTATGGAGTGCCGTTCGACGCAGGAACGGCCATCAGTGCCCTGCGCACGGATATTCTCGAGGAGGCCGGCCTGACGGTCGACGACTTCACCGACATCACCTGGGACGAGTACATCGCTCTGGGCGAGCAGGTGCTCGAGGCCACCGGCAAGCCCATGCTCTCGGGCATCGCGGGCGAGCCCGACACGATCCTGATGATGCTGCAGTCGGCCGGCCAGAGCCTCTTCGACGCCGAGGGCAACCCCACCATCACCGACAACGAGGCGCTCTCGTCGGCCATCGACATTTACTCCCAGATGGTCGAGAAGGGCATCTACCTCGAGGTCAACTCGTGGGACGAGTACATTGGCTCGCTGGTCAACGGCAACGTGGCAGGCACCATCAACGGCATCTGGATCTCGGGCTCGCTGCAGACCGCCGAGGACCAGGCCGGCAACTGGGGCGTGACCAACCTGCCCATCGTCGACGGTGTCGACGGAGCGACTCACTACTCCGCCAACGGTGGATCCTCGTGGGCCGTCAGCTCCAACGCCAACGTCGAACTCGCCACGGACTTCCTGGCCTCGACCTTCGCCGGCTCGACCGAGCTGTACGACACCATCCTGCCCAGCGCGGGTGCGGTCGCGAACTGGCTGCCTGCCGGTGACTCGGACGTCTACTCCGAGCCCCAGGAGTTCTACGGTGGCCAGCCCATCTACGCCGACGTGATCTCGTTCGGCGCCGAGGTTCCCGCGAACAACACGGGCGCCTACTACTACGAGGCACGTGACGCCGTGGGTGTGGCGATCACGCAGATCATGGGCGGCACCGCGCCTGCCGACGCACTCGGCGAGGCTCAGTCCACCGTCGAGTTCGCGATGAACTAACACCACCTCGGACAGGGAGGGGGTCGGTCAGCCGGCCCCCTCCCACACCCCCAAGGGAGTATCTCGTGTCAATGATGACGCCCGTGGTGCGGCCGGATCGCGCCACCACGACACCCGCCAAGCGCACCAAGGGTTCGCCGCGCTACTCGTCGCCCGCCGCTCGCCGGCGCAGTCTCACCGGCTGGGCCTTCCTGATCCCCGCCGCCGCCCTCATCGGCCTCATGATGTTCTGGCCGATGTTCCAGGCCCTCATCCTGTCGTTCCAGACCGGGCGCGGCAGCAACCTCGACTGGGCAGACCCGCTGACGTTCAACTACGACCGTATGTTGGACGACGACATCTTCCGCCTCACCCTCACTACGACGCTGCTGTACCTGGTGATCCAGGTGCCCATCATGCTCGTGACGGCGCTGGTACTGGCGAACATCCTGAACAACCCGCGCCTCAAGTGGAAGGGCTTTTGGCGCACCGCGATCTTCGTGCCCGCCGCGATCTCGCTCGTGTCCTACTCGCTCGTGTTCCGCACCATCTTCGCGACCGACGGGTTGGTGAACGATGCGCTTATATGGGTCGGCTTCATCGATAATCCCATTAATTGGCTGGGCGAGACCAACACCGCCCGCCTGGTGATCATCCTTGGCCTGCTGTGGCGCTGGACTGGTTTTAACGTCATCTTCTACCTCGCGGCGCTCCAGAACATCGACCCCACCACGCTCGAGGCCGCCAAGATGGACGGCGCCGGACCCATCCGCACCTTCTTCTCCGTGACCATCCCGCAGATGAAGCCCATGATCCTGCTCACCGTGATCATGTCGACCAACGGCACCATCCAGATGTTCGACGAGTCGTACAACCTCACGCGAGGCGGGCCCGCGAACACCACGATGACCATGTCGCACTACCTGTTCGACGTGTCCTTCCAGAACAACCCCAACTTCGGCTACGGCGCCGCACTGTCCTACGTGATCCTCATCATCGTGGCCGTGCTCGCCGCCATCCAGATGAAGGTCGGTGACAAGCGTGACTGACGTGGCAATGAAGCCTTCGAAGGCGCCCACCCGCACCACGGCCCGGTGGCGCGAGGTGCCCAAGTACGCGTTCCTCAGCATCGTCGCGTTGCTGTCGATCGGGCCGCTGTACTTCATGGTGGTCTCCGCGACCAACACCACGCAGGACGTGCTCGGCTCGAGCATGCTGCCCGGCACCAACCTCATCGCCAACTGGCAGTCGCTCACCGAGTTCCAAGACGTGGGCTCGGCGATGTATCACTCGATCATCAACGCCGTGGCGACCACCGTCCTCGCGCTCGTGGTCTGCTCGATCGCCGGCTACGGCTTCGAGGTGTACCACTCGCCCAACAAGGACCGCCTCATGTGGGTCCTCATGCTCGCGATGATGATCCCGTTCGCCGCGACCATGATCCCGCTGTTCCAGCTGTTCGCGGATGCCGGCCTGGTGAACTCCACCTGGGCGGTGGTGCTCCCCGCGATCGCCACCCCGCTGCTGATCTTGCTGTTTCGGCAGTCGGCGCGCAGCTTCCCTCACGAGATCATCGAGGCAGCGCGCATCGACGGACTCAAGGAGGTCGCGATCTTCTGGCGCATGTTCGTGCCGACCATGAAGCCCACCTATGCGGCTGCGGCGGTCATCACGTTCATGACGGCATGGAACAACTTCCTGTGGCCCAAGGTCATCCTGGTCAACCCGGACTACCAGACCATGCCCATGCTGATCTCGAACTTCACGGGGGGCTACGTGATCGACTACGGCGCGCTCATGCTCGCGGTGCTCATCACCTCGCTTCCCACCATCATCATCTTCTTCGTCCTGCAGCGCTCCTTCGTCGCAGGCTTCACTGGAGTCGTCAAGTGACCTTTGACATCGCCCGCATCACCGATCCCGAGTACGTCTGCGAGAACCGCCGGACGGCTCACAGCGATCACCGCTGGTTCGCCTCTCACGAGGAGGCCGCCAGCGGCGACAGCTCCTTCGAGCAGAGCCTGAATGGCCTGTGGAAGGTCCACCACGCGAAGAACCCGTCGATGGTGATCCCCGGCTGGGAAGCGCCCGAGTACGACGTGGACGGCTGGGACGACATCCCGGTGCCCGGCCACATGCAGATGCACAGCTACGACCGCCCGCAGTACACCAACGTCCAGTACCCCTGGGATGGTGCGGAGGACCTCGAGCCGGGCCAGGTCCCCACCCGCTGGAACCCCGTCGCGAGCTACGTGCGCCACTTCACGCTCGAGCACCCGCTGGCCGACGGAGAGCGCCTGAGCGTGACCTTCCACGGCGCCGAGTCCGGCATCGCCCTGTGGCTGAACGGCGCGTACGTCGGCTGGGCGACCGACTCGTTCACGCCCAGCGAGTTCGACCTCACCGAGCACCTGGTGGACGGCGAGAACCGCCTGGCAGCCCAGGTGTTTCGGTGGACCGCGGCGTCCTGGCTCGAGGATCAGGACTTCTTTCGCTTCCACGGCATCTTCCGCGACGTGACGCTCTACCGCCGCCCGGCGGTACACCTCGAGGACCTCAAGGTCTCGACCGAGGTGGCCGCGGATCGCACCAGCGCGACTATCACCCTCAACACCCTCCTCGAGGGCGCCGGCCGTGTCCGGGCCACCCTCGCGGGCGGCGAGGAACTTGCGGCCGATGCCGAGGGTCGCCTGAGCGTGACGCTCACCGATCCGCACCTGTGGAGCGCCGAGGACCCCTATCTGCACGTCGCCACCCTCGAGGTGCTCGACGGGCACGGCGAGGTGACCGAGGTGGTGACCCAGCGCATCGGCCTGCGTCAGGTCGTCATCGAGGACGCCCTGATCAAGGTCAACGGCGAGCGCGTGGTGTTCTACGGCACTAACCGTCACGAGTTCGGGCCGCGCGGACGCGTGATGACGCGCGCCGAGATCGAGGCGGACCTGCTGCTGATGAAGCGCGCCAACATCAATGCGGTGCGCACTAGCCACTACCCCAACCAGAGCGCCTTTTACGAGCTGTGCGACGAGCTGGGGCTGTACGTCATCGACGAGATGAACCTCGAGACCCACGCGATGTGGGACCAGGTGGTGCAGGGCAAGCTCACGGTCGAGCAGGCACTGCCGGGCGACCGTCCCGAGTGGCGGGCGGCCCTGATGGACCGCGCCGCGAGCATGTTCGAGCGCGACAAGAACCACGCGAGCATCGTCATCTGGTCGCTGGGCAACGAGTCCTTCGGCGGCACCTTGCTCCTCGAAACGGGCGACTGGTTCCGCGCCACCGACCCCAGCCGTCCCGTACATTACGAGGGCGTTCACTGGGATCCGCGCTACCCGCAGACCACGGATATCACGAGCCAGATGTACACGTTCGCCGAGGACGTCGAGAAGCACCTGGCCGAGCACCGCGACAAGCCCTTCCTGCTGTGCGAGTACGCGCACTCGATGGGCAACTCGTTCGGCGCGGTCGACAAGTACATGGACCTCACCGAGTCGGAGCCGCTGTTCCAGGGCGCCTTCATCTGGGACTTCGTGGACCAGACCCTGCCGCTGACCGACCGCTACGGCGTGGACTACCTGGGCTATGGCGGCGACCACGGCGAGGCTCCGCATGACGCCGAGTTCTCCGCCAACGGCATCGTTTTCGCCGACCGCACGCCCACGCCTGCGTACCAGGAGGTGCGCTACCTGTACCAGCCGCTGCGCACCACCATCGGCCCGGATAGCTTCGAGGTCCGCAGCCGCCGCCTGTTCATCGCCACCGGCGACCTCGAGGCCGTCGTCACCCTCGCCCGCGAGGGCGTGACGCTGCGTAGCGCGACGGTTGAGATCGACGTGCCCGCGGGCGAGACCCGCACCTACCCGCTGCCGTTCGAGGTGCCAGCCGAGGGCGAGCACACCGTCCAGGTGTCCTTCCGCCAGCGCGCCGCCACGGCATGGGCCCCGGCGGGATACGAGGTCGCCTGGGAGCAGGCAATCGTGGGGACGAACGCTGCCAGGGTGACCACGGCATCGGCCCCCCGCGTGGTGGAGTCGACCCACAACATCGGCGTGCACGGCCCGCACTTCTCGGTGCTGTTCTCCCGCCTGCACGGGGGCCTCATCTCGTACCGCTACGGGCGCACCTCGGACGGCGGGCGCGAGCTGCTGCGCGACATGCCGCAGCCCAGCTTCTGGCACGCACCCACGTCCAATGAGCGCGGCTGGAACATGCCGTTCCGTGACGGCCAGTGGCTGCTCGCGAGCCGCTATCGCAAGCGCCGCGAGGGGTGGGAGCACCCGCGGGTCACGCGTCACGACGACGGCGTCAGCGTTCAGTACGGCTTCGAACTGCCCACGGTTCCCGCGAGCGAGGTCGACCTCACGTATCGCGTGGACGGCGACGGCCACGTGGCGGTCACCATCGACCTGCGCCCGGGAGAGGGCCTGCCCGACGTGCCCGAGCTGGGCCTCCTGCTCACCGTCGACGCCGACCTCAGGAACCTCACCTGGTACGGCGAGGGTCCCCATGAGTCGTATGTGGACCGTCGCGGTGGCGCCCGCCTGGGCGTGTACTCCGCGGACGTGCGCGAGCAGCTCACCCGCTACATGCGCCCGCAGGAATCGGGAAGCCACACGGGCGTGCGGTGGGCCGAGGTCGTGGACCGCGCCGGCTACGGCGTGCGCCTCGATGCGGAAACCCCGATGGAGCTCTCGGCCCTGCCGTGGACCCCGTTCGAGATCGAGAATGCGCGTCATCCCAACAAGCTGCCGCCCATCCACCACACCGTGCTGCGACCCGCCCTCATGCGCCGCGGCGCGGGCGGCGACAACTCGTGGGGAGCCATGACCCACCCCGAGTACCGCGTGCCGACGGGTGACCTCACGTTCACCTTCGGGTTCCAGGGAGTGCTGCGCTGACCGGCGCGGCCACGCACGGCGCCGTCCTCTCCGACGGCGCCGTGCGCCTGTCCGCGGCGGGCGCGGAACTGATCCTCGATCTCGCGGCCGGCTACCCGGTGGTCCTTCACTGGGGCGCGCCCCTGGGCGCCGTCGAGGTTGCGGACCTCCGCGCGGCCACCGCCCCCGCCGCCCCCGGCGCCGACCTGGACGACCCGGTTGACCCCGGCATGCTGCGCGAGACCGCTCGCGGCTACACGGGCCGCCCCGCCCTGCGTGGCCACCGGGGGCCGCTCGCCTTCTCGCCGCTGCTTGTCGTGGAGGAGGTCTCCATCGACCCCGCCTGCGTGACCGTGCGGATGGCCGATGCCGCGGCCGGCTTGGCGCTGTCCCTCACCCTGACGATGACCGAGCACGGCGTGCTGCTCATCGACCAGGCGGTCACCAACGCCGGCGATGACACCTACAGCCTCGACGAGCTCTCCACGTGGCTGCCCGTGCCCGACCGCGCCAGCGAAACCCTCGACTTCTCCGGCCGCTGGCTACTCGAGCGCCAACCCCAGCGCCTGCCCTTCGCGCCCGGTCTGCGCCTGCGCGAGGGTCGCGAGGGCCGCTCCGGCCACGACCACACCATCGTGCAGTGCGCGCTGACCGCGGACGCGACTACCGAGCGCGGCGAGGTATGGGCGCTCGGCGTGCTGTGGAGCGGCGGCATCCGCCACCTCGCCGAGCGCGACGTGCGCGGCCGCGGCGCCCTGGGTGCAGGCGAGCTGCTTGAACCCGGCGAGGCCGAGCTCGCCCCCGGTGAGGCGTACGCCGCCCCCACCGTCGCCGCCTTCTATTCGGGCGAGGGCCTCGACGGCATCTCGGCCGCGTCCCACGCGTGGCTGCGCTCGCGGCCCGGCCGCCCGGCACAGGCGCGCCCCCTCACACTGAACGTGTGGGAGGCCGTCTATTTCGACCACGACCTCGCGACCCTGACGGCGCTCGCAGACCGCGCCGCGGCCGTAGGCGTGGAGCGCTTTGTGCTCGACGACGGCTGGTTCGGCTCGCGCCGCGACGACACGAGCGGGCTGGGCGACTGGGTGGTCTCTCCGGACGCGTGGCCCTCGGGCCTCGCGCCCCTCGTCGACCATGTTCACGGCCTGGGCATGCAGTTCGGCCTGTGGTTCGAGGGCGAGATGGTGAGCCCCGATTCCGACCTGTACCGCGCCCACCCCGACTGGATCCTCCAGGTGCCGGGCCGCGTGCCGCCCCAGGCCCGCTTCCAGCAGGTGCTCGACCTGGTGAACCCGGACGCCTACGCGCACGTGCTCGAGCAGGTCAGCGCGTTGATCGCGGAGCTCGGCATCGACTACCTCAAGTGGGACCACAACCGCTTCCTCACCGACCCCGGCCACGCGGGCGTGCCCGCGCCCCGGCGCCAGACCCAGGCGATCTACCGGCTCTTCGACGAGTTGAAGAGCCGTCACCCGGGGCTCGAGGTCGAGTCGTGCGCGTCGGGCGGCGGGCGCGTGGACCTCGGCATGGTCTTCCACGCCGACCGTTTCTGGACGTCGGACCAGAACGACCCCCTCGAGCGTCAGCAGATCCAGCGCTGGACGAGCCTCGTGATCCCGCCGGAGATGCTTGGCAGCCACATCGGCCCCACCACTTCGCACACCACGGGCCGCACCCACGGTGTAGGGCTGCGCGCCGCCACGGCGCTGTTCGGCCACGCCGGGCTCGAGTGGAACCTGCTCGAGGCCACCGAGGACGAACGCGCCGCGATCACGCGCTTTGCGGCGCTGTACCGCGAGCAGCGGGACCTGCTGCACGCGGGCCGCGTGGTGAGGGTTGACCACCCGGACCCGGCCGCGCTGGTGCACGGCGTTGTGGCGGCCGATGCGTCACGAGCGTTGTTCGCCTACGTCCAGCTGACGACGTCGGCAGGCATCACGCCAGCCGCGATGCGGCTGCCGGGGCTCACGCCCGACGCACGTTACCGCGTGCGCGTGCGCGACGTGGTCACCGGCGAGGCCATCCAGAAGCGCGGGCCGGGCTGGATGAGTGGCGTTGATGACCGTGGCGTGGACCAGGGCGCCCTCGAGCTCAGCGGCGCGGCGCTCGCACAGCTGGGGCTGAGGCCCCCGATCCTGCGGCCCGAACAGGCGATGCTCGTCGAGGCAGTACGACTCTAGGAAGGACCGCTCATGGAGAGTGCGACCAAGAACAGACAGTCCGTCGCCACGCTGAGGGCCGTGATCGAGCGCGCCTACGGAGCCGGCCAGGTGCCCGAGGGTGACGACTTCGCCACCGAGCTGTCCTACGGCTGGTTCAATGCCCTGTACTGGCTGCGTCTGCGCGACGGCTCCCAGGCCGTGCTCAAGATCGCACCGCCTGCGGACGTGCCCGTCATGACCCGCGAGCACGGGATGCTGCGCAACGAGATCGCGGCGATGAAGATCGTGGCGGAGCGCTCGGGCGTGCCGCTGCCACGTATCCATCACGTGGATCTCAGCGGCGACCTCATCGACGCCGACTACTTCCTGATGGAGTACGTCGACGCCCCGTGCTTTGGCATCGCGGCCGAGGCCGGCGAGATGACCGAGGCCCAGGTCGACGAGGGCTTCGTCCACCTCGGCGAACTCAATCGCGACCTGTGCGAGATCGTGGGCCCGCACTTCGGGCCGCTCGACGGGCCCGACTTCTCGACGTGGCGCGAGGCCGCGACCGCGCTCTTCGAGGACACCCTTCAGGATGGCCTGCGCGCTGAGTTCCAGATGGCATGGTCCTACGACGAGCTCCGCGAGACGTGGGCGAGTCACGCCCACGTGCTCGACGAGGTCGCCGAGCCCAGGTTTGTCGAGGTGGACCTGTGGGCCAAGAACTCGATGATTCGCGACGGCCGCATTGTCGCGATCATCGACCACGAGCGTGCGCTGTGGGGCGACCCCCTCATGGAGGCCGGGCTCACAGGACTCGACCTGCCCGCCTTCCCCGACCCCGCGCCGTTCATGCGCGGCTTCGGCCTCAGCGACCTCACGCAGTCGCAGCGCACGCGGCGCCGGCTCTACACCTTGTTGTTGGCGGTGACCATGGCGGTCGAGGGCCCCTACCGCGCGCAGGAGCCCGCACAGCGCGCGTGGGCGGCGGAGCAGCTCGACATCGCCATGGGGCTCCTGGGCCGCACGCGGTAGCATCCATGGCCGCGCTCGCGCCGCGCGTGGACCGCCTGGGCACCCGGCCTCTCGGCCGTCTGCTGTGGGAGTCGTGCACCCACACCACCCTGTCGGTGGGCGTCTACGGCGTCTACGCCCTGACGAACGCGTGGTTCGTCGCGCGCGGGGTGGGGCCCACCGCGCTCGCGGCCGTCAACCTGGTGGCGCCCGTGCTGCTGCTCGTGGGCGCCGTGTCGACCACTATCGGTGTGGGGGCGGCGTCGCTGGTGTCGCGCGCGCTCGGCGGGGCCCACCCGCAGCGTGCGGCGCGCGCCGCCGGCAACGCCATGGGACTGTTCTGGGTGGCCGCCCTCGCGACCACCGCGCTTGGCTTGATCTTCGTCGAGCCCCTCCTCACGGGGCTGGGCGCGACCGACGCCACGCGTGGCTACGCCCGCGACTATGCCGTCATCATCCTGGCCGGCGCCGTGGTCTCGACCGGATTCTCGAGCCTGGTGCGCGCCGAGGGCAGGATGGCGTTCTCCACGCTGTTGTGGGTGTTGCCAGTCGCCGTCCAGATCACTCTCGACCCGCTGCTGATCTGGGGTCTTGACATGGGCGTGCGCGGAGCGGCGCTCGGCACCGTGGGCGGCCAGGCCGTCTCCGCGGTCCTCAGCGTCTGGTTCTTCTTTGTGCAGCGGCGCCGGCCGTATCGGATCCGGGCGGCCGACCTTCGCCCCCACGGCGCGACGCTCGGCGCGCTGATCTCGATCGGGGCGCCCACGTTCCTCGCCGGCGCGGGCGTGACCGTCCTGGTGCTGCTGGTCAACCGCTCGCTCGCGGCGGGTGCGGGCGCCGCCGCGGCGCTTGCGACCTTCGCCGTCGCGTCGCGTATCCAGACCTTCGTCACCATGCCCCAGACCGGCATCAGTCAGGGGGCGCAGCCCGTCATCGGGTACAACGCCGGCGCGGGACTCGCGCCGCGCGTGCGCCGGGCGCTCCGCCTGTCGCTGACCGCCACCTCCTTGTACGGCGTGGCCATCGGAGCCGTGGTCGCCACCGCCGCACCGTGGCTCGTGGCGCTCTTCGTGGACGAGCCTGCGGTGCTTGATGTCGCCGTGCCGGCGCTGCGGATCCTCGCCGTGGGATGCGCCGTCGCTGGTGTGACGCCGCTGGTATCGGCCTACTTTCAGGCCATCGGCCGTCCCAGCTCGTCGTATGTGCTGTCGGTGGGGACGCTCGTCGCCATCAAGATCCCGCTCGTCGTGGTCGCGAGTCCTGCTGGCCCCACGGGCATCTGGATTGCCCTCGCCGCCGGCGAGGCGGCGGCCGCGGTCGCCGCGCTGAGCGTGGCCGCAGTTCATGTGCGCCGAGGTGAACCCATCCGCTCGGCGCGTGGCTCCGAATCCGGGGAGAATGGATCACTAGGAGGATCGCCATGACCGTCGTTCAGCACTCCCGCCGTGCGGGGATCGCCGCCCTGGCGCTCATGGTGAGCGCCTGTGCCACCGACGCTGGAAGTGAAACCGACAGCGCCACGCCCGCCGCAACCTCCCCATCGGAGGCGACACCCGCGGCCGAGCCCACGGCGACGGGTCATGCCGACGACGCGATGGACTCGTCGCCTTCTGACTCGGCGGAGCCTGTCGAGGCGCCCGAGGCGCTGCAGTTCAGCGCCACCACCCTCGCCGACGGGGAGCCCTTCGAGGGCGCCTCGCTTGCCGGCACCGACGCGATCCTGTGGGCGTGGGCGGCGTGGTGCCCCACCTGCCAAGCGGAGGCACCCGACGTGGCCGAGGCGATCGACCAGCTGCCGGACGGAGTGACGCTGTATGGCCTCCCCGGCCGCGACACCGTCGAGGCCTCCCAGGGCTTCGTCGACACGTACGCGCTGGGCGACATTGACCACATCTTCGACGAGGACGGCGCACTGTGGGCGGGCTTCGAGGTGGCCTATCAGCCCGCCTTCGTCCTCATCAACGATGACGGCTCGATCGAGACCGTGCCCGGCGCGCTCGACACCGGCGGCATTGTCGCCGCCGCCGAGGAGCTCGCGGCTCGTTAGCCGTCTCGCCGGGCCGCCCGCCGGATCGCGTCGAGGGTCGCCGCATCGGCGGTGCGAATGGCCGATGCGATGGTCGGCTTGTCGGCTCCCTCGCCCTGCGGAGGCTGAGGCTCCGACGTCGAGCTGTGTGTCGCACGGGCCGCCCGTCGTCCTCGCACCAGGATCAGCGCGGCCACGGTGAGGACCGCGGTCACGACGACCACGAGGATGGTCGTCCCCCATGAGCCGATCCACGCGGCCGCGGAGGACTGCCAAGTGAGCGTCGTGGTGAGGACGCCGTCGAGGGTGGTGATGCCAAATCGAGGCAGTACCTCGGCCAGACCAAAGACCGTGACGTACAGGCCCGCGACGATCATGATGACGCCGCCCACCCGCATCAGCGTGGGCGTGTGACGGCGGAGGGCAGAGGCGACGGTCGCGCCAGCGAGGGCTGCGGCCATCGACACGGCGAGGATCGCGGCCCCCATGCCCGCGCCGTAGATGACGAAGGGCAGGATCGCGGCGATGGCGCCCGAGGCGCCGACGGACTGGGCGACCACGCCGAGGAACAGCCCGATGGTGCAGCTGAGCGAGGCGACCGCGAAGGTCGCGCCGTAGGCGACTTGAGACAGGAATGAGCGTCGCGGCGCGGTGGTGCGCACGCGCAAGCCCGGACCGCGCAACTCGCCGGTGACGGCGAGGATCGCGCCCAGCGCGACGAGGGCGACGCCGATCACGACGGTGACGTACGACACGTACGGCAAGATCGCGCCCTGGAGGGCGATGTTGACGGCGCCGAAGAGCAGCCCGAAGGCGAGGAACACCGCCATGAAGCCCGTGGTCATCGCGAGGCCGAACAGCACCGCACGGCGCAGGGCGGCGGCGCGCGTGACCCCCTCCTCCGCGCTGCCGGTGACGAGTACCGTGAGGTAGGCCGGCAAGAGCGCAAAGCCGCAGGGGTTGAACGCCGCGACGGCGCCCAAGAGCAGCGCGTAGGCGGCATCGGCCGGATCGAGCATCGACGCTCCTCCCTCGACGGTCGCTCCACTGTAGTTCGAACGGTGCGTCACGCCGGATGGGTGGCGGGTCTGGCTCAATGCGTCGCTCGTCATTGCGAACGATAACGGTTATCATTCTGTGGTAGCGTCCTCCGCGAGGCGACCTCGCGAGCGAGCCTCGGTCACACACCACACGTTCTAGAAAGGCCGGCGTTCGCGCCGATCCCCACCATGACTGACATCGACATCACCCGTGCATTGAAGCGCCCCAGGCTGCTCGCTGGCGCCGGCGTCCTGATTCTTGGCCTCGCCGGCTGCGCGAGCGGCGACGCCGAGAGCGCGAGCCAGCCCACGGCATCGGCCACGGCCGAGGCGCACGACGACCACGACCACGAGGACGAGGGTCACGACGAGCACGAGGACGCCGCGGCCACCGAGAGCGCCGCGGCGACGCCGCGCCTGGTCGCGACCTACGACGGCGGCATCGTCGTCCTCGACGCCTCCACGCTCGAGACCGTGGCGGACATCGAACTCACCGGTTTCCACCGCCTCAACAGCGCAGGCGACGGACGCCACGTGGGCGTCTCGACGACCGGCGGCTTCGAGATTCTGGACGCGGGCACGTGGTCCGAGGCCCACGGCGACCACGCCCACTACTTCACCGCCGAGCCCGCACTCACGGACCTCGTGGTCGAGGCGGAGACGCCCGGTCACCTCGTGAACCACGATGGCTACTCGGCGCTGTTCGACGACGGCACGGGCCACGTGGTGGTCGTCGACTCGGCCGAGTGGACCCACATGGTCGAGGAGGGCCACCTCGACGTGGTGCGTGAGTACACCACCGAGGCGGCTCACCACGGCGTCGCGGTCGCGACTTCCGAGGGCAACCTGTTGGTGACCATCGGCGACGAGGACTCCCGCTCGGGTGCGACGGTGCTCGACGAGAACGGCGAGGTGATCGTGTCCTCCGAGGACTGCGTGGGAGTGCACGGCGAGACCGCGTTCACCAACGCGTCGGGCGAGGAGATCCTCATGACCGGCTGCGAGGACGGCGCGCTCGTCTTCCACGGCGACCACGTCCACAAGCTCGACGGCGGCGCCGAGTACGCGCGCTCTGGCAACCTATTCTCGGCTGAGGGCTCGGACGTGGTGCTGGGCGACTACAAGACCGACCCCGAGGGCTCCCTCACCCAGGTCGCCGTCATCGACACGGCCGCCGAGACCATCACGCCCGTCGACCCCTTCGACGGTTCCGGAGCCGAGTACACGTTCCGCAACCTGGCGCGCGGCGACAACGCCGAGCTGCTGGTCCTCGGCACCGACGGCACGCTGCGCGTGCTCGACGAGTCCGGCGCGCTGGTGCGCACCATTCAGGTCATTGACGCCTGGGAGACGCCCGACGAGTGGCAGTCGCCCCAGCCCACGCTCATCACCCTCGATGGCATGGCGTACGTGACCGAGCCCGCCACCCGCGAGATCCACATCGTCGACTACGTGGGCGGCGAGGTGTGGAAGTCCGCCGAGGTCGGTGTGACCACCAACGAGATCGTGGGCGTGACGGCCTGAACCCGCTCAGCTGAACGTACGGCCGCCGTCCCCGCGTGGGGCGGCGGCCGTACGCGGTGCGTGCTCGGGGCGACCCGAGGACGCGGCCCACCACGGCATCGGCCCTCGCCAGGACCTTCGCGGTGTGCTGCCCGTCGCCCGGCGCGGTAGTTTCGCCCCATGAGCCTCACCGGACAGCAGACCACCCTCACCCACGGCGACCAGGTCGCCACGATCGCAAGCCTGGGCGCGGCGCTGCGCACCTACACCGTGGGCGGCCGCGACGTGGTGCTGCCGTATGGCGAGGACGAGTTCCCGCCCGCCTTCGCCGGCATGGTCCTCGCACCCTGGCCCAACCGCCTGCGTGACGGCCAGTACAGCTTCGGCGGCGAGGACCTCCAGGTTGCGGTGTCGGAGCCCGACCGCGGCACCGCGTTGCACGGCCTCGCGTCGTTCCAGTACTGGACGGTGGCAACGGCCACCGAGACGTCGGTGACCCTCACCTTCGACCTCGCGCCGAGCCCCGGCTATCCGTTCTGCCTCTCGCTCGCGACCACCTACACGCTGTCCGATGCCGGGCTCACCATCACGACCGAGGCGCGCAACATCGGCGCTACCGCGCTGCCGTACGGCGTGGGCTTCCACCCCTGGTTCGCGCCCGGCGGCACGGCCCTCGACGAGTGCACGCTGCAGCTCACCGCGGATCAGAACGTGGCGGTCGACGAGCGGCTGCTGCCCACCGGAGCGGTGGATGTCGCAGGGTCATTCGATATCCGCGAGCCACGGTCGCTGGCCGGTGTGGGCTTCGACGACGCATGGGTGGCCCCTGCGCTGGATGAGGACGGGCTTTCGTGGGCCCGCCTGGGCTGGGCCGACGGCTCTACCGTCGAGATCTGGGCCGACTCCGAGGCCAAGGCCTGGCAGATCTGCACCGGCGACCAGGTGGACGCGATCCGCCGCGCCGGCGTCGCGATCGAGCCCATGTCCTGCATCGCCGACGCGTTCCGCACCGGCGACGACCTCGTCACCCTCCAGCCCGGCGAGTCGCACTCGCTGACGTGGGGCGTGCGGCTGGTCTAGGAGGTGCCTGACGCTCAGGGTCTAACCGCGCCGCGGCGCACGCTCCTGGTGGGTTGCGGGAAGTTGGGGTTGCGCCTCACCGCGACGTCTCGGGTCTGTCGACGTCCGTTGGACTCAAGGTGACACCGTGCGGTTCACACGCAAAGACGACAAGATCGTCGTCGGCCAGCCGGGCCAGCGGTCTTCGTGGCGAGGTTCCAACCGTCCCCTGGAATCCATATCCGTCCAGCGAAGGGGCTTGGTAGTGTCTCGCCGAGGGGGATTCATGAAAATCAAACGAGTTTCAGGGCCGCTGTTTGCCATGGCACTGGTCGTTTCCAGTGCAGGCTGTAGCAACAGCAATGAGACTGTGCACCAGGCCAGTCCGTTATCCACGCCAACGATGACACCGGCGATGTCGTCGACGGACGAACTCTTCAATGCATTGATGGCCGACTGTGGTATGTCGGAATCCGGATTCACCAATGCGACGAGGGCTGTGAATGACCCGACTGCGGCTGAGCAGACTTTCAGTCCTACAAGAACGATGGCATGCGTACAGGACACGCTGATCGCCGCGGGCGCTGACGATTTCGACTTCCCTTCCGCGAGGCAAGTCTTTAGATCAGAAGTTCCTGACGGGTGGGACGCCATGACACCCTCGGAGGAGAGCTTCATTGCTTCGCATGATGCAATGGTCGATGGCGAGCCGGTCAACGTCCAGGTCGCCTACCGCATTGGCTCACGCGAGCTCGACATTCTGCTCGCTTCCAACGTCACCGTTTGGGTGGAATAGATATCCAGCGCCTCCCGTGCGTACTTGATGGTTTCGTGAAGTTGCGCGTCAACTATGTGCAGTACCGTCAATTACACGGCTTGCGGCATGGGTCGCCCAGAAGCTGGGGCAATGTGTTCGACGGCTCGCTGATACAGGAGTTCCTGGGTCACCTGGAGTACCCCAGTTACCGCGACGGCTACTGGGAGATGGTCGCTGTCCGCTAGCCCACGCGCGCGGTGGTGTTCGGCTTAGGCTGCGCCAGCCAGGCGTTGCGCGCGCCGTTGTGCCTGGACGGAGGGGTCTGGGACCGGAGCAGCCGCAAGCAGCCGGCGCGTGTACTCGGCGCTCGGGTGGGTCAGGACCTGCTCGCGGTGACCCTCTTCGATGACTCGTCCGCGATGGAGCACCGTCACGGTGTCGCAGAGCTCGTCGATGACGGCAAGGTCATGGCTGATGAACAGGCATCCGAAGCCCATCTCCCGCTGCACGTCCCGAAAAACGTCGAGGACCTGCGCCTGGACGGAGACATCGAGCGCGCTGGTGGGTTCATCGGCGATGAGCAGTGTGGGACGGAGCGCCACGGCCCGTGCGATGGCGACGCGCTGCTTCTGACCTCCGGACAGCTCGTGCCCGTAATGGTCCGCATGTCCGTCGAGGCGGACGGCCTCGAGGAGCTCCTGCACGCGAGCCTTCACGGCCGCGCCCCTCAGCCCCTCGACCTGCGTCAAGGGCTCGGCGACCGTCTGGGCGACCGTGTAGCGAGGGTTGAGCGACGTCGAGGGGTTCTGGAAGACCACGCCGATGGCCTGGCGTGCGTGCCGCCGCTGTCGCGGTGTGGCGCTGGTGACCTCGCGCCCGTTGACCGCCACGTGCCCCGCGGTGATGGGAGCCGCGCCGATGACCGCGCGGCCGATGGTCGACTTCCCGCTACCGGACTCGCCGACCAGGCCACGCATCTCGCCAGGGCGCACGTGGACATCGACGCCGTCGACGGCACGCACCGTGCGCTTGAGGCGTCCGCCGTATTCGACAACGAGCCCGCTGATCTCCAGGGCACGGTCGGCGGACACGGGGGCGGGAGAGGGGCCACGGCGACCGATACGCGGTACCGCATCGAGCAGCGCGCGCGTGTAGTCGCGCTGGGGAGAGTCGAAGATGGACTGTGTGGTGCCATGTTCGACCAACGCTCCTTGGTGCATGACCAGCACGCGATCGGCGATGTCGGCCACCACACCCATGTCATGGGTGATCAGCAGGACGCCGCGGCCCTGTTCACGCCCCAGGCGGCTCAGCACATCCAAGATCTCGGCCTGGATGGTGACGTCCAGGGCCGTCGTGGGCTCGTCCGCGATCAGCAGCTGCGGGTCGGCGGCGAGAGCCATCGCGATCCCCACTCGTTGACATTGACCGCCGCTGAGCTCGTGGGGGTACTGCTTCATGCGGAGTTCGGGCTCGGGGATCTCGACGAGCGTGAGCAACTCGATTGCGCGTCGCCGCGCTTCCTTCGCGCTTAGACGCGAGGAGTGTGCGCGGACCGCTTCGACGACCTGAAAGCCGATGGTGAAGACCGGGTTGAGGGACGCGATGGGGTCCTGGGAGATGAGCGCCGCGGTGTTTCCTCGCATCGATCGCAGTTCGCGCTGGGACATCGCGAGCACGTCCTTGCCATCGAGCCGGATCGATCCGGTCACCCCAGCCCCCTCTGGGAGCAGGCGCAAGATGGACATGGCGGACACGGATTTGCCCGAGCCCGATTCGCCCACAAGCGCCACCACCTCGCCGCCCGCGACATCCAGGTCGATGCCGTGGACGACTTCGTGAGCCGGGCGGGATCCGAAAGTCACCCTGAGGTCGCGGATGGTGAGCAGGGGAGTCGAGGCGTCCGTCATCGCTAGTCGTCCGTTCCGCGAGCGTCACGCTCTCGCTTGTGCTGCTCCCAGTCGGCGAGCATCTGTGTGTGGTAGTCCTGCACCCATCGCAGGTAGTCGCGGCCGTTGCGCAGACGCGTCCGTGCCGCCGTGTCCTCGGGGCGCAGCCATCCGATGGTCTCGTCGAGCGTGCGGATCTCGCGGTCGAAGAAGCGTCGCTCGTTGGCCAGGAAGCTTCCCCACGGGTCGTCCTCCGCCCGGAAGTAGTGGTTCCGGTCCCCAGGCACCGGGTGGCGACGGATGAAGGTCATGTCAATGAGGCGGCGCGTCGCCATGGAGACGGCGCCGGCGCTCGCCCCTAGTGCGGTCGCAAGGTCGGCAGACGAGATGTAGGGCCTATCCATGATGAGCAGATAGCCCAGCACACGGCCGTCCATGCGTGACGTACCGGCCTGCTCCCAGATCAGGCTGAGGTCTTCGGCGAACTGACGGCGGTACTGCTCGCGTTCGCGCTCCTCGGCGGACTGGGCGGACTGGGTCGACTCATCCATGCGTGTGTGTCCTCCTGACGGCTCGGCGTTCATAGCATCCCATCGTTCAGCGCCGTTCACGAGGGTCGAACGCGGAGCGCAACTCCTCGCCGATGGCCACCACCGACAGCACCGTGAGTGCGAGCATCACACTGGGGAGGACCAGGACATGGGGAGCGGTTTGGAAGATGCGGGACCCCGCCGCGATCTGCAGTCCCCACGAGATCGCGGGCGACGAGAGGCCGATGCCCAGATAGGTGAGCGTGCTCTCCGCGACGATGACCATGCCGATCGAGATGGTCGCGAGCACGAAGACCGGCTGGATGGCATTGGGGAGAACGTAGCGCTTGATGATGCGCGGCAGACGGAGGCCCATCGTGCGGGCGGCGAGCACATACTCGGAGTGCCGCACAGACCTGACGGACGCGCGCATCAGGCGGGCCATGGTGGGCCACCCGAACACACCCAGGACCAGACTGACCGTCCAGACGTTGCGCGCGCCGAGCGTGTTGAGCACAACGATGGCGGCGAGCAAGAAGGGGAATCCCAGGAAGACTTCGGTGACGCGCTGGACAATCCAGTCCACGACTCGACCACCCAGGCCCGACAGCGTGCCCAGCGTCAGCGCGATCCCCAGCGCGATCGCCGTCGCGAGGAATCCCACCGTGATGGAGCTTTGGGCGCCATAGACAGAGTTGGCCCAGATGTCGCATCCCTGCAAGTCGTAGCCGAAGGGGTGGCCGGGTGCGGGCCCCTCCGCGCTGTGGGCGAGGTCGCAGGCCCGCGGGTCTCCATTGCCAAAGAGGCCCGCGAAGAACGCGGGGAAGAGCGCGAACAGGAGCAACACTGCGAGCACGGAGGTTGCGATCCACATGAGCGGGCGCCGGATCAGGGAGCGCCATAGCCCACGGTGCGCTGGGGTCGTGGGGGGCAGGTTCAAGGAGGTGTCAGCCACGGCGAATCCTCGGGTCGAGCAAGGTGTGGAGCACGTCGACCAGCAGCGTGGTGACGAGGAAGATCACGATGAGAGCCGTCGAGATCGCCGCGACCATCGCAGCCTCGTGGGTGCGGATGGCCTGGAACAAGAGGTTGCCGACCCCGGGGAGATTGAAGATCCCCTCGATGACCACGGTGCCGCCGAGCAAAAAACCTAGATCGGTGGCGAGGTAGGTCGCGGTCGGGATGAGGGAGTTGCGCATCACGTGGAGTCCGATCACGCGTCTCTCGCCGACACCTTTCGCGCGTGCCGTACGCACGTACTCGGCGCCGAGGTTCTCGATGATGGAACTACGGACCAGGCGCGAGACCGATGCCAGGCCGAAGACGGCGATCACCAGCGACGGCAAGATGTACGACAACGGCCATCCAGCGGAGGTACCCGCCACGGGGAACCACCCCAGCCTCACCCCGAAGAGCAACTGGCCCATGATCGCGAGCACGAAGACGGGGATGCAGCTCGCGCCGATGGTGGTGACGAGCAGTACCCGGTCGATGGTCTTGCCGTGGCGCAAGGCGGAGACGATGCCGATGGACAGTCCGAGCACCACCTGAATGGTCCACGCGGTCAAAGCGAGAGTGATGGTCACGGGCCACCGCGAGGCCAGCTGGGGTGCGATCGCGCGTCCCGAGAGGTCGACGCCCAGGTCGCCGTGGACGAGTCCGCTCAGGAAGTGGAGGTACTGCACCCCGACGGGCTCGTCGAGCATGTAGGCCTCGGTGAGGGCTGCCACCACGGAGTCGGGTAGTTGGCGGTCTCCCGCCAGCGCCTGGATGGGGTCCCCGGGAAGGGAGAACACGCTCCAGTAGATGACAAAGGTGACACCGAGGAAGACGAGTGCAAAGCCCGCGAGTCGTTGGGCGACGGCCAGGGCGATCTTCATTGCTGCCCCACGGTGAACACGGCCGCGAGAATCGCTCCGTACTGGACGCCGGCCAGGGCATTGATGGGCAGCGCGCTGGAGGTGTCGGCGGCTGCGGCCTCGTGTGCCCAGGACTCGAACTGTTCGCGCGTCTGCCCCGCGACCTGTCGCAGCGCGGCGCTCGCGGATCCAGTGGCAATCTCTGCCTCGAAGGCGCGCAGCAGGATGCCGCCGAATCGCAACCGGAACATGTGCACAAGGTCGTGTGCGCTGTGACGCTCCGCGACGGTAGCGCTCCGCTGCGACTCCGTGAGGGCCGAGCGCGCGAGCTGGGACTCACCGGAGGCGGCGACCATGGGAGCGAAGACGCGGCTCGCGCGCAGGAACGGCGTGTCGAGCGTGAGGTGCGGCTCGGCGACAGCGAGCAGTTCCACGAGGCGCCGACCCGACCTGAGGAGCTGCCCACCGGTGTCGGACAGGAGCTCGGCGTAGGCAAGATCGGTGGCGCTGGTGTCGTCGGTTTCGGTGCTTGACCAGAAGGGAAGCTCGGCGATCAGGGAGAAGGCTCCGTGGCGGCCCGCGTAACTCGTCGAATCGGCACCGCCCGATCCGGTCGGGTAGGGATCGAACCCCATGGCCTCGGCCCAGTCGTAGGCCTGCTCGAGGGTGCCGGTCTCGAAGATCGCATCCGCGGCCTTGGTGTAGTGCGCGGCCTCCGCCTCGCCTTGGTGCAGGGGCACGGACAAGGACGCCGGGATCGCGTGGAGCAGCCCGTAGAGCTCGGGGGCCGGCCGTGAGACGTAGTAGTAGGCGCCGCCGGCCTCACTGTTGTGCAGGGGTACGTAGACATCCGGCTCGGCGATGTCGATGGCGGCGGCCAGTGCCCGAGTCTCGGGCATCATCGCATCGAAGTGGGCCTTCTTGTAGGCGAAGGGAAAGGTCCACTCGACCTGTTCGTCCGGAGCAGGACGGTAGAACTCTCGTGCGTAAGCGACGCGGTCGCCGGGGTCCGCGAACCACCCCTCGTTGAGACGCATGGCGTCCGGATCGACACAGGGGATGACCCACCACGTGCTGTCGGCGCCGTCGCGCAGAGCCTGGTCATGAATCAGCTGCTCGACGAGGTGCAGGACCGTCCACGAGCCGATGGGCTCATTGGGGTGAACCCCTCCCACGACGAGGACCGAGCGGGCGCCGTCTCCAATGCGATACAGAGGTAGCGTCTCGCCAAGCCTGCTGGTGCCGACGTCTTGCCGGGTCACGAGGCCGGGCGCCTGGAGGCGCAACTCCTCGATCGCCCGGTGGAGAGCATCGACGGAGGGGAAGTCGCGGCGCTCGGCGAGCCCGCCGGCTCGCCGGAGGATGTCCTCCGGCGAGCCGACGGCCGCGCGGGTCGTCGCAGAGAGGGGGTCGACCACGGTGGGGTCCTTCGAGGTGGGAGTTACGACGCGAGCTGGATCTGCGTGAGGTCGGGAGCGCCCGAGACCGTGTGAAGGCCAGCGATGCGCTCGGAGGTCACGTAGAGGTAGCGGTTGCCGAACAGCGGGATGGTCGGGAAGTCCTCGAGGATGCGTTCCTGGACGGCCGTGTATCCCTCGTAGGAGGCCTCCGCGGTCTCGGCGGCGTTGGCTTCAGCGATGAGCGCGTCGACCTCGGGCTCCGAGTAACCGCCCGCACCGAAGTTTCCTTCGCCCTCGGCGGTGTAGACCGCCTGCAGCGTGTTCTGCTGGCTCGGGTACAGCGCACCCCAGCGGGCACGGAAGGGTCCGTTGACGTCACCGCTCATGACCTGATCGGTGAAGGCCGCCCAGTCAGCGGCGGGCGTGGGCACCACGTCCTCGATGCCGAGGTTCTGGCGAATCTGGTTGGCGATCGCCTCGAACAGGTCTTCCTGACCCCAGTTCGCGACGAACAGGATCTCCATGGTGCCCTCGAAGCCGCCTGCCTCGTCGAGCAGCGCCTTGGCCGCCTCGGGGTCGAACTCGCAGTACTCGCCGCAGATGCCGGCCGGGTCGCCCGGCATGGACGGTGAGGTCAGCGAGGTGGCGGGAATCTGCGAGCCGCCGAACACGGCGTCGTTGATCGCCTCGCGGTCGATGGCCATCGAGATGGCCTGTCGTACACGGATGTCGCTGAAGCGCGGGTCCTCGATGTTGAACCCGAGGAAGTCGACGCCAGGGGCATCGAGTTCGTAGAGGTGGTCGGGGAAGTCGGTACGAGCCTGCTGAGCCTGGGCGGCGGCAATGCCGACGATGTCGACCTCGCCCGCGAGGGCGTCGGTGTAGGCGACGGTCGTGTCGATGTAGGGGACGAACGTGATCGCGTCGACTGTCGGCTCGGGCCCGGCGTAGTCCTCGTAGGCGACGGTCTCAAGCGGTGCGTCGGGAGTCCACGAGCTCGACGCCTTGAAGGGGCCGTTGCCAATCGGATCCGCCTCAAACGCCTCGAGGTCGTCGAACGCCTCCGACGGCAGCGGGTAGAGCGCCGTCTGTCCGATGGTCAACTGCAAGGGGTACTGGCGATCCGGGTTTTCCAGTTCGACAGTGAAGGTGAGGTCGTCGACGACGGTCAGTCCCGACAGCGTCTCGGCCGTGGGTTCGCCCTCGAGGGGGCTGGTCTCGTCGTATCCGACGATGTTCGCGAGCTGGCCCGCGTTGACCCATGCGTTCGGGGCGTATGCGGCGTAGTTCCACGTGTCGACATAGTCCTGCGCGGTGACGGGGTCGCCGTTGTGGAAGGTCCACCCGTCACGCAGTGTCACGGTCCAGGTCACCGCATCGTCAGACTCGACCGACTCGGCGGCGAGGAAGCTGACGTCGCCGTTCTCGTCGAGCTGGACGAGCGGGGCCCACAGCGCTTCGACGATGTTGTACGAAGCGAAGTGGTTGCCGGGGATGAGGTGGTCGGGGGTTTCCACTGCGAAGCGGACGGGTTCCTGAGCTGCCTCGGTGGTGGGGGTGGCCTCTTCCTCATCGGCACTGGAGCAGCCGGCGAGGGCGATGACGCCCACGACCACCGCGCCGAGGCCCGCGCCTAGCCTGTTACGTGGTTTCCGCATGAGTTCTCCTTGTCGCCACGGCTCGTGCGGCCCGTGGTCGGATTGGCGCCCCCGGGGCTGGAGGCTGGCCACGACGTTAGACCCTCAATCTTCAAAATCAGATGAATCTTCAGAATTTTTTGAACTTGTTACAAGTACGAAACTTAGTATCGGGCACGCTGGGACTTCGTTTACGTCGCTGAAACCGATCGGCAAGCGGTCCCATGCATCAGCGAACAGCCTTCGTCGCCACACGATTGGAGCCACCATGCGCCACAACCCGGACTACGACTTCGGCGATGGTGCCGCTCTTCGGGATCTCATCCGCGAGCACCCGTGGATGACTCTTGTGACGCACGTGCCCGAGCGGGGGGTCGTGGCCTCTCACTATCCCGTGCTGCTTGAGGACGATCCGGACGACATCGTGCTCGTGAGCCATGTGGGACGGCCGGACGAGCGGCTGCACGAACTTGGCCGCCACGAATCGATGGCGATCATTTACGGCCCTCACGGCTACGTCTCGCCCAGCTGGTACGGCACGTCACCCGCGGTGCCCACGTGGAACTTCGCCGTGGCTCACCTGTATGGCACGCCCGAGATCCTGTCCGATGACGAGAACCTGCAGGTCCTCGACCGGCTTGTGGCGCACTTTGAGGCGCCGCTGCCGGAGCCACACCTGATGCGTCAGACGACGGAGAACGCCGCCTACGCGGAGCGCATCGTGCGCGGCACCGTGGGCTTCCGCATGAGGATCGAGCGGGTCGAAGCCAAGGAGAAGATGAGCCAAGACAAGCCCGCGGAGGTCGTCGGCCGTGTGATCTCCGCACTCGAGCAGCCCGGCCCGTACCAGAACGCCCCCTTGGCGCGGCGCATGGCTCACATCAACGGTGTGGCATGAGCGCGCAGGCACACGCGGACTCAGGCCTGGTTCTCGCTAATGTGCGGCCCTACGGCGGGGAGCCCTGTGATGTGACCATTCGCGACGGCGTGATTGCCGTCCTCGCCCCGGCGGGTGAGGCCCCCCGCACCGGTGAGGTTCGCGACTTCGAGGGTAGGTGGGTCGGCCCGGGCCTGTGGGACTCGCATGTGCACTTCACTCAGCAGGTCATCCGGCGCATGCGCGTCGACCTCGACGGCTGCGCGGGGCCACAGGAAGCCCTCGATCGCATGCGCACCGCACGCGAGATCGGTGCACCTTTCTTGGGCGGACTCTTGGTGGGATACGGGTTCCGCGACGCGCTGTGGAGCTCGCCGACCACGCTCGCTGCGTTCGACGCTGCCGTGCCCGACGTACCCGCGGTGATGATTAGCGGCGACCTCCACTGTGGATGGATGAACACCGCCGCGGCGGCCCGGCTCGGAGTGGACATTGACTCCTCGGGACTGCTGCGCGAGGCCCCCATGGTCGCCGCACTCGGCGTGATCGACGGCAACATCGAGTTACCCGTGTCGGCGTTTCAGGAGGCCGCCAAGGCGGGTGCCGCCCGCGGCTTGGTGGGCGTCGTCGACTTCGAGAATGCCGACAATGTGGCGCAATGGCCGGCGCGGACCGCCGAGGGCTTCGATGCCCTGCGCGTCGAGGTCGCAGCGTGGCCGGACCGACTCGACGACGTGATTGCCAGGGGCATCCGGACGGGTGACATCGTCGACGATGCCGGTCTCGTCACGTTCGGGCGACTCAAGGTCGTCGCCGATGGCTCGCTCAACACCCGGACGGCATGGTGCTGGGACCCCTACCCCGGTACGGATTCCGCCGACGTCGAGGCGTACGGCTTGCCCGGTGTCACGCCGGGAGGGCTGCGTGTGCTGCTGTCGCGTGCGCATGAGGCGGGCATCGAGGCGGCCGTACACGCGATCGGTGACCGCACCAATACGGAAGCACTGGACGCGTTTGCCGACCTGGGCATCGGCGGTGTGATCGAACATGCGCAACTGGTGCGCGACCAGGATCTTGCGCGATTTGGCGCGCTCGGCGTGACCGCGAGCATTCAGCCCGAACACGCGATGGACGACCGTGACATTGCGGACCACGTGTGGGCCGGAAGGAGCGACCGCGCGTTCGCCTTCGGCGCGCTGCACCGCGCCGGTGCACGGCTGCGTCTGGGATCCGACGCACCCGTCGCTCCCTTGGATCCGTGGATGTCGATCGCCGCCGCGGTCTTCCGCACGCGGGACGGGCGCGAGCCTTGGCACCCCGAGTTGTGCCTTCCCCTGGACGTCGCGCTCGCCTCGTCTAGCCGCACCACACTCGCGGTGGGACAGCCGGCTGATCTCGTCGTCACCGACCGCGACCCCTACACATGCGGGCCCGACGAGCTCCGCGCCATGGGCGTGGCGGCCACCTTCGTCGGCGGTCGCTGCACGTGGTCGAGCGATGTCGAGGCATCGTCGTCCGGGACAGCTGCCTGACCGCGTCTAGGACAAGCGCAGCATCACCACGTCGGTCTCGCGGTTGCCGCCCACGTCAAAGGTACGTGCGCCCACCAGGGTGAAGCCGTGGCGCCGGTAGAACGCCTGCGCGCGCAGGTTGGCATCGTTGGTGCCGAGCCACACCGGGCCGGGGCCGTGTCCCTCACGGGTGGCGGCCACGGCCGCCTCCATGAGCGCGCCGGCGAGGCCGCCGCCGTGGGCCTCGGCGCGCACGTAGATCTTGGACAGCTCATGGATCGGGTCGGTGGCGACGCCCGCGTCGCTGAGCGCGACCGCGGCCTCGGGGTCGCTGCACGGGCCGAACGTCGCCAAGGCGTAGCCGTCGAGCGTTCCGGCGACCACGGCATCGGCCACCACCACGGCATGGGTGGGCGATGAGATCCACCCGCCGATCACGTCGGCGTTGAGCTTGGCCGCGATGTGCGCGTCCATCGCCTCGCGCGTGGTGGTCGGCGGGCACGCGAGTGGGAAGGTGACGGCGGCGAGGTCGACAAGCGCGGGGATGTCCGATGCGGTGGCCGGGCGGACGGTGTGCGTGACGGTCATGATTCCCAAGGGTTGAGCACGGCGACTCCGGTGCGGGCGAAGTCCTGGACATTGCGGGTGGCGACGGGCATGCCGTGCACCTGGGCGGTGGCGGCGATCATGATGTCAGCGAGCCCTGGGGCGTCAGGTCGCGACGTTAGTGTCGCCGCAAACTGGGCTGCATCGGCCGTGAAGTCGAGGACTCTGCCATCAAAGGTGACGACAAGGCCGTCGATCCAGGTCTCGAGGCCGTCCGCCTGCGGTGCGTCGCCGCGCTGGCGAATCAGCGCCGCGCCGTGGCGCAGTTCCATGAGCACGACGGCGGGAAGGAACAGGTCCGTGACGCTGACCGACCGCGACCATCGGGCCACGGCCGGGTCCGGCGTGGTGCGGCGCAGTTCTGACAGGACATTCGTGTCGAGCGCGTAGCGCGTGGCGCTCACCGGTCGAGCTCGTCGAGTGTGCCGTCGAGGCCCGGAAAGTCCGCGTTGTCACCGCTCGGGAGTGCGCGGACCGCGTCCCACAGGGACGTCGAAGGGGTCGCGTGCTCGATGCGCACCACGCGGTAGACCGGAACGCCGCGCCGAGTGATGACAGCCTCTCCATCCGCATCGACCGCGGCCGTCACGACACCGGGTCGTTGATTGAGGTCTTGAGACTTGAACTCGCGGACGCTCACCTGCCACCTCCTAGATAGGTATCTACATCGTAGGCGCCTCGCCTGCGCGTTGCTAGGGGGCGTCGCGTGGCCGCGACGGACGAGGCTAGCGAGAACTCAGCCCGTCGCCAGGGCGTGGCCGTAGAGGGTTCCGGTGACCACGGCATCGGCCACGGGAACCGACTGAGTGGGCGAGGACACCCAGCCACCGAGCACGTCGCCGTTGAGAGTGGCTGCCATGTGTGCATTAACCGCCGCGCGGTAGCGTGCCGCAAACGAGCCGACCGGGGGGTAGGGGATGGACAAGCCGGCGAACCCATGGCACTTCTTGTGGGCCATGCCTTTGAGCTCCGCTGGTGCGATGTTCGTGTACGCCATTGCTCTGCTGAGCACCGGCTGGGTTTTCGGTGGGACGCCGCACGACGGTCTTTCCGATCCTCTTGAAACGTTGATGTGGATCGCGGTCGGGTCTGCCGTGTGGATGTACCCGGTGGCCGTCGTGCCGTGGACTCGTGCGTGGAAGCCGCGGATCATCGTGGCGTGTGGTCTCACGGTGGTCTTGACGGCCGGCATCTTCGTGTGGCTCAGCGCGTAGCGGGTGGCGTGCCCAACATGTCGTGGGGGGAGTGGCACCGCGCACCGGGCCGCGTCAGGTCGGCAACCACGCTAGGGGCAGAGCCTTGCGGCGGAAAGTCTCCATTGCACTGCCAGGTCGAAGAGACGCCGCAAGGAGGGTCGAATGTTTCAGGTTGTCCGTCTGCCTACAGCAGCTACATCTCACCCTTGCGGTTGAGCCACTGCATGGCCACGTATCCCATCGGGATACGGATCCAGTACGTGATGAACCTATAGATCAGCACCACCGGCGTCGCCACCGGCAGCGGAACGCCCGCACCCGTGAGTCCGGCGATCAGAGAGGCCTCCACGGCTCCCAAACCACCGGGGGTCGGCACCACCGCGCCCACGGCGTTGGACAGGAAGAACAGGATCGTCACGTCGATGATCGCGAGGTCCTGGCCGAAGGCCTCGAGGGTGCAGTAGAAGGTGCCGACAAAGGCCACGGTCTGCACCAGGTTGCCCGCGAGACCCAGGGCCAGGCGCCATGGCTGGCCCAGGATCTGCACCAGACGCGGCCATGTCTGGCGCACGGTCGGCATGATCTTGGCGAGGGTCCAGCGCCGCACCTTGGGCACCAGCATGAACGCCGTGATGACCACCGCCGCGACGCCGATGCCGATGAGCACCGCCGTCGACGGCAGTGCAGCGAGCGTGCCCTCGGAGCCGGTGAACAGCGTCAGGGCCAGGAGTCCGATCACGGTGACGACCACCGCGGAGACCTGCACCAGCGCGACCGTCGCGACCGCGAGTGGTCCCGCCACGCGCCGGCGCGTCAGCAGGCGCAGGTTCAGCGCTGCGGGCCCCACGCCAGCGGGCACGGCGACGGCGATGTACCCGGCCGCTACCTGGGTGAACAGTACCCGGCCCCAGGGCAGCCGCACGGGCGAGAAAGCGAGCATCGCCAGGGCTGCACCCGCATACGTCAGCAGCGACCACGCGAAGGCTCCGACGAGCCACGCGGGGTTCGCGCTCGACAGCGCCCCCAGCACCTCCTGGGTGTTGAACGTGGTGAGGATGACGGTGCCGATCAGGACGGCGGCGCCGAACAGGATGATGGTGCGCCACCCGAAACGGGCGATGTTCTGCTGCTCGATCTCGGCATCGGGCACACGCGCCACGATCGCCGCGCGCGTGTCTTTCAGCCGGTCGCCGTGCGCCTTGAGCGCCTTCTGCGTCGAGCGCGGCAGCACGATGGACTGGAGCAGGGGCGCGACCTGCTCCACGATGTCCTCGCCCAACGCGCGGAAAGCCGCGTCGACGGCGCGGTCCGATCCCACGATCGCCGCGGTGGCCGCGAGGACCTGGACGTTGTCGAGTCGCCGGGCGAGCGTCGATGTCGCCACCTCGCCCATGTCCCAGCTGGTGATCCAGACCAGCGGCGTGCCTGTGGCCTCGCCGTCGCCCACCAGGATCGTGTCGGCCGAGACCTGGCGGTGAGCGACGCCCGCGGCATGGGCCTGGCCGAACTGCGACCAGATCGAGTCGAGCATCTCGTCGTCGACCTCGTCGGCGGTCATCTCCGACAGCGCCCGCATGGCGACGGGACGTTGGTAGACCACCAGCATGGTGTCGCGCGCCTGGCTCATGCCCAGCACGCGCGCGGTCCGCACGCCCGCCGAGCGTGCGGCGTGCGAGACGAGCGCCGTGGATTCGGCCGCGTGGCGCAGGCTCACCTCGGCACGCGGGTCCAGGCCGCGGAAACGGATGGTCTGCCACCACTTGGAGATGAAGCCGGCCGCGTGCTGGTCGCCGTCGAGCGCGAGCACGATGAGCTGGTGGCCCTCGACGGTCGTCACCGAGTAGATGCGACCGGAGCGTGTGCGGCCAATCGCCGCGGCGACATCGTCGTGCCCCTCCGGCTCGTACGCGTCGTGATGGTCGGCGCGGACGATCCTGCGCGGCTCAAACCCCGCCCGGCGGATGCCGTCGGCGAGCTGCGCGCCATACGCCCGATCGGCCGTCGAGCCCACCGCCCAGCGCAGCACCAGGCCCGAGGCGCGTCCGATCAACACCACGGTGATCGCCGCAGGCAGCGTCACGATGCCCGAGATGACGCCGACGGCGGCGGCGATCCACACGAACGGCCACGAGATCGACAGCACCCGGCGCGTGGTGCGCAGCCCCGCGGCCGTCAGCATGGCGGCGACAGCGGCGAGGTAGGCGGGCAGCTGCACCACCATCTCGCCCTCGGAGGTCCTCACCGACAGCGAGCGAACCAGCTCGTCGGCGCCGAACTCGAGTGTCGTGATCGCGGCGATCACGGTGACGATGAACGCCAGGACGCCAGCGCCGATGACCTCGAGGATGCGCCGTGGCTCGCGCCTGAAGCCCAGGTCGACGATCACCGCGAGCGGCACAACGATCGTCACGATGCCGGAGAAGAGGTTGACGGGCGCGACCAGGAGGCGCTGCAGCACGCGCGCGAAGCCCTGCACATCCTCGGTCAGGCCCTCGGTGGTGGCGGTGCCGTAGGCGCCCAGCAGCAGCACCAGCACGATCCCGAGCGTCGTGATCGAGGCCGCGATGATGTCCGTGACGCGGTGCACCCGGGTCTCGGGTGCGTCGATGACCGTGACCCCCCGGAGCGGATCGTCGCTGGCAGGGGCGTCCTGCGTCGCGTCGCGGTCGGCCATGGCCTCGAGTCTAGGAGGTGAAATGCCGGTTTAGGCGACTCCGAGGGCCTCGAGCCACTCGCCCGGCACCAGCTCGGGGCCGATGAAGGACACCGCGTCGAGCGTCCAGTGCGCTGCAATGAGCGGACCGAGCCGTCCGGTGCGATGGAACCAGTACGCGAACACCACACCCATCACCATGTTGCCCAGCGCCATCGGCCAGCCTTGATAGAGGTGATACGCGCCCCTGAGCAGGGCCGATGCCGCGATCGCCGCCCACGGCGACCACGCCAATTCCTTCAGCCGGGTCACCAGATAGCCGACGGCGATCGTCTCCTCGAGCACCCCCGCGACGGCCGCCGAGAGCAACAGGATGGTGGCGGCCCACCACGCATCGGGCAGCCCCGACGTGTCGATCCGCACCGTTTGGCCGAGCGCCCGCGACACCGCGTAGAGCGCAAGCCCCGGCAGGCCGATGCAGGCAGCGAGCGCAAGCCCACGCAGGGCATCGGCCCCCGCCGCCTTCCAACCGCCGGTGAGCCCGAGGACCCGGTGCACCGACCGCCCGCCCATCGACAGCAGGTAGAACGCCAGCGCGACGGGCATCAAGAGATACGCCTGGCGCACCACCTGAGAGAGCAGGTCCAGGTAGTCGATCTGGGAGCGCGAGGGGTTGAGAGTCGTGGACTGCTGCCCAATCGCCGGCTCGGCAAGGTAGCGCTCTACCAGCGTGATCGCCGCCGAGATCGCGTAGTAACCCAGCGACAGGCCTAGCACGATGACAATCTCGACCTTGAGGCGCCGTCGGCTGGGCACGGCTGTCTGGACGGCCGATGCCGTGGCTGGCTGGGCGGCGTCCGCTGACGTATCCATGGTCACGCCACCCTAACGAGCGGCACGTTCGCTACGTCACCCCGCCGCGGCACGGGCCGTAGTCTCGAGGCATGACTGTGGTGACCGCGATCCGCCGCTATCCGGTGAAGTCGATGGGCGGCGAGTCCTTGGACCGAGTGGACCTCGACGCGCGCGGGCTGGTGGGCGACCGTGCATGGGCGGTCCGCGACGGTGACTCGCGCCTGGCTTCCGGCAAGAACACCAAGCGCATGGTGCGCCGCGACGGCGTGTTCGCGTTCAGCGCCGCGACACGGGCCGAGGGCGTCGTGGTCAGCGGGCCCGGCGGGCGCCACGGGCTGGCCGGCGATCCTGCCGTGGACGCCTGGCTCGCGGACGCGCTCGCGGCCGAGGTGGCGCTCGCTCCCGAGACGGACGTGCCGCACTTCGACGACGGCGCCGTGTCCCTCGTGGGCACCGCGACGCTCGACTGGTGCGCGCGGGAACTGGGAGCCGACGCGGACGCCCGCCGCCTGCGCGCCAACCTCGTCGTCGCAACGACGGAGCCGTTCGAGGAGGAGCGATGGGAGGGCGAGGTGCGCATCGGCACCGCGGTGCTGCAGCCTGCCGGGCGGATCGAGCGGTGCCGCACCATCGACCTGGCCCAGGACGGTGTCACGGACGCGACCCGCTGGTTGCAGCCGCTCGGCAAGTCCCGGGACCTGCGCGTCGCGATCTACCTGGACGTGGTCACGCCGGGCGCGATCGCGGTCGGGGACCTGGTGACCGCCGGCTGAGCGAGCCGCCCTATGAGAGGTAGTCGGCCACCAACTTCTCCGCGAGCCCCACATAGGTGCCGGGCGTGAGCGCGGCCAGGCGCTCCTTCACTTCCGAAGGCAACTCCAACCCGTCGACGAACTCACCAATCGCCGCGGCGTCGATGACGTGCCCACGCGTGAGGTCCTTGAGGCGCTCGTAGGGGTTCTCCATGCCGGGCACGCCCGCGATGGCGGCCGCACGCATCGCCGACTGAATGGGCTCGGCGAGCACCTCCCACGACGAATCCAGATCGGCGGCGAGCGCGGCCTCGTTCACGGACAGGGCGCCCAGACCGCGGCGCACGTTGTCGATCGCGAGCAGCGAGTGGCCGAACGCCACGCCGATGTTGCGCTGCGTGGTCGAGTCGGTGAGGTCGCGCTGGAGGCGCGAGGTGACGAGCGTCGAGGCAAGCGTGTCGAGCAGCGCCGCGGAGATCTCGAGGTTGGCCTCGGCGTTCTCGAACCGGATCGGGTTGATCTTGTGCGGCATGGCCGACGAGCCGATCGCCCCCGCCACGGCCGCCTGCGCGAAGTAGCCCAGCGAGATATAGGTCCACACGTCGGTGGCGAGGTTGTGCAGAATGCGACCGAAGCGGGCGACGTCCGCGTACAACTCGGCCTGCCAGTCGTGGCTCTCGATCTGCGTCGTGAGGGGATTCCAGGTGAGGCCGATGCCCTCCACGAAGGTCCGCGACACGCTCACCCAGTCGGTGCTCGGCACGGCAGCGGTGTGGGCACCGAACGTTCCGGTCGCGCCGTTGATCTTGCCCAGGTACTCCTGGCCCTCGATGCGACGAAGCTGGCGGCGCAGGCGGTGCGCGAGCACAGCAAGCTCCTTGCCCAGGGTGGTGGGTGTCGCGGTCTGGCCGTGCGTGCGCGACAGCATGGGGGTGCCGGCCGTCGAGCGGGCGAGGTCGGCGACCTGGGTGACCAGGGCATCGGCCGCCGGAAGCCAGGCCTGCTGGACGGCGCCCTTCACCATGAGCGCGTAGGACAGGTTGTTGATGTCCTCGGAGGTGCACGCGAAGTGGACGAGTTCGGCGAGCGGCGCGAGGCTCGTGCCCTCGATGCGGCGCTTGATGTAGTACTCGATCGCCTTGACGTCGTGGACGGTCACTTTTTCGATCTCGGCGTGCTCGCGGATGCCGTCGGCGCCGAACTCGGCGGGGATGGTGCGAAGTAACGCGATCTCCTCGACCGTGAGGTCGCGCGTGCCGGGCACGGCGGCGGTGGCGCACAGGTGGATGAACCACTCGACCTCGACGAACAGGCGCGCACGGTTCAGCGCGGGCTCGCTCAGGTGGTCGACGAGCGGCGCGGCGGCCGAGCGGTAGCGCCCGTCCAGCGGGGTGAGCGCGATCGCGGGTTGGACGTCGGCGAGGGTCACATACGAGGCGGGGTTCCACTCAGTCACGCGGCCATTGTTCCATGCACAGGCGCGCCCGGGCGGTGGCGCTGTCCACAGCCCACCGGACGGCCGATGCCGTGGTCGGCTGCCGTCCGTAGCGTCGCCCTATGGACGGGGTGAGCGTGCCGGTGCCGCTGTGGCTTCCGGCGTTCGATATCGAGGCGGCGGCCGATGCCGTGGAGGAGGCTCGTCGTCGGCTCGCTTCGGCCGCTGGGGTCGAGTGGGTCTCGGCGGCCGCCGACGAGTTCCGCGCCGAGGTGGAGGGGCTGCAGTGGCGGGTCGAGGCGCTCGCGGGGCATATCGAGGAGGCACGGGTGGCGTGGCGGCTCGCGCAGGATGCGGCGGAACGGGCGGGGCAGTGGTGAGGGCATGAGCGACCCGGTACCCGTAGGCGTGGCGGGCGGTGCCGGCGGGACGCAAGCCGTGACCGAGGACCTCGAGGCGGCCGCACGCGTGGTGGACGATGCTGCCGCCGCGCTCGACGACGTGGCCACGCGCCTGGCACGCGCCGCGGACCTGCTCGCGGAGGCGTTGCCGCGCGCGGGGCCGAGCGTGGCCGGCGCGCTCGCCCGGGCGGACGGTGTGATCGGGATGGCACGGTGGGACGTGGGCGGCGCGGGGGCGCTGTCGCGCGAGGTGGACGACGTCGCCGCGCGCCTGGTGGCGGTGGCGGAGGCGTACGCGCGGGCCGAGGACGCGGCGCGCGGCGGTGTGGGGGTGGTCGAATCGGTGGGTCGCTTTGTGGGGGATGCGGTCGCGACGGTCGGGTGGCTCGCCCGCGCCCGCGCGCTGGTGGGGTGGCGTGCGTCGGTACCGGGCGCCGTCGCGGCCGTCGCGGGCGAGGACCCGGTGGGAGCAGCGCTCACGCCCGATGCGCTGCCACCCATGACCGGCTACGTCAATCGCGGCACGGTCGGGGCCGTCACGGGCACTCTCGACGCCACCGGCCCGCCGTGGCTGCGCCACTACGACCGGATCGTCATTGCCCTGCGGGGGGCCATGACCGGCCTTGAGGCGGTGTTCGAGGATCGGCTCGCGGGCGCGCAGCCCGCCGGGCCGGCGCACCCCTCGGAGGTTCCTCGCCGCATGGAGGCGCTCGCCACGAGCATCGACTCGCTGAGCTACGCGGACACGGGCGTCGTGGCGATCGACCAGCTGACCGGCGAGGACAGTCACGACCGCTATGTGGTGACCATCCCCGGCACGTACGACAACTCCGTCACCTCTATCAACCCGTTCGATTGGCGCAGCAATCTAGACCTCCAGGACGGCGCGGTCGCCGACTCGCTGCGCTTCACGGTGGACTCCATGGAGGCCATGAGGATCCCGCGCGACGCCGAGGTGATGCTCGTGGGCCACAGCCAGGGAGGCATGGTGGCGACGGCCCTCGCGGGCCTCGACGGGATCGAGGAGCGCTTCACCATCACCGACGTCGTCACGTTCGGCTCACCCGTCGCGGACCTGCCGCACCGTGACGGCGTCACCTACGCGCACGTCGAGGACGTCTCAGACACCGTGCCGGCCCTCGACAAGGGAGGCCGTGACGAGGCGGCGAACGTCACCACGTGGTCGGGCGACGCGCGCGCGTCAGGCGACCACGCGATCGCCGCGGCGGCCCTGGGTCCCATCTCGCTGCATGCGATGAGGACGTACCGGGCCACGGCATCGGCCATCGACAAACTCAACGACCCCTCGACCGCCGCCTGGCGAGACGGGGTGCGCGGATACACGCAGTCGGTGAGCGCGCGGCGAAGAGAGTTTAGGCCGGCGCCGGTAAGTCCTGCTCCCGCCCGGCCGGCGAACGTCAGTCCCGATCGGCGCCCGTGAGTCCTCGCACGATGCCCGAGATGATGGTGATGACGAGTGCCGCCACGAGGGTCAGCCAGAATCCGCCCAGCTCGAGCTCGATGCCGTCGAACCAGGTGGTGATCCACGCGCCGATCCACAGCACAAATGCGTTCACTACCAGCGCGAACAGGCCCAGCGTGAGGATGGTGATGGGCAGCGCGAGGATCTGCAGCACGGGCTTCACGGCCATATTCAGCAGGTGCAGGATGATGCCGATGGCTCCGTAGACCAGCGCACGGGTCCACCACTCGCCCTCTCCACCCGTGACGGCGACATCGAGGGGCAGCAGCGTCGCGACCCAGACGGCGACGGCCATGGCGAGCACATTCAGCACAAACCTCATGCGGGCGAGTCTTCCATACGGACCCCAGCCCGCCACCTGGCACCATGTCCTCATGAGTCTTCCCCAGCCCCGGCCCGAGGTCACCGGCCTGCCCGCCTACGTCCCCGGTGCCCGCGGCGACGCCGACCGCCTGCCCCCCGTGAAGCTGTCCTCGAACGAGATCCCCTACCCGCCGCTGCCCTCGGTCGCCGCCGCGATCGCGCGCGTGGGCGACGGGATCCACCGTTACCCGGACATGGGTGCGGTCGCGCTGCACGAGCGGCTCGCCGAGCGCTTTGGCGTCAGCCCCGAGCAGGTCGCCGTCGGCGGCGGCTCGGTCGCGGTGCTGCAGCACATCCTCCAGGCCTACGTGGGAGCCGGCGACGAGGTGCTGTTCGCCTGGCGCTCGTTTGAGGCCTACCCGATCCTCACGTCGATCACCGGCGCCGTGCCCGTCATGGTTCCGGTCACGTCGGACGGCAGGCACGACATCGACGCGATGATCGCGGCCGTCACGGAGCGCACGCGCGTCGTGATGCTGTGCTCGCCCAACAACCCCACCGGCCCTACGCTCACGCGCGAGCAGTTCGCCCGCTTCATGGCAGGCGTGCCGTCGTCGGTGCTGGTGGTGCTCGACGAGGCCTACGTGGAGTTCGTACGGGCGGCCGATGCCGTGGCTGGCCTGGAAGAGCTGGGTCGCCACCCGAACCTCCTGGTGCTGCGCACGTTCTCGAAGGCGTACGGGCTGGCGGGGGCCCGGGTGGGATTCGCGCTGGGCTCGGCGGGCCTGATCGCGCCCGTGCGCGCGTGCGTGACGCCCTTCTCGGTGTCATCCGCGGCTCAGGCCGCTGCGCTCGCCTCGCTCGAGCCCGTGGCCGAACAGGAACTGCTGGAGCGCGTCGAGTCCGTCGTGGCCGAGCGTCCACGCCTGCGCGACGGCCTGCGTGACCTCGGCTGGGACGTGCCCGAGGCCCAGGGCAACTTCGTGTGGCTGCCCGCGGGCGCACGCACCGTGGAGATCGCGGTCGCGCTCGCGGCCCTCGAGCCCGCGGTGCTGGTGCGCCCGTTCGCCGGCGAGGGCATTCGCGTGACGGTCGGCTCGGCCGTCGAGAACGACGCGGTGCTCGCAGCGATGGAGGCGCATCGGGGTGCCTGACGGTGCCTGCTGTAATCTTGGGGCGTGTTTCGCCGCCATCGCGCCTTCGTAGGCGCTGAGAATTGCGCCGCGACCCTAGGAGACACGTGACCCCCACCGACTATGAGGCGATCGCGCGCGACGCGGGCCTCGAACGCGTTGGCGCCCGCCCGCCGCTAGGCCAGTACCTGGCCGAGATGTGGCACCGGCGCGCCTTCGCAACCTCCCTGGCGAAGTTCCGCGTCCAGGCCCAGGTGAGCGAAAACCGCCTGGGTCTCGCGTGGATCGTGCTGCGGCCACTCCTGAACGCCGCTCTCTACGGCACGGTCTTCGGCATCATCCTGCCGCGAGACACCCGTCCCGACGACGTCGCCTTCGTGCCGTTCGTTGTGGTCGGCGTGTTCATCTTCGAGTTCTTCTCGAAGTCCTTCTCCGACGGCGCCAAATCGATCACGGGCAATGCGTCGCTGGTGCGGTCGCTGAACTTCCCGCGCATGCTGCTGCCCTTGGCGCAGATCATTCAGCAGGTCATCGAGCTGGTGCCCATGCTGCTGATCCTGGCGGTCATCGTGTTGGGCTTCGGTGCGCCGCTCACGTGGTGGTGGCTCCTCGTCATCCCGGCCATGGTGCTCATGGCGATGTTCAACTTCGGCATCGCGCTCCTCGCGGCTCGTGTCACGGTGCACCTGCGTGACCTCACCCAGGTCATCCCGCTCATCACGCGCCTGTTCTTCTACGCCTCCGGCATCTTCTTCTCGCTCGAGGAGGTGCTCGCCGACCAGCCCGCGTGGATGCAGAAGGTCGCGGAGCTCAACCCCGTGCACGCGTACATCACCATCGTGCGTGACATCATGCTCGGCGGCCACAACGCCCCGGGCTGGATGTGGGCCGTCGCCGCCATTGCCGGTGTCGTCACCATGGCGGTGGGCATCGTGTTCTTCTGGCGCGCGGAGGAGAGGTACGGCCATGACTGATCAGCTCGGCAACCCGACCGTCGTGGTCGACGACCTCCACATCAAGTACAAGACGTTCACCTCGGGTAAGAAGGCGTCGCAGAACCGCGCGCTGCTGACCCGCCAGCGCGGCATCCGCGTGGTGCACGCGCTCAAGGGCGTGTCCTTCGTGGCGCGTGAGGGCGAATCCATCGGCGTCATCGGCCACAACGGCTCCGGCAAGTCGACGCTCATGCGCGCGATCTCTGGACTCATCGCCCCGGCGCAAGGCCAGGTGTTCGCCTCGAGCCGTCCCGCGCTGCTCGGTGTCAACGCCGCGCTCATCCCGTCGCTCTCGGGCGAGAAGAACGTCATCCTCGGCGGTCTCGCCTTGGGACTCACGCCCCAGCAGATCGAGGCGAAGTACCCGGAGATCGTGGACTTCGCCGACCTCGACGAGTTCATCGACCTGCCCATGAAGAGCTACTCCTCCGGTATGTCGTCGCGACTGCGTTTCTCGATCGCGGTCTCGCGTGAGCACCAGATCCTGCTGGTGGACGAGGCGCTTGCGGTGGGCGACAAGGGCTTCCGTCAGAAGAGCGAGGCGCGTATCAGGGCGATGCGCGAGCAGGCCGGCACGGTGTTCCTGGTGAGCCACTCCATGAAGTCCATCCTCGACACCTGCAACAGGGTGCTGTGGATCGACCACGGAAACCTCAAGATGGACGGCGACCCCGAAGAGGTCGTGAAGGCCTACCAGGCCTCCAAGTAGACACCTGATCGCAACCGGCCGTTCAGGTCGCTGTGCTGTGCTGTGCCCATGGCACGAGTCGGATGGGTTGAGTCACCTCTCCAGTTGGTGAACGCGGTCGAGTATGCGGCCGCCGTCGGCGACCCCGTGCACCTGTGCCTGCGGGCGGGTGTGGCGCAGCTGGGCGACACGGGCCGGCTGTTCGCGCCCAGCCTCCCGCGCGGCGTCACCATGTCCGGACCGTGGAGGTCTGCGACTCGGTCGCCGATGACGACGGCGCGCAGGCGCCTGATCGGCGACGCGAACTCGGGGCAATTGCGAGCGCTCACCACATTCACCGGTGCTCAGGACCTCGTCGTGGTGGACGACGGCTCGGGCACCTTGTCCCTGGCGCGCCGCCTGGCTCGTGGATTGCCGCTCGCGCGTCACGGCAAGCAGGAGTCCTCGCTTCACCGGGTGCTCGGCGCCGCGGCCTCGGTGCGCATGCGTACGGCCGCCGAGGACGGCCGCCTCACGGTTTTTACGGCCTATCCGGAGGCCGATGCCGTCAGTGCCTTGCGTACGCTCGGCGCCACCGTGGTGCGCAACGACTACTCGTGGCTGAGATCCAGCGCGTTCGCCACGGAGGCGGCGGATGCGGAGCACGTCGTCGTGGGCTCGGCCCTCGTCGACGACGGCTATCTCGACGGCGACGCCTATGCGGCGTGGCTTGCCGACCTGGCGCGCGAGGGTGCGGTCACCTACCTTCCTCACCGTCGTGAGCGGCGCGAGTCGCTCAGCCGGTGGGCCCAGATTGACGGCGTCGAGGTGCGTCGCCCTGTCTTGCCGATCGAGATCCTGATCGCCGGCATGCCCGGTGTGCGGCGCGTCACGACCCTTCCGTCCTCGGTGGTCGCGACGCTCTCCACGCTGCTGGATGCATCCGTCGACCTCGACGTCACCCACGTGCCGGAGCAGTGGTTCACGTCGCGCGCTGACCATTCGGTGCGAGAGCTGCTCGAGGACGTCGTGAACCGGGGGCGATCGCGTGCCGCCGCGTAAGGGGCGGGTTGTCGCCGTCATCCCTGCACGCGGCGGCTCCAAGGGAGTGCCGGGCAAGAACGTCGCCCGCGTGGGCGGTGTCCCCCTCGTCTCCCGCGCCGTTGCGGCCGCCCGCGCGGCCCATGGCATCGACGACGTGTACGTCTCCACCGATGACGCGCCGATCGCCGAGGCGGCGCTCGCCGCCGGCGCGCGGATCGTCGACCGCCCTGCTGACATCGCGGGCGACCTCGCCAGCAGCGAGGACGCGCTCCTGCACGCCCTCGACGTGATCGGGGCCGAAGGGCCCCCGGTGGGGGTGCTCGTGTTTCTCCAGGCCACCTCGCCGTTTATCGACGCGGACGCGCTGGGCCGCGCGGTCGCGCGCGTTGCCCAGGGCGACGAGGACGCAGTGTTCTCCGCCTACGAGACCCACGGATTCCTGTGGCGGCTGACGCCGCAGGGCGCCGAGGGGGTGAACCACGACAAGTCCTTCCGTCCGCGTCGCCAGGACCGCGAGGCGCAGTTCCAAGAATCCGGGGCCTTCTACGTGATGGACGCCGCCGGGTTCCGTGAGGCCCGCCACCGGTTCTTCGGACGCGTGGGGCTCGAGCAGGTCGACGCGATCGCCGGGCTGGAGATCGACGACCCCCACGAGCTGGAGGCGGCGCGAGCTCTTGCGCCGCTGCTCGACAGCCACGGCATCGGCCCCATCGACGCGCTGGTGATGGACTTCGACGGGGTTCACACAGATGACCTCGCGGAGGTCCATCAGGACGGCTCGGAGGCCGTCACGGTGAGCCGCAGCGATGGGATGGGACTCGCGATGCTGCGCGACGCCGGCCTGCCCATGCTCATCCTGAGCAAGGAACGCAACCCCGTCGTCGAGGCCCGCGGTCGAAAGCTAGGTATCGAGACGGTGTACGGCGCTGACGACAAGGTGAACATCCTGCGGCAGTGGAGTGAACATCGCGGGTTTTCGCTGTCGAAGGTTGCGTACGTGGGAAACGATGTGAACGACGTGGAAAGCATGGCCTCGGTCGGCTGGCCCGTCACCGTCCCAGACGCCCACCCAGCGGCGCGCGCCGTGGCCAGGGTCCACTTGACCCGACCCGGTGGGCGCGGAGCACTCCGCGAGCTCGCGGAGATGATTTTGACCACTCGTGAAGGAGCATGACATGGCTGAAGCAGTACAGATCGGCGCCCACAAGGTAGGACCCGGCCAGCCGGTCTACGTGATCGCGGAGATCGGACTCAACCACAACGGTTCGGTCGACAACGCCCTGCGTCTGATCGACGTCGCCATCGAGGCCGGTTGCCAGGCGGTGAAGTTCCAGAAGCGCACGCCCGAGATCTCCACCCCGGAGCACATGAAGGACACCCCGCGCGACACCCCGTGGGGCACCATGACCTACCTCGAGTACCGCTACAAGGTGGAGTTCGAGAAGGACGAGTACGCGCAGATCGACGCCTACTGCAAGGCGCGTGGCATCGACTGGTTCGCCTCGCCGTGGGACGAGCCCGCCGTGGACTTCCTTGAGGAGATGGACACCGTCGCGTACAAGATCGCCTCGGCATCCGTCACGGACCTGGGCATGCTGCGCCGCATCAAGGAGACCGGCAAGCCCGTCATCCTGTCGACCGGCATGTCGACCATCGAGCAGATCGACACCGCTGTGGAGACGCTCGGCACCGACAACCTGGTGATCCTGCACGCCACGTCGACCTACCCGCTTCCTCCTGAGGAAGCGAACCTCCTCATGATCCCCACGCTCGCGGAGCGCTACGGCCTGCCCACGGGCTACTCGGGTCACGAGCCGGGCCTGCAGATTTCCGTCGCCGCGGTTGCCCTGGGCGCCGTCGCCGTGGAGCGCCACATCACGCTCGACCGCACCATGTGGGGATCGGACCACGCCGCCTCGCTCGAGCCCGGCGGCCTCAAGACGCTCGTGCGTGACATTCGCATCATCGAGCAGGGCCTCGGCGATGGCGTGAAGCGTGTGTTCCCCGGTGAGCTCGCTCCGCTGAGCAAGCTGCGCCGGGTCGGTGCGTAAGCACCCGCACCGCACGATCACGTTCGCTGCTGGGGTCGCCGCGCCTGCGCGGTGGCCCCAGCGTTCGCAGGGCGCGCGGCAGTCATGACGCGTCCTGACATCACAGTCATCGTGCCGGTGCTGAACGGCGAAGACGTCCTGGGGGTCACGCTCGAGAGCCTGGTGCGCCAGCAAGAGAGCGTCCCACGGCTCCAGGTCATCGGCATCAACGATGGCTCCACCGACCGCACCGGCGACGTCTTCGCGCATTATGCGAAACGGATCGACGACCTCACGGTCATCACCCACGACGAGCCGGCGGGGCTGGCCTCGGCACGCAACCGCGGGCTCGAGGCCGCCGAGGGCGACCGCCTGGTGTTCCTCGACGGCGACGACTGGCTCGCACCGGGCCGGCTGTCCACGCTCGCCGGCCACCTCGACACGCTCGGATGCGACTTTGTGCGCACGGACCACCTCATCGCACGCGGCAGGTCCCGCGTGAGGCACACCGTCCCGTTCTTCCCTCGCGGCGAGGTCCGCTCGCCGCGCACGGCCATCGGCCCGCACGACCACGCCACGATGGTCGACTACCCGTACGCATGGGCCGGGATGTTTACCCGCCGCATGCTCGAGCGCGGGCTGCTCCATTTTCATGAGGGCCTCGCGACCGCCGAGGACCGTCCGTGGATCTGGCGACTACACCTGCAGGCGGACACCTTCGCAGTGGTGGATGCGCCGCCGCTGTTCTATCGACGCGGCAGCGCCACCTCGCTCACGCAGATCCTCGACGCCAGACAGCTCGACTTTTTGCGCGCCTTCGACCTCGCCCGCGACGTCGTCGAGGCCGACCATGAGGCGCCGCTTTGGCGCTCCAAGTTCGTGCGCCAGATGTCGGCGATCGCCGCACATCACCTGGGGCGTGCCTCGCGTATGGCGCGGCCCTTGCGTCGCGAACTCGACACTGGCGTGCGAGCACTCTTCGCCTCTGTCGACCCGGAGGTTCTCGCGCAGCAGTGGACGGAGTTCTCTCCGTCGCGGCGAGACCGACTCCGCAAGCACGTCCCCGCCGAGATCCGCAGGAGTGTGAAGCGATGATCCAGCTCGTGATGGCCTCCACCTTGTTTAGCGCGATGACCGCCGCCGCCGCGATCGACGAGGGTCTCCTGGGGCCGCGGGACACCACCCGCATCCTCGTGGTGTCCAACAATGCCGCGGTCCCGGAGGTGGTGCAGCCCCTGCACCGGATCCCTGGCTCCGACACGGTGCTCGAGAGGTTCGACCGCGTCGTGGACCTCAACGAGGCGCTCGTCCAGGCACACCCCAGCTCGTGGCGCCCGCGCCACGATGACCTCGCCATGCATCAGCAGCATTTCCGCTCCCTGTGGGGGCTGGGCACTGAGACGGTGCAACTGGTGACCGAATCCCTTCACGTGCCGCCCGCCTCGAGCCTCGCCCGCATCTTCGGCGACAGCGAGCTGGTCGTCCTGAGCGAAGGGCTCATGAGCTTTGGGCCTACACGCTTCACCCAGCCCCCGCAGGTGGCCCAGCGCATCGCCTCGCTGGTCTACCTCGAGCTTGTCGCCGGGCTGAGGCCGCTGTTGTTCGAGGAACTCGACATTCCTCACCGGCCGGTGTCGATGGACGCGTTCCGCGTGGTGGTCAATGAGATGGCCGAGGTGTGTGCGCCCGCCATCGACGCCGCCGTGCCGCCCTCAGACGTGCCCACGGCGATCGTGTTTGGGCAATACCTGTCCGCGCTGGGCCTGTGGACGCCCGAGGAGGAAGAGGCCGCGCACATCGGCATGATGCGCACGGCCTATGACAAGGGCGCGCGGCGCATCGTGTTCAAGCCCCATCCGGCCGCCTCGCCCGCACTCCTCAATACCTACCGGGACGCGGCCGAGTCTTGGGGTGCGCAGTTCGTGACGTGGGAGGACGGGACACCGGCGGAGGTGTTGCTGGCTCGCGTGCCCTGCGTCGTCATCGTCGCGGGATTCTCGACGGTCCTCGTCACGGCGCGGGCACTGTTCGGCACCCCCATCGAGTCGTACGCGACCGAGGAACTCCTCGGAAGCCTGACCCCGTTCCAGAACAGCAATCGTGTGCCGGTCACCATTGTCGACGCGTTGACGCGCCATGCCGAGGACTACGGGGCCGTCGAGAGCCTCCAGTCGCTCGTCGTGGCGGTGAGTTACGCCATGCAGGCGCGCCACCTGGATCACAGGCGCGAGGAGGCCGTCGCGACGCTCGCTCAGATGCCGAGCGCGGACCGGCATCGGTACTTCTATCGCAAGCGCCTCACGGCACTCGACCTGCCCGGAGGCGCCGCGTCCGGGAGGTTCACCAGGACGCTACGCCGGTGGGGACGCAGGCTCCCCGCCTCGTGGCGCCGCCGGCTCGCGTGGTGACCACGGGCCGCCCGCGCCACGCTCATCTCGACACCGGTCGTAGGGTCGAACCGTGAAGGCCCTCGTCGTGGCGGATTCCGACTCGTACCTGAAGTGGGCGGTGTCGCGGGCCCTCGATCTGCCCGCCAGTTGGGACGTCGAGGTCGTCGTGGTCGCCAACGCCGTGACCCCGAGCCCGCAACAGCGCCACGATGCGGTCGCCGGGAGGTGGCCCGAGGTCGCGGTCGTCGACGTGCAGGACGTGGGACGGCGGGTCTCTTCGGGAGTGGACATCCTGCTGCTGGCGTGCCGAGGCCCGCTCATCGGTCACCTGTTCTCCACGGTGTTGGCCGATGCCTCGCGACGTCCCGTCGTCGCGGCGGGGATTCCGGGCTTGTGGTTCCCGCCCACCGAGCGCGGTCTCGCGTTTCGCGCGGAGGTGGACGTGATGATTGTCCATAGCGAGCGCGAAAGGGACGCGGGTCGAGCGCTTGTTAGGCACGGGGCCCACCAGTGGGGACTCGCCAGCCTCGCCGTCGCCACAGCCCGGCCGGCCCCCGCAGAACGCACCGATGCGCGCGATGGAGCGTTGGTCTTCGCGCCCCAGGCCTTGGTGCCGCGCACCGTAGCGGACAGGCGACGGCTGCTGGACGCCCTGATCGACACCGCCCGCGCGCACCCCGACGTGCCCGTGGTGATCAAGCTGCGCGGCGGAGAGGACGAGGCTCAGACCCATCGCGAGTTCGCGTCCTTTCCGCAGCTAGCCGACGAGGCCGGGCCGCTTCCGGCGAACCTGCAGTTTGCCCGTGGCGCCCTGGCCGATCACCTCGATGGCGCGCTCGGCCTCGTCACGGTCAGCTCGACGGCCGCACTCGAGGCGATTGCCGCGCGTGTGCCGACGCTCATCATCGGGGACTTTGGGGTCGACGAGGAAAACCTCAACATCGTGTTCGCCGGGAGCGGCCTGGTCGGCACGTTGGATGACGTGCGCGCGCTGCGGCTTTTCGAGCCGCACCAGGAGTGGCTCGCCGCCAACTACTTTCATGACGCCCAGGCCTCCGACTGGGTTGCCACCGTGGAGGCGCTCGCGGTCGATCCAGCCGCACGCGAGCGGCTGCGCCGGGAGCGGCCCGCACTGCAGCGCGCTCGCGGGACCCGCGCGGTCCTCGCGCGCGCCAGGCGAAGGGCTCAGGCGCTGGGCGCCGCGGATGTGTGGTGGAGGCGCGCCGCCATGAGCGCTCTCCGAGGGGTATCGGCCGTGGTGCGGCGGACGCCCCAGACGTCCGACACGGGCCCCTCATCTTGAAACCTACGGTGCCGTAGCCTACGCTTGCGTAAGTTACGACCGGAGGCGCCGATCCCGTGCCACGGTCCGTGCGGAAGGAGGCACCCGTGGCCGCAGGAGGACCCCTCTCCACCGATGATCTGGTGCAGCTGCTCACCCCAGCAGGCGAGCGCATAGGCCACCAGCAGTTCGACGCCTACGCGTCCCACCTCACACCCGAGGAACTGCGCGCCATGTGGCGCGACATGACCCTGGTGCGCGCCTTTGACAAGGAGGCCACGAGCCTGCAGCGTCAGGGCGAGCTGGGGCTGTGGGTGCAGTCGTGGGGCCAGGAGGCGGCGCAGATCGGCTCGGGCCACGCGCTGAACTCCCAGGACTTCGTCTTCCCCAGCTACCGCGAGCACGGCGTGGCCCACACGCGCGGGGTGGACCTGGTCGAGGTGCTGCGCATCTTCCGCGGCCTCCAACACGGCGCATGGACGCCCGCGGATCACAACTTCCACCTCTACACGCTGGTGATTGGCTCGCACGCCCTGCACGCCACCGGCTACGCGATGGGTCTCACCAAGGACGGCCTGGTCGCCACGGGCGACCCCGCGAAGGATGCGGCCGTCGTCGCGTACTTCGGCGACGGCGCCACGAGCCAGGGAGATGTCGCCGAGGCGCTCACGTTCGCCTCCGTCTACGACGCCCCCGTGGTGTTCTTCGTCCAGAACAACCAGTACGCGATCTCCGAGTCCGCCACCCGCCAGAGCCGCGTGCCCATCGCCGACCGCGGCAAGGGCGTGGGCATCCCCTCGGTGCGCGTCGACGGCAACGACGTCATCGCCTCTCACGCGGTGACCCGCTGGGCCCTCGAGCACGCGCGCAGCGGCCAGGGCCCCGTCCTTATCGAGGCCTTCACCTACCGTATGGGCGCCCACACCACCTCGGACGACCCCACCCGCTACCGGCCCAAGGCCGAAGAGCAGCTGTGGGCCGAGCGCGACCCGATCGCCCGCTTGGAGGCACACCTCGAAGCGGCCGGCGAGCTCCCCGACGAGTTCCGGGCTGAGGTCGAGGCCCAGGCGAAGGCGCTCGGCGAGCGCACTCGCACCACCGTGCGCGGCTGGACCAAGCCCGACACCCTCGGCATGTTCGACCACGTCTATGCCGAACCCCATGCCAGCGTGGAGGCGGAGCGCGCGTGGTTCGACCGCTACCAGCGTTCCTTCGCGGATCAGGAGGCGACCCGATGACGACCCTCGACGAGCGTCCGGCGACGGCGCGTACGCAGCACGCCGCGGCATCGGGCTCCGGTGCGCGCGCCGAGCGACCCGCGCCCACCACCATGACCATGGCCGGCGCGATCAACGCGGGCCTGCGCGCCGCGATGGAGCGTGACCCCAAGACGCTGCTGATGGGCGAGGACATCGGCGCGCTCGGCGGCGTGTTCCGCGTCACCGACGGCCTGCACAAGGACTTCGGCGACGACCGCGTCATGGACACCCCGCTCGCGGAGTCAGGCATCGTCGGCACGGCGATCGGCATGGCGATGCGCGGATACCGTCCTGTGATCGAGATTCAGTTCGACGGTTTCATTTTCCCCGCGTACGACCAGATCACCACGCAGCTGGCGAAGATGCACTACCGCTCGGGCGGAGCCATCCAGCTGCCCGTGGTCATCCGTGTGCCGTTCGCCGGTGGCATCGGCGCGGTCGAGCACCACTCCGAGAGCCCCGAGGCGCTGTTCGCGCACACCGCGGGCCTGCGCATCGTGTCGCCGGCCACCCCGCAGGACGCGTTCGACATGATCCAGCAGGCGATCGCGTCGCCCGACCCGGTGATGTTCTTCGAGCCCAAGGCGCGCTACTGGGACAAGGGCGAGGTCGACACGACTCGCGTGAAGGCCCAGCTCGACACGGCAGCCGGCGCCTCCACCGGCACCGCCGAGATGTCCCGCGCACGCGTGGCCCGCGAGGGATCCGACGTCACCGTCGTCTCCTACGGCCCCACCGTGCGCCTCGCCCTCCAGGCCGCGCAGGTGGCCGCCGGCGACGGCACCGACATCGAGGTCATCGACCTGCGCTCCATCTCGCCGCTCGACTCCGACACCGTCGTGAAGTCCGCGCGCAAGACGGGCCGTGTGGTGGTGGTCCACGAGGCGCCCACGTCCTTCGGCTCCGGCGCCGAGCTGTCCAGTCGCGTCCACGAGCAGGCCTTCTTCCACCTCCACGCGCCCGTGCTGCGCGTGGGCGGCTTCTCCACGCCCTACCCTGGGGCCGTCTTCGAGCACGACTACTTGCCCAGCCTCGACCGCGTTCTCGACGCCGTCGACAAGGTCATGGCCCACTGAGGGGAACGCCGATGCCTACCTACCAGCAGTTCAACCTGCCCGACGCCGGCGAGGGCCTCACCGAGGCAGACATCGTCACGTGGTCGGTCGCCGTCGGCGACACCGTCGAGGTCAACCAGCCCATCGTCGAGATCGAGACCGCCAAGTCCCTCGTCGAGCTCCCCAGCCCCTTCTCTGGCGTCGTGACCCGCCTGCTGGTCGACGAGGGTGAGACCGTCGAGGTCGGCGTGCCGATCCTCGAGGTCGACGTGGACCCCGACGGCGAGGCTCCCGCGGAGCCTTCCGCTCCCGTTCAGACGGCCGATGCCGTGGCCGAGCAGCCGTCGCCGGTCGCCCAGGAATCGGCGCAGGATTCCGCGCACGCTTCCGCACCGGCGGCGCCCAGCGCCGCTGCCGCGGCGCCTGCCGCGCCCGCCGAGGAAGGCTCCGGAGCGGTGCTGGTGGGCTACGGCGTCAAGGCCGGATCGGCGACGCGCCGCGAGCGCGTCGAGGGCTCGCTCGAGCCCATCGGCGGCGCCGAGGCCGGGGCTGAGTACCCGGTGCTCGCCAAGCCTCCGGTGCGCAAGCTTGCCAAGGAGCTCGGCGTCGACCTCACCACCGTCACCCCGTCGGGCCCCGGCGGGCTCGTGACGCGCGAAGACGTCGAGCAGCAGGTGAAGGCCACGGCCGCCCAGACGCTCGCGACCTACGCGGGCGACGACCAGCCGTGGCTCGCGTCCGGCACCACCACGCGCGACGGGCGCTCGACCCGCGTGCCCGTGAAGTCGGTGCGCAAGCGCACGGCCGAGGCGATGGTGCAGTCCGCCTTCACCGCCCCGCACGTCACCGAGTTCCTGACGGTCGACGTCACCGAGACGATGAACCTCGTCGCGCGCCTCAAGCAGGACCGCGACTTCGCCGACGTGCGTGTCACGCCCCTGCTCATCGTGGCGAAGGCGTTGCTCCTCGCGGTTCGCCGTCACCCCGAGGTCAACGCGAGCTGGGACGACGAGGCGCAGGAGATCGTCTACAAGCACTACGTGAACCTCGGCATCGCCGCCTCGACCCCGCGCGGGCTCGTGGTGCCCAACATCAAGGACGCTCACCGCCTGCCGCTGCACGCGCTCGCGGTCGAGCTGCAGGACCTGACTGCTCAGGCTCGCAACGGCTCGACCTCGCCGCGCGCCATGAACGACGGCACGGTCACGATCACGAACATCGGCCCGCTCGGGATCGACACGGGTACGCCGATCCTCAACCCCGGCGAATCCGCAATCCTCGCCTTCGGCGCGGTGCGTCAGCAGCCGTGGGTGCACGAGGGAGAGATCGCCGTGCGGTGGGTGACCACGCTCGCGCTGAGCTTTGATCACCGCCTGATCGACGGCGAGCTGGGTGCGCGCGTGCTGGCCGACGTGGGTCGCGTGATGCAGGACCCCAGCCAGGGTCTCGTCTGGGCATGACCGCGCCCGCCGGAGCCCCCGCGACTGGGGGCGGCTCCGGCGTGGTCCGCTCGCGCGTCGCGATCCTTGCCTCCGCGCAGCTGATCGCCGGCGTGGGGGTGAGTTCGGCGATCGCCGTGGGCGGTTTGCTGGCCGAGGAGATCTCCGGCACCGCGTCCTTCTCCGGCCTGCCGCAGACGGCGAACGTGCTGGGCGCGGCGGTGATGGCCGTGCCGCTGGCGCGCCTCGCCGGTCGGGCGGGCCGTCGCACGGCGCTCGCCTCGGGCTTCGCCCTCGCCGCCGTCGGCGCGGCCGTCGCGCTGCTGTCCGCGGCCGTCGCGTCTCTGCCGTTGCTCATCCTGGGCTGCCTCCTCCTTGGCGCCGGCATGGCAGCCGGGTTGCAGGCACGCTTCGCCGCGACCGATGGGGTCTCGGACCGCCGCCGCGGCATCGTCCTGTCGATCGTCGTATGGGCGTCCTCGCTCGGCGCCATCGTGGGGCCCAACCTCATCGACCCCGGCACGCGGGTGGGTCAGGCGCTCGGCATCATCCCGCTGGGAGGGTCGTGGGTGTTCGCCCTTGCGGCGTTGCTGGTAGCCGCCGCCATCATCGTCCTGCTGCTGCGCGGGGTGCGCCCCGCGAGCGCGCCGCCGCGGCGCCGGATCCGCGTGACGCTGCAGAGCCTCCTGGCCCACCCCGACGGACGCTTGGGGCTTGTGGCCATGGCGAGCGGGCACGCGGTGATGGTGGGCGTCATGGCCATGAGCAGCGTGCATCTGCACGGCCACGGCTCCACGCTGACGTTCATCGGCATCGTCATCAGCGCGCACGTCGCGGGCATGTACATGCTCGCGCCGCTGTTCGGGTGGCTGACGGATCGCTGGGGCGCGCGTGCGGTCGTGGGTCTCGGCGCCGGCGTGCTGCTCGCGGGATGCGCCGGTGCGGCGACGTCGGGACTGATGGATCAGGGACACGGCTCGCACCGCGCCGCCGAGGTCTGGGCCACCGTGGGCCTGGTGCTGATTGGGTTCGGGTGGTCGGCCGTCACCGTCGCGGCGGCCACCCTCATCGCCGTCCTGTCCCACCACGGCGACGCGGCTCCCACGGACATTCAGGGCGTCGCCGACCTCACCATGGGGCTCGCGGGCGCGAGCGCGGGAGCCCTCTCGGGCGTCGCCCTCGCGCAACTGGGTTACACGGGCCTCGCGATCGCGGGCGCGCTGCTGCTCCTCCCGCTCGCCTGGGCGCTGATGAGGCGGCCAGCCGCAGCCACCGTCACGAGCCCCAGCTGACCTCCACGGGTAGGCCCACGAACTCGCCATAGGGCTCGAAAGCCTTCTGAGCCGCCGCACGCTCGCGTGTCCCCAGCCTCACGAGCGGCTCGACCTCGACCACGCACCGCGTCGCCTTCAGCGACCGCTTCCACGTGCCGACTACGCGGCCGGCGCGCACCAGCGTCGCGCGGAACACGCCGTTGCTCCCCGGCACGACGGCGTCCAGGTGGCCGTCGTCCAGGAACGCCGAGCGGTCCCCGTAGCCCAGCATGTACTCGTCGAAGCCCGGCGGGATGACCCAACCCCCGGCCGGTGCGACCCCTCCGGCGAGCGACGCCGCCACGTCACCCGACACGAGCATGGGCCCGTCCTCCGTCGCGACCTCGACCACGTCCTCACCGGCCCCGACCACGCCCGCGCGGCAGTCGCGCACGCCCAGGCCCGTCCACCGCGCCAGGTCCTTCACGTTCACGGGGCCGTGGGAGCGCACGTAGCGCCGAGCGATCTCGGCGAGCGCCTCTTCGTGGCCGAGGTCGCGCTGGTGCGGCGCCCACTCGTCGAGCAGCACGAACGTCTGCTCCTTGCCGACGTTCGGGGCGATGCAGGTCAGCCCCACCTGGGAGGCGTACCAGAGCAGGTGGTAACCCACCTGTCCCGGCGCCTCGATGCCGGCCGCCGCGACGGCCTCGAGGCACGCGGCGCGGGTGAGTCGACCCCCGCCGGCGAGGGCCTCTACCAACGCCGCGTTGGATCGCGTCACGGTGTCCTCGTCGATCCCCAAGAAGGCACGTCGCCTGGCCGCATCGCGCAGGGGTTTGACGCCCATCAGGGTGAGCATCCAGCGGGCATCGGCGGACGGCACCAGGTGGACCGTGCCGCGCATAGGCCAGGTGCGCAGCGCCTCACGCCGTTCGAGCGCTGACTCGACCACCGCCTGGGTGACGGAACCTGGTGGCCCGGCCGTGGCATCGGCCGCCTGCAGTCGCATCCCGAGCGACCACAGGCCGCTCGAGAGATCCTGCGCCTGCATGGCCCCGAACCACGTCACGGCGTCCCCGACCGACGCGAACCGCTCGCCGTGCAGGCGCAGGGCCCTCATGCGCAGGGACTGGATCTCGGGACGCGTGAGCATCAGGCCACGCTAGCCTCGCCCTATGACATCGGCGAGGGACGAGGGATGAGCCTCGAGGACTGGACGGCGCGTGAGCCGGACGACCTCGAGGCCGTCGCGGCCGAGGCGCGCCGGTGGGCAGACAGCGCCGCCGACTCCCCGCTGTACCGGCTCTTCGCGCTGTCGATCGCCGAGGATCCGGACATGCTCGCCGTGCTCGCGCGCATCCCCGGCGTGCCGCCGATGAACCTCCTGCTGGGCTCCGTCAAGCTCCACCTCAGCGCCGGCGATCCCCTCGCCGCCTGGTACCCGCACCTTGCGCCGCGGCCGCTCGCGCCGTCCCGCGAGGCGTACCTCGCCCTACGCTCGCACGTCCTCGAGACGGCCGATGCCGTGGTCGCCCAGGCGAGCGGGCGGCGGACCCAGACCAACGAGACCGGACGCGCCGCCGTGTTGTTGCCCTGGGTCGCTGCCTTCGCGGGGGACGAGCCCGTGCACGCCATCGATGTGGGGGCATCGGCCGGGCTCAACCTCGGCCTGGACCGCTTCTCGTACCGCTACACCTGGGAGGGCGGCGCCACCACCCTGGGTCGCGGCGCGCCCACCCTCGAGTGTGAGTGGCGCGGCGACGGACCACCCCTGAGCGCGCTGCCCATGCTCGCGAGCCGCACCGGCATCGACATCCATCCCGTCGACGCGGCCGATCCCGACCAGGCCGCGTGGCTCGAGGCGCTCGTGTGGCCCGAGCATCAGGATCGCCTGGAGCGCCTGCGCGCGGCCATCGAGACGCGGCGCGACATCGACGTGGCGATGATCGCGGGAGACGCGGCGCAGGTGCTTGCGGAGGTCGAGGCGGGCCTACCGCCCGGGCCCCTGGTGATCTGGCACACGGTCGCGCTCTACCAGGCGCCGCCGGAGGTGCAGGAGCGGATCGATGCCGCCGTCGTGGGTATTGCCCGGCACCGGCGGGTTCTGCGACTCGGAATGGAGCCCGTAAGAGGACTCCCCGACGTGCAGGTGCGCGTGGGGCCGTCGTTCGATGCGGCCCGCACCGTGGCCACCGCGCACGCGCACGGGAGGTGGGTAGAGCCCGCGTACCCTTGACGCATGTCCGTCGACGTCCTCGTCACCCTGACGGGCGCGATCCGTGACATCTTCCTCGGCCTGACGGCCGGCGCCCTCGTGATGCTCGCCGGGGTCGTGCCCTCCTCGCATCGCGCCGCCGACCGCGCCTCGCAGGTCGCGCGCGTAGCCGCGGCCGTCTGGGCGCTCGCGGCGGTGGCGTACATCTTCGTCTCCTACGCCTACATCAGGAACGATGCCGTGGCGCCGGAGCGCTTCGTCGAGGAGGTCTGGTCCTTCGTCACGACGATCGACCTGGGCCAGGCGTATCTCCAGATGGCGCTCGCGGCCGTCGTCGTCTCGGTCCTCGCGGGATTGGTGCGCCGCCCGTCGACGGCTGCCTGGACGCTGGTGCCCGTGGTGTGGGCGCTCGGCTGGCAGGCGCAGACCGGGCACGCCGCCGGCGCGACCGACCATCACCTCGCCACCTCCGCGATGTTCCTGCACCTTGCCGGATCGGCACTGTGGATGGGCGTGCTCGGCGCGCTGTTCTTGATGCGCCGCCCCCTGGGACTCGAGGCCAAGACCGTGGTGCGGCGCAGTTCGCGGATCATGATCTGGGCCGCGGTTGCGCTGATCGTCTCGGGGATCGCGAACGCCTGGATCCGCATGGAGGGGCCAGCGGACCTGGTCACCACCACCTACGGCTGGCTGCTGCTGCTCAAGGTGGCGCTCATGAGCGCCGCGATCGCGCTGGCCGCCGGGCACCGGCGCGTGGCGCTGCCGCGACTCACGGACGCGCACGTGCGCGACCGATTCTGGCGCATCATGACGGTCGATGTCGCGGCAATCGTCGCGGTGATCGCCGTCGCCGCGGTCCTGTCCGGCACGGCGCCCCCGCTTCCGATCGTGGCGCTCGAGGACCCCAGCCCCGCCTACTTCCTCACGGGCTACGAGCTGCCGCCCGCGCCATCGTTCGTGAACTGGATCGGCCTGTGGAGGCTCGAGATCCTCACCGGAGCCGCGATCGTGGCCGCTGGCGTGGTCTACGTGCGTTGGGTGGTGCGCCTGCGCCGACGCGGCGACGCCTGGGCCTGGTGGCGGACGGCCTCGTTCCTCAGCGGCCTCGCGATCATGGTGTGGATCACGCAGGGCGGTCCGGCCGTCTACGGCATGGTGACGTTTTCTGGCCACATGGTGTCGCACATGATGCTCGCGATGCTCGCGCCGCTGCCGCTCACGTTTGGCGCGCCCGTCACGCTGGCACTCAGGGCGCTGCCGCCACGGCGCGATGGCTCGCGAGGGCCGCGCGAGTGGGTGCGCGTGATCGTTGAATCCCGCTTCATGGCGGTGATCTCGAATCCGATCTTTGCGGCCGTGAACTTTGCCGGATCGCTGTTCATCTTCTACTACACGCCGCTGTTCGAGTTCGCGCTGCGCAACCACGTGGGCCACCTGTGGATGATCGCCCACTTCACCCTCGCGGGCTACCTGTTCGCCAACGCCCTCGTGGGTATCGACCCTGGTCCCAAGCGTCCCGCCTATCCCATGCGTGTGGTGTTGCTGTTCGCGACCATGGCGTTCCATGCCTTCTTCGGGGTGGCGCTCACAAGCTCGGAGGTGCTGCTCGCGCCCACCTTCTTGGGGCTCATGGGCCGCACCTGGGGTCCCGACGCGATCACGGATCAGCAGTATGGCGGCCAGATCGCGTGGGGGATCGGCGAACTTCCCGTGCTCGCCCTCGCGATCGGCGTCATCATCGCGTGGCGCCTGGCCGACGAGAAGGAGAGCCGTCGCAAGGATCGTCAGGCGGAGCGCGACGACGATGCGGAGCTCAGGGCCTACAACGAGATGCTGGCCGAGGCCGCCGACAACGACCGTCGGCTCCGCTAAGTTTCCACAGATTTTGTCCACAGCCTTGTGAAGGAACGGTAAACCCGCACCAACAGTTGTGGAAAAACCTGGGGGAAAGCGGTGGAGGAAAATCTCACTCCGCGCGGGCTTGCATCCGGGTCCGTGGGGGAGTACGACTAGTCGCATCGGATCTTCGTTCGAGCCTCTCCGACATCACCCCGCCAGGGGACTATGCGTGGGGCCTCAAGGGGGTAGGGTCGCCATGAGCGGCGGCAAAACCCCTGGTCAGGCGCCATTTGCGGAGGGGCCGACGCGGAGTGAAGGGCGATCAGGACAACGGGAGACCACGGACGCCACCGCCGCCCAGGCGAGGGTGATCCGCCACTGCGGGTGACGGCGCAGGGTCTCGCGGCCCCGGTCGTCGGTCGAGAGGGCGCCTGTCCACAGGGGAGGCGTAGCCGGAGCGTCAATCACGGCCATCGGCCTGAGGAGTTATCCCCAGGAACGTAAACTCTCGGTCCACGGCAAGGCCCCCCGGACCCGAATTCCGGGGGGCCTTCGCCTTGCCTGGACCGCGCGAGATCCGCGGCTGCCACGACAGTAGGCGAGCCCCGCACGGGCCCCCGGGACCGACACGCGGATCTGCCCGCCCCTCATTTCTCTGAGGAGGCCGCGGGCGTACGGTGGTGAACGACGCCGCAGATCCGCGAGAGTTCCGAGGGAGCAGCGCATGCCAGACCCGCGACACGACGACACGACGATGGCCGATCATGGAGCGCCCACCGAGGTGCTCGACGTGAGCGAGGCGCGTGCCGACACGGGCGCTGACGATGGTGCGGCCGACGGCGGGGCCGGCTCGTCCGGGTCGTGGATGGGCCCTGCGGCGTGGGTCACGGGGGCCATCGGGCTGTGGCACGCGGCGATCCCGCTGGGCCATCTCGGCATCGCGGCCGCCAAGCGCGGCGACGTGAGCAGGCGGGGCTTCGCCGTCGCCGGCACGATCCTGGGCTACGTGGGGCTCCTCATCACCGCGCTATTGCTGTGGGTGGTGGTCCGGGGACCGCTCCCGGAGACCGTCGACGCCTACGCCCACCACGACGTGGTCGAGGTCGGCAATGCGGTGGGAGCCGCCCTCGCGGCCGACGAGTCCCTCCCCGCCGTCGAGGCCGCCGCGAGCGGGTACGTGGTGGGAGAGACCGCCGTCACGGGTCTCCTCGAGACGCAGCGCACCGTGAGCCTCACGCCCGTCGCAGGCACTGGCTGGTGCGTGCAACTCGACTACGTGGGCGGCACCGTCGGCTCGTGGTCGTTCGACTCCGCCGAGGGTGTGACCGAGGGCGGCACCTGCGCGGCAGGATAAGCGCTACCCCGCGAGCGTCGACCCGTCACCGAGCGTGCGGGGCTCGCCCTCGTCGGCAAGCGATGCATCGCCGGTGACCGTCACGTTCTCGCCGAAGGACCAGTCGCCCTTCACCGTCAGCGATGTGGCGGCCTTGAGCGACGGAGCCCCGTGCGGGAAGTGGGCGTCGAAGGCGGACACCGTCTTGTAGTGCTTCGAGTCGAGGTCGATGAGCGGCGCCTTCTCGACCGCGAGCCGCAGCCCCGCGTCATCGCCCAACTCGTAGGCGTCCGAGCGCAGCAGCAGCAGATCGTTGGTGGTCTTTACGGGAAGGAACCGCTCGCGGCCCACCACGATGGCCGTCGCGCCCTCGAACACCTCGATCGCGGCGCCCATGGCGGATTCGAGCTGGTACACCTTGGGGGAGGTGCCGTCAGTGGGGTCCACGGTCTTCTCGTTGCGGATGAGTGGCAGTCCCAGGACCGCGCCGCGCTCGGTCAGCGCCTTCTTGATGGCGACCAGGTCGAACCACAGGTTGTTGGTGTGGAAGAACGGGTGGCGGAACTCGTCGGTGAAGTAGTCCATCTCCTCGGGCGCGGTCTGCGCGGTGTCGCGCAGGATCAGCTGCCCGTCGGCCTTGCGGATGGCGAGGTGGCCGCCCTTGCGGTCGGCCGGGGTGCGCGGGCACAACTCGGCGGCGTAGGGGGCGCCGGACTGGGCGAACCAGCCCGCGATCTGTGCGTTCGGTACGGCCCCCAGGTTGTCCGAGTTCGACACGCTCGCGTACAGGAAGCCCGCGTCGAGGAGGGCGTCGAGGACGCCGGAGGACAGCAGCGCGGTGTAGATGTCGCCGTGGCCGGGAGGGCACCACTCGAGGCTGGGGTCGGCGGGCCAGTCCACCGGCGTGAGGTCGTCCACGCGGATCTTGGGCTCGCGGTTCTGGAGGAAGTCGAGCGGCAGGCCCTCGACCTCGATGCCGCGGTGCGCGGCGAGTGCCTCGAGCGAGTCGTCCTGGGTGCGGAACGAGTTCATCAGCACCAGCGGCAGGCGAGCGCCGTACGCCTCACGGGCATGCAGGACCTGGGCGGCGATGATGTCGAGGAAGGACTTGCCGTCGCGCACGGGCAGCAGCGACTTGGCCTTGTCCATGCCCATCGACGTGCCCAGGCCGCCATTGAGCTTGATGACGGCGGTCTTCTGGATCGCGGCAGCAGCCGCGTCATCCGAGATCTCGACATCCGCCAGCTTGTCGGGATCCAGTAGCGGCTCGATGGTGTCCTCGAGCACCAGGCCGGTCGCGCCGGCCTCGAGCTCCCCATAGTAGTGCGTGAAGACGTCGATGGCCGCCGGGGCGACGCCGGCGTCACGCATCTTGTTCTGGGCCTGGGCGAGTCCGTCTGCGCTCATGGCGTCCAGCGTAGCCGGGGCGCGCGAGAGTAGTCTCGCAGGCGGCTGTCCACGGAAGGGGAACGATGAGTGAACGCCGCTGGCCGCGCAGCGTCTATGGCCTGGGTGACGAGCCCGATGCGCGCTTCTCCATGGCGAACGAGCGCACGTTCCTCGCGTGGATTCGCACTGCCATGGCCTTCATCGCCGGTGCGGTGGCCCTCGAGGCGCTCGCCGCGCCCCTTGATCCCACCCTCCGACTGATTGCCTCGTTGCTGTTGGTCGCGACGGGCATTGTGCTCATCGCGGAGGCGTGGTGGGGATGGATGCGCACCGAGCGGGCGCTGCGCCAGAACGCGCCCATGCCGGCGCCGCTGTCCGCGCTGCCCGCCGCGGTAGGCCTGCTCGTCGTCGCCATCCTCGTGGGAGCGGGCCTGGTGGTGGGGGCGCTGGCGTGACGATGCCCGCGGGGGAGGGGCTGTACGCCGAGCGAACGGCACTCGCGTGGCGTCGCACCATCCTCGCCATCGCCACGGGAACGGCCATCGCCGGTCGCTATCTTGGGGCGGGCAGCACGTGGCTCGGCGTTGTGCTGCCGCTTGCCGCGCTGGTGGGGGGAGGCATCCTTCTCGCCCTGACAACGAGGCGCCTGCACGCCTTGTCGGATGCGCTCAACACACCGGCACAGGCGGGGCGTCGTGTGCCGATGCCGACCGCAAGGGTGCTGGCGGTGCTCGCGGCCGCCTGCCTGGTGATCGGCGTGGGGGCGGCGGCGTTCATCCTGGGCGCGTGAGTGATCGCGCGTCCTAGGAGCCGATGAGTGCCCGGTTTCGCGAGAAAACGTGCACTGGATGACTCGCAGGGAGCAGCGCAGAAAAAAGAGCGGGTGAC
>NZ_BBRH01000008.1 GCF_002090055.1 Demequina sp. NBRC 110051
TGGTGTGATGGAGTCATGACCGAAACCACGGCGCAGGCGGCTCCTCCGAGAGCCGGTTTTCGCGCCCGCGGCTCCGACGAATGGGATGCGCGGGTGCGCTCCGCGTTGTCCGAGCGCCGGTCGCTCACGCACGCCGGTGTGAGCGGGATGACTGACGACGACCTCGTGGCGCTCGCCGTGGCGGTTGGTGCCGTGCGCAAGGACGCGGACCGCATGATGGCGGTTGTCGCCGCGGAGCAGGCCGTGCGATCGCGAGCGAAGGCACGCAAGGTCGGGCTCGCTCGGGGCCGGGGTAAGGGTGACGAGCGCGGGCTCGTGTCATCTCAGACCGGCGGCTCGGCTGCCGAGTCGAGCCGGCTCATCGAGTTGGGCGAGACGCTTCGCGATGCGGAACGGGCCGGGCGCGGCGAGCCTGCCGTGGACCCGGCCTCGGAACAACCGGTGGCGGTCTTCCCTGAGGTCGCTCGCGCCGTGAACGCGGGAGAGTTGAGCGTCGAGGCATCGGCCATGATCACGCGGATGCTGAAGCGGGTACGGCAGCGGGTCGCACCGCCGGCTTTGGCGAAGGCTGAGCGCAAACTTGTCTTCGCTGCGCGCCACATGCGCCTCGAGAAGCTCGCCGGCCTCATCACGAGGACCGAGGAACGGCTGGATGCCGAACACCGCGAGGCCCTCGCGCAGGAGCGTCGTGAACGGAGATTTCTCCGGGTCGGTGAATCGGCCGATGGCATGGTCACCGTGAACGGGCGGCTTGACCCGGAAAATGGCGCACCTCTCGTCGCCGTGATGCAGGCGATGGTCAATCAGAACTTCCGCCTGCGCAAGCGCATGCAGGAGGCGGCCAATGCTGGTGAAGCGGTCGTCGTCGACGAGCGCACGCCGGAACAGGTGAGGGCCGATGCCATGGGCGACTTCGCGCGTCACCTCCTCGGTTGCGAGGTATCGGTCTTGCCGAAAGCAGGGGTGACTTTGGTGGTGCGAACCGGACTTGAGGAGCTGCGCGACGGGTGGGGCGGGGCGGAGATCGACGGACACGCTGCGAGTCTCGACGCTGGCGCTCTCCGCCGCGCCGCCGCCGCGGCAGACGTCATCCCGCAGGTGCTAGGCGGGAAGTCAGAGGTGCTCGACCAGGGCGTCAAGCGGCGGCTCTTCACCTTCGAGCAGAAACTGGCGCTCGTTCAGCGCGACGGTGGCTGCGCCATGTGCGGTGCTCCGCCGTCCTGGTGCGACGCGCACCACATCGTGCACTGGTCACGCGGTGGAACCACCGACCTGGCCAACGGTGTGATGCTCTGCGTGCGGTGCCACCACGATGTTCATCGGGCGGGCTGGATCATCGATGCCACCGCGAGCGAGGTCTGGTTCACGCCACCGGCCGAGGTGGATCCGGCGCGACGACGGCGTCCAGGGGGCAGGAGACTGTTCGACGCCTACCCGCTCGAACAGGAATCCCCGCCGGGAGGTGTGAATCCGGGAGAGGCGAAAGATCGGGGAGGAACCTGTGCGTGTGTGAAGTACGAGCCCCGTGGGGCGACCTTGGTCGAAGAGGTCCATGGCGACGGGTCGTTCGAGCGGCACCGCGACGACCTGAACGACGATGGGGCTGAGGCCATCGGCTCGATGCATCCGCACGCACCGTTCGACGAACCTGCTCAGCTCACGACTTGCCGTCGGTTCTCTGCAGGGCCACGCCGCACGGCGCGCCGGAGCCATGCACCTCCGCGCCGTCGCCGGCCACCGGAGGGACGCGTGCCCGCACCGCGCCACGCGGGAGGTACCGGGCCGTCTCCGCCGAGCGCCCACCTACACTCGCAGGCAACGAGGAGGAGTAGGCATGCACGAGATCACCTGCCCGCACTGTGGCAAGGCATTCACGGTCGACGAGGCCGGCTACGCCGACATCCTGAGCCAGGTGCGCACCAAGGAGTTCGACGCCGAGCTCGAGAAGCGGCTTCACCTGGCCGAAGCCGACAAGAAGGCCGCGGTCGACCTCGCCAAGGCGCAGGCCGCCTCGGAAGCGCAGAAGACCGCGTCGGCCAAGGACACGGAAATACAGCAGCTGAAGGCGCAGCTGGAGGCCTCGGGCACCCAGCAGCAGCTCGCGGTCGCCGAGGCGCTCAAGGCGATTGAGAAAGAGCGCGACTCCCTCGCAAACGAACTGTCGCAGGCGAAGGCCGCATCGGCATCGGCCGCCGAGCTTGCCGAAGCCAAGCTGACCGCCGAACTTCAGAAGGCCGTCGCGGCGCAAGAATCGCAGATCGCCGACCTGAAGCACGCGCTGGAGAAGGCCGGCCTCGAGAAGTCGCACGCCGAGGCCTCGCTTAAGGAGAAGTACACCGCCGAGATTGCCTCGCGCGAGATTCAAATCAAGGATCGCGACGACGCCATCGAGCGGCTCAAGGATATGAAGGCGCGTCTGTCGACCAAGATGGTGGGCGAGACGCTCGAGCAGCACTGTGAGATCCAGTTCAACCAGCTGCGCGCGACCGCCTTTCAGCACGCCTACTTCGAGAAGGACAACGACGCGTCGACGGGCTCCAAGGGCGACTACATCTTCCGGGAGTCCGATGCCGAGGGCACCGAGGTGGTCTCGATCATGTTCGAAATGAAGAACGAGTCCGACACCACGGCGACCAAGCACAAGAACGAGGACTTCTTCAAGGAGCTCGACAAGGATCGCCGCGAGAAGGGCTGCGAGTACGCGGTCCTCGTGACGCTGCTGGAGCCCGACAGCGAGCTCTACAACTCGGGCATTGTCGACGTCTCCCATCGCTACCCGAAGATGTACGTGGTGCGCCCCCAGTTCTTCATTCCCATCATCACGCTCCTGCGCAATGCCGCCCAAAGCGCGCTGGCCTACAAGCAAGAGCTCGCACTGGTGCGCGCCCAGAACATCGACATCACCAACTTCGAGTCCGAACTCGAGGACTTCAAGGACAGGTTCGGCCGCAACTGGCGCCTGGCCTCGGACGGCTTCGAGGAGGCGGTCAAGCGCATCGACGAGGCGATCAAGGACCTCGAGAAGACCAAGCAGGCCCTCCACAAGTCCGCGAACAACCTGCGCCTGGCCAACGACAAGGCCGAGGACCTCACCATCAAAAAGCTCACTCGCGGCAACCCCACCATGGCCGCGAAGTTCGCCGAGCTCGAGGCGGGGGAGAGTCGTTAGGCGGCAGCGTTAGGCGCTCGCACGCTCCACGGCCCTCGCCATCGCGGCCGCGGTCTGCTCGGGGTACGTCGCGGCGACATCGTGACCCGCGCCCGGGATGACGACGTGATCGGTGCGGCGCGCATGGACCAGCGTGGCCACCAGCACGGCAGCCTCATCGGCGAACCACGGGTGAGTCTCGCCGCCCGAGATCACGGTCAGCGGCGCGGCGAAGCGGGTGCTGTCCGCATCAGTCCAGCGGGCCGCGAGGAGCGCCGGGATGTCGGCCGCGAAGAACGCCTCCGCGTGGGAGGCGGGCAGCGGGCAACCCGCACCGCCGAGCCCGGCTTGGAAGTTTGCCGCGGCGCGCTCGGCTCCCAGGCGGTCCCGGCTCACGAGCAGCGCACGGTTCGCGGCGCGGAACTCGGCGGTGCTCGCACTCAGCACGGGAGGCGGCTCCACGGCGATGACTCCCGCGACCCGCTCTGGAAAGCCGGCGCCCATCCGTAGCGCTACCGCGGCCGCGTACGAACTCCCCGCGATCACCGCTTGCTCGATGCCGCATGTGTCGAGGAGGGCGACGGCATCCAGCGCGTCCTCGGTGAGCGACCCGGAAGAGTGCTCCGTTCCCTGCGTGCCACGCGGATCGCTCGCGCCGTATCCACGACGACGGAGGGCGAAACAGGCACGACCCGTAAGCGCTGCGGCTCGCTGAGCCGACGGGGCGAGCTCGTCAGGCGTGAGCGCGGTGCCGATCGCCACTAGCGGGGGAAGAGTCCTATGTCCGCCAGTTTCCCCGGGTGCGTCGAGACGGCGCACGTCGAGGACGCCACGTTTCGTGGCGACAGCACTCCACCTTGCCGTCGCTGCCACCTGTCGAACCTACGCCTGAATGCCCCGGCGGACCGGGCAGCGGAGCCCCCGAGCGATGCACGGAAAACCGAACCTGAGCCGATGAGACCCACCTCGTCATGAGCCGCGCCAAACGAACCGCGCCCAACGAGCCGCGCCCAACGAGCCGCGCCAAACGAGCCGCGCCCAACGAGCCGCGCCCAACGAGCCGCGCCAAACGAGCCGCGCCCAGCGGAGGGCGTGCCGACCTGAGGATCACCGCGAGAGCGCGAGCCAACCACGGCATCGGCGGTTGTCCGATTCGCCCCGATTTCGACACTCTCATTGTTGGAACATCACGATTGTGCAACCCAAGATGAGGAATGCCCGCCATGGTGGAAGAGTTGCAGTGATGGCACGCAATCCCCAGACCGTGGAGGAAACGTGACAGTCCCAGAGTTGTCGCTCCCAGCGCTACGAGCGCGCCCCGCACACCGCGCCGCCGTGCCCGCCCCGAGCCCGAGTTGGCTCGACGAGGCCGCACCGCCCAGCGGGGAGATCGACACCGTCGCCCACGTGGCGCCCGCGCACGCCGGCGCCGCTCATCACACGCCCGCAGCCCCGTTCACCGCGAAGGCCGGCGTCGACATCGCCGCCATGGTGGCGAGGGGCGCGCTCATCGGCGGCCTCGTCGCGCTGCTCTATGTGGCGATCGCCGGCGGATGGATCGGAGCCGCCACCGAGGCGCTCAGCGGCTGGTGGGCGGCGGATGTGGCGCCCTGGTTCGCTATCGACATCGTCTCCGACGGCGGCGAGGCCGGGACCGTTCCCGCATCGGTCGGCTGACGCTAGCCTCGAGGAATGACTGACGTCCCTGACACTCCTGCCCTGCGCGCGCTCGCTGCGTTGGGCATCGACTACGAGGTGACGGCGCACGGTCCCGTGCGCTCGCTGGAGGAGGCCGCGGCGGAGCGTGGACTGGATCCGCACCAGGTTCTGAAGACGCTCGTGGTGCGCCGCGGCGACGGCGACTTCCTGTTTGTTCTGGTCCCCGGCGATCGCCAGATCTCGTGGCCCAAGCTGCGCGAGCACCTGGGCGTGAGCCGGCTGTCCATGCCGGACAAGGACGTGGCGCGCGACGTGACGGGCTACGAGCGCGGCACCATCACGCCGTTCGGAGCGACTACTGCGTGGCCCGTTATCGCGGACCGGCTGATCGTGTCGCGCGAGGGGCCGGTATCGATCGGCGGGGGAGCCCATGGCGTCGCGGCGTCGCTTCACCCTGCTCAACTGGTCGAGGTGCTCGACGCGACGGTGGTGGATGTCACCGAGCCCACCTGATGGCGAGCTCGTGACTCCGGCCGGGTACACGCGTCCCGCCATCGATGCTGGGGAGTACCGCGATGATGCTGGCACGGTGATTCCGTACGGCCGCCGCTGGGAGGGCGCGCCCTACGACGGCTTCCCGCCCGAGTGGGCCTACTCGATCTGCCCCCATCCAGAACGCTTCGCGCCCCTCACCACTGTGACCGAGGCAATCGTGGCCTTCCTCGCGTCCACCTACGACGTGAAGGTCGCGACCTTCGACGTGGTCGATCCGGCCGAGCCCGAGGAGGCGCTTCCCGAAGCGGTGCGCCGCCACCTGCGAGAACGTGCCGCGTGGGCGAAGCTCTGGGTGCGCGTGACGGTGCTCACGCCGACTCGTCCTGGCGCGGCGGCGCTCGCCTTCCTCTTCACGGAGTCCGAGGACGGCTTCCCCGGCGGTGCGGTGTTCGCGGGCGAGTCGCTCGACCACAGGACGGCAGGGTGCGGGTGCGATGCGTGCGATGACAGCATCGAAGCCCTTGCGGACGATCTCGAGGAGTGTGTCTTTGCGGTCGTCGAGGGACACGCGTTCGAACGCGTCCGCGATGGTGCGCTGCAGCGTGGATACGACGTTCCAGGCTGGGGGTCATCGATGCGCACGACCCCGGGAAACCGGCGCAACCGGGAGGTGCGACGGCGCGTGGCGGACGCGGTCAGGGCCCGCGGCTCGGAAAAATTCCGTGCGTGGGTCTCGCCATAGTGCCTGGTGGTAGACCATGATGGGAGATGCCGCGACGCGGGCTTGCCCACTCCCCCCGAGTGACCCGCGCCGCGGCCCTTTCCCCCCTAGGGTCCTAGGCGGCCTCCTGAGAGCACCGTTGACGCTTGCGCGCTTCATCCGCTGAGTGGTGATGAAGCATGCTTGCGCCTCCAGGGACCTGTGATGGCGCCGCGCTGGCGATGGCATACCGCGCGCGATGCCGGCTCGTGGTGCCGCTTCGGTAAGTGCTTGGGGTCAGGAACCCCGGGTGGTTCACCGTGACGGCCTGCTGGCGATCGGTGGTGGAGGTCTTCCGGCCTCTGTTGGGGCGTGCTTGTCCGGAAAATGGACGCGCCGTTGTTCTCACCCTGAGCCCCCTCGCGTGAGTACTGCCCCGTTCGCGCCGAGAGGTTTCGGCATGCACCTACCGTTGCCCCGGTGTCACGACCGGGGCCCCCTCAGTGGTCCTTTGACTCGACTGACGCTACACGGTTTCACCAGGTTTAGCGAGAGATTTGTCACACTTTGTGCGTGAACAGGCGATTTGAAAACTCCTGGAAACACGAGATTTATCGGCGTGTCACCGGGACCGGTTACAGTCCGCTCGATATGCGACAGGTGTGGGCCATGGGTGTCGGGGCAGCCGGCTACAGCGTGACGCGCGCGGGTTCCGCCCTGCCCGCATCGATGCGGGCGAGGAAGTCCGCCACGCGCTCCTCGAACGCGTCCGCGGCATCGGCGTCGTAGTCCGCCAGTGTCGGGTCGACGAAGAGGTGGCCCCGGTGGGGGTAGGTGAACACCTCCGCGTGCGGCGCCCCGCGACGCAGCGTCTCCACGTCGTCGGTGGTGCACCAGTCGTCCGGGTCGGCGACGTGGATCTGCAGCGGTAGGTGAGCGGGCCACGCGCTGCCAAGGTGCTCGGGAGGCATGGCTCCACCCATGAGCACGCACCCGCGAATCCCGCGCCGGTGCTGGGCGACCAACTGCGCCTGCATGGTGCCGAGCGAAAAGCCGATCACGACATCGGCCGCCGGATGTTTGCGCGCCGCGCGCATTCCTACGTGCGCGACGGCGTCATGGCCGATGGTCTCGGCGTGGCGCACGCCATCCTCGTCGTTATCGAAGACCCGTCCGGCGTAGGCGTCGGGCGTGTAGACCGTGTGCCCGTCGGCGCGCAGGCGATCCGCGAACGCGCACAGCCCCTCGGTGAGGCCGCGCGCGTGGTGGAACAGCAGGATCTCCGCCATATGCCCAGTCTCGCGCCAGCGGCGCCCCTTCGCACGTCGAAAGGGCGCCGCTCGCGTGGGATATCGACCACGACCGTGGGTGAGATCAGGCCTCCGTGGGCATCTCCGTCACCGCGAAGGGTTCCATCGTGGGAGCCTCCGATCCACCCGCCGGCTCCTCGGTGAGGGCGACCGCGGCCATGTGCGCCACGTCGACCTCGGAGACCGACATGTAGACGCCGTCCTCGCGGGGGGTAAAGGTGGGGCCGGCATCGATGGTGCCGTCATCCATGACCAGCCACAGCTGGTACTCCTTGCCGTCCTCGGGCAGTCCCGCGTCGGTGCCCATGAGCGCCACCGAGTTCATCTCGTGGCTCACCATGACCTTGCCGCTTCCGAGCCCGAGAGAGATGGCTTCCATGTCCTCCGACGAGGCGACCGTCATGACGTCCTTCTCCATGGCGAGCTGGGCCGTGCGCTCGGCACGGGCATCGGCCACCATGACCCCGCCAACGGCCAGCACAGCCACCACGGCGGCCGCCACAGGAGCGGCGATCCACCAGCGACGACGCCTCGTGGCAGGGGAGAAGGAAAGCACGTCGGCGTCGCCGCTGGCGGGCTTGGTGCCCGCGCGCGGCGCTTCATCGAGCAGCGGCGGCAACTGTGCGGTCCTTGACACCTCATCCATCACCCGTGCGCGCAGAGACGGGGGAGGAGTCGCGGTGTGGGAGTCGGCCAAGGCCTCCGTCGCCAGGGCAAGCGAGGCGACCTCGTCGCGGCAGTCGGCACACTCGTCGAGGTGCGCCTCGAAGGCGCGGCGCTCGTCGGTGACGAGCGCGTCCACGGCGTAGGGAGCCGCTAGCGTGTGCAGGTTCTCGTTCATCGCTCGACCCCCAATGCGTCGCGTAGTTTGATGAGTCCGTCTCGTATGCGGGCCTTACATGTGCCCAACGGTATGTCCAGCGCCTGCGCCGCCTCTCGGTGCGTGAAGCCTTTGTAGAAACACAGGTCGAGCGCTTCTCGCTGTCGCTCGGTCAGCTGTTGCAGCCCGGCCTTGACGCGAGCGGCCTGCCATTCGCCGTGCATGGTGTCCACCACGTCCTCGGCTCCGTCATGGTCGATCTCGACAGGCACGGCGTGCGCGTGAAGGCGGTTGGTGTGGGCCTGCTCGGACCGGACCCGGTCCACGGCCCGGCGGTGGGCGATGGTGAGGATCCACGATCGCGCGCTACCGGCCTCACGGTCGAAGCGTGCGGCGCGGCGCCACACCTCCACGAGTGCCTCCTGGGCGACGTCTTCCGCCATGTCGCGGTCGCGCACAATGCGCAGCGCGAGACCGAAGACGGAGCCGGCGACGAGGCTGTAAAGCTCCTCGTAGGCGGCACCGTCGCCCAAAGCGGTCTGTTCCAGGAGTGTCGTCATGCGCACCCCCGGGTCGTCCTCGGGCGCGGGGCCCGGGCGCAAGGTCGGGGGCACGGCACGCAGATGCCTGTCCATGCCGTCCTCCTGTCCGTCCGTCACGAGTTCTCCCTCCACGGCACCAGGGTGGTGGTGCGCGTCATCATCCTGCACCATCGTGTGGGCGTGGGGGTCATCGTGACTCCTTCCTCGCAGCGACGCCGCCTGGGGCGGCCTGACACCTGCTGTTCGGCGCCGGTGGAGACGCGGATGGGTCGAGCGGGGCATCGTTCCGAGGAGCGGTTCCAGACATGCCACGAGGGCGGCCGATGTGCCGGCCGCCCTCGTCACACAGGTCTCGCGCGGTGCCCTATCCCGTGGGCTCCATGGTTGACTCCATGCCTGGGTCCATCGTCGACTCCATCTCTTCTGACGGGGCGCTCGGGTCCTCGGCGGTGGTGTCGCCACACGCGGCCAGGAACGACCCGCCTAGCAAGATGGCGGCGGGAATTGCTGCCTTACGAAGATCCATCGTCGGTTCCTCCTTCAGGTCACGGGCCGCCTTGGCCCGTCGCCTGGTCAACGGGCGACGCACACTCAGATACTTCACAGACGCATCGGCTTGGCCTACCCGAACGTGAACGCGAAGGCCTGCACGCCCGGCGTGAACTCGAGGGTCATGATGTCGTCCACGGGCGCGCCTTCGTACAGGTCGTACAGGTCCGACGTGCCGTCCACCTCGACCACCCGCTCGTAATCCGGGTCGCCCTGCAGCGTCACGCGCACCTCGCCCTCGCCCGCCATCACGAGGTGCACGTCAGCGGCGTAGAAATTCAGCATGAGCATGGAGCCCTCGCCGGCGGCCTCGGCGTACTCCTCGGTGACGGTCCACGGCCCCACATAAGCGAAGTGGTCGGGCTGGGGGACGGCGTCGTGGCCGTAGGTGGTCGGCTCGTCCTCGACCACCTGCCCGGCGTTGTCGGCGTATTGCAGCCGGCCGTAACCCAGGTACGTCTCCTGCGTGCGCCCCTGAGTGTGATTGCCAGCATCTGCTTCCACGGTGTCGCCGCCGCTCATGCCCAGCAGCTCCTGGATGAGGCGCTCCGTCTCCTCGTAGGCGCCCTCCCCGTAGTGCACCTGGCGCACCGTGCCGTCCGCGTCGATCAGGTAGTGAGCCGGCCAGAACCGCTGGCTCCACTCGCGCCACGTCTCGAAGTCGTTGTCGATCGCGATGGGGTAGTCGATCTCATACCGCGACGCGGCGTCGGCGACATTCGCCACGTCCTTCTCGAACGCGAACTCGGGGGAGTGGACGCCGATGATGGTGAGCCCCGCGTCGCGATACTTCTCGTCCCACGCGGTGAGGTATGGGAACGTGCGCTGGCAGTTGATGCACGAGTAGGTCCAGAAATCGATCAGCACGGGTCCGTCGAGCTCCTCGAGCGACAGTGCCTCACCGTCCGCCGTATTGAGCCACTCCTGGATGCCGACCAGGTCGCGCGCCGGCCCGCAGTTCTGCAGCACACCGGGGTCCCCGGCCTCGCACTCGTCAAAGGTGAGTGCGTCCGGAGAGCCTGCCACGGCATCGGCCGTCTCCGAGCGCCCGGTGAGGTCGTCCAACTCCGAGCGCACGGTGTCGTTGTCCTCGATCGCGCTCTGCGCATCGGCCAACACCCCTGGTACCCAGCGCTGGAGCGGCTCGGCGACGTTGGTGGCGATCACCAGGGCAGTCGCGACGAGCACCACGCCGGAACCCACCCGGATGGCCCTCAGGTGCTCTCGCACCCACCGGATACGGGCGCCCATCGCCTGACCCGCGAGGCCGAACCCCAGCAGTGGGATCGCGATGCCCATCGAGAACGCGAGCGTCAGCCCCACCAGGCCCCACGACAGCCCGTTGGTCGCCGCGAGCACCGTGATGGACGCGAGGATGGGACCCGCGCACGGCACAAAGACGAGTCCCAGCGCGAGGCCCATGACGAAGCCGTTGCCGCCGCGGTTCAGTTGCAGCGGGCGGATGCGCTCGAAGGGGCGCTGCAACAGTTCGCCCAACGGCTCGATGGCGAGGCCAAGGCCCACCACGGCAAGGACGATGATTCCGGTCCACCTCAGCAGCGCATCGGGCAGCCCGAGCGAGGACAGCAGGATTCCGCCCAACAGCGTGAAGAACGCGAAACTCGTCACGAGCCCGCCGACCACCACGAGCGGCCGCCGGCGCGAGCGAGCCCCGTCCTGGATCGAGGACGTGAGGATCGCGGGCAGCACCGGCAGGACACACGGGCTGAGGGCCGTGATGATGCCCGACACGAGCCCGACGGCAATCAGCGTGATCATGCGAGGGATTCGTGGCGGCCGATGCCGTGGTTGGGTTTCGTGTCAGGCCTCCCCGCTAGCCTGGCTTCATGACGGTCGGTTTCGTCCTGGGCGGCGGCGGGGTGCGTGGCGCCACCGAGGTGGGCATGCTGCGCGCGCTGTTCGAGGCGGGGGTGGCGCCGGACCTCATCGTCGGCACGAGCATCGGTGCCCTCAACGGCGCGGCGGTCGCGCACGACCCGAGCCCCACGGTGATCGCGACGCTGGAGCGGGCGTGGAACTCGCCCACGGCATCGGCCATCTACGGCGAATGGTGGCCGCGGCAGATCCGCCGCCTCGCTAAGTCACGCACTCACCTCAACAATCCTGCCCCGCTGCGCGACATGATCGTGGACCTGGTGGGGGAAGACTCGCGGTTCGAGGACCTCGCGGTGCCGTTCGCGGTGTGCGCGGCGTCCATCGAGCGGGCGGCCGAGACGTGGTTCGACACCGGTCCGGTGGTCGATGCGGTGTTGGCGTCCGCCTCCGTGCCCGCCGCGCTGCCGCCCACGGTGATCGACGGCGAGCACTACATCGACGGCGGCATCGTGAACTCGATCCCGCTGGGCGAGGCGATCCGGCGCGGCGCCGACGAGGTATTCGTGCTGCAGGTGGGGCGCATCGAGGAGCCGCTGAGCGCGCCTCAGAAGCCCTCCGACGTGGCCAAGATCGCGTTCGAGATCTCCCGGCGCCACCGGTTCGCGAGGGATATGGCCGATGTCCCTGGGGGCATCCGTATCCACGTCTTGCCCTATGGCGGGGCGCAGGAGGGCGACGAGAAGCTGGGCGCGTTCAGGCGGCTCGATACGGTGGGAGCGCGCATGGACGCGGCCCACGCGGCGACAGCCGCGTACCTCGAGGAAGCAGGGGTGACGCGCGGGTGAGACGCTACTGGAGGCTTCCGCCCGTCTGGGTGCGTCGCTGCGTGATCGCCCCCGCCATCGTGCTGCTGGCGTTCGTGTGGCTGCCCATGACGGTGTGGCTCGTGGTGGTCGTCGCGGGCGTGGTCGCGTGGGCGCTGCCCGGTCACGTGCGCATCCTGCGCGTGATCTTCATGGCGGGGCTGTACCTGCTGTGGGACGCGGTCGCGCTGGTGTGGATGCTGGGGCTGTGGCTGATCTCCGGGTTCGGGTGGAGAGTCAACTCGCCGTGGTTCCAGCGCCAGCACTATGCGCTCGCAGGCACCATGCTGCGCTCGCTGTTCCGTGCCGCAAAGTGGACGCTGCGCCTGGAAATCGACACCTCGGCGTGGGACGTGGATGCGGTGGCCGTGGGCCGGCCGCTCATCGTGGTGTCGCGCCACGCGGGGCCGGGCGACTCATTCATCATCGTCGAGTCGCTCATTAACCGGTTCCGCCGCGAGCCCGCGATCGTCCTCAAGGACACCCTGCAGTGGGACCCGGCCGTCGACGTGCTGCTCAACCGCGTGCCGACCCGGTTTGTGGCACCACGTAGTTCGCGCAAGAAGGGCGCGCCGGGCGGCGCGCTGTCCATCGCCGCGATGGCGCGTGACCTGGAGGCCGAGGACGCGCTGCTGATCTTCCCCGAGGGCGCCAACGCGACTCCCGGGCGCCGTGCCAAGCGCATCGCCCAACTGCGCGCCGCGGGCCGCGACGCGCTCGCGGACCGGGCCGAGTCCATGCCCCACGTGATGCCGCCGCACCCCGGCGGCGTGCTCGCGGCGATTGAGGCGTGCCCCGAGGCCGCCGTGATGGTCGTGGCTCACACAGGTCTTGAGAAGCTCTCGACGGTCGCGGACGTGTGGCGCGAGTTGCCCGTCGACAAGGTGATCACGCTTCAGGGCTGGACCGCCTTGCCCGACGAGATCCCCGTGGGCCGCGAGGCGCGCGAGGCGTGGCTGTATGACTGGTGGGAGCGCGTGGACGACTGGATCGACGAGTATCACGCCGAGCCGCTCGCGCCGCGGCGCTCGCGGCTGACCCGGGAGGCGCGCTCCGGGGGTGAGTCGCGTGGCTGAGTCGTTGCTGGGGCGCGCCCGCACGTTCGTGCGTGAGGGGCGCTGGGGCATGGTCGCCGTCCAAGGGCTGATGTTCCTCGCTGTTGCGGCGACCGCGCTGCTGCCGTCGCCCGGGCCGGAGTTCCCGCAGTCGCTGTGGGGCTCGCTGGTGCTCGTGCTGCTGGGATCCGCGGGCGTGCTGTGGACCGGGCGCTCGCTCGGTGGTTCGCTGACGCCGTCGCCGGTGCCCAACGGCGTGGGCCTCGTGGGCTCGGGGCTGTACCGCTTGGTTCGTCACCCCATGTACACGGCCCTGGTGGTGATCTGCCTGGGCGTGGCGGTGGGGGCGGGCAAGTGGACCTGCTATCTCTCCGTGGTGGCCCTGGTGGTGTTCTTCGAGATCAAGACGCGCGCCGAGGAGCGCTACCTGCGCGTGGCCTACCCGGGGTACGGTGCGTACGCGTCGCGCACGGGGAAGTTCATTCCGTGGCTGGGGAGGGGCTAACGAGCTCCCCGACCACGTGTCCGAAATGACCGACAGGCCTCGTATGTCGCCGGTAGAGTGTCGCCATGGGAACGGACCGCGCGCGACTCTTGCTCCACCCAGTACGCATGCGCGTGGTCATTGCCCTCAGCGGCGAGGAGCTCACCACGCGTGATCTGCAGAAGATCATGCCCGAGGTCCCGCAGGCGTCCCTGTACCGCGCCATCTCGCAGCTTCACGACGCGGGCGTGATCGAGGTGGTGAGCTCCGAGCGCCGGGGTGGGGCCATGGAGCGCACGTACCGCGCCGTGCCGCGCGAGAGCATCATGACGCAGGAGGAGTTCACCTCCGGCACGGCCGAGGAGTTCCTCGCCACCATGCAGGCCTTCGCCGATCAGATCGTCTCCACGACCACCCGTTATGTGGGCACCCACGACGGTGACGAGTGGAAGAAGTCCCGCTTCTCGGTGCGTCACGGCGTGAGCTGGTTGACCGCGGAGGAGCGCGGGGACCTCGCGGAGGAGCTCGGCGCGATCTTCGCAAAGTATGAAGACAGGCCGCGGCGCGATGGCACGGCGCCGGTCGCTATCAACGTCGCGGTCGTCCCTGACGTGGCGACCGAACGCGGCGTGTAGCCGGCGCGTCACCGCCGCGCAACCGGCCCGGCGGCTCGGGCTCACGTACGCGAGCCCACCACGGCATCGGCCGGTTTAACGCATGAACAGCGCGCGGTCGAGCGGCACGGGCGACTGGCTCGCGGCCTGACGCCAGCGCTCCTCGGCCTCATGCCGGTGCGCGGCGGCCTCTTGACGGTCGGCATCGGACAGCTCGCGCTGGCGCAGGCGCCACTCGCGGCGGCGCTGCTGCACCTCGTACATGCTCATGCGCGCCATGCGAATGTGACGCGGCACCGACAGCATGACGAGCGTGCGCCGGTCCACGGTGGCGACCACCACGCCCGCGACTGCGGTCAGCAGCAGCGAGAACCACGGCAGCACGGCCGTGGAGAACGTCGCGACCACCCAGGCGCCCAGCAGGGGACCCAGTGCGGAGCCCGCGTTGGCCGTCGACGTGTACACGCCGCCGGCGAGGTCCGTGCGCATGGGGGCGTGGCGCATGGCCCAATTGAGCAGGGCGGCGACGAGCACCGCCCATCCCGAGGACAGCAGCGCCTGCGCGGCGATTGCGGACCACGGCTGGGCGAGCGCCAGCACCACCCAGGACAGCGCGAGCGCCGCGCTACCGACGGCTACCGTGCGCACCGCGTGGCGCGCGAGGAACGGGCCGATCGCGAGCGTAGCGCCCACGGCGAGCAGGCCGCCGATGGCGAACAGCACGGGCACCATGCCAGACGGGAGGCCCGAGACCCCGGTGTAGTACGGCACCACATAGGTCCAGGTGGTGGTCATGGACACCGAGACGAGGAAGGCGACGGCGAGCACGCGAATGAAGGCGCCGCGGTTGGGGAGGTCACCGAGCACGGCCGGCCCGCTGGTCGACCCGCGCGAGGCAGGCAGCGACAGGGCGAGCGCGACGGTCACGACCAGACCGGTCACCGCGAGGGCGACGAAGGGCATACGCCACCCGATCTGGGCGCCCATGACAGTGACCACGGGGGTGCCGAACACGCCCGCGGCCGCAGAGCCCAGCATGATGCCGGTGACGGAGCGCGCGCGCAGGTGGGGCGCGAAGAGGCTTGCGGCCGTCGGCGCCACCATGGCCCAGAACAGCGCGTGCGCGCCGGCGGACAGCACACGGCCCACGGCCAACACCTCGATCGTGGGTGCCGCGGCCGCGACACCGACTCCCGCCGTCCACACCGCGAACGCGGCCGTCAGGGCCACGCGGCGGCTCACCCGCTTGGTCGCGAGCGTCAGCGGCACCGCGGCCGCAACGACGGTGAGCGCGAAGGCCGTCGCGAGGAGGCCGACCGTCGCGACGGATACCCCCAGTCCCGATGCGATGGCAGGCGTGAGGGCGACGACGGCTCCCTCGTTGACGCCCGCCGCGAACGCGCCGAAGGCAAGCACCGCCAGGCCGATCCGCGCGCGCTGGGGTGTGAGCGACAGCGCAGCCTCGTCGCGCTCCGTGGCAAGGGGCTCGTCAAGGACGACGGCCTCGGGCGATCCGCCGAGCACCGGCAGGGAGAACGTCGTGGGCTCGGGATCGACCACGGGGACCGGGGCCCACATGTCCTCGGCGAACTCAGCAGCGTGGGTGTCGGCCTCCGCGGCCTCGCCGGTGGGTTCCTCCTCGGTGCGGTCGCCCTCGTCGATGCCAGCGTCCTGGTCGGTCCCGTCCCCCTCGTCGGGCGTCGCAAACGACCACGTGCCGCCGCCGTGCTCCTCGGCCCAGGCCTCCTCCTCGCCCAGGAGGGGCAGGTCAAGCGTCATCGTCAGCGCATCGGCCGGCGGTTCGTAGGTGTCCGCCGTGGTGTCCGGCTCTTCCGGCGTCCCATCCTGCGGGGCGCGAGCGTCGCTCACGAGGCCTCCTTCCTACCGACCGACTACACCTCTCACCAGGCGCGACGGAGCGGCCCGGGTGTCGAGAGAAACGTTCCCCTGAGCCAACTATGGCGCACGTCGAGATGTTCCTGCGACGGCAAAGATCCCGGACCTCCCTGCCCTCCGCGTCGGACAGTGTCAACCGGAATCGAGAACGATGCGCGGGGGTGACCAGGTCATCGGCCCCTCTCACCGGCGTGGCGCGGGTGAATCCGGTTCACACCGTCTGCGAGGGGCGCCCCAACCCTTGCGGCTGCTGCGGTGTTGAGGCAGTGCCCACGCGCTGTGCTGTCCGGGAGGGAACATCATGCGCACACCTCACGTCCCCCGTCGTCCCGCCGTTCTCGCGGCCGTCGCCGGCGTCGTCGTTGCCGCCGGATGCACAGGGGACCCCGAGGACAAACCGGGGCCCGCCTCGGCCGCGGCGCTGCCCAGCCCCGAAGCCACCGTGACGCCGATGGCTCCGGGCGATGGCTCGCTCAGTCCAGGCGGGGGAGAGGTCGCCGCTCAGGACGGCCTGATCAGCCCGGCGGACGTGCCAGAGATGCGCGACCTCATCGCGTCGTTCTCGCCGGAGATTCCCGGATTTGTTCTCGAGGAGCAGCGCGGCGCGCCTCCGTATGACACGGTCTACAGCTACTGGTTCGCTGCGGGGGCGGAGGTGACCCCGGGCGCGTGTCGGAGCGTCGAGCACGCCATCGAGTTGGCCACCGACGTCGACCTCACCGACGCCGCCCGCGACCTTGTTCAGCCGGACGGGCTCTACGTCACTGCTGAGGAGTCGCCCGTCGCAGGGGACGACGTCGAGGGGCCACATATCCACGTGATCACGCGAATCTTCGGCGATCCGCGGCTCGCGGCGGCGACCGTGGCGGAGCCTCTGGCTGCCGACTGCGACACGTACACGGTGGCGTATCCGGCGCACGACTTCGGCTTCCGGCGCGAAGGTCTGGAGGTCGCGATGGTCGATCTTCCAGGCGTGGAGCTGCCGACCACGCGGATCACCGTCCCCGTCGACGTGTCGTGGGAGGAGGGCCCCGACGGCGCCCCAATCGACGTAGACACCGTCGCGAGCGTCTCCTATGTCCACGTCACGGGTCGCTACGCGGTGCGCCTCTTCATGGCCGAGGTCGACGGCCACGAAGACCTGGCAGCGGACGTCATCGCAGCCTTCGTCGACCACACGTCCGGGCACTGACGCCCTGCATAGCCACATCAGGGCGAGCACAATGGACACGAGGACCGGCAGCCGCCGGCGGGAGGGTCGCTCATCATGAGCGCTTGGCATGGAGTCCTGGAGGAGCTGATCCGGCAGCGACGCAGCGCGCTCGTCGGGTACGCCTACCTGCTCGCCGGTGACCGCCCACTCGCCGAGGACCTGGTCCATGACGCCATCATCCGCACGTTTTCCCGTGCACGTCGGCTCGAGAACGTGGGCGCGGCCGAGGGTTACGTGCGGCGCGCCATCCTCACGCTCTTTCTCAACAATCGGCGCTCGCGCTCGCGGGCTCTGGCCAAGCAGCACCTCCTGGTGGTGCCCGATGTCGCGCCACCCGACGACGCGGCAGGGGACCACGACGTGGTGGTCTGCGCGCTCAACGGCCTCGCGCCGCGCCAGCGCGCCTGCGTGGTGCTGCGGTACTTCGAGGACCTCTCCACCGCGGAGACGGCCGAGCGCCTGGGCCTGTCCGAGGGCTCGGTCAAGCGCTACGTCCACGACGCGATGGTGCATATGCGGGGCGAGTTGGGAGACATTGATCCGGGCCCCGAGCCGACACCTCAGTCGGTGGTGCTGGTGAAGGGAGGTGCGCGATGAGTGCAGAGTTGAGGCGCCTCCTCGCGGAGGTGGCCGAGCGTGAGTCGGAGCGCTTTGCCCGGACGCATCCCGACGACGATGTGCTGCTGTACGAGCGCGCTGTTGCTCCCCGGCGGGCCCTGAGGCGTACGGCACAGGCCAGCGGCGTCGCTGCCGTCGCCGCGTCTGTCGCGCTGGGGTTTGTCGCGGCCGATGCCGTGGTCACCGACCGTCGCGACGCCACCCCTGCGGCGTCCCCCTCGGGTACGTCACTCACGCCGACAGGAACCGGATGGACAGAGTTGCCCGAGGACTCAGCCGCCGATGCCTGGCGCGTGAGCGGCCGACCGCTCGACGCGTTCTTCGTTCCCGAGGGTCCCGACGAGGCCGTGTTGGTGGGCGCCGACGTCACGGGAGACGCCCTCACCACGTGCCAGGTTCTCGATGCCTTCGCCCGCTTCCAGATGCTCGCCGATGCGGCTGAGGCCCCGCTTCCCGAGGCTCCCCTCTCGTCGCAGCGACTGGGAGGGTTCCACGGGCTGGGCGACGTGGGGGTTTACGAGGCGGAGTTCACGCGCCGCGCGGGCGCCGCGGCCTACCTCGCGCTCATGGTCGAGGCCGCGCAGATGTGCCGTCAGGCGGTGGGCGGCGCGGCTGTGGTGAACGTCGAGGAGGACGTCGCGTTCAGTGCCGTGGCAGGTGGCGGCATGCGCGTCGACATCTCTCGCGACGGCACCGACCCATGGCGCCTGTGGGTCCACGTCCAGCAAGGGCGCATGCTCACGGTCATCGCGGAGCCCGGCGGCGCCGATGAGGTCGCGCCCGTGATCACGTCCTACTTCACGGCGTGGGACCGATGAGGTGTAGCCAGTTGCCGGCGGGGTCCTTGAACCAGGCCATGTCCGGCATGGCCCCGTCCGGATCGCGCGCGATGCCGTCCGGATCGCACCACTCGAGCCGCTCAAGCACCACGCCGCGCTGCACCAGCTCCCCGGCGGTGGCGACCACGTCGTCCACGGGGAACATCAGCACCGTGTGGCTCGCTGCCTGGTGACCCTCCTTCTCGTAGATCATCGCCCGGCCGCCGCCTGCGAAGGCGACGTGGAGCATCGGCCCCGGTTCATCGTCCAGGCGCACGTCCAATCCCAGGACGTCTCGATAGAACTCGGCGGCCGTGGCCGCCGAGTCGACGGAAAAGGTGGCAACTGCGGGGCTGTCGGTCAGCATGGGGAACTCCTTTGTCCTCTCGCCAGTGTCACCCCGGGGTCCTCGCGCCGCACGCCGAGCGTCCCGTACACTGGTCGCACCAGCGTCGACCCGGCCATCACCGGTGAGCTTGCGGAAGAACGGGAGCGATCCCTAGTAGAACCGCACGGGCAGCCCGTCACAGCGGCGTCTCCGTGGCAGCGGGGGCATGAGTGGCACTCGTCAGGGTGCAAGCGAGGTGGTACCGCGCAGCGGCCGTGTGACACGCACGGCGAGGCGTCCTCGTGCGAAGGCTAGCGACCCGACGAGGACCACCCCATATGAGCACGTATCCCCAGCATCGGCCGTCCGCCGAGGTTCCCGCGTCCCCGAGCTTCCCCTCCCTCGAGGAGGATGTGCTCGCGTACTGGAAGGAAGACGCCACCTTCCAGGCCTCGATCGACAACCGCGCGGACTCCGAGGAGTTCGTCTTCTACGACGGCCCGCCGTTCGCCAACGGACTGCCGCACTACGGCCACCTACTGACCGGCTACGCGAAGGACGTCGTCCCGCGCTTCGAGACCATGCGCGGCAAGAAGGTCGAGCGCCGCTTTGGCTGGGACACCCATGGCCTGCCCGCCGAGCTCGAGGCCGAGCGGATCCTGGGCATCACCGACAAGTCCCAGATCGAGGAGATGGGCATCGCGGCGTTCAACAAGGCGTGCCGCGACTCGGTGCTGCGCTACACGGACGAGTGGCAGGAGTACGTCACCCGCCAGGCGCGCTGGGTGGACTTCGACAACGACTACAAGACGCTCGATCCCACCTTCATGGAGTCGGTGATCTGGGCCTTCAAGTCGCTGTACGACAAGGGCCTGGCGTACGAGGGTCACCGCGTGCTGCCGTATTGCTGGCGCGACGAGACGCCGCTGTCCAACCACGAGCTGCGCATGGACGACGACGTGTACGCGTCGCGCCAGGACCCCGCGCTCACGGTGACGATGCCCCTGGTGGACGCCCCCGGCGACCTCGCGGGCGCGGAAATCCTCATCTGGACCACCACGCCCTGGACGCTGCCCAGCAACCTCGCCGTGGCCGTGGGCCCCGAGATCGAGTACTCCGTCGTGGAGCCCGGCGCCGACTCGGCCTTCGCGGGCCGCCGCCTGGTGATCGGCTCGGCCCGCCTCGCTGCCTATGCGCGCGAACTGGGGGAGGACGCGACCGTCGTGACGACCGTGACCGGTGCCTCGCTTGGCGGGCTCGCGTACGTGCCGCCGTTTGCCTACTTCGCCGGCATGGAGAACGCCCACCGCGTGCTGGTCGCGGACTTCGTGTCCGTCGAGGACGGCACGGGAATCGTCCACATGGCGCCCGGCTTCGGTGAGGACGACGCCGCGGTGTGTGCCGAGAACGGCATCGGCACCGTGGTGCCCGTCGACTCCAAGGGCCGCTTCACCAGTGAGGCGCCTGACTATGTGGGCGAGCAGGTCTTCGACGCCAACCCCACGATCATCAAGGACCTCAAGGCCCGCGAGCTGGTGCTGCGCCACGAGACCTACGACCACAGCTACCCGCACTGCTGGCGCTGCCGCAACCCCCTGATCTACCGCGCCATCTCCTCGTGGTTCATCAAGGTCACCGACTTCCGTGACCGCATGGTGGAGCTCAACGAGGACATCACCTGGGTGCCCGGCCACATCAAGGAGGGCCAGTTCGGCAAGTGGCTCGAGGGCGCGCGCGACTGGTCCATCAGCCGCAACCGCTACTTCGGGACGCCCATCCCCGTGTGGGTCTCGGACAACCCCGCCTACCCGCGCACCGACGTGTACGGCAGCTTCGAGGATCTCGAGCGCGACTTTGGTCGCCTACCGCTGAACGAGGAGGGCCAGCCCGACCTGCACCGGCCCTACATCGACGACCTCACGCGCCCCAACCCGGACGACCCGACCGGGCAGTCGACCATGCGCCGCATCACAGACGTGTTCGACGTGTGGTTCGACAGCGGCTCCATGCCGTTCGCTCAGGTGCACTACCCGTTCGAGAACGAGGAGTGGTTCGACACCCACAACCCCGCGGACTTCATCGTCGAATACATCGGCCAGACCCGCGGCTGGTTCTACGTCATGCACGTCCTCGCGACGGCGCTGTTCGACCGTCCCGCGTTCTCGACGTCGATCTCCCACGGCATCGTGCTCGGCTCCGATGGTCGGAAGATGTCCAAGTCGCTGCGCAACTACCCGGACGTCAACGAGGTGTTCCACCGCGACGGCTCCGACGCCATGCGCTGGTTCCTCATGTCCAGCCCCATTCTGCGCGGCGGCAACCTGGTGGTGACCGAGGAGGGCATCCGCGAGGGCGTGCGCGAGGTCATGCTGCCGCTGTGGAGCTCGTACTACTTCTTCACGATGTATGCGGGCGCCGCGAACGGCGCGGCTGGCTATATGGCCAAGCCGGTAGCGGCCGATGCCGTGGCTGGCTTGCCTGTCATGGACCGGTATGTGTTGGCCAAGACCGCCGAGCTGGTCGAGACCATGTCCGCCCAGCTCGACGCCTACGACGTGCCCGGCGCGTCCGAGTCGCTCACGCAGTTCATGGACCTGCTGACGAACTGGTACATCCGCACCCAGCGCGACCGGTTCTGGGACGAGGACGCGGCCGCGTTCGACACGCTCTACACGGTGCTCACCACCGTGACGCGCCTGGCCGCGCCGCTGCTGCCGCTCGAGACCGAGGAGATCTACCGCGGCCTCACGGGCGAGCGCTCGGTGCACCTCACGGACTACCCCGTGGTGGAGCAGGCGTGGGTCGACTCGTCGCTCGGCGGCGTGATGGACCAGGTGCGCGAGATCGTCTCCTCCGCTCACGCGCTGCGCAAGGCGGAGAAGATCCGCGTGCGCCAGCCGCTTGCGGCCCTCGAGGTCGCGGTGGCGGATGTTGCGGGGCTCACCCCGTACGCGGAACTGATTGCTTCCGAGCTCAACGTGAAGACGGTGCGCGTGGTCTCGGAGGCCGAGTTCACGGCCGCGCACCCCGTGGAGCAGCGCCTGTCCGTCAACGCCCGCGCGGCCGGCCCGCGCATCGGCAAGGACGTCCAGGCGGCCATCAAGGGCGCCAAGACGGGCGACTGGTCTGTGTCTGGTGCCGGTGAGGTGGTGTCCGGCGGCATCGGCCTGGTCGAGGGCGAGTACGAGCTCGCCACGGTCATCGGTGGCGGCGACGAGGCGGCGGACGAGGCCGCCGCGGTGCTCGGCTCGGGCGGCTTTGTGCTGCTCGAGACGGGCCTCACACCCGAACTCGAGGCGGAGGGCTACGCCCGCGACGTCATCCGTGTGGTGCAGGACACCCGCAAGGCCTCGGGCCTGCAGGTGTCCGACCGTATCGAGCTGGCGCTCACGGTGCCCGCCGAGCGGGTGGGAGCCGTCGAGACGTGGCGTGACCTCATCGCGGCCGAGACGCTCGCGGTCCACCCCGACACGGGCTCCTCGCGAGTGACCGTCGTGGCCGAGGGTGACCTCGCCGCGACCGTGACCGCGGCCAACTGATGACGCTCATCTCTGCCGCCGGGCTCGCGGACGCACTGTCCCGCGAGTCCGGCCGGCCGGTCCTGCTCGACGTGCGCTGGTCGCTCGCCGAGCCCGACGGGCGCGACGCCTACCTGGCCGGGCACCTGCCCGCCGCGGTCTACGTGAGTCTCGAGGACGAGCTGTCCTCGCACGGCGCGCCGTCCGAGGGACGGCACCCGCTGCCGAGCCGGTTGTCTCTTGAAGCCGCGGCCCGGCGCTGGGGCCTGAACGACGGCGATGCTGTGGTGGTCTACGACGCTGCGACGTCGCTCGCGGCAGCCCGCGCCTGGTGGCTCTTGCGCCACGCGGGCGTGGACGTGCGCATCCTCGACGGGGGACTGGCAGCGTGGGCCGCCGCGGGTGGCGCGCTCGAGGCGGGTGACGTGGAGGTCTTGCCCGGTGCGGTGACGCTGGACTGGGGCCGCATGCCCGTCATCGATATCGATGCGACGGCTGCTTTCCCGGAGCGCGGCGTGCTGCTCGATGCGCGTGCGGGGGAGCGCTTCCGCGGCGAGGTCGAGCCGATCGACCCCCAGGCCGGTCACATCCCCGGTGCGGTCAACGTCCCGATGGCGGACTATGTGAACGGCGACGGGTCGTTCCTGCCCACGGCGGAGATCGCCGAGCGCTACGCGGCGGTCGGCATCGACGGCTCACTGCCGGTGGCGTCGTACTGCGGCTCCGGCGTGACCGCTGCGCACCAGGTCGCGGCGCTCGAGACCATCGGCATCACGGCGGCTCTGTACCCGGGGTCGTGGTCCCAGTGGTCGAACACGCCGGGGCGCGAGGTCGCGACGGGGGAGGCCTAGAGGGGGAGCCTCTCGCGCGGCGCGACCTCATCCAGGTCCTTCACGAAGCGCCCTCCCTGGATCACGGCACGGATGCGCTGGGGATCGCCGAGGTCGTGGATGCGCTCCAGGGGGTTGATGTCGGACAGCACCATGTCGGCGAGCATGCCAGGCGCGAGAGTGCCCAGGCGGTCGTCGAGTCGCATGAGCTTCGCGCCGGTCGCCGTGCCCGCGTGGAGCGCCTGAAGTGGCGTGAGGCCCGCCTCGACGAGGTGACCCAGCTCGGTGAGGTTGCGTCCCTGTGGGTGGATGCCTGCATCGGTGCCCATGCCGATGGTGACGCCGGCATCGATGGCGCGCCGCGTGGACGCCACCCCGCGGGCCTGCCAATCCCGCTTGAGGGCGGCGCGCTCCGCGCCCAGGACGGTGGCGTCCGCGGGACGCAGAAGCGTGCTGAGCGTCGGGATCATGGCCGTGCCGTGTTCGACCATGAGTGCAAGGGTGTCGTCGGTGACGTCATAGCCGTGTTCCACGCTCGCGGCGCCGCCGACCACGGCGGCGGTGACGCCGTCGGCGCCCTGCGCGTGCGCGGTCACGGGCTGCGACTGGAGGCGCGCCATCTCCTCGACGATGAGGCGGACGTGCTCCATGGGGAGGCCGGGCTCATCGGGGCCATAGCTGGGCGAAGACATGCCTCCGGTGGTGCAGACCTTGATCACGTCCGCGCCAGTGCGAGCAAGGGTGCGCACGGTCCGGATGACCTCGTCGTCGGTGTCGACCACGCGCCATCCTGGGGTGGTGGCCCGCTCCGCGTACAGAGGCACCGAGCCATTGGGGAACACGGGGTCGCCGTGGCCGCCAGTCGGGGACAGTAGGGCGATCGCAAGGTGCATGCGTGGGCCCAGGGCGCGGCCCTGCGCGATGGCACGTCGGTATCCGGGGGTGAGTCCCGACAGGTCGCGAGCGCTGGTGACTCCGGCCTCGAGCGTCTGGCGCATGGTCGACGCTGTCGCGAGCGCCTCCTCCTCGGGGAACCACAGGCGTTGCTCGTCGAGACCCGCATCATGCGACATGGCGAGGTGCACGTGGAGGTCCACGAAGCCTGGCATGAGGTAGCCGCCGGACGCATCGATCACGGTCGCGCCTGCGCCCGCCTGTGCACGTCGTGGGCCCACATACGTCAGGACTCCGTCCTGGAACTCCACCTCGCCGTTCTCGATCGGGTCACGCAGCGTGCCGTCGAGGATGGTCGCGCCGACAACGCGGGTGGTGGTCGAAGAGGTGGGGGTGAGGGGCAGGATTCCGGCCGGCATGCGTGAAGGGAGCCTTTCGAGAGAGTCAGGCGGCGGGTGCGTCGAGGGTGAACCCGGGCGAGCCGGGGTCGGCCTCGAGGAGCGCCTTGGTGTACCAGTGCTGAGGTGACGAGAAGATCTGTGCGACCGGTCCCGCCTCCACGACGACGCCGCGGTAGAGGACAACGACGTCGTCGCTGACGTGCTGGACCACCGCGAGGTTGTGCGAGATGAACATCATGGTGAGCCCAAGTGATTCGCGGATATCCGCCAAGAGTTCGAGCACCTGTGCCTGGACCGACACGTCGAGCGCGGAGGTGATCTCGTCCGCGATGACGAAGGAGGGATCGATGATGAGTCCACGGGCGATCGCGATGCGCTGGCGCTGGCCCCCGGAAAACTCGTGAGGATAGCGGTGCATCATCGACGCATCGAGCCCCACGCGCTCAAGCCAGTGCGCTATGCGGTCTTGGTAGGGGCGGACGCGCCCGCGACCGGGCTCAATGGCCTCCGCGAGAGTCTGGGCAATGGTCCGTCGCGGAGACAGGGAGGAGAACGGGTCCTGAGGGATCATCTGAATGCGTCGCCGGTATTGCGCGAGCTCTCGACGCGTCGCCAAGCGCACATCCAGGCCGTCGACCCAGATCTCACCGCCAGACGCGGGGACCACTCCGACCAGGGCCTTGGCAAGGGTGGACTTGCCAGAGCCCGACTCGCCTACGACGCCCACGGTGCGGCCCGTGCCCAGGCTGACGGACACGTCCTGCAGTACGTGCGACGTGCCGAAGTGCACGTTGAGGTCGGTCACATTGACCAGGGTGTCGCTCATGCCTTGTCCTCTTCGAGTCGCACGGACGGGGTCGCCGCGAGCAGCTGGCGTGTATAGGGATGGGCTGCGCGCTCGACGGTGAGGTTGTCCATGTCGTCGATCTGTTCGACGATCTGGCCGCGTTGCATCACCAGCACGCGGTCGCATAGGCGGCGCACCACGCCGAGGTCGTGGGAAATGAACAGGACGGCGGTGCCACGCTCCGTGTTGAGGCGGTTGATCAGAGTCAGAACCTCGCGCTGCACCGTGACGTCGAGTGCCGTGGTGGGCTCGTCGGCGATGAGCAGTTCGGGCTTCACGGACATCGCGGAGGCGATCATGGCGCGCTGGTTCATGCCGCCGGACAGTTCGTGAGGGTTCTGGCGCAGCCGGCCCTCGGGATCGGGCATGAGGACGTCCTTGAATGCCGCGAGGAGAGCCCTGCGGGCCTCGCGCCTGTTCATGCCCATGCGCGTGCGCAGCACATCGGACAGCTGTGAGCCCAGCGTAAGAGCAGGGTTGAGGGCGGTGCCGGGGTCTTGGTAAACCAGGCCGATGCGCGACGCGAGTTCCGCCGGAGGGACCTTGCCCGTGAGATCGGTATCGCCCAGCGTGAGGCGCCTGACCGAGGCGGACAGGCCGTCGGCGAGCAGCCGCGACGCCACCGAGGCAGTCAGTGACTTGCCTGAACCCGATTCGCCGACGATGCCGACGATCTCGCCGCGGCGAATGGTGAAGGACACGTCGGAGACCAGCTCGCGGCCGGACTCGATGTGGGTCACTGTGACGCCGTCGGCCACCAGGAGGGCGTCGTCATCCGCGGGCGACAGGGCGCTCGTCTCTCCCTCGCGGAGGGTGAGCTGAGACTGCTTCGCGTTCGAGCGCGGGTTGGCGGCGGCGGCGAGCCCATCTCCGATGAAGAGCGCGGACATCGACACGATCACGATGGCGAGCGCCGGGCCCACGAGCAGGATGGGGTTCGTCATGATCTTCGACAGGCTGTCCGCGAGGAGCGTGCCGTAGTCGAAGTAGGGCGCCTGGGTGCCAAGGCCCACGAACGACAGTCCCGAGATCTCCACGAGCGCGCCGGCGAAGGCCTGGGCCGTGATGATGAGCATGGGTTCGGCCATGTTTGGCAGGACGTGACGGAGCGCGATGCGGTGGGCGGGCACGCCCAGCAGCCGAGCCGTCGACACATATTGGCGTGCGGCGATGCCGGACGCGAGGTTGGCCGTGAGCCGGGCGAAGCCCGCGATCGACGCAGCGGCGACCGCAATGACGGCATTGATGGCGCCCTGGCCGAGGATCGCGGCGACGATGATCGCCAGTAGGAGCCCGGGGTACGAGATGAAGAACTCGATGAGGCGCAGGCCCAGGTTGCGCAGGCGCCGTGGTGCGAGCCAGACGGCGATGCCGAAACCGACCCCGATGGCGGCCGCGAGCGCCGTGGCGGCCAGCGCCATCAGCACGGTGGTGCGCGTCGCCACCAGCGTGCGGGCAAGCATGTCGCGGCCCAGGGTGTCAGTGCCGAGAGGGTGACCCGGCACGGAGCCCAGGCTGGACTCGCCCGTGAGCTCGGCCGCCTGGTCGGCGTAGAAGAAGGGCGCAATGATGGCGACGAGGATGACCGCCGCAAACATGGCGAGCCCCGTCACGAGAGTGCCGTTCCAGCGGAAGCGGCGGCGCGCTGCCACGGGTGCAGGAGCGTGGGCGGTGATCTCAGTCACGGTCTTCTCCAAGGGTGCGGGGGTCGATGGCGCCCAGGACGATGTCGATGATCAGTGTCGTGATCAGCGAGATGGCGCCGATGACGAAGACCGCGGCCCGGATCACGGGATAGTCCTTGTCCTCGGCGATCGCGCGGATGACCGCGCTTCCGATGCCCGGCCACGCGAAGACCGTCTCGACGATGAGTGCGGATCCGAGCAAGGCGGTGAGGATGATGCCGGCCAACGTGAGCGACGTCGTCAAGACGTTGGGCAGGAGGTGCTTGGCGTAGCGGACCATGGCCGGCAAGCGCCATCCGCGTGCGGAGCGCATGTAGTCCATCTCTTCGACTACCGCGGCTTCGCGCCGGACGATGCGCGCCATGCCTCCGATCGATCCGATCGAGAGTGCGGCGATGGGCAGAATCGCCGACTGCCAGTACCCGTAGGCGAGGGTGTAGGCGGGCGGAAACCATGCAAGCCACAGGGCGAAGATGACGACGAGGAAGGTCGCGAGGATGTACGGCGGGATCGACGTCAGGATGCTGGTCACGGTCGTGAACAGCGAACCGAGCCAGCGGTTGCGGTCGCCGCGGGTCGCGATCGCAACGGCGATGCCAAGCGAGACTCCGCCGACGAGGACGATCGCCACGGCGGCGAACGCGATGGTGATCGTGTACGGGGCCGCGGTTATGACGATGTCGAGGGCTGGAACCCCGTAGCGGAACGACTCGCCGAAGTCGCCAGTGAAGACGCCGGTGACGTAATCCCACAACTGGACCAGCATGGGGTCGTCGAGCCCAAGTTCGTCGCGGACGGCCTCGACGGTGGTGGGGGAGGCGTCGGGGCCGGCGATGGCCTCTGCAGGGTCGCCCGGGATCAACTGGACGATGAAGAACGTCATCAGCACCAGCATGACGAGGCTGATGACGAGGCCGGTGAACCGGCGGATCAGGAACGCGCGCCAGACGCGGGCGCGGCTGCCCGCCTGGTGCGCCGTCGGTGCGGGCGCGTCGCCCACATCGGTGGCAGTGAGGTCTTCCGACAGCGTGGTGCTCATATGGTGTCGTTCCTTTCCCTGCAAGTCGATGTGGGCGACGCGGAGGGCCTTAGCCCGCGACCCTCATGGTGGTGAGGTCCCAGGCGCCGGCGATGATCGGCGACGTGAAGCCGTCACGGGCCACGATGTAGTGGGTGTCGGAGATCAGCGGCGCGAAGGCCACGTCCTCGAGTACGGTCTCCTGAGCGTTGAGGAGGGCAGCGCAGGACTCGTCGGCGTCATCGGTGGTGGTCGCGAGCTCGAAGGCAGCGTCGGCCACATCGTTGGCCTTGCCGGTGATGTTCGAGCCGCCGTCCTCGCTCAGCGTGCCCATGACGCGCTCCAGCGAGATGGCAGGAATACCCGAGGTGTTGCCGTCCGCGACCAGAGTGACGTCGTAGGAACCCTTCTCCTCGCGCTGGGCGGCGCGCCAGTCGGCGGGGTCGAGGGCGGTGACCTCGACGGTGGCGCCGGCTGCACGGAGGGACTCGGCCATGTAGTCGGTCGCGGGGTCCCAGTTCGACATGGTCAGGAGGCGAATGTTCTGGCCGTCGAGCACCGATGCCGCGGCGGCGGGGTCGTACGCCTGCAGGAGCGACTCGTCGGTGTTCACGCACGGGGACTGGATGTACGTGATCGAGGCGAGGTCCGTGCCAAGGCCATCGAGCGCGGCGTCGTTGAAGCCGTCGCGCGAGATCGCCTGAGCCGTCGCGGCGCGCAGCTCGGGGGAGTCGACGTAGATCGAGCCGGAGCCGTCGGTCTGGTTGAACACCAGCGAGTAGGCGGAGGCGTTGGTCGTCGAGTACGAGAAGTCGTCGCTCTCCGTGAACTGCAGCGCGTTCGAGTCGTAGAAGCGCGTCACGTCGACGCCGCCGGACTGCAGGAGGTTCGCCGACGTGGTGGAGTCGGCCGCGACCGTGATGTTGATGGTCTGGGCGGGCGTGCCGTCAAGCTCGTAGGGCCACGCGGTGTAGTCGTCGCGAAGCTCGTACGACACCGAAACGCCAGCGTTGTTGTCAGCCAGCGTGTAGGGGCCGGACCAGGCGCCGTCGACGGTGCCAGCCGCGAGACCTTCAAGGTCAGCCAATCCCGCGGGGCAGATGATGCCGGTGTTCTCGAGCGTGAGTCCCGCGAACACGGAAGCGTAGGGCTCGGTGAGGCTGATCGACAGCGTGTCGCCATCCGCCGTGAAGGTCGGAGTGCCGGTCCCGAAGGCCTTCGCGGTCGCGGCCTGAGCTGCCGCGTCGTCGACGGTGGTGAGGTAGGTCAGCGAGTCAGCAGCAATCTGCGCGTCGATGACGGTGCCATCCGAGCAGACAGCATCGTTGCGAATCGTGAGGGTGTAGTCGGTTGCGGACGTCGCTTCCCAGTCAGTCGCGAGGCCGCCCACAAAGCCGTCGTCGCTTGCACGCAGCAGGGTGTCGAAGCCCAGACGGGCGGCGGACACGGTAGCCGAGCCCGAGGCAATCGCGGGGTCGAACTGCGTGGGCGAGGAGAACAGTTCGGTGTTGATGGTGGTGGCCGCTGCCGCGGTGGAGTCGGACGAGGGCGTCGAGTCGGTCTGTTCCGCGGGCGAGCACGCGGCCAGTCCCAGTGTCGCGGCGAGCGCGATCGACGCCAGGGTGGCGGTTTTCTTAGTCATGGTTGCTCCCAAGGGACGGAGGTGAGGAAGACCGCGCGGGCTCTCGTGGCAGCGACGTGGACCGCTCTTGCGGCCCATGTCCGTACCGCGACCGTTGCGGCATCGGGGTCTGCGGGCCGCCGGCGGGGCCGTAAGCATCCAACATCGTCCGATGTGTATCCAATCTAGTCATTTGTGTATCCGACGAGCATCGCTGATGTTACGAGCATGTAAATTCCGGCCGAGCTCGAGGCGTTCTCGTGCGGATGGTCGACGCCGACGTGCGGGAGTGCCGCCCTCGCGGCCGCGCGGGTCGATCCGCCGTGAGGTGCGAGTTGCGCGCCATCTGATATGTCAGGCCGCGGGCGCGAGGCGAGGTTCGTGCCGCGGTGCGCCAGGGGTGGCGGCGCGCCGGCAGGGTGAACGAGGCGCCCTCGGGGGATGCCCTCGTCTGGCGACAGGCCTCTCGCGGGCGACCCCGCCCACACCCCCAGGATCCCCCGACCGGTCGGTAGAAATTGACCACTTGCGTCCGAATTTACCCGCCGGAAACACTGTTGTCGCTGTGCGGATACGTTGTCATGTAAATTGGATCCAAAGTTGTTCGGATCGTGCCCAAGTTGTCCTGACGGGACGCGGTGGACAGCGAAGCAGCCCGGATCGCCGTTCGTGACGGCGGGGCATTCAACGGGAGGACCAGACGTACCGTGACTTCACCGCTTAGCCGCGTCCTCGTGGCCAACCGAGGCGAGATCGCTCGCCGGATCGTCCGCGCCGTCCACGACGCTGGCCTCACGGCCGTAGCCGTCTATACGTCGGCGGACGCGGCATCGGCGCACGTGCGTGAGGCAGATGAAGCTGTCGCGCTCGCCGCCGACGGCGCGGGATACCTCGACGTCGACGAGCTCGTCGACGTCGCGTGCCAGGTGGGCGCGGACGCGATTCACCCCGGGTACGGCTTCCTGTCCGAGAATCCGGCGTTTGCCGCGGCGGTAGAAGCTGCCGGGCTCGTCTTTGTCGGGCCGACCGCCGAGCAGATCGAGCTCTTCGGCTCGAAGTCGCGTGCGCGTGAACTTGCGGACAGCGTCGGTGTCGCGAGCGTTCCCGGCACTGGAGTGCTGACGCGCGGCTCGGAGGCTGCCGCGGCCGCACAGGCGCTGGGCTACCCCGTGATGGTGAAGGCCGTCGCCGGAGGTGGAGGCATGGGTGTGCAGCGCTGCGACGAGCCCAGCACACTCGCCGACACGATCGATGCCGTCAGTTCGCTCTCCGCCCGCCTGTTCGGCAACGGTGACGTCTTTCTCGAAAAGGCCGTCATCGAGCCGCGCCACGTCGAAGTGCAGGTGGTGGGCGACGGTAAGGGCGGCGTCTCCGTGCTTGGGGACCGCGATTGCAGCTTGCAGCGCCGCCACCAGAAGGTGATGGAGGAGGCGCCCGCGCAAGCCCTCAGCGATGACCTGCGCGCCCGCCTGTGGGATGACGCGACGCGCATTGCGGCCGCCGTGCATTACCGCTCGGTGGGCACCGTGGAGTTCCTCGTCGCGGGCGAGGACTCCTACTTCCTTGAGGCGAACACGCGCCTGCAGGTCGAGCACCCCGTGACGGAACAGGTCACGAAGCTCGACCTCGTGGGCCTCATGCTTGCGATCGCCGGTGGCGACCTGGTCCTGCCCACGGCGACCCAGGTGGGGCATGCGGTCGAGGCCCGCCTCTGCGCAGAGGACGTCTTCGCGGGCTCGCGTCCGTCATCCGGCCTCGTCACCCAGGTGGTGCTGCCAAGCGGCGATGGCATCCGCGTCGAGTCGGGCATTGAGTCTGGCGACGTCGTCACGACCGACTACGACAGCCTGCTCGTCAAGGTCATCGCGACGGGCAAGGATCGCGACGAGGCCTTCTCGCGGCTGGCCGAGGGTCTCGACGCCATGCGCATCGACGGCATCGAGACAAATCTGCCCTTGGTGCGTGCTCTCGCTCGCTCGGCCGCCGTGGTGGCCGCAGTGCCGACGACCGCGACGCTCGCGACGGTGGACGTGGCTGACGAACGCGTCACGGTGGTCCGTGCCGGAATGTCGACCACGCTGCAGGACTGGCCGGGGCGAGTGGGGCATTGGCAGGTGGGCGTGCCGCCGTCGGGGCCGTTTGATGATCTGTCGATGCGCCGCGCCAACCGCCTGGTCGGAAACCCCGAGGGTGCGACCGCTTTTGAGGCGACCATGCTCGGGCCCGTCCTCGCGTTCTCGTATGCCACCACGGTGGCCGTGACGGGTGCGCCGGCGCCGGTCACGCTCGACGGCGAGGACGTCCCGCAGTGGCGCGCCCTTGAGGTGCGTCCAGGGCAACGCCTGCAGGTCGGAACTCCCTCCGCGGGTGCTCGTACCTACATCGCGGTGGCCGGCGGGATCGACGTCCCCCAGTATTTGGGAAGCGCCTCGACCTTCGAGGCCGGTGGCTTTGGCGGTCACGGCGGACGTGCGCTGCGGCTGGGCGACGTGCTGCGTCCCGGCGCCGCGCGCACGCTCACTCCGGAGCCTTCGGCGGGCGAGGATGTTCCCGATTTCGGCCACACGTGGGAACTCCACGTTGCCGAAGGCCCGCAACCTGCCCCCGAGTACTTCACTCGAGAGGCGATCGACGAGCTCTATCAGGCATCGTGGCGGGTTCACGTTCACGCCGCACGCACCGGCGTCAGGCTCCTCGGGCCCAAGCCCACATGGTCGCGTCCGGATGGCGGCGAGGCGGGCCTTCACCCCTCGAACCTTCACGACAACCCGTATTCGGTGGGAGCCATCAACTTCACGGGTGACACCCCGTCCATTCTGGGACCCGATGGCCCGTCCCTTGGCGGTTTCGCGTGTCCGGTGACCGTGGTGTCGCCCGACCGATGGAAGCTTGGGCAGCTTCGTCCCGGTGACACCGTTCGGCTGGTGCCGGTCGACGAGACGACGCTCGACGGCGTGCGGGCCGCACGTGCCGCCGCGGTGGCGTTCGTCCCCTCCCACAGTGCGCGCGACGCGGACGAGGGAGTGCTGAGTCGGCGCGACGCCCACGCGGGCGGGCCCGAGGTCGTCTACCGGCGCGGTGGTGACGACAACCTGCTCGTCGAGTACGGCCCCATGGAATTGGACCTCGGTCTGCGGATGCGCGTGCACGCGCTGATGGAGGCGTTGAGCGCACACGCTGGCCCTGGACTTATCGATGTCACCCCGGGAATCCGTTCGCTGCATCTTCACGTCGACGCCGATCGGCTGAGCGTCCGCACGCTTCATGGGCTTCTCGAGGAGTTGGAGGACACGCTGCCTCCCACCGAGGCCCTGAGCGTCCCGAGTCGTGAGGTGCGTCTGCCGATGTCGTGGGACGACCCCGTGGTACGCGAGGCCATCGCTCGCTACGAGGACCTCATCCGTGACGACGCCCCGTGGAACCCCGACAACATCGAGTTCATTCGCCGCATTAATGGCTTGGACAGCGTCGACGACGTGCGCCGCACCGTCTTCGACGCCTCGTACATGGTGTTGGGGCTCGGAGACGTCTACCTCGGCGCACCCGCGGCCGCGCCCATCGATCCGCGCCACCGCCTGGTCACCACGAAGTACAACCCGGCGCGCACCTGGACCGCCGCCGGCACCGTGGGCATCGGCGGCAGTTACATGTGCATCTACGGCATGGATAGCCCCGGCGGCTATCAGCTCGTGGGTCGCACCCTTCCCATCTGGGCGGGCGTCAGGCAATCGAACCCCAATTTCGCGGCCAATGCGCCGTGGCTGTTGCGCTTTTTTGACCGCATCCGCTTTGAAGAGGTCGACGCAGACACGCTGGCCGAGCAGCGCCTCGCCTTCGCGGCAGGGCGCCTGGAGATCGAGGTCGAGGACGGGGAGTTTTCGCTCGCCGAGCACCGCGAGTTCCTCGACCGCGAGGCCTCATCGATCACCGAGTTTCGACAGCGCCAGGCGGTGGCGTTCGCTGAGGAGCGCGCGGCCTGGGAGGCCGCAGGGGAGTTCTCGGCGACAGCCACCGAGCCCGAGCCGACCGCATCGGCCGTCGTCCCCGCTATCGACGTACCCGAGGGTGCCATCGTCTGCGAGGCGCCCATGGCCGGTTCGGTGTGGCGAGTGCCCGTCCAGCCCGGTCAGACCCTTTCAAGCGCCGACCCCGTCGTCATTCTCGAGGCCATGAAGATGGAGCTTCCCGTCGTGCCGGACGTGCACGCAACGGTCCTCGAGGTGCTCGTGAGCGCCGGTCAATCCGTCACCGCCGGACAGCCGGTGGCTGTCGTGCGGCCCACTTCGCAAGGTTAAGGAGAAACCATGATCATCGATGCCTACAACACCACGCAGGACGTTCGCGGGCGCAGCGACTACCTCACCGGTGCGCGCCCGGGGGAGCCGGCGCCGCCGTATGTGCCGTTCGACGCTCAACGCATTCTTACGCGCATGGACGCTGCTGGCGTCGACAAGGCGATGGTGTGCTCTCTCGCGCAGCGCATCGAGAACGACTTCCTGGTCGAACTCGTCAAGCAGCACCCGGACCGCCTGTTCGGCTTCGGACAGGTCATGCCCCAGGACGATGACGCGACCGATCAGATCCGCAGGTTCGTCGACGCGGGGCTCGTGGGACTGAAGCTGCACCCCAGCATGCACGGCTACCACGTAGCCGACCACGGCCTGCTCGACCCCGTCTTCGAGGTGTGCGCCGAACTGGGAATCCCGGTCCTCATCAACGCGCTCGACGACGCCTTCTGTGCGCCGTTCGCCATCGAGGAGATCGCGAAGGACCACCCCACGGTGCCGACCATCATCGCCCACATGGGCGCCGTGTGGAACGTGCCGGAGGCCATCATCGTCGCCGAGCGCCGCGAGAACGTCTACCTCGAGACCTCTGCCACGCTGATGTCGGATATCAAGCGCGCGTACGCTCGACTCGGCGCGACGAAGATTCTCATGGGTTCCGAATGGCCCGGATCCGACTTCGACCTGGAGCGGATGAAGGTTGCCAAGGCCGTCCCGGATGAGGCGGACCGCGCCCTCATCGAAGGAGGCAACATGGCCCGGATCATGGGGTGGGTGTGAGCACTCGCCGACCCACGTTCGCCGAGGCGATCGCGGCGATGGGCGAGGAGGATGCTGTACTCGCCCACGCCGCCCGCGAGCTCCTTGACGCGCGGTATGTCGCTGGGCGCCACGAGGTGGCGGCTGCGGCCCGCACCGACGACGGCGGCATCGTCACCGGCATCCATGTCGAGGCCTCCCAGGGTCGGGCGTCGATCTGCGCCGAGTCCGGCGTGGCATCGGGCGTCGTCGCGGCGGGTAGCAAGGCCGTCGCGCTCGTCGCCGTCCTGCGCAGGCGCGACGGCACCGTCCATCTGATCGAGCCCTGCGGCGTCTGCGCCGAACTGCTGGCCGATATGTGGCCGGACGCACGGGTATGGGCCGCCCGCGAGGCTACCCCCGAGCCCATTGCCGCTGCTGACCTGCTGCCCTTCCGCCACACGCGCATTGGCCGCCTTGACGCTTCTTCGAAGGAGAACCCCGCATGACCGTTTCGTTCCCGCCCACGGGCCTCGACATCCGCTCGCTCGCCGCCGAACTCGGTGGCACCGGCGTTCCTCTGCGCTGGGAGGAGCTTGACTGGCCCAGTGTGCCAAGCGTCGTCGAGCACACCCGCGCCGCAATCATTCCCATCGGCGCGGTGGAGCAGCACGGCCCCCACCTGCCCATGAACGTCGACACCGAGATCGACACGGCCGTGACGGACTGCGTGTCCGCCGTCACGGGCATCCCCGTCATCCCGCCGGTGTCGATTGGCGTCTCCGCCTCGCACGGCGACTTCCCCGGCACCTTGACGCTCAGCCCCGAGACGCTCATCGCGGTCATGCAGGACCTCACCGACTCGCTGTACCGCTCGGGTGTGCGCCAGTTCATCTTTATTTCGGGTCACATCTGGAACAACGGCGCGCTCGACGTCTCGATCGAGAAGCTCCGCACGCGGTACCCGGACGTGCGCGCGCGCTCCATCGGCTACGTCACGATGTACCCGGGACCGGAAGTGAACGGTCGCGTGAACTACGGCCGCGGCCTCATGCACGCCAACTTCTTCGAGACGTCGGTCATGCTTCATCTGCGGCCCGACCTGGTGCGCATGGACCGGGTCGTCTCGCACTCCGACCGAGATTCCTTCTGGGACTACCGCATGGATCAGGTGTCCGATTCCGGCGTCTGGGGCAACGAGGTCGGCCAGGCCAACGCCGAGCACGGACGCGCAGAGTTCGACCGCTGCGTCGAGCGCACCGCACGCGCCCTCGCCGCGGCGATCAGGGAGCCGGAGCCCGAGCGCACCCGCTAAACCACCAACCGGCCCCGTCACGCCGGCGACCGTCCACTGGGCGGTCGCCGGCGTCATGCTGTGCGTGGTCAAGCGCAAGGACGGCCGGTCGTGCGGAGCCGCAGGTCGAGAGCATGGGGGAGCCCGGTCCGCGTCCGTAGCCCGCCGCGACCCGGTCTTAGAGCGCAGCACGCACCTTCGCTGCTCGCGCGAGCGTGGGGATCACCGCGAGCTGAACGACGGCGCACAGAGTGATGGTGATGGAAGTCCCCAGGGTGCCGATGAGGAAGCCTCCCGCAAGGGCACCCAGCGACATTCCGGCCGAGGTGAAGGCGGAAAACCATCCGATGGCCGTCGCTCGGCGTGGCCCGTCGAGCGTGGTCGTGGCGAGCATGGTGAGTGAGGGGTACAGAGGGGCGTATCCAAACCCCATGACCACCGCGGAGAGGCACGCGATGGCGAACGTGGGCGACCAGGCAAGGCCCACGAGGCCCGCGGCCACGACCACCAGGGACGCGCGCGCTGCACGCGCCGGGCCGAGGGAATCGGTGACTGCGCCGAGCACCACACGGGCGATGAGCACGGATGCGGCGAATACCAGGAGCACCGACGCTCCACCCATGACGCCCGTGGCCGGTACCCCGGCGGACTCGAGGTGCGCGACCACAAAGGTGGTGATGACGCCCTGGGCTCCCCACGCCGCGACGGCGATTGCCGCCGGTACGCTCACGGCGCGAGCGATCGATACCGACGCGTCTGCCGTGGTGGCCACTGCCGGTGTGGCCGTCGGTGCTTCTCGGACCATCGCGGCCATGAGTAGGCTCGCCGCTTGCACCGCGAGCAGCAGGGCCCACGTGGAACGGTTTCCGATCCAGGCGTACGAGTTCTCGGCGAGGACCGGCCCGATGGCGAGACCGATCCAGACGCTCATCCCGTAGTACCCCAGCGCGCGGCCGCGGGTCGCCTCGGGAGACGTGGCGCTGACCCATGCCGTGGTCGCCACGGTGATCCCCGCGTTGCCCAGGCCGTAGGCGATCCGACTGAACGCGATACCGGGGATCGTGAACGACACGACGGCGATGGCGACGCCGGCGACGGCGATGGCCGCCGCGGCGAGGGTCACTCGGCGAGGGCCGAAGCGTCCTGCGAGATAGCCAAGGCCCGGCATGGTGGCCATGCCGACGAACCCTGCGATGGACACCAGTGATCCCGCCAAGGCGGTATCAAAGCCCAGCAGCTCTGTGACGCCGCGGTTGAGAAGGGGAGAGGTCCCTGACATGACGCCGTAGTTGGCGGTGGCGGCCGCGGTGATGAGCCAGAAGCCCCACGAGCGGAACCCAGCGGCTGTCAATGTCACGGTTTCTCCCGCATCGTCGGTTAGATGTATCCGAAAGACATTGTATTGGATACAACTAGCGTGGATGACACGCGCGGGAGGTGGTGAGCGGTGACGGCAGGTCGAGCCTGCGCGGTGGGCAGCGAACTCGCCCCACCGGGTGACGATGGGGGAGGGAGCGCTACGGGATCAGCGTGTCATCAGGCTGGACGAGCGCCGCTCGTACCAGCGCGCCACCTGTTCCCCTGCGGCGATGACGTGGTCGCGCATCAGGCGGCCGGCCTCGTCGGCGTCGTGGGTCGCGAGTGCGTCGATGATGCGCGTGTGCTCGCGATGGTTTTCCTCGCGATGGCTCGCATTCTCGAGGAGTAGCAGGCCGGGCACATTCTTGGGAAGGGACGCTTGCACGCCGTCAAGAACGGACTGCAGGCGCGCGTTGTCGGCCGCTGCGAGGATGGTGGGGTGCAGTGCGTGCTCGTTGGCCTCGTCGAGGATTTGGCTGCGCGATGGCTCGGCGCCGTCTCGCGCCGCGGCGCGAGTGAGCTCGAACAGCTTGTCGTTGTGCTCGCGCATACGGTCGATATCGTCGCTCGACAGACGCGTCGCCGCCCGCCGCGCGGCAAGCGCCTCGAGTTCGGCGCGTACCTCGTACGCCTCGCGCACTTCCCAGGGCGTGGGGATGCGCACCACGGCACCTCGGTGCGGGTAGATCTCGATGAGCCCGCCCGCCTGAAGCTGTCGGAGGGCTTCGCGCACGGGCGTGCGGCTCGTGCCAAAGCGCTCGGCGAGATCCGCCTGCCGTAGCGGCGTGCCAGCGGCAATTTCGCCGGACACGATGAGGTCGCGAATGTTCCGTGCGAGGTCGTCGACCAGGGCAGAGGTATCGGTGGTGGGCATGCGGCGTCCTCGCTCGTGCTGACGGGCGAGCGCAATCCCGCCCCCATTGGATCCAATAGGGGCGAGTCTAGGGCGTGTGGCGACCATCTCAGCGCGACTGGCCGACGTAGGCGCGCCAACCGCCAAGATGCGTGATGTCCTCGCCTGCCATGTCTGTCGACACGAATCCCGCCACGACCGTGCCGTCGTGAAGGGTGAGGGGGCCAAGGGCGAGGGGTGCCTTCACGTCCGCCAGGAGGTCGCTCAGCGATGCCGCGGGCACGAGCCACTTCTCGCCCTCGAGGCCGTGAGCGACAGGCTCCAAGGCGGGGGCGACGCCCGGACGTGCCAGCGCGCCGGGTAGGGCGACCATGCGATAGCGCGGGGCGGTGACGACCGGACCGGCCAGGCGGGCGCCGCGTTCCGTCAGCTGGTAGTTGAGCGGCTGGCCTGCCAAGTGCGCGCCGAATACCACGACGGGAACGCCGTCGTCAGGTCGCAGCGACGGGGCCTCCTCTCCCGTGAGGCGAGCAGCGATATCGACCGCCACCTGGTCGCGAAAAGCTGGTGCGACGACCGTGACGCCGAATCCACCCGTGGGAGTGTCGGCCGCGGGTACCGCGACGCCGCACAGGTCGAGCAGGTTCATGAAGTTGGTGAAGGTGCCGAGGTGTGCATTGGCCGCGATCGGCTGGGCCTCGACCTCCTCGAACGTGGGGTGGGCGGGGGCTGTGGGGATCAGCAGGGCGTCGAGAGTCGCAAAAGTCTCGCGAGCGTCACGGCGCGCGCAGTCGAGGCGCTCGACGTCGTCGACGAAGCTCACGGCGGTGTGGACGCCGGCCGCGGCGGCGATCTGGCTCACCACGGGGTCCGCTCCTGAGGGGTGGTCCGCGAGGAACGTGCCGTAGGCGGCGGCACGTTCCGCGACCAAGGCGCCGCCATAGAGGAGGGTCGCGGTCTCAAGCATGCCGCTGATGTCAACGGTGACGAGCGTGGCGCCCTGCGCCTCAAGTCGCGCGGCCGCCGAGGCGAATGCCTCGGCGCGGTCGGAATCGAGCGACACGAGGTCCTCGGGGCGCGGGACACCCACCGTCGGGCGCGGGGGAGCGGCAAGCGGAGCGTCGGGGGTCCACCCTCGCGACAGCGTGTCGCGTTCGCTGGGCCCGATGATGGCCGCGGCCGCGCGGCTCGCCTCGGTGAGGGACCGCGCGAACACGGTGACGCAGTCGTACGAGCGCGAGGCGGGGACGACGCCCGATGCCGGCACCAGCCCGCGCGTGCACTTCAGTCCAACGATGCCGTTGAAGGCTGCGGGCACGCGTCCGCTGCCAGCGGTGTCGGTGCCAAGCGCGAGGTCGACCAGCCCGCGTGCGACCGCGACTGCGGAGCCGGACGATGACCCGCCCGAGATGCGGCCTGGATGGGTCGCGGACTCGGGCGCGCCAAAGGGGGAACGGGTGCCCACCAAGCCGGTGGCGAATTGGTCCATGTTGGTGGAGCCCATCACGATCGCCCCCGCGGCACGGAGGCGGGCGACGGCCTCTGCATCATGCGCGGCGACGTCGCCGAACTCCGGGTGTGCCGCCGTCGTGCGCAGCCCCGCCACATCGATGTTGCCCTTCACTGCGACGGTGAGGCCCGCCAGCGGGAGGTCATCGCCGGCGGCCAGGCGCCGATCAACCTCTGCCGCCTCCGCGAGCACCGTCTCCGCGGCGACGCGCTCAATCCACACGCTGGGAGTGGGGTCGGACTCGATGCGTGCGAGGGCGGCACGCACCCGGTGCACAAGGTTCGTTGCTGCGGACAAGTGCGGCCTCCTTCGGGTTTCGTCGAGTGTATCCGAAGAACATCAAATTGGATGCAATATGCAACGCGACCGTGTGAAGACGTGCCGGTGCCGCCTGAGCGCGCCCGCGCACGACTTCCGGCGCCGCCGCGAGTGGCGCAGCTCGCCGGGAGCGTCGGTGGCCCGGTTGAGAAGGCGGCGCCGCGTGCGCGATCCTGGAGTTCGTTAGCCGACGACGACGACCGCGGCGGAGGCGGTGGGGCTTTCGGCGGGCTCCGTGTCGGTCAGGGACCGGCTGAGCAGGATGATGCCGATCACGACGGCCATGCCGACGATGCCGGCGACGCCGGCCATGATGAGCGACCATCCGGTCGACAGCTGGCGATGCCCATACTTGTCCTTCACGCGGACATCATCTCATCGGCGGGCGCGCCGCCTCAGGGGCAGGGGCCGTCTGCCATCCCGCCCAGGCTCGAGTAGTGCACCGTGGTCGCGTCTGCGGTGGTGGCGATGCAGAAGTCCACGCCGTCCGTCGCGAAGTCCGCGAGCGTGACGCCCTCGGAGGCCGGCAGGGTGACGAAGCCCCAATCGGGCGTGCCGACAAGGTAGTTGGCGCCGTCCCACTCAACGGCGGGCATGGACATGTTCTCGACGGCGTAGGCCGCCACTTCCGAGGAGAGTGCGGCGGCGTCGGCGCGGGCTGCGGCGACCTGCGCTTCGGACCGCTGGCTGAGGAAGATGGGGATGGCGATCGCGGCGAGCAGGCCGATGATCATCAACGCGCCCAACACCACCCCCACGATGATGAGGGCGACGGTCGCACCAGAGCGACCCTTCGCCGGCGTCGCCCCAGGTGCCGCCCCAGGTGCCGCCCCAGGCCCCGGAGCGCCCGTGATCGGCGCCACGTGCGCGGTCCAGGCGGTGCCGTCCCAGTAGCGCATCTGACCCGGCGATTGAGTGTCGCGGTACCAGCCCGCGGGTGTGGTGGTCTCGGTCATGATCTACCCCCTCGCGCCGGACGCTAGCAGTGCGGCCGGCGCGGCGGTAGATCCGGGTCCCAATCGCCCCGAAAAGTCGACTATTTTCCCTGGTAAATCAGGTAAAGCGAAGGTCAAGAAAATTGGTGGTCGAAACGGTCGTGAGCACGCCAAATCGTGCCGCACAATATCTCAGTGACCCACCCCGTTTTCGCAGGAATGAACCCTGCTGACGCCGAGCGCGAGATCGACGCTCTGATCTTTTCCCGCAGCCCCGAGGCCGACCACGCGGCCAAGCTCCGTCGCGTCGCGGCGGCCCTCAGTCGCTTGGGCGATCCTCACCGCGAGCTGCGCATCGTCCACGTCACCGGCACCAACGGCAAGACGTCGACCAGCCGCATGATCGAGTCGCTGCTGCGCGCCCACGGCCTCAGCACCGGCCTGTTCACGTCGCCGCACCTCACCACCTTCCGCGAGCGCATCCAGATCGACGGTCAGCCGCTCGCTCAGGAGGCCCTGGTGCGCCTGTGGGAGCGCGTCGCACCGGTGATTCACGCGGTGGACTCGGACTCGCGCGCGATCGGCGGGCCGCGCATGTCGTTCTTCGAGATCCTCACGGTCCTGGGTTTCACCGCGTACGCGGATGCGGGAGTGGACGTCGCCGTCATCGAGGTCGGCATCGGCGGCTCGCGCGATGCGACCAACATCGGCGATGGAGAGGTCGCCGTCCTCACGCCGATGGCGGAGGACCACTCCAACTACTTCGTGGGTGGCATCACGGGCGTCGCCGCAGAGAAGTCCGGCATCATCAAGCCCGGCGCGACCGTGGTGTCCGCGATGCAGCCCGAGGTTGCGGAGGACATCATCCGCGCGGCGGCAGCGAGCGCGGGCGCCGTGATGCGGTGGGAGGGCGTGCACCATGAGGTGCTGGGCCGCGCGGCCGACCCTGCCGGCCAGGTGGTGCGCATGCGCACCATGGGCGCCGTCTCCGAGACCCTCGTCGCTCTTCACGGCGACTTCCAGGCCCAGAACGCGATGATCGCGCTCGCGTCCACCGAGGCCTTCCTCGAGCTCTTCCACCGCGTCCCCGCGGCTCAGGCGCTTGACGCCGAGGCCGTCGCGCGCGGCTTTGCCGGCGCCACCTCGCCCGGCCGGCTCGAGGTCATCCACGATCAGCCCACCATCGTCGTGGACGCGGCGCACAACCCCCACGGCGTCGAGGCTCTCGCGTCGACCCTTCCGGAGGCATTCGGCTTCTCGACGACGGTCGGCGTGGTCGCAGTGCTCGCCGACAAGGATGGCGAGGGCATCCTCACAGGCCTGTCGCGCGTGGTCGACCATGTGGTCGTCACGCAGACCGACTCGCCGCGCGCGACCCCCGTCGCGAACCTCGCGGCGGCCGCTACCGACGTATGGGGCGCCGAGAACGTGACCGTCGCCCCCACGGTCGCGGAGGCGATGGCGACGGCCACGGCCATGGCCCTCGACGCGGGTCCCGACGCCGGCGTCCTGGTCGCGGGCTCCATCACGCTCGTCGCCGCCGCGCGGCGCGTGGTGCAGCGCGAGCACGAGTCCCAGGTCAAGATCGTCCCGCCGCGACTTGCGGACGCGGGCGAGTCGTCGACGGAGACCATCCCGGCCTGAGGGGCGCCCGCGTCACCGACGCCCGCTGAGGACCGAAGGCCCGCGGCGGCTACGCATGGGAGACTTGACCCCATGCCTGACGCCAACGACCTGGTCCTCGGCGGGCTCACCCCCGATGAGGCCGAGCGCGAGATCTACCAGCACATCCTGTCGCGCAGTCCCGAGCACGACTTTGAGCCCACGCTCGACCGCGTGCGCGAGGCCTGCGAGCTCCTGGGCGACCCCCAGAGTTCCTTCAAGGTGATCCACCTCACGGGCACCAACGGCAAGACCTCGACGGCTCGCATGGCGGAGTCGCTGGTGCGCGAGCACGGCCTGCGCACCGGCCTGTTCACGTCGCCGCACCTCACGAGCGTGCGCGAGCGCATCCAGATCGACGGCGAGCCCATCGCACAGGACGAGTTCATCCGATTGTGGAGCGAGGTCGCCCCGATCATCCACCTGGTCGACGCGCGCTCGGTCGAGGTCGGCGGACCGCGCATGTCGTTCTTCGAGGTGCTCGTGGTGCTCGCCTACGCGGCCTTCGCAGACGCCCCGGTGGACGTCGCCGTGATCGAGGTCGGCATGGGCGGCGTGTGGGACGCGACCAACGTGGCCGATGGCGACGTATCCGTCATCGCCCCGATCTCCATGGACCACGCGCAGTGGCTGGGTGACACGCTCCACGCGATCGCGACGGAGAAGGCCGGCATCATCAAGGACGGCGCCGCCACCGTGATCTCTCACCAGAGCGAGTCCGTGGTGCCCGTCCTCCTCGAGGCGGTCGCGGCCAATAACGCGCGGGCCCGCTGGGAGGGGGACGACCTCGAGGTCGTGGACCGCCAGCCTGGCGTGGGCGGCCAGCTCGTCACGCTGCGCACCAGCGCCGCGACGTACGAGGACATCTTTGTGCCGCTGTACGGCGAGCACCAGGCCCACAACGCGCTGCTCGCGCTCGCGGCCGTCGAGGCCTTGCTCGCCGACGGGGGAGAGCCACAGTCGCTTGCGGCCGATGCCGTGGAGGCCGGGTTTGGTGCCGTCACCTCTCCCGGGCGCCTGGAGGCGGTGCGCACCTCGCCCATGGTCTTGGTCGACGCCGCGCACAACCCCGCGGGCGTGGACGCTCTCGTGGAGGCGCTAGAGGAGTCCTTCACGTTCGAGACCCTCGTGGGCGTCGTGGGTGTGCTTCAGGACAAGGACGCCGAGGGCATCCTCGCGGGCCTCGAGCCCGTGCTTGACCACGTCGTCATCACGTCCTCGCAGTCGTCGCGGGCCATCCCGGCCGACGACCTCGCGGCCATCGCGATCCCGCTCTTCGGCGAGGACCGCGTCACCGTGGCAGGCACGTTGCCCAACGCGATCGACGAGGCGGTCCAGCGCGCCGAGCGTGACCATGACATGGGTGCGGGTGTCATCGCCGTCGGGTCGATTACGGTGGTGGCGGAGACGCGCATTCTCATGCGCGCCGACGAGCGCAAGGGAACGGGGCAGGCGCGATGACCGAGGCTCACGAGCCCGAGCAGGCCGGTGACGCCGTGCAGGCCGAGCAGCCCGCCCCCAAGAAGCCCCGCTCCGCGTCATTGGTGTTCCGCCAGACGGTGCTGCTGTGCGAGGCGTTCACCATGTTCTTCGCCACGCTGTTGGGCTACGGCCTGGTGCGCGGCGAGCTCATCGACGCCACCATGACGCAGATTCTGGTGGGCGGCCTCGCGCTGACCGTGTTGATGGGCTGGGCCTCGGGCGTCCAGAAGAGGTCCTGGGGCATCTGGGTGGGCTGGGCCATGCAGGTGCCGCTGCTGGCGGCCGGCGTGGTCGACACCGCGATCACCATCATGGGTGTCATCTACCTCGTGGTGTGGATCGCGGGCGTCCGCCTGGGAGGGCGCATCGACCGCGAACGCGGCGAGCGCGACGCCGCCGCGGCCGCACGCGAGGCCGCGGCCTCGGAGAACGCGGCGGACGCGTGAGCCGCCTGGCCTGGCGCCTGTTCGCGGACGCCGTCATCGGCGTCACGGGCCTCGTGATGCTGTTCTGGGCCCTCGAGACCATCTTCCTGGTCAGCGCCGCCGCGGCCCGCGACGGTGGTGAGGCCGAGCTCGCCTTCACCACGTACCTGATGCTTTTCGCCGGCCTGGTGCTGGGCGCGGGCGCCATGTACGACGCGCTCAGGCGCTGGTCTATTCACTTGCGCGGCCACCCGCGAGACTCGCAGGCGCCTGCGTGGCTGCTCACCATCGTGATCGTCGTGGGCGCGATCGCGCTGCTCGTGGGCCTCGTGATCCACACCGCGTACATCGCGGACCTCGACGCCGTGCCCAGCCGCCCCAGCCAGGGCTACGTGCTGTTCCAGGTCACGGCGGCGATCTTCATGCTGCTGCCGCTGGTGCCGCTGTCGGTCCGGTGGGCGCCGGGCTACCGCCGAGCGCGGCTGTAACTACACCGCGCACGCGGCGCACCCAGCCTCAGTCGACCGTGACGACCGACGTCACGTCGTAGCCGGCCAGGCGCTCGCGCCCGGGCAGCCCCGCGATCTCCATGAGGAACGCGAAGCTCACGCTCGCGGCTCCCGCACGTTCCAGCATGTCCGCGACGGCGCGCGCCGTGCCGCCGGTGGCGAGCACGTCGTCGATCACCAGCAGGCGCTTGCCTGCCAAACCGTTGGGGCTCACGACCAGTTCGGAGGCGCCGTACTCGATCGTCGCGTCGGCCTCCAGCAGCTCGCCGGGCATCTTGCCCTTCTTGCGCACCATCGACATGCCCACGCCCTTGGTCTGCGCGACCACGGGGGCGAAGATGAAGCCGCGCGCGTCCACGCCCACCACCGCGTCGATCTCACCGGCGGGGGTGAGGGCTTCACAGGCCTCCTTGAACTTCGCCGGGTCGGCGAGGATGGGGGAGATGTCGTAGAAGAGGATGCCCTCGACCGGGAAGTCGGGGAAGGTGTCGAAGTCGGCGAGCGTGATCACGTGCCCCATGGTCCCACGGATGCTGACCGTTCAGCCGTGGCCTGTATCCTCGCGGCCATGACTGTCCCCACCGAACGCACCCTCATTCTTGTGAAGCCCGACGGCGTCGAGCGCGGCCTGTCCGGCGAGATCCTTCGCCGCATCGAGGCCAAGGGCTACACGCTCGTGGCCGTCGAGCTGAAGAGCGCGACCCCCGAACTGCTCGAGCAGCACTACGCCGAGCACGTTGGCAAGCCCTTCTATCAGCCGCTCGTGGACTTCATGCTGTCCGGCCCCGTCCTCGCGATCGTGGCCGAGGGCGACCGTGTCATCGAGGGCTTCCGGTCGCTTGCCGGCGCCACCGACCCCACCACCGCGGCGCCCGGCACCATCCGCGGCGACCTGGGCCGCCACTGGCCCACCAAGGTCATCCAGAACCTCGTCCACGGCTCGGACTCCGAGGAGTCCGCGGCCCGCGAGATCGCGATCTGGTTCCCGGCGCTGTAAAGCCCACCACGGCATCGGCCATCCCTACGGAGGGCCGATGCCACACGGCCCTGGTGGGCCTCACCCACCCTCCGTACGTGGCTCGCTAGGCTGACCCCCGTGCATCTCAAGACGCTGACGCTCCGTGGCTTCAAGTCCTTCGCGTCCGCGACGACCCTCGAGTTCGAGCCGGGCGTCACCTGTGTGGTGGGCCCGAACGGCTCGGGCAAGTCCAACGTGGTCGACGCCCTCGCGTGGGTGATGGGCGAGCAGGGCGCCAAGACGCTGCGCGGCGGCAAGATGGACGACGTCATCTTCGCCGGTACCTCCGGGCGCGCACCGCTGGGCCGCGCTGAGGTGTCCCTCACCATCGATAACTCCGACGGCGCGTTGCCGATCGAGTACACCGAGGTGACGATCAGCCGCACGCTGTTCAGGACCGGCGGCTCCGAGTACCGCATCAACGGCTCCGCGTGCCGCCTGCTCGACATCCAGGACCTGCTGTCGGACTCGGGCCTCGGCCGCGAGATGCACGTCATCGTCGGTCAGGGCCAGCTCGACGCCGTGCTGCGCGCGACCCCAGAGGACCGGCGCCACTTCATCGAAGAGGCCGCGGGCATCCTCAAGCACCGCAAGCGCAAGGACAAGGCGTTGCGCAAGCTCGACGCGATGCAGGGCAACCTCACGCGGGTGCAGGACCTCACGGCGGAGATCCGCCGCCAGCTGGGCCCGCTGGGTAAGCAGGCCGAGGTAGCGCGCCGTGCCCAGTTCATCCAGGTGGACGTGCGCGACGCCAAGTCCCGCCTGCTCGCCGACGACCTCGCGCAGATGCAGGGGCGCCTGGCGCAGGAGAAGGCCGACGAGTCCGCGCTGATCGAGCGCCGCGAGCAGGTCGAGAAGGAACTGGCCGCCGCGCGCGCCCGCCTCGCCTCGCTCGAGCAGGCCGCCGCCGAGGCCACCCCGGCGCTCACGCGCGCCAACGACACGTACTACCGCCTCTCCGCGCTGCGCGAGCGCCTGCGCAACCTCGAGTCGCTCGCCCAGGAGCGACTCAGGATGCTCGGCACCCAGGGCGACACCACGCCGCCCACCGATCTGGTCGATCTGGACGAGCAGCTCGAGCGCGCCCGCGACGCGAAGCGCGAGCTCGACGCCGAGGTCGCCGCCGCAGGCGTCACCCTCGAGGAGGCCGAGGTCGCCCGGCGCGAGGCCGAGGCTGTTGCCGAGGCCTCCGAGCGTCACCTCGCCAACCTGCTGCGCTCCGTCGCCGACCGCCGCGAGGGCGTCGCGAGACTCGCCGGCGATGTCGCAGCGCGCCGCTCGCGCGTCGAGGCCGCCGAGGCCGAGATTGGGCGCCTGCGCGAGTCCAAGGCCGCGGCCGAGAAGCGCGCCCATGAGGCCACCACCGAGTTCCAGCACCTCGAGACCTCCGTCGCATCCGTCGAGGACGGCGAGGAGGACCTGGACGCCGCCCACGAGGCCGCAACGGCCGAGTGGGACGAGGCGAAGTCCGCTCTCGACGCCCTCAAGGAAGCGATGCACACCGCCACGCGCGAGCGCGACACCCACGCGGCCCGTGCCGAGGCGCTCGAACTGTCGCTGACCCGCAAGGACGGGGCGGGGGAGCTGCTCGCGGCCGGCGTGACCTCGGTGCGCGGCACGGTGGCCGCGCTGATCGAGGTGGCGGCCGATGCCGAGGACGCCATCGCGGCGGCGCTCGGCCCGCTCGCGGACGCCTTGGCAGTGGACTCGGTCGAGTTGGCCGTGGACGCCATCCGGTGGCTGCGCGACGAGGACGCGGGACGCGCCCGATTCCTCGTGGCCGATGCCGCGGCGGTGGCCGCCAACCCCGCGGTGTCGCTGCCCGACGGCGCCGCATGGGCGTCCGACCTCATCAGCGGCGCGGGCGGCATCGCGGACACGGTCCGCGCACTCGTGTCTGGCGTCGCCGTCGTCGACGACCTTGCCGCGGCCCGCGCGCTCGTCGCGTCGCTGCCCCAGGTCACCGCGGTGACACGTCGCGGAGACGTGCTGGGGGCGCGCAGCGCCTCTGGCGGCGCGGGCGATGCCCCGAGCGTGCTGCACATGCAGGCCGCACTCGACGAGGCCAAGGCCAAGCGCGACGGTGCCGCTGCGGACGTGGAGCGCACGGGTTTCGCGCTGCGCGAGGCCGAGGAACGCGAGTCGACGGCACGCGCGGCCCAGCGCACCACTCTCGAGCGGCTGAACGAGTCCGACGCCCGCATGGCCGCGGTCGCCGAGCAGCTCGGTCACCTGGGAGCGACGGCCCGTGCCGCGAAGGACGATGCTGCCCGGCTCGAGACCCAGATCGAGGCCGCACACGGCCGCATGGACGAGCAGTCGCGCGAGCTCGAGTCGCTCGCCGAGCGCCTGGCCGCCGCGCAGGCCGAGCCCGAGCAGACCGAATCCGACACCGTCGAGGCGCAGACTCAGCGCGACGAGGACGCCCAGGCCGCGGTGGCCGCCCGCGCGCGCGAGACCGAGGCGCGGCTTCAACTGCGCACCTCGGAGGAGCGTGCACGGGCGCTCGCGGCCCGCGCCGAGTCGCTCGAGCGCGCCGTGATCGCCGAGCGCGACGCCCGCGCCCGCGCCGAGGAGGCCGCCAAGCGTCGCGCCCGCCAGGCCGGCGCGGCACGCGAGGTGATCGCCGGCTGCGCCGACGCCCTCGCCGCGATCGACATCTCCGTTGCGACCGCCGACGACCGGCGCGCAGCCGCCGAGCAGGCCCGCGCCGAGCGCTCCGGTGAGCTGGGCGACGTCCGCCAGCTGGTCGAGGCTCACGCCGACGAGCATCGCCGCCTCACCGACGACGCCCACCGCGACGAGGTCGCACGCGCCCAACTCTCAGTGCGCCTCGAGCAACTCGAGCAGCGCTCCGTCGACGAGCTCGGCATGGACCCCGCGCAGCTCATCGAGGAGTTCGGACCCCACCTGCCGGTGCCGGTGCGCGACGACTCAGCCACGGCATCGGCCGCAGAGACGGACGGGGAGAGCGCCGAAGGCGAGCGAACCGAACCGTACGTCCGCGAGCGTCAGGAAAAGCGCCTGCGCGCCGCCGAGCGCGCCATGAACCAGCTGGGCAAGGTCAACCCGCTGGCCCTCGAGGAGTTCGCCGCACTCGAGGAACGCCACAAGTTCCTGCAGGACCAGCTGAGCGACATCAAGAAGTCGCGCGAAGACCTCATGGAGATTGTGCGCGAGATCGACGAGCGCGTGGAGCAGATCTTCGCGCAGGCCTTCGAGGACACCAAGGCCCAATTTGACCGCGTCTTCCCTCGCCTGTTCCCCGGTGGCGAGGGCAAACTCGTGCTGACCGACCCCACGAACATGCTCACCACGGGCATCGAGGTCGAGGCGCGCCCCGCGGGCAAGAAGGTCAAGCGGCTGTCCCTGCTGTCTGGCGGCGAGCGGTCGCTCACCGCCGTCGCGCTACTCGTGTCCATCTTCAAGGCGCGCCCCAGCCCGTTCTACGTCATGGACGAGGTCGAGGCGGCGCTGGACGACGTCAACCTGGGCCGCCTGCTGGAGATCTTCCGCGAGCTCCAGGAGGACTCGCAGCTGATCGTCATCACCCACCAAAAGCGCACCATGGAGATCGCGGACGCCCTGTACGGCGTCACCATGCGCGGCGACGGCGTCACCACCGTCATCTCGCAGCGCCTCACCGACGGCGACGCGGCGTAGAGACCGGCTGCACCACTCTCAGTCACCTGAGAGCGCGGGAAGTAAACTGACTGCGGCATTGTTGCCGCCGTGCGGGAGCACTGGCTCAGCCGCGACGATCCCCCTGATCTCGTTCGTGGCTCACGTTTGCCCGCACGTCCCGTCCCTTTTGTCCGTCTAGCGCCAAGGAGCAGCTCCATGCCGTCCTCCCTCACCTCCGGTCTCGCCCTCGCCCTCACCCTGTCGGTGATCGTGTTCGTGGTCGCGGCCTTTGCCGAGGGTCGGGCCCAGCACCTGGTGCGGATCATCCTGCGCGTGGACGAGCGCCGCGGCATGGACCACGTCTACGACGAGGTCGAGCGCGAGGACAACGCCTGGGAACTGCTCCACGGCATCGACTCCGAACCCGAGTCCGTCTCCGGTGGTGAGCGTGCCGCCGCGTGGGCCCGCGAGGCCGCCGCCGAGGCTCGCGAGGTCGCCATCACCGCCCGCGACCGCGTCCAGGCGCTGCGCGCCAGCGATGTCGAGGCGGCGACCGCCACCGGCGAGATCGCGCTGCCCCGGCACTAGCCCACTGCCTCGAGCCGTCATCGGCGGGCCGTGAGCCCGTCCCTACCTGACACACTGGTGCCATGGACGTGACCTGGATTCCTGGAGACGCCGACCTCGTCGTCGTCATCGTCGCCGCCGTGGCCGTCATCGGCGGCATCTTCGGCGTCAGCCGCCGCGCCAAGGGCTCGCACCGCGCTCAGTCGCAGGCTCCCGCGCGGCCCACCGACGTGGCGGTGCCGAGCGCTGCGTCGCCGGAGCCGTCGCCTGAGGAGTCGCCGGAAGGCGAGCCCGCCGCCGTCCCGACCCGGACGCTGCCCGCCGAGGCTGCCGTCGTTACCGAGGCCCCCGAGGACCCCGAGACCCGGTTGGGGCGCCTGCGTTCGCGCCTCAGCGGGGGATTGGGTGCGAGCCTGCTCGCGATCTTCTCGAGGGGTTCCCTGGGGGAGGACGACTGGGACGAGCTCGAGGAGACCCTGCTGCTCGCCGACGTGGGCGCCGCGGCCACAGACGACATCCTCGATGCCTTGCGTGCCCGGCTGAAGGCCGACCCCGAGGCGGACCCGCGGGCGACCCTGCGCGCCGTGCTGCTCGAGATCGTCGACCCGACGCTCGACCGCGAGCTCAACCTCTCCGCCCCTGGCAGCGGCGCGCACGAGCCCATCGTGGTGGTGGGTGTCAACGGGGTGGGCAAGACCACGTCGGTGGGCAAGATCGCGCGCGTGCTGGTCGCGGAGGGCCACAGCGTGGTGCTCGGAGCGGCCGACACGTTCCGTGCGGCCGCGGCGGATCAGCTCGAGACCTGGGGAGCACGCGTGGGCGTGCCCGTGGTGCGCTCAGAGATCGACGGCGCCGACCCCGCCTCCGTGGCGTTCGACGCCGCCTCCCGTGCGCGCGACGACGGCGCCGACGTGGTGCTGATCGACACCGCCGGCCGCCTGCAGAACAAGGCCGGCCTCATGGATCAGCTGGGCAAGATCATCCGCGTGTCGTCCAAGGTGGCCGCCCCTGTCGAGGTGCTGCTGGTGCTGGATGCCACCACCGGCCAGAACGGCATGACGCAGGCCAAGGTGTTCGCCGAGGTCGCACCCATCACCGGCATCGTGCTGACCAAGATGGACGGCACCGCCAAGGGTGGCATCGTCGTCGCCGTCCAGCGAGAGCTGGGCGTTCCCGTCAAGCTCATCGGCCTGGGCGAGGGGGCTGACGACCTTGCCCCCTTCGACGCCGAGCAGTTCGTGGACGGGCTCCTGGGGGCCTGACACCCGTCACCGATTCCGGTCATGAGCGCCGGTCCGCCCGTCACGGGTGGGCCGGCGCTCGTGCGTCGAGATCCGTCGCCGCGCGCGTGCGCCCGTCGCCCACAACGGACAAAGCGTGCACGGTGATCCCGTGATCGGCGCCTCGCAACAAGGGTTTTACCTCCGCGCGGCCCTGTTAACCGATGCGAAACATGCCGGTGTTTCAGGGGCAACACTTCTTCGCCAGGCTGTCTACGACTCGCCGAGGGGCGGGACTTAAGGAGAAGCAGAATGGATAGCGGCAACATTGCCTGGCTCCTGACCTCTGCATCGCTCGTGCTGCTGATGACGCCTGGTCTGGCGTTCTTCTACGGTGGCATGTCGCGCGGCAAGTCGGTGCTGAACATGATGATGATGAGCTTCGGCGCCATGGCCGTCGGCGTGCTCGCCTGGATCACCTTCGGATTCTCGATCTCCGCCGGTGACACCATGGGCGACATCATCGGTAACCCGATGTACGACTTCGGCCTCATCGACACCCTTGAGGGTGGCGACGCGATGGCCATCATCTCCGCCGGCTTCGGCGCGACCTTCGCGATCATCACGGTCGCCCTGATCTCGGGATCGGTCGCGGACCGCATGAAGTTCGGCTCCTGGCTGCTCTTCGCCTTCCTGTGGGTCATTCTCGTCTACGCGCCCGTCTCGCACTGGGTGTGGGGTGACGGCTTCGCCGCCCTGCTCGGCCCCGACGGCCCGTGGTTCGGCTCGCTGCCCGGCCCGTACGACTTCGCCGGCGGTACCGTCGTTCACATCAACGCTGGTGTGGCCGGCCTGGTCATGGCCCTGCTGCTCGGTGTCCGCAAGGGCTTCGGCAAGGAGCCCATGCGCCCCCACAACCTGCCCTTCGTCATGCTGGGTGCCGCGCTCCTGTGGTTCGGCTGGTTCGGATTCAACGCCGGTTCGGCCTTCGCCGCTGACGGCTTCGCCGCGACCGCGTGGGTCAACACCACCGTTGCGACCGGCATCGCGATCCTCGGCTGGATCCTCGTCGAGAAGATCCGCGACGGCAAGGCCACCTCGCTTGGTGCCGCCTCCGGTGTCGTCGCCGGTCTGGTTGCCATCACCCCGGCCTGTGCCTCGCTTGACCCCATCGGCGCCGCCATTGTCGGTCTGCTCGCCGGCGTGTTCTCCGCTCTCGCGGTGGGCCTGAAGTACAAGTTCGGCTACGACGACTCGCTCGACGTCGTGGGCGTCCACCTGGTCTCCGGCCTCTGGGGCACGCTGGCCATCGGCCTGCTGGCCAACGGCACCATCAACGGCGACGCCGGCCTGTTCTACGGTGGCGGCATCACGCTGTTCGGTGTTCAGGCTGCGGCCGCTGGCGTCACCATCGTCTACTCCGCGATCGCTACGCTGATCATCGGACTGGTCATCAAGTACACCATCGGTCTGCGCGTGAGCGAGGAGGTCGAGGTCTCCGGAATCGACCTCGCCGAGCACGGTGAGACCGCCTACGAGGAGGCGAAGTAGCAATGAAGCTGGTCACTGCGATCATCCAGCCGCACCGCACGGACGAGGTCCGCGCCGCACTCGAGGCCGCCGGCGTCAAGGGCGTCACGGTCTCGGAGGCAGCCGGTTACGGCCGCCAGAAGGGCCACACCGAGGTCTACCGCGGTGCCGAGTACACCGTGGACCTGGTGCCCAAGACCCGCCTCGAGGTGCTGGTCGACGACGCCGACGCCGCGACCGTGACCGAGGCGATCGTCTCGGCCGCTCAGACCGGCAAGATCGGTGACGGCAAGGTCTGGACGGTTCCGGTCGACGACGTGGCCCGTGTCCGCACGGGTGAGCACGGCGCCGACGCTCTCTAAGGAGCCATTCGAGATACATGGAGCACATCCCCAGCGCTGCTGAGGGCTCCGACGCTGAGGTCCCGCACCCTTCCGGGGTGCGGGACCTCAAGCGTTCGAGGGCCCAGGTCGCGGCGCAGCTCACCGCAGACGGCGTGCCGGGTCCCGAGCGCCGCCGCCGCCTGACCGCGCTCGTCAAGGACGCGCTGGTCGCGCACTGGGCCGAGGCTGCCGGCCCCGCCGAGGGCGTCGCGCTCGGCGCCGTCGGATCGCTCGGACGCGGCGACGCCGGCCCCTGGTCAGACCTCGACCTGGTGCTGCTGCACGACGGCCGCCAGTCGAAGGACGCTCTCGCGGAGCTCGCCCAGCGGCTGTGGTACCCCATCTGGGACGCCGGGCTCGAGCTCGACTATTCGATGCGGTCGCTCACCGAGTGCCGCCAGGTGGCCTCGAAGGACCTCGCCGCCGCCGCCGGACTGCTCGACATCCAGCCCGTCGCGGGCGATGACACCCTGGTGGCGCAGGCCCGCGCCGCGATCTATCACGACTGGCGCGCGGCCTCCCGCAAGCGCCTGCCCGAACTTCTCGCCGCCTCGCGCGCCCGCGCCGAGCGCCATGGCGAGCTCGCGTACCTCATCGAGCCGCACCTCAAGGAGGCCCGCGGGGGCCTGCGCGACTACATGAGTCTCTCGGCTCTCAGCGCGACGTGGCTCACCGACCGCCCTCACGGCTCCGTGGACACCGCCGGCGAGCACCTGCGCGACGTGCGCGACGCCCTCCACCTGGTCTCGGGGCGCCCCGTCAACGTGCTCGGACGCCACGTCACCGACGAGGTCGCCGAGCTGATGGGTTTCACCGACCCCGACGATCTGCTCGCCTCGGTCGCCGATGCCGGACGTTCCGTCGCGTACGCCCTCACCCAGACCGAACGCGGCGCGCGCCGCTCGCTCGAGCGCTCCGGCATCGGCTCGGTGGCGTGGAAGGCCAGGCGGCTGTCCAAAGCCCCGCGTCACGTGAGCGTGGCCGAGGGGCTCATCGACGTCGACGGAGAGCTCGCCCTCGCCCCTGGGGCGGAAGCGAACGTCGACCCGCTCCTGCCGCTCAGGGCCGCCGCGACCGCGGCGACGACCGGGTTGTCGTTCACTCCTGGCCTGCTGGAGGCGATGCAGGCCTCGCCCGACCTGAGCGAGCCGTGGCCCGAGCAGGCTCGCACGCACCTACGCGACCTCTTGCGCTCCAGCCATCACCTGGTGTCGGTGTGGGAGGCGATGGACCTGCACGGCTTCGCGGTGCGCTGGGTGCCCGAGTGGGAGGGCGTGCGCAACCGTCCGCAGCGCAGCGCCATCCACCGCTACACCGTCGACCGCCACATGATCGAGTCGGTGGTGCTGGCAGCGAAGCACCGCAGGGACGTGCCGGACCAGGATCTGCTGTTCGCGACGGCATGGCTGCACGACATCGGCAAGCGGGCGGGCGCGACCGACCATTCGGTAGACGGCGCCGCGCTCATCCCCGCGATCGGCGCCCGCCTGGGGTGGTCGCCGGCCTTCACGGCGGACGTCGAGACTCTCGTGCGCCACCACCTGCTGCTGTCCATCCTGTCGACCACGCGTGATCTCGACGACCCCGAGACCGTCACCGCGCTGCTCGACGCTCTCGGCCATCGCGAGGACCTGCTGCTGACCCTGCGCGCGATCACCGAGGCCGATTCGCATGCGGCCGGGCCCAAGGTGTGGACCACGTGGCGGGCGAGCCTCGCCGACACGCTGACGGCCAAGGCGAGGGCAGCGCTGAACTAAGCCACGGCATCGGCCATCGTTCGCTGGCCGCGCAGGGCGCCGTCGCCGACCCCAGGTAGGCTTGAGGCCGCGCTTGAAGAAGGGACACCTGTGTTCGCCAACCTGTCCGACCGCTTGACCTCGACGTTCCGGAACCTCCGGGGCAAGGGCCGCCTCACCGAGGCGGACATCGACGGCACCATCCGCGAGATCCGTCGCGCCCTGTTGGACGCCGACGTCGCCGTGCCGGTGGTCCGCACGTTCACCGGCAACATCCGGGAGCGCGCGCTCGGCGCAGAGGTCTCGGGTGCGCTGAACCCGGGTCAGCAGGTCGTCAAGATCGTCAACGAGGAGCTCGTCGCGATCCTGGGCGGCGAGGCGCGCCGCCTCAACTTCGCGAAGTCCGGCCCCACGGTCATCATGCTCGCCGGTCTGCAGGGTGCGGGTAAGACCACCCTGGCCGGCAAGCTCGCGCACCACCTCAAGGAGAACGGCCAGACGCCGCTGCTGGTCGCCGCCGACCTCCAGCGCCCCAACGCCGTCAATCAGCTCCAGGTGGTCGGCGAGCGCGCGGGCGTGCCCGTGTTCGCGCCCGAGCCGGGCGTCACCCGCGAGGGCGAGCGCGTCAAGGGCAACCCCGTCAAGGTCGCGAAGAAGGGCCTCAAGGAGGCCGAGCAGCGCCAGCACTCCGTGGTCATCGTCGACACCGCGGGCCGCCTAGGCATCGACCAGGAGCTGATGAAGCAGGCCGCGGACATCCGCAAGGCCATCGAGCCCGACGAGGTCCTGTTCGTCATCGACGCGATGATCGGTCAGGACGCCGTCGCGACGGCGCAGGCCTTCGACCAGGGCGTCGACATCACCGGTGTGGTTCTCACCAAGCTCGACGGCGACACCCGCGGTGGTGCGGCGCTGTCGGTGCGCGAGGTCACCGGCAAGCCCATCCTGTTCGCGTCGACCGGCGAGAAGCTCGACGAGTTCGAGGTCTTCCACCCGGACCGCATGGCGAGCCGCATCCTCGACATGGGCGACATCATGACGCTCATCGAGCAGGCCGAAAAGAAGTTTGACCAGGCCGAGGCCGAGCGCATGGCGGCCAAGGTCACCAAGGGCGAAGACTTCACCTTCACCGACTTCCTCGCGCAGATGCAGCAGCTCAAGAACATGGGCTCGATGAAGAAGATGCTGGGCATGCTGCCCGGTATGGGCGCCATGCGCGACCAGATCGAGAACTTCGACGAGCGCGAGCTGGTCCGCACCGAGGCGATCGTCCAGTCGATGACGCCGCTCGAGCGCGACAATCCCAAGGTCCTCAACGGCTCGCGCCGCGCGCGCATCGCGAAGGGATCTGGCGTCACCGTCGCGGACGTGAACTCCTTGGTCAAGCGCTTCGAGCAGGCGCAGCAGATGATGCGTGCCATGGCCCGCGGCGGCGGTATGCCGCAGCTTCCCGGCCAGGGCGGCGGCCCCGGCGCGTGGGGCGGGATGCCCGGCGGCAAGAAGTCCAAGGGCAAGCAGGCGCCGCAGAAAAAGGTCAAGGGCAAGTCGGGCAACCCCGCCAAGCGTGCCCAGCAGGAGGCCGCGGCACGGAACAAGTCGGCCGCCCCGCAGGCACCCTCCGGCAGTGCCTTTGGCCTCAGCCAGCAGCCCGAGGACTTCGACCCGTCCAAGCTCGAGTCCGATCTCGGCAAGTACCTGGGGCGCTAAGCCGCATGACGGGAGGGCCGATGCCGGGGCCGGGTGACGCCCTGCACCTCACCGGCCCGGTCCTCGTCGACGACGACACCGTCCGCGCAGAGGCGTGGGTGGTGGGCGGCCGGATCACGTATGAGCGGCCGATGCATTCCGGCACCCCCGTACGGATCGACGGCTGGGTCACCCCCGGCCTGGTCGACGTCCACTGTCATATTGGGCTGGATTCCGGCGGCGCGACCGACCGCGATCTCGCGGTCAAGCAGGCGACCGTGGACAGAGACGCCGGCACCTTGCTGATTCGCGACGCGGGCAGCCCCCTCGACACCTCCTTTGTGCACGAGCGCGACGACCTTCCGCGCCTGATCCGCTCCGCACGCTTCATCGCCCGGCCCAAGCGGTACCTGCGCGGCTACGCACGCGAGATCGAGGCGGCGGACCTGCCGACGGTCGCCGAAGAGGAGGCGCTGAAGGGCGACGGCTGGGTCAAGCTCATCGCCGACTGGATCGACCGTGACCACGGCGACCTCACGCCGCTGTGGTCGCCGTCGCAGCTCGCCGAGGCTCTGACGCGGGTCCACGCCGCCGGTGCGCGGGCGACGGCGCACACCTTTTCGACCGAGGCGATAGGTCCGCTTCTCGAGGCCGGCATCGACTGCCTCGAACACGGCACCGGCATGACCGCGGAGCACATCGCGACCGCCGCGAAGCGTGGGATTCCCGTGGTCCCCACGCTGCTCCAGGTGGACAACTTCGTGGGATTCGCCGATGCCGGGGAGGCGAAGTTTCCCGCCTACGCCGCGCGCATGCGCCGCATGCACACCCGCCGCTACGAGCACGTACGCGACCTCTACGACGCTGGCGTGCCGCTCCTCGTCGGCACCGACGCGGGCGGCACGCTCGGCCACGGCCTGCTGCCGCGCGAGGCGAGCGAGATGGCCAAGGCCATTCCTGCACGGGCCGTTCTCGCCGCCGCCTCCTGGAAGGCCCGCGCCTTCCTCGGGGCCGACACCCTCACCGAGGGCGCGAGTGCCGACCTGGTGGTCTACGACCGCGACCCGCGCGAGGACATCCGCGTCCTCGCCGAGCCCACCGCTGTGGTGCTGCGCGGCGCGCGCGTGGCCTGACTCTGAGCAAACTCTGAGGCCGCGGGCGGCCGGCTCCCAGCCTTCGTCGGTGGGATAGAGGGCATGAAGCTCTCCTCGGGCATTATCGTCACCGGCCTCGCCGCCACCATGCTCACCACCGGCGCCGTTCTTGGCACAGGGTTCCTGGGCCCGGCCGATGCTTCGGTCGCCTCGGGCGCCGCCGTCGCCGCGGCAGCGGCCCCCTCCGACGCTGCCGCGTCCGCCGCGGTCGCGGCGACCTACGACGGCGAGGCGGTCCAGACGCGCTACGGCGCGTTCCAGGCCTCCATCACGGTGGTCGACGGCGTGGTGACGGAGATCTCGTGGCTCCAGGAGGGCGAGAGCGACCCCCATTCGCAGCGCATCAACGAGGAGGCGGTGCCGGAACTGGTCGATGCGATCCTTGCGGCGCAAAGCGTCGACGTCGGCTACATCTCGGGCGCCAGTTACACGTCGCAGGGCGTCGAGGAAGCGGTGCAATCCGCGTTCGAGCAGGCCGGGCTCGCATGAGTGCGCCGGCAATCACCAGGCCGGTGGCGCGGGCGAGTCGCGGGACCACCACGCGCTCGCGAACCCAAGACACGCTGGAAGCGGTCGCGTGGCTGGTGGGAACCGGGGCCGTCGCGTGCATGCTCGCCTCGGGCACGGTCGACCTGTCCACCGGGGCCGGCGCTCTCGTGGCCGGCGCACGCGTCACTGGGATGGTCGCCTCCACGACGATCCTGGTGCAGCTGGTCCTGATCGCCCGCGTGCCGCTCGTGGAGCGCGCCATCGGCCACGATCGCGCCGCGGTCCTCCACGGCCGCCTGGGGCGACTGGGATTCCTGGTCATCCTCGCGCATGTGGCGCTCAGCATCGTGGGCTATGCCGCCAGCGCCAGCCAGGGCGTGGTGGCGCAGGCATGGGAGTTGATAGTCGGGTTCGGCGAACCCATGTTCATGGCGTGGGCGGGGCTTGCCGTCCTCGTCGCCGTCGTGGTGACCTCATACGCCGTGGTGCGCGCGCGCTGGCGGTACGAGAACTGGCACGCCGTGCACGTGTTCAGCTACCTGGCGATCGGCCTCACCATCCCGCATCAGCTCACCGACGGCGAGACATTCCTCAGCATGGGTTTCGCGTGGTGGTACTGGATGCTGCTGTGGTCGCTCGCGGTCGGCTCGCTGCTCGTGTTCCGCGTTCTGCGTCCGCTCGTGCGTGCCGTGCGGCACCGCACCCGCGTCGCCGCGGTGACGCCTCTGCCCGACGGCTCGGTCGACCTTGTGCTTCATGGCCGCGCCCTGTCACGGATGTGGGCGCGCTCGGGACAGTTCGTGCTGCTGCGATTCATCGCTCCCGGGATGTGGGGCCAGGCGCACCCGTATTCGCTGTCGCGTGCTCCGCTGCCAGAGTGGTGGCGGTTCACCATCAAGCCGCTCGGCGACGCGTCTCGAGCGGTCGCTCACGTGCCCGTGGGGACGCGTGTGATCGTCGAGGGTCCGCTGGGCATCTTCACCGCTGACCGCGCGACGGGAGAGCATCTGGTGCTGGCAGGAGCCGGAGTAGGCGTCACGCCCTTGATCGGGTTGCTCGAGGATGCTCCCGACGGTGGTCGCTGCACGGTGATCGTGCGCGGCTCGACCGAGCACGACATCCCGCACCTCGACGAGATCCGCCGCTTCGCCACCGCGAAGGGTGCCGCTCTCCACGTGCTGACCGGACCTCGCGGCGACGGCTGGCGTCCCCTCGCGGACCACCACGGCATCGGCCATCTGGTGCCCGACCTCGCCCGGAGCGACGTGTATGCCTGCGGTCCCGCCGGCTGGGTGGACGCCCTCGAAGCGGATGCCAGGGCCGCGGGCCTCACGGCACGGGCTTTTCACCGCGAGTTGTTCGCCTGGTAGGTCGTGGGGACGGCGCGACGGTTCGCTGAGGATTGTCGAAGGGCCGTGGACCGTTCGGTGTCGCCCCGGGGATACTGGTCCCACGCCAACCGAGGAGGACCCCATGACGACGGTGACCACCGCCGCCCGCGCTCGCGTGACCGCGAGACGCGCCTGGTGGGCCGACGGCCTCGAGGCCGGCGTATGGCTGGCCAGCGTGGCAGGCGTCGCCCTCATGATCGCCTCGGGCGGGCTCGCCTATGTCGAGACGACCGCGGACTGGCTCTACGCGTTCGGCCGCGTGCTGGGGATCGTCGCCGCCGTGCTGATGATGGCGCAGGTGCTCCTCGCCTCGCGCGCGCCCTTCGTCGAGCGGTCCATGGGCCACGACCGCGCCATCGCCACGCATACCCGGCTGGGCAAGATCGCCATCGTCCTCATGCTGGTGCACCTGATCCTCATGACGACCGTGACGGCCTCCTATGACGGACGCTCGGCGATCGACCAGGTGTTGACGTGGCCCGAGTACGGCTGGTGGATGCTGCTCGCGCTCCTCGCGGGCACCGCCTTCCTCGTCGTGTTGCTCACGTCGCTCACGGCCGTGAGGCTCCGGTGGCCATACGAGCGCTGGCACGCCGTCCACATGCTGGTCTACGTGGGTGTCGCGTTCGCCGTGCCCCATCAGTTCCTCGAGGGCTCGACGTTCCGCTCGGGTGGGCTCGCGTGGTGGTTCTGGGCGGTGCTGTGGACCGTGTCGATCGGCTCTTTTGTGGTGTGGCGGCTCGCGCGGCCCCTGGTGCTGATGGCGCGTCACGGACTCACCGTGGAATCCGTGACGCCCTTGCCCGACGGCTCCGCGACCGTCACGATGACCGGGCGCGACCTCGACCGGCTGGGTGCACGGCCGGGCCAGTTCTTCCTGTGGCGGTTCCTGGGTGATGGCCTCGCCACCCAGCAACACCCGTATTCGCTGTCCGCCGCGCCGGGGGAGTACCTGCGCATCACCGCCAAGCCCTCGGGCGACGGCTCACGCGCGCTCGCGGGCCTCACTGCGGGCACGCGGGTCATGGTCGAGGGGCCCTTGGGGGTGTTCCACCACGGCACGCGCACCGGATCCTCCCTGGTGCTCGTGGCCGCGGGGATTGGCATCACGCCGATTCGCGCCATGCTTGAGCAGTGCGATGCCGGCGAGAACGTCACGGTGGTGGTGCGTGCACGCTCGCGCGAGGAGGCGCCCCTGCTGGACGAGGTCGAGGCCCTCGCGGCCGAGCGCGGCGCGCGCCTCATCGTCGCTTTTGGACCGCGCGGCGAGACGTGGGGCAGTGCGGACACGCCGCTCGCGGTGCGCGACCTCGTCAACGAACCCGCCACCACGGACCTGTACGTGTGCGGCCCGCGCGCCTGGGCGCTCCAGGTGGCGGCCGATGCCCACGCGAGCGGCCTGCCCCCGCACGCGATTCATCGCGAAGAGTTTGGATGGTGACCGCATGAGGACTCAGGCAGGCGTGATGGTGGTGGGCGCCTCGGCGGTCATGCTCACCGCCGGGGTGATCGCCGCCCCCGACGTGACGGGCGCGGTGGGCGCGGACGCCGACCCCACGGCGACGGGTGACGCGACCGGCGGTGCCACCGACGGCTCGCAGACCCCCGACTCGAGCGCTACCGGCACGGACGGGGGTACGGACGGGGGCGCCGACGCCGGCGCTGGCGTCACGGGCACCTTCGACGGCCCCGTCGTCTCGAACCTGCGCGGCGACTACCAGGCGAGCCTGACGTTCGAGGACGGCGTGCTTGTTGACGTGACCTTCCCCGTCGCTGGCACCGACGCCCCCGAGTCGCGCTTTGTCAACGAGCAGTCGCTGCCCGTTCTCGAGGAAGAGATGCTCGCCGCCCAAGACTGGGACGTCGAGTACATCTCGGGGGCGAGCTACACCTCCCCGGCGATGGTCGAGTCCGCCCAGGGCGCCTTCGAGGACGCGGGCCTGTGACCGAGCGCCGGACGTTCGTGGCCATGGCCATGGACGTGGATCTTGAGGTCGTGGGAGATGTCGAGGCCGATGCCGTGGATGCGCTGGCAGCGCACCTCGAGTCCGACCTCGCTTGGGTCGACAGCGTGTTTTCGACGTACCGCGAGGACAGCTGGATCAGCCGGATCAACAACGGCAAGGCGAGCCTCGGCGAGGCGCCGCCCGCGCTCGCGGAGGTCCTGGACCTGTGCGAGAGCTTCCGCGACGAGACAGGTGGACTGTTCGACGCGCGCACGCCCGACGGCCGGATCGACCCCACCGGGATCGTGAAGACCTGGGCGCTCGAGCGCGTGCGCTGGCGCCTCGCACTCCTCGGCGCCGACGGCTGGCGCCTCGCGTGCTCGGGCGACGTGACGGTCGCGGGGCGGGCGCCTACGGAGGCCGGCTGGCGCATCGGCCTCGCGGACCCCCGGCACGCGCCCGGACCCGACGTCCCCGTCGTGGGAGTCGTCACGCTCGGCGCAGGCGGCCTGGCGGCCACCGGCCGCCACGCGCTCGCGACCTCGGGCCTCGCCCATCGCAGCGGCCACATCTGGGATCCCCGCACCGGCCAGGCGGCCGCACAGGTGGCCCAGGCGAGCGTCATCGGTGACGACCTGGTGCGCTGTGACGCGTGGGCCACGGCGGTCGTGGTGGGCGGCAAGGCCGCGGCCAAGGCGGCCCAGCGCGAGGGGCTCGACGTCCAGGCCCTCACCATCGTCGATGGGACGGTGCGCGCCTCGCGTACGCCGGGCTGGCGATCCACAGGGTCCTAGGGGGGGTTCACCCCGGTGCGCTACTGTGACGGGCACAGGTCCTGGCGAGAGGGAACGATGGCACAGCGCATCCTTTCCGCCGCGGCTCTGGCGCTGGGGGGCGCGCTGGCGCTCGGTGGATGTAGCTCGATGTCGAGCGACGTGGCACTGACGAGCACCGTGGTCGAGACGGCGTCCCCGCCGGCCGAGGACTCGGCGACGCCCGCGCCCGGTGCGGCGCGCATCGGCCTGGCCGACGACACTCAGTCGGACATCGCCCGCCTGATCAAGATGAACGCCGCCCTCAACGATGACGGCACCATGGGCTCGGGCTGCGCCCCGCAAGAGGATGCCGGGGTGCCGGACGGCACGTGGTTCGTCTTCGTCTCCCACGTGACAGCCGAGGGCGCCGACGTCGACATCGCCTGCGTGTTCGGCGAGGGCTCCGAGCCGTGGGAGGTCGCCCGCGAGGAGGCCGACGCTGACTGGGCCAACCACGTCGTCACCAACGACGTGGTGAACCGGGTCGCGATCGAGACATCGCCCGATGTCGAGGCGTATCTGAGTGCCTTTGACTGGGTGCCGGTCGATGCCGCGACCGCGATGGCGCAGGGCGAGCCCCTGGGCGACGGCGAGTCCGCCGGGGTGTGGATCGTTGTGGAGGAGGGACGGATCGTGCAGGTCATCGAGCCCGAGGGCGCGCGCGCCACCTGACGCATTTCCCCCGCGCCGCCGGATCTGGCACAATAGTGCGTTGGCTGGCGCGGCCCTCTACCCGCCCGGCTATTCGTCTTGCTAGCGGACCCTTCCCGATTTCCCCGGGACCGGCGAGCCGGCTCACACCGAATAAAGGAGAACAGCCATGGCTGTGAAGATTCGCCTCAAGCGCTTCGGCAAGAAGCGCGCCCCGTTCTACCGCGTCGTGGTGATGGACTCGCGCACCAAGCGTGACGGCCGCGCCATCGAGGAGATCGGCAAGTACCACCCCACCGAGGAGCCCTCGGTCATCGAGATCGACTCGGAGCGCGCGCAGTACTGGCTCTCCGTGGGCGCCCAGCCCACCGAGCAGGTTGCCGCACTCCTGAAGCTCACCGGCGACTGGGGCAAGTTCAAGGGCGAGAAGGATGCCACCAGCACCGTCAAGGTTGCCGCTGGCAAGGCCTCGGCCGAGGACCAGATCAAGGCTCAGGCCGACGCCGCCGAGAAGCTGAAGGCCGACAAGGCCGCTGCCGCGGAGAAGGCCAAGAAGGAGGCCGAGGAGGCCGCCAAGGCCGAGGCCGCCGAGGCCGACGCCGAGGCTCCCGCCGCCGACGAGGCCGCTGAGTCCGAGGAGAACTAATCGTGGTCGTCGACGCCCTGGAGTTCCTGGTCAAGAGCATCGTCCGCAACCCGGACGATGTCACCGTGACCGAGCGCTCGGGCCGTCGCGGCACCACCCTCAACGTGGTGGTGCACCCCGATGACCTTCCCCGAGTGATCGGCCGCCGCGGCCGTACCGCGACCTCGATCCGCACCGTTATCGACGCCATCGCGCGCGAGGACGTTCGGGTCAACATCGTGGACGTCGCCTAAGCCTCACTCACGCACGACACCCCCGCCACCCTGAAGGGTGGCGGGGGTGTCGTGTTTCGTGGGGCCCGTGCCGTGGCGGGCGTTAGGGGCGGTCGTGGCCGCCGCCCATGCCGCCTCCACCCATGCCGCCGCCCATCATCTGGCCAGTCATTTCCGTGACTGCCTCGCCGTTGACTGTGACGGTCGCGCCAGTGAGGGTGCCGGAGCCGTCGTAATCGAACGCCGACTGGGCAGTGATGTCGAGGGTGCCGCCGGTGATGGTGAGGTCTCCGTTGGCGTCGATGGCGTCGGTGTCTCCCGAGCCCATCGTGATGTCGAGGGTGCCGCCGTTGATCGTGATGGCGATGCCGCTCGTGATGATGTCCGAGGCCGCGGCGTTGATGCCGTCGTCGCTCGCATTGAGGGTGATGTCGCCGCCGTCGATCACGATCACGGGTGCCTCGATGCCCTCCACCGATACGGTGATGTCGAGGGTGCCTCCGGTGATGGAGACCTGCTGCTCGGCCTTCACAGCGTCGTCGCCGGACGAGACCGTGATGTCGCCGCCGGCGATCGTGAGGACGCCCTCGCCCAGGTCGGTGCTGTTGGAGGCCTTGAGGCCGTCGCCCGTCGCGTCCACGGTGACCGTGCCGCCCGTGATCGTGAGCGTGTCCTTGCCGCGGATCCCGTCGTCGACGCTCGCGACGCTGACGGTGCCCGACTCGATGGTGAGATCGTCCTTACCCACGATGCCGTCGGCGAAGGTCGCGGTCACGCTGAGCTCGCCGCTACCGGTGATCACGAGATCGTCCGCGGAGTAGATGGCGCCGTCGATCTCCTCGTCGGCGCGGGAGTCTGCGTCGGCGACGGTGTTGGTGCTGCCGTCGGCGAGTTCGACCACGGTGAGCTCGGCGGCATCGATCTGGATCGCCGCGCCGTCGGTCGAGGCGATGTCGACGCCGTCGAGGATCAGCCGCACGTCGCCGTCGGTGTCGACGACGACCTGCCCGGTCGAGGACCCACTGAGCACATAGGTGCCCGCCTCCGTGATGGTGAGGCCGTCGTCGGTGAGGGCGACGTCGGTGGTGGGAAGCGCGTCCCAGTCGACGTCGGTGGCCGAGAGGGTCGAGGTGGAGGTGGTGTCGCTCGAGGTGGACTCGGTGCCGCCGGCCGTGGTGGCATCAGTCGTGGTGTCGGTCGCGTCCGTGGTCTCGGTGACAACGGTGCTGTCCGTCGTTCCCGTACCGTCCGTCGCGTCACTCACGCTGCAGCCGGTCAGGATGAGCGCGCCGGCGAGCAAACTGGCGGTGATGGTGGCGGGCAGTTTCATGGTGGTCCTTCCGTGGGGATGATGGGATCCATTGCACCCGTCGTGCCTGGGAGTGGGCTGGGAAGGGGCTAGGGGCTTGCTCCGGCCTTACCACCGCCTGCTTCGCCGCGCGCCGCCCACCCCCGTGCGTCCCTGGAGGAGGCGGGTGCGAGTTTTCGCGCGCCCAGTCGCACCCACCTCCTCACAGCGCGCAGGTGGGAGCAGCCGCCCCCGCACCGCCCCGTAACCTGTACGCATGAAGTTGACCGTCGCGCGCATCGGCCGCGCTCATGGGCTCAAGGGCGAGGTGACCGTCGAGGTCCGCACCGACATTCCCGAGGACCGCCTGGTCCCCGGCGAGAGCTACGAGACCGAGCCCGCAAGCGCCGGGCCCCTCACCATCGCGAACGTCCGTACCCAGGCGGGCCGCTGGTACCTGAAGTTCGACCAGATCACCACGCGCGAGGGAGCCGATGCCGCCCGCGGCGTCGAGCTCGTGATCGACGGCGAGCAGTCCGACGAGGACGACGCCTGGTACGTCCACGAGCTCGTGGGCCTCAGCGCTCAGCGCCCCGGCGGTGAGGTGATCGGCGAGGTCGTCGACCTCCTCAGCATGCCCGCGCAGGACATCCTCGTGGTCAAGGAGCCGAACGGCCACCGCGCGATGATCCCGTTCGTCGACGAGTTCGTGGGCGAGGTGGACCTCGAGGCCGGCACCGTGGTCCTCACCCCGCCCTACGGACTGCTCGCGGGTGAGACCCCCGAGGACACGGGGGAGACCCGCGGATGAGGCTCGACGTCGTCACGATCTTCCCCGAGTTCTTCTCGGTTCTGGACCTGTCGCTGCTGGGCAAGGCCCGCGCCAAGGAGTTGGTCGACGCCCGCATCCACGACCTGCGCGACTGGACCAATGACGTCCATGGCACGGTCGATGATGCCCCGTTCGGCGGCGGCGCCGGCATGGTCATGAAGCCGGACGTCTGGGGCGCGGCTCTCGACGACATCATGGAACCGGGCGCCCACCTGGTCATCCCCACCCCCGCGGGCGTCCCGTTCACCCAGGCGAGGGCCGCGGAGCTCAGCCACGAGAGCCAGCTGGTGTTTGCGTGCGGGCGCTACGAGGGCATCGACGCCCGCGTGGCGCAGCATTACGCCGACAAGGGCCACCCCGTCTCCGAGATCTCCCTGGGCGACTACGTGCTGAACGGGGGAGAGGTCGCGGTCGTCGCGATGATTGAGGCCATCACGCGGCTCATTCCCGGCTTCATGGGCAACGCCCAGTCGCTTGTCGAGGAATCGCACGAGAACGGGCTCCTCGAGTACCCCAGCTACACCCGCCCTGCCACCTGGCGCGGACTCGACGTCCCCGACGTGCTGCTGAGCGGCCACCATGGCAAGATCGCCGCGTGGCGCCATGAGCAGCAGGTGGAACGCACGCGCGAGCGCCGCCCGGATCTCCTGGCACAGTCGCCAACGGATGTGGCAGAATAGACCCTCGGTGCGCGCGGTGCCCAGGTCTGCCACAGGGGGCCGGGCAATGACCGCGACGCGCTGACATCTACCGATTGCCATCAGGCAAGAACCACGTATGACCTGTGGCGTGCGTGTGGAGAAAGAGTCATGCAGAAGCTTGACAGCATTACCGCGGGCCAGCTCCGCGACGACGTCCCGGACTTCCGCCCGGGTGACACCGTCAAGGTGCACGTGAAGGTCGTCGAGGGCAACCGCTCGCGTATCCAGGTCTTCCAGGGCTTCGTGCTCGGCCGTCAGGGCCAGGGCATCGGCGAGACCTTCACGGTCCGCAAGATCTCGTTCGGCGTGGGCGTCGAGCGCACCTTCCCGGTGCACGCTCCCACGATCGACCACATCGAGCTGGTCAGCCGCGGCGACGTGCGTCGCGCCAAGCTGTACTACATGCGTGAGCGTCGCGGCAAGGCCGCTCGCATCCGCGAGAAGCGCGAGAACTGAGATCAGCGACACCGCTGACGCGCCGGCGGAGGGGCACGCCCCCTCCGCCGGTCGTCGTCTGTGGGGGTGGACCAAAGAGGTCCTCATCATCGTCTTCAGCGCGCTCGCGCTGTCGCTCATCCTGAAGACGTTCTTCTTCCAGTCCTTCTGGATCCCATCGGGATCGATGATCCCCACCCTTCAGGAAGGCGACCGCATTCTGGTCTCGAAGTGGCGCCCCGCGCCGCTCGACCTGCGCCGCGGCGACATCGTGGTGTTCCACGACACCTTCAACTGGCTGGGCGCCACTCCCGCCTCGGGCACCGAGGACACGCCCCTCGAGTCCGTCGGCAAGAACATCCTGACCTTTACAGGCCTCCTGCCCGAGGATGCCGGCGAGCACCTCGTCAAGCGCGTGGTGGGCCTGCCCGGCGAGACCGTGGCGTGCTGCGACGCCGAGGGCAACATCACCATCGACGGCGAACCCCTCGACGAGGACTACCTGCCCGCCGACATCGACCCGTCGCTGACGGACTTCGAGACCACCGTGCCAGAGGGCTACGTCTGGGTCATGGGCGACAACCGTCCCCACAGCGCCGACTCCCGCGCGCACATGGGCGATCCCGGTGGCGGCGCCATTCCCATTTCCTCGATCGTCGGGACCGCCTTCATCACCGTGTGGCCCTTCGAGAACTTCCACACCCTCACCAACCCCTACGCCGACCCCGACGTCGCGCAGCAGTGACGGCGGCGCGCTGATGCCCGTCTCGCTCGATCACGAGCGCGCCCTGTGGGACGCCGGCGCCCGCGTGGTCGCCGGCATCGATGAGGTGGGCAGGGGAGCGCTCGCCGGCCCGGTCACGGTTGGGGTCTGTGCGGTGGGCCCGTGCGACGGCTGGCCCGAGGGCCTGGCCGACTCCAAGCGCCTGTCGCCACGGCGCCGCGAGGCGATGGCCGATGCGTTGGTTGGCTTCGGCGTCGCACGCGCCGTGGCGCACGCGAGCCCCGCGGAGATCGACGAGCTCGGCATCATCGGTGCGCTTCGCCTCGCGGGCAATCGCGCCCTCACCGCGATCGCCGCCGAGGGCGTCACGGTCGACGCCGTCCTGCTCGACGGCAAACACGACTGGCTCACCCCACCCACGGCAAGCCTGTTCGACGACCCAGCCACGGCATCGGCCGTCACCACCCCTCCGGTGATGATGGTGATCAAGGGCGATGACGCCTGTGCGTCGATCGCCGCGGGCTCCGTGCTCGCGAAGGTCGAGCGCGACGCGCTCATGGTCGCCGCGCACGCCGAGCACCCGCAGTTCGGGTGGGACGGCAACAAGGGCTATGGCGCCGCCGCGCACCTCGAGGCGATTCGCGTCCACGGCCCGAGCGACCTGCATCGGCGATCGTGGGCGCTGCCCGAGCGCGACGCGTTGTAGCGACGGCGCAGACGGCGCGGCGGATTCGCACGCCGGAGCCCAAGCGACCATGATGGTCCGGTGAGCAGTGACGACCTCGAAAACTATGAGACCGCGGCCGAGCTGGCCCTGTACCGCGAGTACCGCGACGTCGTGGGCCTGTTCCAGTACGTCGTCGAGACCGAGCGCCGCTTCTACCTGTGCAACAAGGTGGATCTGCAGGTGCGCGCCTCGGGCGGAGACGTCTACTTCGAGGTGACGATGACCGACGCCTGGGTGTGGGACGTGTACCGTTCGGCGCGCCTGGTGAAGTCCGTACGCGTCGTCACGTTCAAGGACGTCAACATCGAGGAACTGTCGGACAACGACGACTCGATCCCCGATATCCGCCAGCTGCGCGGTCGCTGACCAGGGCATTCACCCTGCACGGCGGGCATTCCGTCGCTAGCGTGGCCTCATGAGCGCCGCGCCAGCCGCCGTCCCGTCCGCCACACCGGCGCGCCCCGCGGGGATCGTGCCGATGTTCATCGGCCTCATGACGGCCATGCTCCTGTCGGCCCTCGACCAGACTATGTTCGCCACGGCACTGCCCACGATCGTCGGTGAGCTCGGCGGCGTTGACCTCATGCTGTGGGTGACCACCGCCTACATCCTCGCGGCGACCATCACGATGCCGATCTATGGCAAGTTCGGCGACCTGGTGGGCCGCAAGGGCCTGCTGCTCATCGCGATCGCCATCTTCATTGCCGGCTCGGTGGTCGGCGCGTTGGCCTCCGATATGCCCGAGCTCATCTTGGGCCGCGCCATCCAGGGGATCGGCGGAGGCGGGCTGATGGTGCTCGCGCAGGCGATCATCGCTGACGTGATCCCCGCGCGCGAGCGTGGCCGCTACATGGGCTTCCTGGGCTCCGTGTTCGCGCTGTCGAGCGTGCTGGGCCCGCTCTTGGGCGGCTGGTTCACGGAGTCCATCGGCTGGCAGTGGTGCCTGTGGATCAACCTCCCGATGGGCGCGATCGCCGTCGTGACGGTGATGTTCTTCTTGCACCCTCCGCGGGTGGAGCGCGCCAAGGTGGTGCCGGACATTGCCGGGATGACGCTGCTCGCGGTCGCGACCACGTGCCTGGTGCTCGCGACCACGTGGGGAGGTCACGAGTACGCGTGGATCTCGCCCATGATCATCGTGCTGCTGATCGTGACCGTGGGAGCGACGGTAGGTCTGGTGATGGTGGAGCGCCACGCCGCCGAGCCCGTGCTGCCCCTGGGCCTCTTTCGCCGCCGCAACTTTGTGCTCACCACCCTCGCCGGCCTCATGGTCGGCATCGCGATGTTCGGCACCGTGACCTACATGCCCACCTACATGCAGATGGTGACGGGGGTGAACGCGACCGTCGCGGGCCTGCTGATCGTGCCGCTCGCGGCGACTCAGGTGGCCACGTCGATCATCGCGGGCCGGCGGGTGAGCCGCACGGGCAAGTACAAGTCCGTCCTGATTGCGGGCGTGGCGATCGTCACCGTCGCGCTCTTGCTGATGTCGACCATGGTCTACGACGAGCCGCTGTGGCTCACGTGCCTGTACCTCGCCATTCTCGGCCTCGGCCTGGGCATGGTGATGCAGAACCTGGTCCTGGTGGTGCAAAACACGTTCCCCCTGTCGGTGGTGGGGACCGCGACCGCCGCGAACAACTACTTCAGGCAGATCGGCGCGACGCTCGGCGCAGCTCTCGTGGGATCCGTCTTCACCGGGCGGCTGACGTCGCTGCTGACCACCAGGCTTCCGGCCGATGCGGTGGAGGCCTCCGGCGCCGACTTCAACTCGATCACTCCCGAGGCCGTCGCGGCCCTGCCGGATCCGTATCACGACATCGTCGTGAGTTCCTATAACGATGCGTTGGCGCCGGTGTTGGGGTGGATCGCGCCTCTGACGCTGCTCGCTGTGGTGCTGTTGCTGTTCGTGCGTGAGGTGCCGCTGCGCACCTCGACGCACCGGGATGAGGCGACGGGACAGCCCGAGCCCGTGACCGAGGGGGTGGGGGAGAGCCTGGACTGGGACGGCAGGCTCGAGTCCGACTACGCGTCGTCGCTCAGCCCGCAGGCGCGGGCGGAGCTGCTTGCCGAGGAGCGTGCGGAGCTCCAGGAGCGGCTGGGGGAGATCGACGCCGAGGTCTCGACGCTCGAGCTGCAGATCCGGGAGTCGGAGGGCCGCTCGCCGCAATAGTCTCCGGCAGCACAATGTTGCAGGTTGTGCAAAGTTGCACATTATGCAAAACTGCACTCTATGCAAGATGTCGAGGAGTGTGTCGCGTCCGAGGGTCGGCGCGCGCGCAAGCTGCGCGAGGCGAAGGTGGCGACCCAGCGCGCTGGCCTCGAGCTGTGCGCCGAGCACGGCTACGCCGCGGTGACGGTCGAGATGATCGCGGACCGCGCGGGCATCTCGCCGCGCACGTTTTACAACTACTTCCCTTCGCGTGAGGCGGCGTTGCTGGGCGAGGCCAAGCCCACGCCGACCGAGGAGGCCGTCGAGGCCTTCATCTCACGCGACGATTGCTCCGACGTCGAGGCGTTCGCGCTGATGATGGCCCAGGCGTGGTCCGCGAGCGAGCCCGACCGCGAGCTGTTCCGCCTGCGCCGCGCCGTGATCGACGCCAACCCCGAGCTCGCAGGCGTGAACCTGGGGCGGATCTCCGAGTCCCGCGCGCATTACGCCGCCATCGTGAGGCGCCGGCTCGAGGCCCGCTACCCCGAGCTCGACGAGGCAGCCATCGAGGTGGAGTCCAGCCTGACCGTCGCGATCGCGATGAGTGCGATTCAGGCCGTCGCCAAGGACTGGATGGCAGGAGGCGCCGCCCTTGACGCCGACCTCACCGCGCTGATCCACGAACTTTTCCCCCGCGTCCGCCGGCTCACCCAGCCCGCCGACGCCTCGTAACCCCGCGCCTGCCACCGCAGGCGCCGCACGTCCCAAGGAGTCCCCATGACTGACACCACTGTGCCTCAGGGCACCGCGCCGTCCGCGCGCGACACCGAGGCGCCCGGCCGGCGCCACATCCTGTTGATGTTCGTCGGGCTGATGACGGCCATGCTGCTGTCGGCGCTCGACCAGACCATCTTCGCCACCGCCCTTCCCACCGTCGTGGGCGACCTCAACGGCGTCGACCACATGTTGTGGGTGACGACCGCGTACATCCTCGCGGCGACCATCATGATGCCCATCTACGGCAAGATGGGCGACCTCATCGGCCGCAAGAGCCTGTTCATGATCGCGATCTCGCTGTTCATGGTGGGCTCCGTGGTCGGCGCCCTGTCGCAGGGCATGACCGAACTGATCGTCGGTCGCGCCATCCAGGGCGTAGGCGGCGGAGGCCTCATGATCCTGTCGCAGGCGATCATCGCGGACGTCGTGCCCGCGCGTGAGCGCGGACGTTACATGGGCATCATGGGCGGCGTCTTCGCGCTCGCGTCGGTCGCCGGCCCGCTGCTGGGCGGATGGTTCACCGAGTCCATCGGCTGGCAGTGGTGCATGTGGATCAACATCCCGCTCGGCATCGTCGCCCTCGTGTCCGCGACGCTGTTCCTGAAGCTGCCCACCCCCGACCGCTCGAAGGCGCGCATCGACGTCGCCGGAATGGCGCTGCTTGCGATCGCCTCCGCCGCGCTGGTGCTCGCCTCCTCGTGGGGCGGGCACACGTACGCGTGGGGCTCGTGGCAGATCATCGGCCTGTTCGCCCTCACGGTCCTTGCGGGCCTCGCGTTCGTCCTGGTCGAGCGCTCGGCCGCCGAGCCGGTCATGCCGCTTCACCTGTTCACCAAGCGCAACTTCGTGCTCACCACCGCCGCGGGCCTGCTGACCGGCATCGTGATGTTCGGCACCCTGGCCTACATGCCCACCTACCTGCAGATGGTGGCGGGCGTGAACGCGACCGAGGCCGGCCTGCTCATGATCCCGATGATGGGCTGCATGCTCGTCACGTCGATCATCAGCGGCCGCTACGTGACCCGCACCGGGCGCTACAAGTGGCTGCCCATGGTCGGTGCGGTGTTCCTGGGTGCCGCGATGGTGCTGCTGTCGACCATGACCTGGACCCAGCCCATCTGGGTGACCTGCATCTACCTGGGGCTCATGGGCATCGGCCTTGGCATGACCATGCAGATCCTGGTGCTCGTGGTGCAGAACACGTTCCCGATCACGATGGTGGGCACGGCGACGGCCGCGAACAACTACTTCCGTCAGATCGGCGCCTCCCTGGGTGCCGCCGTCGTGGGCTCGGTGTTCACCGACCGCCTCATCGACCTGCTGGGCGAGCGCCTGCCCGAGTCCGCCGGCGGGTCCATGAGCGACCTCAACTCGCTCACCCCCGAGGCCGTGAGCGAGCTGCCCACGCAGATGCACGACATCATCGTGAGCTCGTACAACGACGCCCTCACGCCGGTGTACCTGTGGCTGCTGCCGCTCGCCGTGATGTCGTTCATCCTGCTCGCGTTCGTCAAGGAGTCGCGCCTGGCGACCACGCTCGCGCAGTCGGGTCACACCGACGAGCTCGAGGAGCAGCTCGAGGTCGTCGCGCGCTAACACCGCCCGCCTGATCGGGGCGCCCTTCCCTTCGGGGGAGGGCGCCCTTTTTTGCGGCCGATGCCGTGGCTGGGTGGCGTACGGCGTGTTGGCCCCATCTGTGGTGCTCACCCGGTGTGTCGTGACCAGACCGTCGTCCCCAGGCTGCCGTGCACGTGCCGTCCTCCCCAGATCGGCGCGCGGCCGTGCCGAGGCGCCGGCTCACGGTGGAGCGTGGACGCGGAGGTGGCCATGAATGGGACGCAGGCGGTCGGACGCCACGGCGAGGACGTCGCGGAGCGGTGGATGCGCGAGCGGGGATGGGAGGTCCTCGCGCGCAATTGGAGGTGTGGCCAAGGAGAGGCGGACATGGTCGCCACCGACGCCGGAGCCCTCGTAGTGGTGGAGGTGAAGACCCGCAGGTCGGTCGCCTACGGGGAGCCCTTCGAGGCGGTCACGCGCTCCAAGCTCGCGCGGCTGAGGCGGATCGCTGGCGCCTGGCTCGCCGACGACCCCCGCCGCTACAGCACGGTACGCATCGACGTCCTTGCGGTGCGACTGCCCCGTGCCGGCGCGGCCACCGTCGAGCACCTGCGGGGCGTCGAGTGATCGGGCGCGCCCGCGCCGTGGTCCTCACGGGGCTGGCGGGCCATGTCATCGACGTCGAGGCCCACGTCGCGCAGGGACTGCCGTCGTTCACGCTCGTGGGGCTGCCAGATGCGTCGCTGAGCGAGGCGCGGGACCGTGCCCGCGCCGCCGTCGCGTCCTCGCGGCTGGCGTGGCCCGCGCGACGCGTCACCGTGAGCCTGTCGCCCGCGTCCCTGCCCAAGACCGGCGCCGGCACGGATCTGGCGATTGCGGTGGCCGTGCTGGCCGCAGACGGACAGATCTCCGCGAGTGCGTCCGCACATGCCGTCCACCTGGGCGAGCTGGGCCTAGACGGGCGGGTGCGCGCCGTGCGCGGTGTGCTGCCCGCCGTCGCGGCGGCGGCCAAGGCGGGCGCCTCTCGCGTGGTGGTACCCGCCTCGTGTGTGGAGGAGGCGTCGCTCGTGGGCGGGATCGAGGTGCGTGGGGTGCGCAGCCTGGCTCAACTCCTCGCTGGCTACGGCAACGACGAAGCGCGGGAGTTGGCGGGGCTCGCGGAAGCGGCGAGGGAGGCACCCGACGGTGCGACGGTGCGCGAGGTAGCCACCGTGGACCTCGCGGACGTACGCGGCCAGCACGAGGCCAGGGCTGCGCTCGAGGTCGCCGCGGCCGGAGGTCACCACCTGCTCATGACGGGGCCTCCCGGCACGGGCAAGACCATGCTGGCCATGCGCCTGCCGGGCTTGCTGCCCGACCTCTCGGCCGAGGACGCGGTAGAGGTGACCTCCGTGCACTCGCTCGCGGGAAGCTTCGACCCCTCCCAGGGGCTCATGACGCGACCGCCGTTCGAGGCGCCTCACCACTCCGCCACCGCCGCGGCGATCGTGGGCGGCGGCGCGGCGCTCGCGCGGCCGGGCGCCGTCTCGCGCGCGCACGCGGGCGTGCTCTTCCTCGACGAGGCGCCGGAGTTCCCCATGCGAGTGCTGCAAACCCTGCGCCAGCCGCTCGAGGACGGCGAGATCACGCTGCACCGCGCGATGGGTGCGACCAGGTACCCCGCTCGCTTCCAGCTGGTGATGGCGGCCAATCCCTGTCCCTGCGGCAAATACTTCGGCCAGCAGCCCGACTGTCACTGCACACCGCACGTGCGCCGCACCTATCTGCACCGGCTCTCCGGGCCACTGCTCGACAGGGTCGACCTCCAGGTCGAGGTGCGACCCGTGCGCCGCGTCGATGACGATGAGGCGGAGTCAACCGCTACTGTCGCGGCTCGCGTGGCGGCCGCGCGCGAACGGGCGCGCGCAAGGCTTGCCGTTCACGGGTGGGGAGCCAATGCCCAGGTGCACGGGCGGTGGCTGCGGGAGCACACGCCGCCTGAGGCATGCGGGAGCCTGTGGCGAGCGCTCGATCGCGGCGTCATCAGCGTGCGCGGCGCCGATCGCGCCCTGAGGGTGGCGTGGACGCTCGCGGACCTCGACGCCGTCGCCGCGCCGGACGAGGCACACGTCGCCCGGGCCCTCGCGCTGCGCTCGCGGGAGGGCGCGTGAGCGAGGAACGCGATGCGCTCCTGCGGTGGGCCGTCATCGCCGAGGCTGGTGACAGTGCCGCGGCCTGGCTCGTGCACGCCCTGGGCCCGGCCCCCGCGCTCGCGTGGGCGAGCGCGGCCGTCGACGACCCGGTGACGGCGACCGCGCGGCTCGCGCCGCTGGCGCCCGTCAAGGACGTCGATACCGTGATCGCAGCAGTGCCCCGCTGGACGCAGCGACTGGACGGCGCCGATCCCCGCGAGACGGAGCGGCGGGCGCGCGTGTGCCGAGCGCGCCTGCTGGTCAGGGGCGACCCGGGTTGGCCCGCCGCGTTCGGCGACCTCGCAGCGGCGGAGCCCTATGCGCTGTGGGTGCGCGGCGACGCGGACCTCGACGCGGCCTGGGGCGGGGGCGTTGCCCTCGTGGGCTCTCGTTCGGCGACGGCCTATGGCGAACACGTGACCGCGGAGATCTCCGGAGCTCTCGCCGAAGGCGATCTCGCCGCCGGGCGTCGCCCGCGAGCGGTGATCTCGGGCGGGGCGTACGGGATCGACGCGCGCGCCCACCGCGCGGCGCTCGCGGTCGGCGGCACTACCGTCGCCGTCCTCGCCGGCGGCATCGACCAGTGGTATCCCGCAGGCAACGCGGAACTGCTGGACCGGATCGTGAGCGCGGGCGCCGTGGTGTCGGAGACGCCTCCCGGCCAGGCGCCCTACCGCTCCCGATTCCTGTCGCGCAATCGGCTGATCGCGGCGGCATCGGCGACGGTGGTGGTCGAGGCCGCCGTGCGGTCGGGCGCGCTCAATACGGTCGCGCACGCATTGCGGATGGTCCGACCCATCGGAGCCGTCCCGGGCCCCGTCACGTCGACGACCTCGGCGGGATGCCACGAGCTGATTCGCGACGACAAGGCGGTGCTGGTCCGTCATGCGAAGGACGTCGAGGAACTTGCGGGACCCCTTGACCCGCGTGGAGAGCCCGACCCGGTGAGCGGGCCCGACTATGCCCACCCCCACGACCGCGCGGCCTTCGACGCCGTCGGCGGCCGGGGCGCGAGCGCGACCGATGTGGCGATGCGCGCGGGCCTCACCGCGACGGAGGCGATGACGAGCCTGGGCCGGCTCGAACTCGCCGGCGCGGTGACCCAGTCCGGGGGAGTGTGGAGGCGCCGCCGCGAGGCGTGACGTCAGCCACACGACGGCGTGTCGACCCGGCGTGACAGGCGTCGGCGCCGCGGGTGGCCGTCGGACGCGGCGCCCCCAGGGTCTCGTCCGGGCGAAAAAACTACGACAAAACCGGACAAAGATGGACACCGGCGCGTGGCTGATGTGACAAATGTGACTCGAGGGGTTGATTTGACGAATGTGACAGTGCCAGAGTGTCGTCATGCCTGGCACGGGAGCAGTTGAGGTGAGCGGCCTGCTCACACGCTTCGCGGGGTATCTGCGCCACGAGCGCGGCCTCGCGGAGAACACTGTGCGCGCCTACAGGTCGGATCTGATCCATCTCGCGACGCGGCAGCTGGGCGTCGAGGATGCCGACGGTGCCTCCGATCTTGAGATCGACGACGCACTTGCCACCGTGACCCTGGCCGACCTGCGCGCCTGGCTCGCCGCGATGGCGGCCGAGGGCCTGAGCCGCACCACCCTGGCACGTCGCGGCGCCGCCGTGCGGTCGTTCTACGGCTGGGCGCGAGTCACCGGCGCCCTGCGCGACGACCCCGCCGCACGGCTCGCATCGGCACGTCCCTCGTCCACGCTGCCGGAGGTGCTGGGAGCTAGCGACGTCGCCGCCATGCTCGACATCGCGCAGGCGCGATCGGACGACGGCGATCCCGTGCACCTGCGTGATTGGGCGGTGGCAGAGCTGCTGTACGCCACTGGCATGCGCGTGGGTGAACTCGCCGGAGTGGACATCGCCGACATCGACCTAGCCGAGCGCCTGGTGCGTGTGGTGGGTAAGGGCGACAAGGAACGCGTCATCCCGTTCGGGGTGCCGGCTGCCGAGGCCGTGGGCCTGTGGCTCGACGGCGGACGGCCCGCGCTCGTGCGCCCGCACACCGACGCGGCGCTCTTTCTCGGCAGGCGCGGCCACCGCGTGGACCAGCGCCAGGTGCGCGAGGCCGTCCACGCGCTGTGCCAGGCTGCCGGCATCGCGGATGTCGCGCCGCACGCGCTGCGGCATACCGCGGCGACACATCTTCTGACTGGGGGGTCGGACCTGCGATCGGTGCAGGAGGTACTCGGACATGCGAGCCTCACCACCACGCAGCGCTACACACATGTGTCCGCAGAGCGACTGCGGGCCACATATCAGCTCGCCCATCCGCGAGCATGAGGGGACACACACCATGCCCGATTCGACTGAGACGCTGAGTCAGTCCGAGCCGGTCGCCACGACGGGGTCACGTACCCCCGGAGACGACGTCGTCGCGTCCTGGTGGCGCGCCTTCGCGGGGACGGATCCCGAGTTCAGGGCCGCCGCGCGTGATGCACTGATCACCCACTACGCCCCGCTGGTGACCCAGGTGGCCACCCGCCTCATCGGGCGCCTTCCCGACCAGGTCGAGCTCGCGGATCTCGTGTCCTACGGCATGTTCGGCCTCATCGACGCCGTCGAGAAGTTCCAGCCCGAGCGGGGCTTCAAGTTCGAGACCTACGCCTCCCAGCGCGTGCGCGGCGCCATCATCGACGAGCTGCGCGCAGCCGACTGGGTTCCGCGCTCCGTGCGGTCCAAGGCACGCACTGTCGAGGCTGCCTCGCGGGCGCTCGAGCAGCGCCTCATGCGCCCCGTCACCGACGACGACGTCGCCGCCCACTTGGGTTGGGCGCTGGCCGAGGTGCGCACCGTGCGCGCCCAGGTCGCCATGTCGCACGTCAGTGCGCTCGACGGCATGCCCGCCACCGGCGAAGCCAACGCCCTCGACACGGCGGTGGCGTTGGCCATGCCAGAGGCGTCGTCCCCCGTCGAGGCGCGCGAGACGCGATCGCTGCTGGCAAGCGCCATCCAGTCGGTGCGCGACCGCGAACAGCAAGTGCTGCGCCTGTACTACTTCGAGAACCTCACGCTCGCCCAGATCGGCCAAATCCTGGGGGTCACGGAGTCGCGTGTCTCTCAGATCCATTCGGGAGCCGTGAAGAAGCTGCGCGAGAAGCTCATCAAGACGGGAGCCTTCTCGTAGGCGCGGCTCACCACACGCGCAGCAGGCGGACGGGACCGAACCCCACCAGCAGGTCGAGGGGGTCCAGGTAGGTCTCGCCGTCGCGCACGCCCCAATGCACACAGGCGGCCGGATCGCAGTGGCCCGGCGCGTCGGCAACGACGCCGACAGGATCGCCCCTGCTCACCGGCGTGCCACGTGCGATGGTGGCGGTGACGGGCTCGACGCTCGAGCGTCGTCCGTCGCCAAGGCGCACCGTCACCACGGGTCGGTCCACCACCACGCCCGCGAAACTCACCACGCCGTCGGCGGGGGAGAACACCACCTGGCCGGCGCTCGCGGCGAGGTCGATGCCGCGATGGCCCGCGAGCCACGGGCGCGCGGGGATGTCAGCGCCCGCGACCATGGTGAGCGGCTCGACGGGGGAGTCGAGTGGCGGCCACCCTCGGGCAGCGTGGCCGTCGGCAGCGCTCGCGGCGGGTGTGCCAGCGGCCGTCACCACCACGGCGGCCGCCGCCAAGAACCAAGCCGACCACGGCGGAAGGTGAGGTGTCATGCTCACTACGCCATCGCATCGGCCGGTCGTCCGCGAGCAGTGTGAGGCAGTCTGGGGATAACGGCGCGCGCCGCCAAGGCTGGGGACGACGCCAGCGGTCGCCGCCTCCTACGCCCGTCCGGTATGATCGTGACTCGCATCCGGCATGCCCGGATGACGTCGCGTGTCATTCGCGCTCGCCACGGCTTACCCCGTGTCGGACGCGCCGGGACGGCAAGGTCTGGATCTCACGATCCGGTGCCCGACCGCGTTGACACCAGGGATGGATCCCCACCGGGGAGCACATCGTCAACCGCAAGCGCGGGGTCAACACCCCGCCCCAACGCAAGGCACGCGCCCACGCGCGTGCGGATAAGGACAGCCATGGCAGTCGTGACCATGCGCGAGATGCTGGACTCGGGCGTCCACTTCGGACACCAGACCAGCCGCTGGAACCCCAAGATGAAGCGCTTCATCTTCACCGAGCGCAACGGCATCTACATCATTGACCTGCAGCAGTCGCTCGCCAAGATCGACGCCGCCTACGAGTTCGTGCGCGACACCGTCGCCCACGGCGGCTCGGTGCTCTTCGTCGGCACCAAGCGTCAGGCGCAGGAGACCATCGCCGAGCAGGCCGCTCGCGTGGGCATGCCCTACGTGAACGAGCGCTGGCTGGGCGGCATGCTCACCAACTTCCAGACCGTGAGCAAGCGCATCGCGCGCCTCAAGGAGCTTGAGGAGATCGACTTCGACGACGTGGCCGGTTCCGGTCGCACCAAGAAGGAGCTCCTCGGCCTGCGCCGCGAGAAGGAGAAGCTGGACAAGGTGCTCGGCGGCATCCGCGACATGGCCAAGGTGCCCTCCGTCGTGTGGATCGTCGACACCAACAAGGAGCACCTCGCCGTGGACGAGGCCCGCAAGCTGGGCGTCCCCGTGGTCGGCATCCTCGACTCGAACTGCGACCCCGACCAGGTCTCCTACGGCATCCCCGGTAACGACGACGCCATCCGCGCGGTGGGTCTGCTCACCCGCGTGATCGCCGACGCCTGTGCCGAGGGCCTGCGTATCCGCCACACCCCGAAGGCCGACGAGGCCGCCGCCGAGGGCGACACCGAGCCCCTCGCCGAGTGGGAGCAGGAGCTGCTCGAGGGCAAGACCGAGGACAAGGCCGCCGACAAGGCGGAGGAGACCAAGGCTGCGGACGCCGAGCCCGCCGCCAAGGCCGACGAGACGGCCGCCAAGGCCGTCGCCACCGACGAGAAGTAAGGGAACCACCCACATGGCGAACTACACCGTCGCTGACATCCAGGCGCTCCGTGAGCGCACCGGTGCCGGCATGCTCGACGTCAAGAAGGCGCTCGACGAGGCTGACGGCGACCTGAACAAGGCCGTCGACATCCTCCGCGTCAAGGGCCTCAAGGGCGTCGCGAAGCGCGAGGGCCGCTCGGCCTCCGAGGGCCTCGTCGTGGCGTCGATCGCTGACGCCGACGGCGGCCAGGTCGGCACGCTCATCGAGCTCAACTCCGAGACCGACTTCGTGGCGAAGAACGAGAAGTTCATCTCGCTCGCGAACGACGTGCTCGCGGCTGCGGCCGCGGCCGGTGCCGGTGACGCCGAGGCCGCGCTTGCAGCCCCGATCGAGGACACCACGGTCGGCGCGTACATCGACGCCGCCGCTGGCACGCTGGGCGAGAAGATCGTGCTGCGTCGCGTCGCCCACGTCGAGGCCCCCGTCGTCACCGAGTACCTCCACCGCACCAACAAGGACCTGCCCGCGCAGGTCGGCGTGCTGGTCGGCTCGGACGCCAAGGCCGGCGAGGTCGCCCGCGACATCGCCATGCACATCGCCGCGTACTCGCCCGTCTACCTGGTGCGCGATGACGTGCCGGCGGAGACCGTCGAGAACGAGCGCCGTGTGGCCGAGGAGACCGCGAAGGGCGAGGGCAAGCCTGAGGCCGCCCTTCCCAAGATCGTCGAGGGTCGCCTGAACGGCTTCTACAAGGAGAACACCCTGGTGGACCAGGCGTTCGCGAAGGACCCCAAGACCACGGTCGGCAAGGTCATCGAGAACACCGGCGGCGAGGTTTCGGCCTTCGCTCGCTTCCGTGTGGGAGCCTGATCTCCACAGCAAGACCAGCCAGTAACGCGCCGCTACGCCTAGGAGGAACACCCCATGCCCGACGACAGTGACATGACGACGGGCAAGGGGAAATCCTCGGGCGAGCGGCGCGTTCTGCTGAAGCTCTCGGGCGAGATGTTCGGCGGCGGCAAGCTGGGTCTCGACCCCGATGTCGTGAGCCGGGTGGCCCGCGAGATCGCCGATGCCGTACGCCAGGGTGTGCAGGTTGCCGTGGTCGTGGGCGGCGGCAACTTCTTCCGCGGTGCGGAACTGTCCGAGCGCGGCATGGAACGCTCACGCGCCGACTACATGGGCATGCTGGGCACGGTGATGAATGCCCTCGCCCTGCAGGACTTCCTCGAGCAGGCAGGCGTGACCACTCGCGTGCAGACCGCCATCACCATGGGCCAGGTCGCCGAGTCCTACCTGCCGCTGCGTGCCATCCGGCACATGGAGAAGGGCCGCGTGGTGGTGTTCGCCGCCGGTGCCGGTATGCCGTACTTCTCCACCGACACCGTGTCCCTCCAGCGCGCGCTCGAGACGCGCTGCTCGGAGGTGTTGATGGGCAAGAACGGCGTGGACGCGGTCTACTCCGCGGACCCGCGCAAGGACCCCGACGCCGAGCGCCTGGAGCACGTCACCTATGCAGACGCCCTCCAGAAGCGCCTGGCCGTGATGGACGCCGCGGCGTTCTCGCTCGCGATGGACAACCGGATGCCCATGCAGGTGTTCGGGCTCGACGCCCCCGGAAACGTGACCCGCGCCCTGCTGGGTGAAAGAATCGGGACCCTGGTCACCGCGTAAGCGGCGGCTGCGACAGTCAAGGAGACAGACGTGATCGACGAGATCCTCCTCGAGGCCGAGGAGAACATGGACCGCGCGATCGGCGTGGCCAAGGACAACTTCGCCTCCATCCGTTCGGGACAGGCGTCCGCCGCGATGTTCGCGAACATCACCGTGGACTACTACGGTGCCCCGACCCCGCTGCAGCAGATCGCCGCGATCTCGGTGCCCGAGGCCCGCATGGTGCTCATCTCGCCCTACGACGCCTCGGCGAAGAAGGACATCGAGACCGCGCTGCGCAACTCGGACCTGGGCGTCAACCCCAGCGACGACGGTAACGTCCTGCGCATCGTCATGCCCCAGCTGACAGAGGAGCGCCGCCGCGACTACGTCAAGCTCGCCAAGTCCAAGGCCGAGGACGCCCGCGTCACGGTGCGCAACATGCGTCGCAAGGCCAAGGATCAGATCGATTCGGCCGTGAAGGACGGCGAGGTCGGCGAGGACGAGGGCAACCGCGCGGAGAAGGACCTCGACGCGATGACCAAGAAGCACGTGGACGCGATCGACGCTTTGCTGTCGGCGAAGGAGAGCGAGCTGCTCGAGGTCTGACCTCGGGCGGCCCCGCGGGCCCCTGTCATGAGTATTTTCCGACGCCCGGACCACGGCGACGCTGAGGATCCCGGGGAGGACACTCCCGGCACGGCCGCGGACGCGACCCCTGTCGACCCGCCCACCGCGGTAGGCGTGGAGTCACCCGTCCCTCAGGTGGCTCCCGTCTCGCGCTCGGGCCGCAACATGCCCGTCGCGACCGTCGTCGGCGTCTCGATCCTGGTGCTCGCGCTCGGCATCGCCTGGTGGGACGCACGCGCATTCTCCGTGCTCCTCATGCTGGTGTGTGTGGCGGCCGTGCTCGAATGGCGCACCGCGCTGCGCCACCACGACCGTCGCATCGCGGTGGTGCCCACCATCGTCGCGACTCTCGGCCTGGGGGTGGCCACCTACTTTGGTGGCCCCGAGGGCCTGGTCGTTGCGCTCATGGTGGCGTGCGCGGGAGTCGTCGCGTGGCGCGTGGCCGACGAACGCATCGAGAACACGATGGCCGATGCCATGGCATCGATTCTCACGGTCCTGTGGATCCCGTTCCTCGCGAGCTTCCTGATCCTCATGGAGACCGCGGGCAACGGCTGGACGCGCGTCCTCATCCTCGTGCTCGCCGTGGTGGGCAACGACACCGGTGGCCTGTTCGCCGGCATGGTGTTCGGCAAGCACAAGATGTCGCCCCGCGTGAGCCCCAAGAAGACCTGGGAGGGCTTCGCAGGCGGCGTCCTCCTTGGTACCGTGGCGGCCACGGTTGCCGCGTTCGTCCTGTACGACGGACGCTGGTGGATCGGCGCCGCCGTGGGGCTTGCCTGCTCACTCGCGGCCGTGCTCGGCGACCTCGCCGAGTCCGCGCTCAAGCGCGACCTGCAAGTCAAGGATATGTCGAGCCTCATCCCCGGCCACGGCGGCATCCTTGACCGACTCGATTCCATCCTCGTGGCCGCTCCCGCCGGCTACGTGGTACTCGCTTTCTTCCTGGGGGCCTCATGACCGACCGTCCCGTCCTGCAGATGGCCGCGCCCCGCCGGGGCAAGCCGCCGCAGCACTTCGCCGACCTGAGCCACGACGAGCGTGCCGCGCTGATGCGCGAGCACGGGCTGCCGTCGTTTCGCGCCAAGCAGCTCGCGAACCATTACTACGCGCACCTGACCGTCGACCCCGACGACATGACAGACCTGCCCGCGGACGCCAAGGGTCCGCTGACGGAGGCGGTGTTCCCGCCGCTGATGAAGAAGGTCACGTCCCTGGCTGCGGACGGCGGCGCGACGCTCAAGACGCTGTGGGCGCTGCACGACAACGTCAAGGTCGAATCCGTCCTCATGAAGTATCCCGAGCGCGCCACCCTGTGTGTCACGAGCCAGGCTGGGTGCGGCATGGCCTGCCCGTTCTGCGCGACCGGCCAGATGGGCCTCACCCGTAACCTCTCGGCCGCGGAGATCATCGAGCAGGTGCGCCTCGCGGCCCGTGCGGCCCGCGACGGCGACCTGGGCGGCGACCCCGTGCGCCTGTCCAACGTGGTGTTCATGGGCATGGGCGAGCCGCTGGCCAACTACAAGGCCGTGATGGCGACCGTCCGCGCGCTCGTCGCGCCGGCCCCCGAGGGCTTTGGCCTGTCGACCCGCCACGTCACCGTGTCGACAGTGGGCCTGGTGCCCGCGATCGACAAGCTCGCGAAGGAGGGCATCCCCGTCACCCTCGCCCTCAGCCTGCACGCCCCCGACGACGAGCTGCGCAACGAGCTGGTGCCCATCAACACGCGTTGGAGCGTGGATGAGGCCCTGGACGCCGCGCGCCGCTACTTCGACGCGACCGGCCGCCGGGTGTCGATCGAGTATGCGCTGATTCGCGACATGAACGACCACGCACACCGCGCGGACCTGCTGGGCGAAAAGCTGCGTGCCAGGGGAGACGGCTGGGTGCACGTGAACCCCATCCCGCTGAACCCCACGCCGGGCTCCAAGTGGACGGCGTCCGACCCCGCGGTGGAGCAAGAGTTCGTCCGACGGCTGCGTGCTCACGGAATTCCGACGACGATCAGGGATACTCGAGGCAGCGACATCGACGGAGCCTGCGGACAGCTGGCGATCAAGGAGGCGTAAGTGGCGGAACTGCTGTTCCCGAAGGTCGGGGCCATGCGCCTGGGATACGACCGCTCGGACGTGGACGACTTCTTCGGCAAGGCCCGCACGGCCTACGAACAGCCGGGCATCCCCGAGGACTTCGCCCCCTTCGAGGTGCGCCGCGCCAGCTTTGACCTCAAGCACGGCGGCTACTCGACCGCCGCCGTCGACTCGGCTCTCGACCGCCTCGAGACCGCGTTCGCGACCCGCATCAGGGAGCGCTACTCCAAGGAGCACGGCCCCGACGCATGGATGCGCGACCTCGCCGACCGCGCCCAGGCGCTCTACCCGCGCCTGCGCCGCCCCGCAGGGGACCGCTTCACGCACCCGTCGGGCATGTCGAAGGGCTATGACGCCCGCGACGTGGACGTCATCATGGACCGCCTGGTGGCGTTCTTTGACCAGGGCACTCCGCTGACGGCTGACCAGGTGAGAGGCGCCACGTTCGGCAGCCGCCGCGGCAAGAAGGCGTACTCCGAGCGCGTGGTCGACGTCTACCTCGCCCGCGCCGTCGACATCCTGCTCGGCGCCCAGTGACCCGCACCGTCGCCCTTCTGGGCTCGACGGGATCGATCGGCACCCAGGCGATCGACGTCATCGCTCGCAACTCCGACGACTACGACGTGGTGGCGCTCGCCGCCGGTGGGTCCGATCCCGCGCTCGTCGTCGAGCAGGCCCGTGCCCTCCGGCCCGCGTTTGTCGCGGTCGCGGCGGCCGATGCCGTGGCTGAGATTGCCGCAGCCCTGCCGGGTATCGAGGTGGCGGGGGGAGCCGATGCGGTCGTGGAAGCTGCCGCACGCGGGGCCGACGTGGTGCTGAACGGCATCACCGGCTCGGTGGGGCTGCGCCCCACCCTCGCCGCGCTCGAGGCCGGCAGTACCCTGGCCCTGGCGAACAAGGAGTCGCTCGTCGCCGGGGGAGCGCTCGTCAAGGCCGCCGTCAAGCGCCCCGGCCAGATCGTGCCCGTTGACTCGGAGCACTCGGCGCTCGCGCAGTGCCTGCGCGGCGGCAGCGCCGACGAGGTGCGCCGGCTCGTGGTCACCGCATCGGGCGGCGCCTTCCGTGGCCGCTCGCGCGAGTCCCTCGCCGACGTCACCGCCGCCGATGCCCTGCGTCACCCCACGTGGGACATGGGAGCGGTCGTCACCATCAACTCCGCGTCGATGGTCAACAAGGCCCTCGAGGTGATCGAAGCGCACCTGCTGTTCGACATCCCCATGGAGCGCATCGACGTGGTGGTGCACGCCCAGTCGATCGTCCACTCGATGGTCGAGTTCGTCGACGGCAGCACGCTGGCCCAGGTGTCGCCGCCCGACATGCGGCTGCCCATCGCGCTCGGCCTGTCGTGGCCCGCACGGATCCCCGACGCCGCCCCCGCGATGGACTGGACCCAGGCCGGTACATGGACGTTCGAGCCGCTCGACGAGGCCGCGTTCCCCGCGGTGAGCGTCGCGCGCGAGGCCGTCGCGGCATCGGCCCTCCACCCGGCCGTGTTCAACGCGGCCAACGAGGAGTGCGTCTCCGCCTTCATCGACGGCCGCCTGCCGTTCCTGGGGATCGTCGAGACGGTCCGGCGCGTTGTGGAGGCGTACGAGGCCCCCGGCGAGCTGACGCTGGAGGCCGTGGACGGCGCCGAGCGGTGGGCGCGCGAGACTGCTCGCGCCGCCATCGCAGGCGTCCGCTGAGCCTAGGGTAGGGATATGGCAACCGTCATCGGCGTCGTCGTGCTCATCGTCGGCCTGCTGATCTCGATCGCGCTGCACGAGCTGGGGCACATGATCCCCGCCAAGCGCTTCGGCGTGCGAGTGAGCGAGTACTTCGTGGGGTTTGGGCCGCGGATCTGGTCACGGCGCGGCAAGGAGACCGAGTACGGGGTGAAGGCGATCCCGCTCGGCGGCTACGTGCGCCTGGTGGGCATGATCCCGCCGGCCGATGCCGTGAAGCCCGTGCGTGGCACCGGCTGGGCCTCTCGCCTCATCGAGGACTCCCGCGAGGCCGCCGTCGAGGAGATTCAACCGGGCGAGGACCACCGCGCCTTCTATCACCTTTCCTGGTGGCGCAAGGTGATCGTCATGATGGGCGGCCCGCTCGTCAACCTGGTGCTCGCCGTCCTGCTGTTCACCGGCGTGCTGTTCTTCGTCGGCAGCCCCACCGCGACCCTCACCGTGGACGCGGTGGTGCCGTGCGTGCCCGCCGAGGGTACGGTGGAGTGCGCCGCGGACGACCCGGCCTCGCCGGCCGCCGAGGCCGGCCTCATGGCCGGCGACACCCTCACGGCCGTCGATGGCCAGAGCGTCGACAGCTGGGAGCAGGCAACGGGACTCATCGCGGCATCGGCCGGACAGACGATCCCGGTCGACATCGTGCGCGATGGCGAGCCCATGACGCTCGCCGTCACTCCCGCCCAGCGCGAGCGTGCCGTGGTCGACGACGCGGGCGAGCCGGTGCTCGCCGAGGACGGCACGCCCGTCACCGAGACGGTCGGGTACATGGGCATGTACTCCGAGGTCGAGGTGCAGCGTCAGCCCCTAACCGCGGGCGCCGTGCTGACCTGGGATTACCTGGGCCAGACGGTTCACGTGGTCGCGACCCTGCCCGAGCAGCTGTGGCACACCGCACGCGCGGCCTTCGGCTACGAGGACCGCGACGCGAACTCGGTCATCGGGGTCGTCGGCGTGGGCCAGGTGGCAGGAGAGATCGCCTCGGCGGACGTCGACGGGTACACGTTCACTCAGCGCATTGGCGACATGCTGATGCTGCTCGGGGGACTGAATCTGGCCCTGTTTGTGTTCAACATGATCCCGCTGGTTCCGCTCGACGGCGGCCACGTCGCCTCGGCGCTGTGGCAGGGCGTCAAGAACGGAGCCGCACGGGTGAGGGGACTGGCGACGCCGGCCCCCGTGGACGTGGCGCGCATGATGCCGCTCGCGTACGGGATGTTCGCGTTCCTGCTGGTCATGGGCGCGGTGCTGATCTACGCCGACATCGTCGCGCCCGTCACCGTGGCGTGAGCCGGGCATCAAGCGACAAGGAGATAATGAGACTGTGACCACTATCGGACTCGGAATGCCCGCCATGCCCGCCCCCGTCCTCGCTCCGCGGCGTAAGACCCGCAAGATCAAGGTCGGCACCACCTACGTTGGCGGAGACGCGCCCGTCTCGGTGCAGTCGATGACGACCACCAAGACCCACGACATCAATGCGACGCTGCAGCAGATCGCGGAGCTCACTGCTGCCGGCTGCGACATCGTGCGCGTGGCCTGTCCCACGCAGGACGACGCCGACGCGCTGCCCGCGATCGCCAAGAAGTCGCAGATCCCCGTGATCGCCGACATCCACTTCCAGCCCAAGTACGTGTTCGCTGCCATCGAGGCCGGGTGCGCCGCCGTGCGCGTGAACCCCGGCAACATCCGCAAGTTCGACGACCAGGTCAAGGAGATTGCCCAGGCGGCGAAGGACCACGGCACGTCGCTACGCATCGGCGTCAACGCCGGCTCGCTCGACCCGCGCCTGCTGCAGAAGTACGGCAAGGCGACGCCAGAGGCGCTCGTGGAGTCCGCCGTGTGGGAGGCGAGCCTGTTCGAGGAGCACGACTTCCACGACTTCAAGATCTCGGTCAAGCACAACGACCCCGTCGTCATGGTCGAGGCCTACAAGCAGCTGAGCGAGCGTGGCGACTGGCCGCTGCACCTCGGCGTCACCGAGGCAGGGCCCGCGTTCCAGGGCACCATCAAGTCAGCGACGGCCTTCGGTGCGCTGCTCAGCCAGGGCATCGGCGACACCATTCGCGTGTCGCTGTCCGCGCCTCCCGTCGAGGAGGTCAAGGTGGGCCTGCAGATCCTGCAGTCGCTCAACCTGCGTGAGCGCAAGCTCGAGATCGTCTCGTGCCCCTCCTGCGGACGCGCCCAGGTGGACGTGTACGAGCTCGCGGAGAAGGTCACCGCCGGCCTCGAGGGCATGGAGGTGCCGCTGCGCGTGGCCGTCATGGGCTGCGTCGTCAACGGCCCCGGCGAGGCCCGCGAGGCCGACCTGGGCGTCGCCTCCGGCAACGGCAAGGGTCAGATCTTCGTCAAGGGTGAAGTCATCAAGACCGTGCCCGAGTCGCAGATCGTCGAGACCCTGATCGAGGAGGCGATGCGCATCGCCGAGTCGATGGAGCCCGTCGAGGGCGCCTCGCCTGAGGTGGTCGCCACCTCATGACCGATTCGCTGCTCCGGCGCGCTCAGCACACGCTGACGCCGGCGCAGCGACGCGACCTCACCGCCCTCGCGCAACTGTGCGCCGCGGATCCCGTGGCCCACGTGGTGCCCCGCATGCACCTCGACGCGGCCCTGCGCTCCGGCGTGGTGCCCGGCGGGCTGTGGGTGGTGCGCAGGCGCGTGGGGCTGTCGAGAGAGATCGCGGGCCTCGTGTGGGCGGGCGCCAACCTCACCATCACCCTGGGTCCGTGGGGCGACGAGGAGTCCCAGGACGACCTGCGTGCGGACCTCGCGGCCGCGTTGGTGGGTCGGCTGAGCCGGCCAGCCGCGTTGGTGGGCGAGGCCTCGCTGATGCTCGACCTGTGGGGGCGCGTGGAGCCGTGGTGGGGTCCCGCGCGCGAGGTGCGCGAGCATCAGGTGTCGATGCGGATCGATGGGCCCGCCGCCGGGATCGCGCCGCTCGACGGGGCCGGCATGCGCCTCGAGCCCGTGCGTCTCGCCGAGCCGGACGACTACGACATGCTGCTGCCCGCATGCGTGCACATGTTTATTGGCGAGGTGGGCTACGACCCCATGCGCCACGGTCGCGCCGCCTACGAGGACCGGCTGCGCTTCCTCATCCGCGCGGGCCGGGCGTACCTACAGATGGGCGTCGTCGACGGCGTGCGCCAGGTGGTGTTCAAGGCCGAGGTGGGCGCGCTCGGGGGAGACGTCGCTCAGCTCCAGGGAGTGTGGGTCCATCCGGCACTGCGCGGACGCGGACTGGCGCGCGCTGGGCTGGTCGAGGTGATTGACCAGGTGCGTGCCCACACGGCGCCTACCGTGTCGCTGTATGTCAATGACTTCAACGACGCCGCCCTCGCCGCGTACCGCGCCGTGGGCTTCCACGAGGTCGGGGCGTTCGCGACCGTGATGTTCTAGGGCCTCCAGGGCTATCGCGCGGGCCCCCTGGTGGGCTAGTTTTCCCCCGTGAGCGCCCTTGCGCAGCCCACGGGCGGGCCGCTGCGGCCACCGGCCATCGACATCGCGATCGCCGCGTGCTTTGTCGCGCTCACGGTCGCAGAGGCGCTCTCCGCGCACGACGACAGGAGCGCGTGGCGGCTGGGGATTGCGCTCGTCGGTGTCGGCGCCCTCGCATGGCGGCGACGAGCCCCGATCCTCGTCGCCGCGATCCTGGTCGGGGCCGATCTGCTGTCGAACCCCGAGGGCCGGTTTTCCACCGTTCTCGCGCTCGTGACCGCGTCCTACACCGTGGGCTTCGAGTCGCCGTCGCCCCGGCGTTACGCGGGGCTCGCGCTGCTCGTGGTGCCCTTCGTGGGCGCGGCCGTCGCCCGCCCCGAGTTCGAGTTTTCCGATCTTGCCGCATCGGTGGTCTTCATCGTCGGCCCATGGATGGTGGGCCTGGCGACGGCGGTGAGGGCTGAGCGCGCGGCCACCGCGATCGCGCACGCCGACCGTGTCCAGCGTGAGCAGGCACAGCGAGAGGCCGATGCGGTCGCGGATGAGCGTGCCCGCATCGCGCGAGAGCTCCACGACGTGGTGGCGCACTCGCTCACGGTCGTCACGATTCAGCTTCAGGCCGTCCGGCGCCGGCTGGGCGAGGACAACCGTGACGAGGCGAGGGATCTGAGCGCCGCAGAGGCGGTCACGCGCGAGGCGATGGGGGAGATGAGGCGCCTGCTAGGAGTCTTGCGCGGCGGCGGCGGGGGCGACCTCGCCCCACAGCCGGGGCTGGACGAGCTGCCGCGCCTGATCGCGCGCCTCGGCAGCCCCGGGACACCCGTCACCCTCACCGTGGCCGGGCAGCCCGTGGCGTTGTCCCCTGGCATGGACCTCGCGGTGTTCCGCGTCGCGCAGGAGGCCCTGACCAACGCGACCAGGCACGCCCACGCGAGCCGCATCGACGTCGAGGTGAGGTGGGACGGTGGGCGCGTCACCGTGACCGTGAGCGATGACGGCAGGGGGCTTGGAGACACGGCGAGCGCCGGCGGCCACGGGCTGGTCGGAATGCGCGAGCGCGTGGCTTTGTATGACGGGACGCTCCAGATCGGCGACCGCCCCGGCGGCGGTGTCACGGTAAGCGCGACCTTCCCGGTCGAGGAGGCGGCATGAGCGAGCAGACGGTCCGCGTGGTGATCGCGGACGACCAGGGGATGGTGCGGGCGGGGCTCGGCTCTCTCCTCAGCGCAGAGCCGGGCATCGAGGTGGTGGGTGAGGCTGGCGACGGCGAGGCCGCCATCGCGGCCGTGCGGCGCGAACGCCCCGACGTGGTGCTGATGGACATCCGGATGCCCGTGCTCGACGGCATCGAGGCGACGCGGCGGATCATCGAACACGGAGGGCGCACGCGTGTGCTGGTGCTCACCACCTTCGATCTCGACGAGTACGTCTTTGCCGCGCTCCAGGCGGGGGCCTCGGGGTTCATGCTGAAAGACGCCCCGGCAGAGGAGCTCTCCGCGGCAATTCGCGTGGTCGCGGCGGGTGAGGCGCTACTCGCGCCGCGGATCACCGCTCGCGTCATCGACGCCTTCGTGACACGTGCCGCACTGCCCCGTCCCGCGGCGGGAAGGGAGCTCGAGCGCCTGACCGCGCGCGAACTCGAGGTGCTGCAGCTGGTGTCCACCGGCCTGTCCAACGCCCAGATCGCCGCCGCGCTGGTGGTGTCGGAGGCCACCGTCAAGACGCACGTGTCGAATCTGCTCGCCAAGCTGGGCCTCAAGGATCGCGTCCACGCCGTGATCTACGCGTACGAGCACGGCGTCGTCGCCCCCGGAGAGGGAGCGTTTCCTCCCCAGGGCTGAGGGCCGTCTCCATCCCGAGGGCGAGGCGAATTTCAGGCGCTCGGGCGATCCCTTCGACGCGCGCAGTCGCGACGCTGGTGGTGTCCGCTCCACTCGAAGGGAAACACCACATGTCCACGTCCACCACCCAGCCACGCGACCTCGTCGCGGCCTCACCCGCGCCGCTCGCGGTGCGGATGCGCCGCTGGGCGCTGATCGCCATGCCCGTCGCTGCCGGCGTGCTGTGCACCATCGCCACCCTCGCCGACCCCGCGCCGGGCGTCACCGGCCCCGAACTCAACGAGGCGTACACCGACGGCATGGCCGCCCTGCAGATCAAGTCCTTCGCGTTCCACTGGGGCTACGCGCTATGGGTGCTGCCGGCGCTGCTGCTGGCAAGGAGCGTGACCGGCCGTGGTCGCGCCATCGCCAACATCGCCGCGGTGCTCGGGCTGTTCGCCCTCGCCACCATGCCCGGCATGCTCATGGTCGACTGGATCCAGTCCGCGATCGGCCAGCTCTACGGGCCCGAGGCGATCGACGAGGTCTTCACGCTCGTGACGGAGCAGGCATGGGCGTTCCCCCTGCTTCAGATCCCCGCGATGCTGGGCCTGTTCCTCGCGCTCCCGCTCGCGATGGTGGCGCTGTGGCGCGCCGGTCGCGCCCGGTGGTGGGCCCCGACCGCCGCCCTCGCCGCGTTCCTTGCGTTCATGCTCTCCGGCGCGACCTGGCCCGGCACGGTGGCCGCGACCGCCGGTCTCGCGATCGTCGGTGTGGCGCTGGAGCGGGCCACCCGGCACGAGGCGAGCGCCTAGCCTCGCCGCCGCGCGCCGCCCGTCGGAGACCCGGCGGGCGGCGTCGTGCTCGCGCGGTGAGTCTCGGGGCACGAAGGCGCCGGCCGCCGCCAGTAGTCTTGACCCCATGCTTCGCATGTCCACGCTCTTCCTGCGCACGCTGCGCGAGAACCCCTCCGACGCCGAGGTTGCGTCGCACCAGCTGCTGGTCCGCGCCGGCTACATCCGCCGCGCCGCGCCCGGCATCTACACCTGGCTGCCGCTCGGCCTCAAGGTCCTCGCCAAGGTCGAGAAGATCGTGCGCGAGGAGATGGACGCCGCGGGCGGCCAAGAGGTCCACTTCCCGGCGCTCTTGCCGCGCGAGCCCTACGAGGCCACGGGACGCTGGGATGAGTACGGCCCCAACCTGTTCCGCCTGAAGGACCGCAAGCAGGGCGACTACCTCCTCGCGCCCACGCACGAGGAGATGTTCACGCTGCTCGTCAAGGACCTGTACTCGTCGTACAAGGACCTGCCTCTCACCATCTACCAAATCCAGACCAAGTACCGTGACGAGGCGCGTCCGCGCGCCGGACTGCTGCGCGGGCGTGAATTCATCATGAAGGACTCGTACTCGTTCGACATCGACGACGAGGGCCTCGACGCCTCCTACGCCGCGCAGCGCGCCGCCTACATCCGCATCTTCGAGCGCCTGGGCCTCGAGTACGTCATCGTGCAGGCGCAGTCGGGCGCGATGGGTGGCTCCAAGTCGGAGGAGTTCCTGTCGCCCACCGAGGTGGGCGAGGACACCTTCGTACGCTCGCCCGGCGGCTACTCCGCAAACGTCGAGGCCGTCACGACGCCGGTGCCCGAGGCGATCGACTGGGCGGATGCGCCCGCGGCGCACGTCGAGGACACCCCCGACACCCCGACCATCGAGACCCTCGTCGCCGCGGCCAACGCCGCGCATCCGCGCGAGGACCGCCCCTGGACGGCCGCGGACACCCTCAAGAACGTCGTCCTTGCGGCGACCAACCCCGCCGGCGAGCGCGGCCTGCTCGTGGTCGGCGTGCCCGGCGACCGCGACGTCGACCTCACGCGCCTGGAGGCGGCGCTTGCGCCCGCCACCGTCGAGGCGGCCAACGAGGACGACCTCAAGGCCCATCCCGAGCTCGTCAAGGGCTACATCGGCCCCGGCGCGCTGGGCCCGCAGGCCCGGCCCGAGGGAGTGGAGCTCGACGCCGAGGATGACACCGCGATTCCGTATCTGCTGGACCCGCGTGTGGTGCCCGGCACGCGCTGGATCACCGGAGCCAACGTCCACGGCAAGCACGTGTTCGACCTCGTGGCCGGGCGCGACTTCGTGGGCGACGGCGTGATCGAGGCCGCGGACGTGCGCGCGGGCGACCCGGCCCCCGACGGCTCGGGCCCCCTCGAGCTGGCGCGCGGCGTCGAGATCGGCCACATCTTCCAGTTGGGCCGCAAGTACGCCGAGGCGCTCGACCTCAAGGTGCTCGACGTCAACGGCAAGCAGCAGGTCGTCACGATGGGCTCGTACGGCATCGGCGTCACGCGCGCCGTCGCGCTGCTCGCGGAGAACAACCACGACGAGCTCGGCCTCGTGTGGCCCATCCAGGTCGCCCCGTTCCACGTCCAGGTGGTCGCGACGGGCAAGGACCAGTCGGTGTTCGACGCGGCGCAGCAGCTCGCCGACGGGCTCGACGCGGCCGGCGTCGAGGTCCTCTACGACGACCGGCCCAAGGTCTCGCCCGGCGTGAAGTTCAAGGACGCAGAGTTGCTGGGCGCCCCCTACATCCTGGTCGTCGGCCGTGGCCTCGCGGACGGCGAGGTCGAGCTCAAGACTCGTACGACCGGTACCAGCGAGAATGTGCCGGTGGCCGATGCCGTGGCTGAGATTTCGCGCCGCGTCGCCGAGGCTCTGGGCGCTTAACCCTCGTCCGCGGTGATCCCCGGCAGCGCCGGGATCACCGCGTCGTGGGTGCTCGGGTCGGCGTAGGCCGCAGCCTGCGCGTAGGCGTCGAACGCCGCCGAGAGGATCCACGGCCATTCGACCTGTTCCGCCTCGCCGAGCATCGCCGCGTACCGGTCGCCCAGCGTGGTCTCGGCCGCCTGCGCCGCGGCGATCCGACCGGCGGAATCCTCGAGCCCCGCGTTGTCGACCACGTACACCGCCGCGCGCCTGTCCTCGACGCCGGGCAGGGCCGCGAGGGCATCGGCGCGCGCGGCCTGGAGGTCACGCCTGGCCAGCCACTGCTCTCGCTCCTCGTCGGCGGCCTTCGCGGCCAGGACCTCGTAGAGATAGCGGGCGCGGTCGTGTTCCTCGACAAGCGTGGCGATGGCCTCGGCGTCGAGCGAGGTGGCGTCCGGGACGGGCGCGACGGTATTGGTGGTGGCCGAGCTGAACATGCGTTCCACCACGACCGGAGTCTCCGGGTCGGTGAACGCCTTCTCGGCCCACCCGGCATACCAGCCCATGAGGTCGTGCGACAGCGCGGTGGAGGCGAGCAGCAGCGCGAGGTCCTCGTCGGTCGTCTCCATCGCGTCGGCGATCGCGCCGTCGCGGGCGGCGACAACGGCATCGGCCGGTGCCGGCACGGCGGCGGGAGACGGCGAGGCCGACGGCGTGGCGTCGGGGTAGGCGACGTAGACGCCGCCGAGCGCGTCCAGGCGCTCGGGCGCGGCCGCGCCCTCGTAGGCGACGAGCACCTCGTCGGAGGCCGTGCCGTCGGGAGAAGCGAGCGCATCGATGACGGACTGTTCGCGTTCGGCCGCCGCGTCGCGCGTGAGCGTGACGGCGTCGGGGGAGGGCCACGTGGGCTCGGGGGTCTCGAGGCGCCACGAGCAGCCGGCGAGCGACGCGGTGGCGAGGGCCGCGGCGCCGGTCCAGGCGGCGGCACGGGTCGCGATCATGGCCGCCATCATTCCACGCGACACGGGTAAGATGTCTCCGACCGAACTTCAGCAACGGAACGCGTGTCGCACGCGTGGGGAGGCGATGCCATGGACATCTCTGACAGGATTGCCGACCTCGCAGGGCCGGCAGCTGAGACCGCTGGTCTCGTGCTCGACACCGTGACGGTGTCGCCCGCCGGCAAGCGTTCGCGTGTCACCGTGACGGTCGATCTCCCCGAGACCGAGGTGGGCTCGGCCGATCTGGACCGCGTGGCGGAGGCCTCGCGCGCCATCGGCGCCGCCCTCGACGAGGCCGACGTGCCGTCGACCCCTTACGTTCTCGAGGTCTCGACCCCCGGCACGGACCGCCCCCTCACCGAGCGCCGCCACTTCCTGCGCGCCCGCACGCGCCTGGTCGAGCTGGTGCTCGCCGACGGCTCCCTCACGGGCCGCCTCACGGACGTCGACGGGGACACCCTCGTGCTCGACGTCGACGGCGAGCGCCGCGAGGTCGCCCTGGGTGACGTGACGCGAGGACAGATCGTCGTCGAGCTGAAGCGCCTGGACTAGACCGCACGACCGCAAGACGAGCAGTAGGAGAAGACATGGATATCGACATGCTGGCCCTCAAGGGCCTCGAACGGGAGAAGGAGATCTCCCTCGACGTGCTCGTCGACGCGATCGAGCAGGCCCTGCTGTCCGCGTATCACAAGACCCCCGGCGCCTATCGGGATGCTCGCGCCCACGTGGACCGCGTGACCGGCCGCGTCGCGATCTTCGCCCGCGAGGACGCCGAGCCCGATGAGGACGGCGTGGTGGTGCGACAGCCCGAGTTCGACGACACCCCCGACGACTTTGGTCGCATCGCGACCGCGACGGCGCGCCAGATCATCATGCAGCGCATGCGCCAGGTGGGCGACGACGCGGTGCTCGGCACCTACGCCGACAAGGCCGGCCACCTCGTGTCCGGCATCATCCAGCAGGCGGCAGACCCGCGCGCCGTGCACGTCGACATCGGCGACGTCGAGGCCGTGCTGCCCCAGCACGAGCAGGTGCCCACCGAGACCTACCCGCACGGCGAGCGCATCCGCGGCTACGTCCTCGACGTGTCGCGCGGCAGCAAGGGCCCGTCGATCACGCTGTCGCGCACGCACCCCAATCTGGTGCGTCGACTGTTCGAGATGGAGGTGCCGGAGATCGCCGACGGCACCGTCGAGATCATGTCGCTTGCCCGCGAGGCCGGCCACCGCACCAAGATGGCCGTGCGTGCGACCGTTCCCGGCGTGAATCCCAAGGGCGCGTGCATCGGCCCCATGGGCTCGCGTGTGCGTGCGGTGATGAGCGAACTGCGCGGCGAGAAGATCGACATCGTGGACTGGGACGAGGACCCCGCCACGTTTGTCGGCAACGCCCTCAGCCCCTCGCGCGTGGTCTCGGTCGAGGTCGTCGACGAGGAGGCGCGCGCCGCGCGTGTGGTGGTGCCCGACTTCCATCTGTCGCTCGCGATCGGCAAGGAGGGCCAGAACGCCCGCCTCGCCGCCCGCCTCACCGGGTGGCGTATCGACATCCGTTCCGACGAGGCCCCCGACACCCCCGCCGCGCGCCGCGCCGCAGGGGAGTGACGGCGCGCTCGCCGGGCGCGCTAGACTGTCAAGGCCGAGAAGACATGTCCGCCGACGTCGCGGTGCCCGTGCCAGGCTCATCCGAGCCAGTGCGCACGTGTATTGGATGCCGCGACAAGGACGCTCGGTCGGCCCTGATGCGGCTGGTCCTTGACGGCGATCGCGTGATCGTCGATGAGGCCGCCACCAGGCCGGGCAGGGGAGCGTGGCTGCACCCTCACCCGGACTGCCTGGCACTTGCGATACGAAGGAAGGCCTTCGGACGAGCCCTGCGCTCACCCGGAGCCGACCCGAGTGCGGTCGCGGTGCCGGACCGCAACGGGACCGTGCTCTAGCCCACCATTGAAGACAAGGGATGAAACCCCATGGCTGTCCGATGAGTAACTCGAGATGAGCATCCACCCTTAAACGTGGTTCGACCCTGCCTCGGTCGAACCGAGACAGGAGAATTGTGGCTAAGCCCCGCGTTCACGAGATCGCGAAGGAGCTCGGAGTTCCGAGCAAGGAATTGATTGCCAAGCTCAACGAGCTCGGCGAATACGTCAAGGGACCGTCGTCGACCCTGGAGGCCCCCGTCATCCGCAAGGCCCGCGAGGCCTTCCCCGGTGGCGGCTCCAAGGAGTCCACGGCCCCCGCAGCACAGGCACCGGCCAAGAAGGCCGCGCCCAAGCCCGGACCCAAGCCTGGACCGAAGGCCGCCCCCGCGGCCGAGGCGGCCCCCGCCGAGCCCGAGGCCCAGACGCCCGCGCCCAAGCCCGCCGCGAAGCCTGCTACGAAGCCTGCTGCGAAGCCCGCGGCCGAGGCCCCCGAGGCATCGGCCCCCAAGCCCGGTGCGCCGAGCCCCGCCGACATGCCCAAGCCCCGCCCCCGTCCGGGCGGTAACAACCCGTTCTCGGAGCGCTCGGCCGGACCGCGTCCGCGCCCGCGTCCCGGCGGCAACAACCCCTTCCAGACCAGCCGTCCCGGGCCCCGTCCCGGCGGCGGTCGCCCGGGTGCGCCCGGCGGCCAGGGTGGCCCCGGTGGCGCCCCCGGTCGCGGTGGCCCCCGCCCCACGCCCGGCCAGATGCCGCAGCGTGCGACGCCCGGTCTGGCCCGTCCCGGCGCCCCCGCGGGTGGCCGTGGCGGACGTCCCGGTGCCCCCGGCGCCGGCGGTCCTCAGCGTCCCGGCTTCGGCGGCGGTCCCGGCGGTCGTCCGGGCCCCGGCGGTCGCGGTCGTGGCGGCACGGCAGGTGCCTTCGGTCGTCAGGGCGGCAAGCCCGCGCGTTCGCGCAAGTCGAAGCGCGCCAAGCGGGCCGAGTACGAGCAGCAGCAGGCGCCCGCCATCGGCGGCGTCAACATTCCTCGCGGTGACGGCAGCACGCTCATTCGTCTGCGTCGCGGCGCGACCCTGACGGACTTTGCCGAGCGCATTGACGTCAACCCCGCGTCGCTCGTGACCGTCCTGTTCCACCTGGGCGAGATGGCCACGGCCACGCAGTCGCTCGACGAGGACACGTTCGAGACCCTGGGTGCCGAGCTGGGTTACAAGATCCAGATCGTCTCGCCCGAGGAGGAGGACAAGGAGCTGCTCGAGGACTTCGGGCTCGACCTTGAGGCCGAACTCGAGGCGGAGACCGACGAGGACCTCCAGCCCCGTCCCCCGGTCGTCACCGTCATGGGTCACGTCGACCACGGAAAGACGCGCCTGCTGGACTCGATCCGCAAGGCCGACGTCATCTCCGGCGAGGCCGGCGGCATTACCCAGCACATCGGTGCCTACCAGGTTCACCACGAGCACGACGGCGTCACCCGCGCCATCACGTTCATCGACACCCCGGGTCACGAGGCGTTCACCGCCATGCGTGCCCGTGGTGCCCAGGTGACCGACATCGCGATCCTCGTGGTCGCGGCCGATGACGGCGTCATGCCCCAGACGATCGAGGCGCTCAACCACGCTCAGGCGGCCAACGTGCCGATCGTGGTCGCGATCAACAAGATCGATAAGGAAGGCGCGAACCCCGACAAGATCCGTCAGCAGCTCACCGAGTACAACCTGGTCTCGGAGGAGTGGGGCGGTGACACGATGTTCGTCGAGGTCTCGGCCCGTGACGGTGTCAACATCGACGGCCTGCTGCAGGCCGTGCTGCTGACCGCGGACGCCGGCCTTGACCTGCGTGCCAACCCCGACAAGGACGCCCGCGGTGTCGCTGTCGAGGCGCACCTGGACAAGGGCCGCGGTGCGGTCGCGACGGTGCTGGTCAACTCGGGAACGCTGCGGGTGGGCGACTCGATCGTCGCCGGCACGGCCCACGGCCGTGTGCGTGCGATGTTCGACGAGCACGACAACCCCGTCGACGAGGCCACGCCGGCACGCCCGGTGCTCGTGATCGGTCTGACGTCGGTTCCCGGCGCAGGCGACACGTTCCTCGTGGCCGAGGACGACCGCACCGCCCGTCAGATCGCGGAGAAGCGCGAGGCCGCCGAGCGTGCCGCTCAGCTCGCCAAGCGCCGCAAGCGCATCTCGCTCGAGGACCTCAACAAGGCGCTCGAAGAGGGCAAGATCGACACCCTCAACCTCATCATCAAGGGTGACGTGTCCGGTGCCGTCGAGGCACTCGAGGACGCGCTGCTCCAGATCGATGTGGGCGACGAGGTCGACCTGCGCATCATCCACCGCGGTGTGGGTGCCGTCACGCAGAACGACGTCAACCTGGCCACGGTCGACAACGCGATCATCCTGGGCTTCAACGTCCGTCCGGCCGAGCGGGTCCAGGACCTCGCCGACCGCGAGGGCGTCGACATGCGCTTCTACTCGGTCATCTACCGTGCCATCGAGGACGTCGAGGCGTCGCTCAAGGGCATGCTGAAGCCCGAGTTCGAGGAGAAGCAGGTCGGCGCGGCGGAGATCCAGGAGATCTTCCGCTCGTCGAAGTTCGGCAACATCGCCGGATGTCTGGTGCGCAGCGGCAAGATTGTCCGCAACGCCAAGGCACGTGTGGTGCGCGAGGGCGTCGTCATCGGCGAGCCCACCATCGACACCCTGCGTCGCTTCAAGGATGACGCCACCGAGGTCCGCGAGGGCTTCGAGTGCGGTATCGGCCTGGGCAAGTTCAACGACATCCAGGTCGGTGACATCATCGAGACGTTCGAGATGGTCGAGATCCCGAGGGACTAATGGTCGACAACGCACGTGCGATGAGGGTCGCGGGCACCATCAAGAAGGTGGTGGCCCGCGCCCTCGAGACCGAGATCAAGGACCCCCGCCTGGGGTTCGTCACCGTGACCGATGTGCGCGTCACCGGCGACCTCCAGCAGGCGTCCGTGTTTTACACCGTGTATGGCGGGGACGAGGAGCGTGCGGCCACGGCCGCCGCCCTCGGCTCGGCGAAGGGACGCCTGCGTACCCTCGTGGGCCGCGAGCTGGGCATCCGGCTCACCCCGTCGCTCGAGTTCCACCTCGACGCCGTCCCCGAGACGGCGGCGACGCTCGACAAGGCGTTGCACGAGGCTCACCAGCGTGACGAGGAGCTGCGCCGCCTGCGCGAGAACGCCTCGTACGCGGGCGACGAGGACCCCTACCGTCGCAAGGACGAGGATGGCGAAGACGCCTAAAGCCGAGCCAGCCCCCGGGCTGGTCTTGGTGGATAAGCCCGCGGGCTGGACATCGCACGACGTCGTCGGGCGTATGCGCCGGCTCGCGGGCACCCGCAAGGTGGGCCACGCCGGCACCCTTGATCCGATGGCCACGGGCCTGCTCGTGATCGGTATCGGCAAGGCCACCAAGCTGCTCACCTACGTGGTGGGCCACGACAAGGTCTACGAGGCCACCATCCGGCTGGGCCAGTCCACGGTGACGGACGACGCCGAGGGCGACGTGACCGCGACGGCCGACGCCAGCGGCGTCACCGACGCCAAGATGGCCGATGCCGTGGCGGGGTTGACGGGTGACATTCAGCAGGTGCCCAGTTCCGTCAGCGCCATCAAGATCGACGGGCAGCGTGCCTACAAGCGCGTGCGCGACGGTGAGGACGTCGCGCTTCCCGCGCGCCCGGTCACGGTGCACGACTTCGAGGTCCTCGCGGTGCGCCGCGAGGGCGAGACGATTGACCTCGACGTGCGCGTCGACGTGTCCTCGGGCACCTACGTGCGCGCGCTCGCCCGCGACCTGGGAGCGGCGCTGGGAGTCGGCGGCCATCTGACGGCCCTCAGGCGCACCAGCGTGGGCGACCTCGAGGTCAAGGACGCGATGACGCTCGACCAGCTGGGTGCCATGGTGGACGCCGGGGGAGAGGTGCCCCGCCTGCCGCTGGGTGCGGCCGCCGCGGACATCCTGCCCGTGCGCGCGCTCACGGAGCGCGAGGTCGCGACCCTCGGCTTTGGTCAGTGGCTCGACGCGGACACGGATTTGGCCTACGACGGGCCTTTGGCGGCGCTCGATGCCGCCGGCGACCTCGTCGCGATCGTCGAGCGCAAGGGCGACAAGCTCAAGCCGCAGATCGTCTTCCGCACGGCCTCCGCTGGGGCATGATGGGCGCCATGCAGATCTGGCGCTCGCTCGACGACGTCCCCGGCGATCTGGGCCCCACGGCCGTCACCATCGGCAACTTTGACGGTGTCCACCGGGGCCACCAGGCCGTGCTGTCGCAGATGGTCGCGGACGCCCGCGCGCGCGGCGAGCGCGCGGTGGCGATGACCTTCGACCCGCACCCCAAGACAGTGCACGACCCCGAGCACCCTCCTGTGCTCATCACCGGTCTCGACGACAAGCTCGACTTCATGGCCGCGACCGGCCTGGACGGCACCATCGTGGTGCCGTACACGCTGGACTTCGCGCAGCAGACGCCCGAGGAGTTCGTGCTCGCATGGCTCGTCGAGGGCCTCCATGCCACATCGGTGGTGGTGGGCCAGGACACGAAGTTCGGACGCGGCAACGCGGGCGACGTGACCACCCTGCGCGAGCTCGGTGTGCGCTACGGGTTTGACGTCCACGTCATCGACGACGCGTGTGCGCTGTCGGAATCCGGCCGGCGTTGGTCGTCGACGTGGGTGCGCGAGCTTCTCGACGACGGCAAGCTCGTCGAGGCCGCCGACGTCCTGGGCCGTCCGCACCGTCTGCGGGGCACCGTGGTCGACGGCGACAAGCTGGGCCGCACCATCGGCTTCCCGACCGCAAACCTGGAGGTCAGCGGCGGCATGATCCCTCGTCACGGCGTCTATGCGGGGTGGCTGACGGTGCTGAGGCCCGGCGACGGCGCGGGTGCCACCCAGGTCGCCGACCGCCTTCCCACCGCCATCAGCATCGGCTACAACTACACCGTTGGCGTCGAGGAACTGCGCGTCGAGGGTTTCGTCATCGACTCATCGGGCCTGGATCTCTACGGTGCCGAGGTCGCCCTCGATCTGGCCCAGTGGCGCCGGCCCATGCTTGACTTCGGATCGCTCGAGGCTCTGATCGCCGCGCTCGACGAGGACGTCGCCTGGTGTCGCGGCGTGTTACAACTCGATTAAAACCAGGCCATTCGCGGTTGTGTGCGGCTATGGTCGTGTGATGGATGCACAACCCGCGGCTGTCGAGGGTGGTCCCCTCGTCGTCCTTGAGCAGGTCAACAAGCACTTCGGCGAGCTTCACGTTCTCCAGGACATCAACCTCACGGTGAACCGGGGCGAGGTCGTCATCGTGATCGGCCCGTCGGGCTCCGGCAAGTCCACGCTGTGCCGTTCGATCAATCGCCTCGAGACCATCGACGACGGAACGATCACGATCGACGGTGAGGAGCTGCCGGCCGAGGGCAGGCCGCTGGCGCGACTGCGCGCGGACGTCGGCATGGTGTTCCAGTCGTTCAACCTGTTCGCGCACAAGACCATCCTCGAGAACGTGACGCTCGGCCCCATCAAGGTGCGCGGCACCTCGAAGGCCCAGGCACGCTCCGAGGCGATGACGCTCCTGGAGCGCGTGGGCGTCGCTAACCAGGCCGACAAGTACCCCGCGCAGTTGTCCGGCGGACAGCAGCAGCGTGTCGCCATCGCGCGGTCTCTCGCGATGAAGCCCAAGGTGATGCTCTTCGACGAGCCCACCTCGGCCCTCGACCCCGAGATGATCAACGAGGTCCTGGACGTCATGGCCGACCTTGCCAAGGACGGCATGACCATGATCGTCGTGACCCACGAGATGGGTTTCGCGCGCAAGGCCGCCAACCGTGTGGTGTTCATGGCCGACGGCGCCATCGTCGAGCAGGCCACCCCGGAGGAGTTCTTCACGAACCCGCAATCGGATCGCGCGAAGGACTTCTTGTCAAAGATCTTGACGCACTAGCGGCGTCGGGCCTCGGGAGACCCCTGGGGCTGGGTAGCAAGGGAGGAACGGATGTTCACGAAGACGAAGGTGGCCGCGCTGGGCGCGGCCGCGGTGATCGCGCTGAGCGCGTGTAGTTCTGATGATCCCGCCGAGGAGGCGACCGGGTCGGCCGGCGGCGAGGCGCCAGCAGAGTCGGGCGACTTCCCGGAGGGTTCGACCATGGCGGCGCTCGCCGAGGCCGGCTCGATCACCATCGGTACAAAGTTCGACCAGCCCCTCTTTGGTCTGGTGGGCCCCGACGGCGTTCCTGTGGGTTTCGACGTCGAGATCGGCAAGATGATCGCCGCCGAGCTTGGCATCGACGAGTCGGGCATCGAGTGGGTCGAGACCGTGTCCGCGAACCGCGAGCCGTACATCGAGGGTGGTCAGGTCGACATCGTGGTCGCCACCTACACGATCAACGACGAGCGCAAGGAAGTCGTCTCGTTCGCGGGCCCGTATTACAACGCCGGTCAGGCGATGATGGTCATGGCCGACAACGAGGACATCACCACCCCCGATGACCTCGCGGGCAAGAACGTGTGTTCGGTCGAAGGCTCGACGCCCGCGGCCAACATCGCGGAGAACTACCCCGACGCGAACCTGGTGCTCTTCGGTGCCTACACCGACTGCCTCGAGCCGCTGCGCAACGGCCAGGTGGACGTCGTGACGACCGACAACGTCATCCTCGCCGGCTACGTCGACGAGTCGGACGGCGAGTTCAAGATCGCCGGCGACCCGTTCACCGAGGAGCCCTACGGCATCGGCCTCGCGCTCGAGGACGACGACTTCCGCTCGTGGATCAACGACGTCCTCGAGGCGTCCTTCGAGGACGGCCGCTGGATGGAGGCGTGGAACGCGACGGCAGGCACCGTGCTGCCCGAGCCGGAGCTGCCCACCGTCGACCGCTACGAGAACTAGCCCGCTGTGGTGCCCCGGCCGCGACCGGCCGGGGCGCCACGGTTGGCCGCCGTCCTCTTCACAGGAAGTCACACATGTCAGCTTTGATCGACAACTTTGATCTGTTCGCACGCGCGTTCGGCGTCACGCTGTGGGTGTCGCTCGCCTCTGGGATTCTCGCGTTTGTCTGGGGGCTGTTGCTCGCGGCATTTCGCGTTTCACCCGTGGGGCCGCTGCGCACCTTTGGTGCCGCGTACGTCAATGTGGTGCGCAACACTCCGCTGACGCTCATGTTTGTCTTCCTCGTCTCCGCGGCGCCGTCGCTTCTGGGACTCACGGTGCCCCTGGGCCAGCCGATGGCGATCCTCGCGCTCACGTTGTACACCGCGACCTTTGTCTGTGAGGCGATCCGCTCGGGCATTAACTCCGTGGGCGTGGGGCAGGCGGAGGCCGCGCGCAGCGTGGGTCTCACGTTTGTCCAGACGCTCTCGCACGTGGTGCTACCGCAGGCGTTTCGCTCCGTGCTGCCGCCCATGATTAATGTCTACATCGCACACATCAAGAACTCCTCCGTCGCCGCGGGCTTCGCCGTGACGGAGCTGGTGGCTATCGCGAACCGCCTGTCCAACGGCAACCCCGGCGACGTCATCGGAATCTTCGCCGGCGTGGGCCTGGGCTACCTGGTCATTACCGTCCCGCTGTCCGTCACCGCCGAGAGGCTCGAGGCACGAGTGGCGGTGGCGCGATGAGCGACAAGCAGCAGGTCCTGTATGACGTCCCCGGGCCCAAGGCAGTCCGGCGCGACAAGGTTTACACGGTGGTCTTCACCCTTGCGTTTGTCGGGCTCATCGCGGGGCTCGTCTATGGCGCCGCGCAGCGTGGCATCTTCGACGACCGCTGGAACGTGCTGTGGGCCGGGGACCGTGGCTTCACGGGCCTCGATGTGTGGCGCCGGCTGCTGTGGGACGGGCTCGTCCTCGGCACCCTCAAGGCGGTAGCTATCGCCGTGCCGGTCGTCGTGGTCCTGGCACTCGTGCTCACCATCGCGCGCCAGGCCCCCACGCGCGGGGTGCGCTGGGTGGCCTACGGATTCACGCACGTGTTCCGCGGTATTCCGGTGCTCCTCCTCATGTACTTCGGTGTCCTCGCGCTGAACCTCGATCCCCTGTGGGCCGTCGTGCTCGGGCTCGTGGTCTACAACACGGCCGTGGTCGCCGAGATCCTTCGCGCCGGAATCGCCGCGCTGCCCAAGGGTCAGAAGGAAGCGGGGCTGAGCATCGGCCTGTCGCCGCTGGCGACCATGCTGCGCATCCAGCTTCCTCAGGCCGTCCGCATCATGATGCCGGCGCTCATCAGCCAGATCGTCGTGTTGCTCAAGGACACATCGCTGGGCTTCATCATCGCGTACGTCGAGTTGCTCACCGTGACGAAGAACCTCTACAACTTCTTCGGCAACACCTCGATAGTGCCGATTGTGTTCGCGTCCGCCGTGATCTACATCACGGTGAACATGCTCGTCGCGCGCCTCGCGACGGCGATCGAGGCACGCCTACGCCGTACCTCGCCCGTCGCTGCCGCTGAGCCGGAGGCCGTGGGAGCGGCGGGACCGCACTAGACGAGCCTTCGATCACCGCATGGCCGGAGCCGGGGCCGTGTGGTGAGGCAGCTGAGGCCTCCGTGCGAAACCTTTCGCGATTTTGGGACCGCCGTGTACCCTCATGGGCCAGAGGGGACTGATGATGGCACTGAGGACTTCTACGGGCCGCTTCGTCGCGGCCATATCAGCCGCCGCGGGAGCGATGGCCCTGTCGGGCTGCGCGACCCCGGGCGAGCTTCCCGATGGCTCGACCATGGCCGCGCTCGCCGAGGCGGGCGAGATCGCCGTCGGCATCAAGTACGACCAGCCGCTGTTCGGCGAGATGGGGGCGGACGGCGTGCCCGCCGGCTTCGACGTCGAGGTGGCCAGGATCGTCGCCGATGAACTCGGCATCGACGAGGACGGCATTACCTGGGTCGAGGCCCCCTCCGGCGACCGTGAGGACCTCTTGTCCAGCGGGCGCGTGGATATGGTGGTCGCGACCTACACGATCTCGGATGAGCGCAAGGAGCGCGTGGGGTTCGCGGGACCGTACTACGTCGCGGGCCAGTCACTCATGACGCGTACCTCGGACGCCGAGATCGCCTCCGCCCTCGACCTCGACGACAAGCAGGTGTGCTCGGTCGAGGGGTCGACCGCGGCGAGCACCATCAAGCGCATGGCGCCGGATGCTGGCCTGGTGCTCTTCGACGACTACTCGGACTGCATCGACCCGCTGCGCACGGGCCAGGTGGACGTCGTCACCACGGATGACGTCATCCTCGCCGGCTATGCGGCCGATGCCCAAGGCCAGTTCCGTGTCGTGGGCGGCGCCTTCACCGCCGAGCCCTACGGCATCGGCGTCGCACTCGAGGACGACGACTTCCGCCTGTGGATCGACGACGTGCTCGAGGCGGCCATGGAGGACGGCCGCTGGCTCGCCGCCTGGAACGACACCGCCGGCGCGGTGCTGCCAGAGCCGCAGGTGCCACACCTGGACCGCTACGCCCGCGCCGCGTCGGGCGAGTAGCCGTTCACCTGTTCGCAACGGACGTGGCCCCGTGGGTAGCGGGACGGTAAACCTTCGCTGAACATCGCACGGCGGCGCGCCGCGCGCCCTTGTGGTGCGCGCCAGTCACGCGAGAGGGTCGCGCCCGTGCCCCCGATCGCTGCCCCCGCCACCACCGCGCGCGTCGCCCTGTGGGAGGGCGCCTCGGGGGTGAGCGTGTCCTCGGCACCCGTGCCGCGCTTGGCTCCTGGTGAGGTGCTCGTCGAGGTACGCCTGGCCACCGTATGCGGCTGCGTGCGCGACGCGGTGCGCGAGCGCCGCCTGGGGTCCCTGCCCACGGTGCTCGGACATGAGGGCGTGGGCACGGTCGCGGCGGTCGGCAGGGGAGCCGAGGCGGTGGGCGTCGACGGCGTGTCCCTCGCGCCCGGCATGCGCGTGGTGTGGGGGCGCGATGTGGGCTGCGGCCAGTGCACCGCGTGCGCGGCACACGCGTATGACGACTGTCCCGAGCCGCGCGAGCTGGGCCACCAGCCCATGCAGCACGACTGGATTCTCTCCGGCAGCCTCGGCACGCATCTCGTCTTGCCGCGCGGCGCCCACCTTGCGGGGGTCCCCTCGGGGGTGCCCGACGCCGTCGCCTCGCCCGCCGGTTGCGCCCTCGCCGTCGCCGCGGCGGCCGTCGACCGGGCGGGGGCGCTGGCGGGCAGGCGCGTGGTCGTCCTCGGAGCGGGCCTTGTCGGACTCGGGGCGCTTGCGATGGCGGTCGAGGCCGGGGCGGCGTCCACCACCGTGGTCGAGCCGCGCGCCAAGCGTCGGCGCCGGGCCCTGAGCTTCGGCGCGGATGCCGCGCTCGACTGCGACACCCGCGTGCCGGGCTGCGACGTCATCATCGACGCCGCCGGGGGAGCGGACACGTTCGCCCGCGTGCTCGATTCGCTCGCACCGGGCGGCACGGCCGTGGTGGCGGGCACCCGCTCGCAGGTGCCCGACGCGAGCGTGGACCTCGAGCGCCTGAGCCGCGATGGCCTGTCGCTGCTGGGACTGGGCAGGCCTGACGGGCGCCACCTCGCCCAGGCCGTTGCTTTCCTCGCGGCGACTCACGCGATGCGCCCGTGGGCGGATATTGTGTCTCAGCCGCGCGGGCTCGACGGGGTGGTCGAGGCCGTCGCCCACTCGGGCGGCAAGATCGCGCGGGTGGCGATCGCGCCGCGCGCCTAGCGCCCGCGCAATACAGGTCGCGCCGAGGGCGTCCGCGCGTGTATGCTTGATCGTCGCCGTGAAACGGCCGCGGAACCCAGTGCCCCCGGAGAACATGCCCGGGAGCTCCGCGCAACAAGACGAAGAAGGAGATGCGCCGTGCCTTTGGACGCAGCCGTCAAGAAGTCCATCATGACCGAGTACGCCACCTCGGAGGGTGACACCGGTTCGCCCGAGGTCCAGATCGCGATGCTGTCGCAGCGCATCTCCGACCTTACCGAGCACCTTAAGGAGCACAAGCACGACCACCACTCGCGTCGTGGCCTGCTGCTGCTCGTCGGTAAGCGTCGCAACCTGCTGAACTACCTTCAGCGCGTCGACATCGAGCGTTACCGCTCGCTGATTGAGCGCCTGGGCCTGCGCCGCTAAGGCTCGCCCGGTCGCGCTCGGCCCGGTCGCTCCCTCCTCACGGAGGTCGAGTGACCGGGCTTTTCGCTTTTTTGTGGCCGATGCCGTGGCGGGGCTTCGTACGAAGCCCCGCCACGGCATCGGCCCGTCCCCGTGTCACGGACGCCGTCCCTGATACGATGAACACGGCTCGGATCCCCGAGCCACCAACACAACCTGGCAGGCCAGCCGGATGCTGATCCTCGGTGGTGATGGGCAGAACCCCTCCCGCATGGAGCCGTTCTGAGCATTTCGACTGACGATCAGTTGCGTGGCACACGCCACATCCGCATGCCTGCCATAAGGCAAGGAGTACTCATCCCTATGGAGGGTCCTGAGATCAAGGCCGCAGAAGCGGTCATCGACAACGGCAAGTTCGGTACCCGCACCGTGCGCTTCGAGACGGGTCGTCTCGCGCAGCAGGCCGCCGGTACCGTCGCCGCCTACCTCGACAACGACACCATGCTGCTGTCGGCGACCACCGCCGGCAAGCACCCCCGCGACGGCTTCGACTTCTTCCCCCTGACGGTGGACGTCGAGGAGCGCTCGTACGCCGCCGGCAAGATCCCCGGCTCGTTCTTCCGTCGCGAGGGCCGCCCCTCGACCGACGCCATCCTCACCTGCCGTCTCATCGACCGCCCGCTGCGCCCCACCTTCGTGTCGGGTCTGCGCAACGAGGTCCAGGTCGTCGTGACGGTGCTCGCGATCAACCCCGACGACGCGTACGACACGCTCGCGATCAACGCCGCCTCGGCGTCGACGCAGCTGTCGGGCCTGCCCTTCACCGGCCCCGTTGCCGGTGTGCGCATCGCCCTGGTCGACGGCCAGTGGGTCGCCTTCCCGCGTTACTCCGAGAAGGAGCGCGCGGTGTTCGATATGGTCGTGGCCGGCCGCATCGCCGGTGACGACGTCGCCATCATGATGGTCGAGGCCGAGGCGACCGACGACGCCTTCCAGCTGGTCTCCGAGGGCGCCACCGCGCCCACCGAGTCCGTCGTGGCCGAGGGCCTCGAGGCCGCCAAGCCCTTCCTGCGCGCGCTGTGCGAGGCGCAGATCCAGCTCGCGAACGAGGCCGCCAAGGAGACGCAGGAGTTCCCGCGCTTCCTCGACTACGAGGACGACGTCCTCGAGGCCGTGACCGCCGCGACCGAGGCGGACCTCACCGAGGCCCTCCAGATCGCCGACAAGCAGACCCGCGAGAACCGTCTCGACGAGATCAAGGCCTCCGCGCTCGAGTCTCTCGGTGCCCAGTTCGAGGGCCGCGAGAAGGAGATCTCCGCCGCGGTGCGCTCCGTCACCAAGAAGACGGTGCGCCAGCGCATCCTCAAGGACGGCGTGCGCATCGACGGCCGTGGCCTGCGCGACATCCGTCCGCTGTCGGCCGAGGTGGGCCCCATCCCGCGCGTGCACGGCTCCGCGATCTTCGAGCGTGGCGAGACCCAGATCATGGGCATCACCACCCTCAACATGCTCAAGATGGAGCAGCAGATCGACTCCTTTAACCCGGAGACGAAGAAGCGCTACATGCACCACTACAACTTCCCGCCCTTCTCCACGGGCGAGACCGGTCGTGTGGGTTCCCCCAAGCGTCGCGAGATCGGCCACGGCGCCCTCGCCGAGCGTGCCCTGGTTCCCGTCCTGCCGTCGCGTGAGGACTTCCCCTACGCGATCCGTCAGGTCTCCGAGGCGTTGGGCTCGAACGGCTCGACCTCCATGGGTTCCGTGTGCGCCTCGACGCTCGCGCTGCTGAACGCCGGTGTGCCGCTGAAGGCCCCCGTCGCCGGTATCGCCATGGGCCTCGTGTCCGACACCGTTGACGGCGAGACCCGCTACGCGGCGCTCACCGACATCCTGGGCGCCGAGGACGCGTTCGGCGACATGGACTTCAAGGTCGCCGGTACGTCGGAGTTCGTCACCGCCATCCAGCTCGACACCAAGCTCGACGGCATCCCCGCCTCGGTGCTCGCCGGCGCGCTCGACCAGGCCAAGGAGGCTCGCCTCCACATCCTGGACGTCATGGCCGGTGCGATCACCGAGCCCGACGAGATGAGCCCCCACGCTCCCCGCATCATCACGGTGAAGGTCCCCGTCGACAAGATCGGTGAGGTCATTGGCCCCAAGGGCAAGATGATCAACCAGATCCAGGACGACACGGGCGCCGACATCTCGATCGAGGACGACGGCACGGTCTTCATCGGTGCCGTGGACGGCCCCTCGGCCGAGGCCGCGCGCTCGGCGATCAACGCGATCGCCAACCCGCACGTTCCCGAGGTCGGCGAGCGCTACCTGGGCACGGTCGTGAAGACCGTCGCCTTCGGCGCGTTCGTCTCGCTGTCGCCGGGCAAGGACGGTCTGCTGCACATCTCGCAGATCCGCAAGCTCGTGGGCGGCAAGCGCGTCGAGAACGTCGAGGACGTGCTGTCCATCGGCCAGAAGATCCAGGTCGAGATCACCGAGGTCGACCCGCGCGGCAAGCTGTCGCTCGGCGTGGTCGAGGAGAAGTCGGACGAGGCCGCCGAAGGCGCCTCCGAGGAGGCCGGCGAGTAATCGCCCCTTCCTGATTCACCGCGAGGGCGGTCCCGGGTTGCCGGGGCCGCCCTCGCGGCGTCTCCGTGGTGGGCCGAGTGCGGAGCCCAGCCACGGGGTCGGAGCGCCCGGCGCATGTGCGTGCACGAGGTGCGGTCAATCCGCGGATCGCCCGCGCGGGTGGCCCATGTCGCGCGCGGGTGCGGGCAATGCGCGAAATGACCGCACCGTAGGCCGTGGGTCGCGCACGTTTCGCCGTGAGTCGGCAGCCCAGCCCGTCGATCGGCCAGATGACGGGCTGAAATGCTCACAGGGGCACGGTGGCACGGCGAGTTCAGATGTGACGGGCTGGAGTGCGCCGCGGCCCCGCCACCGGGCGCGCCGCTCACCCCAGGCTCGCCCCCCGCACCGCACGCGAAGCCACCCGCGTTAGGCTCACCGGTATGCCTCACGCCTTGCCGCTCGTCGGCGCCGCCGCCACCGGAAGCCACCTCACCGTCGAGCAGGATGCGGGGGCGATCATCCGCCGCTCGGTCCTGCCCGGGGGAGTGCGGGTCCTCACCGAACATATCCCGGGTATGCGCTCCGCAACCATCGGCGCGTGGGTGGGGGTGGGCAGCCGCGACGAGACCCCCGAGCACGCGGGCTCCACCCACTTCCTCGAGCACCTGCTGTTTAAGGGCACGCCCCGGCGCACCGCTCAGGACATCGCGGTCGAGTTCGACCGCGTGGGCGGGGAGTCCAACGCCATGACGGGCAAGGAGTTCACCTGCTATTACGCGCGGGTGATCGATCGCGACCTGCCCACCGCGATCGACGTGATCCTCGACATGGTGACCTCTGCGTCGATCACCGAGGATGACTTCGAGATGGAGCGGGGCGTCATCCTCGAAGAGCTTGCGATGAACGACGACGACCCCGGCGACGTCGCCCACGAGCGCTTCACCGAGGCGGTCCTCACGGGCCACCCGCTGGGCCGTCCCATCGGCGGAACCCCCGACATCATCCGCTCCGTGACCCGCGACGCGGTCATCGAGCACTACCGCGAGCACTACAAGCCGTCGGGGTTGATCGTGTCCGCCGCTGGCAACGTCGACCACGACACGGTGTGCGGGATGGTCCAGGAGGCCCTCGCGCTCGGCGGGTGGGACCTCACGGGTGACATTGCGCCCGTCGGCAGGCGCGACGCATTCGCTGCCGTCGAGGCGACCCTCACCCCCGAGGTCCGTATCACCCGCGACCTTGAGCAGGCACACGTGGTGCTCGGCTCGCGCGGCTTCCGCGCCACCGACGAGCGCCGCGCCACCCTGGGCGTCATGAACGCGATCCTGGGCGGCGGCATGTCGTCGCGCCTGTTCCAGGAGATTCGCGAGAAGCGCGGCCTCGCGTACTCGGTGTACTCGTTTGGCGCGCCCTCGGCCGAGGCAGGCATCTGGGGCATGTACGGCGCGTGCAACCCGTCCAAGGCCGACGAGGTCGAGCGCCTGCTCGCCGGCGAGCTCGAGCGCATGACCGCGGGCATCACGGACGAGGAGCTCGAGCGCGCGAAGGGCCAGATCGCGGGCACCACCGTGCTGCGCCTCGAGGACTCGTACTCCCGGATGTCTCGCCTGGGCAAGGCCGAGCTGGTCTTCGGTGAGCTGTGGAGCATCGAGGAATCCCTGGCCCAGGTGCGGGCTGTGACGGCCGATGCCGTGGTCGCCATGGCTGCCGATCTCGCCTCGCGTGAGCGTGTCTCCGTCAGGGTAGGGCCCGCCCGCTAAGCGCCTGTTTTCCTGGGGTGACGCAAGTCTCAGCCCATTCCCAGCGTTTCCCCAGGAACCGTCCATAGCCTCATCGCGACAGCACGTCACGAGGGACAGGACGGAATATGCCGCAGTTCACTTTTTCCCGCGCTCGCCTGCGCGCATGGGGTATTCCCGCCGCGACGCTCGTCGCCGGCGCAGGGATCGGCGTCGGCGCGATGGCCCTGTGGGGGCCCGCAGGTACCGACACCGCCCAGGCGATGGGGCGCGGCGCGACGGCAGGTGGCGGTACCCAGACCGTCACGGTCGCGCTGCAGACCCTCGAGGAGACGGTGGACGCCACGGGCACCCTCGCTGCCGTGACGAGCTCGGCGCTGGCCTTCGAGGCCTCGGGAGAGGTCACGACGGTCAACGTCGAGGAGGGCGACACGGTGGCCGAGGGGGACGTCATCGCCGAGATCGACACCCTGGCGCTCACCGCATCGCTGCGCGCCGCCGAGGCCGATCTCGCCCAGGCGGAGGCCTCGCTGTCGAACCTTGAGGACGAGGCCGACGGAACGGACGCGTCCGACGCCCAGATCGAGGCCGCCCAGTCCCAGGTTGACGTCCTCGAGAGCTCCGTGGAGGAGGCCGAGGACGCGATGAGCGACGCGCAGCTCGTCGCCGACATTGCCGGGCTCGTGACGAGCCAGCCGTACGAGGTGGGAGACGTCGTCTCCGGTGGCGCCAGCGCCGGCGGCACCGATGCGGGCGGCATGGACACGGCCGCCACGACGACCACGACGGCGTCGAGCGGCGTCACGATCGTGGGCCAGGACCAGTGGACGGTATCCGTGAGCCTCTCCGAGGCGGACGTCGCCGAGATTGCCGAGGGTGACCAGGTCACCTTCACGGCCGACGACCTCACAGACCCGTTCTTCGGCGTCGTCACGGACATCGCGAACCTCCCCACCACCACCGGCGGCAGCGCGACCTATGCCGTCGAGCTCACCGTGACGGGCACCGTCGAGGGCCTGTACGAGGGCACGTCGGTGGACGCGAGCATCGTGACCCTGCGAGAGGCGGACGTGCTCGCGATCCCCGCGAACGCGATTTCCACCACGGACGGCGCGTCGACGGTGACCGTCGTGGGTGACGACGGCGAGACCGAGGAGCGCGAGGTGACGACCGGCGGGACCATCGGCGCCTATACCGAGATCACGGAAGGCCTGACCGAGGGGGAGCAACTCGAGGTGACCGTCATGGCCTCGGCGGGCACGACCGACGGCGACGACGCCGCGGCCGGCTTCGGTGGGCAGTTCCGCGGCGGTGAGCTTCCCGAGGGGATGACGTTCCCCGGCGGCGAGATGCCCACCGGTCAGGCGCCGGGCCAGTGACCGCCCGCCGCGCCGCGCCTCACGACGAGGACCGTCAGATGACCTCCCCTTCCACCGTCATGCTTGACCTGGATGCCCCGGTGATCGAACTCTCCGGCGCCCGCAAGACCTACCTCACCGGGGACATCGAGTTCGAGGCCCTACGAGGGATCGACTGCCGCATCTATCCGGGCGAGTACGTCGCCATCGTCGGCCCCTCGGGTTCGGGCAAATCCACGCTGATGAACATCCTGGGCTGCCTCGACGTGCTCACCGAGGGCAGCTACGTCCTCGCGGGCGAGGACGTCTCCCACATGAATGAGGTGTCTTTGGCCTCCGCGCGCAATCGGCGCATCGGCTTCGTGTTCCAGCAATTCCACCTGCTTCCCAGCCTCACGGCTGTAGGAAACGTGGAGCTTCCGCTCGTCTACGCGGGCGTGGCACCCGGTGAGCGCCGTGAGCGGGCGCTCGCGGCGCTCGACCGAGTGGGCCTCGCGGACAAGGCGAGGAACCACCCCGGTCAGCTCTCGGGCGGCCAGCAGCAGCGCGTCGCCATCGCGCGCGCGCTCGTCACCGAGCCCGCGATCGTCCTGGCCGACGAGCCCACCGGAAACCTCGACTCGCGCTCGACGGCGGATGTGCTGGGCATGCTCGATGACCTCCACGCGGAGGGCTCCACGATCGTCCTCATCACGCACGAGGCGGATGTCGCCGCACGCGCGCAGACCATCTACAACGTGACCGACGGGCAGTTCGTCGGCGACTCCGTGGGGATTGCTAAATGAGAACCGCCGATCTCCTCAGCAGTTCGTGGAGCGCCATCCGCAGTCACAAGATGCGATCCCTGCTCACCATGCTCGGCATCGTGGTCGGCATCGCCTCCGTGGTGCTCACCGTCGGCCTCGGCCTGGGTACCCAGAAGGACGTGTCGGACCAGATCGCGTCGCTGGGCTCGGACCTGCTCATCGTGTCGCCCGGATCCTCCACCGACGACTCGGGTACGCGCGGCGGTTTCGGTAGCGCCCAGACGCTCACCCTGACGGACGCGGAGGCGCTCGCGTCGACCGTGGCGGTGCCCGATGCCGTGGGCGTCGCCGCGGAGAAGACCTCCGATCTCTCGCTCGAGTATGGCGAGAGCAACTGGACCACGACGGTCACCGGCACCTCGACGAGCTGGACCGACGTGCGCTCGCGAGAGCTCCTGTACGGCGACTTCTTCACCGAAGACGAGGTGACCTCGGCGGCCGACGTCATCGTGCTCGGCAGCGAGACCGCTCATGAACTGTTCGGCTCGACGGCGGTGGTGGGCCAGGACGTCGTGATCGACGGCGACTCCTTCGAGGTGGTCGGGGTGCTGGCCGAGGCCGGATCCTCCGGCGACACCTCGCTCGACGACCTGGCCGTGGTGCCGATGACCACGATGGTCGAGACGCTCGACGACTCCGGCGCGAGCGAGGCGGTGCAAACCATCTACCTCAAGGCCGCCTCCTCCGACGTGCTGAGCGCAGCGTCCCAGGAGGCTCAGAATCTGCTGCTGAACCTGCACGGGATCGCCTCCGTCGACGACGCCGACTTCACGATCGACGTGCAGGACTCGCTGATCGACGCAGCCACGTCCGTGTACGAGCAGCTGACGATTCTGCTGACGGGTATTGCGGCGCTCGCCCTGCTCGTGGGCGGTATCGGCGTGATGAACATCATGCTCGTGTCTGTCACCGAGCGCACGCGCGAGATTGGCCTGCGCAAGGCGCTCGGCGCGGCGCCGGCGACGATCCGCAACCAGTTCCTGATCGAGGCCATGATCTTGGGCCTCAGCGGAGGCGCGATCGGCGTGGTGATCGGCGTCGGCCTCGCGCTCGCCCTGCCCAGCGTGCTCGGCTCCACGATCGTCATCTCGGGCCTTGCGCTCGTGGTGTCCGTGGTCGTCGCCGTCGGCATCGGCGCCGTGTTTGGCGTCTACCCGGCCGCCCGCGCTGCCCGCCTTGCCCCCATCGACGCCCTTCGCGACCAGTAACCGCGCCCTACGAGAGGACCTCCTCATGACTATCACCCGTACCCACCGTGCCTTTGCTCTCGCCGGGCTGACCGCGGCGCTGCTCGCCGGCTGCTCGACGTCGGACGACAGCGACGCCACCGCATCCGCCGACACCGCCACCTCCGCCGCGCCCGAGCAGCCCGCAGGCGACCAGGCGAACGACTTCCAACGTGGCGGCGTCAGCGGCGAGATCGCATACCTCGCCGACGGCACCGCCCAGGTCCAGGACGACAGTTCCCAGACCGCGGTGCGGTTCACCGATGACACGACCGTGACGACGGAGGTGGAGATCGCGCTGACCGATATCGCCGAGGGACAGTGCGTGGTCGTGGTCCTGGGCGACGATGATGCCGCGACCTCCGTGTCCGTCTCCGAGCCCGACGAGGACGGCACCTGCTCGACCGGATTCGGCGGCATGGGCGGCGAGCGTCCCACGGGTGACATGCCCGACGGCATGGAGCGCCCGACCGATGGCGACGTCCCGGCAGACATGCCAACGGCCATGCCCGAGGGCATGGAGGCGCCTGCGGAGGGGACCGCCCCCGAGGGACAGATGCCAGGCGGCTTCGCGGGCCTCGTCACCGGCACCGTGAGTGCCGTGAGTGACGGGGGGCTGACGATCGAGGACTCGGAGGGAGAGTCCACCGAGGTAAGTGTCGCCGACGACGCGTCTGTCACCGGCACCGAGGCGGCCGACACCAGCGCGATCGAGGTGGGCCTGTGCATGACGGCCATGGGCGAGTCCGACTCGTCTGGAGGCTACGACGCGACCTCGATCGAGCTCAGCGCCGCGACCGATGAGGGCTGCACCACCGGCTTTGGTGGGCGCGGAGGCTTCGGCGGCGGTGCAGGCGGCGGCGCCATGGGCGGCGATCTGGACCAGCTCGACACGGACACCGAGTGATGACCGCCAAAGCGGGCAGGCCTCGCTGGGGCTGGCGCGCAGCCGCGGTGCCGGTCGCCGTGGGCGCGGTCGTCGCAGCGGTGACGCTCACGGGCGCGACCCAGAGCGTCGCCACGTACCGCACCGCCACCGCCACCACCGGTGACGTCACACAGACGCTCACGACGACCGGCGCGATCGAGTCCGCCAGCCGCTCCGACCTGTCCTTCCAGATCGACGGCACCGTCGAGTCGCTCGAGGTGACCGAGGGAGACACCGTCGAGGCCGGCGACACGCTCGCCACGCTCGAGGTGGGCGACCTCGAGGACGCGGTGGCCGCGGCCGAGGAGGCTCTCGCGGACGCCGAGGAGGCGCTCGCGGATGATCTCGAGGCGCAAAGCGAGGACTCGTCGACCACGGCATCGTCCGTCGCGTACCGCACCGAGGGTGAGGCCGACGCCACCGTCACGACGGTCGCCTACACGGTCGCGTCAACGGTCGCGACGGCCGATGCGACGGCGGGCGCGAGCGACGAGGTCGCCGCGGCGCTCGCGGACCTTCGTTCCGCGCAGCAGGCTCTGCTGGACCAGTACGACCTGGCGCAGGCCGCGCTCGACGCCGCCGACGAGGCCTCCACGAGCGCTCAAGAGGTGTGTGCGGCATTCACCTCGGTGAGCGACGACAGTGCCGCGACGGGTGAGTCAGGCGGCGGTGCCGAGGAAGGCTCCGAGGGCGTGGCCCCCGAGGCGGGTGAGGACGATGACACGGCGCTCGCCGATGCGCTCGCCGCCTGCCAGGAAGCTACCGACACCGCCCTCGCCGCGTCCCAGGCCTCGATCGCCGAACAGCAGGAGCTGATGGCGCTCGCGACGGCCGTCGACGAGGCGGTCGCCACCTACCAAGAGGCACTCGGGAACTCGGGCGCGAGCGGCGACGATGACGGCGACGCTAACGTGACGGAGCCCGAGGCTTCAGCATCGCCCGAGCCGTCGACGCCGGAGACGTCGACTCCCGAGCCAACCACCACCGCACCCTCGACGCCCGACAGTGCTGCGACGCCCGAGGGCACTCACGACGGTGGCGCGGGAACCGAGGGCTCAGGCGATGACACGCCCATGCCCTCGGGCCAGGACGACACAGGCTTGAGCCAGGGCGGCGCAGTCGCAGGGGGCTCGGGGATGAGCGGCTCGACCGGCGGCGAGCAGGCCGTGCCCACGGCGGCCGACATCCTCGCCGACAAGGCGGACATCACGGCAGCCCAAGCCGATCTGGCCCTCGCCCAGCAGCAGCTCGAATACGCCTCGCTCACGGCGCCCGTCGCGGGCACCATCGTCGCGGTCGGGTTTGCCGCGGGCGACGACGTGACGGCCGGAGATACGACGGCGGTCATCACGGTGGTCGCGGACAACTCCTACGTCGTCAACCTCGCCGTGAGCCTCACGGAGGCGCAGCTCCTCGCCGCGGGTCAGGATGCGCAGGTCACGCTCACCAGCACGGGCGACGTGGTGGCCGGCACCGTGGCGAGCGTGTCCCACGTCAATGCGGGCAACGCCTATCAGCAGTCCTATGCGGTGAGCGTCGCGGTGCCCGACCCAGGGTTCGAGATCCGCATCGGCGCGGCAACCCGCATGGTGATCACCGTCGCGGCATCGACCGACGTGTTGGTGGTGCCCACCTCCGCCGTCACGGATGCTGCGGGCGCGGCAACCGTGCAGGTTCTCGCCGCGGATGGCACGCCCACCGAGACCACGATCGAGACCGGCGCGATCGGCACGGAGTACACCGAGGTCCTCTCGGGGCTCGATTCCGGCGCCCAGGTGGTGCTCGCGGATCTGACCGAGCCGCTGACCGACGAGGAGGCCGAGGAATCCAGCGGGCTGCTGGGCGGCCTCGACTCAGGCTCCGATGACTCCGGCGAATTCCAGATGCCCGATGGCTTCACCCCGCCGGGCGGGGGAGCGGGCGGCGGTTTCCAGCCGCCGACCGTGAACGGCTGACCCCGCACCTTCGGTTCCGGGGCGCCCGGTAGGCTCGTGGACATGATCAACGTGGCCGTGCTGGGCGCCTCGGGGCGCATGGGATCGACCGTCGTCGAGGCGGTGACCGGGGCCGACGACATGAAGGTGGTCGCCCGTCTCAGCGCAAGCGACACGGTCGCGGACGCGGCCCGCGCGCAGGCCACCGTGGCCGTCGACTTCACGGTTCCCGAGGCCTCCGAGGCCAACGTGCACGCCCTCATCGACGCCGGCATCCATGCGGTGGTCGGCACCTCCGGGTGGACTCAGGACGCGGTCGCGCGCGTCGAGGAGCACCTGCGCGAGCGCCCCGAGATCGGCGTGCTCATCGCTCCCAACTTCGCGCTCGGTGCGGTGCTCGCCATGCGGTTCGCAGCCGCCGCGGCGCCCTACTTCGAGTCCGTCGAGGTCATCGAGATGCACCACCCCGACAAGCTCGACGCGCCCTCCGGCACCGCTCACCACACGGCCGCCGGCATCGCGGCAGCGCGAGCCGCCGCGGGCATCGGCCCCTCGCCCGACGCCACCCAGCACGACCCGGCGGGCGCTCGTGGCGCCCTGGTCGACGGCGTGCGCGTCCACGCGGTGCGCCTGCGCGGCCTCACCGCGCACGAGGAGGTGCTGCTGGGCAACCCCGGCGAGCAGTTCACGCTGCGCCACGACAGCTTCGACCGCTCGTCGTTCATGCCCGGCGTGCTCCTGGGTATTCGCGAGATCGATCGCCACCCCGGGCTCACGCTCGGGCTCGACGGCTACTTGAGCCTGTAGATGCGCCTGTTCCGCCAGCCGGCCTTCCTCGCCGCCGTCGCGATGACGGTGCTGCTCGCCATGTACTTCGCGTTCGTGGCACAGTACGCGGTCGCCTTTGTGATGGCCGATGCCTGGGCCGCCAAGGCGCTCGGGCTCGCCCTGCTCGTGCTGCCCGCGATCGGCCTGTGGTACGTCATCGTGGAATGGCGGCTGGGCACCACGGTACAGCGCATGGCCGACGTGCTCGAGGGTGAGGGCGGCCTGCCGCTCCACGACGGCGAGCGACTGCCTAACGGGCGGCTCACGGAGGCCGCAGCGGAGGCGATCTTCGAGGTCGCGCGCCTCGAGGCCGAGCACAGCCCCGACGACTGGCGCGCGTGGTTCAGGGTTGCGTGGGCCTACGACGCGAACCGCGACCGCTCCATGGCCCGCAAATCGCTGCGCCACGCCGCCGACCTGTTCCGGGCCGAGCGGCGCGCGAGCGTCTGACCTTCTAGCTGAGGTCGGCCCGCCACATTAGCTCGGCCATCTCTCCGGCCGGACCGTCCATGCCGCGGCGGATGCCGCCCTCGGCGAATCCCGCGGAGGCGAGGAACGCCTCGCGCGCCTCGTCACCCTCGATCGCCCACGCGCGCACCGGCGACGTGCCGTGGATACGCAGGGTGTCGACGCAGGCGGCGAGCAGGCGTGAGCCGTGTCCCAGACGTCGGTGCTCGGGGGCAACCTCGAGCGCGATGATCTCGCCCTGCGCGAGGGCCGCGAAGCCCACCACATGCGGGCCGTCGGTCGCCACGAACACGCGGTGCTGGCGCGACGGCGGCGCCTCGATGGCGGCGCCCCACTGCGCGAGGATCTCGTCGCGCGGAAGCCCGGCCACGGCATCGGCCCCCAACGTGGCCCGCCACGCGGCCAACTGAATGTCCGCGATGGCCTCCTCGTCTCCGGGGACGGCGGGGCGGGCGGAGACATCGGCGGTGGGCATGGGAACCAGCCTACGGGCTCGATAGCCTGGCGAGATGACTGTGCTGACCGCCGCCCTCGCCTCAACCGTCGGCATCGGAGCGCTGCTCATCGGCGCGTTCGTGGGCTGGCGGTTCGACGTCTCCAAGCGGGCCGTCGCGGCCGTGCTCGCGTTCGGTGCTGGTGTACTGATCGCGACGTTGGCGCTGGAACTGGTCGCCGAGGCCAACGACGCCGGTGGCGTATGGCCGGTAGTCGCGGGCTTTGGCGGGGGAGCGGTGCTGTATGTCGGTGGCGACGCGCTCGTCTCGCGATTGGCGAGCCGTCACCGCCACCCGTCCCATGAGCCCTCGGGCTCACGCAACAAGACGGCCAAGCGCGGTGGGGACACCCCGGGTGGCGGCGCCCCCATCGCCGTGGGTGCGCTGCTGGACGGCATCCCCGAGGCGATCGTCATCGGGCTCGCGGCCGCCGGCGGTGGATTCCCTGGCGCCATCGTCGCGGCCATCGGCCTGAGCAACATCCCCGAGGGGCTCGCCGGCACCGTGCCACTGCGCCGCTCGGGTCGTGGCCCGGGATTCATCTTTGGACTGTGGGGCTCGATCACCGCGCTCGCGGTGCTCGCCACGGTCGTTGCTGTGCTGTTCTTGCAGGACGCATCCGGAGCGACGCTCGGCGTCATCCAGTCCGTCGCCGCGGGCGCGCTGCTCGCGATGGTCGCGAACGCGATGATTCCCGAGGCATTCGATGAGGAGCACTGGGCGACCGGACTCATCGCGACCGCCGGCTTCCTCGTGGCGTTCGTGCTGGGGGAGCTGGGCTAGCGCTCGCCCCTAACCCCAGCCGAGCAGCCGCAGGCACGCCGCTACCGCTGCGGCCGCCGCGACGACCAGGATGAAGGGCGCGCGCTTCCACAGCAGCAGCGCCGCGACGGCGACCGCCGCGACCCTCGCGTCGAGTACCAGCGCACTGCCGGAGGTGAAGGCCTGGGTGGCGAAGAGCGCTGCCAGCAGGCCGACCGTGACGAAGCCGGCGATGCGGTGCACGCGGGGGTGCTCCAGCCACGCCTCGGGCACCACGTGTCCCGCGTACTTGGTGAGGAAGGCAAGCGCCGCGGCCGCGACGATGGCGACCCAGGTCCAGGTGTAGGGGGTCACTCGGGCACCTCCCGCTCGGGCGCATTCCAGCCTGCCACGATCGCGACGAGCGCCGCCGCGAGGATGGGCAGGCCCGCGGGCAGCAGGGGAGTGAGGGCCAAGGCCAAGACGGCCGATGCCGCTGCCACCCCTTGCGCTCGCTTGCTCGCCAGGCGCGGCCACACCAGGCCAAGGAAGGCCGCGGCCGCGGCAGCGTCGAGCCCCCAGTCGGCCGGGTCGCCGATGGCCGATCCGAGCAGGGCGCCCAGCAGCGTGATGGCGTTCCACGCGACGAACACCCCGATGCCCGTCCACCAGAACGCTGCGCGCCGTGCCGCCACATCCTGCGGCGGCTGCGCGAGTGCGACCGCGGTGGACTCGTCGATCGTGAGCTGGGCCGCGGCCGCCCGAGTGAGCGGGCGCATCGGCCGCATGAACGGCGCGAGCGCGATGCCGTAGAAGCCGTTGCGCACGCCCAGGAACGTCGAGGTCGCGACCGCCGCCGCGCCCGAGCCTCCCGCCGCGATCACGCCGATGAACGCGAACTGGGAGCCTCCCGAGAACAGCAGCAGGCTGAGCGCCATGGTTTGCCACACGTCGAGGCCCGCGGCCACCGAGAGCGCGCCAAAGCTCAGTCCATACGCGCCCGTCGCGAGCGACACCGACAGCGCCTGTTGGCGGGTGGCGTCGAGGCGGGGCATGACGAGCATTGTGGCAGGCATGAGCGTGGCCACCGGGCGTCGGACTGGCACCCCCCGTCAACCTCCTGTGAGCCGCCCAGTGTACGGATCCGCGCGGATCCGCACACTCAACGGCTCGTGGGGCGCGGGCTCTCAGTGAGGGCCGGACGCGGCCACGAGGCGAGGGGCTCGGTGGTGAGCGTCGCTGCGTCTGCCACCCACTCGACGGCCGGCGCCATCTCGCCCGCGTCAAAGCACTGCTTGCCGCCCAGGTCGCGCTGGCGGTAGCCCAGCCGGCGAGGCACCGCGCCGCTGCGGGAGTTCGTGGGCGCATGGCCAATGGTCACGACCGCGGCGCCAGCAATGTCGAGGGCGACAAAGGTGAGGGCGGCGGCCGCCTCGGTGACGAGACCCTTGCCCTCGTGCGCGGCGTCGATCCAGTAGCCGATCTCCAGGCCGTCAGGGTCGGTGCGCACGTGAAAGCCGGATCCGCCGACCAACTCGCCCGCCTTGTCGAACATTCCCATGGTGAAGCCGGTGCCCGCGGCGAACTTCTCGGCCTCGCCGGCAATCCACTCGCGCCGGTCCGCCACACTCTGGGGCTCGAACTGGATCCACTCCATGTACGGCCTCAGGTGCGCGAGGTTGCGGGTGACGACCTCGACGAGTTGCTCGGCATCGGCCGCCACGTAGGGCCTCATCACCAGGCGCTCGGTCTCGATCCGGGTGGGGACGTCCAAGGCGGCGGTCATGCCTCCAGTATCCACAGATCCATCGGCACCTCGGCATGCGTGTCATGCGTGATGCCCCGGTGCCGAAACCCTGCCCGGCGCGCGACGGCAATCGCGGCCGCGTTCTCGGGCATCGTCAGGATCTCGACGCGCCTCACCCGCGGGTCCTCGAATGCGACGCGGGTGAGTGCCTCGACCGCCTCCGTCACGTAGCCGCGGCCCTGGTGCTGGGGAGCGAGCCAATAGCCGATCTCGCGGATCTCGACTTCGCGAGCGGGGTGGAGGCCGACCGAGCCCAGCAGTCGGCCGTCGTCGCGCGAGTGCATCGCGAGGTAGCCCTTGGTGCCCTCCGCCGCCCACCGCACGCATTGACGCAGCCAGTCCAGATGCTCGGCGCGGGTGAGCGGCTCATCGCGCGCCCACGGCATCCAGGGGCGCAGGTGCTCGGCGCTCGTGACGAGGAGCGCGTGATAGGAATCGACGTCCTTCTCCGGTTCCCAGCGCCGCAGCACCAGTCGCTCCGTCTCGATGCGGCTCGGCACGGTGTGTTCGGGGCTCACGGCACGATCCTGCCAGTCGACCCGCGGCTAGCATGGCGGCCATGGCAGACGACAAGCGGCAGCGCCGCACCCGCATCGTGGCCGGCGTGACCATCGTCGCCCTCATCCTCGGCACCACCGGAGGCGTGCTGCTCACGACGCTCTTCAGCTGAGCCGTGCGCTCAGCGGCGCTCGTAGGTGACGAACCGGTGGCGCGGCCCCGTCTCGGAGTCCCGCCAGCCCGAATCCTCGACCTCGGCCCACACCGCCGGATCCACCGCGGGCGCGAATGTGTCGCCGTCCACCTCGAGGTCGATTTCGGTCACCTCGAGCCCGTCGACGGCCTCGAGCGCGGCCCCGTAGACCCGCCCGCCGCCGATCACCCATACGTCACCGTTGGGGGTCAGGCGAGCCGCGGTCTCGAGCGCGGCCGCGAGCGAGGCGACCACGGCATCGGCCCCCGGAACTGACGCCGCAGACGAGACGACCACGTTGACCCGGCCCGGGAGCGGGCGGAACTTTTCGGGAAACGACTCCCAGGTGCGCCGGCCCATGACGACCGCGCCGCCGCGGGTGAGCGCGGAGAATCGCTTGAGGTCCTCCGGCAGGTGCCAGGGCATGTCGCCGCCGGCGCCGATGACGGGGCGCCCGGCGCCGTCGCGTGCCTGTGCCCAGATCGCCTTGAGTGCCACAGCGGCGTCAGACGGCCACGGGCGCCTTGATGCCCGGGTGGTGCTGGTAGTTCTCGAACACCACATCGTCGATGTCGTAGTCGAACAGCGAGTCCTTCACCGGCAGCGACAGGGTCGGATACGGGTATGGCTCGCGCGTGAGCTGCAGTTCGACCTGCTCGAGGTGGTTGGAGTAGATGTGGCAGTCGCCGCCGGTCCAGACGAAGTCGCCCACCTCGAGCCCGGTCTGCGCCGCGATCATGTGGGTGAGGAGGGCGTACGACGCGATGTTGAACGGCACGCCCAGGAACAGGTCCGCGGAGCGCTGGTAGAGCTGGCACGACAGCTTGCCGTCCGCGACGTAGAACTGGAACATCGCGTGGCACGGGGGCAGGGCCATCTCGTCCACGAGCGCGGGATTCCAGGCGCTCACGATGTGCCGGCGAGAGTCGGGCTTGGTGCGGATCGACTCGATCACCTGCGCGATCTGGTCCACGTGCGAGCCATCCGGAGCGGGCCACGAGCGCCATTGATAGCCGTAGACGGGGCCAAGCTCGCCCTCGTCATCCGCCCACTCGTCCCAGATGGAGATGCCGCGCTCCTGCAGCCAGCGCACATTCGTGTCGCCGCGCAGGAACCACAGCAGTTCGCCCACCACGGAGCGCACGTGGACGCGCTTGGTCGTGATGAGGGGGAAGCCCTGATTGAGGTCGTAGCGCAGCTGGCGGCCAAAGACCGAGAGCGTTCCCGTGCCGGTGCGGTCGTCCTTGCGCGTGCCGGTCGCGAGCACGTCGCGCAGCAGGTCCTCGTACGGCGTGGGGATCGCGGGCATGGCGACAGACTACGCCGCGGCCGATGCCGTGGCGGGCTCGCCGCGCGGGCTCGGCTCCGGTGGGGTTGACTGAGGAGATCAGCAGCGTCCGAAGGAGGACCCATGTTCACCGTCACCGACCTGACCGAGGCCATCGACGAGCACCTGGCGTTGGCCTATGAGGCCTCGAGCGGGAGGTCTTCGGTGACGGTGACGGGGGACAGGCACGCCGACTTGCGCCAGACCCTCATCGCGATCGCTGGCGGGAACAGGCTCCACGATCACGACAGCCCGGGGGAGGCGACACTGCAGGTCTTGCGCGGCGAGATCACCCTCACCGTCGGCGAGGGGCAGATGGCTCTCGGGGAGGGCGAGCTGATGGTCCTTCCCGCCGCGAGACATGGCGTGGAGGCGGTCACCGACTGCGCGCTGCTGCTCACCGTCGCGACGCGAGCCGAGCGCTGAAGCCGGCCACCGCATCGGCCGGTCGCAAGGCCCGGACACGATAGGTTTGGCCCCATGACCTCCTCGCGCCCCTTCGGGACGGTGCTCACCGCCATGGTGACGCCGATGCATGACGACGGCTCCCTCGACATTGACGGGGCCGTCACGCTCGCGAAGCACCTGCTGGACCACGGCTCCGATGGGCTCGTGATTTCCGGCACGACGGGCGAGGCGCCGACCACCCACGCGCCGGAGAAGGCGGAACTCACCGCCGCGTTGGTCGAGGCCGTCGGTGACCGCGCGACCCTCATCGCGGGTGCAGGGTCCAACGACACCGCGCACGCCGTCATGATGGCCGAGCAGGCCGCCGAGGCGGGCGTCGACGGCGTCCTCGCGCTGGTGCCGTACTACTCGAAGCCCTCCCAGAAGGGCATCGTCGCGCACCTGTCGGCGATCGCGGGCGCCACCGACCTGCCGGTCATGCTCTACGACATCCCCGGTCGCACGGGCGTCGCGCTCACGGACGAGTCCTTCGACTCTCTCGCTGAGATCGACACCATCGTTGCCAACAAGGATGCGACGGGCAATGTCGCGGCCGCCAAGGATCGCATCGCGCGCACCGGCCTTGCCTGGTATTCGGGCGACGACCCGCTCACCCTTGAGTTTCTGCGCGCCGGCGCCGTGGGAGTGGTCTCCGTGTCCGCCCACGTTGCAGGTCAGCGCATCGCGGCGATGATCGCCGCACATGACGCCGGCGACACCGCCGGCGCCGACCGTCTGCACGAGGAACTGCTTCCCGTGCACGACGCCATCTTCACCGGCCCCGGGGCCGCGAACGCCAAGGCAGCCATGGAGCTGCTGGGCGTCATCCCGGGGCGCCACATGCGTCTGCCGCTGCTGCCGCTCGACGACGACGAGTACGCCTCGCTCGCCTCGGCGCTACGCGCGGGAGGCGTCACCATCCCCTAGGAGAGACGTGACCTTCCACCCCGAACTGTCCGCCCCGCCGGCGCTTGAGCCCGGCACCCTGCGCATCGTCCCGCTCGGCGGGCTCGGCGAGGTGGGCCGGAACATGACGGTCTTCGAGATCGACGGCCGCCTGCTGATCGTCGACTGCGGCGTGCTGTTCCCCGAGGACCACCAGCCCGGCGTCGACCTGATCCTGCCGGACTTCGCGTATATCGAGGACCGCGTCGACGACATCGAGGCGATCGTGCTCACGCACGGCCACGAGGACCACATCGGCGCCGTGCCCTACCTGTTGCGCCTGCGCCAGGACATCCCCATCATCGGCTCGCAGCTCACCCTCGCGTTCATCGAGGCCAAGCTCCAGGAGCACCGCATCAAGCCCGTGACCCTCGCGGTCAAGGAGGGCGGCAGCGAGCAGCTCGGTAAGTTCGGCCTCGAGTTCGTCGCGGTGAACCACTCCATCCCCGACGCGCTTGCGGTGTTCATCACTACGACGGCCGGCACCGTGCTCGGCACGGGCGACTTCAAGATGGACCAACTGCCCCTCGATGGCCGCATCACGGACCTGCGTGCCTTCGCCAAGCTGGGCGAGCGCGGCGTGGACCTGTTCATGACGGACTCCACCAACGCGGAGTCGCCCGGCTTTACCGCCTCCGAGGTGGAGATCACCCCGGTGCTCGACCAGACCTTCGCGAACGCCACCGGCCGCATTGTGGTCGCGAGCTTCTCGAGCCACGTGCACCGCGTGCAGCAGGTCATCAACGCCGCGCACGCGCACGGCCGTCGCGTGGCCTTCGTGGGCCGCTCGATGGTGCGCAACATGAACATCGCCGCGGACATGGGCTACCTCAAGGTGCCCGCCAACATCCTCATCGACGCCAAGAAGGCCGACGACATGCCGGCCGACAAGGTCGTCTACATGTGCACCGGCTCCCAGGGCGAGCCGATGGCCGCGCTCAGCCGCATCGCGAGCCTGGACCACAAGCTGCGCGTGGGTCCCGGCGACCTCGTGGTGCTGGCGTCGTCGCTCATCCCCGGCAACGAGAACGCGGTGTTCCGCGTGATCAACGGCCTCATGCGCCTGGGTGCCACCGTGGTGCACCAGGGCAGCGCGCGTGTGCACGTCTCGGGTCACGCCAGTGCCGGCGAGCTCCTGTACTGCTACAACATCGTGCGTCCCAAGAACGTCATGCCCATCCACGGTGAGGTCCGTCACCTGCTCGCCAACGGCAAGCTCGCGATCAAGACAGGTGTGCCGGAGAAGAACGTCATGTTCGCCGAGAACGGCGTGGCGGTGGACCTCAAGGACGGCGTCGCGAAGATCGTCGGTGCCGTCGAGGTGCACAACGTGTACGTGGACGGCTCCTCGGTGGGTGAGATCACCGACACCGAGCTCAAGGACCGGCGCATCCTGTCGGAAGAGGGCTTCGTGTCCGTGTTCGCCGTGGTCGACTCGACCAACGGCAAGGTGGTCTCCGGCCCCGAGGTGCACGCCCGTGGCCTCGCCGAGGACGACTCGGTCTTCGACGCGATCCTGCCCAAGATCAAGAACGCGCTCGAGGAGGCCGCCGCGAGCGGCAAGGCCGACAACCACCAGTTGCAGCAGGTCATGCGCCGCGTCCTTGGCCGCTACGTGGGCACCAAGCTGCGCAGGCGCCCCATGATCATCCCGATCGTCATCGAGTCGTAGTCGGGATGCCCACTTCCGCGGGGTGGCATCGCGCAGTGGGGTCGATGCGGCGGTAGGGTCCGGGACCATGGCATCTTCACGCCCTGCGAGCACCGGTAACAAGCCCGCGACCAAGCGCGCCCCCGCGAAGGGAGCGGCGAAGAACCAGCCGCAGCGGCCCCCGGCCGTGCTGCGCGGTGCCGCGGCGGTGGGCAGGGGAGTCTCCGGCGCCGTCGGGTCGGGTGTGAGGTCGATCGGTCATGGAGCGCGTGAGGTGAGCCCCGAGGTGCGCCGCGACGGCCAGGCCATCCTGATGGTCATCGCCGCGATCCTGATAGCCGCGCGCGAGTGGTTCGGCATGACCTCCTGGGCCGGCACGGCCATCCACGTGGTGGTCGCCGGTGCCGTGGGCGCCGTCGCGGTGCTGCTTCCGCTCGTGCTGATCGCGGCCGCGATCCGACTGTTCCGCGCGCCCCAGGAGGAGCAGGCGAACCACCGCCTGTCCCTGGGGGCCTTCATCCTGTTGCTCACGGTGACGGGCCTCATCGCGATCGCCGAAAGCAGGCCCAGCCCGAACGGCGGCTGGGAGGGCCTGCGCGAGGCCGGCGGCTTCGTGGGCTGGGTAGTCGGCAACGGCCTGGCCAACCTGCTGTCCACGCCGCTGGCCGTGATCGTGCTGATCCTGCTCACGCTGCTGGGCATCCTCGTGGTGATCGGGCTGCCGCTGCGTGAGCTCATCGCGCTGATCCGCGCGCGCTTCACCCGCCACGCACCCGAGGACGACGACGAGCTCGACCTGCCCGAGCACCGCACCCTCGAGCGCGGCACCTCGGCAAAGGCGCCGTCGCGCCCCAAGGCCCCCAAGGCTCCCAAGGAGCCCAAGAAGCGCCGTAGCCTCTTGGGCCGCCGTGCGGAGGAGCCGGTGGAGGCGGACCTCGACGAGTACGAGGGCGACCACGCCTTCGCCACCTCCGTGGACCACGCGAACGTCGACACGGGCCAGACCGAGGTCTACGGCTCTGTGCCCTCCGCACCCGCCGACCCCGCCGCCCAGGCCACCGAGGTGCTCACCACCACGACCGGCCCGGTGTCTCCCTACGCCGACGATCCGTATGCGGATGGCGAACCCTACGGCGCGAGCGACCCCGAGGCCTCCACAGAGGCCCTCGGCGAGGTCGCCGGCGAGGGCGCGCATGCCGCCCCGCCGCGCACCCACCTGGTGCCCGCAGGCGAGCAAGGCGAACTGGAGAACGCCAAGCCCTACGTGCTTCCCAGCATGGACTCGCTCGTGCAAGGAGCGCCGCACAAGGCACGCTCGGCCGCGAACGATCGCGTGGTGGAGGCGCTGACAGCCGTGCTCGAGGACTTCGGCGTGAACGCCGAGGTCACGGGCTTCACCCGCGGACCGACGGTCACGCGCTACGAGGTCGAGCTGGGCCAGGGCGTCAAGGTCGAGCGCATCACCAACCTCTCCAAGAACATCGCGTACGCGGTGGCGAGCCCCGACGTGCGCATCCTGTCGCCCATCCCGGGCAAGAAGGCCATCGGCATCGAGATCCCCAACGTCGACCGTGAAACGGTCGCGCTGGGCGACGTGTTGCGCTCGGCGGCCGCGCAGAAGAACGACCACCCGATGGCGATCGGCATCGGCAAAGACGTCGAGGGCGGCTACGTCCTCGCGAACCTCGCGAAGATGCCGCACCTCCTGGTCGCCGGTGCGACCGGCGCCGGTAAGTCCTCGTTCGTCAACTCGATGATCACGTCGATCCTCATGCGCGCCACCCCCGACGAGGTGCGGATGGTGCTCGTCGACCCCAAGCGTGTCGAGCTCACCATCTACGAGGGCATCCCGCACCTCATCACGCCCATCATCACCGATCCCAAGAAGGCCGCGCAGGCCCTCGAGTGGGTGGTGAAGGAGATGGACATGAGGTACGACGACCTCGCGATGTTCGGCTTCAAGCACGTCGACGACTTCAACAAGGCCGTGCGCTCGGGCAAGGTCAAGCCGCTGCCGGGTTCGAACCGCACCCTCACCACCTACCCGTATCTGCTGGTGATCGTCGACGAGCTCGCGGACCTCATGATGGTCGCGCCGCGCGACGTCGATGAGTCCATCCAACGCATCACGCAGCTCGCGCGTGCGGCGGGCATCCACCTGGTGCTCGCCACGCAGCGCCCGTCCGTGGACATCATCACGGGAACGATCAAGGCGAACGTGCCCAGCCGCCTCGCGTTTGCGACAAGTTCGCTCGCCGACAGCCGCGTGGTGCTCGACATGCCGGGTGCCGAGAAGCTCATCGGCCAGGGCGACGCCCTGTTCCTGCCGATGGGGGAGTCTAAGCCCATGCGTGTGCAAGGCTCGTGGGTGTCCGAGACCGAGATCCATGCGGCCGTGGAGCACACCAAGCGCCAGGCCGATCCCGAGTACCGCGACGACGTGACCCAGGCCGCCTCGAGCGCGGTGGTCGACGCGGACATCGGCGACGACCTCGACGACCTCATCGCCGCCGCAGAGCTGGTCATCACCACCCAATTGGGGTCCACGTCGATGCTGCAACGTAAGCTCAAGATGGGCTTCGCGAAGGCCGGTCGCCTCATGGACTTGCTGGAGACCAGGGAGATTGTGGGACCCTCGCAGGGCTCGAAGGCGCGCGATGTGTTGGTCAGGCCTGACGATTTGGCGGGAACTCTGGCTATTCTTCGGGGTGAAAGCTCGGCGCCCGTGGGGGGCTCGGACATCGATGAGGAGGCTGAGGACGCACCGTGGGAGGACTCGTAGAGCTGTTCCAGCAGCCCGCCGTCGCCGCGACGGCCACCGCGCTGGTCCTCGTCCTCGCCGCGCTCACCTTCTTCTTCTTCTGGCGCTCCACCCGCGCTCGCCAGGTGCGCGATCAGGTGGTCGCCCGCGAAAGGCGGATGCAACGCCGCTTCGAGGCGGTCATGTCGTCCACACGCGACGGCATCATCATCGTGACCCAGTCCGACGAGATCGCGCTGCTGTCCGACGTCGCGGCGTCCGTCCTGGGCGTCTCACGCGAGGACGCGGTGGGACGCCCGCTGTCCCGCCTGAACCTGCGCGCCGTCGACGACCGCGTGCACCCCATCATGCTGCGCCAGGCCTTCGGCATCGGCTCCGATGACGAGACGCCGCGCATCGTGGGCGTTCCCGGGCGGCGTGGCGCCGACGACATCCGCTGGGTCCAGGTGCGGGCGCGCGTGGTGCCCGAGGGGCTCGATGACGGGCCCGTCACGGTCGTCACCATCATGGATACCTCGGGCCTGCGCGAGGCGGCCGAGGCGATCAGCCGCTCCGACGCCCAGTTCCGCAAGGCGATGGAGAACGCGCCCGTGGGCATGGCCCTAGTGGACCTCGAGTGGCGGCTCATGGAGGTCAACCGCGCGTTCGCCGAGATGATGGGCTCCACCGTCTCTGCGCTCAGGGGAACCCCGTTCTCCGCGCTGAGCCACCCGCAGGACCTGCAGGCCGAGTCGGACCAGCTGCAGCGCCTGTACGAGGGCCGCCAGAACCGCTTCAGCGTCGAGAAGCGCTACGTGCGCGTCGACGGCAACGTGGTTTGGGCCGTCCTCGACGTGGGGCTCGTGCGCTACGCGGGTGGTGCACCCGACCACTACGTGGTGCAGGTGCGCGACAGCACCGACGACCGCATGCACACCGAGCTCATGGCGCACCGAGCGATGCACGACCCGCTGACGGGCCTCGCCAACCGCACGCTGCTGCAAGAGGTTTTGCAGGAGGTGCTCGACCAGCCCAACCCCGAGCAGTACGTGGGTGTGCTCGCGGTCGACCTGGACGGCTTCAAGGCGCTCAACGACCGGTTCGGCCACGCCACCGGCGACACCGCGCTCGTCCATGTCGCGGGGATCCTTCGCGCCGCCACGGCCGGCCACGGCACCGTCGCGCGCACGGGCGGAGACGAGTTCGTCATCGTCGTCCAGCACGAGGAGTGCTCCAAGACGATGTATGGCATCGCGACCGCGATCCACGAGGGCCTCAAGCGGCCCATGCCCATCAAGCGTCACCAGATTCAGCTCCACGCGTCGATTGGCATCGCGGTCGCGGACTCCGACACCATCGCGGGCGGTGCTCCCACCCTGCTCAGCGCCGCGGACGCCGCGATGTATCGCGCCAAGCAGACCGGCAAGGCACGCACGGAGGTGTTCGAGCCCTCCATGCACACGGCGTCCGACACGGCCGCGGCGCTCGTGGGCGAGATGGCGGAGGCGATCGACCGCGGCGAGTTGGTGCTGTACTACCAGCCCATTCTCGAACTCGCGACGCGCACCATCGTGGGCTACGAGGCCCTGGTGCGCTGGCAGCACCCCACCAGGGGCCTGCTGCTGCCCGGGGCCTTCCTGCCTCACCTCGAGGACCGGCAGGTCTCGACGCAGCTGGGAGCCGCGCTTGTCGATCAGGCCGCGAAGTTCCTCGCGGACGGGCCCAGCCAGCACACGTGGGTGTCGCTCAACGTCTCCGCCGACCAGCTGGGCGACTCCGAGTTTGCCGACAGGGTGCTGTCGGCGATCGGGCGTCATCAGCTCAGCCCTCAGCGACTCGTCGTGGAGCTCACCGAGGCCTCGCTCGTCGCGCCCAACACGCGCATCAGGCACGAGCTCACCGAGCTGCGCAACGCCGGCGTGCCGATTCTCCTCGATGACTTCGGCACGGGTGTGTCGCCGCTGAGCTATCTGCGCGACCTACCCGTCTCCGGTGTGAAGCTCGACATGTCGTTCGTCGCGGGCATTCCCGAGGACCCCGCCGGCGCACGCGTCTCGCGCGCCCTCGGAGCGCTCGCGCGCGAGCTGGGTCTCGCGACCATTGCGGAGGGCATCGAGACCGAGGCGCAGGCCGAGTACCTCGCACGCTGCGGCTGGCGCTACGGCCAGGGGTGGCTCTTCGGCGTCGCTCAGCCCGCCCAGGCGGTGACCGAGGCGGTTCCGGTGGTCGTGTCGAGCCTCATCGATCCGCGGCCTTACGAGGCGACGTCGCTCGACGCCGCCCGCACGGAGAACTAGTCCCGCACCGCGTGCTCAGCCACCCACGGTCGGTGACGGAGATGCGGTCGCCGCCACGGCATCGGCCGTCCTGGCGAGGGGAGTCACGGAGGTGGCGAACGCCTCGACGGGCGAGGTGACCTCGGGGGCGTCCTCGCCCATGGCGGCGGCGACGCGCGCGTGCCGCTCGCGCGCCTCGACGGCGCTCATGGAGCCCGCACCGTCGTCGAGAATCTCGCTCAGCACGTACATGCGATGCCCGTCGAGCCGGTCGACCGTGACGCCGGTCCAGCCCGCCTGGACAGTGACAGGGCCATCGCTCGGGACGGTGAGTGTCGCGCTCAGCAGCGCGCCGGAGTTGGTGTCGGCTACGCAGCACTGGGGGCCCTGGTTCGACAGGAAATTGCCCAGCCCGTACGCCGTCCACATGCCCTCGCCGGACGGTCCGCCGTCCAGCAGTTCGAGCGGCTGCGGCACGTGGGCGTGGTGGCCCACATACAGGTCGACCTCGCCCGAATCGGCGATGGCCTGCGCGATGGTGCGCTGCGCGGCGGTGGGTTCCGTGCGGTACTCGACGCAGCAGTGGACGGAGGCGATCACCACGTCTGCGCCCTGCTCGCGGGCCCGCGCCGCGGCGTCGATGATCGGCTGGGCGTCGGCGGCGTCGGCATCGAACGTGTTGACGGACCACGGCATCCCGTCCGGCTTGGGGAGGCCGTTGAGCCCGTAGGTGTAGGAGACGTTCGCGACCGTCACCGTCGCGTCCGCACCCACCACCTCGTACATCTGGGTCACCGCGGCCTCCTCCTCGGTGCGCGCGGTGCCGGCGAAACCCAGGCCCGCCTCCTCGAGGTCGGTGGCGGTCACCTCGAGGCCGGCGAACCCACGGTCGACGGAGTGATTCGAGGCCGTCGAGCAGCCGTCGAAGCCCATGCCCGCCACCCCCGCGACGATCTCGGGAGGCGCGGCAAAGACGGGATAACCCGACGCGACACCATTGGGAGAGACGGGCGTCTCCATGTGACACAGGGCGAGGTCGGCCGCGCTGACGAAGGGCTCGACGCCTGCCAGCAGCGGCGCGAAGTCGATACCATCGGCGGTGGTGGCCGAGCGCACCACGGGCATGTGCGGCAGTACGTCGCCGCCGGCGACCAGCGTGAACGTGACCGGCTCGTCCGGCGTGGGGGACGGTGTCGCGGCCGCGTCGCTCGGCCCGGCGTCCGGCTCCACCGGCGCGGCGGTCACCGTGGTGACGGCCGATGCCGTGGCTGGCTGGCCGGTCGCGGCGCCTGGGGTGGTCGCTCCCAGCGCCGCCCCGGCGGCGATGGCGAGGACCGCTCCTGTCGTCAGAACGGTGGGCGCGATCCAGGCGGTGCGGCTGGAGCGGTGGCTCGCGCGTGAAGGCATGGGGGACATGATGACAGGAGCACTCGTGGCCTCGCGAGCCGCGCGCTCGGGCTAGGGTGGGCGCGTGACCGGAACCGTGCCCAACGCGCTGACGGCGCTGCGACTCATCGTCGTGCCGATCGCCGTGGTGCTGCTCGTCGTCGACGACGGCGCCGAGGGCCCTGCGCGCTGGTGGGCGTTCGTGCTCGTGGCGCTCGCCGCCGCGACCGACTGGCTCGACGGCTACCTCGCGCGGCGCTGGGAGGTGGTCTCGGCCTTCGGCAAGCTGGCGGATCCCATCGCGGACAAGGCGCTGGTACTGGGCGTCCTTGCGTGCCTGGTGGTCGTCGACGGGATTCCGTGGTGGCCCCTCGCGATCCTCCTGGTGCGTGAGGTGGGGGTCACGATCGGACGTCTCGCGGTGGCCTCCGAGGTGGTCATCCCTGCCTCGCGGGGCGGCAAGATCAAGACGACCCTGCAGCTCACAGCGCTGTTGATGTTCCTGGTCCCCGGCTTCCCCTCGTGGTTCGACACGATTGCGTGGTGGGTGTTGGTCGCGGCGGCCGTCGTCGCCATCGTCACCGGCATCGATTACGCGCGCACCATCAGGGATGCCGCGCGGGCCCACCGCGAGGGCGTGGCCGGTGCCCGCTGACGCGGGTGAGGACATGGGTGCCGGCGACGACGGCGTCGAAGGTGCGTCCCTTGCCGCGGCGGTCGCGACCGCGGCGCGCGAGCGGGCCGCGACCATCGCGTGCGCCGAGTCGCTCACGGGTGGGGCGCTGTGCGCGCGCCTGGTCGACGTGCCGGGAGTGTCCGACGTGCTTCGCGGCGGGGTGGTGTCCTACCAGCTCGCGGTGAAGTCCGCAGTGCTGGGTGTCCCCGCAGACTTGCTCGACGACCCCGGGCCCGTGAGCGCCCAGGTGGCAGCGGCCATGGCGACGGGTGTGCGGTCCGTGTGTGACGCGAGCCTGGGGCTGTCCACCACCGGTGTGGCCGGTCCCGAGCCGCACGGCGGGCACGCGCCGGGCACGGTCTGGGTGGGTGCCGCGTGGGGCGATGACGTCCGCACGCGCATGGTGCACGTCGACGGAGACCGTGCGCGCGTGCGCGCGGGCGCGATCGACGCTGCGCTCGCACTGGCTCTCGAGATCCTCGAAGAGGCGTAGGGGCCTTCTGGCCCTGGGGAACACAACTGGGGTACCCTGCGTTGCTACAGGCGTGACCAGTAATGTCATGTCCACGCCAAATGTGAGGAGGGGACGCATGCCCGTGTTGCGCACCGAGATCGGAGACGTCCTGCGTGACGCTCGCCTGACCCAAGGCAAGACGCTGCGCGACATCTCCTCCGGAGCCCGGGTGTCCCTCGGCTACCTCTCCGAGGTCGAACGCGGCCAGAAGGAGGCGTCCTCCGAGCTGCTGGCGTCCATCTGCGAGGCGCTTGACGTGCCGATGTCGGCCATCCTTCGTGAGGTCTCCGACCGTTTCGCGACGGCCGAGTCCCTTGAGGGTGTGTCCGTGATGCCGTCCATCCCCGACACCGTCCCGGAGCTGCTGGGCGAACTGCGCTCGCGCTAGTGCGCCTGAGCGAATTCTGGGAGCTCGCCGACGACGTCTTCGGCGCCGCCTCTTCTCGTAGTCTCGCGCGCGACCTCGCGCTCGACAGGCTCGAGTCGCGCACCGTGGCCGAGGCGCTGGAGGACGGCGTTCCCGCGCGCGACGTATGGCATGCGTGGTGCGCTCAGATGGATGTCCCCGTCGCTCAGCGCGACGGCGGCGACCGCACGCGTATGGTCCCGCCGGCGCGCTAGCCGGCGCCTTCCGACGCTCCCGCGTCGGCGTGTCGCACGCCCTCGAACAGATGTTCGATTACTGTGATGCACAGGAACCCGCGAGAAGGAGTCTCGGCACGCGTGCGGCGGCCCCCTCGTCACGATGTCACAGGCGAGTCGTACCGTCGACACGTACCGCATGATTCGGCAGCGATGCCTCGAACGACAAGGACAAGACATGGCACAGGCAGCAGACCGCTCGAAGGCTCTCGAGGCGGCTCTCGGACAGATTGATCGGCAATTCGGCAAGGGCTCGGCCATGCGACTCGGAGAGCGCAAGACCGTCGCGGTTGAGGCGATTCCCACCAGTTCGCTCGCTCTCGACATCGCGCTTGGCATTGGCGGACTTCCGCGCGGCCGCATCGTCGAGATCTACGGTCCCGAGTCCTCCGGTAAGACCACGGTCGCCCTCCACGCGGTGGCCAACATGCAGAAGCAGGGCGGAACGGCCGCGTTCATCGATGCCGAGCACGCGCTCGACCCCGAGTACGCCAGGAAGCTCGGCGTCGACATCGACAACCTGATCATCTCGCAGCCCGACACGGGTGAGCAGGCGCTCGAAATCGCCGACATCCTGGTGCGTTCGGGTGGCGTGGACATCCTCGTCATTGACTCGGTCGCGGCTCTGGTGCCCAAGGCCGAGATCGAAGGCGAGATGGGTGACAGCCACGTGGGTCTCCAGGCGCGCCTCATGTCGCAGGCCCTGCGCAAGATCACCGGTGCGCTTAACACGACCGGCACCACCGCGATCTTCATCAACCAGCTGCGCGAGAAGATCGGCGTGTTCTTCGGTTCGCCCGAGACCACCACGGGTGGCAAGGCGCTCAAGTTCTACGCGTCGGTGCGCCTGGACGTGCGTCGCATCGAGACCCTCAAGGAGGGCACCAACCCCGTCGGTAACCGCACCCGCGTCAAGGTGGTCAAGAACAAGATGGCTCCGCCCTTCAAGCAGGCCGAGTTCGACATCCTCTACGGCCAGGGCATTTCGCGCGAGGGTGGCATCATCGACCTCGGTGTGGAGCACGGCTTCGTGAAGAAGTCCGGCGCCTGGTACACGTACGAGGGCGATCAGCTGGGCCAGGGCAAGGAGAACTCCCGCAACTTCCTCAAGGACAACCCTCAGTTGGCCGACGAGATCGAGCTCAAGGTTAAGCGCAAGCTCGGCGTGGGCATGGCCGCCGCGGACGAGGCAGAGGAGTCTGCCGACGACGCCGCCGCGCAGGAGGGCGCCACCTTCTGATGCCGCGGGGAGGCCAGGACTCCGCCGCCGCGCTCGACCCCGCGGAGCGCGCCCGGGAGATCGCACTTAGACTCCTGACGCACTCCGCGCGGTCGAGCGCGCAGCTGCGCGACGGCCTGGTATCCCGCGATGTGCCCGAGGAGATCGCGGACGCGGTGGTCGCGCGCTACCAAGAGGTGGGATTGCTCGACGATGCCGTCCTTGCTGGCACCATCGCCCGCACCCGTCATCATGAGCGCGGCAAGTCACGCCGCGCCATCCAGCAGGAACTGGCCCGCAAGGGCTTCGAGGCCCAGGACGTCGAGAACGCTCTCGAGCAGATCACGGACGAGGACGAGCACCAGGCCGCCCGGGCCCTTGCCCGCAAGCGCTGGGATCAGCTAGCGGGCGTGGACTACGACGCCCGTGTACGGCGGGTCGTGGGGATGCTGGGTCGACGGGGGTATTCGCCATCCTTGGCCTTCGCACTCGTGAAAGACTTCTCCCGTGCCGATGACATAGGCGCGTAGTGTGACCTGACACGGAGAAAGGGTGGTGCCACAGTGCCGCAGTTGATCGCGACGGTGGCCACCCTGGCGTTGCTCCTCGTCTCGCTGTTGTTGGTGTTCTACGCGCGCCGCGAGGCTGAGGCGATCCGACGCTCCGTCGCGGCCGAGACGCAAGGCACCCGCGAGGAGGCGCGTGACCTGGTCTCGGAGGCGCAGCGGCGCGAGGAGCGTGTGGCCCAGCGCGAGAAGGATCTTGCCGCCGATCAGCGTGCGGCGCAGACATACGCGCGCTCCCTCGAGGAGCGTGCCGCGGTGGTGGCGCGCGATGAGCGCCGCCTCGCGTCCGAGCGCGACGCGATCGGGGAGCAGACCCGCCGTGCGCTCGCCGAGACCGCGGGTCTGAGCGCTGCCGAGGCGAAGGAGCAGCTGCGCGCCCACCTGGTCGCGGAGGCCAAGGAGGAGGCGCGCGCCGACGTGCGCCGTATTGAGCGCCAGGCCAAGAACTCCGCCGACAGGCGGGTGCGTGAGATCCTCGTGGGCGCGATGCAGCGCCAGGCGGCGCGCACGTCTGCCGAGGCGGCAGCCACATGGATCGACCTGCCCAGCGATGACATGAAGGGTCGCATCATCGGCCGTGAGGGACGCAACATCCGCGCCTTCGAGTCCATCACCGGCGTCAACGTGCTCGTCGAGGAGGGCGTCAACGCCGTCCAGCTGTCGTCCTTCGATGTCGAGCGGCGCGAGGTGGCGGAGATCACCCTGCGCGAGCTCATCGACGACGGCCGCATTCATCCCCACCGGATCGAGTCCGTGTACCACGCGGTCGTCGAGGGGGCTCAGGCCCGCCACCTCGAGGCCGGCCTTGACGCCATTGAAGCTGCGGGCGTGCGCGGCATCACCGAGGACATGTGCGTCACCCTCGGGCGCCTGCGGCTGCGCAGCAGTTACGGCCAGAACGTCCTGTCGCACCTGGTCGAGGCCGCTCAGATCGCCGGGGACATCGCGCGAGAGTTGGGCGCCGACGTCGAGCTCGCCACCCGCGCGACCTTCCTGCATGACATCGGCAAGGCCTTCACCCACGAGCGGCCCGGGACACATGCGACGCTCGGCGCCGCCTACGCCCGCGACAACGGCGAGGCGGACGAGGTCGTGAACGCCATCGCCGCGCACCACGACGAGGTCCCCCCGGCCACGCTCGAGGCGCTCATCGTGCAGGTGGCGGACGCGATCTCCGCGTCGCGGCCCGGTGCGCGCCGCGACGATGCCGATGCGTACATCGAGCGCATGGAGAACCTCGAGAAGCTGGTGGCCGAGCACCATGGCGTGTCCAAGGTCATCGCGATGGCCGCAGGTCGTGAGGTGCGTGTGGTCGTGGAGCCCGACGAGGTGGACGACGCGGGGGTTCAGGCCTTGGCGCGTACAATTGCCGAGCACATCAGCAGCGACTTCAGCTTCGCTGGAGAGATCAAAGTGACCGTGATCCGCGAACTTCGCGCGGATGCCGTCGCAGGGTAGGCATGACAGACACCGCACCAGCACCCACGTACCTCGTCCGCACCCTCGGGTGCCAGATGAACGCCCACGACTCCGAGCACATGGCCGGCCTCCTGGAGGGCGCCGGCTACGCGGCCGCGCCCCTCGGCGCCGACGAAGCGGACGTGGTGGTCATCAACACGTGTGCGGTGCGTGAGAACGCCGCGACGCGCCTGTACGGCAACCTGGGTCAGCTCGCGTCGGTCAAGGCGCAGCGTCCGGGCATGCAGATCGCGGTGGGCGGCTGCCTCGCGCAGAAGGACCGCGGCGAGATCATCGAGAAGGCTCCGTGGGTCGACGTCGTTTTCGGCACCCACAACCTCGACGTGCTGCCGGTCCTGCTGGAGCGCGCGCGCCACAACGCCGAGGCCCAGGTGGAGATCGAGGAATCGCTCCAGGTGTTCCCCTCGACCCTGCCCAGCCGTCGCGACGCGATCGCGAGCGGGTGGGTGTCCATCTCGGTGGGCTGCAACAACACGTGCACCTTCTGCATCGTGCCGTCGCTGCGCGGTAAGGAGCGTGACCGCCGGCCGGGAGAGATCCTGGCGGAGGTTCAGGCGCTCGTCTCTCAGGGCGTCGTCGAGGTGACGCTGCTCGGACAGAACGTCAACTCCTACGGCGTCGAGTTCGGTGACCGAGGCGCCTTCGCCAAGCTCCTGCGGGCTTGTGGCGAGATCGAGGGGCTCGAGCGGGTGCGCTTCACGTCGCCTCACCCCGCGGCCTTCACCGACGATGTGATCGACGCGATGGCGGAGACCCCCAACGTGATGCCCAGCCTGCACATGCCGCTGCAGTCGGGTTCCGACGCCGTGCTGCGAGCCATGCGCCGCTCGTACCGCTCCGCGAAGTTCCTGGGGATCCTCGAGCGCGTGCGAGAGCGTATGCCCGATGCCGCGATCACCACCGATATCATCGTGGGCTTTCCTGGGGAGACCGAGGAGGACTTCCTTGAGACCATGCGGGTCGTCGAGGCCTCGCGATTCTCGTCCGCCTTCACGTTCCAGTATTCGCCGCGGCCCGGCACCCCCGCCTACGACCTCCCCACGATTCCCAAGGAGGTCGTCCAGGAGCGCTATGAGCGCCTGTGGGCCCTCCAGGAGCGCGTGTCGCTGGCCGAGAACGAGGCGCACGTGGGCCGCACGGTCGAGCTGCTGGTGCTCGACAGCTCCGGTAAGGAGGCCGGCGGCCGCAAGGACGCCGCCAACGCGCGCCTGTCGGGCCGCACGCCGGGCAACCTGCTGACGCACTTCACGGTGCCGGGTGGCGCCGACGTGCCGCGGCCGGGCGACATGGTGACTGTCGAGGTCACCCACGGCGCCCCGCACCACCTCATCGCCGACTCCGGCCTGGTGGGCGGCACATACTCCGTGCGTCGCACGCGCGCCGGTGACGCGTGGGACTCGGTCCAGGCCGGCGAGCACGACCACGGTACGGGCGGCTGCGGCGACTCGTGCGGCACCGGGGGCAGTGCCGCATCGGGCCCGGTGGGCCTGGGCATGCCGCGCCTGCGCCCCGTCGACGCCTAGGTCATGACAGCGTCTCACGCGACGGCCGATCTCCCGGTCGTCGCGATCGTCGGCTCGACCGCAACCGGGAAGTCCGCCATTTCGTTGGCGGTCGCCGAGGCTCTCGACGGCGAGATCGTCAATGCCGACGCGATGCAGTTCTACCGCGGCATGGACATTGGCACGGCCAAGCTCCCCGTGGTCGAGCGGCGCGGGATCGCCCACCATCAACTCGACACCCTCGACGTGTCCGAGGATGCCTCGGTCGCGCGCTTCCAGCGCGAGGCGCGGGCCGACATCGCGGCGATCCGCGAGCGGGGGAGGACCCCCATCGTCGTCGGCGGATCCGGGCTGTACCACCGTGCGCTGCTGGACCGCTTCGAGTTTCCGCCCACCGACGCGCAGGTGCGCGCCCGGCTCGAGGCTCGCGGCGAGACCGAGGGGCCCGGGGTGCTGTACCGAGAACTTTTGGAATCCGATCCCGAGGCCGCCGCGAGCATCGGCCCGTCGAACACCAAGCGCCTGGTGCGGGCACTTGAGGTGATCGAGATCACCGGCCGCCCGTTCTCGTCGGGCCTGCCACGCCACGAGTATCAGGTGCCCGCGATTCAGATCGGTCTTGAGGTGTCGCACGACGTCCTCGACCCGCGCATCGACGCGCGAGTGGACGCGATGTGGGAGCAGGGCCTGGTGGACGAGGTCACGGGCCTCGTCGCGCAGGGACTGCGCGACGGCACCACCGCCCGGCGTGCCGTCGGCTACGCCGAAACGCTGCGCCACCTCGACGGGGAACTCACGGCGGATCAGACCCGGGCGCTCATCGCGCAGCACACGCGCCGGCTCGCGCGTAAGCAGCGTCAGTGGTTCCGTCCCGATCCTCGCGTGACGTGGATCGAGGGGCCGATCGATGAGGCCGATGCCGCACGCGCGGCCGCCGATGCCCTCGCCGTCGTCACCGGTGGCGCCGGTACCCTGAGCGCATGACCACGCTGCGCTTTGCCAAGGGACACGGCACCGAGAATGACTTCGTGCTGCTCATGGACGAGCGCGGCGACATCGATCTCACCCCCGAGGTGGTGCGCTTCCTCGCGGACAGGCGCGCGGGCCTGGGAGGCGACGGGGTGATCCGGGCGGTGCGCGCGGACGCGCTGCCGTCCGGCACCGTGCCGGGCGCGGACTCCCTTCCCACGGACGCCTGGGTCATGGACTACTGGAACTCCGACGGCACCACCTCCGAGATGTGTGGCAACGGCGCGCGGGTGTTTGGCGCATTCCTCGAGTCTCACGCGGCGGTGGATCTGTCCGGCGGGCTGGAGTTCGGCACCCGCGGCGGCCCGCGCACCGTGACGGGACTCGGCGACGGTCGCTTCGCGATCGGCATGGGCGGATATGTGTGGGGCGAGGGCGGCTTCGATGCCACCGTCGAGGCCCGCGGCCTCATCCCCGCGCGCCCGGGGCTGTCGGTGGACGTCGGCAACCCCCATCACGTGGTCGCGCTCGGCTCGCTCGACGAGCTCGCCGCGGTGGACCTCTCCGTCGCCCCCATCGTGAGCCCCACGCCGCCTGCGGGCTCGAACGTCGAGTTCGTGGTGCCGCTGGGCGAGACCGAGGTCGATGGTGAACTGCGCGGCCGCGCTCGCATGCGCGTGCACGAGCGTGGTTCCGGCGAGACGCGCTCGTGCGGCACGGGGGCGTGCGCGGTGGCGCTCGCCGTCCGCGAGTGGGCCGGACCCGGTGCGCCCGACGTGTGGGACATCGACGTGCCCGGCGGCCAGGTCACGGTGCGCATCACACCCGACCACACGGTGCTCGAGGGCCCCGCAGTGCTGGTGGCCGAGGGCACCGTCACGCTGCCCTGACGGGTCGTTAGTCGCGCACCAGGCGCAGCACCCTGAAGCCCTTGGCGGAGCCGATCTTGTCGATCTCGCCCCAGCGCTTGCCGTCGGCGTCGCGCTGCGAGGCGATCCAGGTGGCCAGCGAGTCCGCACCCAGGTTCTTCTGCACCACGAGGTGAGCCTGTGCCCCGGACGAGAGGCGCGGCAGCCATAGCGTGAGCAGGTCATGCAGCTGCTTCTTGCCGATGCGGATGGGCGGGTTGGACCAGATCGCGTCGAAGCGGCGCTTGGCAGGCACGTCGCCCGGCTCGCAGGCCTGGATGGCGCCCGCGGCGCCCAACCGCGCCGCGTTGCGCTGCAGGAGGTCGAGCGCGCGGCGGTTGACGTCGACCGCTGTGACCTTGACCTCGGGCTTCAGCAGCGCCGCGGTGAGTGCGAGCGGACCCCAGCCGCACCCAAGGTCCAGCAAGCGGCCGTCGGGCGGTGGCGGCAAGTGGCGCAGCAACACCTGGGTGCCCAGGTCGAGGTGCCCGGGGGAGAACACCCCTGGAGCCGTCTCGAGGTCCACCTCGCGGCCCGCGAGATTCACGCGGATCAGCCTGCGCTCGTCGGCGGAGGCCGGCTCGGCGGTGAAGTAGTGGTCGGTCATTCCTGCGAGGGTACAGAAACCTTGCTGGTTCGTGGTGCCGTGCGGTGCGACAATGGACGGAGCATGACAGACGACCGCGACGACATCGCCGACCAGAATTCCATCGCACGCGCCGAGGCGAGCCTTGAGCGCGTGCTCTCGCGCGCCGGGACGGCGGTGGCCGAAGGGGCCACCGCGTACACCGATTACGACGGCGACCAGTTCGAGCGTGAGGAACGCGCCGCCCTGCGCCGTGTCGACAATCTGTCGACCGAGCTCGAGGACATCACCGAGGTCGAGTACCGCCAGCTGCGCCTCGAGAAGGTGGTCCTCGCGGGCCAGTTCTCCCGCGGCACCTACGCCGAGGCGGAGATCGGCCTGCGCGAGCTCGCGGCACTCGCCGAGACCGCGGGCTCGGAGGTGCTCGACGGCGTGCTGCAGCGTCGCCCGCACCCCGATCCGGCCACGTACCTGGGTCAGGGCAAGGCGAACGAGTTGGCCGACATCGTCAAGGCCGTGGGCGCGGACACGGTGGTCGTCAACGACGATCTCGCGCCCTCGCAGCGTCGCGCACTCGAGGACGTCGTCAAGGTCAAGGTCATCGACCGCACCGCCTTGATTCTCGACATCTTCGCCCAGCACGCGAAGTCCCGCGAGGGCAAGGCGCAGGTGGAGTTGGCGCAGCTCGAGTACCTGCTTCCGCGCCTGCGCGGCTGGGGTGAGTCGATGTCCCGCCAGGCCGGTGGCCGTGTGGCCGCCGGTGCGGGAATCGGCTCCCGTGGTCCCGGTGAGACCAAGATCGAGCTCGACCGTCGTCGCATCCGCACCCGCATGGCGCAGCTGCGCCGCCAGATCAAGGCGATGGCGCCTGCACGCGAGGTGCGCCGCTCCAACCGCACCGCCCTGCCCAACGTCGCGATCGTGGGATACACCAACGCCGGCAAGTCGTCGCTGCTGAACCGCGTGACCGGTGCCGGTGTGCTGGTCGAAAACGCGCTGTTCGCGACCCTTGACCCCACCGTCCGCCGCTCGTCGACCCCGGACGGTCGCGCCTTCACGGTGTCGGACACTGTCGGGTTCGTGCGCGACCTGCCTCACCAGCTGGTGGCCGCGTTCGCCTCGACCCTCGAGGAGGTCGCCCACGCCGACCTGATGCTGCACGTGGTCGACGCCTCCCACCCCGACCCCGAGAGCCAGATCTCCGCGGTGCGCGAGGTCCTCTCGGACGTCCCCGGGGCCGATCAGGTCAAGGAGGTGCTGGTCCTCAATAAGGCCGACATCGCCGAGCCCGAGACGCTGCTGAGGCTGCGTGCCAGGCGCGAGCCCACCATCGAGGTCTCGGCGCTGACGGGCGAGGGTATCGACGCCCTCATGGACCTCATCGCACGCGAGTTGCCGCGTCCCGCGGTCAAGGTCGACCTCACCGTGCCGTACACGCGTGGCGACCTCGTGAGCGAGGCCCACCGCCACGGCGAGATCCTGTCCGAGAGCCACGAGGCCGACGGCACCCGCCTCGTCGCCCTGGTCGACGAGGCCCTCGCGGCACGCCTGCAGGCCGCGGCTCACGCCGCGTGAGCGGGGCCGATGCCGTGGCCGGCTCGGGTACCCCGCCCACCCCAGCGATAGGTGACGGGACGGCGCAAGCCGCGCCGGCATCGGCCGCCGAGACGGAAGCCGTCCGGCTCCTCGACCTCGCCGTAGGCACGCTCGGGGGAGCGCGCCGCGAGGGGCAGACGCGCATGGTGCAGGCCGTCGAGCGCGCCCTCTCAAGCAACGGTCACGCCCTAATCCAGGCGGGCACGGGTACCGGAAAGTCGCTCGGCTATCTGGTGCCCGCCGTCGCGCACGCGGCCCGCGAGGGCAAGCGCGTGGTGGTGTCGACGGCCACACTCGCGCTGCAACGCCAGGTGTTCACCAAGGACATCCCGCTCGTACTCGACGCGCTCGAGCCAGAGCTGGGCGAGCGCCCCCTCGCGGCGCTGTTCAAGGGCCGCTCCAACTACCTGTGCAAGCACAAGCTCGCGGGCGGTTACGGCGAGCCCGACGAGGACATGCTGCCCATCGTGGCCGGTCCCACCAGCGAACTGGGCCGCGAGGTGGCGCGGCTGCACCAGTGGGCCGACGAGACCGACACGGGCGATCGCGACGACCTAGTGCCGGGCGTGTCCCACCGCGCCTGGGCTCAGGTCAGCGTCAGCGGCCGCGAATGCCTCGAGTCCAAGTGTCCGGTGCTCAAGGAGTGCTTCTCGCAGCGCGTGCGCGACCAGGCCGCCGACGCTCACGTGGTGGTGACCAACCACGCGGTGCTGGGCGTGCAGGCCGCTAGCCACGACATGCTGGGCGAACACCACGCCCTCATCGTCGACGAGGCCCACGAGCTGGTGGGGCGCATCACCGGCGCCGCCACCCACGAGCTCACGGTCGCGCGGGTGGACCGCGCCTCGAGCGCCACGCGCCGGGTGGGCATCACCACCGAGGATCTCGACCGCGCCGCGCGAGCGCTCGATGCGGCGCTCGGAGACGCCCGTCCCGCACGCCTGCGACAGGGGCTGGGCGAGGAGCTGGCCGCCGCGGTCGAGCTGGTCCGCGGCGCGGCCCGCGCGGTCCTCAGCGCGGTGCAGAAGGCGACCAAGGACACACCGGAGTCGAAGGTGCCAGGGGATACGGCATCGGCCACCGCCAAGATGGCCAGCGCCGCGCTTCAAGAAATCCATGACGTGTGCGAGGAACTCGCGGGGGAACACGGCCGCTACGTCATCTGGCTCGCCCCGCCCGACGGGGACTACGAGTCCGAGCGAGCCGAGCGGATTGTCGCCGCGCCGCTCGACGTCGCGGGGCTGATCCGCGAGCGGCTCATCGCCGAGCGCTCGTCGGTGTTCACGTCCGCCACGCTCGCCCTGGGAGGCAACTTCGACGCGATGGCGCGCCACCTCGGCATCGACGACCCCGAGACGCTCGATGCGGGCAGCCCCTTCGACTACGGACGCCAAGGCATCCTGTACGTCGCGAAGCATCTGGAACGCCCCGGTGCGGGCGGGATCTCCGACGCGGCGCTGGACGAGCTCGCCGCGCTAATCGAGGCCGCTGGTGGGCGCACGCTGGGACTCTTCTCGTCCCACCGGGCGGGCCAGGCGGCGGCCGAGGCCATGCGCGAGCGCCTCGACGTCCCCGTGCTCTACCAGCTCGACGATCAGCTCCCCACGCTCGTCGAGCAGTTCAAGGCGGACCCGCGCGCGTGCCTATTCGGGTCCACGTCGCTGTGGCAGGGCATCGACGTGCCGGGTCCTACGGCCTCCCTCGTGGTGATCGACCGCATCCCCTTCCCGCGGCCTGACGAGCCCATCTCGCAGGCGCGCACCGAGGCGGTCGCTCAGCGCGGAGGCAACGGCTTTATGGCGGTCTCGGCGACCCACGCGGCGCTCCTCATGGCGCAGGGCGCGGGCCGGCTCATCCGCGCCCACGACGACAGGGGAGTGGTCGCGGTGCTGGACTCACGCCTCGCTACCGCGCGCTACGGCGGGTTCCTGGCGAGGTCTATGCCCGAGCTCTGGCCCACGACCGACCGCGAGACCGTCCTCAGCGCGCTGCGGCGCCTGGACGAGGCCGCGACCGCCGACGGGCGGTGACGCCGGCGGCGATCAGACCCGCCGCATCACCGAGACGACCTTGCCCATGATCGACGCGTGGGTGCCGTCGATGGGGGTGTAGGCGGGGTTGTGCGGCATGAGCCACACCTGGCCGTCGCGGCGCCTGAACGTCTTGACGGTCGCCTCGTCATCCAGGAGGGCGGCGACGATGTCGCCGTTTTCCGCGGTCTGCTGACGGCGCACCACCACCCAGTCGCCGTCGCAGATCGCGGCATCCACCATCGAGTCACCCGTGACGTTGAGCATGAACAGTTCGCCGTCGCCGGTGAGTTGGCGCGGTAGCGCGAAGATGTCCTCGACGGCCTGGTCGGCGAGGACCGGGCCTCCGGCCGCGATGCGGCCCACGAGCGGCACCATCGAGACGTCCTCGCGTCCGTCCGGGTGGGCCAGGGGGGCGGGTTCGGGGGCGGCCGATGCCGTGGCCGGCTCGGCCTCCGGCATCACCACCTCGATGGCACGGGGGCGGTGGGGGTCCCGGCGCAGGTAGCCCTTGGCCTCAAGCGCCGTCAACTGGTGCTTGACCGAGGAGGTGGAGGTCAGGCCGACGGCCTGACCGATCTCGCGCATGGACGGCGGATAGCCACGGGAGTCGACCGAGTCGCGAATGGTGAGGAGGATGCGGCGCTGGCGGTCGGTGAGGCCGCCGGTGGCGCCGGGGAACTCGTGGATGGTCGCGCCCGGCTCGGACTGCTCGGCCATGTCTCCTCCTCGCGGGCACGGGGCCCGCCGTCGATGTCAGACCCCTCTGGTGTGCTGACACCCATGACGCTAGAGGAGAACACGCACGGAATCAAACACATGTTCGAGCGTGTCTTGTCAGCGTCGGCCCCTGGTGCTACAAATAGAACATGTGTTCGACGAACAAGTGTTCGAATGGAGGATGACATGACCGCAATGGCCCCCGCCGCCACGCTGTTCCCCACCGGTGTCCGCGCCCCGCGCCCCGTCACGGGCATGCGTCTGCACCGCATCGACACCCCCGTCGCGCGCCGTCGCCGCCGCACCCTTGCCGCCGTCGTGGTCGCGATCGCCGTCGCCATCGTGGGCCCGCAGGCCGTCGCGGGTGACGAGCCCACCGCTCCCGTGGCCTTCGACACCTACGCGGTGGCGCCCGGCGAGACCCTGTGGTCGATCGCCGCGGCCCTCACCCCTGCGGGCGAGGACGTCAACGAGACCGTAGTGGCGATCCAAGAGTTCAACGCCAAGGGATCCTCGTCCCTGCGTGCCGGCGAGCAGCTCATCATCCCGGCGCTCGACTGACTCCCTGCGCCCACGCGCATGCGGCACGGCACGGTGCCCTATTCGTGGGAAAGTAGTTCCATGCACTGCCCGTTCTGCCGCAACCCCGACTCGCGCGTGGTCGACTCCCGTACGGCCGACGACGGCGCCTCCATCCGTCGCCGTCGCGAGTGCCAGGAGTGCGGACGCCGGTTCTCCACCGTCGAGACGGCGAGCCTCACGGTGCTCAAGCGCAACGGCGTGGCCGAGCCCTTCAGTCGCGAGAAGGTCGCGTCGGGCGTGCGGAAGGCCTGCCAGGGCCGGCCCGTCTCCGACGACGACCTCGCGTTGCTCGCACAGCGTGTCGAGGAGGCGATCCGCGCACAGGGAACGGCGGAGATCGACGCCACGGACATCGGCCTCGCGATCCTGCCGCCCCTGCGCGACCTCGACGAGATTGCCTACCTGCGTTTCGCGAGCGTGTACCAGGGTTTCAAGACGCTCGACGATTTCGAGGCGGCGATCGTAAAGCTGCGCGCCGAAGATGAGGCGGCGGAGTCCCCTTCGCTGTAGCGACTCGCTGTCGCGCCGGCCCGCGAGGGCCACGCGCCTCGTGACGGCGGCTAGCTCTCCAGCGGAGCGGTCGCTGCGGTGACGAGGACCTCCAACATCTGCTCGGGCGGGAGCGTGGTGCGCACGTGCACGATTTCGCGGTCCTCGCCCATGACGTCGTCGATGCCAGGCGTGGCAAGCAGGCGCGGCTCGAGCGCCTCGTACACGTCGCTTCCGTACGTGTATTCGTGGGCCTCATCGACCCACAGGGTGTAGGTCCATCCGGCGAGGTCCGCAGTGCTCACCGCGAAGAGGAGCTTGTCCGCGCCCACCTCCTGTCGCGCCAACTCCACGCTCGAACCCTCCACGGTGGCCGGCGCGGGCGCCGCGGGCGGGGCCCACACGCGCGCCGATGACAGGGTGCCCGGAATCTCATCGAAGGCCCGCGCGTGGCGCTCCAGGCCCGCGACGGTGCGCGCCCCGATCGCCTGGGTAAGGTCCAGCGGCAGCTCGCTCATCAGCGGGAAGCCCGTGAGGAAACGCGGGGACAGGTAGCCGCGATGGGTGGGATCGAGTTCGATGGCCCACTGCTGGGGGGAGTGTGCGTGCGCGAGCGAGGCGTAGTAGCGCGCCAGCGCGTCGACGAGCTTGGTGCCGTGCAAGGTGAGACGGTTGCCCAAGTCGCTGCGTCGTCCCCACGCGGTGCTGCGGGTGAAGGGGTTGCGTGAGGCGTCCTGGACGACGTAGTGGCATGCCGCCATGAACTCCTCGGGCGCCCACGTCAGGGTGTGGCCCGTTGACTTGTGCATGGTCTTGGCGAGGTAGCCGCGGCTCGCGTCGCCCTCGCCGAGCCACTCTCGCATCCACCTATCCGCGGTAGCGGCATCGACCGGCTGTGGTCCCCCTAGCATCCCCATGGCGGGAATGTAGCAGGGAGGATAATTCCAGGGAAGGGGTCAGCGCTTCTTCTTGGGACGGGGCTTGCCCTTGCGACCGCGGCTCGGAGCGGGCGCCGACTTCTTGGTCCCCGGTGCGCGCTTGCGAGGGTTGGGGTTGGGCTGGCGTTCGCGCCGAGGCGTGGACTCACGCTGGCCATCGCGCTCCGTCGACGCCGCACCGCGCTCAGATCCGCGCTTGCTGTCTCGCTGGGGAGACTCGTCGCGTCCGCGACCGGAGCGAGCGTCCTTCCCGCGGCTCCCGCCCCGGGCGGCACGCTCGTCCTTTGCCGGCCGGTCGCCCTTGCCAGACCGCTCGTCCTTGGTGGGGCGTGACGCGGGCCGTGACGCAGGGCGTGATCCGGGGCGTGAACCCTTGGCAGGCCGGCCATCGCGAGTGGGCCGCGCGTGGTCGGCGCCGCGCTCGCCAGCGGAGCCGCGGGTGTCGGCGGACCCGCGCCCTCCGGTGCGAGGCTCCCGCACAGGCACGCCAGAGGGCTCGCGTGCGCCCGTGAGCGCGTCGATCATCGCGAGCGTCTCCGCGTCGGTCTCGCGCACCTTGCGGAACGTCGGCTCGATGCCCGTGGCATCCACCACCCGGTCCATGGCCTTGCGCTGATGGGGCAGGGCCAGCGTCACCACGAGACCCTCGGCACCCGCACGCGCGGTGCGCCCGGCACGGTGGGTGTAGTCCTTGTAGTCGCCCGGCGGGTCCAGCTGGAGCACGAGGTCCACGTCCTCGACGTGAATGCCGCGGGCGGCGACATCCGTCGCGACGAGTACGGGGACGCGGCCCGCACGGAACGCGGCGATCGCCGTGTTGCGCTCGTTCTGCTCCTTGTCGCCATGCAGCGCGATGGCGTTGACGCCGGCGGCGCGCATCTGGTCGGCGATGCGGTCGCACGCCATCTTGGTGCGCACGAACACGATGGTGCGTCCTCGGCGAGCGGCGATCCGTGTCGCGACCTCGTATTTGAGATGAGGGGCGATGTTGAGGACCACGTGGCGCATGGCGGCGTCCGCGTCGTGGGTGACGTCGTGCAGGACGGGATCGTGCATGTGCTCGGCGATGAGCCGGTCCACGTCGCCGTCGAGCGTCGCGGAGAACAGCAGATGCTGCGCGTCGTCGGGGACGTCGGCGAGGATCTCCTCGATCTCGGTCATGAAGCCCATCTCGGCCATGTGGTCGGCCTCGTCGAGTACCACGATCTGTGTAGCCGAGGTATCCGCGTGCCCGCGCCTGACGAGGTCCGCCAGGCGACCGGGCGTCGCGATGACGAGCTTCACGCCGCGCTCGAGCGCGGCAATCTGCTTGGGCATCGACAGGCCGCCGGCCACCAGCTTGAGGGAGACCTCCATGGTGTGCGCGAGGGGCTCGAGGGCGTCGTGGACCTGCATCGCGAGCTCACGCGTGGGCACCAGCACGATGGCATGCGGACGGTGCGCTCGAGGGCGCCCCGAGTCCGCCAGCCGGGCCAGCATCGGCAGGCCGAAACCGAGCGTCTTGCCCGACCCCGTACGGGCCTTGCCCAACACATCCAGCCCCGCCATGGCATCGGCGATCGTGGCCGCCTGAATGGGGAACGGGTGAGTGATCCCCGCGGCCGCGAGGGCGCGCACGAGCGCGTCAGGAAGGCCGAGGCCCGAGAAGGACGCGGCGTCGAGGTCCTCGTGGTGCGTCAGGACAGGACCCTGAGGCGCACGGTGCCGTCCATCGCGCCCAACGCGGCCACCGCCTCGCGGGTGAGGCCCGCGGCGATGTCGGTGACCACGTATCCGAGCTCTCCACGGGTGGCGAGCAGCTGGCCCTCGATGTTGACCGAGTGCTCGGCAAAGACGCGGTTGACGGCCGCAAGGACACCGGGCACGTTGAGGTGCAGGTGAGCGATGCGGTGAACGCCAGGGGCCTGGTCCAGTTGCAGGTTGGGCAGGTTGACGCTGAGCGACGTCGAGCCCTTCTGCACGTAGTCGCGCAGGCGCGTGGCGACAAAGATGCCGATGTCGCGCTGCGCCTCCTCGGTCGAGCCGCCGATGTGGGGCGTGAGGATGACGTTGGGGATGTTCTGCAGTGCCGAGGTGAAGGGGTCGCCCTTCTTCTTGGGCTCCTCGGGGAACACGTCGATCGCGGCGCCACCGATCGCGCCGGACTCGAGGCCCTCGCGCAGCGCATCCACGTCGACGATGAAGCCTCGCGACAGGTTGAGGAAGATCGCGCCCTGCTTCATGGCCTCGAACTGTTCGCGGCCAAAGAAGCCGCGGTTGCCGCTGCGTCCATCCACGTGGAGCGTGACGACATCGGCCTCGGCTAGCAGAGCCTCGAGAGAGGGCATGCGGGTGGCGTTACCGAGAGCGAGCTTCTCGGCGGCGTCGTAGAAGATCACGTTCATGCCCAGCGCCTCGGCCACGACGGACAGCTGCGAGCCGATGTTGCCGTAGCCCACGATGCCGAGCGTGCGCCCGCGGATCTCGTGCGCGCCGTCAGCGGACTTGTTCCACACGCCCTCGTGCATGAGCTTCTGGTGCACGGGCAGGCGGCGTGTCAGCGAGATCATCTCCGCGACCGCCATCTCCACCACGGAGCGCGTGTTCGAGAAGGGGGCGTTGAACGCCGCAATGCCCTTCTTCGCCGCCGCCTCGAGGTCGATCTGGTTGGTGCCGATCGAGAACGCACCCACCGCGATAAGCGAGGGCGAGGCCTCGATGACCCGCTCGGTCAGCATCGTCTTGGAGCGAATACCCAGCAGCTCGACGCCGTCGAGGGCCTCGATCAGCTCGTCCTCGTCCATCGCGCCGGCGTGGTTGATGACCTCGATGCCAGCCGCCTCGAGGATTTCGGTGGCGGTGTGGGACAGGTTCTCCAGAAGAAGTGCTCGCACGGCGCCCATCTTTGCGTACGGCGCCCCCTGTTACCAACTCCACACCATTTGTCGGGCAGGGCGCGCCGTGGGGGAGCGCGTGCGTGGCAGGCTAGGGCGCATGACTCTCACGGGCCGCCTGGTGGTGCTGTGCGGCGCCGGCGCCGTCGCGATTGGCCTGGTGGCATGGCAGGGAGGGCTGGGCTGGCAAGACCTCGCCCACCTGGGCCAGGCCCGCAATGTGGTCGAGTTGGATGGTCAGGAGATCCGCATCCCGCACGTGGACTCGACCGGCGAGCGCCTCGCGCCCGCGGTGCCCGTGAGCACGGCCGGCGAGCACACCTTCCTGTTCGAGGAAGACGGCGAGCCGGTCCGGCTGGACCCCTGTATGCCCGTGGGATGGGTACTCAACCCCGCCGGCATGCCCGACGACGTCGAGCCGCTCGTCCACGCGGCCACCGCCGATCTCGCGCAGTACACGGGCCTCGTGTTCCAGTACGAGGGCACCACGGACGAGCCGGCGTCTTTCGACCGGCTCATCGTGCAGGAGCGCTACGGCGACCGGCTCGCGCCGGTCGTGATCGGATTCTCCGATGAGACGGAGACCCCTGATCTTGGGGGCGCGACGGCGGGACTCGGAGGGTCGACGTCGATCACGGGCGCCTACGGCGACCAGCGCTACCTGGGCGCGGGCGTCGTGGTGCTCGACCGCGACGACTTCGCGGAGCTCATGCGGTCGCAAAGCGGCACGGCGCTGGCCGAGGCCGTCATCCGCCACGAGCTCGCGCACGTGGCGGGGCTGGGGCACGTCGAGGCCGCAACCGAGCTGATGCACGACGAGAACACCGCGATCACCGAGTGGGGCCCGGGCGACCGCGAGGGCCTCGCGATCGCCGGCGCGGGGCCCTGCGCATAGCCAGCCCGGCGCCTCACCGGCTAGCCCAGGTCCGCGAGCCCCTCAGGAAGCGGCAGGGCATGCACCATCTCGAGGCGTCGCGTGGGACGCGTGAGTGCGACGTAGAGGTCGCCGGGACGCTGAGCGATCTCGCTGGGCTCGACCACGATCGCGACGTCGAACTCCAGCCCCTTGGACTGGCGTGCCGTCATCACCGAGACACCCTCGACCTCGCCGCCGAGCGCCTCGCGCAGCGCGGGGATCAGCGCATGCGGCGCGATGACTGCGACCAGGCCGCCGTCCTCGCCGGCCATCTGGGCCGCGTGGGTACGCGCGGCCGATGCCGCGGTTGAGGCGAGCGCGTCGCGGCCTACCGTCGTGGTCGCCACGGCATCGTCCAGATCCCTCGCGGCCGACAGGTCGCTCACGGGCAGGCCGGCCGCCATGGCGTAGGACTGCGCGGCCCGCGCGACCGCGGCGGGGATGCGGTAGGACACGGTGAGCTCGCGCAGCTGCCACGAGGGCCCGAACAGCGGGTCCATGGCCTCGGGCCACCAGCGGGTGCCGGCGGCCGAGGCAACCTGAGCCACGTCGCCGACGATGGTGAACGACCTGGTGGGGCAGCGGCGCAGCAGCATGCGCCATGCCATCGCGGAAAGTTCCTGGGCCTCGTCGACCACCACGTGACCATAGGTCCACGAGCGGTCCTGAGCGGCACGCTCGGCGACCGTCAGGCGAGACGAGCTGCCCTTCATGCGCGCCGCGAGGTCCTCTGCGGTCACCATGCCGTCGCCGCCGAAGGTCTCGAGGACCTCCCGCGCGTAGTCGAGCTCCTCCTGGCTGGCCTCTTGCGACTCGCGCGGGGCGCCGCCTGGCATGTCGCCCAACAGCTCGGCGGCCTCGTCGAGTAGCGGCACGTCGGCCTCGGTGAAGGGGGCGGAGGCCGGACGCAGCAGCAGGTCGCGCTCGGCCCGGCTGAGCCCGCGCGCGGCGTGATCGATGAGGTGCGCCTTCGAGAACAGGTCACGCAGCAGCTGCGCGGGGGTCACCGGCAGCCAGCACAGGTTGAGGGCAACCCGGATGGTGCGGCTGTCGCGCACGTCGCGCTCCAGCTCGAGCCGGTCCTCGGCGTCCAGTTGGCTCTCCAACTGTTCGAGCAGCTGGGTGGTGAGGCGTCCGATCATGTCCTTCGCGAACGAGGCACGGGCCTCATTGTGCGGACGACCGTCGCGCCGGGCACGTGCCTGAGCGTCGCGGATGTCGGCGCGGCGGATGACCACCGTGCGCCCGTCGATCTTGACCTCCTGGTCGCGCCGGGGCAGGCGCTGGCGCTCGCGGACGGCGGCCTTGATGACCCCCGCCATCTCGACGCGGCCCTTGATCGCGGCAACGGCATCGGATTCCACGGCGGACGTGTCGATGCCTCGCACCAGGCCCGACAGCGTCGTGGAGACCGCGCCGGTCTCACCCAGGGACGGCAGCACATGGTCGATGTAGCGCAGGAACTGGCCCGAGGGTCCGATGAGGAGCACACCACGACGCTCCAGGCGCTCGCGGTGGTGGTACAGCAGGAACGCCGCGCGGTGCAGCGCCACCGCGGTCTTGCCGGTGCCGGGGCCGCCCTGCACCACGAGCGCGCCGTCGAGGTCGGCGCGGATCACCGCGTCCTGCTCGGCCTGAATAGTGGCGACGATGTCGCCCATGCGGCCCGTGCGGCGCGCGTCGAGCGCCGCGAGCAGGGCGCCCTCTCCGGCGAGCGTGCCCTCCAGGCCGGACTCGCGCAGCGCCTCGACGTCGAGCACGTCGTCCTCGATCGCGGCGACGCGGCGCCCGCGCGTGGTGAGGTGGCGGCGGCTGACCACGCCCGAGGGGTCGGCCGCGGTGGCGGAGTAGAAGGCACGCGCCGCCGGAGCGCGCCAGTCGGTCAGCAGGGGAGCGTGGTCGGCGTCGGACAGTCCGATGCGCCCCACGTACAGCCGGTCGCCGTCGCGCATGTCCAGCCGGCCAAAGCAGAGCCGGTCCTCGACCGCGTCGAGTTGTGCGATGCGGTCCTCGTACAGTGTCGCGAAGGCGTCGCGCTCGGAGCGGTTCTGCGGAGATCCCGACGGTCCATCGCGGCGAATGGACGCGAGCCTGCGCTCGGTCTCGCCGCGCAGCTCATCGAGCCGGCCATACAGCCCATCAACGACCCGCTGCTCGGCATCCAGGCCCTCCTTGAGAGCGGTCCGGGTGCTGTCCTCCTGCATGCGCCTGCCCTTCCGAGCCTCGCGACGGAACTGACGAGGCAGTCGTCCATTATCCCCATTCCTGACGCGCTGCGCTACAGCCTGACAGCGATTGTTCACCCGGGAATCAGGCGCGCGTCGCCCGCGTTGACGCCCGGAGCGCATCAGCAGATGCGTGCCAGGGCGTGAAACAATGACGGGATTATGACTTCACCACTCATCACTTGGGATCCTCAGGGCGTCGCGGCGTGGGCCGAGACGGCCCCGAAGGAGGGTGCGGTGCTGCTGCACTCGCTGCGTGGCTTCATCGACGCGGGCAAGGCGGGGCTGCTGGTCGCCCAGCAGATTCTCGAGTCGAGCGAACCGCAGCGGGTCGCGACCTTCGACATCGACCAGCTGCTCGACTATCGCTCGCGCCGCCCCGAGATGACGTTCTCCGTGAACCAGTGGACCGACTACGACGAGCCGCACCTGGCTCTCGACCTGGTGCGTGACACCGAGGAAACCCCGTTCCTGCTGCTGCACGGCTTCGAGCCGGACATCCGCTGGGAGGGTTACATCCACACGGTCAAGGAGATCGTGACGCGCACGGGCGTGGGCCTCACGCTCGGCACGTACGGGATCCCCATGGCGGCACCCCACACGCGTCCGCTCACCACGACCGTGCACGGCACGCCTCAGGACCTGCTGCCCGACTCCGCATCGTTTTTCGGCACGGTCAACGTCCCCGCGAGCGCGCAGAACCTCATGGAGTACCGCTTTGCGCAGTGGGACCTGCCCGCGATCAACATCGCCGTGCACGTCCCTCACTACCTGTCGCAAAGCTCGTACCCGCAGGCAGCGGAGCGCGCGATCCAGAGCATCGAGGACATCTCGGGCCTGCTGATCGACACCACGGGCCTGGACGAGGATGCCGAGCGCGCCGAGGAGGAAATTGCCCGCCAAACGGCCGAGTCGGACGAGGTGCAGGCCCTCGTCGCCGGGCTCGAGCGCCAGTACGACGCGTACATGGAGCAGCGCGAGGAGGGCCTCGATATCTCCGGCCCGCTGCCCTCGGCAGAGGAATTGGGTGCCGAATTCGAGAAATTCCTGCAACAACAGCGCGGAGACACTCCCCCTGGAGCATGATTTCGTGTCATGCTTGACCCGGTTGCAAGAACGTAGTGTGCATGAACCGGTCTGACCAGACCCGGGACGCGGCATTGCGGCGACGAGCGGGGACACGGTGTCCGCGCTTCCCGTCACCCGGGCAGTACAGATAGGAAATACTCATGGCACAGGGTTCTGTGAAGTGGTTCAACGCCGAAAAGGGCTATGGCTTCATCGCCCAGGACGGTGGCGGCGCTGACGTCTTCGTCCACTACTCGGCGATCGAGACCGACGGCTACAAGTCGCTCGAAGAGGCGCAGCGCGTCGAGTTCGAGGTCACCGACGGCCCCAAGGGTCCCCAGGCCGCTGCGGTTCGCCCGCTGTAAGGCTTCTCCGGTCTTCTGACTGGACCTGGCCGCCGTCCCCGTGTGGGGCGGCGGCCTTCGCCGTCTCCGGGCAGATTTCGGACGGCCGATGCCGTGGCAGGCGTGTGTACCTCGCCTCCGGTCGTGCGTCGTCCGTCGGGCGCTATCGCGCCCAGGCCGTGTCGACCACGGTGGGGAGAGGAGCGGACGCCGCGTAGCGGCGCAGGTCGTGGACGTCGAATCCCGCGCCGGCGACCAGGACGACGTTGCCGCGGCGCTTGCCCTTGAGGACGGCCGGCTCGCCCACGGCGACCACGTCACCAAACGCGGCGCGAGCCGCCGCGGCATCGGCCACATGCGTGGCCTGTCCCGGCACCGTTCCCACGTTGGCGAGTACCAGCCCGTCGCCGCGTAGCACGCGGCGCGCGTGCGCCCACCACGCGTTGTCGGCGAGCGACGGGGGTGTGAGGGCCTCCGAAAAGGCGTCGCGCAGCAGCAGGTCGAGGCTGGCGTCGTGACGAGAGGCGACGGCGTCCAGGCCATCCTGGGCGCGGATGCGCAGCTGCGGGGAGCGCGGCAGATCCCACCACTGGCGTGCCAGTTCGGGCAGCGTCGCGTCGATGTCCACCGCAATGTGGCGCGAGTCCGGATAGGCGTGCACCAGGTGACGTGCCATCGTGCACACGCCGGCGCCCACGTGCAGGGCGAGGAACCGCTCGGGACGCTGCCATGCCGCCACAGCGGCGGAAAAATGCCGCATGTACTCGAAGTCGAGCACGTCGGGTTCGGCTCTCATCGAAGAGCTGGGAACACCACGCACCCATACAGTCGTTGAACCATCAGGCTCGTCCGTGAGCCGTACCATCCCCGTGGCAATGGGCATGTCGACGTCGCGATCCACGCCTGGCGCCACCGAGGAAGATGAGCGGGAACGTCGGGGCATGACGCGGTGTTCTCCTCGGGGTAGTGGAAGCGGGCAGTGCTGACTAGACTAGGTGCCTACTGCGCACCGCACGAAAGAGGAGGGCATGATGCCGCTGTCGGAGTATGAGCAGCGCGTGCTGGACCAGCTCGAGCACGACCTCGGGCAGGACGCCTCTCTTCACCGCGCCATGAACCGCGGTCCCCGCACCCCCGCTCGCATCATCGCCGCGATCGCCGGTGTGGTCGTGGGCCTCGGTGTGGTCCTCCTCGGCGTCGTCACCCAGATCCCGCTTGTCGGTGTGCTCGGCTTCGTCATCATGGCCGGCGTGACCCTGTGGGCCCTCCTCACTCCCCGCAAAGGCCAGACGCCCGCGACGCAGGCTCGCCCCGCTGCCGGTCCTGCTCCCAAGAAGCCCAAGAAGGACTTCATGCAGACCTTCGAGGAGCGCTTCGACCGTCGCCGCGAGAACGGCGACCTCTAGGCCCTACCGCCCGGCCGCGCCGGCGGTCGCGGTCGCTTGCGACGCCTCCCGAGTGACGGCGTCTGACCAGCCCTGAAGTTGCGCGACAGTCGCCGACGTTCCCGCGGGTGCATAGCGGTGATCCGCGACGGCGTGGCTGAGCCGTACGAGCGCCTGGTCTGCGTCGCTCGACAGCCGGACGCCCTTGCGGCTGAGGACGTCCCTCACGTGCTCCACGGACTCGGATGGCGTCAGCGCGGGTGACCACTGGGCCTCGGACGTCAGCGAGGCGCGCAGCGTCTCCCACGCCTGTTCGGCCGGTGGCAGGATCACGGGCGCGAGCGAGCGGCGCCTTCGCGACGCGAGCACGATCGCTGCGACGACGGCGGCCAGGGCGACCGCAGCCACGGCGAACCACCACCACGGCGTGCCCTCGTCGGTCACGCTCTCACCGGCCACCGAGGGCTCGGCCGGGGTATCGGGGCGCTCGGGTCGCTCAGCGGGGGCCGTCGTGGGCAGCGCCGCAGGGTCGGACTGCCCGCCCGTCTCGGGGTCCTGGGCCTGTTCGGCGTACACCGGCGCGGACCCCGTCTGGACGGCGGGGGTGGGCTCGAAGCGCACCCAACCGACCTCGGGGAACCACAGCTCCGGCCACGCGTGTGCATCGCCGCCTTGCACGATGTAGGTGTCGCCCTCGCCCTCGGAGCCCGGCAGGAAGCCGATCGCCATGCGGGCGGGGATGTCGAGCGTGCGCGCCATCATCACCATGGTCGTGGCGAACTGCACGCAGTAGCCCACGCGATCGTCGAGGAACGTGCTGACCGTGTCGCCGGAGGACGGGCTCACCGACGTGTCGTAGTCGAATTCGGCCGGGTCGCGCAGGTAATCCTGCAAGGCGATGGCCTGCGCAAACCTGCTCGTGGCATCGGCCGTCAGGCCCTGAGCCAACTCGGTGACGCGCACGGCGTCGAGCGCGCCGGGAAGCTCGAGGTATTGCGAGCCCACGGCGGCGTCTGCCGCCGCGTCGACAGGCGAGGCGAGAAGGCGCTCGGGGGTGAGGTAGCCCGTGTCCGCGGTGACTGTGTAGCGAAGCCCCAGGGTGGAGTCCTGCGGCGAGACCACCTCGTCGGTCGCGGCCGAGTACCCCCAGTCCCCGTCGACGTCGACCGAGCGCGGTACCGACGGCAGCGCGAGGTTACTCTCGGCGGAGTCGACCGCCTCGATCTCGTAGGTGGCGATGTCCTCGCTGGGCGCGGGGACATCGACCGGCCACAGCACGCCGTCCGTCGGGGCCAGGTCGCTGGGCTCGGGAGTGCCGTAGTCCCAGCCCACGCCGTCGAAGTCCGCATAGCTGTACAGGCGCAGCACGTCGGGCCGCGGGCCCTCGGCCGTGTAGACCAGCGCCGGGGCGGTCGAGTTGGTGGTTAGTGACGTGCGCAGGTCGAGGTCGAGATTGAGGCGCGTGGTGGTCGCGAGGGACGATGGCGCGTCGATACGAGGGATCACGCCCCAGCCGTTGCCGCCCAGCGCGGACGGCACCACCATTAGGGACACCGCGAGCGTGGCGGTGGTCGCGGCGACCGCGCCGCTCACGGTGGAGGGCGGCTGGCGCGTGTCGCCTCGGCGCGCGAGGCCCAGGGTGAGCAGCCATGCGGCCAGCGCGACGAGCAGCCACACCAGGGGCACCCGCTGCTGGAAGATTGCGGCGGGCAGCCATGGCAGCATGAGCACCAGGCCCGCGCTCGCGGCCGCGCGCCACGACACCGCGATGTGCTCGGCCACGAGGAACAGTCCCATGACCCCCGCACAGATCAGGCTCAGCAGCGACGGCACCATCTCGGCGGGCGCGACCGTGGTCGCGGCGTAGTCGATGCCGTCGCGCATCACCACGCCCAGGTCGCGAAGAGCGCCCGGCGTGGGCAGTACGTGGCGTCCGTCGTCCTGGCCGCGAGCGAAGAACAGCACCAAGAGCTCGACGGCGACGAGCGCCCCGATCGCGGTCGGGATGCCGCGTGAACGGGTAAGCAGCCTGGTGACCACCACCGCCGCGGTGACGGTGGCCAGGCTGGCCGCGACCGTCGCGAGCCACATGCCGGCGACCACCATCGAGGACAGGGCGAAGGTGCTCGCCATGGTGGCGATCGCGACGGTCAGCGACGCTGGCCAGGGGGCGCGTGGCCGTGCTCCGGCGCTCATGCCTGCTCCTGCATCGCGACAAGCGACCGCCACACCTCGGCGATGTCCGCGCCGGTGCTGACGACGCTGACGCGCCAGCCGGCACGCCCCAGGCGCGTCGCGGTGATCTCGGCGTCATCGGCGTTGTGGGTGTCTGCCCTCACGATGGCCCACGCGCGTCCGGTGGCGCCGATGGGGGCCATGGCATCCAGGACGTCGTCGGTGGCGGGGTCGATGATCGCGACGGTCACCTCGCCCTCGATCGCCCCCTCGGCGGCGGCGCGGGCCGCCTCGCTCAGGCGCGCGTCCCCCGCGGCTCTGGTGACGGGTGAGGTGAGGTCGACCGTGAGGTCGAGCAGCTCGGCGCGGGCGAGGTCGCCGCCGCGCTGACCCAGATGGGTCGCGGCTGTCGCGGGGCCGGCGCCCAGGAGGCGCACGGGATGGCCTGTTTCGAGCACGGACACGCCGATCGAGGCCGCCGCGCTGATGGACCATTCGAGGGCCTCGTGACCCAGAGGCAGGTCGAGGATGACGGTGGCGGGCCGGCGTCCTGCATGCTCGTCGGAGCGCACCAGCATCGCGCCGCGCCTGGCGGAGCTGGCCCAGTGAATGCGCCTCAGGTCGTCTCCCTCGCGGTACTCGCGCAGCGCCGCATCGTCGGTCGACGGGGTGCGCGCGCGCACCACCACCCGGTCCGCCTGACCCATGAGCGCTCCGGCGGTGCCGACGAGGTCGGTCACCTGGGGCCATACCGACACCGATTCGGCCGTGCCGAAGGCGGTGTCGGACAGCAGCATGCCGAAGGGGTCGGCGGCGTGCATGAGGGCGGGGCCCACATCCCAGCGTCCGCGGCGCACGGGGTGGAGCGCGTACTCGAGGACCAGGGCGTCGGGGGAGCGAGTGACGGCCGCACGGGTCGCGGCGCCGCCGGTGAGCTCCGCCGCGGCCTGCTCGCGCACCTGAAGGCGGCCGATGACCCCCCTGCCAGGGCCGCGGTGCGCGCGGCTGGCGCGGATCGCGACGGTGACGGAGCCGGGCACCCCCACCGTGAGAGGGCGAGGCCGGATGGTGCGCTCGGCGTGAGGGAAGCGCCTGACAAAGGCGCCGAGTGCCAGCATCATCCACACCCACGCGAGGACCACGGCGCAGGTCATCGCGACGCCCACGTACACCATCACGGGCGTCGATAAGCCGACGCCCAGGGCGCCGATGACGATGCCGCACGCGAGCATGCCGACCCCACGCGAGGTGAGGCTCATGCTGGCGTTGACGGTGGTGGTGGGCTTCATGTGCTTAGCGGGCCTCGCTACGGACCGCCCCGACCGGCGCCATGCGCGAGGCGCGCGCCTCGGTGGGCACCGGGGTGCGCTCGACGATCTGAGTCACCACGTCATGCGCCGAGCGTCCACCCAGGCGAGCCTCGGTCGAGACCACCAGGCGGTGCGACAGCACGGCGCCGGCGAGGGCCTTCACGTCATCGGGAAGCACGTGGTTGCGCCCGGCCATCGCGGCGCGGGCCTTGGAGGCAGCGAGCAGTTGCAGCGACGCGCGTGGCGATGCGCCCAGGCGCAACGCCGAGTCGTTGCGCGTCTGGGAGACGAGGTCCACGATGTGTTGCTTGACCGCGGGCGCCGCATAGATGCGTCGGGCGACATCGATGAGGCGGGCGAGGGTCGCGGTGTCGGTGACGGGGCGCACCTCGGCGAGCGGGTCGGTGCCGTCGTGGCTGTCGAGCATCGCCATCTCGTCGTGCGGCTGCGGGTAGCCCACGGAGACCTGAGCCATGAACCGGTCGCGCTGCGCCTCGGGCAGGGGATAGGTCCCCTCCATGTCGATCGGGTTCTGCGTCGCGACCACCAGGAAGGGTTCGGGCAGCCGGCGCGTCACGCCATCGACGGTGACGGCGTGCTCCTGCATGGCCTCGAGGAGGGCGGACTGTGTCTTGGGGGAGGCGCGGTTGATCTCGTCGGCGATCACCACCTGCGCGAAGATGGGCCCCGGGCGGAACTCGAAGCGGTGGTCGTCGGAGCGGAAGATGCTCACGCCCGTCACGTCGGCCGGCATGAGGTCGGGCGTGAACTGGATGCGCCCCAGGGTGCAGTCGACCGAGGCGGCGAAGGCGCGCGCCAGGGTGGTCTTGCCCACGCCGGGCACGTCCTCCATGAGCAGGTGGCCGCCCGCGAGCGCCGTGGCCAGCGTCGCCGTGATGGCGCCATCCAATCCCGACAGCACCGAGCCGATCGATGCGCGGATGGCGGAGGCGACCTCCGCCACCTCCGTGAGGTCGTCCTCGGTGGGCAGGGGGTGGGTCATGGATGCTCCTTCGCGCTGTGACGACGAGCCTAGGCGATGGGTGGCCTGTGGCCCAGGGGACCGCCGCGTGTCCGTCATCCTCGCGCGAAAATCCCTCCACTGCACTCAACGGCGGTTTACCTGCGAAAATAAGTGGAGTTGAGGGTGAATCTTGCCGATTTTCCTATCCACGTGGAGAGAAGTGGAGTAAAGTGGGGGCATCGGGCGAGTCGTGGCGCTGGGAGGTGATCGGGTGTCGGAGCTACTGACGCACGGTCTGGGCCCCACCGGGGTCTTCCTGGGCACGTTCACGCCTCGTCTCGATGACAAGGGCCGGCTGATCCTTCCCGCGAAGTTCCGCGGGAGGCTCGCGTCGGGCCTGGTGGCCACGCGCGGGCTGGACCGTTGCGTGTTCCTGTTCCCGCTGGACGAGTTCGCGGTCATCCACGACCGACTGCGACGCGCTCCGCTCGAGAACAAGAACGCGCGCGACTACCTGCGCAACTTCCTCGGTCACGCCTCGGACGACATCCCGGACAAGCAGGGGCGCATCCTCATCAGCGCGCCCCTGCGCAAGTACGCGGGTCTCGAGCGTGACGTGGCCGTGGTGGGCATGGGATCCCGGGTGGAGATCTGGGACGCCCAGGCATGGGAGGACTACCTCGAGCGCGGCGAAGACGACTACGCGGCCACGGCCGCGGAGGTGTTCGACGCCATGTAACCCCTCGTGCCCCGCGGCCTCCTCCCGCGCGACTCTGACGGACTTCCCCCCGCCAGAGAGCCGGTGGGAGACCGAGGGGCACGAACCCTAGTAGCAACGATCAAGGAGCGGGACATGACCGATGCGGCCTCGCGTCACCAGCCGGTGATGCTCGAGCGCTGTGTCGACCTGCTCGCGCCCGCGCTCGACCACGACGGCGCCCTGGTCGTCGACGGCACGCTCGGCATGGGCGGCCACACCGAGGGCATCCTCGAGCGCTGTCCCCAGGCGCGGGTCGTGGGCATCGACCGCGACCCGCAGGCCATCGCGCTGGCAAGCGCGCGGCTCGCGCGCTTCGGCGACCGCTTCATGGCCCACCACGCGGAATACGACGACATCGCCGGCGCCGTCGCCGCCGCGGGTGCCACCCACGCCGACGGCGTGCTGCTGGACCTGGGAGTCAGCTCGCTGCAGATCGACGAGGCGGACAGGGGCTTCTCCTACGCGCAGGACGCCCCGCTCGACATGCGTATGAACCCCGAGGACCCCGTCAGTGCCGCGGACCTGCTGCGCGACGCGGACCAGCGTGAGCTCGCGCGCATCCTCAAGGTGTATGGCGAGGAGCGCTACGCGGCGCGCATCGCGGAGTCGATCGTGAAGCGCCGCGAGACGGCTCCGCTCACGCGCTCGGCCGAGCTTGTCGACCTGGTGCGCGCGTGCATTCCGGCCGCGAGCCGCACCCCGGGCTCGAACCCCGCCAAGCGCACGTTCCAGGCGCTGCGCATCGCCGTGAACCGCGAGCTCGAGGTGCTCGAGGACGCCCTTCCGGCCGCCATCGAGTCGGTGCGGGTGGGTGGACGCGTGGTGATCGAGTCCTACCACTCGCTCGAGGACAAGCTCGTCAAGGCGGCCTTCGCCGCCGGCATCGAGTCCACGGCGCCTCCCGGGCTGCCCATCGTTCCCGAGGAACACCAGCCGTATCTGCGCGCGCTCACGCGTGGCGCCGAGAAGGCATCGGCCGCCGAGGCCGAGGCCAACCCCCGCTCCAAGCCGGTGCGCCTGCGCGCCGTGGAGCGGATCCGCATCACCCCGCCATCGCGCCTGAGGAGGCCCGCATGAGCGCCGCTCCCGTCCGCCAGCACCGCCCCGCAACCCTCGGCGCGCCCTCGCGGCGCGCCTCGGCGACCCCGGCGGAGCCGCACCGGCATCTGAGGGCGGTCCAGGCTCCCGAGCAGGCGCGCTCCATCGCCCCCTTCGCGTGGACCTGCATCCTCATCGTGTTGGCCGCCATGGCGGCCGTGTTGCTCATCAACACCCAGATGGCGAAGGGTGCGTACGAGCGCCGTGACCTCAAGATCGAGATCGCGTCGCTGCACACCCAGGCGGAGTCGCTCAGCGGCGAACTTGAGCGCAACGCCGCACCGTCCTACCTCGCCCAGCGTGCCTCCGACCTCGGGATGGAGCTCGCGCCTACGCTCGGTTCCATCTCGATCGCCGACGGGGCGGTGCTGGAGCAGGGGGAGTAATGGGCGACTCGGACCAGCGGCGGCCGGCGGCGGGACGCCGCCCGCAGCCCCGCCAAGGCGCGCGTCCGTCGCGAGCCCGAGCCACCGCATCGGCCGCCGCCAAGCGACCCCGCGGCCTCAGCATCGGCCGCCCGCACATGCGTCAGCAGGCGATCACGCTAGGCGCGCTCGGCATCCTCACCGTCTTCGCGGCGCGCTTGGTGATGATCCAGGGCGTCGACCCCGACGACCTCGCCACGCAGGCGCTCGAGAGCCGCCTCGCGACCTCGACGGTGGCGACCGACCGCGCGGACATCGTCGACCGCAACGGCGAAGTGCTCGCGACGTCGGTCAACCGCTACCACGTGTGGGTGAACCAGCAGAAGATCGCCGAGTTCAAGCGGGTCGAGGACGGGGTGGTGGTCGCCGAGGGCGCGCTCGACGCAGCCGAGATCCTCGCCCCCATCCTGGACATGGACGAGTCCGAACTCGCCGCCAAGCTGGTGGGCGACGAGACGTTCGTCTACATCGCGAAGTACGTGACGCCCGAGACCTGGAACCTCATCAGCGATGAGGGCATCTACGGCATCGAGCCCGAGGCGGTCTCCGAGCGCACCTATCCCAATGGCGACCTCGCGGGCAACATCGTGGGCTTCGTGGGCGGCACGGCGGACAAGCAGGGCGTCAACTGGGGCCTCGCAGGCATGGAGAAGTCCCAGGAGGAGAACCTGCTGGGCACGGACGGGTCGCTGACCTACGAGCGTGGCGGCAACGGCACGGCCATCCCCACGGGCGTGCTCGAGGAGACGCCGGCGGAGCCCGGCCAGGACGTGGTCCTCACCATCGACCGCGACATCCAGTACTACGCGCAGTCCCGGCTCGAGGAGGCGCTGTCGGTCACGGGCGCGAGTCACGGGTTCGTCACGGTCGAGGACGCCAAGACCGGCGAGATCTACGCGCTCGCAGACTCGGGCACCGTCGACCCCAACGACCCCGGCGCCACGGACGGCAGTAGCCGCAGCTCGCGCGCGATCGAGGACGTCTTCGAGCCCGGCTCAACCGCGAAGGCCATCACCATGGCAGCCGCGATCGAAGAGGGCGTCATCACGCCGACGAGCCGGTTCGAGGTGCCGTACGAGTACACCACCGCGAACGGGCAGACCTTCAAGGACTCCCACGAGCACGGGCTCGACAAGATGACCGCCGCGGGCATCCTGGTCGACTCGTCCAACACGGGCACCATCATGATCGGCCAGCAGCTGACCGAGCAGCAACGCTACGACTACCTGCGCGCGTTCGGCTTTGGCCAGACCACCGGCATCGGCATGCCCTCGGAATCCGCGGGCCTGCTGAGCAACTGGGAGAACTGGGACGGCCGCTCCAAGTACGCCGTCCTCTACGGCCAGGCGGTCGCCGTGACGGCGCTCCAGACCTCGCAGGTCTACCAGACCCTCGCCAACGGGGGAGAGCGCATCACGCCCACCCTCATCAAGGGCTACCGCAACGCCGACGGCACCATCACGGAGCGCGAGCAGGAGGAGCCGGTACGCGTGGTCTCGGAGGAGACCGCGGACCAGGTGATGCTGATGCTCGAGGACGTGACCGAGGACGGCACCGGTAAGCAGGCGCAGATCGACGGCTACCGCGTGGCGGGCAAGACGGGTACCGCACAGGCCGTGGGGCCCACCGGGGAACTCGACTCGATCGTCGCGTCCTTCGTGGGTGTCGCGCCGGCCGACGACCCTGCGATTGTGGTCTCTGTCAGCCTCTTTGACCCCAAGAGCTCGATCTGGGGCGGCGAGGTAGCCGCGCCGGTCTTCTCGGATGTGGCAACCTTCGCATTGCAGACACTCCGTGTCCCGCCCTCAGGGCCGGACGAGGAGCTCTACCCGACGACCTGGGAGTGACCCGTGCCCGACATGGCGCTGCGTCCCTCGCGAGCGCTCACGTGCACGCTCGCCGAGGCCGCCACCCGCATCGGCGCTACCGCGCCGACCGATGCCGCTGATCTGACCCTCTCCGGCGCCACCGTCGACTCGCGCGACGTGCGCGAGGGCGACCTCTTTGGCGCCTTCCCCGGCTACACCGTGCACGGCGCCCGTTTTGCGGCCGATGCCGTGGCCGCCGGGGCTGTCGCCGTCCTCACCGACGGCGAGGGAGAGCGGCTCGCCCGCGAGGCCGGGCTCACCGTGCCGATCCTCGTGGTGGACGACCCCCGCGCCGCGATGGGCGAGGCCGCCGCCGCCATCTATGGCGACCCCAGCCGTGCGCTGACGTTCGTGGGCGTCACCGGCACCAACGGCAAGACCACCACGAGCTACTTCATCGAAAGCGCGCTGGCCACCGTGCACGAGCGCACGGGAATCATGGGAACGGTCGAGCTGCGCCTGGGCGACGAGACCATCGAGTCCCCGCGCACCACGGTCGAGTCTCCCGTGCTGCACGGCCTCCTGGCGCGCATGCGCGAGGAGGGCGTCACCGCGGCCGTGACGGAGGTCAGCTCGCACGCCGCCGCGCTCGAACGCATCGCGGGCGTCGACTTCGCGGTCGCCGTCTTCACCAACCTGCAGTGGGACCACCTGGACTTCCACGGCACCATGGAGGCCTACCTCGACGCCAAGGCGCGGCTGTTCGAGCCCGGCCGCGCTCGCCACGGCGTGATCAACGTCGACGACCAGTGGGGCCGCGCCCTCGCCGCGCGCGTCGAGATCCCCGCGTGGACCGTGTCGACCCACGTCGACGATCCCCACGACGCCGACTGGACCGTCGTGGAGGCCGAGATCGGCCTGGATGGGGTGGGCTCGTCGTTCGTCTTCACCGACCCCGAGGGCGGTCCTCACGAGGCGACCTCGCCCCTTCCCGGACTCGTCAACGTCTCCAACGCCATCGTCGCGATCGTGGCCGCCCATGCCGCGGGGCTCACGCTCGACCAGGCGATTGCGGGAGTGGCCTCGGCGCACGGCGTGCCCGGACGCATGGAGCGCGTCATCGAACGCTCCGAGACCGATCCGCTCGCGATCGTTGACTACGCCCACACCCCGGACGCGCTCACCCTCGCGCTCGAGGGCGTGCGGCCCATCACGCCCGGGCGGCTCATCCTCATCTTCGGCTCCGACGGCGACCGCGACCAGGGCAAGCGCCCCGTCATGGGCGAGATCGCCGCGAACCTCGCCGACGTCATCGTGCTGACGGATGAGAACCCGCGCTCAGAGGAGCCTGCCGCCGTGCGCGCCATGATCCGCGCGGGGATTGAGAAGGTGCGCCCCGACCTCGCCGACGTGCACGAGGTCGAGCCGCGCGTGCTCGCGGTCGAGACGGGGCTGCGCCTTGCGGGACCTCTCGACACCGTCATCGTCACCGGCAAGGGCCACGAACCTACCCAGGAGATCAAGGGCGTGTTCCACCGCTACAACGACCGCGACGCCTACCTCGAGGCGCATGCACGCATCGTCGCCGAGCGCGGCACGGCGCCCGCAGGCGACCAGGGGGAGGACGCATGAGGCCGCTGACAGCCCAGTGGGTCGCCAACGCCGTGCGCGGCGACCTCGCGGCCGACGTCACCGCCACGGTGACCTCCGTCGAGAAGGACTCGCGGCTGGTCCAGCCGGGGGCGCTCTACGTCGCGTTCATCGGCGAGCAGGTTGACGGGCATGACTACGCGCCGCAGGCCTTCGCCGCCGGAGCGAGCCTCGCGCTCGTGAGCCAACCCGTGCCCGGCCCGCACGTCCTGGTCGAGGACGTGGTGGCCGCGCTCGGCCTGCTCGCGCAGGCCTACCTCGCGCTGCTGCGCACCGAGGGTGACATCACCGTCATCGGCATCACGGGCTCCAATGGCAAGACCACCACCAAGGACCTGCTCGCGCAGGTGCTGCCCGACTCGATCGCGCCGGTGGGCTCGTTCAACAACGAGATCGGGCTGCCGCTGACCGTCTTGCGCGCCGACAACGCCACGCGGCACCTGGTGCTCGAGATGGGCGCCTCGGCGCCGGGCGACCTCGCCTACCTGACGGGGATCGCGCCGCTCGACGTCGCCGTCGAGCTCACGGTGGGCTCCGCACACCTGGGCGGCTACGGCTCACCCGACGCGCTCGCCGAGGAGAAGGCGAGCCTCATCGACGGGCTCGTGCCCGGCGGCGTCGCCGTCCTGAACGCCGACGATCCGCGCGTGGCCGCGATGGCCGCGCGCCCGGCGCTCGCGGCGGAGGGCCGCCGCGCCCGCACGTTTGGCGTCGGTTCACGTGCGGGTCTCGATGTCGCCGCGACGGAGCTGACCAGCGACCGCGGCCGTGCGTCGTTTATCCCCGAGGCCGATGGCCTCGTCGGTGAGCGCGTGACGCTCGCCCTGGTGGGCGAGCATCACGTGACCAACGCCCTGGCGGCGCTGACGACGGCACTCGCGTGTGGCATCGGCCTGCCGGACGCCGCCGCCGCGGTGGCCGCCGCGACTCCGCTCAGTCCCCACCGCATGGCGCTCACCGAACGCGCGGACGGCGTGTGGATCCTCGACGACGCGTACAACGCGTCGCCCGAGTCCATGCGCGCGGCCCTGCGCGCCCTCAAGGACGTGGCCGTCACCGGCAGGTCGTTTGCGGTCGTGGGGGAGATGCTCGAGATGGGCGAGGCCTCGCTCGCCGCGCACGAGGAGGTGGGGCTCGACGCGGTGCGCCTGCGCATCGACCACCTCGTCGTGGTCGGGGCGGGCGCTCGCGCCGCCTACGTCTCCGCGGTGCGAGAGGGCTCGTGGGGCGACGAGGCCGCCTTCGTCGCTACCATTGACGAGGCCCGTGAGTTCCTCGACGGGCGCCTCACGCGTGGCGACACCGTGCTCGTCAAGGCGTCCCACGGCTCCGGGCTGTGGAAGCTGGCCGATGACCTGGTGGGAGAAACTGCATGAGAGCCGTGGTGTTCGCGGGAGGAATCTCGCTCGTCATCGCGCTGCTGGGCACGCCGCTGTTCATCCGCTACCTCACCCGCCACCAGTACGGCCAGTTCATCCGCCAGGACGGACCCGCCTCGCACCTGGTGAAGCGCGGCACGCCCACCATGGGTGGCGTCGTCATCATCATCGCGCTGGTGCTCGGCTGGCTGGGAGGAAACTTCTTCACCGGTCGTACGCCGTACGCGTCGTCGATGCTCGTGGTCTTCCTCATCGTCGGGCTCGGCTTTGTGGGCTTCCTCGACGACTACATCAAGATCCGCCAGGAACGCTCGCTGGGGCTGAGGGCCCGTTACAAGATCCTCGGACAGGCCGTGGTGGGCATCGCGTTCGCCGTGCTGGTCCTGCAGTTCCCCAACGTCCACGGCGACACGCCCGCCTCGACGGCGATTTCGTTCCTACGCGACACCGTCATTGACCTCGCGTATTGGGGTCCCGCCGTCGGCATCATTCTGTTTGTCATCTGGTCCAACTTCCTCATCACGGCATGGTCCAACGCGGTGAACCTCACCGACGGTCTCGACGGCCTCGCGACCGGGGCATCCCTGATTTTCTTCGGCGCCTACACGCTCATCTGCATCTGGCAGTACAACCAGTGGTGCGGCTTCACCTCCGCGAACTCTCAGTGCTACGAGGTACGCGACCCGCGCGATCTGGCGATTTTGGCCGCCGCGATCGCCGGAGCCTGCTTTGGCTTCCTGTGGTGGAATGCGTCGCCGGCCAAGATCTTCATGGGCGACACCGGCTCGCTGGCCCTCGGAGGCGCGATCGCGGGCATCACGATCATGTCCCGCACCGAGCTGCTGGGTGTCATCATCGGCGGCCTGTTCGTCATCATCGTCGCCTCGTCGGTCATCCAGATCGGCTACTTCAAGATCTCCGGCGGTAAACGCGTGTTCAAGATGGCGCCGCTGCATCACCACTTCGAGCTCATGGGCTGGGGAGAGGTGACGATCGTCATCAGATTCTGGATCATCGCGGGCCTGTGCGCCGCGGTGGGCGGAGGCATCTTCTACGCCGAGTGGGTGGCCTCGCTGCCGTCCGGCGCATGACGGGCCGGCTCGACGGCCTGGCCGTCCTGATCCTGGGGTTCGGTGTGGCGGGCCGCTCCGCGCGTGAGGCGGCCTTCGCCGAGGGCGCCACCGCCGTCGTGGTCGACCCGCACGCGGCCGATGCCGACTGCACCTCGCTCGACGGCGTCGCCTTGGATGGGTTCGACCTGTGCATGTCCTCGCCCGGGTTCGCCCCGCACCACCCGTGGGTGGTCGCGGTGGCCGATGCCGGGGTCGAGATCGTCTCCGAGATGGAGTTCGCGTGGCGGGTGCGCCGCGAGGGCATCCCGTGGGTGCTCGTCACCGGGACCAACGGCAAGACGACGACCACGCAGATGGTGGGCGCGATTGCCGAGGCCGGCGGGCTCGACGTCGCCGTGTGCGGCAACATGGGCATTCCCGTCATCGGCGCCGCCCGGGAGAGCCATGACCTCGTGGCCGTCGAGATCGCGTCGCTGCAACTGCACTTCACCACCACCCTGTCGCCGCATGCGGCCGTGTGCCTCAACGCCGACGAGGACCACCTGGATTGGCACGGCTCCGTCGAGGCCTACCGTGCCGACAAGGCGCGCGTGTACAGCCATGTGCAGGTCGCGTGCGTCTACGGCGCCCACGACTCGGTCGTCGAGGAAATGGTGGCCGATGCCGACGTGGTCGACGGCGCCCGCGCGGTCGGCATCACTCTTGGCAGCCCCTCCGTGAGCCACCTGGGCGTGGTCGAGGGTGTACTGGTCGATCGCGCGTTCCACGACGACCGGCGCCGCGAGGCCCTCGAACTGGGCCACGTCGACGACCTCGCCCACCTGGTCGCGGGCGACGTGCCGCCCTATCTGATCTTCAACGCGCTCGCCGCCGCGGCCCTGTGCCGGGCGGTAGGGGTGGCTCCCGAGGCCGTCGCGCGCGGCCTCGCAGGCTTCTCGCTCGACGCGCACCGCACGGCGTTTGTGGCGCGCGTGGACGAGGTGGACTACGTCGACGATTCGAAGGCGACCAACGCGCACGCCGCTATCGCCGCATTCGGTGGGCGCGCCCCGCAGTCGGTGGTGTGGCTCGCCGGGGGACAGGCCAAGGGTCAGGAGTTCGATGCCCTGGTGCAGTCCGTGCGCGACCGGGTACGCCACGTGGTGCTGCTGGGCGAGGACCCCGAACCGCTCGCGAGCGCACTCGCGGGACACGCGCCCGATATCCCGGTGACCCGCATCGAGCCGGGAGACACTGTGATGCAGCGGGCGGTCCAGGCGGCCCGCGAGGTGGCTCGCGCTGGGGACACCGTGTTGTTGTCGCCGGCGTGTGCATCGTTTGACCAGTTCCGCTCCTACGCGGACCGAGGAGAGACCTTCGCTCGCGCGGTGGAGGCGCTCAAGGCCTAAGAGGAGGCGTCATGACGGCCACGGCCCCGCGACGCACCCAGGCAGAGCCCGCCGCCAGCGGCTCTCCCGTCGCGACCTACTACCTGCTGATCGCGTCCACGTCGATCCTGATCCTCGTGGGTCTGGCCGGCGTGCTGTCGGCGTCGTCCAACGCCGCCCTGCGCGCCGACTCGGGTGGCAACCCCTACCGCCTGTTCATCGTGCAGCTCATCGCCCTCGGCATCGGCCTCACCGCCGCCGTCATCGGCTCGCGGCTGTCCATCACCATGTGGAAACGGCTCGCGCCCTGGGTGCTGGCGGCGTCGATCGGCCTGCTCGTCGTGGTGCTCGTGGCCGGTGAATCCGTGGGCGGAAACCGCAACTGGATCCGCATCGCCGGCATGAGCTTCCAGCCGTCCGAGGCCGCCAAACTGGGCCTCGCGCTATTCCTCGGCGTGGTGCTCGCGACGTTCCGCAGAGAGCTCACCACCTTCAAGGGCATCCTCGTGCCCGGCGGCATCGCCTCGATCATCGTGATCGGCCTCGTCGGCGCGGGCGGCGACCTCGGAACCGCCATGGCCATCGGGCTGGTGATCGGCGCCTGCTACTGGGTGGCGGGGGTGCCACTGAGGTATTTCGCGGTGCTTGCCGCGGCAGGGGTCGCGGGAGTGCTGTACATGCTCGAGCAGGGCTCGACCCGCGGCGGCCGCATCGATGTGTGGCTGAACCCCGAGAACTGCGACCCCCAGGGCACGTGCATGCAGGCCATTCACGGCCTGTGGGCGCTCGCCTCCGGCGGCGTGTGGGGGCTGGGCCCCGGCATGAGCCGCGAGAAGTGGGGTGGCCTGCCCGTCGCGGACTCCGACTTCGTCTTCGCCGTGTGGGGCGAGGAGTTCGGCCTCATCGGAGCCCTCGTGGTGCTGGTCGCCTTCGGCATGATGGCCGTCGCGATCAACCGGCTCGTCAAGCGCCACCGCGACCCGTTCGTGCAGATCGCCGCCGCGGGTATTGGTGCGTGGCTCGTGGGTCAGGCGCTCATCAACATCGCGGTCGTCATCGGCCTGCTGCCCGTCACGGGCGTGCCGCTACCGCTCGTGTCTTCCGGAGGATCGTCACTCATCATGTCCCTCACCGCAGTCGGGGTGCTCCTCGCCTTCGCGCGCCGCGAGCCGGGAGCCGAGGCCGCCTTTGCCGCCCGCCCCAGCCTCATCAAGCGTTCGGTCGCCATCGTGTCGCGGGGCCGGCGTGGCTAGTTTCCTGGTCGCCGGCGGTGGCACAGCCGGGCACGTGAACCCGATGCTCGCCACCGCGCTCGAGCTGCGCGAACGCGGCCACGAGGTTGCCGCGCTCGGCACCGCCGTGGGCCTCGAGGCCGACCTCGTCCCGCGCGCGGGACTGACCCTCCACGAGGTCCCCAAGGTGCCGCTGCCACGCCGGCCCTCCGCGGACCTGCTGCGCCTGCCCAAGAATTGGGCGGCCGCCGTCGGCGCCGCCACCCGGGCCATCGAGGCGACGACGGCCGATGCCGTGATCGGCTTTGGCGGCTACGTCTCCACTCCCGCGTATCGGGCCGCCCGCAAGGCCGGCATTCCGATCATCGTCCACGAGGCGAACGCCAAGCCTGGCCTCGCCAACCGCCTGGGCGCGCGCTGGACTGAGCATGTGGCCATCACCGCGCCCGGCACGCCGCTGCCGCACGCAACCGTGACGGGCATGCCGCTGCTTCCTCCCGTGCGCGACCTGGCGAGAAAACTCGCCGACCCGGCCACGGCACAGGCCCTGCGCTCCGAGGCCCGCGCGGCGCTCGGCTGGGACGCCGGTGCCACGGTGCTGGTGGTCACGGGAGGTTCGCTGGGTGCAGCGAGCCTCAACGCGGCGACGGTCGGCGCGATCGGCGACCTCGTGGCCGTCGGCGTCCACGTGTGGCACCTCAGCGGCCGCGGCAAGGCGGACGAGGCCCTCGCGGCTCGCGAGGCGCTGCCCGCCGCACTGCGCGAGCGCTACCGCGTGGACGAGTACAGCCACGACATGGCCCAGGTCTTCGCCGCCGCCACGGCCGTGGTGTGCCGCTCGGGCGCGGGCGCCGTGGCAGAGGCGACCGCCATGCGCCTGCCCACGCTCTATGTGCCGCTGCCGCACGGCAACGGCGAACAGGCACTCAACGCCCGGCCCGCGGTCAACGCGGGAGCGGCCACGCTTGTCGCGGACGCGGACCTGAGCCCCGCACGCCTGCTCCAAGAGGCGACCCGCATCCTCGAGCCCGGCACGGCCCGCACCATGAGCGAGGCCGCAGCCGACTTCGGCATCACGGACGGCGCCGAGCGCCTGGCGACCATGGCGGAGGCGGCGCTATGAGCCGCGTGCACTTCATCGGCGTGGGTGGATCGGGCATGTCCGCTGTGGCGCGCCTCACGGCCGCGCGGGGGCACACCGTGACGGGCTCCGATCAGCGCGAGTCGCACTACTTCCTCGCGCTGCGCGAGGCCGGCATGGACGTCCGGATCGGGCACGACGCCGCCTTCGTCGAGGGCGTCGACGCCGTCGTGATCTCCTCCGCGGTACGCGAGACCAACCCCGAGCTCGCCCGCGCGCGCGAGCTCGGCATCGAGGTCATCCACCGCTCCGAGGCCCTGGTGCGGGCGCTCGACGACCAACGCCTGATCGCGGTCGCGGGCACCCACGGCAAGACCACTACCTCCGCGATGGTGGCCCACGTCCTGCACGGCGCGGGCATCGACGCGGGCTTCGCGGTGGGTGCGAGGGTGTTCGGCGTCGAGGGCGCGGTCGCGGGCGGCTATGCCGGCTCCGCGGGCATCAGCGCAGTCGAGGCAGACGAGTCCGACGGCTCCTTCCTGCGCTATCACCCCGAGGTCGCGATCCTGCTTAATGTGGAGCCCGATCACCTGGACCACTACGGCACGGTCGAGGCGATGCACGAGGCCTTCGTGCAGTTCGCGAGCGACTGCCGCGTGCTCATCGCCTGCGCCGACGATCCGGTGGTCATGACCATCGCCGCCCGCGCCGCTGAGGCGGGCGTGCAGGTCGTCACCTACGGCACGGGCGAGGCAGATGTGGTCCTCACCGACCGCGCCATGGTGCGCGACGGCGAGGCCTTCCCCTTGCACGTGCCCGTTCCTGGCGCGCACATGCGGCTGAACGCGGCCGCCGCATGGGCCGCCGCCGTCGCCGTGGGCGCCGACCCGTCTCGCGCCGCGGGTGCCGTCGCGACCTTTGCCGGCACGGGCCGGCGCTATCAGTACCGCGGCGAGGCCGCCGGTGTCTCCGTGGTCGACGACTACGCGCACCACCCCACGGAGGTGGCGGCGCTGCTCGCCGCGGCGCGTTCGGCGGGCGCTGGGCGCCTGGTGGTGCTGTTTCAGCCGGCCCTGTTTACACGCACTCAGCTGCATGCCGCCGCCTTCGGCGAGGCGCTGTCGGTGCCGGACGCCGACATCGTCATCGCGGGCGTGCACGGCGATCGCGAAGACCCGATCGAGGGCGTGTCGTCGGACTCGATCCTCGCGGCGGTTCTGCCGCGGGAGGGGTCGACCGCACGGGTGGTCGAGGACCTCTCCGATGCTGCCGCCGAGGCCGCACGCCTGGCCCAGCCCGGTGACCTGGTGCTGACCGTCGGCTCGGGCCCTGTCACCTACGCCGCCGACTGGATTCTTGACGCCCTGAGGCTGCGGCAGTGAGCGACAACCGTCGCCCGCAGCCGCCGAGCGTCCCGCCGCGCAGACCGGCCGCACCCCAGGCGCCCGCGTCGCGCGCGAGTGCGACGTCTGCCGGCGCCACGCGCGCGCCCGGCTCGACCGCGACCACCACGCGCCCCGCATCGACTGCGACGCGCACCGCGACGCCCCCGACGACCCGTCCCAAGCCCGGCGCCGCGCGCCCGAAGGCGACCACCCCACGACCCACGGCCGCCACGGCGACCCCGGAGGCCGGCTGGCTGCGCAGCTGGACGCGCAAGGTCACGCGGAGGTCAGGCGCCGAGACGAACCCCACCACGGCATCGGCCATCCGCAAGGACGTGGGCGACGGCACCATCGCCACGCCCTGGGCGCGCGTGAGCGCGCGCCTGCGCCCCGACACGGTGACGCAGCGCCTCCAGGAGCGGCTGCGCGAGCGCCGCAGCGCGGACCGGCGGCTGTTTCTCATCCGCTGGGGCACGCGTGCGGGCATCGCGCTCGCGGTGCTGGCGGGAGTGTGGGCGCTGCTGATGTCGCCGCTGTTCGCCTTCGACGAGGGCAAGGTGGAGGCGACCGGCTACGGCACCGTGGTCGATCCCGCGGACGTGGAGGCGATCGTCGCGCCCTATGAGGGCGAGTCGCTCGCCATGGTGAGCACGTCGCACGTCGAGCATCAGCTGACCGATCTCGTGGGCGTCGCGTCCGCGCAGGTGGAGAAGGTGTGGCCGCAGGGGCTCAGGATCACGCTCACGCCGTCCGAGCCTGTCGCGGCGATTCCCGACGCCGAGGAGGGCTACCGGCTGGTGAACCTCGCCGGCGAGCAGGTGAGTGCCTCCGAGGAGGCGCCGGCCGACCTGCCGGTGATCTCCATCCCCGTGGGGGAGGAGCACGAGCGCATCCTCAGCGGTGTGCTCGCGGTCGTCGACGAGATCCCGGCCGACCTGCGCGTGCGGGTTGAGGGCATCGAGGCGGCGACGGAAGACTCGATTCACTTCACGCTGCGCGACGGGCCCGCGGTGGAGTGGGGCAGCGGCGAGGACTCGGCGACCAAGGCGGCTGTGCTGGGGGTCCTACTCGAGTCCGACAAGGCAGAGGGGGCGGACCTGATCGACGTGTCCGCGCCCACGCTGCCGACCGTCTCGTAGCCCCGATTGCCGCGTTTATCCACGACACGCGCGCGCCGCTCTCGCGATTGTGCGGGGTGCGACCGTACCGTCGTGCGTGGACAGTAGTTGACATAACTATAACCCTCAAGTAGAGGGTTAAGGTTGGGAGAGGGTCTCATGGCCGCACCGCAGAATTACATCACCGCCATCAAGGTCGTCGGCGTGGGCGGCGGCGGCGTGAACGCCGTCAACCGCATGATCGACGTCGGCCTCAAGGGCGCCGAGTTCATCGCCATCAACACCGACGCTCAGGCGTTGCTGATGTCCGATGCCGACGTCAAGCTGGACATCGGCCGCGAGCTGACGCGTGGCCTGGGCGCCGGCGCCGACCCCGAGGTGGGCCGCCAGGCCGCCGAGGACCACGCCGACGAGATCGCCGAGGCGCTCAAGGGCGCCGACATGGTCTTCGTGACCGCGGGCGAGGGCGGCGGCACCGGCACGGGCGGCGCGCCCGTCGTGGCCCGCATTGCCCGCGAGCTCGATGCGCTGACCGTGGGCGTCGTGACGCGCCCGTTCGGCTTCGAGGGCCGCCGTCGCGCGGACCAGGCGGACGCCGGCATCCAGACGCTGCGCGAAGAGGTCGACACCCTCATCGTCATCCCCAACGACCGCCTGCTCGACATCTCGGACGCCCAGCTGAGCGTCCTGGGCGCCTTCGCGGCGGCCGACCAGGTCCTCCAGGGCGGCGTGCAGGGCATCACCGACCTCATCACCACGCCCGGCCTCATCAACGTTGACTTCAACGACGTGAAGTCCGTCATGAAGGGCGCGGGCACCGCGCTCATGGGCGTCGCGAGCTCGCGCGGCGAGTCCCGCGCGCTCGAGGCCGCCGAGGGCGCGATCGCGTCGCCGCTGCTCGAGGCCTCGATCGAGGGCGCGCACGGCGTGCTGCTGTCGATTGCGGGTGGCTCGAACCTAGGCATCAAGGAGGTCGAGATGGCCGCCCGCCTGGTGCGCGAGGCCGCTCACCCCGAGGCCAACATCATCTTCGGAACCGTCATCGACGACTCGCTGGGCGACGAGCTGCGCATCACCGTGATCGCGGCAGGCTTCGACGGCGGAGCGCCGACCACGCGTCGCCACGAGGGCGCCATCGGCGGCTTCGAGAACGCCTCGGCCGCCCCGGCCGCCGCCGAGAAGGAGCCGGTCGAGGCCCCGGTGGAGCAGGCATCGGCCGGCGTCACCCCCGCGGTGCCGCAGGCGATCGATGCCGACGAGCCGGCGCCCGACACGGACGCGATCCCGGTGCGCCAGTCACGCGAGGACGTCCTGGACGTACCCGAGTTCCTGCGGTAACCCGCATGATCGACGCCGGGCTCCCGGTCCGCGCGTTTTTCACGACGAGGGACGGGGGAGTCTCCCTCGCGCCCTACGCCTCGCTCAACGTCGCCGACCATGTGGGCGACGACCCTGCGGCGGTTCACGAGAACCGCCGCAGGGTGGAGCAGGCGGCCGATGCCGTGGTCACCTTCTTGACCGCCGAGCACGGCATCCGCGTGGCGCACGTCGACACTCCCGGTGCACCGTCGCCGCGCGCGGATGTGCTTGTGACCACGACGCCGGGCGTGGCGCTGGCGGCCATCGCGGCCGACTGTGTGCCTGTGCTGCTCCATGACTCTGTGACGGGCGCGGTCGCGGCCGTTCACGCGGGACGGCCGGGTCTGTTCGCCGGCGTGATCGACGCCGCGTGGGCGGCGCTGCTTGATTTGCGCCCCCGAGACGCGGCGCGCGACGCGATCCGCGCGGCCATTGGGCCTGCGATCTGCGGGCGCTGCTACGAGGTGCCAGAGGACATGCGTGCCGAGGTCGCACGGCGCCACCCGCTCGCGTTCTCGCGCACGTCCTGGGGCACGCCCGCGCTCGACCTGCCGCGAGCGATTGAGGCGCGGCTGGGGGAGCTCGGCATCCGCGGCATCACGCGCATCCCCGTGTGCACCCTCGAGGATGAGCGCGTGTTTTCCTACCGCGGCGAGCGCGTCACGGGTCGCCACGCCGGAGTCATCGTTCACCCGTGACGGGGCGCGGCGTGTCGCTCCCGAACCTCGGCAGGATGCGCCCGTACCTTGAGAGAGAACTTCAGGTGACCACCGGCAGGAGAGATCATGAGCGCCATGCGCAAGGCGATTCAGTACCTCGGCTTCGACACGAGCCAGCACGAGGACTACGACTACACGGATGAGGAGCTCGCTCCCGTGACGCACCTGCATGACGTCTCCGACGTCCGCGAGAAGCCCGAGCCTTCCCACGCCGCTCCCCGCGAGCGTCACCGCACCCCGGCATCGGCCATGTCCGAGGGCGACCTCCGTCGCATTCAGACCATCAAGCCGCGTACGTACAACGACGCGCGCCTCATCGGCGAGGCGTTCCGTCAGGGCGTGCCGGTCATCATGAACCTCACCGAGATGTCGGACGCCGACGCGAAGCGTCTAGTGGACTTCTCCGCCGGTCTGTCCTTCGGCCTCCACGGCTCCATTGAGCGCGTCACGACCTCGGTGTTCCTGCTGTCGCCCGCGCACGTCGAGATCGGCGTGGACGAGGAGCCTCCCGCTCGCAAGGAGAGCGAGTTCTTCAACGAGCGCTGACGTCGGTTAGGCTCACCGCGTGTCAGCAGCAATCTCGGTGGTGCAGTTCGTCCTGTTCCTTTTCATGATGGCCCTCATTGGCCGCATGATCCTGGGCTTTGTGATGTCGTTTTCGCGCGACTGGCGTCCCGCCGGCGCGATGCTCGTCGTCACCGAGTCGATCTTCACGGTGACGGACCCGCCGCTCAAGGCCCTGCGGAAGATCATTCCGCCGCTCCAGTTGGGACAGATCCGTTTCGATCTGGCGTTCCTGGTGCTGTTCCTTGGCTGCTCGATTCTGAGCAACATGCTCAATTACTTTGTCCCGTGACTCATGTGCGCGTCGATAGACATGTGAGTACAGTGAAAACTCATCAGCCCTGGTCGGCGCCTGCCGGCCGCGACTCAACCCGAGGTGGTCACCCATGGCACTTCTGACGGCAGAGGACGTCCTCAACAAGGCGTTCTCCAAGACCAAGTACCGCGAAGGATTCGACCAGGACGAGGTCGACGACTTCCTCGACGAGGTCGCCCACACCATCTCGTCGCTCATCGCCGAGCGCGACGACCTCGCCCAGCGCCTCGCGCAGGCGCAGGCCGGTCAGCCCGTGGCGGAGGCCCCCGCACAGGGTGACAACCTCCTCCAGGCCGCGACCGACCCCACGCCGCCCAGCGCGACCGGCATGCTCGCCATGGCGCAGAAGCTCCACGACGAGTACGTCGCCGCGGGCGAGGAGGAGCGCGACCGGCTTATCGACGAGGCCAAGACCAAGGCCGAGTCGATCGTCGAGCAGGCGGAGACCGACGCCAAGGCGCGCATGGACGACCTCGCGACCGAGCGCACCGGGCTCGAGTCGAAGATCGACGACCTGCGCCGCTTTGAGCGCGACTACCGCGGTCGTCTCAAGAGCTACCTCGAGAACTTGTTGGGCGACCTCGACCACGGTGGCGACGAGACGCCCGCCGCTCCGGCCGCGCCGTCCGCCGCTCCCGCGGTCGCGGGAGGCTTCGGTCTCGCCAGCGCCGCCGCGGCCGTGAACTCGGCCACCGAGGCGCCCGCGGAAGACGCGTCCGAGGAGGCCTCCGACGAGGTGGAGCGTCCCGAGCCCACGCCCAGCCCCTGGGCGCAGGTGCGCGACCAGTCGTCCGCCTCGGCCGTCTCCGCGCAGGAGACCGGCGAGGAGGAGGCACCCGCCTGGGGCGCCTCGCAGTACACGCCCCGCCTCGAGCTGGCCGACGACGCCGGACAGTCGAACGTGGCCCGTACCTTCGGTGCGGAGCCCGAGGGCGAGCAGCACTAAGACCACACCGCGCGGGGCGCCGCACCGGCTCAGGCTGGGCGGCGCCCCGTCGTGTGCCGCGCGGCGCTTTGCTCGCGCGCTGGAATCGGACTAACATCTCGTCACTACCCGAAACGAGGATGGGCATGACTAGTACAGACCTGACGGTGGTGGTGATCGACCCCGCCGATCTGAAGGCCTCCGACGCGAAGGCCATGCCCGTGCGCGAGGGCGACGAGCCGTGGAAGCTCTCCGAGCTGCGTGGAATCGTGACGACGCTCAACGAAGACGTCGAGCGACTCGTGGCCGAATTCGAGGGCGCCGAGAGCGAATTGGACGACCTCCTGCACACCTCCGAGGGTGCCGGGGATGACCAGGCCGACGCCGGCTCGACCGCCCTCGAGCGCGAGCAGGAGATGTCGATCGTCAAGAACACCCGCGAGATGCTCGAGCAGAGCATCGACGCGCTGCGCCGGGTCAAGACCGGTCACTATGGCGCGTGCCAGGTGTGCGGCCAGGGCATCGGCAAGGCTCGCCTGCAAGCGTTCCCGCGCGCCACTCACTGCGTCACCTGCAAGCAGCGCGAGGAGCGTCGTTGACCTGGCGACCAGCCTTCTGGCTGGTCGCAGCCGCCGTCGTTGCCGTTGACCAGGCCACGAAGATCTGGTCGCTGAACACCCTGGTGCCGTATGAGAAGCACGAGGTCCTGGGCGAATGGCTCCAGATCCAGTTGGTGTTCAACTCAGGAGCGGCGTTCTCCTTGGGCGCCGACTTCACCTGGGTGGTGACGCTCATCATGCTCGCGATCACCGTGGGCATCATCTGGTACGCGAGGCGGGCGCAGTCGCGCCTGGCGACCTGGCTGTTTGGCCTGGGTCTCGGCGGCGCCGTGGGCAACCTGATTGATCGGCTGTTCCGTGAGCCGGGCTTCATGCGCGGCCACGTGGTCGACATGATCAACTACAACAACTGGTTCGTGGGCAACGTCGCGGACATCGCGATCGTCGGCGTGGCCGTGGCGATGCTCCTCGTGACGCTCGCGGGACGCCCCGTGCTCGCGCCGGTCGGTAGTGACGGTCAGAGTGACGGCACGGACGCCGTCGAAGGCGCGGGCGACCCCGACAGTGGCGACGCGGATGACACGCCAGCCACGGCATCGGCCGCTCCTACGGACGCCCCGTCGCCCACGACCCCCGAGCCGGGGACCCCGCGTGGCTGACACGCGTTACCTGCCCGTTCCCGACGCGCTCGTGGGGGACCGAGCCGACGCGGCGCTGTCGCGCATGCTGGGCCTATCGCGCACGAAGGCGGCCGATGTGCTCGCCGCGGGCGGCGTGATGCAGGACGGGCGCACGCTCGCGAAGTCCGACCGCGTCGGTGACGGCATGCTGATTGTTGACCTGCCCGACGAGCGCTCCGCGGCCCCCGAGCCGGAGGTCCCCGGCGGCCTCACGCTCGTTTATGAGGACGACGACCTTGCGGTGGTCGACAAGCCCGTGGGCGTCGCCGCGCACCCCTCGCCGGGCTGGACGGGTCCCACGGTCGTGGGCGCGCTCGCCTCGGCAGGCGTCACGCTCGCGTCGTCAGGGGCGGCCGAGCGTCAGGGCATCGTGCACCGGCTCGACGTCGGCACGTCCGGCCTGATGGTCGTCGCGAAGTCGGACATCGCCTACTCGCACCTGAAGCGCGCCTTCAAGGAGCGCACGGTGGAGAAGATCTATCACGCCGTCGCGCAGGGCCACCTCGACCCCACGGCCGGCACCATCGACGCGCCGATCGGCCGTCATCCCAGCTCGGACTGGAAGTTCGCCGTGACGCAGGACGGCCGCCCGTCCATCACGCACTACGAGGTGCTCGAGATGTTCCCCGCGGCCTCGCTGCTGGAGATCCACCTCGAGACCGGCCGCACCCACCAGATCCGTGTGCACATGGCCGCCATGCGTCACCCGCTCGCCGGCGACCTCACGTATGGCGCGGACCCCACGCTGGCCACGCGCCTGGGGCTCACCCGCCAGTGGCTCCACGCCCACGAGCTCGCCTTCGCGCACCCCACTCGCGAGGGCGAGGTGCGCGTGCGCTCCGAGTACCCCGCGGACCTCGCGGCGGCGCTGGAGAAGCTCCGCGGCTAGACCCCCCCGGCGTCGGTTTGGCCCACGGTGGTGAGCAGTGTGGCTGATGAGACGCGTGCGCGCGTCACATCAGCCACGTGAGTATGCATGAGCCCCACATGTGGGCCAAACCAATCGGAATCAGGGGAGGGCCGCGAGGAAATCCAGCATCGCCTCGCTGATCTGGGTGCGGGCCTCGTCGTCGTCGAGCGTCGGCGTGCCGTCGCCGGGCTGGACCCCGTAGTCGCCGAACGACGCGTGACTCGCGCCATCGATGACGGTGAAGGTGGCGTCGGTGGGAAGGTCCGCTCGGGACGCTTCGATCTTGGCGGGAGTCGACAGGCCGTCCTCGGAGGCGGAGATCGACAGCACGGGCACGGTGAGCGACTCAGAGATGTCGCCGGCGGGGTAGGAGCCCAGGAGCATCAGCCCGGCGGCGTCCTCGTCGTCGCGGTCGTCGGCCTGCATGGCCGCCACCGTGCCACCCAGCGAGTGCCCGGCCACCACCCACTCCGTGGCATACGGCTCGCGCAGGGGATCGGGCCAGCGCGATAGCGCCGTGAACGCGATGCCGAGGGGCTGCTTGATGATGATGACCGGATACCCGGCCTCGGCGAGCGGCAGGAGTTCGGCGACATACGCGCGGGCGTCCACACGGGCGCCGGGCTGGAACAGCACTCCCACCGCGGTGCTGTCGTTGCCCGATGGCTCGATGAGGATCTGGCTGGGGGACTCGGTGACGATCGCCTCGGCAGAACCGTCCATCGCGCTGAGTGAAGGCTCGGTGGCGCCGAACGGCGTGAGCCACACCAGGAACGCCACCCATGCCGCCGCGAGGACGTGGCCCGCGAACCGCACGGCTACCCGCCAACCCCTGCTGCGGGGCGGGCGGCGCCACGACCGCCACAGGGCGACGGTGCCGAGCACCGCCGTGCCGAGGAGCAGGACGGCGTAGGCGGGAGAGCCGTGGGTGACCGGCGACCACGCCGTGAGGAAGACCCACGCGGGAGCGAGGACCGCGGCCACGGCGACGAGGCGACCGGTCCAGATGGCCCACGTGGCCCCGGTGGCGGGGGTGGTGTCGCTGCCTGTCATGCGAGCTCCTTGAGGATGCGTTTGGCGGAGACGGGTTCCGAGGTGCCGAGACGCTGCGCGAACAGCGAGACGCGCAGCTCCTCGATGAGCCAACGGGCTCGTTCGAGCCGGGCCGCCCTCTCGGGATCGGGGCGCCCGCGCTCGTACGCGGTCGTCGCCTCCGCGACGGTGTCCGCGACGTCGCGCACCTGGCCGGCGAGGACCGCGTCCTGGTGGGGGTTCGAGGCGGCCTTGTCGAGCCTCTGCGTCAGCGCGGTGAGGTAGCGCGCGAGGTGGGGCAGTCGCTCGGGCGGGGTCGCCGCGATGAAGCCGTCGTAGATCAGCGTGCCGGCGACTGCGCGCAGGTCCGCGAGCGTGGTGAGCAGCGCGAGGGAATTGGCGCCGCCGATCGCGACATCGAGCTCGCGATACGCGGTGAGCGCCTGGGCGACGACCGCTGCCACCGCGAGAACCTCGTCCTCGAGCGCCGCCCGCACGCGCTCTCGCAGTGACTCGTAGGCTGAGCGGTCGCGCACCTTCGCGAGATCGTCGTCTGCCGTGAGTCGCGCGATGGCCGCGCGCTGCAGGTCCGTCACGAGGGCGTCGGTGGTGCGGTACGGCGAGGCGCCAAGCGCCATCGCCTGCTGCGTGTTCCACCGCGTGGTGACGCGCTTGGTCACGAGGGCGCACTCGGTCAGCAGCAGGGCGGCCACCCCCGCCGCGTGGGAAGGCGCGACGGCCTCGGCGTGGGCGAGCACGCGGAGCGCAACCGCGCCCTTCTCGACCGCGAGGGAGGGATAGCCGCGTACCGTCGCGGTGCCGGCCTGGACGGTGACCTCGGTCGGAAGCGCGTCGGAGGCCGAGCCCGCGATCACCGGCCAGCCGGTGAGGTCGCCTTGCTCGATGGTGCCGGTGAGCACGGGAGTTCCACCCTGTGCGGTGGCGCCCGCCGCGGGCCCACCGGCGCGTGGGTCGGCTTGAGGTGCGGCCTTCCCCGGTTCGCGGCGCGCCAGTCCGGCGGGAGTTCCGATGGCCGCAGCGACGGCCGCCTGAGCCTCGGGCGCGAGACGACGTTGCAGAGACAACAGCGACGTGGACTCGCCCAGCACCTCGCGCCCGTCCTCGACGCGGAAGGTCATCCGCAGGTGGTCGGGCAGGCGCTCCTCGTGGCCGTCCCACGCCTCGGCGGGGATCTCGACGTCGCGCAGCGCGCGGACGGCCCGCGTGAAGGCCGCGCGGTAGGGCTCGGCCATGTCGCCCGCGCGGGCCACGTCCTCCCACGCGGGAGTCTCGGCCCGCAGCCACGCTACGATCGCCCGCGCCGCATCGGGAGCCGGCACCAGGAGCCTGCGCACCGTCTTGGGCAGCGCCCTGATCGTGGCGGTCGCGAGGTCGTCGGCCATGCCCGGCACCATCCAGTCGAACCCGTCCGGCACCACGCGGGCGAGGACGGCGACGGGAATGTGGACTGTCACGCCGTCCGCCGCGGAGCCGGGGGAGATCTGGTACGTCAGCGGCAGGGTGAGGTCGCCCTGGGGCCAGGCATCGGGGAAGGCGTCGAGGTCGAGGTCCTCGTGTTCGGGCGCGACGTCGTCGAGGGAGAACGTCAGCAGCCGCGGGGAGCGCCGGCGCTCGCGGTCCCACCACCTGTCGAAGTGACGCTGGGACACGATCGACTCGGGGATGCGCTCGTCGTAGAAGTCGAACAGCGTGTCCTCGTCGACGATCAGCCCGCGCGAGCGCGTGCGCGCCTCGAGCTCCTCGGCCTCGGCGAGGACCCGCTGGTTGTCCTTCCAGAACCGGTGATGCGTACGCCACTCGCCCTGCACCAGGGCGTGCCGGATGAACAGTTCTCGTGCTTCCTCGGGGTGGAGGCGTCCCCACAGCACCGTGCGGTCGGTGACGATCGGTACGCCGTACAGCAGCACGCGCTCGGTGGCGACGGCCGCGCCGCGCTTGGCCGACCACACGGGCTCCGAGTGGGTGCGCTTGGCGAGGTCGCCTGCGAGCTCCTCGGCCCACTCAGGCTGGATCGCCGCGACGTCGCGCGCCCACAGGCGCGAGGTCTCGACCAGCTCCGCAGCCATGACGAAGGCCGGCGGCTTCTTCGACAGCGCCGAGCCGGGGAAGATCGCGAACCGCGTGCCACGCGAGCCCAGGTACTCGTTGCGTGCCTGCTTCTTGGCGCGACGCATGGCCGCCTCGCGCGCCCCGCCGCTCAGGTGAGAGAACTGGGATGCCTTGGGCTCGCCCGTCTCCTGCATGCCGATCTGGCTGAGCAGGCCGGACAGCACGGAGCGGTGGATCGCCTCCTCGTCCCACACGTAGCGCACGGACCCGGCCCGCGGGCCGTCGCCATGACGACCACCGACCGAGCCGCCGTCGCCGCCCGACCCAGCCACGGCATCGGCCGCTACCGCGTCCTTGCGCGCCCACTCGATGCCCAGCGGCTTGGCCGCGATGCGGATCTGCTCGACGACGTCCTGCCACTCGCGGATGCGCAGATAGTTCAGGTGCTCGGCGCGCACCTCGCGGCGGAACTGATTGCCCGAGAGTTCACGGCGCCGCGCGCGCAGGTGCTCCCACAAGTTCAGATACGTGAGCACGTCGGACGTGGGGTCGGCGAAGCGGCGGTGCAGGGCGTCGGCGGTCTCGCGCACCTCGGCAGGGCGCTCGCGGGGGTCCTGGATGGACAGGGCGGCGGCCACGATCGCGACCTCGCGGGCCACGCCGCGGCGCGAGCCCTCGACCACCATGCGGGCCGCACGCGGGTCCATCGGCAGGCGAGAGAGCGACCGTCCCGTGGCGGTCAGGCGGGTGACGCCGCCCGAGATCTCGATTGCGCCCAGTTCGCTCAGCAGCTGCACGCCGTCGCGGATGGCGCGCGTGTCCGGCGGCTCCACAAACGGGAACGCGGCGACGTCGTCAGGCGAGGAGACCACGCCCACGGCGATCATCTGCAGCAGCACCGAGGCGAGCGACGTGCGGAGGATCTCCGGCTCCGTGAAGGCGGGCCTTCCCTCGAAGTCCTCCTCCGAGTAGAGCCGGATCGCGATGCCGTCGGCCAGGCGCCCCGCGCGCCCGGAGCGCTGGTTGGCGCTTGCGCGCGAGATGGGCTCGATCGGGAGCCGCTGGACCTTGGTGGCCTTCGAGTACCGCGAGATGCGGGCCGTGCCGGGGTCGACCACGTAGTGGATGCCCGGGACGGTCAGGGACGTCTCGGCGACGTTGGTGGCGAGCACGATGCGCCGGGCACTGTGCGCCTCGAACACCCGGTGCTGCTCGGCGGCGCTCAGGCGGCTGTACAGCGGCAGGATCTCGACGCTCCGGGGGTGCTTGGGGTCGCGGGCGCGCGGGCCCAAGTGGCCCTCGAGCGCGTCGGCGGCGTCGCGGATCTCGCGCTCGCCCGAGAGGAACACGAGGATGTCGCCCGCGCCCTCGGTGAGCAGCTCGTCGCACGCCGCGACGATGCCTGTTGCCTGATCGACCTCGTCGCCGCGCGTCTCGCCCGCGAGCGGGCGATAGCGGATCTCGACGGGGTACGTCCGCCCCGTCACCCCGACGACGGGCGCCGTCTCTTGGGCGGCCGATGCGTCGGCTGGCTCGGGTACGGCAGGTGCCATGGCATCGGGCGTCGCCTCGAGCGGCGGCAGCGGGCCGCCGGGGGCGAAGTGACGGGCGAAGCGCTCGGAGTCGATGGTGGCCGACGTGATGATGATCTTGAGGTCGGGGCGGCGGGGGAGGAGGTTGGTGAGGTAGCCGAGCAGGAAGTCGATGTTGAGGCTGCGCTCGTGGGCCTCGTCGATGATGAGGGTGTCGTAGGCGAGCAGGTCCGGATCGCGCTGGATCTGGGCCAGCAGGATGCCGTCGGTCATGACCTTGACGAGGGTCGTGTCCGAGCTCTGATCGGTGAAGCGCACCTGGTAGCCAACGGTGTCGCCCAGTTGGGTACCGAGCTCTTCCGCGATGCGCTCCGCGACCGAGCGTGCCGCGATACGGCGCGGCTGGGTGTGGCCGATCTGACCGTCGCGGCCCCGGCCGAGGTCCAGGCAGATCTTGGGCAGCTGGGTGGTCTTGCCCGATCCCGTCTCGCCGGCGACGATGACGACCTGGTGGTCGCGGATCGCGGCGGCGATGTCCTCGCGGCGTGCGCTCACGGGCAGCTCGGCGGGGTAGGAGATGGGGGCGAGCGTCACGGCGCGCCTGGCCGCAGCGGCGCTCTCTAGTTCGCGCCGGTTCACCCTGCGGTGGGGGTCGCGCGGGTGCGGGCGACCCGCCTGGCGGCCCCTGCGGGGGCCGCGCCCGCGCGGCTGGCCAGCGCCGGCATCGGCCGTCCGGGACTCGTCACTCACCTGCCTATTGTTTCAGGCCTTGGGTGCGGCCCGGCGCGGCCCTCGATGTCGGCGGGCGGTCTTAGAATCTTGTGCCATGCCGGGCTCCGATTTTGTTCACCTCCATGTCCACACCGAGTATTCGATGCTGGACGGTGCGGCGAGGCTGAACGATCTGTTCGAGCACGCCAAGGAACTGGGGCAGACGGCGCTCGCGACCACGGACCACGGCTACATCTTTGGCGCCTACGACTTTTGGGCAAAGGGCCAGGCACATGGCGTGAAACCCATCATCGGCGTCGAGGCGTACCTCACGCCCGGCACCGCGCGTCAGGACAAGACACGTGTGCGCTGGGGTGAGCGCGGGCAGGAGTCGGACGACGTCTCCGCCGGCGGCGCGTATACCCACATGACCATGTGGGCGCAGAACACCGCGGGCATGCACAACCTGTTCCGCATGTCCTCGTATGCGTCGCTCGAGGGACAGTTCCACAAGCCCCGTATGGACCGCGACCTGCTGCAGCGCTACGGCAAGGGCATCATCGCGACCACCGGCTGCCCGTCGGGCGAGGTGCAGACGCGCCTGCGCCTGGGCCAGTACGACGAGGCGCTGAAGGCCGCCGGCGAGTTCCAGGACATCTTCGGTGCCGAGAACTTCTATGTCGAGTTGATGGACCACGGGCTGCTCCTGGAGAAGCGCGTGCGCGAGGACCTGCTGCGCCTGGCCCACCAGCTGGGCGCGCCCCTCGTGGCGACCAACGACTCGCACTACGTGCGCCAAGAGGATTCGGTCGCGCATGAGGCGCTGCTGTGCGTGCAGTCGGGCTCCAACCTCAACGAGCCCACCTACGAGCAGGGCGGCAAGCGCTTCGCGTTCAACGGCGACGGCTACTACCTCAAGAGCGCGGCAGAGATGCGTGAGCTGTGGCGCGAACTTCCCGAGGCGTGCGATTCGACCCTCGAGATCGCCGAAAAGTGCGAGGTCGAGTTCAACACCAAGGCCGACTACATGCCGGTCTACGACGTCCCCGCGGGCGAGGACGAGCACTCGTGGTTCGTGAAGGAGGTCCAGAAGGGCCTGCACGAGCGCTTCGGCGAGTCCATCCCGGCCGAAGTGCAGGAGCGTGCCGACTTCGAGATCGAGGTCATCGCCGGTAAGGGATACCCGGGCTACTTCCTGGTGGTGGCCGACTTCATCCAGTGGGCCAAGGACAACGGGATCCGCGTGGGGCCGGGACGTGGCTCCGGTGCGGGCTCGATGGCCGCGTACGCGATGAAGATCACGGACATCGACCCGCTGGTTCACGAGCTGTACTTCGAGCGCTTCCTCAACCCCGAGCGCGAATCCAAGCCTGACTTCGATATCGACTTCGACGAGCGCCGTCGCTCCGAGGTCATCCGTTACGTCAGCGACAAGTACGGCGAGGAGAAGGTCGCGATGATCGCGACCTACGGCACCATTAAGGCCAAGCAGTCGCTGAAGGACGCGGCCCGCGCACTCGGCAAGCCGTTCTCCGTGGGCGAGACGCTGACCAAGGCGTATCCCGAGGCGATCATGGGCAAGGACATGCCCCTGGTGGGCATCACCGATGCCAGCCACGCTCGCCACCATGAGGGTGCGGACTTCCGGGCGCTGCTCGAGACCGATCCCGAGGCGCAGGAGGTCTTCGAGCTCGCGCAGGGCCTCGAGGGACTGAAGCGACAGTGGGGCGTGCACGCCGCCGGCGTGATCATGTCGAGCGACCCCCTGATCGACATCATCCCGATCATGCGCCGCGAGCAGGACGGCGCCGTCATCACCCAGTTCGACTACCCGACCTGTGAGGGCCTGGGACTGGTCAAGATGGACTTCCTGGGGCTGCGCAACCTCACCATTCTTGATGACGCCCTGGACAACATCGTCGACAACGGCAAGGAGCCGCTGGTCCTCGAGGACCTCGAGCTTGCGGACGAGGCGACGTTCGACCTGCTGGGTCGCGGCGACACCCTGGGTGTGTTCCAGCTCGACGGCACGGCCATGCGGCAGTTGCTGCGCCAGATGAAGCCCGACACGTTCGAGGACATCTCCGCCGTCCTGGCGCTGTACCGACCGGGCCCGATGGGCATGAACTCCCACACCAACTACGCGGAGCGCAAGAACGGGCGTCAGGAGATCGCGCCCATTCACCCCGAGCTTGAAGAGCCGCTGCGCGAGGTGCTGGGGATCACCTACGGGCTCATCGTGTACCAGGAGCAGGTGCAGCGCATCGCGCAGATCGTCGCCGGCTACACGCTGGGCGCGGCAGACCTGCTGCGCCGCGCGATGGGTAAGAAGAAGAAGGAGATTCTCGACAAGGAGTTCGGGAACTTCGAGGCCGGCATGAAGGCCAACGGCTACTCCGACGCCGCCATCAAGGCGCTGTGGGACACGCTGCTGCCGTTCGCCGACTACGCGTTCAACAAGGCGCACACCGCCGCCTACGGCGTGCTGTCCTTCTGGACCGCTTACCTCAAGGCCCATTACCCGACCGAGTACATGGCGGCGCTGCTGACCTCTGTCGGCACCGACAAGGACAAGTCCGCGCTGTACCTCGCCGAGTGCCGCCGCATGGGCATCACCGTGCTGCCGCCGGACGTCAACGAGTCGCGCGGGCTGTTCAGCGCGGTCGGCACCGACATCCGCTTCGGTATGACGGCCGTGCGCAACGTGGGCTCCAACGTCGTCGAGGCGATCGTCAAGACCCGTGAGGAGAAGGGCGCCTTCACGTCCTTCCAGGACTTCCTCGACAAGGTGCCCGCGGCGGTGTGTAACAAGCGCACCATCGACTCGCTTATCAAGGCGGGCGCGTTCGACTCGCTGGGTCATACGCGTCGCTCCCTCAACGCGGTGCACGAGCAGGCCATCGACTCCGTGGTGGGCGTCAAGCGCCAGGAGGCGACGGGGCAGTTCGACCTGTTCGGCATGGACGAGGAGATCGGGTCGGGCGTCAAGGTCACCGTGCCCGAGCTCGAGGAGTGGGACAAGAAGACCAAGCTCAACCTCGAGCGCGACATGCTGGGCCTGTACGTGTCCGACCATCCGCTGTCGGGCCTGGACCACATCATCCGCTCCGAGGCCTCGCACCAGATCCTGAACGCGACCCCTGCCAACGGGGTGCAGGACGGGGGTCAGGTCTCGTTCGCTGGGCTGCTGACGCGCGTGGATCGGCGCGTGGCGAAGTCGGGCAACCCGTACGCGATCGTCACGATCGAGGACCTCACGGGTGAGACGGAGATCTCGTTCTTCGGCAAGACCTACGAGACCTACGCGAGGGACCTGGTCGACGACGCGGTGGTGGCGATCAAGGTCCGCGCGCGTGAGCGCGGCGACGGCGGGCTGCAGTTCTCCGCGGTCGAGTTGCGCGTGCCGAATCTCAACGTGCAGGACACCTCGCCGGTCGCGATCACCATCCCGGCCGCGCGCGTGAACCCGCCCATGGTCGAGGAGATCAAGTCGATCCTGCGCTCCCACCCGGGCAATATCGAGGTGCGCATGGTGCTCACCGGCACTGGCGACCCCGTCACGATGCGCCTGGGCGACGAGTTCCGGGTGGCACGCTCCTCGGCGCTCTATGGCGACCTCAAGGCCGCCTTCGGCGCGGGCTGCCTGGTCCCGGCCTAGCGGGGGCCCACCCCCTTACGCACCCCCGACCACGCCCGCCAGCGCCCCATGGGACAACCACCGTCGTTTCCAGCACTTCTGTGCGCCCTGTGGGACGGCCACCGTTGTGATGCGCACCACTGCGGTCTCGCACGGGTCCCCCTTGCTCCCTAGTGGACAGCGATTGTGCCCTGGTGCACCTCGGGGTCTCCGAGTGGACGTCTGTTGAGGTGCGGCGTTGTCCACAGAAGCCTTGTTTCCCGCGCACCCTCGCAGCGACCTGGGTAATGTCCCTAGACATGGGTGCAGACCGGGGGCTTCTGCAGACCGCCGCGCGGGCCGTGGCGGGGTTCGGAGTGCTCGCCTTGCTTCTCTCCGGGTGCACCGACGACCCCGAGCCGATCATCAGCACGACGCCGACGTTCGCCGAGACGACTTCTCCGACTCCTTCGGCGAGCGCCTCGCCCACGCCCTCGCCCTCTCCAAGCGCGACCGCGTTGACAGAAGCGGAGGTGCTGGCTCAGATACCGGAAGACGCGCGGAACGAGTCGCTCGCGGGAGCAGTGAACTTTGCGGCGTTCGCGCTGGTCGAGTCGCAGGCGATTGTGTTCACGCGAAACTCGGTTCTATTTGAAGCTATCGCAAGTAGTGAGTGCGAGTTCTGTGAAGCGCGCCTCGAGACGTTGGACGCCATGCTCGCAGCCGATGAAACGGCAAATGGCGACGACCTGGTTGTGCTCACGGAAAGTGCATTGGGTGGCCCGCAGGCAGACGGGACCTGGGTGATTGACGTGCCGGTCACGGTTCCGCAGGTAGATGTGCTGTCCGCTACTGGCGAGGTCACCAGGACCATCGAGCCTGCCCAGTACAACGCTCGGGTTCTCTTGCGCCCCACCGACCTCGCGTGGGAGCTCTCCGAAGTATCGGCGGAGGCGGCGTGAGCGGTATTGGGGTCGCGGCGTTCGTGTTGGCAAGCGCTGCGGTGTTTCACCAGCCGTTCGTAGCGACGGAATTGCCACAATGTGAGCGGTCGGCGACTGTCGGGGACTGGGGCGCGGACACGTGCGGCTCGCAGGTAGATGCCTACGTCGCGATCGACGACGGCGGGAGCGTTGATGAAGGCACAACCCAGATCGGCAGCCGCCCTAAGTTTCGCTACCAACGCCACGAGGTGTGTCTCGAGTGGCTCTCGGGCGGAGTCGACCGCGGAGACGAAGAACTGATTGTGCAAGGCCCGCTCACCGATTGCACCGCGGGCACGTCTGCGCCACCGCTCAACACGTGTGCTCCGGGTGAGACGGTCCGTCCGCCGCTGTTCCGTAGTGAACTCCAGGATGACGGCTCCTACGGCCCGTGGATACGCATGGGCTCTTATGGCTGCGACACCGACGCCCTCTACGCCGCCGCGATCGACGCATGGCGGTCGATGGACATCACGCCCAGCGGCTATGAGATCCAGCCTGACGCCGGGTATGCGATCTCGAGCCTCGGCATCGTTCCCATCGCCGAAGGCGGCCCCCAGACCCGCACGGTCACGCTCCTAGGGGCGAACGTTCAGCTCCGTGCCACCCCGCAGAATTTCACTTGGTCCACCAGCGATGGGGACTCGTGGACCACCACCAGCCCCGGCACCACGTACGCGAACGGCGGCGAGCCCTACCTCTTCGATCCCGGCGAGCGGCGCATCCAACTCACCCTCGCGACCGAGTGGACCGGCGAGTTCTCCCTCAACGGCGGCTCCACCTGGATCGACGCTCCCGGCACGGCCACCACCACGTCGGACACCACGAGCATCCACATCTACAGCCCTCGCTCACGCCTGGTCGATTGTGACCTCAACGGCAACTGCGGCAGCAATCAAAGCGCTACCAGCGCAGACGCTCCGACCGTGCTCGATCCAGACGGCGACGGCATCGACAACTACACGGTCTCGGACGCCCAGATCGCCGACTACCTCGCCGCACGTGAGCGCTGAGGCAGACGGGTGCGCGTGCCTTAGTACAGCGACAACCCGCCGTCTGACTTGAGTACCTGGCCCACTACCCACGCGCCCTCGTCGGAGCACAGCCAGGAGATGAGGCGCGCGGGATCGGCGGGCTCGCCGAAGCGCCCAAACGGCGTGCGCGCCCGCCACTCATCGATGGGGCCCAGGTCGCGGTCCGTGGAGTCGGAGTCGAGATAGCCCGTGTTGACTGGCCCCGGATTGATCGTGTTGAGGATGATCCCGAGTTCCAGCAGTTCCGCGGCGACGGTCGCGGTGACGCCGGACAGCGCAGCCTTGGATGCGGCATACGCGACCTCGCCACGCATAGCGCCGTCGCCCTGACCGGAGGTCAGCCAGATCACGCGCCCCACGGGGCCGGCCAAGGGAGCACGCGAACCGCGATCACCCGGGCGTGCTCCGCCCGCAACCCCGCCATACAGCGCCGCGAACGCGGACGTCATCAGCAGCGTCGCCCGCGTGTTGGCCTCCCAGAACGCGGTGAGCCGCGCCGCCGTCATGTCGTGAATCGACCCATCGTCGCCGCTCTTGGCCTGGTTGCACACGAGCACATCGAGCGTGCCGGTGAGAGTCGCGGCCTCGGCCACCAGAGCCTCGGGCGCGCCCGGTGCACGCAGGTCGACGCCTGCCTCACCCACCACCGCACCGGGCGCCGCGAACGACCGCAGTTCACCCACCAGTGCGTCAATATCGTCGCCACCCCACGGCTGATCGAGGTCATGGGGACGGTGATGCTGGATGAAGACCGATGCGCCGTCCTCCAAGAAGCGCCGTGCCACGGCGAAGCCGATGCCGCGTCGTCGCGAAACCCCGGTCACAAGTGCGGTGTGCATGACGGTGAGCGTCCCATAGGACGCGCAGATTTGCTCAGAGCGACGGTGGGTGTCCCATGAGAGCAGGCACTAGCGTGGCTCGCATGAGCACAGCCACATGGCAGCGCGTCGAGTCCGTCGCGATCGCGGTGGGCGTCGTGGTGGTGACCGTGGGCGCGTTTGGCTACGCGTGGTGGTGGCTGCTCGCCCTCTTCCTGGTCTTCGACCTCAGCGCGCTCGGCTACCTGGCCGGCCCGCGGGTGGGAGCGGCGCTGTACAACGCCGGCCACTCGTACATTGGCCCCGTCGTCGCGGCCGCGGTTTTCGCTCTGAAGGGGGCCGATGCCGTGATGATTACCGCTCTCGCGTGGGCTTTCCACATCGCAGCCGATCGGGCGCTGGGATACGGGCTGAAGGAGACGGACGACTTTCAGCACACTCACCTGGGGTGGATGGGAAAGCGCGGCGCGCGCTGAGCGCCCACAGGACGCACAGATCTGCGGAGAGCGACGGTGGCTGTCCCACAGGGCGCACGGGGGCGACGGGTGCGGGGGCAGAGTGACAGGGGGTACGAGCAGCACACAGGAGCGGTCCGGCAGGTGGGTCAGCCAGATAGGCTGGGCGGGTGCTGAGCCGCATCGATCTCCGTGACCGTGACCTCACCGCCCGCGAGCTACTCCAGGTGGTGCCCCGAGCCGATCTCGACGTGAGTCACGCCATCGAGATCGTGATGCCCATCATCGACGACGTGCGTGAGCGCGGCGCCGACGCCCTGAGCGAGTACGCCGCCAAGTTCGACGGAGTCGAGATCGAGCACCTGCGTGTGCCGCGCGAACGCATCAAGGAGGCGCTCGAGTCCCAGGACCAGGCCGTCATCGATGCCCTGCGCGAGGCGATCTCCCGCGTGCGCACCTTCCACGAGGCCACCGTCCCGCCGCCCGTCGCGGTCGAGGTGGCGGCTGGCGCGCAGCTCGCGCAGCGGTGGGTGCCCGTGGGTCGGGTGGGCCTGTACGTGCCCGGTGGCCTGGCCGTCTACCCCAGCTCCGTGGTCATGAACGTGGTCGCGGCGCAGGCGGCGGGCGTGCCCTCCATCGCCGTCGCGACCCCGCCACAGAAGGAGTTCGGCGGCGAGCCTCACCCCACGATCCTTGCGGCGTGCGCCCTGCTCGGAGTGGACGAGGTCTACGCTGCCGGGGGAGCGCAGGCCATCGCCATGCTCGCGTACGGCGTCGACGACTTGTGCGATCCAGTCGACATCATCACGGGCCCCGGCAACGTGTATGTCGCCGCGGCTAAGCGCGCGGTCAACGGCGTGGTCGGCATCGACGCTGAGGCGGGCCCCACGGAGATCGCGATCATTGCGGACGACTCGGCCGACGCCGAGTTCGTTGCCGCCGACCTCCTCAGCCAGGCCGAGCACGACCCGCTGGCGGGATCGGTCCTCATCACCGACTCGGAGGAGTTTGCCGAACGCGTGGAGCAGGCCCTGGGGCGCCGCGCCGATGACACTAAGCACCTGGCGCGCACCAAGGAGGCGCTGACCGGAGTCCAGTCGGCAGTGATCCTCACCAAGAACATCGCGCAGTCCGTCCAGGTGGCGGACGCGTACGGCGCGGAGCACCTCGAGATCCACACGCGCGACGCGGACGACGTTGCTGGCCGCATCCGCAGCGCCGGAGCGGTCTTCGTGGGCCCGTACAGCCCCGTGCCGCTTGGCGACTACATGGCCGGCTCCAACCACGTGCTGCCCACGGGCGGCACGGCCAGGTTCGCGAGCGGCCTCAACACCACCAGCTTCCTCAAGGCGATCCAGTACATCCGCTACAGCGAGAGCGCGCTCAAGGAGATTGGGCACAAGGTGGTTGCGCTCGCGAACGCCGAGGACCTGCCGGCCCACGGCCAGGCCATTCAGGCCCGCCTAGAGCGCGGCGAGTAGCGCGCGCTCGTCCGCGTCAGCAAGACCCGCACGCGAGGCATCGCCGGAGGAGAGTTCTGCGCGCCCCTCCTCGTACACCAGGCACCGTGCGAGCGTCTCGATGAGGGGACGGGTCGTCAAGCCCTCGGCGCGGGCAGCCATGGTGTTCAGCGTGGCGAACCAGCGCCATGACGGGTCGTCAATCCACAGCGGCAGGGACACCGCACCCATCCACGGCTCGATGCCTCGCTCGGCCAGGACCGATGCCGCGATCCACCGAGCGGTCGCGGTGCTGCCCGCCACTTCCGCAGAGAGTCGCGCCACGTCGCCCAGGTTGGTGGTGGGTCCGGTCGCGTTGAATACGCCGTCGAGCTGGCGCTCGGCGACGGTCACCGTCCACGATGCGAGGTCGTCGACGTCGATCAGGGCGGCAGGGAAGTCGGGCCCCGCAGGCATCACCACCTCGGCGCCAGTCGGGTGCGCAAAGCGCCAGGGGTAGTAGCCGCTACGCGACGTCGTATCTCCAGGACCGCCGATGAGGCCAGGGCGGATAATCGTCGAGGTGGCCGATGCGTCACGCACCAGCCGCTCGCACGTCACCTTCGCCCGTCCGTAGTGGCTGGTGTCGTCGAGATCCTCGACGCCTTCGAGAAGTGGCGCATCCTCACTCTGTTCGAGGCGGTCGAAGTGGGCGTAGACATTCGTGGTCGAGACGAACACCCAGTGATCCGTATCGAGGTCGCGTACGGCACGCTCGACATGACGCGGGGTGCGTGACACGTCGACGATCGCGTCGAAGTGCCGGCCTCCCAACGCCGAGAGACCCTGGTCTCTGGCTCGATCGACACGCACAAAGTCGACACCCGCGGGTGGCTCCGTGCTGCCTCGCGCCGCGCAGGTGACGTGATGTCCTCGCCGCACTGCCTCGACAGCCGTCGCACGGCCCAGGAATGCCGTCCCGCCAAGAATCAAGAGGTCCATGGATCCATCACAGCGGACCGACGCCGCACCCGGACCTGGGTTCGCCCACGGCACACACGCTCACAGCGAACCTGTGCCCGGCTACCGCACGCCGAGCACGAAGGGGTAGACGGCCGATGCGCCTGCCTGGCGCAGCAGCCGCGCGGCCACAGTCAGCGTCCAGCCCGAGTCCGTGTAGTCGTCGACCAGCAGCACCGCGCGCCCGCCAAGAGAGGCGGCCGCCGCGTCCTCCAGCCCCAGCCGCCTCGCCACCACGGCCAGGCGCTGCGCCGAGTTGAGGTCATGGCGGCCCGGTTCCTCGAGCCCGCCGGTGGGCCCGACCCACCCGAGGAAAGGCATCTGCAGGTAGCGCGCGAGCCCGGGCGCGAGGTGGCGCATCAGCTCCGGCCGGGTCACCGACTTCACCCCGATCACCGCGTCGATGGTCCGCACCCGCGTGAGGCCCGCGCCCGTCCATAGCCCGTCCCAGTCATCGAGCACTCGGGTCGCGGCCCCGCGCAGCGGCACCGGCGTCTCACCATCGACCGGAGCCCCGGAGACGTCACGCGACTCGAACAGCTCCCGCAGCTGCACCGCCCACCCCAGCCCATCCAGGCGCGCCACCGCTCGCCCCGTCTCGGCTTGCTCACCGGCCGGGATGCGACCTCGCAGGTCCAGCCCCATGCGGTCCACGCCCGTGGGCCACTGCTTGCGCGCGACGACCTCGACGCCCACACGGTCCATCTGGGTACGAGTGGCGGCCACGGCATCGGCCGTTGGAACGGCGGGCAGCGACACCCCGCCGCACACGTCGCACCTGCCGCACTGCCAGCCGTCGACCAGCTCGGGATCGTCGAGCACCCGGCGCAGGAACGCCATGCGGCACGTCTGGAGCCGCTCGTACTCGAGCATCGTGTCCTGCTCGGCCGTCCGCGCCGCCGCGACGCGCGCGTAGCGCTCCGCGTCGTATGCCCACGGCTCGCCCGTCGCGACCCAGCCGCCCTGGACCCGGCGCACCGCGCCGTCCACATCGAGCACCTTGAGCATCGACTCGAGCCGGCCGCGGCGCAGGTCGACCGCGGTCTCCAGAGCAGGAACCGACGCGGGCCGGTCCGTCGACAACGCCCCGAGCGCCGCGCGCACCTGCTCCTCGGGCGGGAACGCCTGCGAGCCGAACCAATCCCAGATCGCGCGGTCCTCGGAACCCGGCAGCAACACGACCGTCGCCTGGTCCACGCCACGCCCCGCGCGTCCCACCTGTTGGTAGTAGGCGATGGGCGAGGACGGCGCGCCCAGGTGCACCACAAAGGCGAGGTCGGGCTTGTCGAAACCCATGCCCAGCGCGGATGTGGCGATGAGCGCCTTCACCCGATTGGCCTTGAGGTCCTCCTCGAGAGATTCGCGCTCCGTCGGGTCGGTCCGCCCCGTATAGGCCGCCACAGAAAGCCCCGCGGAGCGCAACTGTGACGCGACCTCCTCGGCCGCCGAGACGGTGAGGCAGTACACGATTCCCGAGCCGTCGATCTCCGAGAGAGCCCCCGCAAGCCATGCCACCCGCGCGGCCGGATCGGGCAGCGACACCACCGCGAGGTGCAGCGACTCGCGGTCCAGCTCGCCGCGTAGCACCAGCACCTCCTCGCGCAGCGCAGTCTCGTCGCCACCCGCCAACGCGCCCGCCACCGCAGAAGGCGCCCGGACGCCCAGCTGCTCCGCCACATCCGCCGTCACGCGCGCGTTCGCTGTCGCCGTGGTGGCGAGCACGGGGATGCCCTCGGGCAGGTCTGCCAACAGCGTCCGAATGCGCCGGTAGTCGGGCCGGAAATCGTGACCCCAGTCGGAGATGCAGTGTGCCTCGTCGATGACCACCAGGCCCGCGTCGGCCGCGAGCCGCGGCAGCACCTCGTCGCGAAAGCCCGGGTTGTTGAGGCGCTCGGGCGAGCACAACAGCACGTCGATCTCGCCGCGGGCGATCGCCGCGTGCACGTCGTCCCACTCGGTGACGTTCGCGGAGTTCACCGTCGCCGCCCGCACCCCGGCGCGCGAGGCCGCCGCGATCTGATCGCGCATGAGCGCCAGCAGGGGAGAGACGATGACCGTGGGTCCCGCGCCCCGCGCGCGCAGCAGCATGGTCGCCACGAAGTACACCGCGGACTTTCCCCACCCCGTGCGCTGCACCACGAGCGCCCGCGCATGCCTCGACACCAGCGCCTCGATCGCGGTCCACTGGTCGTCGCGCAGCGCCACCTCGTCCCGGCCCACCAGGCGGCGTAGCGAGGCCTCGGCCTCCTCACGAAGGCTGAGGGTGGCCGATGCGACAGCGGGGTCCGTACTCATGCCCACCACGGTAGGGGGAGCCTGTGACAAGGCCGGCCACGGCATCGGCCGCCCGCACGGAAGGCGAGCGGGCGACTACTAGACTTCCGGCCATGACCCTGCCCCTGCGCCCCGACCTCGCGGGGCTCACGCCGTACGGCGCCCCGCAGCTGTCCGTCGCCGCGCGCCTCAACGTCAATGAGAACCCGTATTCGCCGCCGCCCGTGGTCGTCGACGCGATCACGCAGGCCGTGCGCAAGGTCTCGGAGGGCCTCAACCGTTACCCGGACCGCGACTTCACGCTGCTGCGTCAGGACCTCGCGACGTACCTGGCCGCGGAGTCGTACGTCGACTTCGTCGAGGCACGCAACATCTGGGCCGCGAACGGCTCCAACGAGGTCATGCTGCACCTGCACCAGGCCTTCGGCGGGCCCGGCCGCACCATCATGAGCTTTGCGCCCACCTATTCGATGTACCCCGAGTACGCGCGCGACTCCCTCACGGAGTACGTCGCGGTGCCGCGTAACGAGGACTTCTCGATCGACATCGAGGGCGCCGTCGCGGCCATCCGGGAACAGCAGCCCAGCCTCGTCATCGTCGCGAGCCCCAACAACCCCACGGGCACCGCGCTCACGCTCGACGAGGTGCGCGCGCTGTACGCCGCGACCGAGGACGTCGAGGGCGGCTGCGTGCTGGTGATCGATGAGGCCTACGCGGAGTTCAGGCGCGCGGGCGTGCCGAGCGCCGCGAGCCTCATCCCCACGCACCCCAACCTCGCCGTGAGCCGCACCATGTCCAAGGCGTTTGCCTTGGCAGGCGGCCGCCTGGGCTACCTGGTCGCGCACGAGCCGCTGATCGACGCGCTGCGCGTGGTACGCCTGCCCTATCACCTGAGCGCCGTCACGCAGGCGGTCGCGCGCGCCGCGCTGGCCCACCACCGCGAGCTTCAGGCCCAGGTCGACGAGATCCGCGCGGAGCGCGACGACACCGTCGAGTGGCTGCGCGAGCAGGGCTACACGGTCGCGGACACGGACGCGAACTTCTGCCTGTTCGGGCCGTTCGAGGACCGTGAGAAGGTATTTGAAGGGCTGCTCGCGCGCGGAGTGTTGATCCGCGTGACGGGCCCCGAAGGATGGTTGCGGGTGTCGATCGGCACCGCGACGGAGATGGCGCTGTTCCGCAGCGCGCTACTGGAGGTCACCGCATGAGCCGTACCGGACGCATCGAGCGCGCCACGAGCGAGTCGCAGGTGCTCGTCGAACTCGACCTGGACGGCTCGGGTGAGACCGACATCGACACCGGCGTGCCGTTCTACGACCACATGCTCACTGCGCTGGGCAAGCACTCGCTGATGAACCTCACCGTCAAGGCGACGGGTGATGTGCACATCGACTCCCACCACAGCGTCGAGGACATCGCGATCTGCATCGGCGAGGCCCTCAAGATCGCGCTGGGTGACAAGGCTGGTATTTCCCGCTTTGGCGACGCCCTGGTGCCGCTCGACGAGGCCCTCGCGCAGTGCGTGGTCGACGTCTCCGGCCGGCCCTACTTTGTCCACGTGGGCGAGCCCGTGGGGCAGGCCACGCACCTCATCGGCGGCAACTTCGCGGGCTCGCTCACTGGCCACGCCCTCGAGTCGATCGCGCACCACGCGGGCATTTGCGTCCACATGCGCGTGCTCGCCGGGCGCGACCCTCACCACATCGTCGAGGCCCAGTTCAAGGCCCTCGCCCGCGCGCTGCGCTTCGCGGTGACGGCCGATGCCAGGGTCAAGGGCATCCCGTCCACCAAGGGGGCGCTGTGACGCAGGACAACCACGGCGACGACGACCTCACCGGCATCGAGATCCCGGACGACCTGTCGAGCCTCGACAGCGTCGCGCCGCAGGGCGAGACCGGCCGCCACGTCGAAGAGGACACGGTGGCGATCTTCACCCCCATCCAGAACGGTCGGGTGCTGGCGGCGGTGTGCGCGCTCAACGGCGTGCAGGGCCGCTGCATCGAGACCTCTGCGGGCGCATTCGCGGTGCTTGACGACACCTCGCGGGGCGCGACGGATGCCGCCGGCCAGGTGGTGAGCGCGTTCGTGAAGCAGCAGCCCATCCTCGCGATGGAGCGTCGCGCGGGCCAGATCACCATTCACCGCTGGATGGCGGGCGTGAAGGGTGACAAGCTGCCCCCTGGCCTCGCGCTCGACGAGGCACCCGGTGTCATCACGACCCTGATGAGCGGCGTCCAGACCATGGATGAGCTCGCCATGACGCACCCCGGCAAGGTGTTCGACGCCCGCATGAGCAAGTTCCAGGCCTTCCGCGAACTGCGCGCCGCGTCCAAGGACGCCAAGAAGGCGTACAAGGCTCAGCAGGAGAACAAGAAGAACTCCGACCCCAACCCTGACGGCTCGGGGGAGTAGGGGCGGCCGATGCCGTGGCTGGGTTGGCCGCGGCGCTCACCGCTCGGAGGGCGTACGCCCCGCTAGCGCACCCTGCTGTCGCGTAGGCGGGCTTCGGCGTCGCGCACCTTGGTCTCGGACTCGGCGATTCCCTTGTCGTAGCGCACCTGGGCGTCGTTGAGGCGTACCGTGGCCTGCTCGTTGGCGGTGGCCACGGCCTGTTCGGCCTCGCGCGTGGCCTCGTCGCGCTGGCGCGTGACTTCCTCGACGTGCTCGCCCGCGCTCGTGATGCGTGCCGCGAGCCCTCGCACGGCCGACTCCTGGTCGGGCTTGAAGTCGATGGTCTCGCGGTGCTCGCCGTCCTCGATGGTGAGCGTCATGCGCCGGTTGTCGTCGTCGCCCTCGGAGACGGGCGCGGCGCCGGTCGCCTCGGCGGTGGCGCTCAGTTCCGGCGTCACGGCGCGCGTCCCGCCAGGCGTGGTGAGCTCGAGCGAGGTGAGCGTCACGGTGCCAGCCGGTCCCTTGACCTGGTCGAGGCGGTCCGAGCCGATGGCGAGCGCACCGTCCAGTCGCGACTTCGCGTCCTTGACGGCGCGGCCGGTGTCCTTTTCCACGGCCTTGAAGTCGCTCTTGAGCTCGGAGACGCGCTTCTTGTGTGCCTGCTGGGCGTAGTGGAGGTCGCGTTGTTCGGGGCTCATCGCGTTGACCTTGCGCCGGCGACTGAGCCGCAACGCGATGATGATGAGGAGTAGAGCCACCGCGACGGCGGCGACGATGATGAGGATCTGCGTCGTGTTCATGGGTGTACCTCCTGGTAGGGCAACGGCGTTGGGGCCGCGTTCATGCCCTCGCTAGGCTTGTGGGGTGAATACCCCCGTCGTAACCGTCCTTGACTATGGCTTCGGCAACGTCCGCTCGGCGGTGCGCGCGCTCGAGCACGTGGGCGCTCGCGTCGCGCTGACTGCCGATCGTGAGATCGCCGAGAACGCCGACGGCCTGGTGGTACCGGGTGTCGGAGCGTTCGAGGCCGTCATGGGTGGACTGCGTTCCGTCCGTGGCGACCAGATCGTGGGCCGGCGCCTCTCGGGCGGACGCCCGGTGCTGGGCATCTGCGTGGGGCTTCAGGTGATGTTTGAGCGCGGCGTGGAGCACGGTGTCGAGGCCGAGGGGCTCGATCAGTGGCCCGGCACGGTCGAATTGCTTCAGGCCCCCGTGGTGCCCAACATGGGCTGGGCCCCGGTCGAGGTGCCGGAGGGCTCCACGCTGTTCGATGGCGTCGAGGACGAGCGCTTCTACTTTGTGCACTCGTACGGCGTGCGCGAGTTCCCGTTGGGAACCTCGGAGGACACGGGCCGCTTTGCCGCGCCGCTCGTCACGTGGTCGGAGGCAGGCCCGGAAGGGCAATCGGATCGGTTCGTGGCGGCGGTCGAGAACGGTCCGCTGACGGCGACGCAGTTCCACCCCGAGAAGTCCGGCGAGGCGGGCCTGCACCTGCTGAAGAACTGGGTGGAGTCGCTCTAGCGCTGGCCGCCTCTCGCCGCCACACTGAGGTGGTGAGGACGGTCTCGATAGGTGGCGTTGCGGCGGCGGTGCTCGTGCTCGCCAATTGTGCGGGCCCGGCGGATTCCGCGCCGGGCGCCGAAGAGACGGGGGTCGGCGGCGAGGCCGCGTGCGCCGCGCCGATGGCTCTCTTCGCGCCGCTCGAGGTGGCTCCCGGGGACACCGTCACCGTGACGCTTGAGGGCATGTCGGACGACTGTTACGACACCGGAGAGCACGGCGCCGGACCGCCCGGGGAACCCGAGCCGATCGCCGACGTGATGGTCGCCACCCTCGTCGGCGTCGACGACGGCGCCGAGCTCGCATCGGTGGATGTCTCGCTGGGTGAGGGGAACACCGGACACGCGGATCTGGTGATCCCCGAGGGTGCGCCGGCGGGCGCCTACACGGCCATCGTCACCCCGGAGCCTGCGGTGTTGGATGTTCCCTCCATCCTGACGGTCACCGCCGACTGAGGAGGGGTCGTCTCGCTGCGGGAAGGCCGGGCTACCGCGAGTTCGAGTCGTTGCAGCAGTCGTCCTCGCACGCGGACTCGCTCCCGTGGAGCAGAGCGCCGGAGGTCGTCGCGCATCCGTCCCCGCGCCACGCCTCGAGCCCCTCGCGCACGGCGAAGCCGGCGATGACCAGCGCGGCGACGGGGTCGGCCCACCACCAACCCAGGGTGGCGTTGAGGACGAGCCCCACCAGGAGTGCCGCCGAAAGGTAACTACACAGCACCAGCTGCCGAGAGTCGGCGATGGCCGTGGGGGAGCCGAGTTCGCGGCCCGTGCGCCGCTCGAACCACGCGACACCGGGCATGATCGCGAGGGAGGCCGCCGCGAGGCCGATACCGACAGGTGAGACGCCCGCGGCTTCGTCGCCGAGGAGCGCGCCGCCGGCGTCGAAGGTCACGACGAGGGCGAGGGCGAAGAATGCCCCCGCGATGAGGCGCAGGGTGAGGCGCTCTCGGGTTCTCGGATCGGGTGCGCTGAACTGCCACGCCACGAAGGCGGCCGATGCGACCTCGACCACCGAATCCAACCCAAACCCCAGGAGCGCGCTCGAGGACGCCGCCGCACCCGCGGCCAGCGCGATGGCCGCCTCTGCGATGTTGTAGACGATGGTGCCCGCGACGATGAGGCGAATGCGCCGGCGCAGCACCGTGGCACGGTCGGGCAGGACGGTGGCGGTCATCAGCAGGTACATCCTTCCGAGTCGCAGCAGCCGGGGTTCAGCGTGACCGTGAGGGCGAGCATCGCGTCAAGGGCTTCGGCGAGCGCGGGGTGGGCGAGCGAATAGTGCATGTGGCGACCCCGCCGCTCGGCCACCACGAGCCCACATCCACGCAAGTGGGAGAGGTGGTTGGACATCGACTGACGGCTCACGCCGAGCTCGGATGCGAGGTCCGCAGGGCAGTGGCTGCCGTGCCGCAGCGCCAGCACGATCGCGGCGCGGGTCGCGTCCGACAAGGCGTGGCCGATGTGGGCGACCGCGGCCGTGTGCTCGGGTCGCGCGCAGCGGATGTGGTCACGCGGCTCCGTCGCGATGGTGGTGGCTGCGATGGTGGTCGCGGCGGCAACGGACGGGGTGGAGGACGTCATGCCATCGACGTTAATACATCGATCGCTGTACGGTCGAGGGGTGGGCCGGACCCGGTGAGCCACACGCCCCCGCGCCCCGGTAGCCTGGACCCGGCGCGCCTGACGCGACCACAGCATCGGCCGTCCCCGCCGGTATGACACGACGTGAAAGCGAGACCATGACCGACTCCCCGCGCCTCGAGCTCCTCCCCGCCGTCGACGTTGCCGACGGCCAGGCCGTCCGCCTCACGCAGGGCGAGGCCGGCTCGGAGACCAGCTACGGCTCGCCGCTCAAGGCGGTGCAGGACTGGGTTGACGGCGGCGCGGAGTGGATCCACCTGGTGGATCTAGACGCGGCCTTCGGGCGCGGCTCGAACGCGGACCTGCTGGCCGAGGTTGTCAGGAGCGTCGACATCAAGGTCGAGATGAGCGGCGGCATCCGTGACGACGAGTCGCTCGAGGCGGCACTCGCGACTGGCTGCCACCGCGTCAACATCGGCACCGCTGCCCTCGAGAACCCCGAGTGGACGCGTGCGGCGATCGCCAAGCACGGCGACCGCGTGGCCGTGGGCCTCGACGTGCGTGGCACGACCTTGTCTGGCCGCGGCTGGACGCGCGACGGCGGCGACCTGTGGGACGTGCTCGCACGCCTGGACGCCGAGGGCTGCGCGCGCTACGTCGTCACCGACGTGAAGAAGGACGGCATGCTCTCGGGCCCCAACCTCGAACTCCTGGGCCAGGTCGCGGACGCGACGAACGCGCCCGTGGTCGCCTCCGGCGGCATCTCGAGCCTCGACGACATCGCGGCGATCCGCACGCTCGTGGGCAAGGGTGTCGAGGGCGCGATCGTGGGCAAGGCGCTCTACAACGGCAACTTCACGCTGCCGCAGGCCCTCGACGTCGCAGGTCGCCCGTAGGTACTCGAGGAAGGGTGTGCCCGCTGTCCGCAGGCCCGCCCGACACTCCGCAGATCGACGGGCGCAAGCGCTGATATTTGCACCCCCGCCCGACACTCCGCAGATTGACGTGCGCGAGTGCAGGTGGGCGCGCGTGTAGGCGCGCCACGCGTGAGTCGCGTCACCGCCACCCCGTAGCATCGGTGCCATGAGCGACGCCGAGCCCTTCAAGGAGATCCCCGAGTCGATCTTTTCCGACGACGACGGCTCGGCCGATGCCCACCTGGCGCAGGCCCTCATCCGCCACTCGCGCGGCAAGGCCCCACTGGCCGATGTCGTGGACGCGCTCGCCTACGCACGCGTGCTGATTCCCGTGCTCGCCCAGGGGGAGCAGCGTCACGTCGGCAAGCACGGGCTCGAGCAGGACGCGGTGGCGTCCACCGGCGTGGTGGCGGTGCAGATGCCCGACGGCCGCGCCGCGCTCCCGGTGTTCACCGACGTAGACGCCGTCCAGGCCTGGAACACCGAGGCGCGGCCCATCCCCGCGGAGGGTCCGCGCGCGGCCCTCGCGGCGATCGCCGAGGGATGGTCGTCGCTCGTCGTGAACCCCGGCATGGAGACCGTGCTGATCCCGCGTCCGGCGGTGTGGGCGCTCGGTCAGGGCCAGCCCTGGCGGCCAGCGATCGTCGATGGTGCGGTGAGCGAGGACATTCGTGACGCGGTCATGTCGGCGGTGTCGCTGGACGACGCGCTGAGGGCAGTGGACGCAGTGCCCGGCAGGGGAGCAGAGGTCGCCGTGGTGCTGAGCCTCGTCCCCGGCCTGACTCAACCCGAGGTCAACGGCGTGGTGGAGCGCGTGCAGCGCGAGCTTGCACACTCGGACGTGGTGGCACAGCGCATCGACTCGCTCGAGCTGAGGCTCGCGACCGCCTAGATCCGCGCGACCGCCTAGATCCGCGACCGCGCGTCGTGGAGAACGCCTCAGTTGACGCCGGCCGCCGCGCCGGAACCGCTCGAAGCCGCAGCGCATGACGACGACTGGGGCACCAGCAGCTTGGGCTGAGCCATGAGTGAGTTCAGCATCGACACGGGGACGATGAAGCTCTGGTTCGCGTCGTTTTTGGCGTAGACCACACCCACGACCTCGCCGTCCTCGTTGAGCACCGGCGAGCCGGACGACCCCGGCTGCACCACGGCCGTCGTGGCCAGCACGGTGCCCACCGCTCCGCCGCTGTTGTTCTCGACCGGGTCCGTGGTCGCGCCGAGCACCACGCCCGTCGTCGTCGTGAGGCGCCCGCCGTTCGGGTATCCCACTACCGTGATCGCGTCGCCCTCCTCGGGGTCCTCCTGGGCGAGCGCCGCGAAGGCGCCACCCATCGCGGTGGTGGTCTTGAGGATGGCGAGGTCCGCGACGGTGGTGACCTCGGCGGCCTCGACGTCGATGACGCGGCCGTCGTGGGTCGAGATCTCGAGCGTTGCGGAGTCGTTAATCACATGGCGGTTCGTGACCAGCGTGAAGGCGTCGAGCGCAAAGCCGGAGCCCGTCGTGACGGCGCCGCAGCCGCTGTTGCGCACGCGCACGGTCATCCGCTGCGCCGCGGAGAAGCCGTCGGGAGACAGGGCCACATTGTTCTGCTCGGGCGCCGCGGAGGGCGAGGGCACCCAGTCCGTGGGCATCGCGCCCGGGGTGGCGGGCAGGGCGGCACAGCCGCTGAGCGCCAGTGCGCTCGCGGCGGCTGCCACCACCAGGGCGCGTCTCACTCCGTCAGCGCTCCCTGGAAGCGGACGGTCGCGGCATCGGCGTTGTCGCACAGGTCGGACACGTTGGACGCGTATTCGGCGATCTGCTCCGGGTCGTACTCGTCCTCGGGCGCCTCAAGGTAGGTCGTGAGCTGCTCGAGCCCGTCGATGCAGGAGTTCAGCGTGGCCGTCGCGGCCTGGCCCAGGCTCAGCGTCTCCTCGAGCGTGGTGATGACCTGGCTGGTGAGCTCCTGCGAGTCCAGCGCGGCCGCCTTCTCCGCGGAAACATCGGTGAGGCGGTCGTTCGAGGTGGACAGCTGCTGCGACAGCAGATCCACTTCCTGCTGTTTTTCGGTGAGGTTCTGCTGCACGCTCGCGATCTGCTCGCCCAGGTCGTAGTTGGCGGTGGTGACGTCGTCCGAGTACGCCTGCCATTCCTCGTTGATCTGCCACATGCGCCAGCCCAGGTAGCCGGCGCCGATCAGCGCCACGCCCAGGACGCACGTCGCGATGATCCACGGCCGGCGCGGCTTGGGCGGATAAACCGGACCGATCACCGGCAGCGCGCCCGTGATCGGGTTCGCCTCGCCGATCACGGGGATGGGTCCGGTAGGGGAGTAGCGCTCGAGACCCGCGGTCGCTGGGACGGCCGATGCCGTGGCTGGCTTCTCCTCGTTGTCCTCAGCGGGTGACGGCTCGTCCTCGATGAACGGGTCGGGGTCGTCGTCCGGCGGTACCTCGGTGGGTTCCTCGCTCGGGTCCCGCCGCGGCAGGATGATCGTGTCTTCGTCGTCGCGGTCCGCGTCGAGCATGGGCCCGTCGCCGACGGAAGGGGTGGTTCCCTCGTCGGTAGTCGCGTCCTGCGAACGAGTCATCTAGCTCACTGCCCCCGTGTACTTCTCTCCCGGGCCTTCGCCCAGCGCATCGGGAACCACTGAGGCCTCCCGGAACGCCAACTGTACGCTGCGCAGTCCGTCACGCAACGCTCGTGCATGAGTGTCGCCAAGATCCGGGGCGGACGCCGTAATGAGGCCTGCCAGGGCGTTGATGAGGGTGCGCGCCTCGTCGAGGTCCTGGTGCTGCTCACCGTCCTCGGCAAGTCCGCAACGGAGCGCGGCGGCGCTCAACAGATGAACGCTTACCGTAGAGATAAGTTCCACGGCGTTGACCTCGGCGAGATCACGGGCGGCGGAGGCGGAGGCATCGGCCTCGGAATCGCCGAACGAGAAGCGGCGGGGCATATCAGACGTCATCGTGCTATCCTTGTGAGTCGACCGGCTGGGGAATGGATCCCCGGCGCGCAAGCGGAGTCCACCTCCCACCCTAGGGCCAGTCAATGGGCCGGGGTTCCAGGTCGCGGCACAGGTGGTGTGAAAACACCGCAGGCGCCGCAATCATGGTGGCCCTCGTCTGCGTTCGGACGAGGGCCTTTTCCTTTGTCCGGCGAGCGAACAGGTACTCGACAAGAAGGAGCCACCATCAACGAGCCCCGCATCAACGATCGCATCCGCGTTCCGGAAGTCCGCCTCGTGGGCCCTCAGGGCGAACAGGTCGGCATCGTCCGTATCGAGGATGCGCTCCGTCTGGCGCAGGAGTCAGAGCTCGACCTGGTCGAGGTCGCTCCGAACTCGCGGCCTCCGGTCGCCAAGCTCATGGACTACGGCAAGTTCAAGTACGAGGCGGCGGTGAAGGCGCGCGAGGCGCGTCGTAACCAGGCCAACACCGAGATCAAGGAAATGCGTTTCCGTCTCAAGATCGATGAGCACGACTACGAGACCAAGAAGGGCCACGTCATCCGCTTCCTTAAGGGCGGCGACAAGGTCAAGGTCACGATCATGTTCCGCGGTCGCGAGCAGTCCCGTCCCGAGATGGGCCGCCGCCTGCTGCTGAAGCTGGCGGAGGAACTCGAGGAGTACGGCGTCGTCGAGAACATGCCCTCGCAGGAGGGACGCAACATGTCGCTCGTCCTCGGTCCTCTGAAGAAGAAGTCGGAGGCCAAGGAGGAGCAGCGCGTCGCACGCGAGGCCAAGAAGGCCGCCGACCGTGCGGACCGCGAGCAGCGCGCCGCGGCCAAGACGGCCAAGCAGACGTCCGGCGAATAAGCCGGTCCCATTCGTGCTCGATCCCCGCAGGGGGTGACGGCCTGAAGTCAGAAAGGGCAGAACATGCCGAAGAACAAGACCCACTCGGGCGCCAAGAAGCGCTTCAAGCTCACCGGCACCGGCAAGGTGAAGCACTCGCACGCCATGAACGTGCACAAGTTCGAGGAGAAGACGTCCTCGCGTAAGCGCCGCGTGGCGCAGGACGCGATCCTGTCGGACGCCGACTCGAAGAAGATCAAGAAGCTGCTGGGCAAGTAAGGCCCGAGGAACCAAGGAGTAACACATGGCACGCGTCAAGCGGGCAGTTAACGCCCAGAAGAAGCGCCGTAGCACCCTCGAGCGCGCCCACGGCTACCGTGGCCAGCGCTCGCGTCTGTACCGCAAGGCCAAGGAGCAGGTCACTCACTCCATGGTGTACGCCTACGGCGACCGCCGTAAGCGCAAGGGTGACTTCCGCAAGCTGTGGATCCAGCGCATCAACGCTGCGGCCCGCGCGAACGGCATGACCTACAACCGCTTCATCCAGGGCCTCAAGGCCGCTGAGATCGAGGTGGACCGCCGCATGCTCGCCGAGCTTGCTGTGAACGACGAGGCCGCCTTCGCCGTGCTCGTGGAGACCGCCAAGAAGGCGCTCCCCGAGGACGTCAACGCACCCGCCGCGTAAGTCTCACTCGCATGACAGGACGCCCCGCCACGCTCGACGACCTCGTGCTGACCTTGGAAAACACCAAGGCCGAGCGCATCAAGAAGGTCGCAGCCCTGGCGGGGCGTCCTCAGCGTTCCCGGGCCGGCATGCTGCTAGTCGAGGGACCGCAGGCGGTGCGCGAGGCCGTGCGCTTCGCCGCCGATCGCGTGCGTGACGTCTACCTCAGCGAGGACGCCCACGCCCGCCACCCCGAGATCGCCTCCGAGGCGATCGGCGCGGGGCTCTACGTCCACCTTGGCACGCCCCAGGTGCTCGACGCGATGAGCACGGACGCCCAGGGCGTCGTGGCCGTCGTGGCCGATGCCGGGGTCGCCCTGGACGCCGTCCTCGCCTCCCAGCCGCGCCTCGTCGCCGTGCTGAGCAACGTGCGCGACCCCGGTAATGCCGGCACGGTCATTCGTGCGGCCGATGCCGCTGGCGCCGACGCGATCATCCTCGCCGGCCAGTCGGTGGACCCGGGCAATCCCAAGGTCATCCGCGCCACGGCCGGCAGCATCTTCCACCTTCCCGTGGTGCGCGCGCTGCCGCTCGAGGACGCCGCGACCGAACTGTCCGCCGCGGGCCTCAGCCTCTTGGCCGCCGACGGCTCCGGCACGGCAGTGTTGGGTTCCGAGGGCGCCGACGCGGCGGTGCTCGCCGGGCCCACCGCGTGGGTGTTCGGCAACGAGGCCTGGGGCCTCACCGAGGATGACCTCGCCCTCATGGACCAGGTGGTACGCATCCCGATCTACGGCGCCGCCGAGAGTCTCAACCTCGCCACCGCCGCTGCGGTGTGCCTCTACGCGTCTGCGACCGCCCAGCGCGCGTAGCGCCCGTGTGATCTTTCTCACCGCCTCAGGCGTCAGGGGTCCTATATGGGCGCCGCCTACCGTGGAGCATGGTCCACGACACGTCGCACGGTAAGGGGATGTCATTCTTGACGCCCCGGCTGCTGCTGACGGTCGCCGTGGTGCTCATGGGTGTCCAACTGCTGATCATCGTGATCGCGTGGGGCATGGCCGTGCGCGACCTTTCCAGCACCGCGCGAGAACAGATGGACCGCAGCGGAAGCCTCGTCACGGAGCGCGTGGTGGAGACCGGCGAGGCCGCCCTCACTGCGGTCGAGATCGCGGCCTCCCAGTTCGCCCCGCCTGACGAGGACTTCGACGCCGAGGTGCTCACCCGGGTGGTCGGCGAGGCCTTCCTCTACCTGTCGAGCGTCGCCCACGTCGAGGCGAGCTATATCGCCTACCCCGACGGTAGTTTCGCGACGCTTCAGCGCACCGATACGGGGTTTCGCTCGATGGTGCGGCACGGCGATGGCGGTGAGGTCCTCGCGGCCTCGTACACCGATCGATTCGAGGTCACCGCGAGCGGCATTGTCCCGTTCCGGCAGACGGACCCCCGTGACCGCGCGTGGTTCGCGCAGGGATGCGCGAGTGCAGAGGCCTTGCTCGTGGGGCCCTACGTCGGCGCCGACGGCGACGTCGCGGTGACCGCGACGCAGGGCGTCTGCGATGAGGACGGCACGGTGCAGGCGGTCATCGCCGTCGATCTCAGCACGTCCGCACTGACCGCCGCGCTCGATGCCATTCCCTACGGCGAGACGTCCCGCGCCGTCATCACGGACGTCGACGGCAACGTCGCGGCGTGGACGTCGAACCTCGACGCTCAGGTGACCGCCGCCGTCGACCAGGAGGGCGACGTGCCCACGCTCGCGCAGGTGGGCATGGACCGCGAGGCCGACGAGGACGCCGTGGTGTGGGACATCGCCATAGGCGACGGCGACTGGCTCGTGCACGCTGAGATGGCGGACACCGCCGCCATGCGCGACGTCAGCACGTACCAAAGCACTGTCTTTTGGGCGCTCGGCGCCACCGCCATCGTCACGGTTGCGCTCGTGGTGGTGGCCCTCGTGGTGCGCCATCCCATGGCCCGCCTCGAGAAGGCTGCGAGCACGGACCCCCTCACGGGTTTGGCCAACCGCGCGTCGCTGTTGCTGCAGGGCCGCGAGGTCGCACGGGCTTTTGAGCGCAACGGCGGCACCCTCGTGGCGTGTGTCATGGACCTCGACGGGTTCAAGGCGCTGAACGACCGCTGGGGCCATGCCGCGGGCGACGACACCCTCGTGGCGGTCGCCGATGCCATGCGCGAGTGGATCCGTGTCGACGAGGTCGCGTCGCGCACCGGCGGAGACGAGTTTGTGGTGCTCCTCCACCGCCGCGACCGCGACGATCCGGTCGCGGTCGCGGGCGAACTGCGCTCCCTTGCCGCCGCGGCGGCCACTGCCGCGATGCCTCGCGTCCCTGCCGTCGCCTCCACTCGCGCGGAGGCCTCGGATGCCGACGAGTGGCGCGTGGGCGTGACCATCGGCGTGGCGGTGCAGGTCACCGGCCGAGTCGATCTCACGGAACTGATCGGTACGGCGGACGCGGCACTGGTCGACGGCAAGAGCCGCGCTAAGGGCGAGGTCTACCTGGCGGGTAGCCCCACCGGCGAGTGACGAAGTCCACGCGGATTCTGTTCGTGCCAGCGCGATCGCACCCTACGGTAGATCCGTGCAGCCTCGACGACTCCTGATGCGATCACGTGGATACGTGATCGCGATCTCGCTGATCGTCGCGATCGTCTTGATGCAGGCCATCGCCACCGTGACGGGGGTGGTGCTTGCCAACCGTCAACTCGATGCGGCCGCGCTCGACACCTACGGGTACGTGGGCGACCTCACCGAGGAGCGGGTAGCGCGGTACGCCGAGTCCGCACGTGATGTGGTGACCGGAACCGCCGTACAGGTGGCCAGCGACCCCGACGCCACGCGCGAGGACCTGGCGCAGGCGATGTATCAGCGCCTGGAACGCGAACAGGCGGTACGGGGCATCTATATCGGTTGGACCAACGGCGACTATTTGGTGGTCAGACGCGACGGGGGTGGGTTCGAGGAGCACTACGGCGGCGCCGATGGCACGGCGGTCGGGATATCTCGCGACGGCGTTTTCGCTCCCCTGGGAGAGTCTGAGTCCCTGGTGGACTACGACCCGACTGTGCGGCCTTGGTACCAGCTGGGCGCGTCGCGCCTGGGAGTGTCGTGGACTGAGCCGTATATCGAGTTCGACACCGCGAACACGCTGGTCTCCGCGGCGCAGTCGGCCACCCGCGACGGTGAGGTGGTCGCGGTGGTGGGAGCCGACCTGAGCCTCGACGCGCTCGGCGGCATCCTCGACGACCTGCCGTACGGCGCGGGTGCCGAGGCCTTCGTCCTGAGTGACCTCCAGCAAGTGATTGCGGCGCCGAGCGCCTACACGGACACGCTGCAGGCCCTCGCGCAGGCCTCGGGTGAGGTCCCGACCGCGGGGGACATCGGGCTCGCTGTGTCGCCGCCGCCCAGTCGTTCCGACGCCACGGAGTTTTCTCGCGTGGGTTCGGACATTGTGCTCGACCGCACCTTCCCGGCCTCTGAGGGACTCGACTGGATCATCCACATCACCGCCGACGAGGCCCAGTTGTCTGCCGGTTTGGGCGGACTAGGCACCACGCTGGCGTGGATCACCGCGATGTCGCTGCTACTGCTCATCGGCGCCGCGGTGTTCGCGTGGCGGGTGCGTCACCCACTGCGTCGCCTGCGCGAGCGCGCCCTCACGGACCCGCTGACGGGCCTTACCAACCGCAGCGAACTCATGCGACGCGGGGGGATCGTCCTCACAGCCGCGACCTCGCGTGGCGAGCGCGTCCTCGTCACGACGCTCGACCTGGACCGGTTCAAGAGCCTGAACGACACCCACGGTCACGAGGTGGGGGACCGCGCGCTTATCGCCGTGGCCTTCGCGCTGCGCGCGTCGGTGCGTGACGGGGACGTGGTCGCGCGTCTTGGAGGCGACGAGTTCGTCACCGTTCAGGCGCTCCGACGCACGGACAACCCCATGACCGTGGCGCGTCGCGTGCGCGACGAGGTCGAGCGCGAACTCCACACGCGCCTGTCGGGAACCGAGGAGGTCGGCGTGACGATGGGAATCGCGGAGTTCCTCGACGGCGACGCGAATCTGGGCGACCTCCTGAGGCGTGCCGACGCGGCGCTGATCCGTGGCAAGCGCGAGGCGAAGGGGACCGTTTACGGTCCAGGGTGACGCAAAGGCGGCGTGTACGCCGCCCGCCCAGCCACGGCATCGGCCGCCTGAACGGACCGGCGTCACATGGCGGCAACACGCCTGGTGCTAGCGTTGCCGCCAAACACATTGCAAAAGGCAGGTCATGGCAGGAAACCTCGTGCCCCTCAACGTTCCCAAGGCGACCGGAAAGGTCGAAATCAAGGGGGCGCAAGGCGTGTTCTATTCGATTCTTCTGAATGGCGAGCCGCTCAAGCGTCGCAAGGGGGCCTGGACCGTCCCGCTGCGCGGCGGCAAAGAATCCCGCATCATGGCCAGCGGCCTGTTGCCGGGCTTTCAGACGCTGACGCTCGACGGCGAGGAGATCTACCGGTTTGGGGCGCACGCCTCGCGCGCGGAGAAGATCGCGATGTTCGCGCCCTTGCTGCTCGTGCTGGGCGCCACCACGCTCGCGATGATTCTGGCCATTTTGCTGTTCTTCTCGTCGGTGCTGGTGGTCAAGAGCGACCAGATTCCCGCCAAGCTGCGGATGGCGCTGCCGCTGATCAACACGTGCGCGGGGGCGATGATTCTGGTGGGCCTGTCGGGCCTGTCCGGCTAAGCCGCGCTCGAGCACCACGATGACGATGGGAGAACGCCGCGGTGGGGGACGGCCTGCCGCCGTGACCATCGCCGCCGTCCTCATCGTCGGTGTCCTGGTGCTCCAACTCGCCGGCGCGCTGTACATGGCGTGGCGGGCCTCGACCGACACCCGCAACGCCTCGGTGGATGTGGCCCAGGTGGTGGCCGATGCGTACGCGCAGCGCGCGGGCACCCTCGCCCGTCCGGCGGCGCAATCGGCCACCGATATCGCCTCCTCGGTCGCGGGCGGCACGCTGACCCTTGACGACACCGACGAGGTCCTCGCCGCGCTGCACGGCTACGTGGCCGCCCACCCGCCCTTCCAGACCATCGCGGTGTTCACCCCCGACCACGAGGTGCTCGGCATCCTCAAGACCAGCGACGGGCTCAGGGTTGAGGCGATCGATGCGGACGGCACCCCCAGCGCGTGGCTCGTGGACGATGCGCTCGAGCGGACCGGGTCTGTCCCCGCGCCGGAGCGACCCGCGGGGCCGCCCGTATGGCTCGAGGACGCACGCGCGGCCGTCGGCGAGGGCCCCACGTGGCATCACGTGGTGCGTGAGGACGGCTCGAGCCAGGCGGTGGTGTCCGTGGCGGTGCCACGCGAGGGCGACGGCGCGCCCGTGGTCGCGGTGGTGGCGCTCGACAGTGCCGCGCTCAATGCCCAGCTCGACGACGGTACCGATACCGCGGCGGCATCGGCGTTCCTGCTCGACCCCGACCGCGCCATTGTGGCGGGGCCCGCGGACCCCAGCATGTTCCACGATCCGCCTCTCGAGGCCGCCACGGACGGCTCGTCCGTGGGATTCGCCGATGGCGAGGTGGTGGTCGAGCGCCCGCTCGACATCGAGGGCGGGCCCTCCTGGGCGGTGCATGTGCAGGTCAGCCCCGCCGCCATCGTCCCGGGCATCGCGGCGCTGCCGCGGCAGATGCTGATGTACACGGGCATCGTGGTGGTCGTGGCCGGCTCCGTGGGCTTGGGGCTGTGGCTGCTGCGCCGCCCGCTGCTGCAGACCGTGGTGCGTGCGAGCACGGATCAGCTCACGGGCCTCGCCAACCGCCACGAGCTCAACCGGCGCGGCCAGACCATGCTCGATGCCGCATCCAAGCGCCCCTCCGACATCGCCGTCGTCACCATCGACCTCGACCACTTCAAGTCCGTGAACGACGAGATGGGGCACGATGCGGGCGACACCGTGCTGAGGGCATGCGGCCACGCGCTGACGCTCCACAGCGGCGAGCGCGACCTGGTCGCGCGCCTGGGCGGCGACGAGTTCGCCGTGGTCCGCTGGCTCGAGCTGGGCGCGGATCCCGATGCGATCGTGGAGACCCTGCGCGCTCAGGTGGAGCGCGACATCCGGGCGCTGGTGCCCGACGCGTCCCGGGTGGGAGTGTCCGCGGGCTTCACCACGGCTGCGCTCGCTGGCTCGTACCGCATTGGGGAGCTGCTCACCGCCGCCGACGAGGCGCTCATGGGTGGCCGGCGCGACGGCAAGGGCACCACCTACTCCGCCCCGGCGACGAACCCGCTGCTTGCCGAAGGCGCTACCCTGGACGCATGAGCACGAGCGAGCAGCCCTGGGCCCCATCGGCCCGCGCCGCCGTGCGCCGGGAGTCGGCCGCTCCGGTGAGCGCCGCACCTTCGCTGTTTATGTAGGCCCGGGGAGACCCCCCCGGGCCTCGACGTGCGGCTCGAATGGCCGATGCGTCACGCGGCTCGCGTACGCCAGGCACCTCCCATACGGGACCACGCCACGGCATCGGCCGTCGGCGCGCCGATAGACTCACCCCCAGACCCCCGAAACCTCAGGAAAGCAGCCATGACTGAGCTCTCACCCCTCGACGGCGCCGCCGTCGACGCGGCCGTGACCGAGGCCCTCGAGGCCATCGCCGCCGCCACGACCCTCGACGAGTTGAAGGAAGCGCGGCTCGCCCACACCGGCGACAAGGCCGCGCTGACGCTGGCCAACCGTCAGATCGGCGGACTCGAGCCCGCCGACAAGGCCACCGCCGGCAAGAACATGGGCAAGGCCCGCGGACGCGTCAACCAGGCGATCGCCGGGCGGCAGGAGGAGCTGGAAGCCGAGCGCGACGCCCGCGTCCTGGTCGAGGAGACGGTCGACGTCACCCTGCCCGTGAGCCGCGAGCTCAAGGGCGCGCGCCATCCGCTCGAGACCATGCAGGAGCTCATGGCGGACACGTTCGTCGCCATGGGCTGGGAGGTCGCCGAGGGCCCCGAGATGGAGGCGGAGTGGTTCAACTTCGACGCCCTCAACTTCGACCCCGACCACCCCGCGCGCGAGATGCAGGACACGTTCTTCGTTGACCCGCCCGAGGCCGGCATCGTGCTGCGCACCCACACCTCGCCGGTCCAGGTGCGCGCCGCGCTCGAGCGCCGCGACGCGCTGGTGAGCGAGGGCCGCGGCATCTACGTGGTGTGCCCTGGCAAGACCTTCCGCACCGACGAGCTGGACGCGACGCACACGCCCGTGTTCCACCAGATCGAGGGTCTCGCGGTCGACAAGGGCCTCACCATGGCCCACCTCAAGGGCACCCTCGACGCCTTCGCGCGCAGCCTCTTCGGCCCCGATGCGGTCACCCGCCTGCGCCCGTCCTTCTTCCCCTTCACGGAGCCCAGTGCGGAGATGGACCTGCGCTGCTTTGTGTGCGGCGGCGAGGACAACGACTGCCGCACGTGCTCCGGCACCGGCTGGATCGAGTGGGGCGGCTGCGGCATGACGCACCCCAACGTGCTGCGCGCCGCGGGCATCGACCCCGAGGAGTTCACGGCGTTCGCGTTCGGCATGGGCGTGGAGCGCACGCTGATGTTCCGCCACGGCGTCAAGGACATGCGAGACATGGTCGAGGGCGATATTCGCTTCTCCCAGCAGTTCGGAATGGAGATTTAGTCGTGCCGAAGATTCCACTCAAGTGGCTTGAGGAGTCCGTCGACCTCGTCCCCGGTTCGACCCCCGAGGACGTCGCCGCGGCGCTCGTCAAGGTGGGCCTGGAGGAAGAGGGCATCGAGGGCGGCGGCATCACGGGCCCGCTCGTGATCGGCCGCGTGATGAGCCTCGTCAAGGAGGTCGCCTCCAACGGCAAGACCGTCAACTACTGCCGCGTCGATGTCGGCGAGCACAACGACCCCGCAGGCCCCGGCCACAAGCCTGACAACAAGGAGGACTACCCGTCTTCCAAGGGCATCGTGTGCGGCGCGCACAACTTCCACGAGGGCGACTACGTGGTGTGCATCCTGCCCGGCGGCGTGCTGCCCGGGCCGTTCCCCATCGGTGGCCGCAAGACGTACGGCCACTGGTCGGACGGCATGATCTGTTCGTCCAAGGAGCTGGGCCTGGGCGAGGACCACGACGGCATCATCGTGCTCGCCTCTCCCTCCGGCGAATCCCAGGTGACCTTCCCCGGGCTGGTCGCGGACGAGGACCTGGTGCCCGGAACATCGGCCATCGGCCTGCTGGGCCTCGACGAGTTCACCATCGAGATCAACGTCACCCCCGACCGCGGGTACTCGTTCTCCGTGCGCGGTGTGGCGCGTGAGTACAGCCACTCCACGGGGCAGACGTTCCGGGATCCGGCCGATGTCGTGGTTACCGGCGCCGCCGGCGATGGTTTCGGCGTGGTCGTCGAGGACGCGGCCCCCGTACGTGGCCGGGTGGGCTGCGACCGTTTCGTCGCGCGCCGGCTCAGCGGGTTCTCTGCCGATGCGGCCTCGCCTTCGTGGATGAAGCGTCGCTTGGAGCAGGCGGGCATGCGGCCCATCTCGCTTGCGGTCGACGTCACCAACTACGTGATGCTCGAGCTGGGCCAGCCCCTGCATGCGTACGACCTCGCCCAGGTGAGCGAGCCGATCGTGGTGCGTCGAGCACAGGCCGGCGAGAAGCTGACCACGCTGGACGATGCTGAGCGGGTGCTGGATGGCGAGGACCTCGTCATCGCCGACTCCGCAGGCGGCCACGGCGCGCGCGCCATCGGCCTGGCCGGTGTGATGGGAGGCGCGGACACCGAGGTCTCCGACGCGACCACGGACATCCTGCTCGAGGCCGCGCACTTCGACCCGATCACCATCGCGCGCACGGCGCGTCGTCACCGCCTGGGCTCGGAGGCGTCGCGACGCTTCGAGCGCGGCGTGGACACGCGCCTGCAGGTGGTGGCGGTGCAGCGCGCGCTGAACCTGATGCAGGAGTTCGGCGGCGGCCAGATCGAGGACGTGTACACGGACCTCGATGAGACCGTGGCGCCGGCGCAGATTGCGATGGATATCGCATATCCGTCGACCATCGTGGGCGTGGAGTACCCGGCCGATGAGGTCGTTCAGGCGCTCGAGAAGGTCGGCTGCGAGGTCGATCGCGACTACGAGTCGCTGCTCGTGACGCCGCCCACGTGGCGCCCCGACCTCGACTCGGCGATCACGCTGGTCGAGGAGGTCGCGCGCCTGCGTGGCTACGACAACCTCCCGTCCGTGCTGCCGGTCGCGCCTCCCGGGCGCGGCCTCACGCACGGCCAGAAGGTGCGCCGCTCGGTGGCGCGCACGCTGGCCGAGTCGGGCCTCACCGAGGTGCTGACATACCCGTTCATGGCCGAGTCTCGGCTGGACGACCTGGGCATCCCCGACGAGGACCCGCGTCGCGACTGGATCGCGCTGGCCAACCCGCTTTCGGCGGAGCTGCCGTTGATGCGTACCACCATGCTCGCCACGCTGGTCGACGCCGTCCGCGTCAACCTGGGCCGCGGCGAGCAGGACGTGGCCGTGTACGAGCTTGGCCGCGCGTACCAGGCCAAGAACATCGGCGTGCTGCCCACGGTCGACTCGACTGATGGCGGCATCGCGCCAGCCGAGGTCGAGGCGCTCAATGAGGCCCTGCCGGGTCAGCCGCGCCGTGTGGCCGGCATCATGGCGGGCAACCGCGTGCGCGCGGGCTGGAACGGCCACGCCACGGCGTGGGGCTGGGCCGATGCCCTGGCCGCGGTGGAGCGCATCGCGTCCGTCGCGGGCGTGGAGCTGACGGTGTCGCAGGGTTCGCGGATGCCATGGCACCCGGGCCGCGGCGCGACCTACTGGCTCGAGGACGGCACGTTCGTGGCGCACGCGGGTGAGTTGCACCCCAAGGTCTGCGAGACGCTGGGTCTGCCGGCGCGCACCGTGGCGTTCGAGGTGGTCTTGGACCCGCTGATCGCAGAGTCCGCGGGCGTCATCGCCGGGGCCACTCCGGTGTCGCAGCAGGTGCTGGCGAAGGAGGACTTCGCGTTCGTCGTCGCCTCCGACGTTGCGGCCGGCGACCTGGTGGGCGTCGTCAAGCACGCCGGGGGAGACCTGGTGGAGGACGCGACGGTGTTCGACGTGTTCACGGGCGAGCAGGTGGGCGAAGGGCGCAAGTCTGTGGCGATCAATGTGCGCCTGCGCGCGGCGGATCACACGCTCTCGGCTGATGAGGTGCTGGGCGTGCGCGAGGCGATCATTGCCGCGGCCGCGGAGAAGTTCGAGGCCGTGCTGCGTTAAGTATCTCGCTCACCAACGGCCGAGGCCGTGATCACGCCTCGGGCGTGGTCACGGCCTCGTTTGCTGTGGAGAGCGGCGAGCGCGGAACGCGCGCTCGCCCTGACGTCGCCTACGCGACCGTGAGCTCGAGCACGACGGACTCGTACCCTTCGGCCGACACGGTCACCTTCGCGGCACCGGTCTCGGCAGGACGCACCACGGCGAGCGCGCGGCCGTCGAAGGTCTGCCACGTGGACGCGTCGAAGCGCTCCTCGGTCGACGGATTCGCCGAGCACATGCCTGCGAGCGTCGCGGCGCCGTCGACGGTGACCGTGACGGCCGCGGACGCATCAGCCGCCAGAGCGCCGGCCGCGTCGCGCAGCTCGATCGCGACGAAGGCGAGGTCATCGTCCGAGTTCGTGATCAAGGCGCGGTCGAGCGAGGCCGTCAATACCGGCACGGCGGCCGTCGCGAGAGAGGTTCGGCCCACTTCCGCGCCGTCGCGAAGCGCGATGGCGACCAGCGAACCTGGCCGATAAGTGGTCTCAAGGACGGCGAGCATCGGCCGTTCGTCCCCCACGGGACCCCGCGCGATCTCCACGCCGTCGAGCTCCAGCACGACCTCGGTGGCGTCCGCGTAAACCTCGACGGTGACGGGCTTGCCTTCGTAGCCGCCCCAGGTCCACGACGGCACCGAGTCGCTCCACGCCCACATGGACGGGTTGAGTACCTCGCGGCCGTGGAATGCGGGCCGGCGAACCGCGATGTACGGCTCGGAGCGGAGGCCGAAGACGATCTCGCGGTAGTAGGACAGGGGACGGCGGTGGCCGGTGATGTCGATGTCGCCGCACCACGCTGTCAGGTAGGGGAACTCGCGCTCCAGCTGGCCGGAGACGCCCTCGTCGCCCACGTACATGGTGGAGCCGATGCCGACCTCACCCAGGTAGTCCCAGCCGGTCCACGTGAAGTCGCCGATGACGTTGGGGCTCTCCACGACCATCGGCCACAGGTCGCCGATGAGCGGCCCGAAGGTCTCGGAGCCGACGATGACGCGATGGGGGAAGGCTTCGCGGTCGGGGGCGTAGCGCTTCTCGGCGTAGTTCAGCCCGAGCACGTCGACCGCCGCGGAGGATTCCTCGATGCGGGTGGTGGCCGTCTCGGTCGCGCCGACGGTCGCCATCGCATTCTTGTCGGCCATGAGGGCGTTGAGGCCGCCCATCTTCTCGACAATCTGCGGCATCTCGTCGATGACGGCGAGAAGAGCGTTGACCCCGTTGGTCACGGGACGGGTGGGGTCGAGCTCGCGGACCTTCTCAGCGAGGCGGCGTGCCCAGCGTGCGCCATGCGGCTTGCCGACCTCGACGATCTCGTTGCCGATCGAGTACATGATGACGGAGGGGTGGTTGCGGTCCTTCGCGACCATCGACTCGAGGTCGGCCTCCCACCACATGGGGAAGTCTGCCGCGTAGTCGTAGGGCGTCTTGAAGCGGGTCCACATGTCGAAGGCCTCGTCCATGACCAGCATGCCCAGGCGGTCGCACGCGTCGAGCATCGCCTTCGACGCCGGATTGTGGGCGGTACGGATGGCGTTGAAGCCGGCGTCCTTCAGCAGCTCGATGCGGCGCTCCTCGGCCCGGCCGATCGCCGCGCCTCCCAGAGGTCCGTTGTCGTGGTGGATGCAGGCGCCGCGCATCAGCACCTCTTCGCCGTTGATCCGCAGTCCCTTCTTCGGATCGACGGTCACGGTGCGAATGCCGAAGGGGGTGACGACGGGGTCGGCGTTGTTGAGCGAGACGGTAGCCGTGTACAGCGACGGGGAGGCGGGGCTCCACAGTGCCGGGCGTGCGACGTAGAAGTGCTGGCGCAGCACCGAAGTTTCGCCCGGCGCGAGGGTGAGCGGCGTCGCCTCACCCTCGACGCGGTCGCCGCCGGGCGACGTGAGGTCGGTGACGACCCACACCGTCCGCGTGGTGCGCGTGTCGTTGACGGCCGTCGTCGCGACGGACACCACCGCCTGGTCGTCCTCCAGGCGGTCCGTGACGATGGTGACACCGTCGTTCACGATGCGTACAGCATCGTCCACGTGCAAAAAGACGGGCCTGTGCAACCCGGCACCCGAGTACCAACGCGAGTCTTCTCCGGTGCGCACCTCGATACGGAGGGCATTCGAGCCGCCGAACGTCAGGTAGGGAGTGAGATCGACGAAGAATCGGGCATATCCGTCCGCGCGGACGCCGGCCAACTCGTCATTGACGAACACCTGAGCCCTACGCATCGCGCCCTGAATCTCGAGCTGGACGGTCTTTCCCTCCCACTCGGCCGGGACATCGAGCGCACGTTCGTACGTGAACGCAGCGGACGGGTAATACGCGGCGGCGCCCTTGGCGGGGACATCGGCCGAGCGCGGCTCATCCCGGAGGGCGTCATGGGGCAGGCGCACGGTCCCCAGCGATTCGGGGCCCTCGCCGAATCCGGCGAAGGGGCCGGTGGGGCGACGGTAGGTCCAGGATGAGTTGAGGGGGATGGTGCTCATGAGTACTGCGCTCGCTAACGATGTCGAGGTAAGGCGAAAGGGAGGAGGAGAGGCTGGGGCGCGCAGGAGAGCGCCCCAGCCTCGGCGAACTACTTGACCGACTTGATGCCCGCCAGTGTGATGGCGGCGGCGATCAGGAGGACGATTGCCGCGACGAAGCCGAGCGCGTAGCCGCCGGTCACCGTGACGACGATCGACATGATGACGGGGCCCAGGATCTGGCCGCCGGAGTTGGCGACGTTGAGGATGCCGAGATCCTTGGCTGCCGAGCCCGCATCGGGCAGGACATCGACGTTGAGCGCCTGGTCGACCGAGGTGAAGGTTCCCTGGCCAATGCCGAGGAACACGGCGTACGCGACCATGGCCCACGCCACAGGCATCGCGAGAGGGAAGATCATGCCGATGGCCACCACAAGAGCGGCGCCGATGACGAAGGGCTTGCGGCGGCCAACCTTGTCGGACAGCGGGCCCGAGAGGAAACCGAAGACCAGGCCGGTGACGAGCGCGATGATGCCGTTGATCGCGATGACCTTCGCGGCACCGTTCTCCTCGAGCTGGATGTAGTCGGTGAGGATGTAGAGCTGGTAGTTCGACACCGCGTAGGTGCCGGCGACCAGGAAGAACTTGCCGAAGAGGGCGAGGTAGAAGTCGCGCGCGCCCTTGGTCGGCGGGCGGAACGTGCGCACAATCTGGCCCGCGGACACCTTCTCGCGAGCAGCGTCGATGTTCGAGGTGCGCGGCGCGATCGCCACGAACACGACGGCGGACAGCAGCGTCATGACCGCGAAGAGGGTGATGCCGGTGCTGGGGGTCGAGATGAACAGCGCGGCGAGCGAGGTGGAGGCGGTGCCTCCGATCAGCATGCCGACGCCGTAGATGCCGGACACGCTGCCGCGGCGCTCGGTGGGCACGCGGTCCGAGATCTCGGCGACCATGGGCGCGATGATCGCGTTCAGCGCGGTCATGTAGATGCACCACCACAGGGCGAGCGTGGCGACAGAGGTTGCCGTGCCGAACATGAAGAGCGCCGCCGCGGAGACGATCGCACCGCCCACGATCCACGGCACGCGCGCACCGAAGCGTGTGCGGGTCGCGTCGGACAGTGCCCCGAAGATGATGTTCGAGATGAGCGAGAGCGCGGCGCCGGCGATGCCCAGGGTTCCGACGAGTGCGACCTTCTGGTCGGGCGCGATGTCCTCCACGAGGGCCGGCATCAAGACAGCGATGCTGCCCACATAGGGAGCAATCCACAGGACGCCACCGAGGAACAGCGCGATGGCGAGGCTCCACTTGAAATCGGGCATCCTCGGCTGGGGGGTGGTGTCGCCGTCCACCTGGGTGGGGCCCAGGGGTTCAGGAGTGGCGTTGATGGAGGTCATCGTTGTCCTTCGGGGTGATGGGGGACGTGAATAGGGGGTAGAGGTGGTGCTGGTGATGAGTGGGTGGTGCTAGTCGGGATCGCGCATGATGAGCGTGATGAAGGTTTCGAGGGTGCCGACCACGTCGACTCCCTCCCGGTCAATCAGCCAGTGGAGCTGGGCACCCTCCCACAGGGCGAGAAACGCGGTCGCGGCGAACTGCGGAGTGACGCCTGCACGCAGGAGGTTCGCCTCGCCGAGCTGCGCGAACCAGCCCTCGAACCCCGCGCGCACACGCGAGGTGCGCTCGACGAAGAAGGCGCTCAGCGGGTGGTCGGGAGTGACGGACTCTGCCGCGAGCAGCGTGTAGAGCGCGATGATGTCCGGCGTCTGCGCGTTGTGGCGAGCGAGCGCGAGGACGGCCTCGGGGATTTGCTCGAGCGTGTCGGGATGCCCCGCGTCGATGATTTCGTCGGCGCGGCGGTCGCGTTCGTGCATGAGCGACAGCAGCAGCGCCGGCTTGTTCGGGAAGTGATGCGTGACCGTCGACTGGTCGATATCGCAGCGGCGCGCGATTTCGCGCATCGATCCGGCGTGATAGCCCTTCTCGGCGAACACCGTCGTCGCGGCGTCGAGGATAGCGGCGCGGGTGTGCTCCGACTTCTTGTAAGGGCCACGTGTGGTGGGCGCGGGGGCAGACGTTCCGGCAGGGGCCTCGGGGGCAGGCGGGAACGCCGGAACGGCGGCGAGTCGCCTCGCGGGCTGCGGTGAGTCTTCGTTGGTCATGGCGCCGGACTCCCTTCGTCGTTGAAAAACCATCAGGCGCGGGAATTTCATGTTGGCACAGCGCGGACGCGTTCGCCAAATTGAGAGTGTTGGCCCGATGCACAGTGCGCGTGGCGGGGGAGTGGCGTACGGCGTGACCGTGCGCGGGCTACCATGGCGGCGTGAGCATCCAGGAGGTGGTTGGCGCCGTGTGCGCCGACATCAGGTAATCCCGTCCCGGGCTGCGCCATCAGGTGCGGCCCATGGTTGTGACCCTGAAAACTCCCGCGCGCGCAGCGCACACGTCGCGCCCGGGCACCCCAGATAGCGAACTTCATGCTTGCCCTCACCGATAAGGACATCCGCACGTCCTTCATCAACGCCTCCCGCAAGGAGGCCGCCGACCTCACCCTTCCCGCCGAGTTCGACTCCCTCGATTGGGACAGGCTCGACCTCCTGGGGTGGCGGGATCCCAAGCTCGAACGGCGCGCGTATGCGATCGTGCCGACCCTTGAGGGAGAGCTCATCGGGATTCTGTTCCGTCACCCCGGGTCGCGACCGCGTACCCGCGCCCAGTGCTCGTGGTGCAACGACGCGACGCTGCCCAACGACGTGGTGCTCTACAACGCCAAGCGAGCGGGGAAGGCCGGCAAGAATGGCAACACCGTCGGCACGCTCATCTGTGAGGACTTCGAGTGCTCACGCAACGCTCGTCGGCCTCCCAAGACCTGGTACGAGGGCTTCGACGTCGAGGAGGCGCGACTGCTCCAGGTCGCCGAATTACAGCTGCGGGCCGCGGCGTTCGCGGTGCAGGTGTAGTGAGCAGGCCTCGTCGACACGGGAAAAGAGAAGGCACCGCCGGTCACGCCTCGGGGGGAGTGGCGTGACCGGCGATGCCGGGCCAGGAACGATTGCGGTGACAAAATTGCCGACAGCTCCGAGTTCGCGACGGCGCGGACGGCGTCCCGTGCCGCGATCGCCGACGTCGCGGCGCGTGCCAGCTGAGCCAGGGCGCTGCATTCCTCCAGGCTGTGCAGCGACAGGGCAAGCTTGACGGCGGGCACCTTGGACGGCGCCATCGACAGGCTCGCGACGCCCAGCCCTGCGAGCGCCAAAGCCAGGTAGGGATCGCCGGCCGACTCTCCGCACATGCCCACGGGCTTGCCGGTCTCGGCGCCGCCGGCACACGCGGCCGCGACCATGTCGAGGACGGCGGGCTGCCAGGGGTCCAGCAGGTCAGACGGCGCGCCCTCCATACGGTCGGCGGCCATCGTGTACTGCGCCAAGTCATTGGTGCCGAGCGAGCCGAAGTCCACCTCAGCCAGGACGTGGCGTGAGCGCAGCGCCGCGGCGGGGACCTCGATCATGACGCCGGCGGCGGGAAGACCGGCGGCCCGCACACGGGAGGCGAACCAGGCGGCCTCTTCGGCCGTCGCGACCATGGGCGCCATGACCTTAACGTCGGCGCCGGTGTCGCGCGCCGCCAGCGCGAGCGCCTCGAGCTGCGAGTCGATCAGCTCCGGCTTCTCCTGGCACAGTCGCAGTCCGCAGCGCCCCAGCGCCGGGGTTTCCTCTTCGCCCAGATTCGCAAACGCGAGCGGCTTGTCGGCCGCCCGCGCGCGGAAGCGGTCCATGCCTGGTGAACCAACTATCTCTCCTGGTAGCGTCGAAAGAGTCGAGGACGCCATTTATCCCATGAGGGGGATCCGATGAGTGCGACGGACGATGCGGTTCGGGAGCCGCGGGGATGGCGAGGGTTCTGGGATCGAGGAGGATTCTGAAAGGCGGTGCTCCTTGCGGTGGCCTACTGGCTCGCCTATCAAGGGTTCGCGTTCCTCGTGTCCGCCGTCTTCGGCGGATTGAAGACGGACGGCGGCAACTTCGACTCCTGGCAGAACGTGCTCTTCGGGCCCACCTTGCCCATCGTGCTCGCCGGAGCGCTCATGTTCGCGGTGGCGCCCTGGTTCGGATGGCGCAGCGAGATCTTCGGTCAGCAGCCCATCCGTGGCGGTGCGTGGATGTGGATCGTCTTCGTGGTGGTGCTGGGGTTTAACGCCATCCGGTTTGCCGCCGTCGACTACTCGTCGGTGGGCCTCGCCGTCACGCTCATGACTCTCTTTCTCGGACTCTGTATCGGGTTCACAGAAGAGTTGGTCTGTCGCGGCTTCTCGGTGCAGCTGCTGCGCCGCCGTGGGTACGGTGAATAGGCGGTCGCCGTCCTTTCGGCGCTGATTTTCGGCATGCTTCACGCGGGCAACTTCATCGGCAGTGACGACATCCTTGCGCTCGTCATCACGATCGTCTACACCGCGCTGTTCGGAGTGATGATGTACCTGGCGATGCGTGTGACCGGCACCATCTGGTGGGCCGTGATCCTGCACGCGACCACCGATCCGAGCCTTTTCTTGCTTTCTGGGGGCATCGCCGACGAGGGGGAAATTACCGCGACAGGCACGCTCGCCTCCGTAGCCAACCTCGCGAATCCGGTGGTCATCATCGTCGGACTGATCATGGTCATCTTCATCCGCGGCAGGGTGGGCCGCGCTCACTACGGGCTACCCGATCGTGCTTCGACGGCCGCCGTGGCCCCGTGATGTCAAAGCGGTAGGCGCCTGGCGGCCCGCTCGAGTGTGAGGGCATCGGCCCCTCGGATCGGCCGATGCGACGCCCGCCGCCGCATCCACTGCCGACCGAGCGGCTCGGCGTGAAGCCCGCCACGGCATCGGCCATCGTAATGTGGACGCGGCCCGACCACGTGCAGTGCTCTCGCTCGTGGAGGGGCGCTCCCGCTACGCGCTCGGCTCAGTTTCGGGTGGCCGAGTTCGACACCAGAATTCCGCACTCGATGGCCACTGTGGACGGCAACTCTGTGACCGTCCTGAGCATCTTCAGTGAAGACGGAGAACGGATGCATACGGCGCGTGTGGACCACCACAAGCGAGGTCCATTTTGGCGGTCTCTGCGAGCACGTATTGTGCGAACTGGGAAGATAGGTGGGGTTTTCGGCGTTACCGATCGCGACAATGTCCCCACGGCCTTGGCAACGAGGCCGCGACAGATTGGAACCGCAGTGATTATTCTCGGTCTGATTCTCTTCCTCATCGGCCTTCTCGCGTCGATTGGCATCCTGCAGACGATCGGTATCGTCCTCATGATCGTTGGCCTCGTCTTGGCGCTGCTGGGACGCTCCGGCCGGAGCATCGGTGGGCGGAAGCACTGGTTCTGATCTGGCGGGCTGAGCCTTCGGGCAGAGGTGTGACCTCGCTTTGATCGAGAGGCGGGCGTTCGGGAGCGATTCCCCGGATGCCCGCCTTTTCCGCGCGTGTGCTGCTGTGGCGTGCAGGGAGGCTTGGCAGGCCGAATGCGCCTACGCAGTCGCAGGGCTCAATCTCACTTGTCGACAATCCACCTGCTATAGTTGACGATTGTGTTCCGGCTCCTGCCGAGCATGCGTCGCAGATTGCTTCTCCTTCTCGCCAGCGCCACCGTCCCAGACACGGACAGAGTCGCGCCAGGCTCGTAGAAATCCTCTCTTCGGCGAACGAACGCGAATCCTTCGCGCTTCGCCACCACTGCCGGTGCCCTGACACGCAGGGACATCCCTGCACGCCCGTAGAGAGCGTGCCTCCGGCACCAACCCCGGAAAGACACCTACGTGACTCTCACTTTCGCCGACCTCGGCGTGCCCACCGCCCTCACCACCGTGCTGGAGCGCGAGGGCAAGACCACACCGTTCCCTATCCAGGCCGATACCCTTCCCGACACCCTTCCCGGACGTGACGTCCTGGGCCGCGGCAAGACCGGCTCCGGCAAGACGCTCGCGTTCTCGCTGCCCGTCGTTGCTCGGCTGGGCGCTAAGGGCGGCAAGGCCAAGCCCGGCCGCCCCCGCGCGCTGATCCTCGCGCCGACCCGCGAGCTCGCGACCCAGATCGACGCGGTCATCGCACCGCTCGCATCGGCCTACGGCATGACCACCACCACCATCTTCGGTGGCATCTCACAGCAGCGTCAGGAGCGCGCCATGGCGCGTGGCGTCGACATCGTCGTCGCCTGCCCCGGCCGCCTTGAGGACCTCATGGGCCAACGCATCGTGTCGCTCGACAACGTCGAGATCACCGTGCTCGACGAGGCCGACCACATGGCGGACCTCGGCTTCCTGCCCGGCGTCACGCGCATCATGAACGCGACGCCCACCAACGGCCAGCGCCTGCTGTTCTCCGCCACGCTCGACAACGGCGTGGACAAGCTCGTCAAGCGCTTCCTCACCAATCCCACAACGCACAGCGTCGACTCCGCCGAGAGCCCTGTCGAGGCCATGACGCATCACGTCTTCCACGTGGCCGATGCCGAGGCTAAGAAGAACGTTGTCCGCGCCCTCGCGTCGGGTACCGGCCGCCGTGTGCTGTTCATGCGAACCAAGCACCACGCCAAGCGCCTGGCCAAGCAGCTCACGTCCGACGGCATCCCCGCCGTCGACCTGCACGGCAACCTGTCGCAGAACGCCCGTGACCGTAACCTCGCGGCCTTCGCCGAGGGTCGCGTGAAGGTCCTGGTCGCGACCGACGTCGCCGCGCGCGGCGTCCACGTCGACGGCGTCGAGCTTGTTGTCCACGTAGACCCGCCGGCCGAGCACAAGGCATACCTGCACCGCTCGGGCCGTACCGCCCGCGCCGGCTCCTCCGGTGACGTCGCGACCATCGTGCTGCCCGAGCAGCGTCGCGACACCGACCAGCTGCTGCGCAAGGCCAAGATCTCGGTGCGTCCCGAGAAGGTCAACGACTCGTCGCCTGCCGTGGTCGCGCTGATCGGCGAGCGCGCGGAGCGCGTCTCGGCCGCAGCCGCCGAGATTGCCGTCGCAGGCACCGGCCCGCAGAGGCAGGGCCAGGGTCGCGGCAACGGCGGTGGTCGTTCGAACGGTGGCGGTCGCGCTCGCGGCGGCGCCGGCAACGGTGACGGCCAGGGTCGCGGTCGTGGTGGCCAGGGCGGTTCCGGTCAGGGCGGCCAGGGAGGCGGTCGCGGTCGCGGCCGTGGCGCCCAGGGTGCCCGCTCCACCGCGACTTCGAATGAGCAGGGCGGCACGCGCCAGGCTGGTGGCAGCGGCTCGGGTGGCGCTCGCTCGGGTGGTCGCCGTCCCCAGTCGCACGGCGGCGGACACCGCTCGGCGGCCGACTTCTCCGCCTCGCGAGGCGGACGTCGCTCGCGCTAAGCGCTGAGTCTCAGAGCAAGGGCCCGGACACCGTGAGGTGTCCGGGCCCTTGACGTTGACGGGGCTCAACCCGCAGGGCGCCGGGATCGCTTAGCCATCATCCTTAGGCAGGCTCTTCGCCAGGTGGATCCTGGCCGCCGCACCACAGTCCTCCGGGAAACGGCAGTCGCTTGCCTGGTCAGCGGTGACGAGAGAGACGACCGACTCATGGATGAGGAAGAGGTCATTGCTCAGCCGGCGTGCCGGGACACCGCCGTCGTCCAAGATCCGCGCGAGTGCTCGAGCTGTCGGGGCGTGAGTCCAGAGGGTCTCGGTGCTGTCTCCGCATTCAACCGTCACATATTGCTCATCGACGGCCGTGATAGTCGCGAGGCGGTGCTGTCCGTGATGGAGGGCTTGGCGGGTGCGTCCCCAAAAGGGCACGTGCCCGGGAAAATAGGTACCGACAGCGGGCAAGGCCGAGTCAGCCATGATTCACTCCTTGAGAGTCCGTTCTTCCCCACGCGGGTGTCGCGCAGGGCGGATCTTCCTCCAGGGGCACCGGGTCGGGACGCGGTTGCCAGCTGGCCGGCTGGAGGGCTTGTGGCCAGACTTCTTAATCCACCATCGAGGCTAGCAGCGACGAGGGCGACCGGTGACGGCCATCTACGCCGCTTCTACGCAAACGCCCCGATATTCGTGTCAACCACCCAGTCCGCGTCCTCGACCCGCGTGACTAACAGGGGTGAGTTCGAGGGGATCATCAGGTATTCGCGCTGCGGTGCCTCGCCGGGCAGCGGGTCGTCCCAGGTCGTGTCCACCACGAGCCATCGCCCGTCGACCAGCACCTTGTTCCAGGCGTGATTGCCGACGGTCATGCCCGACGACACGGTCCCGGTGACCTGGACCGCGTCGAGCCCCGCCGCCTCGGCCATCGCGAGGAACGCCTGGGCGTAGCCGTTGCAGACAGCGGTGCCTGCGGCGAAGATCCCGTAGGCCTCCTGTGACTGGTCCACCCGCGCGCCGTCGATCGCCCCGGCCGTGATGAGGTCGTAAGCCGTGTAGTCGTAGTCCGCGATCGCCACGATGTAGTCGTGGATGGCGGTGACCTTCTCCGCTGCGGTCGCCGCGGTCGCGGCGCCCGAATCGAGCAGCCCCTGTTCGATGGCCTGGCGCGTGACGGCGCGTCGGTGCTCGGCGTCCCCTTCGGAGTAGCGGTAGAACGGCTCGTACTTCACACGGGCACCCGTGTCGCGCCACTGACCCCCGTTGGCGTAGACGTACGGATTCTGGATGAGGGCCTCGGTGATCGCATCCTCAACGGAGTCGAAGCCCTCGCGCGTGGTCCAGCGCGTCACATCGATGCTGTCGGTCTGCGCGATGAGGTGTGCCTCCAGGTACGTCACCAACTCAACCGATCCGTAGGTGGGGTACGCGACTTCGGGGGCGTCGGGAGTGGTGAGGGCGGCCACCTGCGCGCCGACGTTCGCCCAGGCGGGCAGGTACGGCTGCACCCAGGAGTACGCCACCATGGCGCAGACCACGACGGAGAGGGCGATTCCCCAGCGACGCCCGTTCCACCTGGAGTGGCGAGTGTCGCTTGGACTCCACGCTCGCGGCGCATATGCGGCCGATGCCGTGGTCCCCGTTTCGACCTTGCTCACCCGGTCACGGGTTCTGCCCGTCCAACGGGCGCCGTCCCAGTAGCGCTCGAGGTGGGTTTCGGCAGGGTCGGGCAACCACCCCGGCGCCGGCAGGCGTGGTGTCCTCGGGCGCGACGCATCGCCAGGCCCGTCCGGATAGAACGTCATCGCTGGTATCCCCCTCAGCAGCCGACGCTGTCGGCTTGACTCAGAGGGTAGCGGGCGCGGCGATGCTGGGGAAGATCACGCTTCGCGTGTGCCGAGAGACGCCAGTCGCGGCGACAGCGTCACCGGCGCCGGATCCTCGCTGCGCCCCAACGCGCGCAGGCGCCGGGGGAGTGACGCGAGCCCGGCCGCGCAGCGCTCGCGGGCGGCCGCTAGTCCGGCAGTCCCCTGAGCCTCGCCGTCGACAACGCAGCCCGAGCGGATGGCCTGCTGGAGCATCGGCCGCCCCTCAATCCCGTCCTCGTCAGCGGCGCCGATCGTGTCGCCGACCAGCACACCGTCGCGCTCCACCCGCCACACCTGCTTGAGGCCGGGAAGAGAGCGTTTACCAGGGGAGAGCTTTTGAACCGGGCGACCGTCGTACTCGGCGAGCTTGTAGACGGCGCTCATCGCGGGGGCATCCGCGGCGACGCCCATCTGGGTGCCCACGCCGAACGCGTCGATGGGCGCGCCCGCTTGGAGAAGGTCGGCAATGCGGTGCTCGTCGAGGTCGCTGCTGGCCACGATGCGCACGTCGGTGAGGCCACCGTGGTCGAGGATGTCGCGCACCTCGCGCGACAGCGCCGCGAGGTTGCCCGAGTCGAGCCGCACGCCCTGGACGCGGATGCCCTCGGCGGCAAGCTCGTGGGCGACCTGGACGACGTTGCGGGCGCCCTGGAGCGTGTCGTAGGTGTCGATGAGCAGGGTCGATGCGGTGGGGAAGTCCCGCGCGAAGGCCCGGAAGGCCTCGCGCTCGTCGTCGTAGGACATGACATAGGAATGCGCCATGGTGCCGCTGAGCGGGATGCCGTACGTCTTGCCCGCGAGGACGTTGCTGGTGCCCGCCGCTCCTGCGAGATAGGCCGACCGGGCGCCGCTCAGGGCGGCCTCCGGCCCGTGGGTACGGCGCGCGGCGAAGTCGACAAACTGGCGATCACCACACGCGAGCGCGACACGGGCGGCTTTCGAGGCGATCGCGGTCTGGTGACCGATGAACGTCAGCAGCGCCGTCTCGACGATTTGCGCCTCGATGAGCGGCGCGGTGACGCGCACCAGCGGCTCCTCGGGGAAGACGATCTCGCCCTCGGGGATGGCCCAGACGTCACCGGTGAACCGCAGCGTGTTGAGGTGCTCGAGGAACGCGTCGTCGAACTGGCCAAGACTGCGGAGGAACTCGATGTCCGTGTCGGTAAAATGCAGGTTTTGCAGGTACGTCAGCGCGTCGGCGAGGCCCGCCATGATGAGGAAGCGGCGCTCGGGCGGGAGCCGACGGACGAACAGGTCGAACGTCGCCGTCGCGGTGCGACCCTGCGCGAAATGGCTCGCCGCCATCGTCAACTCATACTGATCTGTCGTGAGCGCGCTCAAGGCGGCCGCGTCCCTCATGAGCCCCATCGTAGGCAGGCCTACCCGCCCAGCCGCGCGACCAGGCGCGCGATGTACGCGGCCCGCGCGGTGGCATCGGCCGTCTGGATTTTCGCCAGGTGGGGGAAGCGTTCGGCCTTGGTGAGCGCCTCCCATGCGGCCGATGCCGTGGGTGCGTTGGTGAGCGCCGCCGCCAGATCATCGGGGACGGTCGCGGTGGCTTGGCCCTCGTAAGCGCGTTCCCAGCGCCCGTCTGCCTGGGCTTTGGTGATCTCGGCGTGTCCGCGCGGTCGCATGCGGCCCTCGTCGATGAGGCGCGCGACGTGCGTGACGTTGCGCTGCGACCAGACGGAGCGGGCGCGCCGGGGCGTGAAGTGCTGGAGGAAGGTGCGTTCGTCGTTCGCGCGGCGGCGGCCGTCGATCCAGCCGCTGCACAGCGCCTCGTCCAGTGCCTGGGCGTAGGTAAGGGTGGTGACGGGGGAGCCGGCCTTTTTGGTCAGGGTGAGCCAGACGCCTGTCGACGTGTCGTCGTAGGCGTCGAGCCAGGCGCGCCAAGCGGCTTGGTCCTCCACGGTGAGGCGGTCGGATTCCGGCGTGGTCGGCATGTCCCCATTGTGGACCTGCCTGGGGTTTTTAGGCGATGTGTCCG
>NZ_BBRH01000009.1 GCF_002090055.1 Demequina sp. NBRC 110051
GGTCCGTGGCGACGTTCTGACGTTTGCTCAGGTCGCCGCAATGTCGGATGAGGCGTTGGCGGACTTGGGCTTCGCCGTGGGGGCCGTGCGTCAGGACGCCGATCGGATGATGGCGGTGGTGGCTGCGGAGACGCAGAAGCGGTCGGAGAAATCCACACGTGGGGTGGGATTCGCGCGCGGACACGGCCACCGCAATGCACCGGGGATGGTGGAGAAGCAGACCGGGGTTTCGGGCCCGGAAGCAAAGCGTCTGATCGAGTTGGGCGAGACGCTCGCCGATGCGGAACGCGCCGCCGCGGTGGACCAGAACAGTCAGAACGCTGGCGAGGCGCCGCGCGACGCATGTAAGACGCCGGCCATGCCGCCGGAAGTTCAGCCGGCTGGTCCCGTGTTTGCGCATGTCGCGGCGGCGTCGCGTGCAGGACAGTTGGGTGCGGAGGGCGCGACCGCGATCACCAGGATGCTGCGTGGCGTGGCCGACCGTGCTGATGCAGAGCTGATGGTCGAGGCGGAAAAGGATCTGGTGTCCAAGGCCCGTTTCATGTCGCTGTACCGGCTTGGGCAGGTGATTAATCGGTGGCGGGACCGTCTCGATGCCGACCATCTAGAAGAACTCGCTCAGGAGCGTCGTGACCGTCGCTTCCTCAACGTGGGTGAAAACGCTGACGGGATGATCCGCATCAACGGGCAACTCGATCCCGAAAACGGCGCACCATGGGTGGCACTCATGGGCGCGATGGTCAACCAGCAGTTCCGGTCCAACAAGAGCGCCCGTGACGCGATCAAGAAAGGTCTCGTCGCGACCGTCGACGACCGTACTCCCGGACAAGTGTGTGCGGACGCCATGGGCGCATTCGCTAGGCATTTGCAGGGCTGTGACGTTGAAGTGCTGCCTCATACCAGCGCCAAGGTGGTCGTGACTATGGACTACGACACCATGCTCGCTGCTGCCAAGGGTGACAGCACGCTCGGTGCCACGATCGAGGGTCTCTCGACCACCCCGGACGCGGGTGAGCTGCGCCGCATGATGGCCCGCGCCGGCCTCATCCCGTCCGTCCTAGGTAAGGGCTCACGCAAACTCGATGTGGGCTACACCGGCCGGCCCTTCAACCCCGCTCAACGCATCGCGATCCTGAAGCGTGACGGAGGATGTGCGAAGTGCTCGCTGCCGGCCGCCTGGGATGACTGCCACCACATCACTCCGCTCGAGTTCGGCGGAAAAACCGAAACGACCAACGGTGTCACCTTGTGTGTGAAGTGCCACCACGACGTGCACCGTGAAGGCTGGATCATCGTGGCCACCGAAACCGAGGTGTGGTTCATCCCGCCGGCACATTTGGACCCGGAACGCACACCCCAACCCGGGGGCAGGAAACTGTTCGACGCGACCGCCGTGTACGGCGACCACCTACCCGACCCCGCCGACGTCATCGCCCGCACCCCCATCGCCGCCGCCAAAGCCGGCGACCACCGACGACGACAACAGCCGCCGCCCGCCGAGCGGCCTCGATCGATACCGCCCGAGCAGCCCACATCGGCTGATCGGCACGACGAGCCTCCCACGCCTCGACCCTCCGGCACCTCCGCCTGCGCCATGGCACCGGATTCCAGCATCAGCACACTCGTCGAGCCGCTACCGGACGCGGCAAGCAGCGGCAGCTCTCCACACGACCGAGAATCGTGGGTGGCCAGGCGCATCGCTGCAAACACCAGGGCGCGCGCCGACCATGTGAACTTGCCGCCCCATCGGACACCGCGAGACCACCGGCGATGGCGACGCCACGAGGTTCCCGCGGGCCTCGTACTCGGCGAGTCCGTCTTCACTCATCCGCCACCCAGGCGCGAGTAGGAGAGAGGAGCCGGGAAGCCCGCAAGGGAGGGCTTACCAGCCGCCGCCACCGCCGCCGAAGCTTCCGCCACCCGAGAAGCCGCCCCCGCTTGAGAAACCGGAGCCGCCGGACGAGCCAGGCGTTGGCGTACTGATGGCCGCGTCCGCGAGTGAAGTGAGGTCTGTCATCTGGCGTCCAAAGGCAGCGTGATAGAGCCAGAACGATCCCGCGTACGAGGCTCCGCCATACCAATTCGGAGCAGGCACGTCGTGACCTTCCCGTGCGAGCCGGGCGAACAGATCCGACCACCGCTCGGCGACGCCGAACGCGATGGCGTAGGGCAGGTACCGGCTGAAGATGTCCTGGCCTTCTTCGAACTTAAGCTGGGCGGCATCGGCGGTCTCGAGATAGAGCTTGAAGCCTTCGGTCTGGGCGAGCACCCGCGAGCCCTCGGGCGTGCGCGCTGCGGCCTTGTTCGTGAGCACCAGCATGACCAGCCCGACCACCGCAATCGCGACGCCCACCAGCCCGGCGCCCCACAGCGCCGCCAACACGAAGGTCGCGGCCACACCCACGAACACCAGCACGATCGCGAGCGCTGCCCACGACCCTCGTGCCGACTTGGGATTGCGCTTGAACCACCCACGGTCCGTGACGTCGCGGTACATCTCCTCCTGCACCTTCGCGAGATCGGCGGCGAAGGTCGTCTTGAGGTCCTCGAACGCCACCTGCTCGCGGCCCTCGAAGATCGCCTCGAAGAGCATGCGCCCGTACGTGGGCATCTCGGCATCGGCCTCGCGTAGCTTGACCAGGCGGTAGTCGGCAGGCGGCTGCTGCTCCCCCACCGGGTCGATCCGCAGGTAGCCGCGCACCGCCTGATCGATGATGGTCGCCGTCACGTCACGCACGTCGGCCTTCTCGTCGAGCAGCGTGCCGAGCTGCCCCGGCCGGAGCCCCCGAGGTGGCTCAAATTGCACGGCGATGGGCGCCTTCGGATCGCGTCGCATGACCGCGGCCTGGGCATCCGAGAGCGGCTCGAGCCCCGGCGCCACGCCCGCGTAGACCATGTCGGTTCCGACGCGCCGTAGCCGCCGAATCACGAGCCACAGGCCGCCCGCCAGGATGACGAGTGCCGCCCCCACGGTCCAGACATTGACCGCGAAGGCCCGCGCCACGTCGTTCGCGACCTGCGTCTTCGGGGTCGTATCGAACGTTCCCGCGGGATACAGCGCCGCGACGGTGAGCGGCTCGTAGGCGGCCACGGCATCGGCCGTGTACGTCACCGAGGTTCCGGGCTCCCCCGCCGTGCAGCCACCCGTCGATCCCTCGGGCCCCGAAAAACACCGCACCGCTGTGGCGGCGACGGGCGACGCAACAGTGACCGTGATGTCCGAGACCGGAGTCTCCCAGCCCGAGCCGATCGCGTTCCAATAGAACTCGTCGCCGGCGAGGTCGTCGTCGGTCTCCGAAGTCGTCGTCTCGTTCATGACGTGCGCGACCGTGTAGCTCAGGACATAGGTCTGGACGCCCGAGACATCCGAGATGTCCTCGTCACCCACCCGGATGTACAGGGTGTCCCCCTCCGACTCCGTGGTGACGTCGTCGGGCGCGCCCGTGGGGCTCGAGACGTCGATGTTGCCGATGTCCCACACCCGCTCGAGGTCCGAATCCTCGATGCCCTGGGTAGTCGGGAGGGTGAAGATGACGCCGTGACCCGGGTCGTTGCCGAAGTCGAAATCAATCTCGGTCGTCACTGCCACCGAGCCATCGGGATCCAGCACGTAGGTGGCGTCCCAACGCGTCACCTCTCGCCCGGGATAGTCGTCGGCGGTCGAGGCCGCGATCGCCGCGGATGGGGCGGCCGCCGCAGGCACCGCCAACGACGACACACCAGCAAGCGTCGCCAGGGTGGTCAGGCCCGCGAGGGCAACGGTCAGGGCAGGCCGGAGCAATGGCATGTCTCCATCTTGGCGAAGAAGGGAGGCCATGACCAGGGACGATGACTCGGAGCCGGTGGGCCGACTCCTGCCAGGCGACCAACCGAGCGCGGTGGAAACCCTGCGCTAGTCGTGCCGGCGCAGGCTCATCGCCCGCTCGGCCTCACGGTTGTCCTGCTTCTCGCGCAGCGTCTGGCGCTTGTCGTAGTGCTTCTTACCGCGGCCGATGCCGATCTCGAGCTTCGCGCGACCCTTCACGAAGTACAGCCTGAGCGGCACAATCGTGAAGCCCTTTTCGCGGGTCTTGATGAGCAGCTGGTCAATCTCGGCGTGGTGCAGCAGCAGCTTGCGGCGCCGGCGTGGGGCGTGGTTGGTCCAGGTGCCCTGCGAGTACTCGGGGATGTGGACGTTCTCGAGCCACGCCTCGGTGCCCTCGACGTGCACGTAGCCGTCGACGATCGAGGCGCGGCCCGCGCGCAGCGCCTTGACCTCGGTGCCACGCAGCACCAGGCCCGCCTCAAACGTGTCGTCGATGAAGTAGTCGTGACGCGCCGCGCGATTGGTCGCTACGACCTTCTTCTCGTCGGACTTCTCCGCCATGACTCACCTCCTCGATCGTGTTCGCCCGGGGACACAGCAGCCAGGGCGATGTACGAGTCTAGGCGACAACCCGCTACAGCATCGACATGGGGTTCACGGTCGAGCCGTTGACGTACATCTCGAAGTGCAGGTGGCACGCCGTCGACGACCCCGTGTTACCCGAATAGCCGAGCAGCTGGCCGCGCGAGACCTTCTGACCACTCGAGACCGCGAAGCGCGTGAGGTGGTTGTAGCTAGACATCACGTAGTCGCCGCCCACGGTGCCGTGGTCCAGCATGACCTGGTTGCCGAAGCCGGGCACGGTCTTCGCCCACTCCACGGTGCCGGGCGCCGAGGCGTAGATCGGCGTCCCGCAGTACGCACGGAAGTCCGTGCCCGCGTGCAGGCGCCAGTAGTGATAGATCGGGTGATAGCGCATCCCGTACGAGGACGTGATGTAGACGTTCTTCGTGGGGTAGGCGAAATACCCGGAGGCCGATGCCGCACCGCCGTTGCTCTTGGCAGCCTCCTCGGCGGCCTTGCGGGCCGCCTCGGCCTCAGCCTCGGCCTTCGCGTCCTCGGCGTCGGACTTGCCCTCCTGGGCGGCCTTCTTCGCGGCGAACAGTGCTGCAACCTGGTCGCGAAGCTGCGCCTGGAGCGCCTCGTTCTCGGCCTGCTGGGCGAGGTAGGTCTGGCGCTGCGATTCGAGGTAGTCCTTCACCTCTTGCGCCTCGGCGAGTTTCACGTCGAGCGCGGCCTTCGCGTCCTCGGCGGCCTGCTCCTTCTCCTGGCGCTCGATGACCAGCGCATCCGCCTGCGCCTTCAGCTCCGTGATGTAGTCACGCACGGCCTCCTGGCGGGCGCCGCGGTTGCGGTTGACGGCCGCAATCTCGTCCAATTCGGCCAGCGTCGAGGCCTGCACGCGCGCGGCCGACTGCTGCGCCGTGAACTCGTCGACAAACTCGTCCTCGTCGGCCGCCCCGAACACGATGCCCAGGCTCGCCTCAGCGGAGCCACCCTTGTAGGACTCGCGCGCAATCGCCGCGACGCGCGACTGCAGCTCCTGCACGCGCTCCTCGTCCTCAGCGATCTGGGCGGTGATGGCGGCGTCCTGGGCCTCCGCTGCCGCCAGCTTGTCGGCGACGATGCCCTGCTCGACGATGGCGGCCTCGACGGCCTCCTTGGCCGCGGCGACGGCGGCCTCGAGCGGCTCGATCTGCGCCTCGAGCGCGTCGAGCTTCTCGGACGCCTCGATGATCTTCGCGTCGGTGTCTTCGAGCGCGCTCGACAGCTCGTCGGCACGCTTTTGCGCCGCGTCCTGATCCGCGTTCGCGTCCGACAGTCCGTCCTCGGCCTCGTCGATCTGGTCCTGATACTTGTCGATCTGGTCGTCGTAGTCGTCGGCGGCAAAGGCGGACCCGCCCAGGCCGATCGCGAGTCCCCCCAGGATCGCCGTGAGCATCACGGCGACGATGAGGATGAGCGGGCGCCGGTTCGTGTCGGTCATGCGCGCGTGTACCTGTTCAGCGTGAGCAGCGAGGCGGCGCCGGCGAGGCCCACGGCGATCAGCACCAGCCACGGGGCCACCGACCACACGTCCTCGCGGCCGATGTAGTCGACCCAGGAGATTGACCCCGTCAGCCAGCCTTCGACCAAGTACTGCGTGCCGAAGAACAGCCCCGCGATCGCGAGCACCGCGCCGCCCGTGGCCGCCACCGCGCCCTCGAGCATGAACGGCAGCTGGATGAGCGAGCGTGACGACCCGACCATGCGCATGATCGTGGTCTCGCGTCTGCGAGACAGCGCGGACAGCCTGATCGTGGTCGTGATGAGCAGCATCGCGGTCACCATCATGACGATCGCGAGCGCGGCGGCCACGATGGTGGCTGCGTTGAGGAAGTCGAACAGGTCGTCGAAGACCTCGCGCTGGTCGTAGACGGATTCGACGCCGGGGAGCCCAGCCGTGGCATCGGCCACCACTTGGAATTCTTCCGGGTCGGTGAGCTTCACGCGCATGACCGGGGCGAGGTCCTCGGGCTCCAGCTGCGAGTACACGCCCGAGTCGTCGGCGGCCACGATCGAGTCGTAAACCTCCTCGCGCGTCTCGACGTAGACGGACTCGACGAGGTCGGAGACGTTGCCCTCCTCGAGCACCGCGACGATGTCGTCGGTCTGCGCCTCGGTCACCGGGCCGGCCGCGCAGTTCTCCTCGTAGGAGTCCGGCGGGCACAGGAAGATCGACACCTCGACCTTGCCGTACCAGGCGTCTTTCAGCTGCTGCACCTGCATCTGGGTCAGCGCCGCCGCGCCCACGAAGGTCAGCGACACGAAGGTGACGAGCGCGACCGACAGCGCCATCGTCGAGTTGCGGCGCAGCCCGTTCCAGACCTCGCCGAAGACAAACTGGAGCCGCATCAGACGGTCTCCAACCCGTAGACGCCACGGTCCTGGTCACGCACCAGGTGCCCGCCCTTGAGCTCGATGACGCGCTTGCGCATCTGGTCGACGATCTCGTCGTCGTGGGTGGCCATCAGCACCGTGGTGCCGGTGCGGTTGATGCGGTCCAGCAGGCGCATGATGCCCACCGACGTGCCCGGGTCGAGGTTTCCCGTGGGCTCGTCGCACAGCAGGATGGGTGGGTGGTTGACGAAGGCGCGCGCGATCGCGACGCGCTGCTGCTCGCCACCCGAGAGCTCGTGCGGCATGCGCCGCTCCTTGCCCGCAAGCCCCACGAGTTCGAGCATCTCCGGCACGTTCTGCTTGATGTCGCGCTTGGACTTGCCGATGACCTGCAGCGCGAACGCCACGTTTTGGTACACGGTCTTGTTGGGCAGCAGGCGGAAGTCCTGGAACACGGCGCCGATTTCGCGACGCAAGTGCGGCACCCGCCAGCTCGACAGCCTGTTGAGATGGCGGCCCGCGACCCAGATGTCGCCGTTCGTCGGGCGCTCCTCGCGCAGTACCAGCTTGAGGAAGGTGGACTTTCCGGAGCCGGACGATCCCACCAGGAAGACGAAGTCGCCGCGCTCGATCTCCACGTCGATGGCGTCAAGCGCCGGACGCGCGCCGCGCGTGTAGACCTTGGAGACGTTGTCGAGTCGAATCATGTGTACGTGTGCGCGAGGGGTAGTCACGCGCTTCCGCCAGCATCGTAAGAACGCGTCAAGCGGCTTGCCGGGAGGCGCGCCGCTCTCGTGGTGTCGCGTTGGTCACGCGCTCGCGGGCGCTTCCCGACGGCCGATGCCGTGGCCGGGCGCGGTACGGAACGTACGTGGCGCATCGGCCCTGGAAAATCAGTCCTGCTGCGTCTGCTGCTGCTTGCGCCAGCGAATGCCGGCGTCGATCAGGCCGTCGAGGTCGCCGTCGAAGACGACCTGCGGGTTGCCCACCTCGTAGCCGGTGCGCAGATCCTTGACGAGCTGCTGGCCGTACAGGAAGTAGGAGCGCATCTGGTCGCCCCAACTGGCCTTGATGTCGCCCGCGAGCTCCTTCTTCTGCGCGGCTTCCTCTTCCTTCTTCAGCAGCAGCAGGCGCGACTGGAGGACGCGCATGGCGGCGGCGCGGTTCTGGATCTGGCTCTTCTCGTCCTGCATGGAGACGACGATGCCGGTGGGCAAGTGGGTCAGGCGGACGGCGGAGTCGGTGGTGTTGACCGACTGGCCGCCGGGACCGGAGGAGCGGAACACGTCGACCTTGATGTCGGCCTCCGCGACCTCGATGTGGTCGGTCGATTCGATCTGCGGGATGACCTCGACCGCCGCGAAGGAGGTCTGGCGCTTGTCCGCCGAGCCGAAGGGGCTGATGCGAGCCAGGCGATGCGTGCCGGCCTCGACCGAGAGCGTGCCGAACGCGTACGGCGCGTTGACCTCGAAGGTGGCCGACTTGATGCCCGCGCCCTCCGCATAGGAGGTGTCGAGGACCTTGGTGCCGTAGCCGTGACGCTCGGCCCAGCGCAGATACATGCGCAGCAGCATCTCGGCGAAGTCGGTGGCGTCGTCCCCGCCCGCGCCCGAGCGGATGGTCACGACCGCGTTGCGCTCGTCCCACTCGCCCGACATGAGGGTGCGTACCTCCATCGCGGACAGGTCCTTCTTGAGGACCGCGAGCTCGCTGTCGGCCTCGGCGAGGGTATCCTCGTCCTCGCCCTCCGTGCCGAGCTCGACGAGCACCTCGAGGTCCTCGATGCGCTGGCGAATGCGGTCCAGGCGGTCCTTCTCGGCGTTGGCCGCGGACAGGGCGCTCGTGACGGCCTGCGCGTTCTCCTGGTCGTCCCACAGATCCGGCGCCGCCGCCTGGTTTTCCAGCTCGGCGATGCGCGCCGCGAGCTTCTCGGGGTCGCTCACGGCCTCGATCTGGTGGAAGGTCGCGTTCAGCGCGGAGATCTCTACAGGAAAGTCGGTGGCCACGACGGTCCAGTCTAGTCGCGCGGGCCGGTCCTATGCTCGTGGCCATGAGCGACGCAACCCTCACCCACCACGAGCGCCGGCACGCCACCGCGCGCACCCTGCTGCGCCTGACGATCCCCGCGGTGGTCATCGGCGCGATGTGCGCGGTGCTGCTGTGGGTGATCGACGAGGCCGCCGAGGGCGTCACCCATGTGCTGTGGGACTGGATCCCCGAGGTGGGCGGCTTCGACGCCGAGTCCTGGTGGTGGCCCATCATCGTGCTGACCCTCGCGGGAGCGGCCGTGGGCACCATCATTCGCTACGCGCCCGGCCACGGTGGGTACGACTCGGCCACGACCGAGCTGGTCGCGCCTCCCCTGCCGCTGAAGGCGCTGCCCGGCATTGCGGCGGCGCTCATCGTGTCCCTGGGCGCCGGCGTCTCGTTGGGCCCTGAGAGCCCCATCATCTCGATCGCCGTGGGCCTGTCGGTCTGGGGACTGGCGCGGATCGTGCCGAACGCGACCGCCGGCCAGATCCTGTTGGTGGCGGGCGCCGGCATGATCGGCGCGATGTTCGGCTCCCCCGTCGCCGCGGCGCTGCTTCTCACCGAGATGGTGTCCGGCGCCGGACGCCAGGGCCTGCTGTGGGACCGGCTGTTCGCGCCAGTGGCGGCCGCCGCGTCCGGCGCCGTCGTCGCGATGTGGCTCGGTGTGGCCTTCATCCCGGGCAACCTGTCCGACTATGCGGGGCCGGGATGGGCGGATCTGTACGTGGGCATCCCCATCGCGCTCGCCGCCGCCTTCGCGTCGTTGGTCGGAGCCCGCCTGATGCCGCCGCTGTGGCACCTGCTGCGGCGCTTCCCGAATCCCATCGTGTTCACGACGATCGGCGGTCTATTGGTGGGCCTCCTGGGCGCGATCGGCGGCCCGCTCACGCTGTTCAAGGGCGCGGCCGAGAGCGGCGAGCTGGTGGCTACGGCCGCCGAGTACTCGTTCTGGGGGCTGCTGTTCCTCGCCGTCATCAAGGTCGCAGCGCTGACGGTGTCCGCCGCGGCCGGGTTCCGCGGCGGGCGCATCTTCCCCGCGGTGTTCATCGGCGTCGCGTTTGGGCTCGCGGGACACTCGCTCGCACCCGACAGTTCGCTCGCCCTGGCGCTGGCGGCGGGCGCGGCCGGGTCGATTCTGGCGATCGGCCGCGACGGCTGGCTCGCGCTGTTCATGGGCGTCGCGATGGTGGGCGACGTCGCGGTGCTGCCCTCGCTGTGCGTGATCGTGCTGCCGGTGTGGCTCATCGTCACGAGCGGCCCCGAGATGCTGGTGCACGGCGCGAAGGTGCCTGCGAACGCGGGGCATCAGCCGCCTGAGTGACGGGCGTCGACCGGTCCCACCCGGCCGCCGCGATCCTCGCCTCACTGTCACCGGCACGACAACCCCGACGCGGCTCAGGCCGCCGTCATCCGAAACACATACGGCACGGCCCCGACTCCTCCAGGAAGCCGGGGCCGTGCCGTGTGTGGCTGATGTGCGCTACTTGGCAGCCTTCTTGGCGGTCTTGCGCGGCGCCTTGGCAGCGGCGGCCTCCTCCGCGGCGGCGCCGGCAGCCTCGCGGGCGGCGACGTCCTCGTAGCGGATGCCGTAGTAGGCGGCCTGCATCATGACCTTCATGTCGGCCAGCATCGGCAGGCGCGGGTTGGCGGGCGCACACTGGTCCTCGTAGGCGTTCATGGCGAGCGTGTCGAGCGAGGCCATGAACTCGGCCTCGTCGATGCCGATCTCGCGGAACGAACCCTCGATGCCCACCGCGGCGCGCAGCTCCTCGACCGCGGTGGCGTAGGCCTCGACGGCCTCGTCCGGGGTCGAGTGGGCGAGCCCCAGCACCTTCGCGATCTCCTGGAACCGCTCGGGAGCCACGTAGGACTCCTGCTTGGGCCACGAGGTCGGCTTGGTGGGAACCTTGCCGTTGTAACGGATCACGTGCGGCAGGTAGACGGCGTTGGTGCGGCCGTGGGCGACGTGGAAGGTCGAGCCGGTGACGTGACTCATGGCGTGCACCAGACCCAGGAACGCGTTGCCGAAGGCCATACCCGCGATGGTCGCGGCGTTGTGCATCTTCTCGCGCGCCTTCTCCGCCTCGGGGCCACCCTCGACGGACTTCGCGATGTTCTCGAACACCAGGCGGATCGCCTGGAGCGCGAGGCCGTCGGTGAAGTCGTTCGCGTAGACCGAGACGAACGCCTCGGTGGCGTGGGTGAGGGCGTCCATGCCGGAATCGGCCGCCACACGCGAGGGCAGCATGCGCGTGAGCACGGGGTCGACGATCGCGACGGACGGGGTCAGCGCGTAGTCCGCGAGCGGGTACTTGCGGCCCGTCTCGGTGTCGGTGATCACCGCGAAGGGGGTGACCTCGGCGCCGGTGCCCGACGTGGTCGGGATGCACACCAGCTGCGCGAGCTCGCCCAGCTGCGGGAAGGTGAAGGCGCGCTTGCGGACGTCGAAGAACTTCTCCTTGAGGTCGCTGAAGACCACGTCCGGGTGCTCGTACATGAGCCACATGACCTTCGCGGCGTCCATGGGCGAGCCGCCGCCGACCGCGATGAGGGTGTCGGGCTTGAAGGCGCGCAGCACCTCGGCTCCGGCCGTCACGGTCTTGATGGAGGGCTCGGGCTCGACGTTGTCGATGATCTGGACCGACACGTTGTTGTTGCGGCGGTTCAGCACGTCGAGGATGCGGTCCACGATGCCGATGCGGGTCATGGTCGCGTCCGTGATGATCGTCACGCGCTCCACGTCGGGCATCGACTTGAGGTAGCGGATCGAGTTGGGCTCGAAGTAGGTCTTCGCCGGGACCTTGAACCACTGCATGTTGTTGTTCCTCCGGCCAATGCGCTTGACGTTGATCAGGTTGATCGCCGAGACGTTGTTGGACACCGAGTTATGGCCGTAGGAGCCGCAGCCCAGGGTCAGGGACGGCAGGAAGGCGTTGTAGATGTCGCCGATGCCGCCCTGCGAGGACGGGGAGTTGCAGATGATGCGGACGGCCTTGACGCGCTGGCCGAACTCCTGGATCACCGCCTGGTCGGTCGCGTGGATCGCGGCGGAGTGGCCCAGGCCGTGGAACTCGACCATACGCTCGGCGTAGTCGAGGCCCTGCTCGGTGGTCTCGGCGCGCAGCACCGCAAGGACGGGGCACAGCTTCTCGCGGGTCAGCGGCTCCGACTCGCCCACGGTGGAGACCTCGGCGAGGATGATCGAGGTGTCGGCGGGAACGGAGAAGCCGGCCTGCTCGGCGATCCAGGTGGGGTGCTTGCCGACCACGTTGGGGTTGAGCTTGGCGCCGGCGCAGTTCTCGCCGGAGGCGGTGACGCCGAAGATGAACTCCTCGAGCAGCGCCTTCTCCTCGGCGGTGACGCGGTAGGCGTGGAGGCGGTCGAACTCGCTCAGCGCCTCCTCGTACAGCGAGCCGTCGAGGATGACGGCCTGCTCCGAGGCGCACACCATGCCGTTGTCGAACGCCTTCGAGATGACGATGTCGTTGATGGAACGCTTGAGGTTGGCCGAGGAGTGCACGTAGGCGGGCACGTTGCCTGCACCCACACCCAGGGCGGGCTTGCCGCACGAGTACGCGGCCTTCACCATCGCGTTGCCGCCGGTGGCGAGGATCAGCGCGATGCCGTCGTGATTCATGAGCGCGCCGGTCGCCTCGAGCGAGGGGTTCTCGACCCACTGGATGCAGTGCTCGGGGGCACCCGCGGCGATCGCGGCGTCACGCACGGCCTTGGCGGCGGCGACGGACGACTGCTGTGCGCTCGGGTGGAACGCGAACACGATGGGGTTGCGGGTCTTCAGCGCGATGAGGGACTTGAAGATCGCGGTCGAGGTGGGGTTGGTCACGGGGGTGATGCCCGCGATCACGCCGACGGGCTCGGCGATCTCGGTGATGCCTAGCAGCTCGTCCTCGTGGATGACGCCCACAGTCTTCATGGGGCCCATCGAGTGGGTGACGTGCTCGCACGCGAAGATGTTCTTCACGGCCTTGTCCTCGAAGACGCCGCGGCCGGTCTCTTGGACGGCCTGCATGGCGAGGTCTCCGTGCTGGCTGAGCGCCGCCACGGAGGCCTTCTTCACGAGGAGGTCGACGTCTGCCTGGGTGAAGGCCGAGTAGGCCTGCAGCGCGCGCTGGCCGTTGGCGACCAGGCGGTCGATCTCGGAGGCGACGGACGGGGTCTCCTGGACGGCAGACTCCTGGGTGGCGGTCATGTGATTTCTCCCTTGCCGGGGGCTCCTAGCGGCGCCCTGATACTTCGACGATAGGGGCGCGTGAGGCACATCACATGAGGCCTTTGTCCCGTAGGACATTCGTCCTACCAGGGCTTTTGTCCTAGGCAGGCGGGCTTGCGGGCCGGCTTGCGGGCGGCCGATGTCGTGGCCGGCTTGGCCAGTCGGCCGACCTACGCGCCCGCTTGGGGGAGGTCGTCGGCGTGCACCACGGCGCGGTCCCGTCCGGCGGCTTTGGCCTCGTAAAGGGCACGATCGGCGCGCTCCATGGCGTCCTCGAGACGCTCGCCCGGGTGCGCGGCCGCGATGCCAAAGCTGATGGTCGCCGCCTGCTGATCGGGCCCCGAGTCGCGCCGTACCGCCGCCGAGATCTCACTCGTCAGCGCCACCACCGCATCAGCGTCCGTAGCGGCCAGCAGCAGCGCGAATTCCTCACCACCCAGGCGGCAGGCGAGGTCGCGGTCCGCCAGCAGCGCCCGGCACGCGTGACCAAAGGCGCGCAGCACGCGGTCCCCCTCGGCGTGGCCGTGAGCGTCGTTGAGTTCCTTGAAATGGTCGAAGTCGGCGGCGACGACGTAGGGCGCGGCGCCGCGAGCCGGCGAGGCGAGAATCGCACGGCCCTGGTCCATGAACGGCGTGCGGTGCAGCAGGTCGGTGAGGTCGTCACGCATGGCACGCCGGCGCCAGCGCTCCGAGATTTCGAACCGCGACAACTCGGTGACCGAGTAGGTCACGACCACCATCGCGAGCGTGACAACAATCGTCGTAATCGCCGGGCCGGTCCACGTGACGTACCAGGGATCGAGCGGGCCCAGCAGCACGAAGACGACCGCACGGATCGCGTACAGCAGCGCCATCGCGCTCGCCGCGAGCGCGACCGACACCACGGCGTGATGGGTGCCCACCCCCGCGCCGCCACCAGGGGCGCGCCCGTGATCGGTCGCGAGCGTCCACAGTTGGTAGGCCGCGAGGCCGAACATGATGGCCATGCCGATCAGCAGCGCGAGCGTGCCAGCGAGGACACCCTCGTGGCGGGGCAGCACCGCGGCGGCCACCAGGACCGCGACAGGCGCGGCGGCCACCGCGAGGGGCCGCGTGGCAAGGTGGCGCAGCGACCGCGCCGCGACCCACGCAAAGGCAGCGGCGAGCACCGCGAGCGCGTGCCCTACGGCATCGGTCAGCCACCCCCACGAGGTGCCCGTCAGCCCATAGAACGCGGTGCTCACGGAGGAGGCGACCACGACCAGGCTCCACCACCCTGCATACGGGGCGCGCGAGGGTAGGTAGGTGCCGAAGAACACCAAGACGAACGTGAGCACGCCCACGCACGCCTGGACAAAGCGCAGCGTGTCGAGGTCGAGCATGGGCAGAGCCTACGGGCCCCGCGAGCCCTACGAAAGGCGGCACGAGGGCTCGGGCCGACCACGGCATCGGCCGCCTGGAAGGCCGGCGGCGGTCAGTAGACCGTGAGCCCCCGCTCGGCGAACTGGCGACGCACGCGGGCGACGAGCGCCGGCGACGGCGCCTGGGTGTCCTCGAGCGCGTAGGGCTCATTGAGCGCATGCCACTTCTCGCGGCCCATCTGGTGGAAGGGCAACACCTCCACGCGCTCGACGGTGTCGAGCTCGGCGAGGTAGTCGGCGACCAGGTCCACGTTGTGGGCGTCGTCGGTCAGTCCAGGCACCAGCACGTAGCGCACCCAGATCTTCACACCCTGGGCCGACAGGCGCCGGCCGAAGTCGAGCGTGGGCTGGAGGGCGCGGCCCGTGACCTCCTTGTACGTGGCCGGGTCGCCCGACTTCACGTCGAGCAGCACCAGGTCGGTGTCGGCAAGCAGCTCGTTCGAGGCGCGAGCGCCCAGGAACCCGGACGTGTCGAGCGCCGTGTGGATGCCCATCTCCTTGGCGCCGCGAAAGATGCGGGCCACGAAGTCGGGCTGCAGCAGCGGCTCGCCGCCGGAGATGGTGAGGCCGCCGTCGGAGGCCTTGAGGACGTGCGAGTAGCGACGCACGCGGGTGAGGACCTCGTCGGCGGTCGCGCGCGTGCCGTTGCGCATCATCCAGGTGTCGGGGTTGTGGCAGTACAGGCAGCGCAGGGCGCAGCCGGCCAGGAAGTACGTCAGCCGGGTGCCGGGGCCGTCCACCGCGGTGACGAGCTCCCACGAGTGGATAGTGCCCTCTTCACCCTTGGTGTGGCGCACGCCGTGGCGCATCTCCTCGTCGGCGTCGCGCATGGAGCCGGCGCTCGGCCCCGCCGCGCCCACGATGGGGAGCGACGGGCCGGCGATGGTGATGGGCTCGGTGACGGCCGCGGGCTCGGCGGCCGAGGCCTGCGGCTCCGTGGCCTCAGCGGCCTGAGCTTGAGCCACCCGGGCGGGGACGGTGGCGGTCATGTCAGTCGCCTCCTAGAGCGAACCGTGGAACGTGCGGGACAGGACGTCGAGCTGCTGCTCGCGGGTGAGCCGCACGAAGTTCACGGCGTAGCCCGAGACGCGGATGGTCAGCTGCGGGTACTTCTCGGGGTGCTCCATGGCGTCCTCGAGGGTGTCGCGGTTCAGCACGTTGACGTTCATGTGGAAGCCGTGCTCGATGGCGTAGGCGTCCAGCACGCCGACCAGGTTCTTGACCTGCTCGGGCTTGTCGCGGCCGAGTCCCGCGGGCACCACCGTGGTGGTGAGCGAGATGCCGTCCTGGGCGTCGTCGTAAGGCAGCTTCGCGACCGACAGGGCGGAGGCGACGATGCCGTGGGTGTCGCGGCCGTTCATCGGGTTGGCACCAGGGGCGAAGGGCTCCCCGGCGCGGCGGCCGTCGGGGGTGTTGCCGGTGGCCTTGCCGTAGACGACGTTCGAGGTGATGGTGAGCACCGATTGCGTGTGCTTCGCGCCACGGTAGGTCTGCTGCTGGCGGACCTTGTCCATGAAGCGGTGCACCAGCTCGACGGCGATGGCGTCGACACGGTCGTCGTCGTTGCCGTAGGTCGGGAACTCGCCGGTGATCTCGTAGTCGGTGATGAGGCCGGTCTCGTCGCGCACGGGGCGCACCTGGGCGAACTTGATGGCGGACAGGGAGTCGGCCGCGACCGACAGGCCGGCGATGCCGCAGGCCATGGTGCGCAGGATCTCCTTGTCGTGCAGCGCCATCTCGATGCGCTCGTACGCGTACTTGTCGTGCATGTAGTGGATGCAGTTGAGCGCGTCGACGTAGGTCTCGGCCAGCCAGTCCATGGTCTTGTCGAAGGCGTTGACCACCTGGTCGTAGTCGAGGACCTCGCCGGCCATCGGGGCCGCCGCGGGCGACACCTGCTTGCCGGAGACCTCGTCGCGGCCGCCGTTGATCGCGTAGAGCAGCGCCTTGGCGAGGTTCACACGAGCGCCGAAGAACTGCATCTGCTTGCCGACCTCCATGGCCGACACGCAGCAGGCGATCGCCGCGTCGTCACCGCACTGCGAGCGGATCAGGTCGTCCGACTCGTACTGGATGGACGAGGTGTCGATCGACACCTGCGCGCAGAAGTCCTTGAAGCCCTGCGGCAGCGCGACGTTCCAGAACACCGTGAGGTTGGGCTCGGGGGCCGGGCCCAGGTTGTACAGGGTCTGGAGGAAGCGGAACGAGGTCTTGGTGACGAGGGTGCGGCCGTCGTCGCCCATGCCGCCGATGGACTCCGTCACCCAGGTCGGGTCGCCCGAGAACAGGTTGTCGTACTCGGGGGTGCGCAGGAACCGGACGATGCGCAGCTTGATGACGAAGTCGTCGACGATCTCCTGGACGTCAGTCTCGGTCAGCGTGCCCTCGGTCAGGTCGCGCTGGGCGTAGACGTCGAGGAAGGTCGAGGTGCGGCCCAGCGACATCGCGGCGCCGTTCTGCTCCTTCACGGCGGCGAGGTAGCCGAAGTAGAGCCACTGGACGGCCTCGCGGAAGTCCTTGGCGGGGCCCGAGATGTCGTAGCCGTAACTCTTGGCCATGGCCTTGAGCTCGTTCAGCGCCTTGATCTGCTCCGAGTTCTCCTCGCGGTCACGGATGACGTCCTCGGTGGAACGGTCCATGTCCAGCAGGGCACGCTCTTGCTTCTTGCCGGCGATGAGGGCGTCCACGCCGTACAGGGCCACGCGGCGGTAGTCGCCGATGATGCGGCCGCGGCCGTAGGCGTCGGGAAGGCCGGTGACGATGTGGGAGGAGCGGGCGGCGCGCACGTTCGGGGGGTAGACGTCGAACACGCCGTCGTTGTGGGTCTTGCGGTAGGTCGAGAAGATCGTTTCGAGCTCGGGGTCCACGGGGTAGCCGTAGGTCTCGAGGGACTTGACCACCATGCGCCATCCGCCGTTGGGCATGATAGCGCGCTTCAGCGGAGCGTCGGTCTGCAGGCCGACGATCACGTCCTCGCCCTCGCGGATGTAGCCCGGGGCGTGGGAGGTGATGGTGGACGGGGTGTGAGCGTCGACGTCGTAGACGCCCTTCTCACGCTCTTGCGGGAACATCGCCGTGATGGAGTCCCAGGCGCGGGCGGTGCGCTCGGTGGGACCGGCGAGGAAGCTGGCGTCGCCCTCGTAGGGCGTGTAGTTCGCCTGCAGGAAGCCTCGCACGTCGATGCCCTCTGACCAGGGTCCCCGCTCGAATCCGCGCCACTCGGTGGAGTAGGCGATCGTGTCTTCGGCGGTCCGGGGGTCGGTGGCGGTCATGTCGGTTTTCTCCCTCTGCCCAACGGCGCGGGCGGTGTCTCCGCGGTGCATCCGTTGAGCCACACTTCGAAAGTACGAGCCCTGATGTCCGTTTTCGCGGGCCAAAGGTCCCGTTCCGGGCGGCCGATGCCGTGGCGGGGTTTCGATGGCGTCTCGCCACCGCGATGAGGCGCTTGGGTGCCCGTTGCCCTCATCTCGCCGTGGCCTTCGGTTGCCCTGCGCTAACTCGTCCGGGCCGTGGCCGTTGCAGAGATCCGAATGCCGTCACTCCACGGGGCGAGCGCGTCGATGCGCCATGGGAGATGGACGGTGCGCCCCAGGACGATGCGGGCGGACTGCCCGTCGTCGCTGCCTGCCTCGAGCAGGCCCACCTCGCCAATCCACGGGCGCGCGGGGTCCGCCGCGAGGCGGGTGGCGGCGTGGACACGGACGGCGTCGTCGTCGAGGGCGAGCACCGCTCCCCCGGTGCCGTAATACGCACCGCCGTCCACAGCATCGGCCGCGGACAGGGCGACCTCGTCGGCGAGGGCGACCAGGCGCAGCCGCTCGAGGTGCACCTGGGTGGCGCTCGCCACCACGAGGGCCGCGAGCGCGATCACCACGATCCAGCCGAGCGCCCACACCGACATCGAGCCGTCGTCGTCGCGCCAGCGCGCGCCGGTCCCGCGTGACGTCGTCGTGCCGCCGGGCGTCCTCGTCACGGCGCGGTCCCATCGATCGGCGAGGCGCCGCGCGCCGTGAGGGTCACCGTGAGCGGCGCGACGTCGAGCACGCCTGCCGGAACGCCCGGGAGGCCGATCTCGCCCGTCACATCGGCGACGATCGCCGAGCCCGGGCTGAGGCATTCGCCCTCACACGCGAGGGTGAGGTCCAGCGCTCCTACGCCGAAGTCCTCCGCCACCAGTGCGACTGAGGCCTCCGCATGCGCGCTCGCCTCGCGCCAGGCTCGGTCGCGACCGTCGCCGTCGATGAGCGCGTCGACTCCGCTCGTGGCGGCCGCACGGGCCGCGGTGCGCGCGGCGGCCTCGGTCGCGTACATGCCCGCCTGCAGGTGCGCGAGCGTGATGATGAGGTAGACGAGCGGGATCATCACGAGCACCGTGACGCCCAGGAACTCGACGAGCGCCGAGCCCTCGTCAGAAGCGGCATGGGCTCGCCTGTTCACTGGCCCTCCTCGATCGCCCGTGCCTCCACGGTCATGTTGCCGGCGCCCCAGGTGCCCACCACGGGGATCGGAGCTGTAAGCGTCACCCGCACGCCGTCGGCGCCATCGATCCGCACCGCGGCCGCCTGGGCGCTCGCATCGACCCCCGGCAGAGACTGGCTGGCGACCTCGAGCGCGCGCTGGGCGCCGTCGGCCGGCTCCCGGTCCGCGGCGGCGGCATGACGAGCGCCCTCGTGCGCGCTCGAGATCAAGGTGTTGCGCACGTGCAACGCCAGCACCAGCTGGAGCAGCGCGAGCGCGATCAGCACGACCAGGGTGCCGATCATCACGAACTCGGCAGGCGCACTGCCACGGTCGTCGCGGAGCTCAGCCGCCCGTGACGCCGTCGATCGCATCATCGAACAGCCCGGCAAACGTGGGCTCCGCGATCGCCCAAATCACGGCGACAAGCCCCGCCGTCATCAAGGTAATCAGCACCCATCCAGGGACGTCCCCGCGGTCGTCGTGCATGTCGACCATGCGTGCCGCGAGGGCGTCCTTCCATCGCTTCTTCATGTGCCTCCCCTTTTCTCCTGTGGATGTGCGGCGTCCGGTTAGAAGCCCCACCTGATGGACATCAAGCCCGGAAAAACTGCGAACAATACGGTCACGGGAAGGACGATGAACACGACGGGCACGAGCATCGCAATCTCGCGCTTGCCGCCCTCCTCCATCAGCGCCTCGTGGCCGCGCGAGCGCACGTCGGCGGCCTGGGCTCGGAGCACCTGGGACAGCGGCGTGCCCCTCTCGACAGCCGTCGCGATTCCCTCGGCGAAGCGTGTCATCGCGGGCAGTTCCGTGGCCTCGGCCATCGCCGTGAGCGCTGCGGGCAGTCGCGCACCTGCGCGCACCTCGCCGAGGGCTAGAGTCAGCTCTTCCGACATCGCGCCGTGGGTCAGGCGCGCGACGCGGTCCAACGCTGCAACGGCGCTCTCCCCGGCACCCACCGCGAGCGCGAGCATCTCGGCCACCGTAGGGAGCTCGGCGAGCAGGCGGCGCTCGCGGGCCTTCACCGCCCGAGTGAGCCAGGCATCACGAGCGAGCATCGCGCCTGCCGTAGCGACGACAACGAGTACCGCGAGTGAGACCACTGATGTTCCTCGGGTCGCCGCCAGCAGCAGTGCCACCGCGAGCCCCACGAGCAGGCCCGCGATGCCCCAGATCACCTGCTGCGCGCGGAACTGCTCGACGGTCGTCGTGGTGCCCGCCCGGCGCAGTCTCCGCCGCAACTGGTCCGTGGGCGAGCCGTAGCGCTCCAGCAGCCGTACGCCGTCGCGCACGACGGGGGCGAGGATCCGCTCGAGCGTGGGAAGCGGCGTGACGGTGACGGAGCGCCGCCTGATCTCGTCGGCCGTGGACGCCCGCACATACGGCGCGATCCGCACCGCGAGGCTGGGCCGTCGGGCCCTCGCCCACGCGGCGATCAGCGCGACACCCGCGCCGAACGTCAGCCCCACTACTATCGCCTGCCACATCATCGCAGCACCCGCTCTTCCGTGGTCAGGCGCCCGGCCCGGATCATGAGGCGATACGCCACCACCGTCGCCGCGGCGCCCGCCACCAGCACCGTCACGCCCACCGCCGAGTTATACGCGACCAGGCTCTGGCCGCGAAAGGCGAGCATGGCGAGCACCACCCACGGCGCTGCCGCCGCGAGCCGCGCGGCATTGACCGTCCAGCTCTGGCGAGCCTCGATCTCTCCCCTGACCCGCGCATCGGCCCTCAGAAAATCCGCGAGCGTCCTGAGAGTCTGCCCCAAGTCGGTGCCACCCACCTCGCGTGTGAGGCGCAGGGTCTCGACGATGCGGTCGGCGACCGGATCCGCGAGCCGCGCCTTGAGGAGGTCGAGGCTGTCGTGGAAGCGGCCCGAGGCGCGGTAATCCTCACCGAACAGCACGAACGGCTCGCGCAGCGGGTCGGGGCCGCGGGTGCCGACCTGGGCGACCGCCTCGGGCAGCGTCAGCCCCGCGCGCACGCCCGAGGCCAGCGAGTCGACGACATCGGGCCACAGCCGGCGAGACTCGTCGGCTCGCCTGCGCGCACGGGCATTGACCAGGGCGAAAGGACCGCGCGCCGCGAGAATGCCGAACCCCACGCCCACGACCGCGGAGCCAGAGAGTCCTCCGATGAGCATCGCGACCACCAACCCCAGTCCCGTGGCCGTCGCCACGAGCGCACCGGGGGTGACGGCACCGGCGCCGGCCTGCACGAGCCGGTCACTCAGCGATGCGTGCCAGGTCGACGCGCGGCGAGGCTCCACCGGCGGAGCCCAGAAGGACCACCACACCAAGAAGACTCCCAGCCCGGCGACGAGTCCCCATAGTGCGCCCATGTCAGATCCCCAGGAGGTCCTCGACCCGGAAACCGGCACGGGTGAAGCGCTCCTCGCCCGGCGGGAACCCACCCGCACGCACCAGCCGCTCGCCGTCGTGACGGAACACGTCCGAGGTTTCGACGACCCCGTTCTCGACCCGGCCCGTCACCCCGACGATCTCGCGCACGCGCCGCGCGCCGCGCGAGTCGATGTCGAGGTGCACCACGAGGTCGAGGGCCGATGCCACAGTCGGCACCACGAACCGGTCCGACACGTTCTCGCCGGCGAGCAGCGGTAGGGTGCACATCTTGACGATGGCGTCACGCGCCGAGTTCGCGTGGATGGTCGACATGCCTGGTAATCCCGCATTCAAGGCGACGAGCATGTCGAGCGCCTCGGCCTCGCGCACCTCTCCCACGATGATGCGGCTGGGGCGCATGCGCAGCGCCTCCTTCACCAGGCGCCTGAGCGGAATCTCGCCCGTGCCCTCGAGCGACGGTTGGCGGCATTGCAGCGCCACCCAGTCGCGCCCAGGCAGGCGCAGCTCGAACACCTCCTCGCACGACACCACGCGTTCCCGCGGCGGGATGGCGCCAGCGAGGGCATTGACCATGGTCGTCTTGCCCGCCTGCGTCGCGCCCGAGACCACAATGTTGAGCCCCGCCTCCACCGCCGCGGACAGGAACGCCGCCGCCTGACGGGTGAGGGAGCCGAGACCCACCATGTCGTCGACGTGGCTCGCGCGCACGATGAACTTGCGAATGTTGACGGCCCAGTGGCGGTGGGTCACGTCCGGGATGACGACGTGGAGGCGTTCGCCGCCGGGAAGCGTCGCATCGACGAAGGGGCTGCTGAGGTCGAAACATGAGAAAATACATACATGGGAAACGAGGAATCGGGCAGCGTCAGGGCGGCGATCTACTGCCGCATATCTAGGGACCGCGCTGGCGGCGGGCTGGGCGTCGAGAGGCAAGAGGCCGACTGTCGCGCGCTGGCCGAACGCCTCGGGTGGGAGGTCGTCGCGGTGTACGTGGACAACGACATCAGCGCCTACTCCGGCGCTCCCCGACCCCAGTACCGCGAGATGCTCGCCGCCGTCGATGCCAAGCGTGTCAGCGGCATCGTCGCGTGGCACACCGACCGCCTGCACCGACGGGCGACGGAACTCGAGGAGTTCGTGGCCGTGGCCGAGCGCAACGACCTACAGGTCCAGACGGTGACGGCGGGGACCATCGACCTCACGACGGCCTCGGGCCGCATGGTGGCGCGCATGCTCGGCGCCGCCGCACAGCACGAGGTGGACCATGCCCGCGAGCGCATGAAGCGCGCCAAGGCCCAGATGGCGGCTGACGGGAAGTACCGGGGAGGCCCTAGGCCCTATGGGTTCGAGAAGGACGGCCTCACGATCCGCGAGCACGAGGCTGCAGTGGTTCGCGAGGCCACCGAGTCGATCATCGCGGGCCGCTCTCTACGAGCCATTGCACGCGAACTCAACGAGCGCGGATTGCAAGCCAAGCGCGAAACCTACGTGAAGGACGCCAAGGGCGGTCGCGTCAAGGACGCCGCAGGCAAGTATCGGATGACCTCGAAACAGGTCGAGTGGACCTATGCCCGGCTTCGCGATGTGCTCGTGCGGCCCAGGAACTGCGGACTGCTCGCACACGGTCGAGCCGACCGAGGCGACCTCCAGATCGTGGGCAAGGCCACCTGGCCCGCGATCATCGACGAGGAGACATGGAGGGCTTGCTACACGCTGCTCATCGACACCTCCCGCCGCAACCAGCAGAACACCGCGACCCGCTGGCTCGGCTCGGGCATCTACGTGTGCGGCATCTGCGGCGGCAACGTCCGCGTGACCGCCATCGGCGGCACCGCCGCGCGCAAGAACCAGGTGCGCCAATATCACTACCGCTGCGAGGCGTCGGCCCACCTGACGGTGCGCCAGAGCCTCGTGGACGACTACGTGCGCGACGTCGTGGCCGAGCGAATTCGCGACCCTCGTGTCGCCGCAGCCATGCAGCCCGAGGACACCATGATCGCCGTCGACCGCGACCGCAGAGCGGTGCTTTCCGCACGGCTCGAGGCCTTCGAGAACGACTACGCCAACGGCGTCACCTCAGGTGCTCAACTCGCCAAGGCGAGCGCTCAGGTGACCTCTGAACTGACGGCCATCGACACCCGACTGTCGGCGGCGCTTCAGCAAGGCGCAGCGTCCACGATCCTCGCGACAGCCGACCCCGGCCAGTCCTTCATCGACGCCCCTATCGATGTGCAGCGCGCCGTCCTGGCCGCAGTCCTCCGCGTCGAGATCCTGCCGGTGGGACGTGGCGCGTCCCGCCGCCCGGTGCACGAGCGACTGCTGCTCACGCCGGTGGGCGCCGAAACGGAAACCGCGCATATCGCCGTGTGAGCCACTTTTGCCACGCTTGCGGTTCGGACTAGGCGTAGCGCGAGAAGGTGCCGCAGATCGGCGCACATGGCCGTTGGTGCCCATGGTGCGGCGCGGCCAGATGTGAGAAAATGAATCTAGGAATGGCCCGAGCCAAGAAATCCAGACGGGCCAACGCGCGACAGGGACGACCCCTCAAATGAGGTAGCGCGGACAACGAGGCTCCCCCAGGGCCCACCGGCCTTCGGCACACATCCGGTGGACGACCCAGGGAGAATCATGTCCACCCAGGACACCCACCGTTCCAGCGCCTCTCTCATGACCCTGCAGGGCATGGCCGACCACCTCGACGTGTCGGAGCGCACCATCCGCAACTGGATCACCCGCGGATACTTCAACGCCTACAAGGTCCGTGGCCGACGCGGCTATTTCGTGCGGCCCTCCGAAGTTTCGGCGGCACTCAAGGAGCACGCCACCTCTGGAGCGATGCGCACCGGCACGACCGCCTTCGGCCCCAAGGGCAAGGTCGTCACCATCGACGCTGAGGTGGTCGAGTGACCCCCGCCGAGGCTGCTGCAGCCATGCCGCCCCTCACTCCCGAACAGGTCGCCCGCGTGGCGGCCCTGCTGAGCAGCGCGAGCTCGAAGGGCGGTGCACGGTGACCCTCAACATGGACGACGGCGAACGCTGGCTGGCCGAGTTCTTCCCTCCACCGATCATCGGAGACTGGGCAGACGGCGCGATCCGCGTCGCCTCCCTGTCACCGGGTGACGGCTGGGTGGAGTGGCCCAGGGGCATCAGACCCGACCAGGCGACGACTCGCCAGTTCGGCCACCGGTTCCACGAGGCCGTGGCCAATGGCCTGGCTCTCGAAGCAGCGAGCGCGGATGTGTTCGTGTGTCCTTACCTCCACCCAGACCGACGGAGGAAGGGGCAGGCCACCCGGCGACGGCACATCCATGCCGACGTCGATGGGCCGCTGGACCTCGAGCAGACCAGGGCGCTGGGAGCGTTCGCCGTCGCGTCCGGCACAAAGACCGCTGAAGGGCCGCACGGTCATGTGTACGTGCGGCTGGACGCCGAAGTAGACGCCCACATGCACCACGCCCTGTGTGTGGGGCTGGGCCGGCTGGTCGGCGGCGCAGCGTGGGACTCCTCGAAGGCATCCGACGAGGACGTTCTGCGCCCCGTGGGGACGCTGAACTATAAGCACGACCCGCCCGCACGTGTTCGATGGCTGATCGAGCCCGATGAGCCGAGCGTCTACACCTGGCCAGTACTGGACCTCATGCACCGCCTCGGCATCCGATGGGATGACGTGGAGAGTGATCGCGAGCGCTCGCAGCGGGCGCGGCGGTCGTGGGGCACGGAGCCGTTCTTCGACGCTCACCGCCGAGATGTCCTACTCGCCCAGATCGCCAACGCTCCTGAGACGACGCGCAACACGACGCTCTACGGGCTATCGAAGGACACCTGGCGGGGCTGGCTCAGGCGGGCGCCGGGCAAACGCGAGAAGGCCGCTGAGATTGTGACTCGGCTGGTGGCAGCTGCTGGTGTCGCGGGTTTGTCGCCATCCGAAGCCGAGACCACCGTGCTGTCGGCTCAGCGGGCCGTGATCGAGGAGGAGGAGCTCGCGTGAATGTAGATGACATGCACAGCGAAGGACCCCAAGACTCCGACGACGATGAGCGGGCACGTCATCACGCAGAGCAAGTTCGTGCCCGCGCCGACGAGATGGGCGTCACCGCTGAGGCGGCGGTGCTCCATGCGCGGCGCATGTCCGAGCGAGATGCCCACCGTTGGGACGGGCGGGGAGGAGAGGAGTACGACCCGTTCCAGCCGAAGCCCGAGCCGGTGGTGGGCTTTGTGGAGGGGCTCGACCGGCGACTTCTCCCGCCAGGAGCCCGCGCGATGCTCTTTGGCACCCGCGAGTGCTTGAAGTCGTGGCTGTGGCTGTGGCTCACGTTTCAACTGCTGCGGGATGGCAAGCGGGTGCTGGTGCTCGACTACGAGATGGGGTACCAGGCGATCATGGAGCGGCTGTGGAACATCTGCCAGTGGGCGGGCGTGCCGTGGGACAGCCTGGCCCTCGACAGCCTGCGCGTCATCGAGCACCCGCCGATGAACGTCAGCGAGGCTGCCATGAAGGGCATCGCGCGAGGCTTGGGAGGACCACCCGACATGCTCGTGGTGGACTCCATCGACCGCGCCATCGGTGCGGGCGGCGGCAACACCAACGACGACCAGAGCGTGACGCTGTGGCTCGACGGCACGTTGACGCCCATGCGCGACCGCTGGAAGTCAGTGGTGTCCGTACTCATCTCGCACAACCCCAAGGGCTCTCCTGAGACGGACGATCCCATCGGCTCACAACGGGCCGGTTCTGAGATGGACGTGCTCCTGAACGTCGTGCTCGATTACTCCCCCAGCCCCACCCGAGAAGGCAGATCGCACCTGCGACTGACCAAGGACAGGCACTCGTGGATTGATGTCCCACGCGGCACCAAGGCCCTGGCGTTCACGATGGGGCGACGGCGGGAGCCCGCTCTTCGGCTGACCGTCCAAGACGACGGAGAGGGCAACGTAGACGCCGAGTTGAGGCCCGAGTGGAGGCCAGATCAGGAATCCGCACTGGTGGCTGTATTGAGGGTCCAGCCCGGGCGTCAGATGACCATAGAAAAGGCACGCCGCGCTCTCGACATTCACCCCAATACGTTCACGAAGATGACCGACGCCATGCACGCTGCTGGCGTGATTCTCAAGGAGCCGAGGAAGGGTGTTCGTCTGCCCGCCGAGGAGTGAACGGATGGCTGCTTGAACGGCAAATGGCACGACGTGGGGACCCCCACCACGAAGTGGGGGGTCCCCGTACGTACGGATAGATTCTCTAGGGGACGGTACGGATGTACGGATAACCCTAGAAGCCCACCCGAGGGTCGTACCAAGGAGTGCGCATCTCACGCGGAAGAGGCTGGCCGGGGGCGACGAGACCACGCCCTTCCCACATGGCTCGGTCCACTGCCCGCCACTCGGGATCCCACGGCCCTGAATTGCCCGACGCCGTAATTCCGTCGCGAACGTAGCCGGACAGATCAGCTGAGGGCCGGGGACTATCGGAGGTCATCGCGCACCACCAATCCGTGCACGCCAGCGCTGAGCGGCAGCTGCTGAGGCGAAGCCGCGCGGACCCTTCTGCCGGGCACGTGCCAGAGCGGCGCTGATGCCCTGCTCCTGGCCCTTGCGGACGCGCTCACGGCGGGCGGCACGCTCGGATGCGCTGTGCGTCGAGAACGGCGTGGTGGCCGTGTACGAGTCGTAGTTCGGGGTGGGGGTGCTGGTCATGGGAGGCCTCCTCAGCCGATCCTGGGTCGAGGACCGGGTGGACCGGCTGGCACCCTGACCGCACCCGGACCTCACTGTTAAGCATATCTTCACAGTTGTCCGTTTTACCCTTCAGGAGGGCTAACGTAGTACGCTTCGACCTAAGGGCGAGAGGTGATCCCACCCCACCCCGACGTACGTGGCGAGCGTCAGATTTCGCCACTGCCGCTGGACCACGGGCCGGGCTTGAGCATTGGTCACGCCATGCCCCCTCGCCTCGCCCCACGCATCACCACCCTCGCCCAGTTGCAGCGCGATACGCCTCCCAAGCCTGGCGAGAAGGGCTACGCCGACAAGCGCTCGCCCACCGAGGAAGAAGCCCTGCTGATCGAGCGGGCTCCCGACCAAGACCTGTGGGCCACCGTGCTCGCCACCGCGTGCCCTCACGGCCACAGCCATGCGCCGCACGTGAGCCCCCGGCCCTCCCCCGCTGGCGAGCCGTGCTGGACCTTTCAGCGCGACGGCGTGGACGCCGTGTGTAACGCCCGCATGGAGGCTGCAGGATTCACCACGCGCCCGTCCGCAAAGTCGATGAGCGCGACCCGTCCGAAGTGGAGCGGCAAGGACCGCGAGAAGGCCGCACAGGCAGGTCCCGGCTCCACTCGAACCAGGCGACAGATCGGCCCGCCGTTCGTGCATCCCGGCGCGGCCTCGATGCGCGAACTCGAGCGACGCCACCCCAACCGCCACCAGCCCAGCGACTCGGGACGCGACAGCGCGCCGGGCGGGGCGTTCGGACACCAGCAGAAGGACGAGCGATGACACCCAAGGACCGCGCCTCCGTCGTGGGGACCATTAACCGCATCATGAGCGCCGAGGAGCGGCTTAGCGCCGCCGAAGAGGAGCGCGAGCGCAGCCTCACTGTGGACCTCGTGCCCATGCCGGGCATCGAGGGCGACGGGGAGGAGACGACCGAGCACTACCGCGCCTGCGAGTCGTGCGGCGTGGCCGTGGCGGTGGACACGCTCGTGAACGGCACCGACAACCGGGGCAAGGTGAAGCCCGCGCACTGGGCACCCACCGAGGCCCCACGCATCAACGTCCACGCCTTCGACAAGGAGAAGGGCCAGGCCCCTCGCGGTCTGCCCGGCAGCGGCTTCGCGTTCTTGGGATTCAGCAGGTGCGAGAACTGCCGGCGTCTGGCGCACCTGGCAGCCGTGAGCGCAGTGGACCCCGACTCCACCAGCCGCCTGCACGCCCTCGAAGCCATGCGGATGATGGGTGCGGAGGTGCCCGCCGTGCCGTACGACCCGACGAAGGGCGCCATGGCTCAGGAGTGGGTGCATCCGGCCCTCGTGAGGGACCTAGCACGCATCGGCCTGCACGCACGGTTCTCGCGCCGGTACGGGCCTGTCATGAGCGCCGAGGCCGACGAGGAGACCCACGGCGGCAAGCGCGAGCCGCAGACCTGCTCCCGCACGCCGTGGAGCCACATCCCCGCCGACGACGACCTGCGCGACCAGTTCCGCGCCGCACTCGGGGCGCACATGATGCGCATGAGCGGGCCGCGCGAGCACCCGTGCCCGACCGAGGGGTGCGCGATGTGCGGGCTGGGCTCCATCCCCGCGCCGTACGACGCCGAGCCGTGGACAGCCGTGCGCTACACACGCGCGGGGCTGGGGCAGGTGGGCCGTGGGCCGCGACGGCAGGACGGCCAGGCGGCGGAGTCGATGCGGGTGATCGAGCACGGACACCTGTGCCCCGTGTGCTGGCGGGCCTGCCTCGAAGTGGCCGAGGACAGGGGCGGGCGCCCCGAGCCGTCCTACACCGCGATGGAGCGCGCCGTGATGCGGGCTACGGGCACGCTGGGGAAGTACGAGCGCAACCCGTATGAGGTGCAGATCAGCGGCCTACGTGGCTGGGCGACCATGCCCGACGGCAAGCGCAGCCCCTCGAAGGAGCCGTGGGCGCACCTCGACCTCACTCGTCTGGCGTAGCGTCCTGCACAAATCGGGCCCACATTTCCGGATGCGCATATGGGAGCAAAAGCCGCTGTGTTTCATGCGTGCTGTCGTACTCACCGCCACCGTTCTTCATCCTGACATGATCTTCGATCAGCATCATTTCGATGGCACCGGCCACGTCACGGAGCTCGCCTGCGACCATCGCCGTGTCTAAGTTGTCCGGGGCCAGGGTCTCGCCGTCCTTGAAATCGACGTAGAGCCCACGCTTCTTCGCCTCATTTGCCGCTCGCGCGCGTTCTCCGACCTCGCGGTTGCGACGGTCGAGGTAGTCACGCCAGTCCTCGCCCTCATCGGGGCCTGGAATATCGCTGAAGTCGCCCCAGAAGATGTCGAGGTCCGCCCCGTACTCGCTACCTTCGATGTACTTGGCGAGGTGCGCAGTGCCTTTGCTCTTGAGGGCATCCACCGTTCGTGGCTCAGTCAGCCCTTCAGTCCACGCATCCGCGAAAGCGCTCTTGACCCAGACGGCCTTGCCGAGTTCTTCCTGCGCGAGCACAACCAAAGCGCGAGCGCGGGCGGGTCGCTGCTCAAGCAAGGTGTCTGCGTCTTGGATCAACTCGCCGGCATTGGTGAGCAGGGCGCGGAAATACTCTCGCGCTTGCGATGGCGTCATGGAGGTCATGCGAAAACGCTAGCCCGACATACCGACATGGCAGAGGACGGAAAAGTATCACACCTGGTAAATCGGCAATTGAGTATTGTAGAAACCTACAAAAATGGCAACACTGTCAAAACTGTTGCATGGACAGATCCAGGCGCCGCCCGCTCGTGGCGAGCATGCGTTCGACGAGGTCCTCGACCTGCCCCTGGGTGAGCACCGTGGTGGTGAGCTCGGCGGCGCCGCGGCGGCTGACGAAGACCTGGCTTGGAGAGTTCAGCCAGATCTCTTCGACGTCCGGATCGTCGAGATAGCGCTGCAGCGGACCCAACCCCGCGACATTGTCGAGCACCGCCTTGGCGGTGCCCACGGCATCGGCCACCGGCACCTCGCTGCCGGCAAGCGCACGGCGGTCCCACGCGGCGAGCTCCTCCATCACGAGCGCGCGGACGGCGGCGACGTCGCGGGCGGGATCCATGCCGGACTCCCTAATGCGGCGCCGCACGTCGGACTCGATGCGAGTGACCGGCTCGGCCGTCATGGTTCACGAACGTAGCCGCGCGGGCGCGAGCCTGCCACCGGAAGCGTTTTCCCTGGGGATAACCGGCGGCGTACTACCGTCCGGCAAGAGCGGGGAACACGTGGTCCCCCAGCAACGGCGCGAGCGGAACATCGGGGGCGCTGAGGTGGACCCAGCGCAGCTCCTCGATCTCCGCGAGCGGGTCGCCGATATCGACAGGCGGGTGTGTGAACACGTCGGCGTGGACCTCGTGGCCGTCCTCGTTCGCGGCGGCGGCGATGAAGGTGCCGAGGGGTTCAAGGAGTGCCGGGTCAAGCTCGACGCCCACCTCTTCGCGGGTTTCGCGAACCGCGGCCTGGGCGGCACTCTCTCCCGGCTCGTGCTTACCGCCGGGGAACATGAACAGCTCCGTGCCGCGCTTGCGGACCGTGAGCACGCGCCCGCCGGCGTCTCGAAGGACCACGGCGCTGACGATGATCGGAGCGGTCATAGCGACCACCCTCTCACGCGTGCGAGCGCACCTTCGGTTCTATGACGCCGACCGCACCTCGACCCACGCGTCGTGGAAGTCACCGCCCCCTCCAGCGTCGCTGAGCCCGTCGGGCGTGAGGACGTTTACCGACGCACCACCGCTGTCTCGCGGCCACCCCGAGGGCAAGGCAACCACGCCCCTTCGCACTCCGCCCAGCGATGCGAGGGCCGCGACCGACCCGCGCTCGTTCACCACCTCGACGGCGGCGCCGTCGACGATGGCGCGCGAGGCCGCATCGTCGGGATGTATCGCTACTGTCAGGTCCTTCTCCGCGTGGCGGTGCCAGGGCACGTGCGCATAACTGGAATTGAGGAAGTGAAGGGAGCCCTTCGCTGTGATCAGGTGCAGCGGCCAGGCGTCATCGCGATCGGTACGGTCCAGCGGATGCTGCGGCTGCGGCGCGACCAGGGCGCACCTGCCGTCGTCGGTAGGAAACCCACCACTCGCGAACGGCGTGGAACCTGCCGCCGTTTCCAGTCGCGCCCATCCCTCCTTCTCGAGCCGCTCGCGAGTAATTCTCTGGCGGCGCAGCACGTCACTGTCGAGCGCGATGTCAAGCATCTCGTCGTCCGTCAGGAACAACGCGGGATGCCCCATACCCATGGCACGCGCGAGACTTCTCAAGAGCTCGGTGGTGCTGACCGCCTCGCCCACAGGCTCGATCGCCGGCTGGTTGAGCGCGATGTAGTCGTGCCCCCACGACCACAGGAGGTCGAGGTGCTCGACCTGTGTCGTGGCGGGAAGCACGTAGTCCGCGTAGCGCGCAGTATCCGTCATGAACTGTTCCTGGACAACGGTGAACAGGTCATCACGAGCGAGACCTTCGAGCGTGAGCGCCTGGTTCGGCATCGTGACCGCAGGGTTCGCGCCGTAGACCATGAGCGCCGTCACCGGTGGGCTCATGGCGGCGTCCGTGAGCGCGCGTCCGATCTGGATCATGTTGACGGTGCGCACGGGCCCGGCGCCAAGGTCGTCACCCCACAGTGGCCCGGCGTTCATCGCTTCCCAATGGGGCCCGGCCGTCAGGTACAGGAGCCCGCCGCCGCGGTGTCGCCACGCGCCTGTCACCACCGGCAAGTAAGCGATGGTCCGGTACGTCTCGGCACCAAGAGCACGGTGCTCCATGCCCACCAAGAGCCGAATGCATGCGGGCCCCGCAGCCGCATAGGCATGGGCGAGGCGCTCGATCTCCTCGGCGCTCACGCCGCAGACGTCCGCCGCACGCGCCGGCGAGTAGTCATCGAGCGCGGCCACAAAATCCGTAACCCCCGAGGCGTGGTTGTCGAGGTAGTCGGCGTCGTGGAGGCCGTCGCGCATGATGACGTGCATCATCGCCATCGCGAGCACCGTGTCCGTGCCGGGCAAGGGTTGCACGTGCCAGTCCGCCGCCTTGGCCGTGCGTGTGGTGGCCGGGTCGATCACGACCACCGTGGCGCCCTGCTCCTTGGCCTCGCGGATCAGCGGCCACAGGTGGACGTTCGTCACGATGGTGTTGGTGCCCCACAACACGATGAATCGCGCGTGCCGAATCTCCTCGGGCATGATTCCCGTGTTCGTGCCGATCGCCTGGGCAACGCCCGCGCTGCCCGTGCCCGCACACACGCTACGGATGAGCTCGGTGGCGCCCAGCGCGCGAAAGAAACGGGAGCCCGACACCTGTCCCTGCAGCAGCCCCTGGGCCCCCATGTAGTTGAAGGGCAGTACGGTCTCGCCGCCATGCTGCTCGACTCGTTCGCGCAGCCCCTGAGAGATCTCACTGAGTGCCGTCTCCCACGTGACCCGCTCGAACTCACCGGACCCCTTGGGGCCCGTTCTTCGCAGGGGATACAGCAGTCGCTCGTCCGTGTAGACGCGGTCGAGGAAGTGGTTGACCTTGCCACACAGGGTCCCGCGAGTGATGGGATGCTCGCGCGAGGCCGTGATCGCGGTGGCGCGACCGCCCTGGGCGGTGACCTGCCACGCGCAGGTGTCGGGGCAGTCGTGCGGGCAGGCGCCCTTGACGGTCAGAGGGATGGTGGTCGTGGCGTCCGAGGTCATGACGACTCCAGCGGCCCGCACCGCGAGGGAGGCCACACCACTGCCACGGGCGACCGCACCCTGGGGACTTCCCCTCCCTGCGATTCACCGTACCTGCCCGCAGCGCATGGCGCAGGGCCGATGCATCGGCTGGCTTCCGGTGGGACGATGGCCGCATGTGCGGGCGCTACGCAAACTTCCTCACCGAGCAGCAACTGATGGACCACTTCGCCATCGCCACGGTGGCCGACGATCCACGCCTGTTCGACCCCTCGTGGAACGTCGCGCCCACCCAGCAGGTCGCGATCGTGGTGCCGGGCAAGGCCGACGACCCCGGCCGGAGGCTCGAGGCCGCGCACTGGGGGCTCGTGCCCAGTTGGGCCAAGGACCCGTCCGTGGGCGCGCGGATGATCAACGCGCGCTCCGAAACCATCGCAGAGAAGCCGTCCTTCCGTTCCGCCTTAGCCAAGCGCCGCTGTGTGGTGCCGGCCAGCGGCTACTTCGAGTGGCAGACCTCAGCGGACGGCAAGCAGCCGTTCTATATTCATCCGGCGGCCGATGCTCCACTCGCCTTCGCTGGCCTGTACGAGTTTTGGAAGGACAAGTCCCTGGGCGAGGACGCGCCGTGGCTCGTGACCACCACCATCGTGACCACCGCCGCACGCGGCCCCATGCAAGACATCCACGACCGTCAGCCGGTGATGATGACGCGTGAGGCGCTCGACGCGTGGCTGGACCGGGACGCCGACCAGGGCACCCTCTTTGATGTCATCGCCGCCCCGGCGCCCGATCTCGCGTGGCATCCGGTGCGCAAGGCCGTGGGGTCGCCCAGGAACAACGCGCCGGAGAACATCGAGCCTGTGTGAACGACGGTGGGCGACCCCTAGGACGCGCGGATCTGCTCAGAGCGACGGTGGGTGTCCCATGGCGAGCGGCGGGGGCGCTAGGCGCGGCGCACGTGCAGGTCGCCCGCGAGCACCTCTCGCTCGCCCTCGCGCGTCGACAAGAGCAATGCCCCGGACAAGGACAGCCCCGTCACCCGGCCGCTCACCGCAACACCGCCGGGCTGGTCGACCGTCACGTCCCAGCCGATCGACGCGCACGCCGCACTCACGGCCGCATGCACCCGCGGGAACTCGTCGTCGAGCTCCCACATCGCCACGGCATCGGTCAGGTGGGCCGTGAGCGAGCGCATCAACGTCGCGCGATCGAGAGCACTCGCTCCGAGTGACGCGAGCGACGCCGCGTGGGGCACCGGCAGCTCGCCGGGCTCCTGCGACACGTTGATGCCGATGCCCGCGACGATCGCGACCCCGGCCGCCGACCCCGGCGACCCCGGCACCACCTCGCACAGGATGCCCACGACCTTGCGCCACCGTCCCCAGCCGGGGATGTCCTTGGCGCCCGCCTCCACCACCACGTCATTGGGCCACTTCAGATAAGCGCCCACGCCCGCATCACGCAGCGCCCGCACGGTCGCGAGCCCCACCACGAGCGGAGCCCACCCCAGCGCGGCAGCCTCGACGGAGGGCCGCAGCAGAAAAGAGACGGTGAGCGCCGCGCCCTGCGGCGTCGCCCACGAGCGGCCCGCACGGCCCCGGCCCGCGGTCTGATGATCCGCCACGTACGCGGACATCGCAGGCCACGCGTCGGGGTCGTCCGCCACTGCCGCGAGCAGCGCCGTGTTCGTCGACGGCGAGGCCCCGACGACCTCGAGCCGCGCCAGCTGGCGGGTGGGGCCCACCAGGCCCGCTACGGCTTCTGCCGACAGGGGACGGCGCGAGGCGGCGATGGCTGAGGGCGCGAGCGGATCCACGCGGCTAGGCTATCCGTCAGCCAAGTCCCAAGGGAGAACCGTGTCCGAACCCCGTCCGACCGCCACCACCGCCGGTGCGCTGGAAGACCTGCGCGGCAAGATCACCGAGGCCGTCGCCGCCCATGAAGAGATTGCCGCGAGCAAGCAGCACCCGCGCGGCAAGAAGACCGCCCGCGAGCGCATCGACCAGCTGCTCGACGAGGGCAGCTTCGTTGAGCTCGACGCCCTCGCCCGCCACCGCAGCCGCAACTTCGGCCTCGACAAGAATCGGCCCTACGGCGACGGCGTCGTCACCGGCTACGGGACCATCGACGGCCGCCAGGTCGCCGTGTTCAGCCAGGACTTCACGGTCTTCGGCGGCTCGCTGGGCGAGGTGCACGGCCAGAAGATCACCAAGGTCCAGGACTTCGCGCTGCGCACGGGCGTGCCCCTGATCGGTATCTCGGACGGCGGCGGCGCGCGTATCCAGGAGGGCGTCGCGGCGCTGACGCAGTTCGCGGAGATGTTCCGTCGCAACGTGGCCGCCTCGGGCGTGATCCCGCAGATCTCGCTCATCCTCGGCCCGAGCGCCGGCGGCGCCGTCTACTCCCCCGCCTTGACGGACTTCATCGTCATGGCCGACGGCACCAGCCAGATGTTCATCACCGGCCCCGACGTCATCAAGTCGGTGACGGGCGAAGAGGTCACGTTCGAGGAGCTGGGCGGTGGGCACGCCCACAACGCCAAGTCCGGTGTGGCGCACTACCTCGCCCAGGACGAGGACGACGCGATCGAGTACGTCCAGCACCTCATCCAGTACCTGCCGCAGAACAACCTCACCGACTCCCCCACGTGGGAGGCGGAGGCGGACCTCACGCTCACCGAGGAAGACGAGGCTCTCGACGCGCTCGTGCCCGACTCGCCGAACCAGCCGTACGACATGAAGACGGTCGTCGAGACGGTGCTGGACGAGGGCGAGTTCTTCGAGATCCAGCCCCTGTTCGCCCCCAACGTCCTCACCGGCTTCGGCCACATCGAGGGTCACAGTGTGGGCATCGTGGCGAACCAGCCGCAGTCGATGGCCGGCACCCTCGACATCAACGCATCCGAGAAGGCCGCGCGCTTTGTGCGCACGTGCGACGCGTTCAACATCCCCGTCATCACCTTCGTCGACGTGCCGGGATTCCTCCCGGGCGTGGACCAGGAGCACCAGGGCATCATCCGCCGCGGCGCCAAGCTCATCTACGCCTACGCCGAGGCCACCGTGCCGCTCGTGACGGTCATCACCCGCAAGGCCTACGGCGGCGCGTACATCGTGATGGCCTCCAAGCAGCTGGGAGCGGACGTCAACCTCGCGTGGCCCACCGCGCAGATCGCGGTCATGGGCGCAGGCGGCGCGGTCAACATCCTGCAGCGCCGCGCGCTCGCGAAGGTGGCAGACGAGGGCGGCGACGTCGAGGCCGAGCGCGCGCGCCTCACGGCCGAGTACGAGGACCAGATCGTCAACCCCTACGACGCCGCCGATCGCGGATACGTGGACGCCGTCATCGAGCCCCACGAGACCCGCGAGCAGATCACGCGAGCGCTCAGGGCTCTGCGCACCAAGCGCGCCGCGCTGCCGCCCAAGAAGCACGGGAACATCCCGCTGTGAGCACCGAGGACATCTCGGAGGCGGCCGCGGGCCTGCGCGTGGTGCGCGGCACCCCGGACGCCGAGGAACTCGCGGCCCTGGTCGCGGGCATGGTGGCCGTCGTCGCCGCCAACGAGGAGGACGAGGCACCCGGCTCCCCCACCTCCGCGTGGATGGACCGCACCCGCACCCTGCGCGGCTCGCACCGCGTCCTTCCCCTGGGCCGCGGCGACACCGCCTGGCGCCACTCCCTGCGATGAATCTTCAGCGGCCGATGCGGTGGCAGGCGTGAGCGAGGCCTCCACTCCCGTACGGGTCGCCACGGCGGGCGCGGCCAGCGCGGTCGCGCTCGGCGCGGCGCTGCTCGCGCCGCAGGCGTACGCGAGACTCACCGCGTTCGGGTCGCTTCACGCCGCACCCTCGGCGTCGCTGCGCCCGGCCGATGCCGCACTGGTCTTGGGCGCTCGGGTCTGGGAAGACGGGCGGCCGAGCTTGTTTTTACGTCAGCGCGTCGAGGCGGGCGTGGCGCTGTACGAGCGCGGGCTCGTGTCGCGGCTGGTCCTCACCGGAGCGGGCGAGAATCGCGAGGGGCTCGACGAGACCGAGGCGATGGAGCGCACGGCCAGGGAGCTGGGCGTCCCTGCTCACGCGCTCGACCGCGACCCGCACGGGCACGACACCCGTGCCTCCGCGATCAACGCGCGCGACAACCTGGGGCTCAGTTCCGTGATCGTGTGCTCGCAAGAGTTCCACCTGCCGCGAGCCATGTGGCTGTGCCGCTCCGTGGGCCTCACGGTGCAGGGTGCGTTCCCGCCGGTGCTGAACCGGCCGCACACCTACTTTGGTTACGGCCGCGAGATCCCGGCGACGTGGAAGGCCGCCCTCGAGATCGTGCGGGACACCGCCGTCCCTGGGCCAGCCGAGCCGTAACGTGCCACGCCTCAACCCGCGCCACCGCTGGAAGGTCGCCGCTGCCGTGGCCCTGCCGATCCTCGTGGTGCTGCCGTGGGTGGGAGTGACAGCCGCGACCGCGAGCGGCGTCCATCCTGAGGCGGACGTCAGTGCCGCGGGCGCCGGCGCGCTCCGGCCGGCCGGCGCCGCGCTCGTCCTGGGCGCAGGAGTCCGGCCCGACGGAACCCCGTCGCCCTTCCTGCGGGACCGGGTCGAGGTGGGAGTCTCCCTGTACCAGGCGGGCCTCGTGGAGCACCTGCTGATGAGCGGCGACGGCGACGACTCCTCGGGGTTCGGCGAGACCGCGGTGATGCGCGCCCTCGCCGAGTCGCTTGGGGTGCCCGCCGAGGCCATCGTCGAGGACCCCGAGGGCCTCGACACGGAATCCTCCTGCACGCGGGCGCGCGAGGTGTTCGGCGAGGCCTCGGTGATCGTTACGACGCAGCAGTTTCACCAGCCGCGTGCCCTGTGGCTGTGCGAGCATGCGGGCATCGACGCCCAGGGCGTGTATCCGCCGCCCACGCCCACGCGCCACACGCTCACCGGCCACGTCCGCGAGGTCGCGGCGGTGGCCCAGGCCGTCACGGCCTCGACGCTCTCGCGATAGCGGTCCTGCGACTTTCGTTGAAGCGTCAAGCGGAGTATCATCACCCCATGACGGTCGAGTCCCCCAGCACGCTGAGCACCCAGGACGAACTCCTGTGGCGCCGCTTTTCGGCGATGCTCTCGACCGTGCCGGCCGCGCTCGACGAGCGCCTGCGGGCTCTCACGGGACTGAACCACTTCCAGTTCACCATCCTGTCAACCCTGCAGTCGCAGCCCGACGGCACGTTGCAGCTCGCCGAGGTGGCCCGCGCAGCCGACTCGTCACTGTCGCGCCTGTCGCACACCATCTCGAAGCTCGAGGCCGACGGCCTCGTGGCACGCAAGGCGTGCGAGCACGACCGCCGCGCCAACTGGGCGGTGCTCACCGACGAGGGTGCGCGCGTCGTGGACCAGGCCCGCGAGTCCTACGACCTCATCAAGCGCGAGGCGTTGGTGGACCGCATCCCCGAGCACCTGCGCGGCGAGCTCACCGAACTCTTCACGGCCATGCTCCCCGGAGCCGTGGCCCAGCAATGCGCGTCGATCGACGCCGACCTCACGCGCTAGTTCGCTGAGCTATTTCCCCGAACGGCCCGCGGCGACGACGGTCGCCATGATCGCCGCCAGTTGGTCCACCTGCTCGTCGCTCAGCACATCGAGGTGCGAGACGAAGCCACGCTCGGCCTCTTCTACCGCCTCGTTGACGAGGGCGATCCCCTCCTCGGTCAGCGACAGCAGCCTCACACGGCCGTCCTCGGGCGAGGCGTGGCGGCACACCCATCCGCGGTCGACCACACGCTGGACCACACCTGAGGCGATGTTGGCCTTCACGCCGAGTGCGTCCGCGGCCTCAGCCGTGGGCACGCCCTCGGAGCCGTGGAGGAACACCAGCAGGTGAAACTGCGCGGGGGTGAGCCCCTCGTCCACCATGGTGCGCGAGTGATGGCGCATCGAGTCGCGCATGATGCGGTGCTGCAGACGCAGGATCTCCGCAATCGTGTCGTCGCGAGTCATGGTGCTCCTCGGGTGTGTCCGGGTACGGGACCCGGCCGTCGCATCGGCCGATAATTCGCGTCAAGCGAACTTGATTGTTCGCCTCACGTGAATTATCGTAACCGATATCCCGCCGACGGGATCATCCCCACCCCCGTTCTCAGGAGACGACTGTGTCTACGTCAACCGACGCGACGCACGCGAACCTCGAGGAGGCCCTCGCCGAGGGCATCTCGGAGTCAACGTACCGCCGCCGCTGGGCGATTCTCGCCACCCTCTGCCTTGGCCTCATGACCGCCATGATCGCGAACATGAGCCTCAACCTGGCCCTGCCCGAGCTTGCCGTCGAGTTCTCGATGACGCAGCTCCAGCTCACCTGGGTCGTCGAGGCCTTCACCCTGGTCTTCGCGGCACTGCTCTTCATCGCCGCCGCCATCGCCGACCGCTACGGGCGCAAGCGCGTCATGATGGTGGGCCTCGTCATCTTCGTGCTCGCGTCCGCCTACGCGCCGTTCTTCGCTACCACCGCGGGCGAGCTCATCGCCTCGCGCGCCATCATGGGCATCGGCGGCGCGCTGGTCATGCCGACCACGCTGTCGCTCGTCAACGTCGTGTTCCCGAGCAAGGAGCGCCCCAAGGCCATCGCCATCTGGGCCGCCGTCGCCGGTGTGGGCATGATGATCGGCTCCGTGCTCACGGGCCTGCTGCTGCACTTTTTTGATTGGCACGCCGCGTTCCTGCTGGGGGCCGCGTTCGGCCTCATCGCGATCCCGATCACCGCGCGGATTGTGCCCGAGTCGGTCGACGAGAAGGCCACCCCCGTGGACTGGACGGGCGGCCTGTTCGTGACGCTCGCGCTCGCGGGCATCGTCTACACGATCATGGAGGCGCCCTCGCACGGCTGGGAGTCCCTCACCGTCGCGATCGCCGCCGTCGGCGCCGTCTCGCTCGCGCTGTTCATCTGGTGGGAGAACCGGGTCGAGCACCCCATGCTGGACCTCACGCTGTTCAAGCGCCGCCGCTTCACGCTGTCCGTCATCTCGGTGACGCTGACGTTCTTCGCGATGATCGGCGCCTTCTACTCGATGACGCAGATCTTCCAGCTGGTCATGGACTACGACGAGCTCACCACCGCCGTCGCGATGATCCCGCCCATGCTGCCCATGATGGTGCTCGGCCCGCTGGTGCCGCGCCTCGTCGCCAAGGTCGGCACGCGCTGGACCGTGGTGCCCGGCCTGCTCATCATCGCCGGCGGCTTCCTGCTCATGACGACGTGGCCCACCGTGCCCAGCTACTGGGACTTCTTCATCGCGATGTCGCTCGTCACCGCGGGCATGGCGCTCGTCATGACCCCCGCGACCAACATGCTGATGTCGTCGGTGCCGCGCAACCGCTCGGGCATGGGCTCGGCGATGAACGACACCACGCGTGAGCTGGGCGCCTCGCTCGGCATCGCGCTGCTGGGCTCGCTCATCGCCAACCAGTACACGTCCGGCATCTCCGAGACGGCCTCCCAGCTGCCTGAGGAGGCCGGCGTCGCCGTCCAGGACTCGCTCGCGGGTGCGGTGGCGGTGACCGATGCCATGGCCGCCCAGGGTGGGGACGCCGCCGCGGGTGCGGCGCAGATCCTCGACGCCGCCCAGGTCGCGTTCATGGATGCCAGCCAGCACGCGATGCTGATCTCCGCGATCATCGCCGCAGCCACCGCGGTGCTGATGCTGTTCACGCTGCCGCGCGGCGACAAGGCGCTGTCGGCGGAGCCGGGCCTCACGCTCGAGGAGACCGAGGCGGCGCACGCAGGCTAGGCCTCAACCGGCAAAGGGAACCTTTTTCCCGCTCTAGAGCTCTAGGGCAGGAACAAGGTTCCCTTTGCCGTTTCTGGCGGGGCTGAGACGCTAGGCCGGCAGCCGCCGCGCGAGCTCTGCTCCCGCCTCGCGCGCCCAGCGCAGCGTTTGGGCCATCGCGGCCTCGCCGCTACCGGCGAGCTCCGTCAAGGAGACGGCCGATGCGAAGGCATCCGTGGGCGCGTCCACTCGCCCCGCGACGAGGGCCACCGGGACATGGGCCGCCGCTGCGCGGCGGCGCACCTCGGAGACCACCTTGCCGGCGTCCGACTGGCCGTCGTAGGCACCCTCGCCGGTGACCATGAGGTCGGCGCCCGCGAGCGCCGCATCGAGACCCACGGCATCCGCGACGGCGGCGGCGCCCGAGCCGAGCGTCGCTCCCCACAGCGCGAGGCCAAACCCGGTTCCGCCCGCGGCGCCCGCCCCCGGTGCGGTGGGATCCGCGTCGCGGCCCGCCTCGGCGGCCACCCGCGCAAGGTTCGCCAGCGCAGCGTCCAGCCGCACGACGTCCTCGGGGCCCGCTCCCTTCTGGGGGCCAAACACCGCCGCGGCCCCCGCGGGGCCGATGAGCGGGCTCGTCACGTCGGACAGCACGCGCGCGCCCCCGGGCGGCAGCGAACGCAGCCCCGACAGGTCCAAAGCCTGCAGCGAGGCGAGCCCCCCGCCGCCATCAGCGACGGGCGAGCCGTCGGTGTCGAGCAGCCTCGCGCCCAGCGCCGCGAGCGCCCCCGCTCCCCCGTCGGTGGAGCACGAGGACCCGATCGCGAGCAACAGGGAGTGCACGCCCGCGTCGAGCGCGGCCGCGATCGCCTGGCCAAACCCACGCGTGTGAGCCGTGAGCGGGGCGAGCTCATCGATGAGGATGATGCCGGAGGTCGACGCCAACTCGACCACGCCGACCGGCCCGTCGGGCCCGGGCAGCTCGAGCCACGCCGCCTCGACCTCGCGCCCGTCCGGCCCTGTCACCGTCACCAGGTGTCGACGTGCATCCGGAGCGGCAGCGAGCGCGTCGAGCGTGCCCTCGCCGCCGTCGGCCATGGGCAGGGGCGCCACGTCGGCGGGCCGCACCGTACGCCAGCCGTCGGCGATGGCCGCGGCGACCGTGGCGGCATCGGCCGTGCCCTTGAACGAGTCCGGCGCGACGACGACCCGCATTAGCCGGCCGAGCCCGTGTCCACCAGCGCGTACCCGAACGTGTCCAGGGCCACCTCGGTGACGTCGTCGCCGGTGAGCAGGCTATGGCCCACGACCGGCACCACCGCGGGCTCGTCGCCGTGGTTGATGACCGTCACCACCGACCCACGTTGGGCGACCTCGACGCTTGCCGGCAGGCCCGCCAGCACCGGCGCCACGCCTGCGCGCTCGAGCGCCCAGCCTGCCAACGCATCGGCCCCCTCCTCGTCGGGCACCGTGGCGAGGTACCAGCCCACGCCCGCGCCATGCGCGTGCTCGGTCAGCGCGGGGTCGCCGTCGCGGCGGCCGCCGCTGAACGCGGCGACGGGCTCGGCGCCGCGCAGCACCACCTCCTCGGCGAGCAACGTGCCCGTGACCGTGCCGAAGGGACCGGTGAGCGGCGCGATCGCCTGCCCCGCACCACCGGGCTGCGCGAGCGCCCCGAAGTCCTCGATCGTCACGCCGAGAGCCTCGCCAAGGCGCGTGAGGAAGCCCCCGTCGAGGAAGGCGTCGCGCTCGTCGACCACGTCGGTGAAGGGTCCGGCCAGCAGGTGGCCGCCGTCGGCGACGAAGGTCGTCAAGGCGGCGGCTCCGGTCGGACGCAGCAGGTACAGCGCCGGGGCGAGCACCAGGTCGTACTGCGAGGCCGTCACCCGCTCGGGCGGCACGATGTCGACCATCACGTGACGGCGGTGCAGCGCCCGGTACCAGCGCTGCAGCACCGCGACGTAGTCGAGCACGTTGGACGGGTGGTCGGGACTCTCGACCGCCCACCAGCTCTCCCAGTCCATGACCAGGGCGACCCTCGCATCGGCCGTCCCCGCGGGAAGCTCAGGCAGCGACGCGAGCTGCTCCCCGAGCGACGTGACCTCGCGCCAGATCCGAGTGTCGGTGCCCGCGTGGGGCAGCATCGCGGCGTGGAACTTCTCCGCGCCCGCGCGCGACTGACGCCACTGGAAGAACAGGACGCCGTCCGCGCCGCGGCCCACGCACTGCATCGACAGGGCCGCCATCTGGTGCGGCGCCTTGGGCGCATTGGTGGGCCGCCAGTTCAGCGCGCCGGTGACCTGTTCCATGAGCAGCCACGGCACCTCGGGCTTCATGGAGCGGATGAGGTCGCGCTGGAAGGCGGCGTCGCGGAAGGACTCGGGCTCGTCGGGGTCGGGGTAGGCGTCGTCGGTCACGACGTCCATGTGCTCAGCCCACGCGGGGTAGTTCGCGGGCTTGAACGGGCCCATGAAGTTGGTGGTGATCGGCTGCGTGGCGCCCGCGGCGAGGATGATCTCCTTCTCCATCAGGTAGCACTCAAGCAGCATGTCCGAGGTGAAGCGCTTGAAGTCGAGCAGCTGGCCGGGGTTGTGGCTATACGGCGCGGCCGCGGGGGTGCGTACCTGGGAAAACGCGGTGTAGCGCTGCGACCAGAACGCGGTGCCCCACGCCTCGTTGAGGGTCTCGACGGAGCCGTAGCGCTTCTCGAGCCACGCGCGGAACGCCTCTTGTGCGGCGGGCGAGTGGTCCTCGTGCAGGTGGCAGCCGTACTCGTTGTTGACGTGCCACATCACCACAGCGGGGTGGTCGACATAGCGGGACGCGAGCGTGCGGACCAGGTCCGCGGCCAGGCGGCGATACACGGGCGAACTGGGCGCATAGTGCTGGCGGCTGCCAGGACCGAGCGTCACACCGTCGGCGGTGACGGGAAGGATCTCCGGGTACTTCTCATGCATCCACGGCGGCGGCGAGGCGGTCGCCGTGGCGAGGTCGACGGCGATGCCGCCCTCGTGCAGCAGGTCGATCACGCGGTCGAGCCACTCGAGGTCGTATTCGCCCTCGGCCGGCTGGATGCGGCTCCACGAGAAGATCCCCAGGCTCACCATGGTGACGCCCGCCTCGCGCATGCGCTGGACGTCCTCGACCCACACCTCCTCGGGCCATTGCTCGGGGTTGTAGTCGCCGCCGTAATGCATGCTCGTGTCCTTTCACGGGTGGGGTGGTGCCAGCCTGGCCCAAAGCCATGGCGACACGCCAGTGGGAGCCGGCCGTCGCATCGGCCGGTCGTTGCGGACGGCCGATGCCGTGGTTAGGCGACGTACTCGCCGTCGCCCTTGCGCGGGCGAGCGGGGATGGCCACGACCGCGAGCGCGGCGCACCCGAGCGCGGGGACGAGCAGGGCGGGGAGCGCCCACGTGGCGACGCCCACGAAACCCGCGGTGCTCGCGAGGTAGGCGGCGCCTCCCAGGTCGCCTCGGAGTTGGGCAAGGCCGCGCAGGACGGCGTTGCGCCAACCCGCCTCGGGATCCCACTGACCCACGGCGGCCATGAAGACGACCGCGAGGGCCGTGAGCCCCAGCCAGCCGATGACCGCGATGGCGGTCGCGCCCGGGAGCAGCCCGGTCGCGGCAAGCTCGATGTCGACCACGAGGACCGTGGCGATGACGGCGGTGACGAGCGCGACCGCGGCGCCGCCCAGGGCCCCTGTCTTCACGTCGGCCCAGAAATGGGCCCATGGGGACGCCTCGCCGCGGAGATAGTGCGTGAGGTGGCGCACCCCCGCGGCCGCGGCGGCCGGGGCGGTCACGAGCGGCAGGGCCGCGAGGGTGACCATGATGCCCGTCAGCAGCACCTCGCCCCACAGCGTGAAGCCGCCGTGGGCGCCGGGCCAGGCGTGCGGCACCCAGCCCGCGCGGGTGGGGCCAAAGCCCTCGGTGTCCGCGCGGGCCGCGGCGCGGCGCTGCTTCCTGGTCGCCATGTCAGACCTCGTCAGCCCTTGAGGCCCTGGGTCGCCACGCCCGCGATGAGCAGGCGCTGGAAGACCAGGAAGAACAGCAGGATCGGCACCATGCCCAGCAGCGAGGCCGTGACCGTCGCACCGTAATCCGAGGTGCTGGTCTGGTCGTTGTAGAGCTTCAGCGCGATGGGCACCGGGTACTTCTCGGGGCTCGTCACATACATCAGGGGCGCGAGGAAGTCGTTCCAGGTCCAGATGAAGGAGAAGATCGCGCTCGTCACCAACGCGGGTTGGATGAGCGGCAGCATGATCGACGCGAACGTGCGGACGTGTCCGGCCCCGTCCACGCGCGCGGCCTCGTCCATCTCGCGCGGGATGCCGCGCATGAACTGGACCATGAGGAAGACGAAGAACGCCTCTGTCGCGAGGAACTTGGGCAGGATCAGCGGCCAATAGGTGTCGATCATGCCCAGGTTGTTGAACAGGATGTACTGGGGAATGATCACGACGTGGAACGGCAAGAGCAGCGTGCCGATCATGGCGGTGAAGAAGATCCCGACGCCCTTGAACCGGATGCGCGCGAACGCGTAGGCGGCCATCGAGGAGCTGATCAGCGTGCCGGCGGTAGCGGCGATCGCGATGACCGCGGAGTTGGCGAAGAAGCGCCACAGCGGTACTCCCGCGATGCCCTCCATCACCTTGGCATAGTTGTCGAAGGTGGGGTCTTCGGGCAGCAGCGCCGGGTTCTGTCCGAACTCGCTGTTGTCCTTGAAGGTGGCGAAGATCAGCCACACCAGCGGGTACAGCACGATTGCGGTGAGCGCCGCCATGGCGATGAACCAGATCGCCGTCGTGATGCGCTTGCGGTTCCAGTAGGGGCGGGGCGCGGGCACGCGCTCCTGGTCCGCGTCGTCGCGGACCCAGACGTCTCCACGCTGAGTCATCGGTTGTCTCCCTGGTAGTGCACCCACATCTTGGACGTGCGGAACAGCACGAACGCGATGATCGCGACCACGATCACGAGCGTCCAGGCCATCGCGGAGGCGTAGCCCATCTGGCCGTCGCTGAACGCCCTCTTGTACAGGTACAGGGTGTAGAAGTTCGTCATGCCGGCCGGTCCACCCGAGCCGTTCGAGATGATGTAGGCGGACGAGAACACCTGGAAGGCTCCGATGAGCTCGAGCAGCAGGTTGAAGAACACCACGGACGAGAGCATCGGCAGGGTGATCGAGCGGAACTTTTTCACGGGACCGGCGCCGTCCATGTCGGCGGCCTCGTACAGCTCGCGGGGAACCTGCTTGAGGCCCGCGAGGAAGATGACCATCGGGGCACCGAACTGCCACACGGCTAGCAAGATCATCATCGGCACGACGAGGGCGACGTTGCCGACCCAGCCGCCGATCTCGAGGCCAAAGAAGCTCAGGGAGTTGTCGACCGGGCCGTCCGTCGAGAACATCGCGCGCCACACGATCGCGACGGACACCGAGGCGCCGATCAGCGACGGGGCGTAGAACGACGAACGGAAGAATCCGGCGCCGCGGTCGCGGTAGTTCAGCAGCATCGCGACGCCGAGCGCCGCGGCAAGCTTAATGGGGGTTCCCACGAGCACGTAGATCAGGGTGATCTTCACCGACTGCGTGTAGTTGGGATCCTCGGTGAACATGCGGATGTAGTTGTCGAAGCCGATCCACTCGGGCGGCGAGAACAGGTTGTACCGCGTGAAGCTGAGGTAGAGCGAGTAGAGCATCGGCACCAACGTGAGCCCAAAGAAGCCCACGAGCCATGGGGTCAGAAAGCCGTAGCCGGCGATGTTCTCGCGCCAGTGGCGCTGCTTGCGGGTGAGTCCCTTGGGGTCGCGCGGCGTTGCGCTGCCCGTCTGCTGGTCCGTGGCGTCATCGACACGGTTCACGGTGCTGGTCACCATTGATCCTTCCGTCGCGTCAGAGGCTACCCTGTGGGGCCCAAGCGACGGCTCGGGCCCCACGGAGATGCGATCAGGAGTTCAGAACCACGTCCATCTCGGAGAAGAACTGCGACACAGCGTCCTCGACGGTCACGGTGCCGAAGCCCAGCTCGGTGCCGAGGACGCGGAACTTCTCCTCGAGCGTGCCGTAGCCGACGAGCGGCACGGGCGGGGCGTCGCCCAGGCGGTCGGCGATGGACTCTTCGTACTCGAGGATCTGCGCGTCGAGGCCCTCGAACGTGATGCCCTCACGCATGGACTCCGAGGCCGGCAGGCCGCGGTTGGTGCCGAAGATCGCGCCCACCTCGGGCGAGTTGATCAGGAAGTCGACCAGCATGGCCGACTCGGCGGGGTGCTCGGTGTTGGCCGAGATCGCGTGCAGCATCGAGGGCTTCTGGTACAGGTCCTTCGCGCCCTCGACGGTCACGGGGGGCTCCACGAGGCCCAGCTCGGTGTAGGACTCGCCCAGCTCGCCAAGGTAGCCGGCGCCGAAGTTGTCCCAGGTGAGCTCGGAGGCGGTCAGCGCCGAGCCGAAGCCCGAGACCGGGTAGAGCTCCTCGAGACGCTGCTGCGAGATGCCGGTGCCGTCGTCGCCGCGCATCTCGGCGCCCGACTCCCAGAACTCGGCGAGGCGGGCCTCGTCGAAGCCGGGGGTGCCGTCCTCGTTGAAGAGGTTCTTGCCCTCGGCGCGCAACTGCACCTCGAAGTTCTGGATGCGGCCGGTGTAGTCCGTGCCGCCGTAGATCTCGCCGCCGGAGGCCTCGGTGACCTCGGCCACCCATGCCTTGTAGTCGTCCCACGAGCCGCCCGCGAACTCGGCGACGCCGGTCTCCTCGAGCAGGGCGGGGTTGGTGTACATGCCCCACGCGTTGGTCGAGGTGGCAAGACCTGTAGTCACGCCGTCGACCACACCGATGCCCAGGATCTGCTCCGTGAGGCCGTCAGTGTTGATCTCGTTGCCCAGGTACGGACCCAGGTCGAGCAGCAGGCCGTTCTCCGAGTACTGACGCATGTACGAGTAGTCGAACTGCATCACGTCGGGCAGGCCGCCACCGGCCGCCTCCGTCTGGCGCTTCTCCCAGAACTCGGGGTAGCCCAGGAACGTCTCGTTGACGGTGATGTTGGGGTACTGCTCCTCGAACAGGTCGATCGACTGCGCGTACATGTCCGCGCGGACGTCGTTGCCCCAGAAGGCGAAGTCGAGGGTGACGTCTTCGCCACTCGCGGTCTCGCCCTCACTGGTCTCTTCGCCGGTCGCGGAACCGGTGGGGTCCGCCTCGCCCTCGGCATCCGACGAGCACGCGCTGAGCGCGATGCCGCTGGCCGCCGTCAGCGCGACGAGCGCCATGAATCGGCGGCGCTTGTGAACGTTCACCATGTCATTTCCTCCCGAAAACTTCGTTGTTCTCTCGTGGTGCGCGGCCTGTCGAAACGGGCCGATGCGCCCCCTCCTTTGGAAAGCGCTATCCGTAACGTAACCCATCGACTGTGCGCGGTCAACGCCGAAACCGGAAACGTTTCAATCGTGACCGTTCTGAGACCTTAGTCCCAGAGTTGGGAGCGCTCGGCGCACGGCTCGTGCCGGGTCAGCAGACGTCGTCACCCACGTGCCCCGGCCTGCGCTCGTTCACCGGCGCCTCAAGGCTCGCCATCCGTGCCCCGTCCGCGCGCAGCAGCGCCGGCGTCACTCGCGAACCGTCGTGAGCGGCCGACGAGTACACCGCCGTGACAATCTCGAAGGAGCGGGCCGGTTCGGAGGCCTCGGGAGGCAACGGCTCACCCGTCACGAGCGCGCCATAGACACCGCGCAGTAGCGGCACATGCCCGCTGGGCTCCTCGACACTCGGAAACGCCCACGCACCCACCTCCGCCTCGTCCACGCCCGGAGCAGGGGTGATGCGCCAATGGTCGTGCCCGTGGCCGTAAAGGTGCTCGAGCGAGACGGTCGCCTTTTCCGTGTCGATCCTGATCGCGCTGACCTCACGCGGCGAGACCGCCGACGTCACCACGGTGGCGACGGCGCCCGATGCGAACGCCACTGTCGCCGTCGACGAGTCCTCGGTGCCCGTCTCGCGTCCCACGCGCCACAGGTCCGCCCGCACCGACTCCCACTCGCCCAGCAGATAGGCGAGAAGGTCGATCTGGTGAATCGCGTGCCCGAGGGTGGGACCTCCCCCCTCGGTCGCCCACGATCCGCGCCACGGCACGTCGAAGTAGGCCTGGTCGCGGAACCACAGCGTCTGGCACACGGCGACGAGCGGACGGCCCAGCGCGCCGGATTCCAGCAGGCCCTTGACGTGGGCGGCCGCCGTGCCGGTGCGCTGCTGGAAGACGATGGCGAGACGCCGGTCGGTGCGTTCCGAGGCCGCGATCATCGCGTCGAGCTCCGCAAGCGACAGTGCGGCGGGCTTCTCACACACCACATGCGCGCCCGCCTCCATCGCGGCGATCGCCTGGGGTGCATGCACGCCGGGCGGCGTACAGATGTGGACCACGTCGGGCGTCGCCGTCGTCAGCAGCGCGTCGAGATCCGGGAAGCTCTCTCCCCCATGGGTGTCGACGAAGCGCTGCGCCGAGTCCGGATCGCGGTCCGTCACGCCCATGAGCTCGACCCCGTCGAGCGCCGCGAGGGCCTGAGCGTGGGCGTGGGCGATAGCGCCCGTGCCCACAATGGCGGCGCGCAGGGTGGCGGTCATGATTCTCCTTCGAGGGTGAGGGTGGTGAGAAGTCCGCACATGCCGAAGTCCGGCGCGGTGGCGGGGCGGGTGACACGGCCGGCGGCGAGCGTCTCACCCGAGCCCGCGGCGAGAGCCGCAAAGGCGGCTTCCGCCTGGCTCGCCTGGGAGGCGAGGCTCTGTTCCCATGTGTCTTTCCAGCGGCCGATGCGGTGGCTCACCAACGCGGCCGCCCTGCGGTGGAGAAGGGCGACGGCGGCGGGGTCCGCCTGGCCGCCGTGGCCGAGGGCCGCGTAGCCCTCGACCGCGAGGTCACGCCGGCGTTGGGCCGCGGCGAGGCGCTCGCTTGCGCTTGCCTCGGGTCCTGGAAGGGTCGCGGCAGCCGCGTAGGCCTCGGGGTTCGCGAGGATGTCGTCGGGAAAGGTCATCACCGCGTCGCCCGCCTCGGGCAGGCCCGCATGCGACATCACGACGCGCAGGTGCAGTCCGCCCAGGTTGACGGCGCGGTGGACCACGCCCGGCGTGAACCACACCGTGTCGCCGGGCGCCAGGGGCGTGCTCGCGGCGCCGTCCGCATCGACCGTGTGGAGCTCGCCGCACCCGGCGACCACCAGATAAGCCTCGCTCGCCACCGTGTGCAGGTGCGGGGTGCCGCCGGCGAGGCCGTCGGGAGCCACCGAGGTGTATACCTCGAGGGCGCTCACCGAGGCGCCCGCGGGAAAGTCGCTCACGACCCCGCGTCCCAGCGAGAGGTGACGGACGCCGCGACCCCCGCCGCGGCATCGGCCGTCAGAGAGCCGTCGGCCACGACCACGCCGTAGCGTTCGCGGATGGTCTCCCCCGGCGCCACCTCGCGCTCGGTCGAGAAGAATGGGGCCGGACACAGACACGCGAACTGTTCGGTGCGGGCGAACCACTCGGGCGGGTGCGCGGCGTTGGTGGGGTCGTCGATCATGAGCAGGGTCGACGTGCGGTCGACCTCGTCGTGGCGGCCGCGGAAGCCCATCCACGGGGCGCGCGTGCCGCGCATCTCCTCGCCACCCTCGCCCGCCGGCGACAGGATGGTGCCGCCCGTGAACGAGCGCGGGCCGCGCCAGAACAGGCCTCCGTAACCCGCGTTCTCGCGCCCGCGGGTGGTGGGCGAGCCGATCGAAATGGAGCGCCCTGTGGCGTTGCGCATCTGGGTCTCGAACGTCAGCAACCAGGCGTCGTCGTCGAGCACCAAGGCGCCGATCGCGCGAGCCTCCGTGAAGACCAGCTCGCCGGCCTCGGTGACCCAGTCGAGGGTCTCGACGATGCGGGCCTTGCGACCCGAGTCGAGCGCCGCGAAGCCCACGTGGACCTGCTCGCCGTTGTTCGGCAGCTGCACGTAGCCCTCGCCGCGCACATAGGTGGGGCCGCCCCAGAAGTTCTCGTCTCCCACCACCGGCAGGGACCACGCGATGCCCTTGTGCCACACGTGGTCGTGCGGGCGAAACAGGGTGACGACCGCGCCCCCGAGCGTACGGATGGGGCTGAGGTAGGGCCGGGGCGACTCGAGCGTCACGTCGGTGGGGCGGTACACGTAGTGGGCGAGATCGCGGCCGGCGTGGGTCAGCACCACGCGGTCACCGCGGTCGTCCAGGACGATGTCGGTCAACGTCGACCTTCTTCCTGCGGGGCGTCCGTCGCCCGGCATCGATGTTGCGGAAAGCGCTCTCCACCCTAGGGGGCGATCCGCGCGGCGTCCATGACATCCGCGCGCCGTCGTGCCAGGCTAGGGGAAAGCCACGGGTTCGGCGGCGTCAATGGCGACGGCGTCGGGCTTGTGTTTCCTCATCTTGGTGGAGCATCGGCCATGCCCACCCGTCGAAAGGCCTCTCGTGACCGACACCGCACGCACCTCCCCCGTCACGCTTCACGACGTGGCACGGGAGGCGGGAGTGTCGCTCGCGACGGCCTCGCGCTCACTCAACGGCTCCACGCGCAACGTCAAGGCCGCGAACCGCGAACGCGTCCTCGAGGCCGCCGAGCGCCTGGGCTATAGCGCCAACGCCTCGGCCCAGGCGGTCGCGCGCGGGACCACCACGACCGTCGCGCTGCTGGTCGGCGACATTGCCGACCCGTACTTCTCGTCGATCGCCGCCGGCGTGGTGGGCGCCGCGGAGGACCACCACCTGGTCGTCACCATGGCCGAGACCAGGCGTGACACCGCACGCGAGGTGGAGATGGTGCGCGCCCTGCGCGGCCAGCGCCCCCGCGCGATCATCCTGGCGGCATCGCGCCGGCTGGGCGACCCGCATGCGGCGGCGCTCGCCGAGGAACTCGCCAAATACGAGGCCGGCGGTGGACGCGTGGTCTTCATCTCCACGGTGGACGCCCCGTTCCGGATGCTGCACGTCGACAACGCCGGCGGCGCCCAAGCCCTGGGTTCTGAGCTGGCCGCCATGGGCTACCGCGAGGTCGCGATCCTCGCGGGCCCCGGCGACGGCGCCGAGGTGATGCCGCTGCGGACCTCCGAGGACCGCCTCACCGGTTTCCGCGAGGGGCTCGCTTCCCACGGCGTGGATGTCCCGGCATCTCGCGTGATTTCCACCGCCTTCACGCGCGACGGGGGTTACGAGGGGATGCAGCAGCTCATCGGCACCTTCGGCTCCGATCTGGGCGGAATCGACCTCGTGTTCGCCGTCAACGACGTCATGGCGGTGGGAGCGATGAGTGCCGCGCGCGACGCGGGGCTGGTGCCGGGACGCGACGTCGCCGTCGCCGGCTTCGACGACATCCCCACCCTGCGCGACGTCACCCCGCGCCTGACCACCGCAAGCCTGCCGCTCGAGCGCGTGGGCGAGGAGGCGCTGGCACTGGCTCTCGCGGAGGAGCCCGGCTCGCCCGCCCTCCTCGAGGCCGAGGTCGCGATCCGCGAGTCGACGCCGGGGCGTTAGGTCGTTGGTCGGCGGGCAGTAGCCCAGCACCGCTCGCCCCCTCCGCACGTTTACCGCGCACCCCTCCCGCACCCGCACCGCGCCGAGGGCCACGCTTCCCTTGAGGAGGCTGGTGCGAGTGGCGACGCAGAAACTCGCACCCACCTCCTCACAGGATGCACAGGCCCGGAGCCGGTCGCGGCATCCCGCCCGGCACTCAGCGCCCGCCCCCAACGTCGCGCCTACCAGCCCACTTGCGTCGCAGCGCCATTCCTGCGTACCATGCGGTAAACGCTTTCCAAATGGGGAAAGGCGGGCGCATGGCCATCGCGGCCACACCGCGCGCCCCGCCCGCCACCGATCACATATCAGCCCGACGGCAACGAGGCCGCCGGCGCCCCACACAGTGAGGACCACACCGTGACCACGCAAACCATTGGCATCATCATGAACGGCGTCTCGGGACGCATGGGCTACCGCCAGCACCTGGTGCGCTCCATCCTCGCCATCCGCGACGCGGGCGGCGTGGAACTGCCCGACGGCTCGAAGGTCCAGGTAGAGCCCCTCCTCGTGGGCCGTTCCGAGGCCAAGCTCGCCGAGCTCGCGAAGAAGCACGACATCGAGCACTACACCACCAACCTCGACGAGGCACTGGCGGACGACCGCTGGCAGATCTACGCCGACTTCCTCGTCACCAAGGCCCGCGCCGCCGCGATCAAGAAGGCCATCGCGGCCGGCAAGGCCATCTACACCGAGAAGCCCACCGCGGAGTCCTTCGACGAGGCCCTTGAGCTCGCGCGCCTCGCCACCGCCGCCGGCATCAAGAACGGCGTGGTCCACGACAAGCTGTACCTACCCGGCCTCATCAAGCTGCGCCGCCTCATCGACTCGGGCTTCTTTGGCCGCATCCTGTCCGTGCGCGGCGAGTTCGGCTACTGGGTCTTCGAAGGCGACTGGCACCCCTCGCAGCGCCCCTCGTGGAACTACCGCGCCGAGGACGGCGGCGGCATCGTCGTCGACATGTTCCCCCACTGGAACTACGTGCTCGAGAACCTCTTCGGACGCGTCGAGTCCGTCTATGCCCGCGCCGTCACCGAGATCCCCGAGCGCGTCGACGAGTCCGGCGAGCGCTACTCCGCCACCGCCGACGACGCCGCGTACGGCATCTTCGAGCTCGCCGGCGGCATCACCGCCCAGATCAACTCCTCCTGGACCACCCGCGTCAACCGCGACGAGCTCGTCGAGTTCCAGGTAGACGGCACGCACGGCTCGGCGGTGGTGGGCCTGTTCGGCTGCAAGATCCAGCCGCGCAACGCCACCCCCAAGCCCGTGTGGAACCCGGACCTGCGCAACGAGATCGACTTCGACTCCACCTGGGTCGAGGTGCCCGACACCGAAGAGTCGGTCAACGGCTTCCGTGCGCAGTGGGAGGAGTTCATCCGCCACGTGGTGGCCGATACCGAGCACCGCTACGACTTCCTCGCCGGCGCCCGGGGCATGCTGCTCGCCGAAAAGGGCCTCGAGTCGCACCACACGGGCGCGCGCATCGATCTCCCGGAGATCTCGGCCGAGCGCGTCCCCGACACGGCCGAGGGTGTACAGACCCCCGCCGGCGCCGTCACGGAGCGCTGACCCGCACCATGTCCGACAGCCTCACCCTGCTCGCCGTCGACGGCGCGACCAGCGCCGTCGACGTCAACGAGCCCACCGCCCTCACCCGGCCCCACGGGCCCCTGACCGCCCGCGTGGCGTACGCCGCCGCGCACGTGGTGCCCCGCGCATCGGCCGATAACACCCCTGGTCAACCGGCGGATATCGATTGGGACGCCACTCTCGCGTATCGCCACCATCTGTTCTCGTGGGGCCTGGGCGTGGCCGATGCCATGGACACCGCCCAGCGCAACATGGGCCTGGACCCGGCCGCCGTGCGCGAGCTCATCTCGCGCTCGGCGGCGGAGGCGAGCGCGGCCGGCGCGCGCATTGTCGTGGGCGTCAACACCGACCACGTCGAGGACGAGGTCATCACACTCCCGCAGGTGATCGACGCCTACAAGGAGCAGCTGTTCCACGCAGAGGACGCCGGCGCGGGCGCCGTGCTCATGGCCAGCCGTCACCTCGCGCGCGCCGCCCAGAGCGCCGACGACTACCGCCGCGTCTACGACGAGGTGCTCGCCGTCGCGAGCCAGCCGGTGGTCCTGCACTGGCTCGGCACCGCGTTCGACCCGCAGCTCGCGGGGTACTTCGGCTCCGACGACTGGCGCGTGGCGGCAGACACGGTGGTCGACATCATCGCGGGCAACCCGCAGACGGTGTCGGGCATCAAGATGAGCCTCCTGGACGCCCAGTCCGAGATCGCCGTGCGCCGCCGCCTGCCCGCGAGCGCGCGCATGTTCACGGGCGACGACTTCCACTACTGCGAGCTCATCGAGGGCGACGAGCAGGGCAGCTCGGACGCCCTGCTGGGCGCCTTCGCGGCGCTCGGACCGCATGCCTCGGGCGCGATCCAGGCCCTGGGCGAGGGCGACGTGGCCCGCTACCGCGAGATCCTTCAGCCCACCGAGGCGCTCAGCCGGCAGATCTTCGCCGCCCCCACCTTCTATTACAAGACGGGCGTCGCATTCATGTCGTGGCTGAACGGCCACCAGGAGGCATTCCAGATGGTGGGCGGCCTGCACTCCGCGCGCTCGCTGCCGCACCTGTCGCGCATCGTCGAACTCGCCAACGAGTGCGGCGCGCTTGAGCGACCCGACCTTGCGACCGCCCGCTGGCACACGCTGCTGGGCTTGAACGGAATCGAGGCCGCATGAGCGCCCACCCGCGCCTGTCGATGAACCAGGCGACCCTCAAGAAGGCGACTCTCGCGGAGGCCATCGCCGCGGTCCAGGAGGCCGGATACCAGGCCATCGGCACGTGGCGCGAGCCCGTGCAGGACGTGGGTCTCGACACCGCCGCGCGCATGATCACGGACTCGGGGCTGCGCGTTTCGACGCACTGCCGCTCGGGCTTCTTCACCATGCCCGATGGCACCGAACGCGCCGCCTCACTCGACGACAACAGGCGCGCGATCGAGGAGACGGCGGTGCTCGCCGCGGCGGGCGCCGACGGCTCACGCCCGGTCCTCGTGCTGGTGGCCGGCGGGCTCCCCGACGGCTCGCGCGACATCGTGGGCGCCCGCTCGAGGGTGGCCGATGCGCTGGCCGAGTTGGCGCCCCACGCGGCCGATGCCGGGGTCACGTTGGCGATCGAGCCGCTCCACCCCATGTACTGCTCTGACCGCGCCGTCGTCTCGACGCTGGGTCAGGCGCTCGACCTCGCGGCGCGGTTTGACCCATCGGTGGTGGGCGTCACGGTGGACACCTTCCACGTGTGGTGGGACCCGGACGTGCTGGGGCAGATCTCCCGCGCCGGCCGCGAGGGCCGCATCGCGACCTACCAGGTGTGTGACTGGGCCACCCCGCTGCCAGCCGACGTGCTGTTGGGGCGGCGCTACATGGGCGACGGCATCATCGACTTCGCCTCCCTCACCGCGGCCGTCGAGGCCACGGGGTACACCGGCGACATCGAGGTGGAGATCTTCAACCAGGACATCTGGAACGCGCCGTTCGGACAGGTCGCCCACCGCACGGCGGAGTCCTTTGCGACGACGGTGGCGGCGCACCTGTCTTGAACCGGGCCGGGAGGCGACGCCGTTAGGCTCGCGGGCATGATCGTGCCGTTCGTGCTCGCCTCCCAGTCCCCCGCCCGCCTGGCCACCCTGCGCTCGGCGGGCATCGAACCGGAGGTCCTCGTCAGCGGCGTGGACGAGGACGCGGTGCTCGCCGAGCTCCGCGCGCTCCACGAGCGCGAGGGCTGGGGCGCGCCGGATCCGGCCGATGCCGTGCTCGCCCTGGCGCGCGCCAAGGCCGAGAACGTGGCCGGCGAGTACGAGACGGATGCAATCGTGCTGGGCTGCGATTCCATGCTCGAGCTCGATGGGGAGATTCACGGCAAGCCGGGGACCCCGGACGCCGCCCGCGAACGCTGGCGCCGCATGCGCGGCCGCATCGGCGTGCTCCACACGGGCCACTGGATCGTCGACGACCGCGAGGACGGCTCGCGCGGCTCACTGGGCGCCACCTCCTCGACGACCGTCCGCTTCGCGAACCTCACCGACGACGAGATCGACGCCTACGTGGCGACGGGCGAGCCTTTGCAAGTCGCCGGGGCCTTCACGGTTGACGGCCTGGGCGGCCCCTACGTCGAGGGCATCGAGGGCGACTACCACGGCGTGGTCGGCGTCTCCCTGCCGCTGCTGCGTCACCTGCTCGCGGAGATCGAGGTGCCGATCCACGTACTGCGCGCCCAGGCATAGCCGCGACCAAAGCTCGGGCTGAAGCCCGGGCCGGAGCGACGCGAAAAGCCGACCACGGCATCGGCCATTTGTGGAACGACCACAACCTACGCGCCCGTAACCCAAGGAATCGCCAAGTTCGTTGTCGCTTTCCTACAAAGGCCGCAGGGCGGCGTGTCCCGGCAGGCCAAACTTGCCTCGCGCGCCCAGCGCGGACCGTGGCCGGGTGCGGGCCGCGCGATACCGTGACCGCGTGCCACGTTTCTCTTCCGTCCTCATCGCTAACCGAGGCGAGATCGCGGTTCGCGTCATCCGTGCCTGCGCCGACGCGGGCCTGACGTCGATCGCCGTCTACGCCGAGCCCGACCGCGATGCCCCTCACGTGCGGCTCGCCGACGAGGCCTACGCGCTGGGCGGATCGACCGCGGCGGAGACCTACCTCGACATCACGAAGATCATCGAGGTCGCCCAGCGCTCGGGCGCCCAGGCGATCCACCCGGGCTACGGTTTCTTGTCGGAGAACGCGACGTTTGCGCAGGCCGTTATCGACGCGGGGCTGGTCTGGATCGGGCCGCCGCCCGCCGCCATCGACGGACTGGGCGACAAGGTCAGCGCGCGTCACATCGCGCAGCGCGCGGGCGCCCCGCTGGTGCCCGGCACCAAGGACCCCGTCGCGAACGCCGACGAGGTCCTCGCCTTCGCCGACGAGCACGGCCTCCCCGTCGCCATCAAGGCGGCGTTCGGCGGCGGCGGCCGCGGCCTCAAGGTCGCCCGCACGCGCGAGGAGATTCCCGAGCTGTTCGACTCCGCGACCCGCGAGGCCGTCGCCGCCTTTGGCCGCGGCGAGTGCTTCGTGGAGCGCTTCCTCGACAAGCCGCGCCACGTCGAGACCCAGTGCCTGGCCGACGAGCACGGCAACGTCGTAGTCGTGTCCACACGCGACTGCTCGCTGCAGCGCCGCCACCAGAAGCTGGTCGAGGAGGCCCCCGCGCCATTCCTCACCGACGAGCAGAATCAGCGCCTGGTGGAGTCGTCGAAGGCGATCCTCACGGAGGCCGGCTATGTGGGCGCCGGCACGTGCGAGTTCCTGGTGGGCGCCGACGGCACCATCAGCTTTCTCGAGGTCAACACCCGCCTGCAGGTCGAGCACCCCGTGACCGAGGAGGTCACAGGCGTGGACCTGGTGCGCGAGCAGTTCCGCATCGCCGCCGGCGAACCCATCTCCGTCCTCGAGCCCGTCACGCGCGGCCACTCGATCGAGTTCCGCATCAACGGCGAAGACCCCGGGCGCAACTTCATGCCCGCGCCCGGCACGCTGTCCACGCTGGTGTTCCCGTCCGGCCCCGGCGTGCGCGTCGACGCAGGCGTGCGCCAGGGCGACACCGTCTCGGGCAACTTCGACTCGATGATCGCCAAGGTCATCGTCACCGGAGCGACCCGCGACGAGGCGCTCCAGCGCGCCCGCCGCGCCCTGGCCGAGATGGTCGTCGAGGGCATGCCGACGGTGGTCCCCTTCCACCGCGCGGTGCTCGATGCGCCCGAATTCACCGCTGCGGCGGGCACCTTCGGCGTCTACACCACCTGGATCGAGTCGGAGTTCGCGGAGATCGTCGCTTCGCTCGGCTCCGCGGGAGCCGGTGTCGAGGAGGCGGCCGATGCCGCGGCCACCGAGCGTGTCGTTGTCGAGGTGGGAGGCAAGCGCCTCGAAGTGGTACTGCCCGCGTCGCTCGCCCGTGCCGGGCGCGCCAACGCGCGCAGCGCTGGGGGCGCGGCTCGCCGCGCTCCGCGCCGTGCGAACGGTGGCGGCGCCCGCGCGGCCACCGGAGACTCTCTCTCTTCCCCGATGCAGGGCACCATCGTTAAGGTAGCCGTCGAGGACGGCGCGGCAGTCGAGGCCGGCGACCTCATCGTGGTGCTCGAGGCGATGAAGATGGAGCAGCCGCTCGTGGCACATAAGGCCGGTACCGTCAGCGGGCTGTCGCACGCCGTGGGCGCCTCGGTGTCCTCGGGCACGGTCATCTGCGAGATCGCCGACGCGTCGTAGGTAGCGCCGTCCGTTTCGCCGCCGCGCGCCGACGCAGGTAGCGTGACCAGCATGGACACCGCACAGCGCCGCGCCCTCGGAGTCGTCGCCGTCGCAGCCTGGCTGCTGATCGACGCGGTCCGCACGGCGGGACCGCTGCTGCTCGACATGGCTTCCCCCGGCATGACGCCGGCCCTCATCGCGGTCGGGGCCACCGCCGCGGCAGGAGCGGTCCTCGCATGGATCGCCGCCGAGGCAGGCAAGCACCTGGGCCATGGCCCCACTGTCGGGTTCGTGCTCGTCGTCGTGGCCGTGTTTCGCCTGGCACTACCCGTGTTGTCGGGGACCTGGCTCATCGGGGTCGGCCTGTACCTGGCGGCCCTCGCGCTCGCCGGCGTGGTGCTCGCGAGCCGCGTGGCGCTCGGCAACGGCGGCGGCGCCGCCGCGGTGGCCGGCACGTCACTGGGTGCCGCCGCGGCCCTCGCCGAGCAGGGCGTGCTGCGCACCTGGGACGCGCCATGGCGCGGCGATGAGTGGGGATGGAACGCCCTCGCGCTTCTCGCCGCGCTCGCGGTCGTCAACGCGGTGCGCGGCCGCCACCTCGAGCCCGCCCCCAGCTCGCGGGGCTGGTGGGCCCTGGGCCTGTATTGGTCAGCCCTCATCTACGCCTTTGCCAACGTCGCATGGGTCAATGCCCAGGCGGACGTGCGGATGTCGGGCGGCCTTGCCCTCGCGCTCGCCGGAACCCTCCTGGGCGCCCATCTCGCTTCTCAGTCGCGCGCGATGACCGAGGGCGTGCGCGTGATCTTGCTGTGCATCGGGGTCGTCGCCGCGGCGCTTGCCTTCCTCACCACGGGCACCGAGGCAGCCATCGCCCTGCCCGTCGCGACGGCCGTGGGCGCGCTGGGCGCCGCACTCGTCATTCGCCCCGGCGAGGTCTCCTCCCTTGGCCGCCTGGGCGCCTCGCTCGTCTTCATCGCGGCCATCGTGGGCCCGCTCGTGCTCGTCACCATCGACCGCACGGTCGACCTTCCCGTCCCCGCCGCCATCGTGCCCTTCGTTGCCGTCTCAGCGGTGATGATCCGGGCCGCCATGCGCGCCGGCACCGTCCCCGTGGAGCGCGCCTTGAGGGGCATATGGATCCGGCTCGGCGTCGGCGCCCTGGGCGCGGCCGCCGTCGTCACGTGGACGTGGACCGCCTACGAGCGCGAGCAAGACTTCACCGCGGACGCGATCGCCACGCCGGTGGTGGCGACCTGGAACCTTCACCAGGGCATCACGCCCTCGGCGCAGGGCGGGCCCGGGCTCGACGCCGGAGCCATCGCCGCGGCCCTCGACGGCGTCGACGTCGCCATGCTCCAAGAGGTCAGCCGCGGCTCACTCCTGGGCGGAGGCACCGACATGGTCGAGTTCCTCGCGGGCGAGACCGGCATGGTCGCCTCCTCCGCCCCGGGCCTCAGCCCCCAGGTGGGTCACGCGATCCTCACCTCCCGCCCTCACTCTGACGTGGAGGCCGACGACCTGCCCGACGGCGACGGAGCCGCCCGTACCTCGCTGTCGGTGTCCTTCATGGGCGCGACGTACGTGACAGCGACCTTCGCCGAGGACATCGACGAGGCGGGCACCGAGGCCGCCTTCATCGTCGACACCCTGGCACCCACCGGGCCCGTCGTCGTGGGCGCCGACCTCCCCGGCGATCCCGAGACGCAGACCTCGGGCCCCGCGCTCGCCACTTTTGCGGACGGCGGCTTCGACGCCGTCGCGACCGGCACGGCCACGGTCGATGGCGAGGCCATCGCCGAGGTCGGCGTGCTCGTGGGCCGCGAGGCGACGTTCGCGGATACGGCCGTCCTGGCGACCGCTGGCTCCGACCACGCCCCTCTCGTCGCGACGGTCGCCGTGGCCGATGCCGTGGAGCCGGTCGAGGACGAGGACCTTGGCGACGGCACCGGCGAGGAGCCGGACCAGAACGCCAGCCCGACCCCGTCGCCCTCCGTCAGCGTCAGCGCCGAGTAGGGCGTGGGAACTGCCGCGCTACCAACGCCGCGCCTGAATCAGCGGCGCGAGGCGTCGCCCATGTGGTGCAGACGGCGCGCCACCTCGGACACGGTGCCCGACAGGGACGGATAGACCGTGAACGCGGACGCGATCTGGTCCACCGTGAGGTGGTGCGCGAGCGCAAGCGTGAGCGGGAAGATGTGCTCGCCGGCACGCGAGCCCACGATGACGGCGCCGAGCACCTGGCCCGTGACGGTGTGGCCGAAGATCTTCACGAAGCCCTGGTCGATGCCGAGCATCTTGGCGCGCGGATTGCGCGCGAGATCGAGCTTGGAGACCTCGTAGAAGATGCCGCGCTCCTTAAGCTCGGCCTCCGTGGCGCCCACCGAGGCGATCTCGGGTGCGGTGAAGACGTTGGACGCCACCTGACGCAGGTCGATCGGCGTGACCGCGTCGCCCAGCGCGTGCGCCATCGCGATGCGCCCCTGCGTCGCGGCGACGGACGCGAGCGGGAAGATGCCCGTGCAGTCTCCGGCCGCATAGACGCCGCGCGCCGAGGTACGCGAGACCTTGTCCACCTGGATGTAGCCGCGAGCGTCGAGCGCCACGCCGGCCTCCTCGAGGCCCACGCCGGTCGTGTTGGGCACTGAGCCGACCGCCATCAGACAGTGGCTGCCCTCGAGCACCGTCCCATCGGCGAGGGTGACGCGCACGCCATCCCCCGTGTTCTCCGCGGACTGGGCGCGCCCACCCACCACGTGCATCCCGCGCTGGTGGAAGATCTCGGTGATGAGGTCGGAGGCCTCGGGGTCCTGCGTCGAGAGCACCCGATCGCCCGAGGCGACCAGGGTCACCTCGCACCCCAGCAGGTTGTAGGCACCCGCGAACTCGGCGCCCGTCACGCCCGAGCCGACCACGATGAGGTGCTCGGGCAGCGCCTTCAGGTCGTACAGCTGCGTCCACGTGAGGATCCGCTCGCCGTCGGGCTGCGCGTCGGGCAGCACACGCGGGCGCGCGCCCAGGGCGAGCAGCACGGCATCGGCGTCGAACGCGTCGTCATCCGTCTCCACGCGGGTGGGGCTGACCAGCCGGCCCTCCCCCTCGACCACCTGGATGTCGTTCTTCGCCATGCGCGTCGCGATGTCGTAGGACTGCTTCAGCACCAGCTTGCGCACGCGCTCGTTGACGGCGGCGAGGTCGACCTTATGCTCGGACACCTCGGAGGTGTCGGAGCCGTCGCGGTCGCGGATCCCCAGCTGCGGGGCGCGGTCCGCGATGGTGCGCCACTCGGCGGTCGCGATCACGGTCTTGGACGGAACCACGTCGGTGAGCACGGCGTTGCCGCCCAGGCCCTGACGCTCGATGAGGGTGACATCCGCCCCCTGCTTCACGGCGACAAGAGCGGCCTCATACCCGCCCGGGCCGCCACCAACGATGACAATGCGTGGGGACATAGGACCATTGTCCCGCATGCTGAGACTGCCAGGCACAACCTCCTCACGGACGGCCGATGCCGTGGCGAGTTTCGTAAAGATACTGGCCGATGCATCGGCCGGGTAGGCCCATTAGGCTCGGCGTATGAGTGAAGCCACCACCCTCGCCTCCGAGGCCGCCCAGTCCATCGCCGCTGCTACCGGCGTCGAGCACCACGACATCGCCCTCATCCTGGGTTCGGGATGGGGCGGCGCCGCCGAGCTCATCGGCGAGGAGGTCGCCTCCGTCCCCGCCGCGGAGATTCCCGGCTTCTCCGGACACGTGGTGGCCGGCCACCACGCCACCCTGCGCTCGCTGCGCACCGAGGACGGCCGTCACGTGCTGGTCCTGGGCGCCCGCCAGCACTTCTACCAGGTGCGAGACGCCGGCAAGGTCGCTCACGCGGTGCGCACCGCGGCCGCCACCGGGTGCTCGACCCTGGTCGTCACCAACGGCTGCGGCTCCACCCGCCCCGAGGTGGGTCCCGGCTCCGTGGTCCTGATCGAGGATCACCTGAACCTCACCGGCGCCACGCCGCTCGAGGGGGCCACGTTCGTCGACATGACGCAGGCCTACTCGCCGCGCCTGCGCGACCTGGCTCTCTCGATCGACGCATCGCTGCCCGGCGGCGTGTATGCCCAGTTCACGGGGCCGCAGTATGAGACCCCCGCCGAGGTGCGCATGGCGAAGACGCTGGGCGCGGATCTCGTGGGCATGTCGACCACGCTCGAGGTCATCGCCGCGCGCGAGGCCGGCCTCGAGGTGCTGGGGCTGTCGCTCGTCACCAACCTGGGCGCGGGCATCGGCGGCGAGACGCTGAACCATCAGGAGGTGCTCGATGCGGGCGCCGCCGCGGGCCCGCGCATCTCGCGACTGCTGGCAGACATCGTGGAGGCCATGCGATGACCGGCACCGAGGGGCTGCTGACCGAGGCCCGCGCGTGGGCAGCCGACGATCCCGATGCCGCCACGCGTGAGGCGCTCGAGGCGCTGATCGCCGGCGCCGAGGCGGGCTACGAGGATGCGGTCGCGGAACTGGGCGACGCCTTCCGCGGCATGCTGCAGTTCGGCACCGCGGGTCTGCGCGGCAAGCTGGGAGCTGGGCCCAACCGCATGAACCGCGCGGTCGTGATCCGTGCCGCCGCAGGACTCGCGCGCTACCTCACGGACTCGCTGGTGGAACTCGGGATCGATGGCCCCGCACGCGTGGCCATCGGCTACGACGCCCGCCACGGCTCGCACGAGTTCGCCACCGACACCGCGGCGGTGATGACTGCCGCCGGCCACCACGCCATGGTGCTGCCCAGCGCCCTTCCCACCCCGGTGCTCGCGTACATCACGCGCGCGCTGGACGCGGATGCCGGCGTCATGGTCACCGCCTCCCACAACCCGCCCCAGGACAACGGCTACAAGGTCTACCTGGGCGGACGGGTGGTCGCGGACGAGGGTCAGGGCGCGCAAATCGTGCCCCCGCACGACGCGGGGATCGCGGCGCGCATCGCCGAGGTCGAGTCCGTCGCATCGGTGCCGCGCGCCGAGTCCGGCTGGGAGAGCCTCGACATGACCGTCCTTGCGCGCTACGTGTCCGAGGTCGCCGGGCTGGTGGGCATGCCCCCGGCGGACGGGTCACGCGACGACGTGCGGATCGTGCTCACGCCCCTGCATGGCGTGGGGGGCGGCACCGTCGAGGCAACCCTGTCGACCGCGGGCTTCACCGACCTGCACACCGTGCGCCAGCAGGCCGCCCCCGACCCCGACTTCCCCACCGTCGCCTTCCCCAACCCCGAGGAGCCCGGCGCGATCGACCTGTCGCTCGCGCTCGCCGAGGAGGTGGGCGCCGATGTGGTCATCGCGAACGACCCCGACGCCGACCGCTGCGCCGTCGCCACCGAGATCGACGGCCGCTGGCAGATGCTCCATGGCGACGTGGTGGGCGCCCTGCTGGGCGAGCGCATCGCCTCGCGTGGCGGCTTCCCCGAGGGCTCCGTGCTCGCCAACTCGATCGTGTCCTCGCAGATGCTGGGCCGTATCGCCGCCGCTCACGGCCTGGCGCACGCGCACACGCTCACGGGGTTTAAGTGGATCGCGCGCGAACCGGGGCTGGTGTTCGGCTACGAGGAGGCGCTGGGCTACTGCGTCGCACCCGACCTGGTGCGCGACAAGGACGGCATCTCGGCCGCCGTGATGATCGCCGACTACGTCGCGGAGCTGAAGGCCTCGGGCCGCACCCTCGCGGACGCAATCGACGACCTGTCGCGGGCATACGGCGTGCACCTGACCCGTCAGGTCTCGGCGCGGTTCACGGACATCGCCGAGATCCCGGCGCTGATGTCACAGCTGCTGGCCTCTCCCCCGGGGGCGCTCGCCGGCTCGGCCGTGACCTCGACCGACGACATGAACGAGGGCTTCCACGGCCTGCCGGCCACGAACGGCCTGCACCTGGCCACCGAGTCCGGCGCGCGCGTGATCATCCGCCCGTCCGGCACGGAGCCCAAGGTCAAGGCCTACCTCGAAGTCATCGAGCAGCCGTCCGGCGCGGTCGAGGACGCACGCCTCAGTGCCGAGGACGCGATGGACGCCCTCGAGGCGGACATCCGCTCGCTCCTGGGCGTCTAGCCCAGGCAAACCCCCGCCCGAGCGCCCCATGGGACACTCACCGTTGCTCTCAGCAGATCGGTGCGTCCTATGGGGCGTTCAGCGTTGAGCGAGGTTCAGTACCCGCCGTCACCCGCGTCGTCGGCCACCACGCCGTCGAGCCCGTCGAGCACGGCCTGCGTGCCCGACAGCCCCAGGCGCGAGGCGCCGGCCTCGATCATGGCGAGTGCGGCATCGGCCGTACGGACGCCTCCGGAGGCCTTCACGCCGAGCTTGTCGCCGACGGTCTTGCGCATGAGCGCGACCGCCTCGACGGACGCGCCACCCGCGGGGTGAAATCCGGTCGAGGTCTTCACGAAGTCGGCCTTGGCACGCACGGCGGCTTCGCAGGCGCCCACGATCGCCTCGTCGCTGAGCGCCGCGGACTCGATGATGACCTTGAGGATCTTGCCCTCCGGCACGGCGGCGCGCACGGCGGCGATGTCCGCCTCGACCTCCTTGAAGCGGCCCTCGATGGCGGCGGCCACGTCGATCACCATGTCGATCTCGTCGGCACCCTGCGCGATGGACAGCGCGGCCTCGGCGGCCTTCACCGACGAGTGGTGCTTGCCCGACGGGAAGCCGCACACCGTCGCGACCGCGACGGACTCGGGGACCTCGACCGGGAGCATCGACGGCGAGACGCAGATCGAGAACACGCCCAGGCGGGCGGCCTCGGCTGCGAGTGCCTCGACGTCGGAGGGCGTCGCCTCGGGCTTGAGGAGGGTGTGGTCGACGTACTGTGCCAGCTCGGCGCGCGTGAGAGTCATGTCACCAGCCTACGGGCGCGCCTTGCCGTCGCGCACCCGGTGTGAGAGCCTGACCGCGGCGCCGCCCCGGCACCACCGGACGAAGTGACGTACCCGGCCACGCGACAAGACGTCTCAGTGGAGAGACACATGTCGTGGATGATTTTGATTGTTTCGGGTGTCCTGGAGGCTGTCTGGGCGACGGCACTGGGACGCTCCGAGGGGTTCTCGCGGATCGGCCCCAGCCTCGTGTTCGGCGTTGCACTCATCGCCTCGATGGGCGGGCTCGCGTATGCGATGCGCACCCTGCCGACCGGCACGGCCTATGCCGTGTGGGTGGGCATCGGCGCGGCGCTCACCGTGGGCTACGCGATGGCGACGGGGGCGGAGGCGGCGTCGCTCACGAAGGTGCTGCTCATCCTCGGCATCGTGGGGTGCGTGGTGGGCCTCAAGGTGCTGCACTAACGCGAAAGGACGCTCACCGTCCCGCAGGAGACACAGATCTCCTGAAAGCGACGGTGAGCGTCCCATGCGGCACATCGCGCGGGCGCAGGGCGCTAGCGAGCGTTAGTCCTCGAAGCCGTAGGCCTCAAGGATGGTCTCGGCGAGGTCGCCGCGCTCCTCGTAGGGCAGGAAGGCGCCCCATGCGGCGGTGAGGGTGGCCTCGAGCAGGTCCTCCTTGGTCCAACCCGCCTCCACAAGCACCTCGAACTCCCCCGTCATCGACACGCCCGACACCAGGCGGTTGTCCGTGTTGATGGTCACGGCGAAGCCCAGATCACGCAGCGTGTGCATGGGGTGGTTCTCGATCGACGGAGCCGCGGCGGTCTGCACGTTGGACGTGGGGCAGCACTCGAGCGGGATCTGCTGGTCGAGCGCGTGACGGGCGATGAGCCCCAGCGTGGGCTCCTCGCCCTCGAAGTCCTCGATGTCCTCATGAATGCGCACACCGTGGCCGATGCGGCGGGCACCCTGGAACAGGGCCTCGCCCACCGAGTCGGCGCCGTCGGCCTCGCCCGCGTGAATCGTCACGGGGAAGTGGGCGGCGCGCAGCGCGGCGAACGCGGGCGCGTGATTGCCCGCGGAGAAGCCGAACTCCGGCCCGGCGATATCGAAGCCCACGCAGCACCGGTCGCGGTTGACGATGGCGAGCGCGGCGATCTCGGGCGAGCGGTCAAGGTGGCGCATGGCGTCGAGAATGGCGCCCACGCGGATGGCGTTGCCGGCCTCGGCGGCCTCGGCGATGCCCTCCTCGATGCCGGCCTGCACGGCCTCGACGACCTGCTGGAGGTCCAGGCCGCCCTCGAGGTGCTGCTCGGGGGCATAGCGCAGTTCGGCATAGATCACGCCGTCGGCGGCGAGGTCGACCACGGCCTCGCGGGCGATACGGCGAAGGTTCTCCTCCGTCTGCATGACGGCGGTGGTGTGGGCGAAGGCCTCGAGGTAGCGCACCAGGTCGCCCGAGTTAGCGTTCGCGGCGAAGATGCGGGCGAGCTCGCCCGGGTCGGTCGAGGGCAGCTCGTGGCCGATGGCGGCGGCGAGCTCGATGAGGGTCGACGGGCGCAGTCCGCCGTCGAGGTGGTCGTGCAGCAGGACCTTGGGCAGGGCGACGATCTCGTCGTGGGTGAGGGTCATGGCACCAGGCTAGCGGCGCCCGCCCACATCAGTGCTTCGCGGGCCGCGGCAGCACCATCCACGACAGCCGCGACCAGTGCCCCAGCGCGGGCTCCTTGCCACCGCCGTCAACGAACCGGTCAACGCCAAGCGGAAGCACCCGGCCCGACGACGGCTCGTAGACCTCGAGGCCGGTCTCCGTCCGCGCGGTCAGCAAGACGACGTGGCGGGGCATCACCTGGTCGAGCCCGCCGCCCGAGTCGCCGCCGGCGTACAGCGGCACCGGCATTCCGTCGCGCAGCGCGGCCGAGGCGTGAGCGAGCGCGGCCTCCATCACCCCAGGGTCCCTGTCGTCGAGGATCGCGCCGCGAAAGCGCAGTCCCGAATAGCGCGTGACGTCGTCCACGCGCCACGGCGGCGTCCCGAACGCCTTCGGCCACGGCGCCACACCCAGTCCACGCGAGGTGGTGGCGCCGTGCAGCACTCGTTGCAGCGCCTGCCACCGCTCCTCGATGGTGCGCGGCCCGTGCTCGAGCGCCGCGGCGGCCTCGGAGGGGAGGTGGTCGCCCAGCGATCGCCCGGTCGCGACCCACGCCGCCACAAACGGGTCGCCCTGCATGAGCATCATCGCCATCACCGCCGCGCCGCATGTGGTCTGGTCGACTTGCACCGCCCGTATCGACCCGAATCGCACGGGGCCGATGCCGCGGCCGGCCGGGCGGCGGATCGTTTCCTTGGCGGTGTCGGGCAGCCGGTGCCAGGCGGCCGCGAGCGCGGCCACGGCCGTGAGCGGCGCTCCCGACGCCGTCGCGCGTTCGATGACGGCGGAGTCGTCGCCCAGCTCGGAGTGCGCGGCCTCGAGCGCCTTGCGGTCGGCGGGCGCGGCGGCCTCGAGTCGGCGCGCATAGACGCGGGCCGTCACCGTGGCGCCGTCGGCACGCACGCCGTGCTCGGCCACCGCACGCACGTGGGCGACCTCAGCCGAGCCTCGCCACCCTGGCGTGGCCCCCACGAGCCTGCCCGCCCGAGCGGCGAGCGACGTGAGGGTCCACCCCATCAGTTGTCCGCGCCGATGCGGTCGAGCAGGATGCGGCGCTGAACGGGTGCGTCGCCGATCTCGATGGCGCCCGCACCGTCGCACGCCTCGGCGAGGGCCGCGAGCCCGCGAGGCATGCGGGATTCGGTCTCGGTGTGCAGCGTCGCGATGACGTCGCCCGCTTTCACCGTGTCACCCAGGGTCTTGTGCAGGGTGATGCCCGAGGACACCTCGACGGGGTCCTCCTTGCGTGCACGGCCCGCGCCCAGGCGCCAGGCGGCGATGCCCGCGCCGAGGGCGTCGAGCCGAGTGATGACGCCGTCGCGCTCCGCCCGCACCTCTTCGGTGTGCGGGGCGGTCGGCATGGTGGCGTCGGCGTCTCCGCCCTGGGCCGCGATCATGCGGCGCCACACGTCCATGGCGCGGCCGTCCTTCAGCGCCTCGGCCGGATCCACGTCGGTGACGCCCGCGCCGGCGAGCATCTCCCGGGCGAGGGCCACGGTGAGCTCGACCACGTCCGCCGGGCCGCCGCCGGCGAGCACCTCGACCGACTCGGTGACCTCGAGTCCATTACCGATGGTGAGACCCAAAGGCGTGGACATGTCGGTCAGCAGCGCCGTCGTCTTCACCCCTGCGTCGGTGCCCAGGTTCACCATCGTCTCGGCGAGCTCGCGTGCGTTGTCGATGTCCTTCATGAAGGCGCCGGAGCCCACCTTGACGTCGAGCACCAGCACGCCCGTGCCCTCGGCGATCTTCTTCGACATGATCGACGCGGCGATCATGGGGATCGACTCGACCGTGCCCGTGACGTCGCGCAGCGCGTAGAGCTTCTTGTCCGCGGGAGCGAGGCCGGAGCCGGCCGCGCAGATGACGGGGCCCACCTCGCGCAGCTGCGCGTGCATCTCCTCGTTGCTCAGCGCCGCGCGCCAGCCGGGGATCGACTCGAGCTTGTCGAGCGTGCCTCCCGTGTGGCCCAGGCCGCGGCCCGACAACTGCGGCACCGCTACGCCGTACACGGCCACGAGGGGCGCGAGCGGCAGGGTGATCTTGTCGCCCACGCCGCCTGTCGAGTGCTTGTCAGCGGTGGGCTTGCCCAGGCCCGAGAAGTCGAGCCGCTCCCCCGTCGCGATCATGGCGGCGGTCCAGCGGGCAATCTCGGCTCGCGACATGCCGCGCTGCAGGATCGCCATCGCGAGCGAGCTCATCTGCTCGTCGGCCACCACGCCGCGCGTGTAGGCGTCGACCACCCAGTCGATCTGGTCGTCGCTGAGGGTGCCGCCGTCGCGCTTGACGCGGATGACGTCGACTGCATCGTGGCGTTCGGTACTCACTGCGCCTTCTCCAGGTCCTCGGGCCCGAAGGCGCCGGGCAGAAATTCGTCCATGGTCATGATGCCGGCGGCCGTCTCGACCAACAGCGAGCGGCCACCGTGCTCGAAAAGCAGCTGACGGCATCGGCCGCACGGAGCGAGGATCTCGCCGTTGCCGTCCACGCACGTGAAGGCAACCAAGCGCGATCCGGCTCCGTCGGTGTGCAGCTTGGACACGAGCGCGCACTCGGCGCAGAGCGTGAGGCCGTAAGAGGCGTTCTCGACGTTGGCGCCGATCACCACCTCACCGGTGTCGGTGAGTGCGGCCACGCCCACGGGGAACTTCGAATACGGGACGTAGGCGCGGGTCGAGGCCTCGCGGGCCGCGGCGCGCAGGCCGTCCCAGTCAATGTCGGGCACGGGTGCCTCTCTACTTCTTGTACGGGATGCCCTCGGCGGCCGGCGGGCGCGAGTGGCCCACCAGGCCGGCGACGGCGAAGATGGTCGCGAGGTACGGGAACATCGCGAGGAACTGCGACGGGATGTCGGAGCCGATGATGCCCAGCTGCACGCGCAGGGCGTCGGCAAAGCCGAACAGCAGCGCCGCGGCGAGAGCACCGCGCGGGCTCCAGCGACCCAGGATCATCGCGGCCAGCGCGATATAGCCCTTGCCAGCCGTCATCTCCTTGCCGAAGGCGAGGCCGGAGGCCACGGTGAAGAACGCGCCACCGAGACCGGCGATCGCGCCGCCCAGGATGGTGTTGCGCACGCGGGTGCGATTGACCTTGATGCCCACCGTGTCCGCGGCCTTGGGGTGCTCTCCCACGGCGCGCACGCGCAGGCCCCAGCGGGACTTGAACAGCATGATCTGGAAGACGATCACGACGACGTACATCGTGTAGACGAGCAGATTCTGGTCGAACAACACCGGGCCGAGCACCGGGATCGATGACAGCAGCGGGATCGGCAGTGCCGCGAGGCCCAGCGAGCGGTTGAGGTCGGGGTTGTCCGACATCACGGTGGAGAAGAAGAAGCTCGTCAGGCCGATGACGAGCATATTGAGGACCACGCCCACGACGATCTGGTTCACCCAGTACTTGGTGGCGAAGATGGCGAGCACGGCGCCCACCAGCGCACCCGCGAGGGGCGCGGCGATGAGGCCCACGTACGCGTTGCCCACCATGGAGGCCATGAGCGCCGCGAAGAACGCGCCCGCGAGGAGCTGGCCCTCGATCGCGATGTTGACGATGCCCGAACGCTCGCACAGGGTTCCGGCGAGCGCGCCGAAGATCAGCGGCACCGCGAGGAAGAGCGACGACGTCAGCAGGCCTGTGACCTGGATGCTGGTGTTGTCGCGGCCGGCGCCGGCCCACGACAGCAGCGCGCCCATGACGGCCATGCCGTACACGATCGGCAGCCACAGGCCGGGCTTGCGGTACTGGTTGGCGAGGTAGGCCGAGTAGCCGGCCAGCGCGAGCGCGATGACTGACAGCACGATCGCGGCGAGCTTGGACGCGATGGTGAGGGTGGGCAGGTGGACGAAGTCGGAGCTCGTCGCGACCGAGAACGTGGTGTCCGCACCGGACGGGGTGCCGATTCCGAAGACCAGCAGCGAGATCAGGGCCACGGCGCCGAGGCCGATGGGTCCCTTCCAGCTCTTGGTCCTCAGGACATCGCCGGACGCGGCGGCGTCCGGGGTGGCGGTGTCAACCGTCGTGGCGCTCATGCCGCCACCTCCTTCTCGTGGGCGGGGGCAGGCAAGCGGAAGATCGACCTCACCAGGGGCGGCGCGGCGATGAACAGCACGATGGTCGCCTGGATGACGAACACGATGTCGACGGGCAGTCCGGCAAGCACCTGCAGCGACGGCCCGGAGGCCTTGAGGCCGCCGAAGAGGATCGCCGCCAAGACCGTGCCGAGCGGTCGCGAGCGGCCCAGCAGCGCGACCGTGATCGCGTCGAAGCCGATGGACCCGGCGATGTCGAGCGTGAGGTTCTTCTCAGTGCCGAGCACCTGCGCGGAGCCGGCGAGACCGGCGAGCGCACCGGCGATCACCATGACAAGGACCGTGCCCTTGGCGACCGACATGCCGGCCGTGCGTGCGGCACGGGGGTTGGCGCCCACCGCACGGAACTCGAAGCCGAGCGTCGAGCGCTCCATCAACCACCACACGCCAAAGGCGCAGGCGATCGCGAGCACGAAGCCCCAGTGCAGCGGGAACTGGCTGCCCAACAAGAGGGGGTACTGGGCGTTCTCGGCCACCGTGGGCGAGATGGGGTTGTTCTGTCCCTCGCGCTGGAAGGCCTCGAGCGACAAGAGGTAGCTCAGGAGGTTCAGCGCGACGTAGTTGAGCATGATCGTCACGATCACCTCGTGCGCGCCGGTGCGGGCCTTGAGGAATCCGGGGATGAAGCCCCAGATCGCGCCGCCGAGTGCGCAGCCGATGACCGCGACCAGCAGGTGGGTGAAGCCGGGGAGATCCCACGCGAAGCCCACCCAGCCGCCGAGGGTTGCGCCGATGATGATCTGGCCCTGGGCGCCGATGTTGAACAGGCCGGCACGGAAGCCGATGCCGAGCCCCAGACCCGCGAAGATCAGCGGCGTGGCCATGGTGAGGGTTTGCGTGAAGGGCTTGATGGCCGCCGCGAAGGTGTCCGCCCTGGTGTTGTAGATCGCGCCCTGGAACATCGCCGTGTACGCGCTCCAGATGGCCTCCCACATCGCCGACAGGGTGTCGCCCGGGCGCGAGAAGAAGTAGGCCGATGCCGTCCGCACGTCCTCGTCCGCGATGACGATCAGGATGGCGCCGATGATGAGCGAAGCCACCACCGCCATGATGACCACGAGGGTGGAGCTCTCGAGGATCTCGCGCAGGACCTGCTTGGCGCGGCTCGGGGACTGGGGCTGCTGGGGCGCCTCGGTTGCTGTCGTGGCGCTCACGCCGCCTCCTCCTCGTGGGCTCCGGCCATCATGAGGCCGAGGGTGTCGCGGTCGGTGTCCGGGGGCACGATGTCGACGATCTTGCCGTGATACATCACCGCGATGCGGTCGGCGAGGGCGTAGACCTCCTCCAGCTCCGAGCTCACGATGAGGACGGCGGCGCCGTTGTCGCGCTCCTCGATGATGCGCTTGTGCACGAACTCGATCGAACCGACGTCGAGGCCGCGGGTGGGCTGCGAGGCAATCAGCAATTTGAGGTCGCGGGCGAGCTCGCGGGCGAGGACCACCTTCTGCTGGTTTCCGCCCGACAGCGACCCGGCGAGGGCCTCGGACGAGGTGGTGCGCACGTCGAAGCGCTCGACCTGCTCCTTGGCGTTCTTCGCGGCGAAGGCCGTGTCGATGGCGCCCGCCTTGGAGTACGGCGCCTTGTCGTACAGGTCGAGGATGAGGTTGTTGGTGATGGTGAAGTCGGCGACCACGCCGTCCTCGGTGCGGTCCTCGGGAACGAAGCCGATGCCGGCGTCGAGTGCCTCGCGGATCGAGCTCCCGGTGAGCCTGCTCCCATCGAGGGTGACGGCGCCCTCGGCGGTCGGGACAATGCCGAGGATCGCCTCCGCGAGCTCGGTCTGGCCGTTGCCCTGGACTCCGGCGACCGCAAGGATCTCGCCCGCGCGCACCTCAAAGCTGACGCGATCGAGGTGCTTGAGCGACGTGGCGGGGTCGACGACCGAGAGTCCCTCGACGACGAGCATCGGCTCGCCCGGCTGGGCGGGTTCCTTGGAGACGGTCATCGACACGTCGCGGCCCACCATGAGCGAGGCGAGCTCCTCCTGCGAGGCCGTGGGCTCGGCGGTGCCCACCACCTTGCCGCGGCGAATGACGGTGATCTGGTCGGCGATGGCCTTGACCTCGCGCAGCTTGTGAGTGATGAGGACCACGGCGGTGCCGTTGTCGCGCAACTGGCCGATGATGTCGAGCAACTCGTCGGTCTCCTGCGGGGTGAGCACGGCGGTGGGCTCATCGAGGATGAGCACCTCGGCGTCGCGCGACAGCGCCTTGATGATCTCGACGCGCTGCTGGGCGCCCACGGACAGATCCTCGATCACGGCGTCGGGGTCGATGTGGAAACCAAAGCGGTCGGAGATCTCCTTGACCTTGGCGCGCGCGGCCCCGAGGTCGAGAAGCTTCGCGGGACCGGTCACTTCTTCGTGACCGAGCATGACGGATTCCGCCACCGTGAAGACCGGGACCAGCATGAAGTGCTGGTGGACCATGCCGATGCCCGCGGCCATGGCGTCGCCGGGCCCGGCGAAGACGGTGGGCTCGTCGTCGAGCAGGATCTCGCCGCCGTCGGCGTCGTAGAGCCCGAAGAGGACATTCATGAGGGTGGACTTGCCCGCGCCGTTCTCGCCGAGCAGGGCGTGCACCGTGCCGGGCTCCACCACCAAGTCAATGCTGTCGTTCGCCGTGAAGTCCCCGAACTTCTTGGTGATGCCCCGCAACTCGAGTTTCACGCCATCGTCCCTTCCAGCGCCGCGGATGCGCGGCTGTTCGTTCAAGTCAAGCACGAGGGGCGTGCCGCGTCCACGCGGCACGCCCCTCGCTGGTGGGGGGGGTTGCTCCCCTGGTACTGCTGGTTACTCGGCGGCGCCGGAGGCCTCGATGTCACCGGCGATGATGCCGGCCGAGATCTCGTCGAGTGCGGCGATGACGTCGTCGGAGACGGTGCCCTCGGCGAAGTCGGCCACGCCGACGCCCTCGTTCTCGAGCGTGCCCACGTAGGGGTCCGCCACGAAGCCGTCGTTGACGGTCGACTCGATGGTGTCGAAGACCGAGTTACCGATGTTCTTGAGCACCGACGTGAAGACGATGTCCGCGTACTCGGGAGCGGTCTGGGTCCAGTCGGAGTCCACACCGATCAGCCAGGCGTCGCCCGCCGACTGAATCGCCGAGGCGGCGCCGAGGCCCACGGGGCCGGCGACGGGCATGACGATGTCCGCGCCCTGGTCGAGGAAGCCATTGGTGATGTTGGTGCCCTGCGACTGGTCGTCGAAGTCACCGGAGAACGAGTCCATACCGAGCACCTGCACGTCGGCGTCGTTCTGCTCGTTGTAGTACTCGACACCGGCCTGGTAGCCGGTCATGAAGATGGTGACCGAGGGGATCTCGATACCACCGAAGGTGCCGACGGTGCCGGTCGTGGAGGCCGAGGCCGCCGCGTAGCCGGCGAGGAACGCGGCCTCGTCCGTCTCGAAGGTGATGGGCTTGATGTTCGGGGCGTCCGTGGTGCCGTCGAAGTCGTTGTCAGCGAGGTCGTCGATGATCGCGTAGGACACGTCGGGGTTGGCAAGCGCCGAGTCGACGGTGGCCTGGCTCAGCAGGAAGCCCACAGTGATGATGAGGTCGCAACCCGCGGCGACCTGCGCCTCGAGGTTGGGGCCGTAGTCGGAGTCCGAGGTGGACTCGGCCTCGGCCTTGGTGACGCCCAGCTCCGCAACGGCGCGCTCGAGGCCCTCGTACGCGGACTGGTTGAACGACTTGTCGTCGAAGCCGCCGGCGTCGGAGACCATGCAAGCCATGAAGTCGACGTCCTCAGCGGGGGCGGCGGTCTCGGAAGTCTCGGTTCCGGTCGTGGTCTCCTCGGTGGGTTCGTCCTCGGGAGCCGACGCACACGCGGCGAGCGCGAGGGCGGAGGCAGCGGCCACCGCACCAATACGAATCATGGTCTTCATGTGATTCCTCACTTGTCGTGCCTGTAGGGGTACGCCAGGCTCTTGCGTTGTGAGACATGCTACGCAGCGGCGTGTTTCCGCGGGCACCAGGTTTGTTGCGCGCAGGCTACGGTTCGGTATCAATCTGGCCTGGTAAGGGCGCTCCTGAACAAGTCTTAACCGGGGAATTGCACATCCTTGACGCGCTGTGCGGCCTCCCGGCCTAGCACCAGGAGGGCCTCGTCCGTGTCGACCACCACGGCATCGGCCAGACCCACGATGGCCAGCGGCTTCGAGCCGCCGACCACCACGGCGCCAGGGGCGCCGACGAGCGATACGGGACCCGAACGACTCACACGGATGGCGCCATCCGCATCGGCCGTCAGCAGCGACGCGAGCGAGTCGAAGTCGCCCACGTCGTGCCAGGGGAAGTCGCCGGGGACCATGGCGACGCCGCCCTCGGCGGCCACCGGCTCGGCGATCGCGTGGTCGATCGCGATCTTGGTCAGCGTGGGCCACACGCGGGCGAGCACCTCGTCGCGCTCGGCACCGTCCCAGGCCGCCGCGATCTCACGTACCCCCGCCTCGAGCGTGGGCTGCAGGCGCGCCAGGTGCGCGAGCAGCACCGATGTCGACACCACGAACATGCCGGCGTTCCACGAGTAGCCACCCGACGCGAGCATCGCGGCCGCGGTCTCCTCATCGGGTTTCTCGGTGAAGGCCTCGACGGCGAAGGCGCCGTCGACCCCTGCCAAGGATGCCCCGGCCTTGATGTATCCGAACGCGCTCGACGGGGCGTCCGGCGTGATGCCGATGGTCACGACCTTGCCGGTGCGTGCGGCCTCGACCGCCAGGCGCACTGCGGCGTGGAAGCCGGTCGCGTCGGGAATCACGTGGTCGGCGGCAAATGAACCCATGATCCGCTCGCCGTGGCGCTCCTCGATCACCGCGGCGGCCAGGGCGATCGCCGCCATGGAGTCGCGCGGGCTGGGCTCGGCGATGATGTCGCCCGCCGGGACGTCCGGCAACTGCCCGGCCACGGCATCGGCATGCCGGGCCCCGGTGACGATCACCGTCTCCTCGGCCAGCGGCGAGAGCCGCGCGACCGTGTCCTGGATCAGCGTCGCGCCGGTGTCGAGCAGGTCGATCAGGAACTTGGGCCGCGAGGGCTGCGACAGGGGCCACAGGCGCGACCCCACTCCCCCCGCCGGCACCACCGCGACAAAATCGTGTACGAAATCCTTGGGGGTGGCCTCAGCTGTCATGCGACCACATTAGGATGGGTCGCGGAATCCCGGAACCATCGAAGGAGTCTCCGTGTCGCCAGCGACGACGCTGTACAGGGGCCATGAGGGGATGTGGATGTGGGTCGTGCATCGCACGACGGGCATCGCCATCTTCTTTTTCTTGCTCGTTCACGTGCTCGATACCGCGCTCGTGCGCGTGTCGCCAGAGGCCTATAACGAGGTGATCGGGTCGTACAAGACCCCGCTCTACGCGATCATCGAGGCCGGGCTCGTCGCCGCGATCGCGCTGCATGCCTTCAACGGCCTGCGCGTCATCGCCGTGGACCGCTCCACCTGGGCCCTGCGTCACCAGCGCCAGCTGGTCTGGGCGGTGTGGATCGGCTTCGCGATCCTCATGCTCGGCTTCCTGCCGCGCCACCTGATGCACGCCTTCGGGGGTGCATGATGGCTCAGGCTCCCGACCTCACGGCGCCCAAGCGCCCCGTCAGCCACTCGACCCTGGGCCGTGCCCAGCGATGGTCCTGGATCTTCCAGCGCGTCTCCGGCGTGGTCCTCATCGTGCTGATCTTCACGCACCTGTTCATCAACCTGTGGTCGGGCGACGGCATCAACCAGATCGACTTCGCCTTTGTCGCGGGCAAGCTCGCGAGCCCGTTCTGGCAGTGGTTCGACTTCCTCATGCTGACGCTCGCGATGATCCACGGCGCCAACGGCATGCGCATGGTGATCGACGACTATGCCCGCAAGCCCGCGTGGCGCGCCACGCTGCAGTGGGCGCTGCGCATCGCAACCGTCGTGATCGTCGTGCTCGGCACGCTGGTGTTGTTCACCTTCGACCCGTGCCCCGCGGACGCCGACCCGTCCCTTCTTCCCAGCATCTGTGAGGACATCTAAATGGCCACCGAGCACGAATTCGACGTCGTCATCGTGGGCGCCGGCGGCGCCGGCATGCGCGCCGCGCTGGAGAGCTCGCAGCGCGCCAAGACGGCCGTCATCACCAAGCTGTACCCCACCCGCTCCCACACCGGTGCGGCGCAGGGCGGCATGGCGGCCGCGCTGTCCAACGTCGAGGACGACAATGCCGAGTGGCACACCTTCGACACGATCAAGGGCGGCGACTACCTGGTCGACCAGGACGCGGCGGAGATCCTGTGCAACGAGGCCATCGACGCGGTCCTCGACCTCGAGAAGATGGGCCTGCCGTTCAACCGCACGCCCGAGGGCAAGGTGGACCAGCGCCGCTTTGGCGGTCACACCCGCAACCACGGCGAGGCCGCCGTGCGTCGTGCCTGCTACGCGGCGGACCGCACCGGCCACATGATCCTGCAGACGCTCTACCAACAGTGCATCAAGCAGGAGGTGGAATTCTTCAACGAGTTCTACGCGCTCGACCTCATCCTGGACGGCGACCCGCAGGCCGCCGGCGAGGACGGTGAGGTGTCCGTCTCGGGCGTGGTCGCATACTCGCTGGCCAGCGGCGAGATCCACACGTTCCGCGCGAAGTCGGTGATCTTCGCGACGGGCGGCGCGGGCAAGGTCTTCAAGACCACCTCGAACGCCCACACGCTCACCGGCGACGGCATGGGCATCGCGCTACGCGCCGGCATCCCGCTCGAGGATATGGAGTTCTTCCAGTTCCACCCCACAGGCCTTGCGGGCCTGGGCATCCTGCTGTCCGAGGCCGCGCGCGGCGAGGGCGGCATCCTGCGCAACTCCGAGGGCGAGCGCTTCATGGAGCGCTACGCGCCCACCATTAAGGACCTTGCGCCACGCGACATGGTCGCCCGCGCGATGGCCAACGAGGTGCGCGAGGGACGCGGCTGCGGCCCCAACAAGGACTACGTCCTGCTGGACCTCACGCACCTCGAGCCCGCGCACATCGACGCGAAGCTGCCCGACATCACCGAGTTCGCCCGCACGTACCTGGGCGTCGAGCCGTACACCGAGCCCGTGCCGGTGTTCCCCACCGCTCACTACGCGATGGGTGGCATCCCCACCACGGTTCAGGGCGAGGTGCTGCGCGACAACACCCACGTCGTCAAGGGCCTGTACGCCGCCGGCGAGTGCGCGTGCGTGTCCGTCCACGGCGCCAACCGCCTGGGCACCAACTCGCTGCTCGACATCAACGTGTTCGGCCGCCGCGCCGGCATCGCCGCCGCGGAGTACGCCAACGCGACGGACGCCATCCCTACCCTTCCGGCCGATGCATCGGCCGGCTTGGAACAGACGGTCGCCTCACTCAGGGCGACCGTGCGCGGCGACGGCACCGAGCGTGTGGCGCAGCTGCGACGCGAACTTCAGGAGACCATGGACATGAACGTCCAGGTGTTCCGCACCGCCGAGTCGCTGGCCGAGGCGCACGCGGTCGTCAAGGACCTCCAGGAGCGCTACAAGAACATCGCGATCCACGACCGCGGCACGCGCTTCAACACGGACCTGCTGGAGGCCATCGAGCTGGGCTTCCTGCTCGAGCTGTCCGAGGTCGTCGTCGCCGGCGCCGAGGCTCGCAAGGAGTCCCGCGGCGGTCACTACCGCGAGGATTTCCCCACGCGCGACGACGAGAACTTCATGCAGCACACCATGGCCTACAAGCGCGCCGACGGCACCGTCGAGCTGGACTGGAAGCCCGTCGTGGTGACCCGGTACCAGCCGATGGAGCGTAAGTACTAAGGGAGGGCACGGATATGACCGCAACCGCTGAGGCACCCGCGAAGGCCGGCGCCGTCCCGTCGATGACGGTGACGCTGAAGATCCTGCGCTTCGATCCCGACGGCCTGGACGGCCGCGAGCCCGGCTCGGAGTACTGGGAGGAGTTCACGGTCGAGGCGCACGCCACCGACCGCGTGCTCGACGCCCTGCACAAGATCAAGTGGGACATCGACGGCACCCTCGCCTTCCGTCGCTCGTGCGCGCACGGCGTGTGCGGCTCGGATGCGATGCGCATCAATGCCCGCAACCGCCTGGCCTGCAAGACGCTCCTGAAGGATCTCAACCCCGCGCGTCCCATCACTGTCGAGCCCATCAAGGGCCTGCCGGTCGAGAAGGACCTCATCGTCGACATGGAGCCGTTCTTCGCGTCCTACCGCGAGATCATGCCGTTCCTCATGACGAGCGGGCCCACGCCCGAGCGCGAGCGCCTGCAGTCCCCCGAGGACCGCGCCAAGTTCGACGACACCACCAAGTGCATCCTGTGCGCCGCGTGCACCACCAGTTGCCCGGTGTTCTGGACCGATGGCCAGTACTTCGGGCCGCAGGCCATCGTGGGCGCGCACCGCTTCATCTTCGACTCGCGCGACGAGGGCGAGTGGGACCGCCTCGAGATCCTCAACGACAAGGCCGGCGTGTGGAAGTGCCGCACGGCCTTCAACTGCACCGAGGCCTGCCCTCGCGGCATCGAGGTCACGAAGGCCATCTCCGAGGTGAAGAGGGCGCTGACCACCGGCACCGTGTAGTCAGTCGCGGCAACGCACGAGCGGGTGGCATCTCGGCTTCGAGATGCCACCCGCTCGTGCGTGTGGGGCCGGTTGCGCCCGGCCGATGCCGTGGCCGGCTTAACGCCCCGGCTTCACCACTGCGAGTCGGGGTCGCAATAGAACTGCCCCGCGGGCATGCCGCGACCGCCGCAGTCCTGCGCGAACGACTCGTACTCCGAGCCCGCACCACTGCTCCAGTAGAGGTCGTCGCACGCGACGTTGTCGCCCGCGGCGCACTGGTCGTACAGCGCGTCCAGCTCCGGGTCGTCCCCGTAGTTCTGGGCTCCGTAGGTGTCCCACGAATCCTCGAGCTGTTCCGTGAAACTCTCGCCGTCCGAGGTTTCCAATCCGCTGACGAACGCGGCGCCCATGATCATCGCGGTCGCGGCGGCGCTCCAGGCGATCGTGGCGATGACGCCCAGGATCAGACCCGTGACCGCCATCCACGTCCCGCGGCGCACACCCTCGGCCGTGCGGCGCAGGCCGACGGCGCCGAGCGCGATCGACACGACCGCGAAGCCCAACAAGCCCGTGACGAAGGCGGCGATCGAGATGCCGTCGTACTGAGGCTTGGGTGACGTGGTCTGGCTATACGAGTACGTGGGTGTTCCCGCGCCGTACGCGAGCGGCGCGCCGGTAGGCGCGGCCGTCGACGGCTGGCCATACGTCGACGCGGCACCGGGAGCCCGCGAGGAAGCCGCTGTCGGGGCCGGGGCGGCGGCGTAGGCGGGAGCGGCAGGAGTCGCCGCGGCGGAACCCTCGGGCGCCCACGAGGGCGTCGCCTGCGGCTCGAACGACTGCGGCTCGAACGACGCGGGCGTGGTGGGCATCGGCTCCGTGACGGGGACGTCGGAATCCTTGCGCGCGCCTGAGGACGGCTGGCGGAACGGGTCGTACTCGGTCACGGGCTCTCCTTCGTGGGTGACGCGAGCGAATGTACTGGTAAGCGCGCGATCGCGCCACCCCTCAGGGCAGGCTAGGTCGGCTAACGTCCCGTCGCCCGACGTGTCGTGACCGAGCCCTTCGCGCGGCGTGCGGGCGTCGGCATCTCGGCGATCGGCTCGTCGTCGATGCTTTCCGCGACGTCAGGGTGGGTGCCCAGCCAGGCGGCGGCGCCCATCATGATCCGTGCCGTGAAGTCCACGAAGATCATGATGGTGAACACCGCGGTCACGGAGCCCAGGACGGGGTTCGACGACACCGACTCGACCATGATGTTGACGCCCTGGCGCAGCACGCCGATCGCGAGCGCGGACAGCAGCAGCGTCCACAGCAGCGGCCCCACGGGGCCGCGGTAGCCGCCGAGGACCACGATCGCGAGCGCGACAAAGGCGGCGTCGAGGAGCACACCGACCGCGATCGCGGGGCCGCGAATGATCCAGTCGGAGGCGAGCCCGTCGGACAGGAAGGACGCCAACAAGGTGGCGAACCGGGACGCCAGCACCTGCAGCACGATGCCGGCCACCACCAGGATGATGATCGCGAACAGCGCGATGAAGTCGCGAATCTTGCCCTGCGCCGGGGACGCCTCGGTGAGCCCCAGCATCGCGCGCACTCCCAGCCGCACGCCGCGGAGGTATCGCGTCGCGGTGTTGAACAGCACCAAGAAGGACACGAGACCGACAACCCCGTTGATGGTCTCGGGCTGGATCGAATCGGGGGTGATGAGCCCGTCCTCGCCGCCCGTGGCGACCACGCCGGGAACGGCCTCGTTGAGGAACGAGTAGAAGCGGTCTTGCCACTCGTCGTTGCCGGCAAGCAGGAAGCTCGACAGGGTGATGGCGATCACCACGCCTGCGGCGAGGGACGTCAAGGAGTAATACGCGATGCCCCCGGACAGGATCATCGCGTTGCGTTCCTTCATCACCTGCAGGGTGCGGCCCGCGCGCGTCCTCTCGAACCAGGCCTTCTTCTCCTTGGCCTGGCCGATCGCCTCCTTGGTGCGGTCGATGGCTCCCATGTCTTCCTCGCGCGCACGCCGCTGCACCGAGACCTGCGTCTCGTGTGCTGCCTGCGCGGCGTGGGCGTGAGGGTCGTCACGGCCGCTCATCGGCTCACCTCCAGCGCTGTGGCTTCAACAGTCCTACGCGGTCATACAGACGCTCGAGCGTTCCACGGGCAATCGCGGAGGCCTTGGCTGCGCCCTCGTCCAGTACTGAGTCCAACTTGTCAGGGGACTCAATCCATTCCATCGCATTGTCGCGAATGGGAGTGAGATAGGCGACCACGGCATCGGCCAAATCCACCTTCAGGTGGCCGTACATCTTGCCCTGGTAGTCCTCGACCAGTTGCTCGATGGACCGGCCGTCGATGGCCGAGTAGATCGACAGGAGGCTCGACACACCGGGCTTGTCCTCGCGGTCAAAGCGGATCTCACTGCCGGTGTCGGTGACGGCCGACTTGATGGACTTGGCGACCTTCTTGGGGTCCTCGAGAATCTCGATGAGGCCCTTGCCGTTGGACGCCGACTTCGACATCTTCTTGGTCGGTTCCTGCAGGTCGTAGATCTTCGCCGTCTCCTTGACGATGTACGGCTCCGGTACCGTCGCCGAACCCTCGCCCAGTCGCGTGTTGAGACGCTCGGCGAGGTCGCGCGAGAGCTCGAGGTGCTGGCGCTGGTCCTCGCCCACGGGCACCAAGTCCGTGTCGTACAGCAGAATGTCGGCCGCCATCAGCACGGGATAGGTGAACAGGCCCACGTTGGTGCCGGCCTCCCCCACCTTCGCCGACTTGTCCTTGAACTGCGTCATGCGCGACGCCTCGCCAAAGCCGGTGAAGGTCGACAGCAACCACGCGAGCTCGGCGTGCTCGGGCACGTGCGACTGGACGAAGACCAGCGAGCGCTCGGGGTCCACGCCGGCTGCCAGGAACTGCGCGGCGGTGCGGCGGGTGCGTGAACGCAGCTGCTCGGGCTCGGGCGCCACGGTCAGGGCGTGGAGGTCGACCACCGAGTAAATCGCGTTGTAATCCTCCTGCAGCGCCACCCAGTTCACCAGCGCGCCCAGGTAGTTCCCCAGGTGCAGGGAATCGGAGGTGGGCTGCATGGCGGAAAACACGCGGGGCTTCATGCACCCCATCATTCCAAACTCCACGGGCCCCCGGGGACCGCTCCCGCTCGCCTCCCCACCCGCCCTCGTCCCGCGCCCTCGTCCCGCGCCCTCGTCCCGCGCCCTCGTCACGAAGTGACGGTGCTCAGGCCGACACGCCGTGCCAGGGGCCGCGACACGCGGTACCCCGTCGCAATCACCGTCACTTTGTCACCGGTGCGGGTGCCGGCGCGGGCGCGGGCGCGGGCGCGGGTGCCGGTGCAGGCGCGGGCGTGGGGGCGGCGGGCGCTGGCGCACGTGCGGGTCCGCATGGACATCAGCCGATGCCGTGGCTGGGTTGGCCAGGAGGGCTCAGGGGGCTACGTGGCCTCGGGGTCGTAGGGCGCGGCCGCGCTGGGCGCGCGTGACGTGGCGCGGTCCGATGGCGTGGCGGGGCCGCTGGCAGCACTCGCCCCGGCCGCGCCGGTCGCTCCCGCTGCGCCGGTCGCCCCCGCTGCGCCGGACGCGGCCGCTCGCGGAGCCGGTGCCGGCTCCGCGAGCGCCTCGCGGACAATGCGGCGCGGGTCGTACTGGCGCGGGTCATACTGGGACCAGTCCACGTCGCCGCCGACATCGCTCTTGAGCTGGTCCTTGCCCTGATTGACGTAGTCGCGTCCGCGCACCACCCAGTCGCGTAGCTGTTTGGCGTAGGCGGGCATCCGTTCGGGCCCGACCACCAGGATCGCGACCAGGATGATGACGAGGAGCTCGCCGCCGTTGATGCCAAACACGCGACTATTGTGCCCGCTTACGGGGTCTCTTCGTACGTGACCTCGTTGCTCGAGCCGAGGGTGACGGTCACGTCGCGCTCGCTGTCGCCGTCCTGGACGGTGAGCACCACGTCGTCGCCGGCGTCCTTCGCGCGGATCGCGACGATGAGCTCATCGGATTGCGTGATGGGTCGACCGTCGATCGCGGTGATGACGTCGCCGGGCTCGATCCCGGCCTGATCGGCGGGCCCGTCGGCGACCACGCCGGCGTCGCTGTCGACCACCTGGACGCCCTCGCCGGTGTAGCGGCCGTCCAACTGGACGCCGATCACGGGGTAGGTGGCGACGCCGTTCTCGATGAGCTGCTCGGCGGTGCGCTGCGCCTGGTTCGACGGGATCGCGAAGCCCAGGCCGATGGAGCCCGTCTCGGACGTCGCGCCCGACAGGGTCGCGATGGCGGAGTTCACGCCGATGACCTCGCCGTTGGCGTTCAGCAGCGGGCCGCCCGAGTTGCCGGGGTTGATCGCCGCGTCGGTCTGGAGCGCGTCGATGTACGCCTGGGACTGGGTGTCGCCCGCGGTCACGGGCCGGTGCATCGAGGACACGATGCCCGTGGTGACGGTGCCCTCGAGCCCCAGCGGGGAGCCCACGGCGATGGTGGCGTCGCCCACCACGACCTCGTCGGAGTCGGCAAACGTCAGTGGCGTGAGACCGGTGACGTCGACCTTGATGACGGCGAGGTCGTAGTCGGCGGTCGCGCCGATGAGCTCGGCCGAGTGCTCGGAGCCGTCGGAGAACACCACGGTGATGTCGGTCGCGCCGTCGACCACGTGGTTGTTGGTAAGGATGTAGCCGTCGTCCTGAATCACGAAGCCGGACCCTGTGGCCTCGCCGCCCTGCATGGAGGATTCGATCGAGACCACCGAGGGCATCACGGCCGCGGCGACGGAGGCGACCGAGCCCTCGGGCCGGTCCACGCTCTCCCCGGTCGTCATCGACAGGGATGCGTTGGGCGAGGAGAACTCGTCGAACGCCCATGCTCCCGCGACGCCGCCGCCGAGGCCCAGCAGCAGCGCGCCGGCGGCGATACCCGCGACGGCACCCGCGCCCACGCGGCCCTTCTTCTCCTTGACAGGTGCGACGGGCGCCGGCGCGCCGTAGCCGGAGCCGTCGTAGGCGGGCTGAGCGGTAGTGACGGTGCCGTCGGGTCCCGGGGTGAGCGGGGGCGTGTACGGGGCAGTCTCGTCGACCGGAGGGGCCGGGTGCGACGAAGCGGGCTGCGCGGGCCCAGCGGGCGCAGCAGGCGTGCTCGGCGCGACCGGCTGCTGCGCGGTGGGCGCCACCTGCGGCGCCTGGTGCGTGGGGATCACTTCGGTGTCATGGCCGGCTCCCGCGGGGGTCGAGCGCTGACCGTCATCGCGGGGCGAGGCAAAGGGGTTGTCAGTCATGAGGGGGCTCCTTACATCTGTCAGTTCCCGGTGACCGCCTCGGCAATCCTCTCCACGCCGTCAACGACGCGATCGAGGACCCCGGCAGGGTCATGGGAGGGGAAGGCGGCGGCGACGGCCTCGAGAGTGTCCGCCGCGCAGTCACAGGTGGCCGAGATCACGATCTCACCGCACTGCCACACAATCTGGCGCGGATTGTCGCCCACGAGGAACACCGTGAAGCCGTTGACCTCGGCCGAGTCGAACCGCTCGGCCAGGTCGTCGACAAGGGTGCCGCGTTGCTCGGTCACCACAATGGCGTCGAGCCCGGCAAGCAGCGACTGGACCAACACGATTTCCCCATCGCTGTCCGTCACCATCTTGGCCTCGACCGGCACCAGGTCGGCGGAGTCCCATGCGGGGCTCGCCCAGTCGCGCAGCGCTTCACCGCTGCGCATGCTCGACGGCTCGTAGAACGTGACGGGAACCGCGGCTGCCTGGTCGGCGGAGCCCTCCGCGGATGCGAGCGTCACCTCCTCGGGCGCTCCGAGCGAGTACAGGACGCCCACGGAGGCGCCCAGCACGGCCATGACGAGCGCGAGCATCAGGACCGGGTTGTGCCCGCGCCCCGAGGCGGCCCGCGCCACATGCTTGGACTCGCCCCGCGCGACCGCGGCCATGTGCTCGCGGTCCAGCAGTTGACGGGCGAAGGTCATGTCGATGCCGGCCGACGAGGTGCGCAGCGCCTCGCGCGCGGCGCGCAGGTCATCCCACCTCACGCGGCAGTCTGCGCACGCGTCAAGGTGCGCCATCGCATCGGCCGTCTGCTCCGTACTCAGGCGATTGTCTAGCAGATCGTGGATGCGATCTCCGAGATGTGCGTCGCTCACCCGTCACCTCGCGTCGGTGCGCGGTGAGCCAGGGACTCACGAAGCTTCGCACGGGCGCGAGACAGTCGGGAACGGACGGTGCCCATCTTGATGCCGAGCGTGGCGGCGATCTCCTCGTAGCTGAGGCCCTCGATGTCGGATAGCACCACGGCGGCGCGGTATTCCGGCTGAAGGTCGGCGAGGGCGGCGATGATGTCATCGCCCAGATGGGACATGTCGAAGGCGTCCTCGGGCTGTCCCGACCGCTCGTGGCGGTCGAAACTGTCGGACGTGGCGACAGAGGCATCGTCGTCGGCCATGAAGTCGAACCGGATGCGCTTCTTACGGCGCACACGGTCGAGGAACAGGTTGGTCGTGATGCGGTGCAGCCAGCCTTCGAAAGTGCCGGGCTTGTACTGCGACAGCGAGTTGAACACGCGGATGAACACGTCCTGCGTGAGGTCCTCGGCGTCGTGCTGATTGCCCGTCAGGTGATAGGCCAGCCGGTACACCCGGCCGGAGTGCTCCTCGACGATGCGCTCCCACGTCAGGTCGTGCGAAGCGGTTGTTGGGGTCGCGGAGGACGCGGTCGAGATCTCCTGCGTCTGGGTCATGCGTGTTCCCTCCTCCACATTCGGCTCAACGGATGTCACTAGGACCATGTTCCCATTCATTGCTGGGAGTTTGCTGAGACCCAAGTCCTTTGAAGCCGGATACGATGCGCACGAGGAGGCTAACGATGAGCATCGAAGCGGCGAACTGGGCCTATAGCGAGGACTTCCGGCCCGAGGACCGCGTCCTCCTCGAGGCGCGTGACACGGCCGACCAGTTGGGCTGCACCCCCGTGCATCCCGGCGCGGGGCAGCTGTTGCAGGTGCTCGCGCAGGTCAGCGGGGCCCGCTCGATCGTCGAGATCGGCACCGGCGCGGGGGTTTCCACCACCTATCTTCTGCGGGGCATGGGCGACGAGGGCGTCATCACCACGATCGACGTGGAGCCCGAGCACCACAAGGCCGCCAAGCGGACGTTGACGGCCGGCGGCTTCCGCCCCGAGCGCGCCCGCATGATCACCGGCCGCGCACTCGACGTGCTGCCCCGCCTCACCGATGGCGGCTACGACATGGTCCTGATCGACGCCCGCAAGGCGGAGTACCCCCAGTACCTCGAGCAGGCGCTGCGCCTGCTGAGGGTGGGCGGCATGGTCGTCATCGACAACTCGCTGTGGCACGGACGGGTCCCCGACCCCGCCCAGCGGGACGAATCGACGACCGCCGTGCGCTCGACACTCAAGCTGGTGCGCGACGACGAACGCCTCACGGCGGTCTTGACCCCGTCAGGCGACGGTCTGCTGATCGCCGTCAAGAACGCGCCCTAACCCACCGGCCCCACCCCCACGGGGACATGCCAAAGTCCGGGCGGCCATGGCATCGGCCGTCCGGACTTCAGGTGTGAAGAGTGAAGGGTGAGGCGCCTACTGAAGGGCGCCCGCGAGAGCGTCGCGCAGGGCCGCGACCTCGTCGGCGTTGATCTCGACGACCAGACGGCCACCGCCCTCGAGCGGCACGCGCATCACATAGCCGCGACCCTCCTTCACGACCTCCATGGGGCCGTCACCGGTACGGGGCTTCATCGCAGCCATATGCGTTTCTCCTCGAAAGCTCTCCTGCATGAGCCGCGCAGGCCGCGCGGCACCGCGTCCTATTCTACGGCCTCAGGACCATGGTCCCCGCACCGCGGTGAGGTGCGTCACATGCTTCCTGTGACCGGGCCCGGCTCGGGCTCGACCGGCCCCGTGCCCTCGCCGCGCGCGTAGTCGCTGACGATCGCGATGGCCTCCTCGATGTCGTCGGTCACATGGAAGAGGTCCAGGTCGGTCTCGGCGGCCTTGCCGTCGGCGATCATGCTGCCTCGCAGCCACTCGACCAGGCCATCCCAGTACGCGTGGCCCACGAGCACGATCGGGAACCGCGTGATGGTGCGCGTCTGCACCAAGGTCAGGGCCTCGAACAGCTCGTCCATGGTGCCGAACCCACCGGGCAACGCGATGAAGCCCTGCGCATACTTGACGAACATCGTCTTGCGCGCGAAGAAGTAGCGGAAGTTGATACCGAGGTTCACGTACCGATTGACGCCCTGCTCGAATGGCAACTCGATGCCCAAGCCGATCGACACGCCGCCGGCCTCCTGCGCGCCCTTGTTCGCCGCCTCCATGACGCCCGGGCCGCCGCCGGTGATGACCGCGAAGCCCTCCTCCACCAGCCGCCTGCCGATGGTCTCCCCTTGCGCGTAGTCGGTCGCGCCCTCCTTGGTGCGAGCCGAACCGAACACCGAAATAGCAGGCCCGATCTCGGCGAGGGCGCCGAAGCCCTCGACGAACTCGCTCTGAATGCGCAGCACGCGCCACGGGTCCTCGTGCAGCCAGTCCGGGGCCTCCTGGTGGCCCAGCAGCCGCCCGGAGGTCGAGCTCTGGGGAATGTTGCGCCCGCGCAGCAGCACGGGTCCCTTGCGGTACTCACTCATGGGTTCCTCCTCGGATAGGGCCGATGCCGTGGCTCGCTCGCGTGCCTGCTTCGCCGTGGGTGGGGGTCAGGCCGTGAGCCATGCCTCCAGTCCCGCGCGGCACGCGTGGATGTCGGACGCCGGGCAGCGTTCGTCGTCGGCGTGGGCAAGCTCGGGGTCGCCCGGGCCGTAGTTCACGGCGGGGATGCCGAGCGCGCCGAAGCGGGCCACGTCGGTCCAGCCCACCTTCGCGCGCGGTGCGCCGCCGCCCGCCGCGGCGACGGAGGCGGCGAAGGACCGCGCGAGTTCAGCGTCGAGTCCCGGGCGACAGCCCGCGGCGAGGTCGGTCCACTCGAGGCTGTAATCGGCGATGCCGGAGCCGGCGACGACGGCCTCGACGTGTGCCTGGGCCTCGGCCACCGACTTGTCGGGCGCGAAGCGGTAGTTGACGGTGACCGTCGCGGCGTCGGGGATGACGTTGCCGGCGATGCCGCCGCGCACGCCCACCGCGTTGAGACCCTCGCGGTACTCGAGGCCGTCCACGGTGACCGTCGCGGGCTCGTAGGCGGCGAGGGCGGTCAGGAGCGGCGCGAGTCCGTGGATCGCGTTCACGCCCTTCCATGCGCGGGCGCTGTGCGCGGCGCGGCCACGCACCGTGATGTCGGCGCGGAGGGTGCCGTTGCAGCCGCCCTCGATCGTGGCACTGGTGGGCTCCCCGAGAACCGCGAAGTCCGCCTCGAGCAGGTGGGGGTGGTGGCGCGACAGGCGGCCCAGTCCGTTCTTGGACTCCTCGACCTCCTCGTGGTCGTACAGCACCCAGGTGACGTCGCGCGCGGGCTCGGTGAGCTGCGCGGCGAGGCTCAGCATGACGGCCACCCCGGCCTTCATGTCGACGCTGCCGCGGCCCACGAGGGTCGTGCCGTCGTCCTGCCACGTGTGCGGGACGTTGTCCTTGATGGGCACGGTGTCGAGGTGGCCGGCGACCAGCACGCGCTCGGGGCGTCCCAGTTCGGTGCGGGCGATGAGCGCGTCGCCGTCGCGGGTGACGCTCAGGTGCGGGGCGTGGGCCGCAAGCGCCGTCTCGACGGCATCGGCGATGGCGTGCTCGCCGCCGCTGACGGAGGGGATGTCGATGAGCGCCGCCGCGAGCTGGTCGACGGGAACGGTGAGGTCGAGTGCGGCCATGCGGTCAGCCTAACCAGGCGGCCGTGCACAGCCGCGCACCCTGCCGGGCGTCCACGCTGTCAATCTGCGCGATGCCCGCCCGCCCGGCCGTGGTGGGGGCCGCACGTAGGATGGGCGCCATGACGCGACCTGCCTACGGATTCGGCCTGGCCACCTACGACGCCGAGGGCATTGCCCTCGACACCTGGTACCCCTCCCCCGCGCTCGGTGAGGCACCCGCGGGCCAGCAGATCCCCGATGCGCTGGTGGAGGCCGAGCGCTCTGACGCCTTGCGCGGCGTCACGATCCGCGCGGTGCGCACGGTCATCGACCTCGACGCCGCTCCCGCCTCCGTCGAGGACGCCTACCTGCGCCTGCACCTGCTGTCGCACCGCCTCGTGCAGCCGCACGGCCTGAACCTTGACGGCGTGTTCGGCGCGCTCACCAACGTGGTCTGGACCTCCGCGGGGCCCTGCGCGATCGCGGGCATCGAGGGTGTTCGCCTGCGCTTCCGCGCCGCCGGCCAGGAGCTCACGGTCTATGGGATCGACAAGTTCCCGCGCCTGGTGGACTACGTGGTGCCGTCGGGCGTGCGCATCGCCGACGCGGACCGCGTGCGCCTGGGCGCCCACCTCGCCGAGGGCACCACTGTCATGCACGAGGGCTTCGTGAACTTCAACGCCGGCACCCTAGGCCACTCGATGGTCGAGGGCCGCATCTCGGCCGGCGTGGTGGTCCACGACGGCGCCGACATCGGCGGCGGCGCCTCCATCATGGGCACGCTCTCGGGCGGCGGCAAGGAGGTCGTCTCGATCGGCGCGCGCTCGCTGCTGGGCGCGAACGCGGGAGTCGGCATCGCCCTCGGCGAGGACTGCGTCGTCGAGGCGGGCACGTACATCACCGCCGGCACTAAGGTCACGCTCAAGGGCCGCACCGACGAGGACGGCAACCCCGTCATCGTGAAGGCCCGTGAACTGTCAGGCCAGGACGGGATCCAGTTCTGGCGCAACTCGGTCACCGGAGCCATCGAGGCCGTTGCGCGCAAGGGCTCGGGCATCGAGCTCAATGCCGCGCTCCACGCCAACTGAGCTGAGCGCGCCCTGATGAGCCTGACCCGATGAGCGCCTCCCGGCGTCGCGGGCGCGGCGCTGGCTGGCTCGCGCTCGTCCTGATCGTCGCCGTCACCGTCGCGGCGGTGGTGTACGTGCCGCGCCTGTGGGAACGCTACGGCGACGAGTACTTCGCGTCGTCGCGCTGCACCGTCACCGTCGGCGATCGCACCGACTCCAAGACCGCGGAGCAGGCGAACAACATCGCCATCATCGTCGCGGGATCGATGCGCTGGGGCCTGCCCGCCCGCGCGGCCACGATCGCCGTCGCCACGGCGATCCAGGAAAGTACGCTGCGCAACATCGACTACGGCGACCGCGACAGCATCGGCCTGTTCCAACAACGCCCCTCGCAGGGCTGGGGATCGGTCGACGAGATCATGGATCCGTATTACGCGACCGACCGGTTCTACGAGGCCCTCATCAAGGTCTCGAACTGGCAGGACGCGGAGATCACCGATGCCGCGCAGGCCGTCCAGCGCTCAGGCTTCCCCGAGGCCTATGCCGACCACGAGGAGGAGGGCCGCCTGTGGGCCTCCGCGCTCACCGGCAACGGCGGCACAGTGGTCTGCGACCTCGACCCCGCGAGCGACCCCTCCACGGCGGCCGCGTTCACCGATCGCATCGCCGCTGACTTCGGCACCGGCGCGTTCGAGGTCACGGCCGTGGGCGTGGCCGGCAGCGACGGCGCCGGGTCGGATGCCGCACTGCGGGTGGCCGGCGCGGACTCCACGTGGGACCGCGCCGTCCAGGAATGGGCCGTCGCCGCGGCAGCCGTCGAAGGGGTGACGGTCGTGTCGGGCTCGGCCGGCACCTGGATCCGCGCCGAGGCGACCGTGACCGTCTCCCCCTCTCCCGGCGCCGTGACCGGCGGCGAGGGCACGGAGGTGTGGCTGCGCACGGCCGCGCCCGCCGACTAACCCCCGCCCCCCGGTGGCGCAAATGTCCTCGTTCGCGCCACCTCGGCGTGGCGGATCTCCGTCCACCTGGAAGGTCAGGCCGCACGAGAGGGGCGGTGGCGGGCTGGTTAACGCTCCGAGATCGGGGCGTAGGCGCGGTCGGTCTCCCCCGTGTAGATCTGGCGCGGGCGGCCAATCTTGGTGCGCGGGTCGGCGAGCATCTCGCGATAGTGCGCGATCCAGCCGGGCATGCGCCCCAGCGCGAACAGCGGGGTGAACATGGGGGTGTCGAAGCCCATGGCCGAGTACAGCAGGCCGGTGTAGAAATCGACGTTCGGGTAGAGCTTGCGCTCGATGAAGTACTCGTCGGACAGCGCGATCTCCTCGAGTCGCTGCGCCATCTCGAAGGTCTCGTTGTTGCCGCCCAGCTCCTGCAGCACCTGGTTCGCGACCTTCTTGACCTGCGCTCCGCGCGGGTCGTACGACTTGTAGACGCGGTGGCCGAAGCCCATCAGGCGTGCGCCCTCGACGCGGTCCTTGACCTTGGCGACGAAGGTCTCGACGGAGTCGCCGGACTCCTTGATCTGGTCGAACATGCGCAGCGCGGCCTCGTTGGCACCACCGTGCAGCGGGCCGGACAACGCACCCACGCCTGCGGCAACGGACGCGTAGATATTGGCCTGCGACGAGCCCACGATGCGGACGGTCGACGTGGAGCAGTTCTGCTCGTGGTCGGCGTGGAGGATCAGCAGCAGGTCGAGCGCCTTGCGCATCACGGGGTCGATGTCGAGTTCCCCGTCGGCACCCGAGAAGCAGATGCGCATGAACTCGTCGACATACTTGCCGCCCTGGCGGGGCTCGATCAGCTCACCGCCGGAGGCACGGCGCTGCATGTAGGCAATGACCGTCGCGGACTTGGCGAGCAGCAGGACCGTCGCGAGCTCCAACTCCTCCTCGGAGGTGCCCACGGACTCGGGGTAGAACGTCGACAGCGCGGAAATGGCCCCGGACAGCACCGCCATGGGGTGCGCGTTGCGGGGGAAGGCTCCGAGGAAGGTCTTGATGCCCTCGTGCACGTGCATGTGACGCGACACGCGGTTGTTGAAGGCCTGGAGCAGGTCTTCGGTGGGCAGCTCACCATGAATCAGCAGATAGGCGACCTCGAGGAACGTGGAGTTCTCGGCGAGCTGCTCGATGGGGTACCCGCGGTACTTCAGGATGCCGGCGTCACCATCGATGTAGGTGATCGCGCTCTCGCATGACGCGGTGTTCATGAAGCCCGGGTCGACGGTGACCAGCCCGGTGTCCTTGAGCAGGGTGGAGACGGCCACACCGTCATTGCCGATCGTTGACCGCTCGATGGGCAGCTCTCGAGTCGTCCCATCGACTGTGAGACGTGCGTCGACCACTCGTGTCATTCCGAAAACCCTCCAGGGCACCGCAGCGCCATTGTGTGCGTTCGCTTGAGGGCGAGTTTACCCATCTTTGGACAAACGAAGAACCGCCTGTCCGATGCGCTCGTCGGTCGCCGTGAGGGCGATGCGCACAAACCTGTGCGCCCCTGGGCCATAGAACGCGCCCGGGGCCGCGATGATGCCCCGATCCGCGAGAAAGCCCAGCGTATCCCAGCAGTCCTCGTCGCGCGTGGCCCACAAGTACAGTCCGGCCTCGGAGCCAGGCACCGAGAATCCGGCGGCCCGCACGGCGGGCAGCAGCGCCTCGCGCCGCGCACGATAACGCTCCTTCTGGGCCGCGGTGTGGGCGTCGTCGCCGAGCGCGACGGCCATGGCCGCCTGCACCGGCGCGGGCACGATCATCCCGGCGTGCTTGCGCACCTCGAGAAGGTCGCCGATGAGCGCGGGGTCGCCGGCGACGAACGCCGCGCGGTAGCCCGCGAGGTTGGACTGCTTGGACAGCGAGTACACCGCGAGGAGGCCCTCGTGCGAGCCGCCGCACACCCGCGGGTCCAGGATTGACGGCACGCCCTCACTGGCCCAGGGCTCGTCCCATGCGAGGGCCGCGTAGCATTCGTCGGACGCCACCACCGCCCCGATAGCGCGTGCCGCCTCGACCACCTCGCGCAACTCGGCTCGGCTGAGCACGCGCCCGGTCGGGTTCGACGGGGAGTTCAGCCACACGAGCCTGACGTCGCTGCGGCCGGCCCAATCGGCGACGTCGTCGGTCGCCAGCGCGGTCGCACCGGCGAGCCGCGCGCCCACGTCATAGGTGGGGTAGGCCGATGCGGGGTGCACCACCACGTCGCCCTCACCGAGCCCCAGGAGACCGGGCAGGAGCGCCACCAATTCCTTGGACCCTACGGTGGGCAGGACGGCGTCGGCCCTCAGTCCGGTCACGCCGCGGGTGCGCGCGAACCAGTCCACGACGGCTTCGCGCAGGGCGAGCGTGCCGTGCGTCGTGGGGTACCCGGGGGCGTCGGCGGCTCCGATCAGCGCCGCGCGGATCACCTCGGGCGTGGGATCCACCGGCGTCCCCACCGACAAGTCGACGACCCCATCGGGGTGCGCCGCGGCCCGCTCACGGAACGGGGTGAGCGAATCCCACGGGAAGTCGGGCAGGGAGCGTGGGCTGAGACCCATGCGCGCCGGCCCGCGTCAGTTCTGCGGGGGAAGCGACTTGATGAGGTCGTGATCGTGCTCGATCAGACCCATCTTCGCGGCGCCACCGGGCGAGCCGATCTCGGAGAAGAACTCCACGTTCGCGTTGTAGTAGTCGGCCCACTTGTCGGGGACGTCGTCCTCGTAGTAGATCGCCTCGACCGGGCAGACCGGCTCGCAGGCACCGCAGTCCACGCACTCGTCGGGGTGGATGTAGAGCGAGCGCTCGCCCTCGTAGATGCAGTCGACCGGACACTCGTCGATGCAGGCCTTGTCCTTGACGTCGACACAAGGCAATGCAATGACGTAAGTCACTTTGTCTCCTCCAACCGGGGCGATACGGATCGCTTCATCATAGCGCCGCGTCCCTGATCAGAGCACACTGCGCGGGCGGTGTCAGTCCTCGTCGTCGTCTTCCGACACGCAGCGGATCGCGTCGTCGGGTTCGTAGGTCCACGTGTCGACGTTGCGGTCAACCTCCTCGCCATCGAGCGTCACCACGCGCGTATTGGTGATGGTGAATCCCGGCTGCCCCGCGCTCTTGGCCTGGCAGTTGGCGGCCGTCACCTCGTCGACCCCCGGCTGCACGATGTTCGTCTTGTCGGACGCCCAGGTCTCGACCTCGAAGTACGGCGTGGACCAGACATCGACGTGCAGGCGACCGCCGGACACATACGAGTTGAACAGCGCCGCGTAGGGCGTGTTGTTCTCGAAGATCACGTTGATGGTGGTGCCCCACAGCGTGGACTCGCGGCCCGCGGGGTAGCGCTGGAACCACACCGAGTGGGGCCGGTGCTGGATGAGGTCGTAGCCGGCGAAATAGGCCGCGTTGTAGCTCGTGGTGGCCATCTGCGACAGGCCGCCACCGATGCCGTCGGTGAGGATGCCGTTCACGATCACGTGTGCGTTCGCGTAACCCTCCGCCTCGGTGATGGGCGACAGGATGTCGTGCAGGTTGAACTGCTCTCCTGGCAGCACCACGGTGTTCTTCACATCGGCCGCGGCGGTGCGAAGGTTCTGGGTGCGGATCGGCTCGGCAGTCAGCGGCGTATCGAATGAGGAGACAATCTCCTTGAAGTCCGCAACGCCCAGGTCCTCGGCGGAATCCTCCGGCTCCAGCTCGGTCACCGGCAGCTGGCCTGCGCGGGTCGGCGTCGCGGCGGCGGCGAGGATCGCGTCACCGAGGGCCGCGCCGTCGACGGTGAGCCCCGTGGCGCCCTCGTCGACCGTCAGCTCGGAGTTCGACACGAACTCGAACGAGGCGTCCTCGGGCTCGGTTTCGAGATCGGGGTTGGCCTCGATCACCTCGGCCGCGATGGCCTCGCCATCGATCACGAGCGACAGTTCTCCGCCGCTGGAGTCGACGATGGAGTTCGCGGCGACTTGGTCGGCCGTGATGACGGCCTCGCCAGAATCGGCGCTCAACGTGACGTCCCCCGCGAGCAGCTCAGCGGACAGCTCCGTCGCGAACTCCTCCGCGGCGGCATCCGTGATGGTGGGCTCGCCGACCTCGGCAACGGCCGTGACCTCGGTCGAGGTGGGCCACGCTGCGGCGACAAGGTCTTCGGTCTCGTCGACGTCGACCGTGATCGAGTCCACGCCGGTGTGTGCGACCCCGGCAGTGCCGACGATCTCCACCGAGGCGTCGACGGCGTCGCGGTCGAGGTTGGCGGCTGCGGCACTGACGGCGCTGTGGAGCGCGTCCTCGTCCACGGTCGCGACGGGGTCGATGTGCCCGCCACCGGTGAGGTGCTGCCACAACCGCTCGGGGCGCAGCGTGAAGCCGGTGAGGTCCGAGATCGTCGCCTCCGCATCGATCCCCAGGCCGGCGTCGGCCGCGGGGAACGAGGTCGTCTCCTCCTCGACGGTCAGCGTCATGTCCTCGGCAGCCAACGCGTCGGCGGCATCCGTGATCGAGGCGATCGCCGCTCCCGTGGACTGCCCGCCGATCGACACGCCGAGGGTCTCGGTCTCGCGCGGCACCGTGCCGGACAGCAGCGCCTGTGCGCCCACGTACAGGCCCGCGAGCACCAGGATGAGGATCGGGATCGACAGCCATCCACGGTTGCGCTTCTTCGAGTGCGATCCGCGCTCGCCGGTGGACTGATGCGGGCTCAGGATCGCCTCCGTACGGACGTCGTCGACACTCGCCGGCCATGCCGACGGCTCGTGGGTGGACTGCGCCGCAGCGGCCGGGAACACGGCGGTGGCGGCGAGCGCGGGGTCGGGCTCTGGTGCGGACTCGCCCGACGGCTCAGACTCAGCCTCGGGCTCGGGTGGCGTCGCGGGCTCCGGCGCCACGGCGGCCGCGCCCGCCCCCACCGCACTGACACGCGCGATAGGCCGGGTCGACAGGTCCTCGTCGGGAGCATCGGAGGTCGAGTCCTCGGACCCCGCGCCCAGGGGCGGCGCGTCGGACGCGGCGGCCAGCCACGTGGGCGCCGCCAACTCGGAGGTCGGCGTGTACTCGACGACGGGCTCTGAGGCCGGGGCGGCCGTGGCGTCCGAATGCGCGCCCTGGCCGCGAGCCGCGCGGGCCCTCAGCGACCGGTGTGCGGCAGAGTGGCGGCGACGCTCGCGCTCGGCCTCAGCGGCCAGACGCGCCTGGTTCCTAGCCTTCGACATGCTCCCCCACCAGCAGCTTCTTGGGCAGCAACGCCGCCACGACGATCGCGATCACGCCACCGGCGAGCCACGCGTAGCCCAGGGTATCCGCCGCGATGAGGACCGAGCCGCCAGGACCCGCGAGTGTCCACACGAACGTGACCGACATCCACACGGCGGCGAACAGACCCAGGCCGGTCCAGGACAGCCACGCCCGCGCAAAGACGGCAGCGAACGCGACCATCACGATCGCGAGTGCCACGCCGAACGGCGGGATCGACCGATACGCCACGGACCCCACGGTCGCCACGATGGCTCCGCTGACCAGCAGTACCAGGTAGCCCACGGAGTCCTTCATGCGGACCAGGATAGGTCGTGCGACCCCCACCGCCGTGACGCCACCCGGCTCACTCGCACCCGGGACCGGGCTCATACACGTAGACCTGCGTCGTTCCCTGCGTAAACGCGGTGCCGTCGAGGAACGTGGACTCCTGGGGAAAGTCGTAGATCTGCATCATCGCCCCGTCCCGGCACAGGATCCAGTCGCGCCCGCCACCGCCCGCGTACATGCCCTCGACGATGATGCCCGTGCCGGAGGCTACGCGCTCCCAGTCCTCGGCACCCGACTCATACACCACGTCGTCCCCGAGGTCGCCGCCCGCGAGGGCGACGCCCCACGTCTCCGCGCCGCCCGAGTCCGAGTGATACCAGCCGAGCGCCTCACCCTCGGGAAGCGGCGCCCACGCGGGCCACGCCGCCTCGGCGTCGTCCTCCGGCTCTGCGCTGCCACCGCTGCATGCCGCCAGCATCGTCACCGCCAGCACCGCTGAAACTACTGTTCGTAACCCCCACATACCAGGGACGCTAGTCATCCCGCGGAACCACCGCATCGGCCGTCCGAACGAAAAGAAGGGCCCCGCCCGGCGAACCGGACGGGGCCCTCGAAGGCGAAGAGACTTAGCCCTGGCGCTTCGCGCGCGAAGCGGCGCGGCCGCGCTCGGTCGCGTCGAGGATCACCTTGCGGATGCGGATGTTCTCCGGCGTCACCTCGACGCACTCGTCGTCGCTGGCGAACTCGAGGGACTCCTCGAGGGTCAGCTGGCGCGGAGGCGTGAGGCGCTCGAGCTCGTCACCCGTCGCGGAACGGATGTTGTTGAGCTTCTTCTCCTTGGTGATGTTGATGTCCATGTCCTCGTTGCGGGAGTTCTCGCCGACGACCATGCCCTCGTAGGTCTCCTCGGTGGGCTTGACGAAGAACGTGCCGCGGTCCTGGAGCGTGAGGAGGGCGTTGGTCGTCACCGCACCCTGCCGGTCCGCGACGAGCGAGCCGTTGGTGCGGTACTCGATGAGGCCGGCCCACGGGGCGTAGCCGTGCGAGATCGACGAGGCGATGCCGGTGCCGCGCGTGTCCGTGAGGAAGGTCGAGCGGAAGCCGATGAGGCCACGCGCGGGGACGATGAACTCCATGCGCACCCAGCCGGTGCCGTGGTTCGACATCGACTCCATGCGGCCCTTGCGGCTCGCCATGAGCTGCGTGACGGCGCCCAGGTGCTCCTCGGGCACGTCGATGGTCATGTGCTCCATCGGCTCGTGCTTCTTGCCGTCGATCTCCTTGGTCACCACGACCGGCTTGCCAACGGTGAGCTCGAAGCCCTCGCGGCGCATCTGCTCGACGAGGATGGCCAGCGCCAGCTCGCCGCGGCCCTGCACCTCCCACGCGTCGGGGCGCTCGGTGGGAAGGACGCGCAGCGACACGTTGCCGATGAGCTCCTTGTCGAGGCGGTCCTTGACCTGACGCGCGGTGACCTTCGCGCCCTTGACGCGACCGGCCAGCGGCGAGGTGTTGATACCGATGGTCATCGAGATGGCGGGGTCGTCGACCGTGATGCGCGGCAGGGGGCGCGGGTCGTTGATGTCGGTAAGCGTCTCACCGATGGTGATCTCCTCGATACCGGCGACGGCGACGATGTCGCCGGGGCGGGCGACCTCCGCGGGCACACGCTCGAGGCCCTTGGTCTCGAGCAGCTCGGTGATCTTCACCGAGGAGATCGAGCCGTCGGCGCGGGCCCACGCGACCTGCTGACCCTTGCGCAGCTCGCCGTTGAAGATGCGCAGCAGCGCGAGGCGGCCCAGGAACGGCGAGGCGTCGAGGTTGGTGACGTGCGCCTGCAGCGGGTGGCCCTCCTCGTACGAGGGACCGGGGATGCGCTGCATGATGGTCTGGAACAGCGGCTCGAGGTTCTCCGAGTCGGGCAGCTCACCGTCGGCGGGCTGGGTGAGCGACGCGCGTCCGGCCTTCGCGGACGCGTAGACCACGGGCACCTCGAGCAGCGAGTCGACGTCGAGGTCGGGGACCTCGTCCGAGAGGTCGGAGGCGAGGCCCAGCAGGAGGTCGTGGGTCTCCTCGACGACCTCGTCGATGCGGGCGTCGGGGCGGTCGACCTTGTTGACGACGATGATGACGGGCAGCTTGGCCGCGAGCGCCTTGCGCAGCACAAAGCGGGTCTGGGGCAGCGGGCCCTCAGACGCGTCCACCAGCAGCACCACGCCGTCGACCATCGACAGGCCGCGCTCGACCTCGCCGCCGAAGTCGGCGTGGCCCGGGGTGTCGATCACGTTGATGGTGACGCCACCCTCGGTCGCCGCCTCACCCGTGTAACGGATGGCGGTGTTCTTCGCGAGGATCGTGATGCCCTTCTCGCGCTCGAGGTCGCCCGAGTCCATGGCGCGCTCCTCGACGTGGGCGTGGTCGCCGTAGGCGCCGCCCTGGACGAGCATGCCGTCCACGAGCGTGGTCTTTCCGTGGTCGACGTGGGCGACGATTGCGACGTTGCGCAGGTCGGAGCGCGTAAGGCTCAAGGCAGGGCTCGATTCGTTGAGAGAAAGGGTGGGGGCTTCGGTCCCGACGGGGACAGACCCACCTATTGTATAGGGCGCTCCTACGGCCGATGCGGTGGCGGGCTGACGTACCCGGCCCGCGTGGGAGCATGGTCGCCATGGAGCTCTATCGCAGCCGGTCGTCGCAGGTGTGGGGATGGCTGTGCGTGGGACTCGGCGCCGTGGTGCTCCTGATCCAACTCATCGGGTCGGGACTCGAGCAGATCCACGTGGCGTTCGGCATCGCCGTGGCGCTCGCCGCGACCGGCTACGCGGCCTTCCTGCGGCCCTCAGTCGCGGTCGCCGAGGACCGCGTCGAACTGCGCAACGTCACCCAGACCGTCGTGGCCCCCTTCTCCCGCTTGGCCGGGCTCGAGGCCCACTGGTCTCTCGAGTTGGTCGGCGACGACGGGAAGAAGGCGGGCGCCTTCGCGGCACCCTCGCGCACCGGCAGCAACCGCGTGAAGCCCGCCGAGGAGGGCAAGTCCGCCGAGGTCGCCGGCCTCGTGACGGCCGCCTGGGACGCGTATCGCGCGAAGGCGGGCGCGACGGCTCAGCCGGTCACGGCATCGGCCGCCTCCCCCGCCTTCACCCGCTCCCCCGACTGGGTCGGCATCGGGTGCGTCATCGCGGCCGTCGCGGGGCTGGCGCTCGCGTTCCTGGCCTAAGAGCCGGTGGGGCTCATGAGCGGCCCCGCCGTGACTGGTTCGCCACCTTCGAAGGCCTCGAACAGAGCCTGCGCCTCGGCGTCGGCAGGGCGCGGATTGCCCTCGGTGTCAGCGAAATAGTCCTCAAGCCACGTCGTCACCAGGCGAGGCTCGCGAAGAACGCCGCCGACGATGACGCCAGGGGCAGCAGCGAGCACCACCAGCATCATGCCCCGCACGCGGTCCGACTGAGGGTCGAGGCGCGGCTGGAAATACGGAACTGCAAGCCTCGTCGCCCCCTGCGCCGCATAGAACTGGGCGCGACGAACCGGGTCGCCGTACGACGCATGCGGGGCGTGACGTTGCGGGTCCTCGACCTCGGCGAGCAGCAAGCGGATACCGCGCGAGCGCGTCATCCACCGTGCCACCGCCCACTCGAGCAGGGCTGAGCCATTGCCACGGCCCCGCGCGGCGCCATCGACAGCGAGATACGCCAGCAGGGCGACGGGGCCCTCCACCTCCCCCACGGCGACGGCCACGGGCTCGCCTTGGTCGTCGATCACCGCGACTTCGACAGCGCCCCCAGCCACACCCTCGACCAACGAATGCACCGCGACAAGCTCGTTCGGGGGGAAGGACGGCGTCAACAGCGCGCCATGGACGTCCGCTATCGCGAGCGGGTCGGTCACGACCCGCGGCGTCATCGACATCACCCAAGTCTAGGGCGGGTCGCCGTGCCTGTCAGAGTGGCGCGCCTCCCACCAACTCGCGACGAAGGCGACCGTCGCGATGACCACCAGCACGCCCACCACGGCGACCGCCTGCCAGCCGCGCAGCCAGTGGTCCGATCCAGACTGCAGGACAGAGATCAGACCAGAGACGCCGATCACGGCGATGGCGACGCCGGCCGCCTCGAGCAACCCCGCGGTGCGCCGTGCGCGACGGTCGCGCCGTTCGTCGGCAATCTCCTCGCTGCGGCGCGCCACCATGGCGACCAATTGGTGCAGACGGGTGCCGAGAACCTCGTCGCGCGCGCGTGAACGTCTCGCGCAGGTGCTGGTGGCCGGCCGCCTCGAGAATGCGATCCAGGTCGAGACGCATCGCGGGCGCGCTCACGAGCGTGGGCGACGTAATGAAGAGCATGGTGGCCTGGATCGACTGCACGAATTGCTGCAGCGACAGCTCGAGGCGTTCGATGCGCGCGACGGCTTCGCGCAGGCGCGACACGTCGCTGCGTGCCCGGTCCTCCCACTCGCGTCGGCCACCGTCGTCTCTCAGGCGTCTCCACCATGCAGGGCCGGCATGCGGGCGAGCCTTCGAAGGTTCGTAAGAGCCGTGGTCGATCAGCCTGAACCACCACCGCGCGACGTGGGGCGCGGGGTCGGCGCCGCGCGAGAGTTCGTCGTCGATCTCGTCGACCGTGCGCGCGATCTCGCGCGCCCTTGCGGCGACCTCGTCGCTCCAACCCGCGTACATGCCATGCAGCGAACGCGCGAACTCGACGTAGCCGCGCACGCTGTCCGTCGCGAAGGAAGGAGACGAAAAGCTCGCAATCAACGCCATGTTTGCGTTGACCGCCAGCAACTCCCGATTGAGGGTGAGCAGCGGGACCCGCGACACGCCACCGAGGTCGAAGGACGCCCAGTCAGCGACGGAGTTCGCACCGTCCATGAGGGGGTGCACGAGCGGCTGGATGCCCTGGAGCGTCAACAGTTCGCGCGCGTCACGGCAGGGTCGACCGACTTTGTCACCGATCCCGTCGAGCACTGTGGCCTCGTCGATCACCGTGACGATGCTCACCATGCCGCGCCGCCAGGTGGCGACGGTGGAACCGGAATCGCCGGGGCAAGCTAGCGACTCTTGGACCAGCCGGCCCACGTCGTCCACGATCCTTTCCACGAGGTCACCTAGTCGATCGCATGGGACCCACTCCTGATCGGCGCCGTCGGCAAACCATCCCAGGGTGAGCTTTCCACCCAGCTCCTCGAGGCTCCCGTAGGCATTGGACGCGAGCGAGATGGCCTCCACGACCTGCGTGGGTCCCGCGCCGTCGAGCGGCACCGCGAGCCGCACCACGTGGTTTCCCAGTTCCGACAGTTGCACCCGCACGTCGATGCCGTCGTCTTCATGGGGCGGGTCGTCGCCCTCACGCCGCAGGTGCAGGCGCGGCAGCACCAGCTCCGTTCCGCGAAATTCGCGACCCAGTGCGTCATCGCCGTGCCACGCGTCCGCGATCTCGAGCGCATGCGCAGGCGGCTCGGTGAGCCGCGCACCCGCGAGTCGCCACGCCGTCCCCGACTGCCGAGCACTGGCGACCATCCGCGAATAGCCGTCCGACAGGCTCGTACTCAGGCTGAACGGGAACTGCAGCACCACCGTGCCGCGGTCGACCCTCAACCAAGGCCCGTCGGCGCCACGGTCGAGTTCCGCGAGCGCTGCACGATGCGCACGGATCTCCGATGCGTCCTCGTCGCTGACGGCGCCGGCGCCGAGCGCTGCATCGAGCGCAGCGACCGCCCGAGCGCAGGCATGCCGATCGCCTTCCCAGAATTCCGTCGCGGCCTGCGCCGAACGCGCCACCTGCAAGAAGTACTCGTGTTCCGCCGTCACCTCCTGAACGACGGCCTCGGCGAAGCGCGGAAGCGTGGTGCCCAGTTGGAAACCAGTGACTCTTTGAGCGAGTTTGTTGGCGTGGTCGGCAACCCCTGCCGCTAAGGGAGCCGCGACGTCGAGCGCGCCCGTGACCAGTGCGGTCTCCACCGCGAACTGGGAGCGCAGTAGTGCCAGCAGTTCGAGACAGGCTTTGGCGTCGTCCGCTGGCTCCTCGGGAAGGTCCGGCCACGCCGCCTCGACCGCGTCCACGGCGCCGCTCATCGTGGCGTGCTCCCACGTGAGTTCCCACACCTGTTCGCACGCGTGGTGGACGAGCAAGACGACCGCAGCGAGCCCGTGGGGGCGCTGTACAGCCGCCCGCATCACCGGACCTAGGGCGGCACCGAACCGCACTTCACTGGAGCGGTCCCACTCGTCGGGTGTCGCCCTGAGTTCTGTCAGTGCCTTCTCGAAGGACACGCAAAGGTCGGGCTGGTCCGCGAGTTCCGTGCGCAGCCACGTGCGGAGTTCCTTGGGCCGCCACTCGAGACATTGCGCGGCTGCATGGTCGAAGCTGCCGTACCCACTCGGCTCGCCCATGCGACCGCCCCCTTGCCCCTGTGCTGACAGTAGCGAGAGGGGCTGCGCCAAAGGAAGAGGGACTCACGCCTCGATGTCGGCGTGAGCCTCGAGGAATTCGTGGAGCTCGCGGTCGTCGACGCCGGGGTACGTGCCGTGCGGGAGCGGAGCAAACAGGTGCGTGCGCACCCGCGGGCTCGCCCAACCCTTGCCCTCCCAGCGCTCGGCGAGGCCATCCTGCGGGCGCCGGCAGCACGTGACATCAGGACAGGTCGATGCCTCACGCAGTTGCGTCTCGCGGCCACGGAACCACTTGGACTCGTTATAAGGAACACCAAGGGTGATGGAGAAGTCCTCGGGCGTGCCCGTGCCTGTCTGCGTGGACTCGAAGAAGGTGCCCGCTGGGGTGTCGGTGTATTGGTGGTGCTCGGTGGTGCGGGTGCGGCGCGCGAAGGCGCGGCGCGCGCTCCAGGACCGGCACACCACCTCACCCTCGGTCGACCCCGTCGCGTCGAGCGGGAGGGGCAGCCCGTCGTTCTCGTAGGCTCCCGTCACGGTGCCGTCGCCGTTGACACGCAGGTAGTGCAGGGTCAGCCCCAGGTGCTCGGTGGCGAGGTTGGTGAAGCGCAGCGCGGCCGCCTCGTGGGTCACGCCGAAGGCGTCTCGCAGGTCCTCGATCGCGATGCTGCGCTCGCGCTTAGCGGCGCTGAGGAACTCCACGGACGCCTCGCGCGGCATGAGGCACGCGGCGGCGAAGTAGCTCGCCTCAAGGCGCTGGCGCAGGAAGTCGGCGTAGTCGGCGGGCGGTCGATGCTCGAGCACCTTGTGCGCGATGGCCTGCAGAGCCAGCGAGCGCAATCCATGGCCGCCGGGGATAGAGGCGGGCGGGATATAGATGCGCCCACGCTCCATGTCCACGACGCAGCGGGCTGAGTGGGGAAGGTCGTCGGTGTGCACGATGGCGAGCCCCACGTGGTCGGCCATCTCAGTGACGGTCCGGTGCGTGAGCGCTCCGGCGGTGTGTCCCACCTGGTCGGTCGCGGCCTGCGCGAGTAGCTCGAGTTCCGGCAGATAGTTATTGATGCGGCGCATCTCGAGGCGTTGCTGCGTGTTGGCGCGGCGCGCCTCCTCCGGCGTCGCGATCGACTGGCGTGCGCGGCGCTCCAGCTCGCGATGGAGCCCCACGAGCGTGCGCAGGGTCTCGTCACTCATGGTCTTGCCCGGGCGCACCTGTGGCAGACCCAGCTCGAGGTAGGTGGGGGTCGCCTGCGCGCGCTCCAGCTCAATCTCGAGGGCCGCGCGCGCCGTGGGCGGAGCGGGGTCGAGAAGGGCGGCCGAGGTGACGCCCAGGGCCGCGGCGATGGACTCGAGTAAGGACAGCCGCGGCTCGCGCCGGCCGTTCTCGATGAGCGACAGGTGGCTGGGCGCAGTTCCCGTGGCCTCGCTCAGTTGATCGAGGGTGAGGCCCGCGCTGACGCGGAAGTGACGGATGCGGCGTCCGAGGGTCGAGAGGTCAGCCATGACTTGACAATAGAAGAAGAAACGCAAAACTTCATCCACGAATTACCCGTGAGATGCCAGCGAGCTCGGCCTACGGTGAAATCACTGGATCACTTCTCAGGAGGAAGACCATGACCGTGACCGCCACCGACGTCGCCAGCACAGCCCCCGCATCGGCCGATACCTCGGTCGTCAAGTGGGTCGAGTCGATCGCCCGCCACCTCGAACCCGACAACGTGGTGTGGTGCGACGGCTCCCCCGCGGAGCGTCGGGAGCTGATCGACACGATGCTGGACGCGGGCACGCTCCTTGAGCTCAACCCCGCCAAGCGCCCCGGCTCGTACCTGGCGCGCTCGCACCCCGACGACGTTGCGCGCGTCGAGTCACGCACCTTCATCTGCTCGAAGTCCGAGGCCGATGCGGGACCTACCAACAACTGGGTGGAGCCCGCCGAGATGCGCGCCACCCTCGAGCCGCTGTTTGAGGGCGCGATGCGCGGACGGACCATGTACGTGGTGCCGTTCTCGATGGGGCCCGTGGGCAGCCCGCTCGCCCGCCTGGGCGTCCAGGTCACCGACTCGCCGTACGTGGTGGCCTCGATGGGGACGATGACGCGGATGGGCGCTGACTCGCTCGCGCAGATCGGCCCCGACACCGCATGGGTGCCCGCCGTGCACAGCGTGGGCGCCCCCCTCGCCCCGGGCGAGGCCGACGTCGCGTGGCCGTGCAACGACACCAAGTACATCGTCCACTACCCCGAGACGCGCGAGATCTGGTCCTACGGTTCCGCCTACGGCGGCAACGCCATCCTCGCCAAGAAGGCGTTTGCCCTGCGCATCGCCTCGGTCATCGGCCGCGACGAGGGCTGGATCGCGGCCCACATGCTGCTGCTGAAGGTCACCAATCCCCGCGGCAAGGCGTTCCACGTCGCGGCGGCCTTCCCCAGCGCCTGCGGCAAGACCAACTTCGCGATGCTGCAGCCCTCCATCCCCGGCTGGACGGTCGAGACGATCGGCGACGACATCGCCTGGCTCGCCCCCGGCCCCGACGGCCGCCTGCGCGCCATCAACCCCGAGGCAGGATTCTTCGGCGTCGCGCCGGGCACGGGCGTGGAGACCAACCCCGTCGCCATCGACATGCTGGGCGAGGACACCATCTTCACCAACGTCGCGCTCACCGACGACGGTGACGTGTGGTGGGAGGGCCTCACTCCCGACGTTCCCGAGCATCTGATCGACTGGCGCGGCAACGACTGGACGCCCGACTCCCCCACGCCCGCGGCTCACCCGAATTCACGCTTCACCGTGTCGGCGGCCCAGTGCCCCATCATCGCCGACACGTGGGACGACCCCGCGGGCGTCCCTGTCGACGCGATCGTCTTCGGCGGACGCCGCGCCACCAACGTGCCGCTCGTCGCCCAGGCGCGCTCGTGGGAGCACGGCGTCTACCTCGGAGCGACGTTGGCGTCGGAGCGCACCGCGGCCGCGGAGGGGGCGGTCGGCGAGCTGCGCCGCGACCCCTTCGCGATGCTGCCGTTCTGCGGTACCGACATGGCGGACCACTGGCAGCATTGGCTCGACGTGGGCGCGAAGCTCGGTGACGATGCCCCCGCGATCTTCCAGGTGAACTGGTTCCGCAAGGACGCCGATGGCTCGTTCCTGTGGCCGGGCTTCTCGGAGAACGCACGCGTGCTCGCATGGATCATCGACCGCGTCGAGGGTCGCGCGCACGCCCTCGACGCCGTCCAGGGCCTGGTCCCCGTCGACGGAGCGATCAACTTCGCCGCGGCGGGGGTCACGCGCGAGCAGTGGGAGAAGCTCTTCGCGGCCGATCCCGCGGCGCTTTCCGCCGAGGCCGACGACACGGACGGGTTCCTCTCCCGCTTCGGCGCCAAGGTGCCCGCCGCGGTGGCGGACCAGCACGCCGAGACTCGCCGCCGCATCGGCTAACACGTCCCCGGCGGCCCGGCCTCGAGTGGATTCCACGGGCCGCCGGGGCTCACCCTTGTCCGCCGCGCTGGCCCTGCGGCCCTGGCACACTGGCGCCATGACGATCCTGCATGTCACGCGCGCCTCCGACTGGGAGGCGGGCCTCGCCGCCGGGACCTACGAGATCTCCGGCCGGGACCTCTCGCTCGCGGACGAGGGGTTCGTCCACTGCTCCTACCCGCACCAGTGCGCGGCGACGGCCGCGCGCATCTGGCCGGACCGTCCCGACGACCTCGTGGTGCTGGTCATCGACGAGGACCAGGTCCGGGCGGACGGGGTCGAGGTCCTCGACGAGGGAACGAGCGAACTCTTCCCGCACATCTATGGAGCGGTGCGGCCCGCCTGGGTCAGCGAGGTGCGCCCCGCGCGCTGGGAGGGCGACACCTTTCTCTGGTGACGCCCTCCCCCGCACGGGCCGTGCTGCCTAGGCGCACGCCCCCACGGCCGCCCACGGACCCCATTGGCTCGCGCCGGGAGTCTGCGAGCGCGACCACCACTGCGCCTCGTAGTTGAGGCCGTCGTAGGACACGGTCGCGCCGCGGTGGTACACGGTGCGCTCCTCCCAAGGGGCCGCGCACTCGGCAACCTCCGGCGCGGCGTCGGCGGGGCCGACCTCCACCCACGGGCCCCACGCGGAGGCCCCGGGCTCGCTGCCGCGGTTCCACCAGCGTGCCTCGTAGACCGTGCCCTCGTGCTGCACGAGGTCGCCCCGGGTGTACACGGTCGACGCGTACCACGCGGCCGGGCCGGGCTCGGGCGCGGTGACCTCGGGGAGCAGGTCGATCACGGTCGGATCCGCATTGGGGACCAGGCGCGCACCCGTGTCGGCGGGGGCAATCTCCGCGAGCTCATACAACCCGTGCATCTCGACGGAACCATCCGCCGCGATCTGAGGAGTGATGCTCGACGCATCGGTCGTGACGAACCAGTCGGCGGTGACGCCGTCGCCATCGAAGTGGTTGGACGGGTCGGCCAGGAGCGACGTGTCTGCCTGTTCTAGCGCGAGCACGTCCGCCGCGGGATTCGACCACGAGATCACTCCCGACGCGCGATAGTCGGTGGCGGCCGCGTTCGTCTCAAGGCGGATGCCGCGGTCGTTATCGACGGACGTCACGTTCTCGAGGCGGACGTCCGGTCCCGAGTTCGACGTCACGCCGGTGGCGAGGTTGCCGTAGCTGATCGAGTTGCGCAGCAGGTGGTCGCCTGGCATGGACTCGCCACCGAGCTTGAAGCCGTTGCCCTCGCCCGTGCGGCTCGGGTCTTCGCTGAGCCAGCCGTTGTTGTAGGCGACGGAGTCCTCGACGACCACGGTGCCGATGGGGCCCGTCGTCGACTTGGCGTAGAGGTCCCAGCCGTCGTCGATGTTGTGGTGGGCGATGTTGGAGCGGAACACGTTGCCCTCGCCCACCGTCAGCTTCGCGGCAAAGCCGTCGGCGTCGTTACCGCCCGGGTCCGCGTTGTGGTGCGCCTGGGAGGACACCACGAGGTTGTACGAGGGCCACATGGCCGGCGGCTCGGCGGACAGCCCCGAGATCTGGATGCCCGTGTCCTGGTTGTGGTGCGACTCCACCCTCTCCACGATGTTGTGGTGGCCCTGCACGAGCATGGGCTTGGCCTTGTCACCGGACCCGGTGATCTCGACGTTGTACACGTGCCACCAGTCGGCCCGCAGGTTGATGCCACCCGTCGCCGAGCCGCTGAGGTCGAGCACGGCGCGCGAGCCCGGCTCCGACATCAGCACGATGGGAGCCTCCTCGGTGCCGTCGTGTCCGCGGTCGGCCACGATCGCACGGTCCGGCGTGTAGGTGCCGTCCATCAGCACAATCTGCTGGCCGGCCTGCGCGAACGCCACCGCGGTGTGCACGTCGAGGGGGTTCGCTCTCGTGCCGTCCCCGTCGGACGAGCCATCCGGCGACACCCATAGCGACTGGCCGGGCTCGCCGTACGAGTCCACGGTCACGGTCACCGGCACATCCACCGGGTCCATCGACTCGAGAGCCTCGTACTCGCCCAACTGCGGCTGGTCCGGACCCGGGATCGCACGCGCCGTGAAGCGGTTGACCCCCGGCTCGAGCGAGACTGCTCCAAGCGACTGTTGGCCGGGCTCGAGCACCAGCCCATCCACCACGACGGCTCCGGAGGCATCCAGAATCTGTCCGGTGCCGTAGAAGTCCGCGACCAGCGGGATCTCCAGGGAGCGCTCTGGGGTGGTGGCGGTCACGTCCACGCTGAGGGAGGTCGGTACCTGCTCGATGGGACGCTCCTGGGCGGGGTCGTCGTCGGCCGGGTTGATCGTGGTGAACTCCCAATCCGTCACGGTGACCACGATCTTGCGGGCCACCGCGAGCCCCACGTAGAAGCGCTCCGCGTCCTGCGCCAGCAGCATGTCGGGGTCGTACTCGATGACCTCGTGTACCGCGCCGCCCTCGCCGCTGCGGTCCCAGATCGCGTGGAATCCGGTGTTGGAGCGGCGCAGCGTGAAGGTGTACGTGTCACCGGTGTCGAAGCGCGGCGCCGTGCCGGCCTCCTCCCTGAAGGCGGGGTCGAAGACCTCGGAACCGCTCTGGTCTCGCGTGCCCGCCGTGTTGTCGTCGGTCGCCCCCGTGTAGCCCGTCACGAAGCGAGCTCCCGGCATGCCGTTGACCACCGTGGCGGTGCCCTCGCCGTAGCGGGTCACGACGGCGCCCGCGGAGTTGAAGTAGCGGTCGGGGGACGAGCCCGCCACCAGCGAGTCGACGGCGATCACGCCGAAGCCCGACTGGCTGTCCTTCGTCGAGGCGTCGTCCACGCGGAACGTCGCCGTGAGCGCGAAGTTCTCGGAGGCGGGGTCCACCTCGGTGTAGAAGTACTGGAAGCCGTCCTCGGACGTGGCGAGCTTGGTCGAGCTCGCCTTCGCGTCGAACAGAATCGAGCCGTCCTCGTTCTCGGTGATGGCGCCCCCGGAGCCCGCGTTGGACCCGATATCGGCGGCCTGCCACCTTTCGACGGCCGATGCGACACTCACCTCGGTCGCCGGGCCCTCCTGGGCGCCGTCACCACGGTGCGCCACCACTCGCATCTGCACGGTCGCCCCGGGCGTGAGTCCGGGGACATCGGCCGAGGTGCCAGTGATGCCGTCGACGGCGGCCGCAAAGCCCGGGCCCTCGTCGACCTCGACGGTGTAGGTCTCGGCCTCGGCCACGGCACCCCACTCGACGGTCACTGTCGCGGCGCCGGCGCTGACGGCGCTGGTCAGCGCGCCGCTGATCTCCGGGGCGCCCAGCGGCAGGGAGAACGGCGCGGTCTCGACCGCCGCCGACTGGTGCGCGGTGTCCTCACCGGCCCTGGTCAGCGAGACCTGAACGGTGTAGGTGCCGGAGCCGGGTGGGGTCAGGCGCAGCGTGCCGCCGGTGCCCTCATCCGCGCTGAGCGCGCGGTCCACCACGGCGCCGCTGACGTCGGTGAGGGCTGCGCGAGCAAGGTCGGCTCCGTCTGTTCCGATGAGGCCGGAGTAGTCGACCAGCAGGTCGCCCGGGTCTGCCGGGTCCACGGCCACCGCGTCGATGACTGGCGCGGCCACATCCACCCAAGGGGCGCGCGCGGCCGGCTCGTCGAGCCCGATCTGCACGTAGTACACGTTCACTCCCGAACTGGGCGAGGCGATCCAGTAGTCGCCCGCCGCAGGCACCTCGAGCGTCTCCGTGGTGATCGGGAGCCCGCCGTCGTCCGCAAGCGCCGGGACCCTGTCGACCTCACCGGAGGCGTCGAACAGCGCGAGCGCGCGGTCGCTCGAGCCGGATCCGCTGCGTGCGTGGACGATGACGTGCGTGGGCCCGTCCGCCGTGAATGCGAGGGAGCGCTGCGCCACGTCGCCCGAGCCGTTGAGCTTCAGGCGCTGGGTGTACACGTCGCCGCGATCCGAGACCCGGTCGCTGCCGTCCACGGTCACTGCCTTGGCCTCGGTGGCCCGGATGGTGACATCCCCGACCACGACGTCCGCCGTGTAGGAGCCGGGAGCGAGGTCATTCGCGTTGAGCGCTCCCGCGGCGCCGGCCGCGGCCGCGGGCACCACGCCGATGGCGGTGAGGGCGGCGGCCGCGAGGACGGCAAGCACAGGACGGATACGGGCGGCTGTCGTGGTCATGAATCTCCCCATTGAGATCGTTCACTGCGATGGTCGACACGCCCGCGTCCTCGTCATTGAGGAGCGCGGGTAACCGGTTTCCCACACGGTAAGCGCATTCCGCATGCGCTGTCAACCGCAGGCACGTCGATCGCCGCCGGTAGCCTTGCCGCATGCCCTCCCCGTACGCCGACGACCTCACGCTCGCCCTCGCCATCGCCGACGAGGTGGACGCTCTCACCATGTCTCACCATGACCCCGCCGCCCTGACGGTGGAGCTCAAGGCCGACGAGACCCCGGTGACTGCCATCGACCGTGCCGCCGAGCGCATCGTCCGCGAGCGCATCGAGGCCGCCCGCCCGGGCGACGCGATCCTGGGCGAGGAATACGGCGCGAGTGGAGACGCTCCCCGTCAGTGGGTCGTCGACCCCATCGACGGCACCAAGAACTTCATCCGCGCAGTCCCCGCATGGGCCACGCTGATCGCACTCCTCGTCGACGGCGAGCCGGTGGTCGGCGTGGTGAGCGCGCCGGCATTGGGCCGCCGGTGGTTTGCCGCCGTGGGCGGCGGCGCGTGGCGAGGCCAGGGACCGGCCGATGCCGTGGCGCTGTCGGTCTCGACGACCGCCACCCTGCGGGATGCCAGCGTGTCGTACTCGTCGCTGACGGGCTGGGAGGAACGTGGCCGCCTCGAGTCATTCCTCCAACTGTCGCGGACGGTGTGGCGTACGCGAGCGTTTGGCGACTTCTGGTCGTACATGCTGGTGGCTGAGGGGGCCGTGGATGCCGCGTTCGAGCCCGAGCTCGCGCTGCACGACATGGCGGCCCTCGTCCCGATCGTCACCGAGGCGGGCGGGGTGTTCACGTCGCTGGACGGCATCCCTGGCCCGCACGGGGGCGATGCGATCGCGTCCAACGGCATCCTGCACCAGGCGGTCGTCGACGCCCTGCGTCCGTAGGCGTCAGGCAGGACCAGGCACGTCGGCGAGCTCGCCGGGCCCCCACCACAGCAGGTCGCGCGCCTCGAGCCTGTCACGGGCGTCCTCGTCATCGCGGGCTGCGGCGACGTCGGCCGCAGCATCGGGCTCGTCGATGAACACGCACGCGATCTGGGCGGTGTCGATCCGCTCGGCGACGGCCACGGCCGCGGGGTGATCCCCTGCGATCTCCGTCACGTCGGCGCGTGAACAGTCGGCGACCACGACCACGCGCAGCTGAGAGCCCAGGTCGATGGCCGATGCCATCGCCGCGGTGTCCCTCACCTGCTCCGCGATCTCCTCCTCGTCGTCGAGCGACGAGATGTCGAGCATGCGGTGCGTCACGGCATAGCCACGCTCGGGCTCCCACAGCCCCGCGCCGATGCGCTCGAGGTCCGCGAAGGTGGCCGGCAGGTACACACGCATGATGTCAGTGTGACAGCGCCGAGTGCCGTGGCTCGGGTACGCGCGCCGCCATCGGCGCGATCCGGTCCTCCACCAGTGCGTGCGCGAGGCGCGCGATCGCACGCCTGAGTGGCGCCCGCGGGGTGCGTTCCACCAGGCTGCGCCCGGCGAGCGTCGCGGCATCGGCCGCCCGCGGGTCCCACGGCAGGGTCCACACCTGATCGATGCCCGCGTAGCGGACGAGCGCGTCCGCCACCGCCTCCTCGGGACGGGTGCCCGCGACATCCGCCCGCACCCTGTTGACCGCCACGACGGGCTCGCGCACGCCGATCTGAGCGAGGTCGCCGAGCCCCTGGATGAGGCGCTGAATCCCGAGGGGTTCGGCCGTGCCCACGGCGACCACGGCATCGGCCGCCTGGACGGCGGCGAGGGTGGCGCCATGGCGCTGGGGCGCGCGGGTGTCATAGCTCAGCTCCTCATCGCGTTCGAGCCCGAATCCCGCGTCGATCACCACCACGTCGGCCGCCTCGCGTGCGCCCTCCAGCAGCGCCTCGAGGGCGACGCCGGGGACTTCGGGCCACCGTTGGGCGCGCGACAGTCCGGTCACCACCCGCCACCGCTCGGCGACGGGGAGTGCGTACGTCTCGACATCCGCAGCCCTCACCGACCCGTGCTGGGCGATGCGCGCCAGAGCTGCAATACCAGGGGACTCGTCGAGCAGGCCGCATGCCTGGGCGACCGCGCCACCGTAGGTGTCGGCATCAATCAGGACCGTCTCGTGACCCGCGTGTGCGGCTTCGGCGGCGAGGTTCACCGCGAGCGTGGTGCGACCGGGCGCTCCCGTAGGACCCCACACGGCGACGACGAGCCCGTGGCGACTCATCTCCGGCTCGACCTCGGGCACGCGAGGCTGCGGCACGCCGGCGGCGTCCACGAGTGCCTGCGCCACATCGGCGTCGCTCGCCGAGGGCGGCAGCACTGACCGCACCCCCAGGCGGGCGAGCTGTTCTCCCGCCTCGCGGGTGGTGGGCAGACCCACCACGGTGACCGCCTGGGCCTGGAGGTCGGCGACTACGTCGCGGGTGAGACGCGGATGATCGGAGACCAGGACCACGGACCCGACCCCCGCCTGGGCTGCCCCCACGGCTTCGGCCAGGTCGGCGCAGCGGCGTACCACCTCGAGCTCCGCCCTGGCCGCGCACGCCTCGACGATCCCCGCCTCACGCGCTCCCGCGACCGCGAGGATCACCGCGGTGCGCGTCATGGCGTGCCCCCGAGGCCCAAGACGGCGAGGTCGCCGCCGCCCGCGACGGCCTGCAGGAATGCGGCCACCTCGTCCTCGGGCACCGCGACGTAGACGACCTGGTCGGAGTCGACCGCGAAGGCGCCCTCCGCATCGGCCACCTCGGTGACCACCAAGGACTCTCCCAGCAACACGGTGCTGGCGGCGCCGGCTTCATCCACGGTGGTCAGCCACACGTCGACGACGGAGCCGGGCACGATGCCCGCATCGAGGGGCAGCGATGTCGCGACCGGCACGGGCCTCACGTCGACCGCGTCGGCGGAGACGAGGGCGGCGGCGGGGACCAACTCGCCCGCACCCACCGCACGCGTCACGACGCTGCCCACGGGAGGCTCCTGGGTTGCGTCGAGGTACGCGGCGGACCCCACGTTCACGTGGGCCACCATGAGGTCGTCGGCCGCGAGGACGGTGCCCGGCGTGAGGGTGCCCTTGGCCGCGTAGAACGGCTCCGTGGCATCGGCCGCCCTGACGATGCCCGCGACGGCAACCACCGACGCCGCCACGAGGGCGATCCCGATGAGCAGGCGTGGATCACGCCACGAGGGGCGCTTCAGACGCCCCGCGATGGGTCCGGCATCGTTCATGACTCGCCCCCGATGACTGTCGATGCCGCTTAAGAATGCCTGCTTGCGACCGGGTCGGCAACACCTGTGGACAACAGCGGCGGCACCCGCGCCCCGTGCCACAATGGCGCCATGGCCCCACGGTTCCTGAAGATGGAGGATGTGCAGGAGATCCTGAACATCTCCTCGCAGCAGGCGTATTCGCTGGTGCGCAGCGGCGACCTGCCCGCCATTCAGGTGGGCGGACGCGGCATCTGGCGCGTCGAGGCCACCGAGCTCGAGTCGTACATCGCCCGGCAGTACGCGGCGGTCCGCGAGAAGGCGGAACGCACAGAGTCCTAGCCGTTACGCGGGTCTCACCGTCAGGATCGCGGCCCACGGCACCGTCACCTGCGCGTCGCCCGGCTCGACGAGTTCGAGATGGTCGGCTCCCACCCATGCGATCCTGCCCACCCGTGGCCCCGAACGGGTCGCGACCACGACGCGTGCGCGGTCACGGGCGAGTCCACGCAGGACGTGGCCCAGGCTGACGCGCCGCTCGACGACACCGCGCGTGGCGCCTGCGGCAGGTAGCCCCCATACCGCGTCGACAGCGGCCGTCGCAATCACGTGCTCGCGGCCCTCGTCATCGCACACGAGCACCCAATCGTCCGCGCCATCGCGCACCTCGCCCTCGAGCCTGGCGCCGTCAACGAGGACCGCTCGGATGCGACCTCCGTGCGCCGCGGCGATGCGGGACCCCCACGACACGGACGCGCGCTCGGAGCGTTCACGCGCGGCCACCTCGGCACGCCACGCGCCCGCCTCGTCGGCGTCGGCCTGCGCCTCCAGGTCCGCGAAGAGCTCCTCCCACCGCATGCGGACACGGTAGCCCGGCTGTCCACAATCTCGCGTTGCGGTCGACACCGCCCGCGCAATGACGTAGACCTAATGTCATCAAACAGCATCAAAACGCATCGAAAGGACTTGAATGATGCCATCGAGGTCTCTTGACACCGGCCGAGCTCGCCGGAATCTCGCCCGGGTTGCCGTCGCGGGCGTGCCCGTCGTGGGCGCCGTGTTCCTCGTGACCGCCGCCGAGGTCGCCGCCACGCTCGGGCCGCGCCCGGGGGTCGACGACCTGGTGGTCGGGGCCATGGCGGCGCTCGGGGCGGCGGTCTGCGGATGGTTGTCGCTCATCGCGATCGCGGCGGTCCTGGCCCCCCGTCGGTGGCGCGCGGCCATGGTCGCGGCGAGCCCGGCCGTATGGAGGCGCGTGATCGCGGTGGCGCTCGGCACAGCCGTCGCTGCAGGAGCGGCCCTTCCCGCATCCGCCGCCGGGTGGGTGGCGCTTACCCCCGAGGTCGAGCCCTCCCCCGCTGGATGGCTCGTGCACGTCACGGCGACCGACGCGCCTGCATCATCGGATACGCCCCAGACCCCGACGACAACGCCGGAACCCACGCGCGCCGCGTCCCCGCCGTCGCCGCGGTCGCCACGTGAATCGGCGTCAGCGGCGCTGACCTCCACCGCGGACACCGATGCCGCACCAGGCACCCGGACCGGCGCCTCCCACACCGTGTCGCGCGGCGAGTCCCTGTGGACCATCACCGCCGCAGTGCTGGACACCCGGGACGCGCCCACCATCGCCGCCGCATGGCCGGCGCTGTACGAGGCCAACCGCGAAGCGCTCGGGTCGAACCCTCATCTGATCCATCCCGGCCAGACCCTGACGCTGCCCGGCGGGTGGTCGCGGTGAGCGCGCTGCCGGTCCGCCAGGCGACGGACGCAGCGCCACGTACCCTTCCCCCTCGCCCGTACGCGCGTACCCACACACCATTGGGAGACCCTGCACCGCTGGCCTGCACGCTCGCCAAGGCCGTGATGGAGGCCGTCACCGGCGGCGAGGACCTCCTCGCCCTCGCACGCTGGATCACGCCGGAACTGCGCGAAAGCCTCCACCGTCAGCAGTCGCTCGCCCGGCGGCGCGGGCTCACGCCCGGCCCGGCTCACATCCTGCGTGCGCGCGTCTGCCGCACATCGGCGACGAGCGCAGAGGTCTCGCTGGTGGTAAGCGACGGCGAGCACTCACGCGCCGTCGCGATGCGCTTCGAGGACAGTCACGGGCGCTGGCTCGCGACCGTCATCGACGTGCTGTAGGTCAGTCCTCGTTCTTGCCGTGGCAGAGCTTGTACTTCTTGCCCGAACCACACGGGCACGGCGAGTTCTTCGCGGTGCCGGGGAAGGTGGTGCCGTCTGCCTCGGGCTTCGCGGCAGCGCCGCTCGAGCCGGCGACCGCGGAACCATCGCCACGCTTGACCGTCGCGGAGCCGTCCTCGGACGGACCCGAATACGTCAGCGCACCCATCGAGGACTGCATCAAGGCTCCAGGCGTGGTGGACGACGCCGTGAACTGCGAGCGCTGGCGCGCGGGACCTGACGAGCCGGCGGCGGGGCCGGTCGCCGTGGCGCCGCTGGCACCCGGGGGACGGACGCCGGGCAGCGCCTGTGCCGCATTCTGGGCCGCGGTCTGAGCGGCCGATGCGGCGGTCACGGGAGCTCCCTCGGGCTGCTTTTCGCGCTTCTCGACGCGGTACAGCACCTTGAGCGACTGCTCCTTGATGCCGTCGCTCATCGCCTCGAAGAGCTGGAATCCTTCGCGCTGGTACTCGGTCAGCGGGTCGCGCTGTCCCATGGCACGCAGGCCGATGCCTTCCTTGAGGTAGTCCATCTCGTACAGGTGTTCGCGCCACTTGGCGTCCAGCACCTGCAGCACCACCTGACGCTCGACGGTGCGCATGAGGTCGGAGCCGATGCGCTCCTCGACCGCGTCGTACTGGACGCGGGCGTCCGCGGTGAGCTCGCGCTCGAGGAAGGCGGCGGACAGCTTCTCGACGCCGCCGGCCTCGTCGACGATCTCATCGATGGTCACGGACACCGGATAGATCGTGTGGAGGTCCTTCCACAAAGCCTCGAGGTCCCAGTCCTCGGGAGCGCCGACGACGGTCGTGGCCGTCACGTAGGCGCGCACCACGTCGTCGATGAAGCCGTGCACCTCGTCGGAGAAGTCCTCGCCGGACAGCACCTCGCGGCGGCGACCGTACAGGACGGTGCGCTGCGAGCTCATGACGTCGTCGTACTTGAGGATGTTGCGACGAATCTCCGCGTTGCGTCCCTCGATCTGCGCCTGCGCGCTGCGCACACCGCGGGTGAGCACCTTCGACTCGATGGGCATGTCGTCGGGGATCGCCGACGAGTTCATCATCGTGGCCGCCATGCCCGACTGGAACATGCGCATAAGGTCGTCTTCGAGCGACAGGTAGAACCGCGACTCGCCGGGGTCACCCTGACGCCCCGAACGTCCGCGCAGCTGGTTGTCGATACGGCGTGACTCGTGGCGCTCGGTGCCGAGCACGTACAGGCCACCCGCGGCGAGGACCTCGTCGTGCTCGCTGGCCACATCCGCCTGAGCCTGAGCGAGGACGTCGTCCCACACCCGCTCGTACTCTTCGGCATTCTCGTGCGGGTCGAGCCCGCGCTCGGCCATCTCCTGCACGGCACGGAACTCGGGGTTACCGCCCAGCATGATGTCGGTACCGCGGCCCGCCATGTTGGTGGCCACGGTGACGGCGCCCTTGCGACCCGCCTCGGCCACGACGGTGGCCTCCTTCTCGTGCTGCTTGGCGTTCAGCACGGAGTGCTTGATGCCGCGCTTGCGCAGTTCCTTCGACAGCTTCTCGGACTTCTCGACGGACACCGTGCCGACGAGCACCGGCTGGCCGGCGTCGTGGCGCTCCTGGATGTCCTCGATGACCGCGTCGAACTTGGCGGCCTCGGTCTTGTACAGCAGGTCCGCCTGGTCCATGCGCTGCATGGGCTTGTTCGTGGGGATCGGCACCACGCCCAGCCCGTACGTCGAGTTGAGCTCGGCCGCCTCGGTCTGGGCGGTACCGGTCATGCCCGCGAGCTTGTCGTACTGACGGAAGTAGTTCTGGAGCGTGATGGAGGCGTAGGTCTGGTTCTCCGCCTTGATCGGCACGCCCTCCTTGGCCTCGATGGCCTGGTGGAGACCCTCGGAGTAGCGGCGTCCCTTGAGCAGGCGGCCGGTGTGCTCGTCGACGATGTCGACCTCGCCGCCCTGGACCACGTAGTCGCGGTCGCGCTTGAAGAGCTCCTTGGCCTTCACTGCGTTGTTCAGGAAGCCGATGAGCGGCGTGTTCTGCGGCTCGTACAGGTTCTCGATGCCGAGCGCGCGCTCGACCTTCTCGATGCCCGCCTCGAGCATGCCGACGGCACGCTTCTTCTCCTCGACCTCGTAGTCCTCGTCGATCGTCATCTCGCGCACGATGCGCGCGAACTCGGTGTACCAGCGGCCGTTGTCGCCCGAGGCCGGTCCGGAGATGATCAGCGGCGTGCGCGCCTCGTCGATGAGGATCGAGTCGACCTCGTCGACGATCGCGTAGTGATAGCCGCGGTGCACCAGGCCCTTCACATCGAGCGCCATGTTGTCGCGCAGGTGGTCGAAGCCAAACTCGTTGTTGGTGCCGTACGTGACGTCGGCGGCGTACTGAGCACGACGCTGGTCCGGCGTCATGCCGGACAGGATGCAGCCCGTCTCCATTCCGAGGAAGCGGAACACGCGGCCCATCAGGTCCGACTGGTACTGCGCGAGGTAGTCATTCACGGTGACCACGTGGACGCCCTCGCCCGTGAGCGCGTTGAGGTACGCGGGAAGCGTCGCGACGAGGGTCTTGCCCTCACCGGTCTTCATCTCGGCGATATCCCCGCCGTGCAGCGCGGCGCCGCCCATGATCTGGACGTCGAAGTGGCGCAGGCCCAGCGTGCGCCGCGAGGCCTCGCGCACCGCGGCGAAGGCCTCGGGAAGCATGGAGTCGAGGCTCTCGCCGTCGGCGTAGCGCTGCTTGAACTCGTCCGTCAGCGCCTTGATCTCCGCGTCGGAAAGCTCCTCGTAGACGCTCTCCATGGCATTCGTCAGGGTGACCATCTTCTGCAAACGGCGCAGCGTGCGGCCCTCGCCCATGCGGATGACGCGATCAAGTACGGACACAGTCAATGCTCCTGACGTCTCGGGAATCCTGAACCATCGTAGGCGCTCACGCGGCGGCGGCCTGCGCGTCTCGCTGAGGGCGCAACAACACGATGGAGCCCGCGAGCACCGCGCCTCCCAGCACTCCGACCGGGCCCAGCCGCTCGCCGAGGATGAGCGCCCCCAGGACGGCCGCGACCAGCGGCTCCAGCAGGGACACGATGGTGGCGACGAACGGCGGCACCGTCTCCAGCCCGTGGAGGTACGCGACGTACGCGAGCGCCGTCGACACGACGCCGAGCGCGAGCGCATACCCCCACCCCTCGCCGTCGGACGGCGCCGACCAGCCGGTCAGCACGACGACCGGCACCAGCATGAGCCCGCCACCCGTGAACGAGAGCGCCGTGAGGCGCACCGCGCCCAGGCTCATCACCGGACGGCGATTGACGAAGGTGAGCGCGGCGAACGCGGCGCCGGCCGCGAGCGCGACGGCCACGCCCGCCACGGCATCGGCGCCGGCCTCGAGGCCCGTGCCCAACAACGCTGTGAGGCCAGCGAGGGCCAGCCCCAAGGCGACCACGGTGCGCCGGGGAGGTGCCGCCCGGGTCACCACGGCATCGGCCGCCGCCACCCACAACGGCGAGGAACCGATCGTGACGAGCGTGGCGAGCGAGACCCCCGCAAGGTTCACGGCGGTGAAATACAGGACCTCGAAGAGCGCCGTCGTGGCCGCTGTCACGAGGATGCGCCGCCACATGCGCGCCGTCAGCGCGCGGGGCGACAGGCTGCGCGTCACGGCGAGGAAGCCGATGAGCACGACCCCCGCGATGAGCATGCGCCACATCGCGACGGCGTAGGCCGAGGTGCCCGAGTGGTCCGCCAACAGCGACCCGAGCAGCCCGCCGGTGCCCCACAGCGCCGCTGCGGTGACGACGAGCAAAAAGTGAGGGGTGCGCACGCCGGAACACTACCGGCGGGAGCACCCCTCGACGTGGTGCGGAGCTTAGGCGCTTTCGAGCGCCGCCTCGGCGGGGGCTGTCTCGAGGTGGAGAACCCCGTAGGTCCAGCCACGCCGGCGGTACACCGCGGAGGCGAGTCCGGAATCGGCGTCGTGGAAGAGGAAGAAGTCGTGGCCGACGAGTTCCATCTGGTCGATGGCCTCGGCAACGGTCATCGGCGCGGCCTCGTGGGTCTTGGAGCGGATGACGATGGGGGTGCCGTCGATGGCGACCTCGCGGGTGGCGCTGGTCGGAGCACCCTCCCAGGCCTCGACGGACTCGATGGGAGACTCTCCCGCGGTGACGGCGGGGTCGTCCTTGGCCTGCAGGTCGGTGACGACCTCGTGGAGCGAAGGCTTACCGACGTGGCGCTTGGCGCGACGGTCGTGCAGGCGACGCAGCTGCTCGGTGATCCTCATCGAGGCTCGCTCGAGGGCGGCGAGACGGTCATCGGCGGAGGCCTCGGCGCGCAGCACGCCGCCCTTGCCGTGAAGGGTGATCTCGACGCGTTCGCGATCCCCCGAGAGCTTCGGATTGCGTTCATGGACGACGGTCACTTCTGCACGCGTCGCGCGGGTGGCGAGGGATTCGATCTTGTCCATCTTTTCGAAGATCTTGTCCCGCACGTCCTCGGAGACCTTGGTGTGGCGTCCGATAATCGCGATGTCCATGGTGAAAGCTCCTTCGCAGTTCATGAAAGTGGCCAGGCGGCCTGGGGGCTTGTGGTGACTGCGGCGCCGACTGCGCCTGCGGCATCACCTCCCCTGACTCGAAGGTGCCGGTCTGCGGGACCGGTGGAATCTCACCCTAGCCCTGTTGCGGCCTTTGCGCGAGCAGGCTCCGCAACAGCCAGCACGAGCGCGGCGGGGACGGCGGCTCCCGCCCGCTCGAGGGCCTCAGCAACGCCCGCGAGGGACGCTCCCGTGGTCATGACATCGTCGACGATGAGGATGGTGCGCCCCGCGACCGGCGCGCGCACCGTCAGGGACTGCCGCATGCCCTGCCACCGGCGCCGCGCGGAGCTGCCCCGCTGTTCGCCGCGCGACAGCGCGAGGACGCGAGAGCCGTCCGTCGCCTCGAGTCCCACGGCGGCGAGCCCAGCCGCAGCCGCGCCCGTGAGAAGCCGCGGCAGGTCCCTTCCGCGCCGCCTCGCGGCACCAGGACGCGACGGCACGCACGCGATCATGAGAGGACCTGGTAGTTGGGTGAGTGCGGGGCCGATGGTGGTGGCGGCCCGCTCCATCGCCTCGCTCAGGAATCGGTCGAGGTCCCGCCGCCCGCCGTCCTTCCATGCGGTCACAAATCCGTGTGCGGGGCCGCTCAGGGACGTGACCGCCCACACCGGGAGCGCGGGCCTGTCCTCAACATCGAGGCGAGGGGCGAGCGATTCGACCCTCAGCGGCGTGTCCCACCACTCGGCCGCGCACTCGTCACACCAGAGGGTGTCGCGCGCCCCACACCCCGGGCATTCCACGGGCACCACCAGCCGAGCGAGGTCACGCGCCGCCATGACCGCGGCTCGTCTCCACGAGTCCATGACTCAAGACTCGCCTCGACGGCGGGATGAGAGCTGCGCCGCAGCGGCGCTCCGGGAACAACGCGACGCCAGCGGGCGCCTGGGGACGACGGTCGTCCGGGCAGGATCAGCCCGCGTAGGAAAGGTCCTCGATCCCCTCTGCCACGGGCGTCCACGACGTGCCCGCACGCTCCTCGACCGCGCCCTCGGCCCCCACCACCACGAGCGACGACTCACCCGAGCGGGCGGTGATCGCCACCGCGTTGGTCATCGCGCCGAGCGTGGTGGTGCGACCGCCTACGGAGGTCACCCAGAGAGGGGTCGAGGAGCCCTCGATGGGTTCGCCGAGGACCGCCACCGTGAGCGCGTCCGTCCACGCGATGTCGACGCCCGCGCCCACGGCGCCGCCCACCGGCAGCGGCTCGCCGATGCCGGTCGGGCTGCCGTCGGCCTCACGCACGATGGCCGCCACCTCGAGGGCGGCCTGCCCGCCCGCGCGCGAGAGCACCGCGATGCGGCTACCGTCGCGCGACAGCGCGATCGCGACGACGGTGCGCGAGCCCAGCCACTCGTCGCCCAGGGCGAATGCCTCTCCCCCGACCCCGGCCACCTGCAGGGCGCCGCCACCGCTCGCCACACTCCAGACGTTGCCGAAACGGTCGAAACTCGGCGCCACCATGTCGTCGCCCGCAATGACGGTGGTCGCGACAGCGGGGGCGATCTCTTCGCCCTCGCCAGCGCCGGCACCCTCCTGGCCCGTCTCCAGCGGCACAAGCGAGTCCAACCCGCTAGCGAGATCCTCGGTGACCTGGACCCCGACACCCTCGACCGAGAACGCCACGCGCGTGCCGTCATAGGACAGGGCGACACCGCCTGCGCCCACGCCCACTCCTCCGGACTGGGCGGGCACTGCGACGCCATCGCCGTCCCACAGACCCAGGCGATCGTCGGCGATCACCGCCGCGACCGCATCGGGCACCGGCGCCTTATCGAGCGTGACGGATTCCTCGTCGGCGATGGGAAGGCCGCCAATGCGCACCTCGACATCGGTCACGTCGGGAAGGCTGCCAAGCGTCAGCCGGAGCTGTTCGTCCGCGAGCGCGCGTTCCTCGGGAGAACCCGCGGACTGCGCCGTGAGGTCGACCGTCGCCACGCCGCCGGTCACGACCACCGACTCGACCGCGAGCGCGGCCGCGGCGGGGAAACCGGTGACCACGGCATCGGCCAACCACGAGGAGGGGCCCTCGACGAGCTCGCGCGCGGCGGCCGTGGCGGCATTGACGCGAGGGAGCCAGCGCTGCTCGGGCACCGCCGTGGTGAGATCGGGCGTCGCGAAAACCAGCTGCACGGCGCGGAAGAAGCTGACGAAGTTGGCCTCGGGAAGCACCACCCCGTCCGCGAGCGCAGCGATGCGCCACTCTCCCTCGTCGTTGCGCGCCATCTCGAACTCGATACGCTCCACCGTCTCGTCGGCGGTGTCCGTGAGCCTGCCGGACTCGTCCACCTCCGCGGCGACGGGGACCTCGTAGGTGACCGTGTCACCGGGCTCATCCCACTGCGGCGCTACCGCGCCGGAGTCGTAGACCAGCGTGCGCGCGGCCGGGTCCCAGGTCGATGCAGCTTCGTCGGTGAGGAACTCACGCGCGAGCGTGAAGTCGCTGGCCACACCGCTTGCCGAGGCCGTGAGGAAGCCCGTCACGATCGCCTCGGGGTCATCGGTGGCGCCCGGGCCCTGCGCGATGGGCTGGAAGGGTTCGATGGGGTCGACGATGCCGTCACCTTCTTGGACGGGGCCCTCGACGGGGATCGAGGCGCACGCGCCGAGCACGAGGGTCGCCGCGGTGGTGAGTGCAGCCAGTCGCATGGGTCGCATCAGGTGTCCCTCCCCGACGTCGCCGAGGCCGCTGCGTCGGCGACGTCCGTCATGATGCCGGGGAACTCGACGACCGGGCCGACCGCCGCGAAGCCGCCCTGGCGCTGCACCAGCGGCAGCGGAGCGTTCTTTCCCAGGCCCTCGGCCGTGCGCGGCAGCAGCAGCCGGAAGCTCGCCCCCTGGCCGGGAGCGCCCCACACCTCCAGCGTGCCGTCGTGCAGGTGGGCGTCCTCGCGAGCGATCGACAGCCCCAGCCCGGTGCCGCCCATCGTGCGGGCGCGGGCAGCATCGGCCCTCCAAAAGCGGTCGAAGACCCGGTCGACCTGCTGGGTGGTGAGACCCACACCGTGATCCCGCACCACGACCGCGACGCCACGGCGGTTGGAGGCGACGGCCACCTCGACGCCCGCGCCGGACGCATGCTCGACGGCGTTCGACAACAGGTTGCGCACGATGCGGCTCACGCGGGGCCGGTCGATCGACGCGGTGTGTGGCCCCTCACCCATCCGCATGGTGATCCCCACCCCCAGTCCGGCCGCGACAGGGACCATCGCCTCGACCTCGTCGCGCACCACATCGGCCACGTCCATGGATTCGAACTCGAGCTGCGCGGCGCCGGCATCGATGCGTGAGATCTCGAGCAGGTCGGCAAGGAGCGCCTCGAAGCGGTCCAGCTGGTTGCTGAGCAGCTCCGCCGAGCGGGCCGCCGCAGGATCGAGGTCGCCGCGGGCGTCATAGAGAACGTCCGATGCCATACGAATGGTGGTCAGCGGCGTGCGCAGTTCATGGGAGACATCCGAGACGAAACGGCGCTGTAGGCGCGACAGGTGCTCCATGCGGGTGATCTGGCGCTGCAGCGATCCCGCCATGTCGTTGAAGGTCTGCGCGAGCGTGGCCATCTCGTCGTGACCACGCACGCTCATGCGTTCGCTGAGCCGTCCCTCGGCGAGGCGCGATGCCACGCGGGCCGCCTGACGCACCGGCCGCACCGCCTGGTTCGTGACGAACCAGGTCATCGCGACGACCAGGCCGACGAGCACGACGGCGCCGATGGTGAGGATCTGCTGGATGAGGTCCAGCGTCGCCTGCTCGTCGCCGAGCGAGTACACGAAGTAGAGCTCATAGGGGCCGGCGGGGCCGAGGTCCAGGGGGGAACCCACCACCACGCCCGGCACCTGGGGGTCGGTGAGCTCGACGAACTGCCACGGCTGGTCCTTGTCGTCGTCCACCGCCGCGCGCATCTCGGCGCTGATGGGGTCGCCGATGCCCGTAGGAAGCTCGCCGACGGTCAGCGGGATCTGCGAGTTGTTGTCGGGCGCGCGCTGGATCACGATGCCGCGCTGGTCGCCGCCGAGAGAGCGCAGCTCGTCGAACAGATCGAATACCAGCTGCTGCATGTCGCCGGGATTGGCGGCCGTGGTGGAGCTCGCGCGCTCCTGCGCGATGGTGGCGTCGCGCGCGGACTCCGCGAGAATGCGCTCGACACGGTTGTCGACGAGCCCGTCGCGGGTCTCCGTCGTCGCGTAGGCACCCAGCGCGATGACGGTGCCGATGCCGACCACGAGCGTCGAGGAGACCACTCGCAGCGACATGGACCGGGACCAGCGCCGCGCCGCCGTGCGCACCGGCGCGATCAGCGCGGCGCCGATGGCGCGCGCGGTCAGAGTCACGATGAGTGGCTGCCGGCCTTGTACCCGACGCCGCGCACCGTCTGGATGATCTCGGGGTTCTCCGGGTCGCGCTCGATCTTGGCGCGCAGTCGCTGAATGTGGACGTTGACCAGTCGGGTATCTGCGGCGTGACGGTAGCCCCAGACGTCCTCGAGCAGCACCTCACGGGTAAAGACCTGGCCCGGCGAGCGCGCCAACGTGGTGAGGACGTCGAACTCCAGGGGCGTCAGCGGGATCATCTCGCCGTCGCGGCTCACCCGGTGTCCCGTCACGTCGATCTCCAGGTCGCCGATGCGCAGGGTGGGGGCGCTGCTGGCGTCGTTACGGCGCAGGCGGGCCCGCACGCGGGCGATCAGCTCGCGCGGCTTGAAGGGCTTGGGGATGTAGTCGTCGGCGCCCGATTCGAGCCCGAGCACCACGTCCACGGTGTCGGACTTTGCGGTCAGCATGATGATGGGCACCCCGGACTCGGCGCGGATCTCGCGGCAGATGTCGATGCCCGAGCGTCCGGGCAGCATGAGGTCGAGCAGTATCACGTCGGGTTGTTCCGCGCGGAACACACCGACGGCGAGATCGCCGTGGTCGCAGAAGAGGGGATCGAAGCCGTCGCCGCGTAGGACGATGCCGATCATCTCCGCCACCGCAGGATCGTCGTCGACCACCAGGATGCGTGCCGTCATGGAGCCATCTTGCCACGGTCCGCGACGCGTCCGGCAGGTCCCCGCGCCGCATCGCCCCTGCGTGGCAGGATAGTCCGGGTCAAGGGAGGCAAGCACGTGACTGGATCCGACGAGCAGGGTGCCACCGGGGCGCCGCAGTGGCCCGCGCCCGGCCAGGCATCCGCGCCGCCCGCCTGGACCGCGCCCGCGGGCGCACCGCCATCGCAGCCGTCCGCCGTACCCCCTGCGCCGGTGGCGCCGCCCTCGCCGGCCGCCCCCGGCCAACCGTCCGGACCCGCGTATGGCGGCGCGTACGGCTCCGCATACGGCTCCGCCGCGGCACCGACCTACAGGTCGTGGCAGCCGGGCATCCTCCCGCTCAAGCCGATGGGCTTCGGCGACTTCCTCGCCGTTCCGTTCAAGGCGCTGAGGTTCAACCGCGCCGTCATGCTCGGTGCGCCCCTGCTGTTCACCCTCGTGTCGACGATCCTGACGCTCACCACGCTGTGGATCGTCTTCAACGATCCCCAACTGGGGCTCATGTCTGCCGCACCCACACTGTCCGGTATCTCTGGCGAGACGGTCGCCCTCATCGTGATCGCCATCGCGGCCGCGCTGCTCGCCGACGTGTTTTCCAGCTCGATCATCGCGCCCGGCGTGGCGCGTGCGGTGCTCGGCGAGCGCATCACCATCGCCACAGCCTGGAAGCAGGTCCAGCACCGCTTGGGCTCGCTCTTGCTGCTGTATCTGGTGTCGTTCGTCGCGATGATCGCGGTGATAGCGATCGCGTGCGCGCCGCTGCTACTCGCGGCATTCGGCGACGGCGCCGCGATTGCCGGGGGCATCGTCCTCACGGCGCTGCTGTTCCTCTCGGCCATTCCTGTGTTCCTTGCGATCACCGTGGTGCAGGGAGTCACCCGCGCCCTGATCGTGCTCGAGGACGTGTCGATGGCCGCGGGTGTGCGCCGCGCGCTCGGCCTCATCAAGGGGCGTTTCTGGTGGTCGCTCCTCATCGTGTTCGTCGCGATGGTGCTGATCAATATCGCGGCCTCGGTGTTCCAGTACGTGGGCCAGTTTGGCGGGCTTGCGGTGTCGTTCGTCGCCCCGGAGTCCGTCGTCGCCCTCGCCGTGGCGTTCTTCGTGGTCTACGGCATCGCCTACGTGGTGTCGATGGTGCTGGTGTACGCGTACATCGGAGCGATCTTCGCGCTGCTGTATGTGGATCTGCGCATGCGCCACGAGGGTTTCGACATCGACCTCGCGCGGGCCGCCGAGGCGCGCGCGGCCGCCGCGGCGGGGCGGGCCTGACGCGTGAGGGTCTCGATTCCCGTCGACCCGGAGGCCGACGAGGCGCGGCGCTGGGCCGTCGAGGAGCTCTCCAAGTCCGAGTACCGCACCGAGCCTGCGACGTGGATGGCACGCCTGGGTGACTGGCTGCGCGGGCTGTTCGAGGGCTTCGACGGGTTCGGCACGGGGCTGGGCCCCGCGGGCACCATTCTCATCATGGTGGTCGCGGCGGCGCTGATCGGCCTCGTCGTGTGGCTCGCCGTGGGACCCGTGCGCCGCTCACGCCGTGCCCGCACCGGAACCGGAGTGCTCGACGACGACCGTCGCTCCGTCTCGGAGATGGAACGCGCGGCCGAGCGCGCCGCCGCGAGTGGGGACTGGGACACGGCGGTGTGCGAGATCTACCGCGCGAGCGTGCGGATGCTCGACGACCGCGGCGTGGTCGCCATCAGCGATGGCATGACGGCCGACGAGGCCGCCCGCGCGATCGCGGCCGGCGTACCGTCCGTGGGCCGCGCGATCGACGCCACGGCGCGCGATTTTGACGTCGCCCGCTACGGACGCGGCGGGCTACCCGAGTCGTCCTGGCAGCGCGCCCGTGACACGCATACGGCGCTGGGGCGTGCACGCAGGACCGCGGCGGGCTCGGATGCCGGTGCCGGTGCCGGTGCCGGTGCCGGTGTGACGAACGCTGGAGTGGTCGCATGAGCGTCGACTACGCACGGGCCGAGGCTCGCCCCTCGCTCGCGCGCCGCGCGCGCCGCCGCCCCGCCCTGGTGGTGGTCGCCGTGCTGTTCGTCGTCGTCATCGTGCTGCTGGTGTGGTCGTCCAAGCCGCAGGATTACACCGCCTTTTCCCCCGAGAACACCGCGGGCGACGGCGCCCGCGCGGCCGCCGAGATCCTTCGCACCCAGGGCGTCGAGGTACGCAAGGCCGAATCCCTGGGCTCGACGCGCATCGGCGACCCGGCCACGACGACCCTGGTCATCGCCGAGCCTCACCTGCTGCAGGAGTTCCAGGTCGAGGCGCTCCTGGACTACCCCGGCGACCTCGTCACCCTCGGGGTGGACGACGCCACGTTGCGCCTGGCGAACACGGGGCTCGTGTCGACCTATGCCGACGCCACCACGGTGTCCCTCGCGAGCTGCCGCGCAGAAGACGCCCTCGCGGCCCAGCAGGTCGAGGCCGGCCCCTGGGGGGTCAGCGGCACACCCGCCCAGGGGGTGACGACGTGTTTCCCCACCGACAGGGGGGCGGCCACCTACGTCGACCTCGAGCGCGACGCGGGGCGCCTCACCATCCTCGCCTCGCCCGAGATCGTGACGAACGATCGTCTCGCCCAAGAGGGCAACGCCGCCCTCACGCTGCGCACACTCGGGCGCCACCCGTCCGTGGTCTGGTACGTCGCCGACGGGTTCGATTCCTCGGTGCCGACCTGGGAGGGTGGCGACGGCATCGCGCCGCCTGAGGCCGTGCCCGTCAGCCCCGACTTCCTCCCGCCTGGCACGCTTCCCGCGGCCTTCGCGCTCGGGCTCGCCGTCCTCGTCACCGCGATGTGGCGCGCACGCCGCTTCGGGCCGCTCGTCCGCGAGCCGCTGCCCGTGGTGGTGCGCGCCTCCGAGGCGACGCGCGGCCGAGCACGCCTGTACCGACGCGCCCGTGCCGCGGGCCGAGCGGGAGCGGCCATGCGAGCACACGCCGCGAGGAACATCGGCCCGCGCCTGGGAGTTCCGCGCACGGCAGGGGCCGATGCTCTGGTCGACGCGATCTGCCGCGCCACCGGCCGCAACCGTGCCGACGTGACCGACCTGCTGTATGGCCCGCCCCCCGCGAGCGACGCCGACCTGATGACACTGACCACCGAGCTCGACCGCCTGGAAAGCGAGGTTCACCGACCGTGACCGACACCCCCGAGTACCCCACCGACGGCGCCGCTGACGCGCAGGCGTCCGCCGCGCAGCGCGCTGCGGAGCAGCCCCCCGCCCCGCAGCCCGAGGCCCCGCAGCCCGCCTCCCCCGAAGGGGAGGCGCGCCAGGGTGGGGCGCCCGCGAACCCTGCCACGGCATCGGCCGCCCGGGACGCCTTGGGACGCATTCGCACCGAGGTGTCGAAGGCCGTCGTGGGACAGGACCAGGTCGTCACGGGACTGGTGATTGCGCTGCTGTGCCGCGGCCACGTGCTGCTCGAGGGCGTGCCCGGTACCGCCAAGACCTTGCTGGTGCGCACGCTGTCGCGCACGCTCGGCGTCGACACGTCGCGCGTGCAGTTCACCCCCGACCTCATGCCGGGAGACGTGACCGGGTCGCTCGTCTACGACGCGCGCACCGCCGCGTTCTCCTTCCGCGAGGGGCCCGTGTTCACGAACCTCATGCTCGCCGACGAGATCAACCGCACGCCGCCGAAGACTCAGGCGTCGCTCCTGGAGGCCATGGAGGAGCGCCAGGTCACCGTCGACGGAGACTCTCGCGTGTTGCCGGACCCGTTCCTCGTGATCGCGACGCAGAACCCCATCGAGTACGAGGGCACCTACCCACTGCCCGAGGCCCAGCTGGACCGCTTCTTGCTGAAACTGCCCGTCCCCCTGCCCGCGCGTGAGGCAGAGATCGAGGTGGTGCGCCGTCACGCCGCGGGCTTCGACCCACGTGACCTCGACGAGGCCGGGGTCGCCACCGTGGCCTCGATCGAGGACCTCGCCGCCGCGCGCGGCGAGGTCGCCCAGGTGTCGCTGTCGACCGAGGTCGCCGGCTACATCGTCGACATCTGCCGCGCGACGCGTGAGGCCGCGTCGGTCGCGGTGGGCGTGTCGCCGCGTGGCGCGGCCGCGCTCATGTCGACCGCTCGCGCCTGGGCATGGATGCGCGGCTCGACCTTCGTCACCCCTGACGACGTGAAGACCCTCGTGGAGTGGACACTGTCGCACCGCATCCAACTCCGTGCCGAGGCCGAACTCGAGGCCGTCACCGCGCGGGCCGTGCTCGGATCTGTCCTCGCGTCCGTGCCGGTCCCCCGCTGACCCATGTACCTCACCGGCTGGACGGCGCTCCTCGCGGCCCTCGGCGCCGTCCCGGCGATGTGGTCCACGGGCCGCTCGTTCGCGTGGGCCTGGGTCCTCGGCGTGCTCGCGCTCGCGGCCATCGACGCCTGGATCGCACCACGAGCAACGGACGTGGGGGTGCGCCGCAACGCTCCACGCGCGGTGCGCCTGACCGAGTCCACCACGGCGGGCCTCGAGATCGCCAACCTCTCGCGTCGGCGCATGCGCCTGAGCCTGCGCGACGCGTGGCAGCCCTCGGCCGGCGCCGGGGACACCAGGCATCGCTTGCGCCTTGCCGCCGGCGAGGCGGCCGTGCTGCACACGACGCTCACGCCCACCCGGCGCGGCGACCGCGTGGCGGACCGCGTCACCGTCAGAATCTCCGGGCCCATGAGGCTCGCGGGCCGTCAGCGGTCGATCGAGGCCCCGGGCGTGGTGCGGGTCCTGCCCGAGTTTGCCTCGCGCCGGCACCTGCCGTCGCGTCTGGCCCGGCTACGAGAGATCGACGGTCAAAGCGCCGTCCAGCTGAAGGGCGCGGGCGCCGAGTTCGACTCGCTACGCGAGTACGTCATCGGCGACGACGTGCGCTCGCTCGACTGGCGGGCTTCGGCCCGCCGCGGCGAGGTGCTGGTGCGGACCTACAGGCCCGAACGCGACCGCCGGGTGCTCACCGTGCTCGACACCTCGCGCCTGTCCGCCGCGCGCGTGGGTGACGCTCCCCGCCTCGACGCGGGCATCGAGGCCACGCTCCTGCTGAGCGCACTCGCCGCCCGCGCCGGTGACCGGGTGCAGGTCACGGCCTTTGACCGCTCCGAGCGGGCACGCGTCGCGGGCATGACGGGCCCCGCCATGATGCCCGCGCTCGCCGACGCCCTCGCGACCGTCCAGCCCGCGCTCATCGAACCCGACTGGCCCGCGGTCGCCCGCCTGGTCCAGGGGCGGCTCAGCCAGCGCGCGCTCGTGGTGATCCTGACCACCGTGGACGTCTCCGCGGTCGACTCGGGGCTGCTCGACACGGTGAGGGCGCTGACGCGCGAGCACGTGGTTGTCGTCGCCTCGGTCGAGGATCCCGAGGAGGCCGCCATGCTCGCCGGCCGCGAGGACGTGACCGCCGTGTACGGTGCGGCGGCCGCGGCCCGCTCCGCCCTCGAGCGCGACACCGTCGCGATGCGGCTGCGTCAACTGGGCGCCGAGGTGGTCCAGGCCGGCCCCGACGACCTCGCTCCTGCGGTCGCGGACCGCTACCTTGCGCTGAAGGCCGCCGGACGGCTGTAGGCGCCCGGCTCGACGCTCCCCAGTGGCTCACAGGAAGCAGGCCGGGGGGGGGGAGAGCGTCGGTGACGACCCGGCGCACAGGGCGCGGCGCGCGCGGTGGCGCCGCCTACGCGCTGACCGCCACCGTGTCGACCGCGAAGTCACCCTCGACGTCGCCGGTGGCCTGCGCCGCGACGGCGGCACGCCCGAAGGCGAAGACGTAGACCCAGAACGCCGCGCACGCGACGATACCGATCGCGTCCTTGATGGCCCATGGGATCGCGGCGCCCGTGATGAAGCCCTCAATGAGGCCTGAGATCAGCAACACGCCGGCCAGCCCGATCGCGACGCCGAAGGCCGTGCGCCCCTCCTCGGCGAGCGCCTGGCCGCGCGTGCGCGGGCCGGGCACCAGCATGGTCCAGAACAGTCTGAGCCCCGCCGCCGCGGCCACGAACACCGCGGACAACTCAAGCAGCCCGTGGGGCGCGAGCAGCTGAAAGTACACGTCCAGCAAGTCCGCCTCCGCCATGACGGCGCCCGCCACCCCCAACTGCACGACCGTGTTGTACAGCAGGAACAGCGGATAGATGCCGGTGATCCCGAGCGCGATGCACTGTGCGGCGATGAACCAGTTGTTGGACCACACCGAGGCCGCGAACGAGCTCGAGTCGTACTCGACGTAGTAGTTGGCGAACTCGTAGTTCGCGATCGCCGCGCGGGTCTCGGGGTCGCCGATGAGGTCGAGCGACTCGGGGTGCGAGACGGTCCACCATGCCGACAGGGCCGCGAGCGCGACCACCGCGAGCGACACGGTCACGCCCCACCAGCGCACCCGGTACAGCGCGGCGGCGAGCCCATACAGAAGGAACCGTCGCACGGGATGGGTCGAGGCCTCGTGCGCGCCGGTCAGCCACACGCGAGCGCTCGCGAGCAGGATCGACAGCCGCGTCACGAGCGCCGGCTCGGGCGCCGCCGAACGCACCGTCGACAGGTCCCCTGCGGTTGAGCGGTACAGCCGCGCCAGCTCGTCAGCCTCGGCGCCCGTGAGCCTGCGCCGGCGCGTGAGCTCCTTGAGGCGGTCCCAGCGCGACGCGCGCGCTCGGGTCAGGGCGTCGACATCCACGCCGCTACGATGCCACACAACGGCGACCACGCGCGGAGGCACCATGCAGGACGACGAGATCCTGATCGGCGAGGGTGTCGCGCTGTCCACGGGCGCGGCGCCCGTGACCATGCGCATGCTCTCCGGCGCCATCGACGTCCTCGTCTACGGCGGCACGGCCCTCGCGTCCTTCCTGGCAATCGCCAACACCTTGGGGCCCTACCTCAACGGCGCCCTGTGGCGCGCCGTCGTCATCGGCGCCATCGTCGTCACCCTCGTGCTGCTGCCCACGCTCGTCGAGACGCTGACGCGCGGGCTCTCCCCCGGCCGGCTCGCCCTGGGGCTGCGGGTGGTCCGCGACGACAGCGGCCCCATCGCCTTCCGCCACGCGTTTATCCGCGCCTTCGTGGGCCTCGCCGAGGTGTATCTCTCGTTCGGCATGATTGCCATCACCACGTCGATGCTCTCGGCCCGCGGCAAGCGCCTGGGCGACATGCTCGCCGGCACGTACGCGATGCGCGTGCGCGGCGGCGCGAAAGCGCTGCCTCCCCTCGCGATGCCGCCTCACCTCGAGGCGTGGGCGAGTGCGGCCGACATCCGCAGGCTTCCTGACGGGCTCGCGCTGACCAGCCGCATGTTCCTCGCCCGCGCCGCCGCCCTGCGGCCGGACTCACGGGCGCGTTTGGGCAACGACCTGGGCGAGCGCGTCTTCGCCCACGTCTCGCCCCCGCCTCCCGAAGGCACTCACCCCGAGTACGCGATCGCCGCCGTGCTCGTCGAGCGCGGGCGCCGCGAGTACGCGATCGAGATGGATCGCCAGCGTCGCGGCGCGCTCGAGGAGCGCCGCGTGGGCGCGCTCCCGTACGGCGTCATCGACGTCGATAACTGAGCCGCGGCATCGGCCCCTGAGGAATGGCCGATGCGACGGCGGGGCCTCGTACGCGGCCGTCAGTAGCGGTAGTGGTCCGGCTTGAACGGGCCGTGCTGCGGCACGCCTAGGTAGTCGGCCTGCTCCTCGGACAGTTCTGTGAGGCGCACACCGAGCGCGTCGAGGTGGTCACGGGCGACCTTCTCGTCGAGGACCTTGGGCAGGCGGTGCACACCCAGCGGGTACTCGTCGAGGTTCACCCACAGCTCGATTTGCGCGAGCACCTGGTTGGCGAACGAGGTGCTCATCACGAAGCTGGGGTGGCCCGTGGCGTTACCAAGGTTGAGCAGGCGGCCGGCGGACAGGATGATGACGCTGTGCCCGTCGGCAAACGTCCACTCGTCGACCTGGGGCTTGATGGGCTGGTGCTTGGCGCCCGAGCGGGCGAGCCCCGCCATGTCGATCTCGTTATCGAAGTGACCCACGTTGCCGACGATGGCCTTGTCCTTCATCGCAGCCATGTGCTCGACGCGGATGATGTCCTTGTTGCCCGTGGTCGTGATGAAGAAGTCGGCGCGCTCGACGACGTCCTCGATGCGAGCCACCTCGTAGCCGTCCATCGCGGCCTGCAGCGCACAGATGGGGTCGACCTCGGCGACGACGACGCGCGCGCCCTGGCCGCGCAGCGCCTCCGCCGCGCCCTTGCCGACGTCGCCGTAGCCCGCGACGAACACGAGCTTGCCGCCGATGAGGACGTCGGTGGCGCGCATGAGGCCGTCGGGAAGCGAGTGACGGATGCCGTAGCGGTTATCGAACTTGGACTTCGTCACCGAGTCATTGACGTTGATCGCGGGGAACAGCAGCTCGCCACGCGCATGCATCTGGTCCAGGCGGTGCACGCCGGTGGTGGTCTCCTCGCTCGTGCCGAGGATGCCTGCGGCCATGCGGGTGAAGCGCGTGGGGTCGGCCGCGAGGGAGCGTCGCAGCACCTTGCGCATCGACTCGACCTCCTCGTTGTACGAGGGGTCCTCCTCGTCGAGCGGCGCGGGCACCTCGCCGGCGGCCTCGAAGCGCACGCCCTCGTGGACCAGCAGGGTGGCGTCGCCGCCGTCGTCCAAGATCATGGTGGGGCCGTCGACGCCGTCCCACGTGAGGATCTTGTCGGTGTACTCCCAGTACTCGTCGAGGGTCTCGCCCTTGACGGCGAACACGGGCGGGCCGGCGGGGGCCGAGTAGGTGCCGGTGCCGACGACCACGGCCGCCGCTGCGTCGTCCTGAGTCGAGTAGATGTTGCACGAGGCCCAGCGCACCTCGGCCCCGAGCGCCGTGAGGGTCTCGATGAGCACCGCGGTCTGGGTGGTCATGTGCAGGGAGCCGGCGATGCGGGCGCCCGCGAGCGGACGCGCGTCGCCGTACTGGGCGCGCAGGCTCGTGAGGCCGGGCATCTCCTGCTCGGCGAGGCGGATCTGGTGACGGCCGGCCTCGGCGAGGGCCAGGTCGGCAACGACGTACTCGTGGGTCACGGGGAGTTCTCCTTGGAGGCGGCGGGCTCGGCGAGCGCGCGGCGCAGGTCGGGTTCGATGAAGATGAGGCGGGCGGCGGGGACGGCCTCGCGGATGCGACGCTCGGCGTCGTCGATATCGGCAGCGACGTCGCCCATGGTCGCGCCGGCGCGCACGGCAACCTTGGCGGCCACCAGCACGTCGTCGGGTCCCAGGTGCATGGTGCGCAGGTGGATGACGTCGGTGAGGCCCGATGCCTCGAAGGCCCCGCGGATGCCCGCGAGGTCCTTGGAGGTGGCGGACTCTCCCATGATGAGCGAACTGGTCTCGCGGGCGAGCACCACGGCGATGACGACGAGCAGGAGGCCGATCATCGCGGTGCCGGCGGCGTCCCAGCGGCCGTCGCCCGTGACGAGCGTCATCGAGACGCCGAACAGCGCGAAGACCAGGCCGGCGAGGGCGCCGGTGTCCTCGAGCAGCACCACGGGCAGTTCGGGCGAGCGCGAGCGGCGGATGAACTGCGGCCACGTGAGGTCGCCCTTGGCTGGTCGCGACTCACGCACGGCGGTCCTGAGCGACGCGCTCTCGAGCGCAATCGCCACCACCAAGACCGTGACGGGCACCCACTGCCACGACTCGATCGGTTCGGGGTGGCTCCACTTGTGCCATGCCTCATACAGCGCGAACAGGCCGCCGAGCGTGAACAGCACGACGGCGACGAGGAACGCGTAGTAATACCGGGCGCGCGCATAGCCGAACGGATGGTCGGCGGTCGCGACCCTCTTGGCGCGCTTGCCGCCCACGAGAAGGAGCACCTGGTTGCCCGAGTCGGCCACCGAGTGGATCGCCTCGGCGAGCATCGACGAGGCACCCGTCAGCGCCCAGGCGGCGAACTTCGTGACGCCGATGCCGAGGTTGGCGGCGAGCGCCGCCACGATGGCCTTGGTGCCACCCTCCGTGGACACGTCAGGCCTGCCGGATGAGGGCGAGGGCGCGGTCGCGCACGCTCTCCATGGTCTCCTGGTCGGCCGCCTCGACGTTCAGGCGCAGCAGCGGCTCGGTGTTGGAGGCGCGCACATTGAGCCACCAGCGCGGTTCGGCGTCCCAATGCGACAGCGTCATGCCGTCCAGGTCGTCCTCGACGGCACCCTCGGCGGCGAAGGCCTCGCGCACGCGGGCGCGCGCGCCGTCCGCATCCGCGACGGTCGAGTTGATCTCACCCGACGCGATGTAGGGGTCGCACGGCGCGATCATCTCGCTGAGCGGCCCGTCCTGACGCCCGAGAGCCGCCATCACGTGCATCGCGGCGAGCATGCCGGTGTCGGCATAGAAGAAGTCGCGGAAGTAGAAGTGTGCGGAGTGCTCGCCGCCAAAAACGGCATTGAGTTCCGCCATCAGCGCCTTGATGTTCGAGTGCCCCACCTTCGAACGCATGGGCGTCGCGCCCGCGGCCGCGAGCTGTTCGGGCACGGCACGCGAGGAGATGAGGTTGTGGATCACGGTCGGCTCGCCACCGTTCGCGCGCTCCCGCGCCGCCTCCGCGAGGCCCACGAGCGTGGTGATGGCCGATGCGGGGACCACCTGACCGCGCTCGTCCACCACGAAGCAGCGGTCGGCGTCGCCGTCGAAGGCAAGGCCGAGGTCGGCGCCATGCTCGACGACGGCGGCCTGGAGGTCGACCAGGTTGGCGGGGTCGAGGGGGTTGGCCTCGTGGTTGGGGAACGTGCCGTCGAGCTCGAAGTACAGCGGGATGATCTCGAGCGGCAGTTCCGCGAGGTCCGCGGCGGTGCCAAGCACCGCGGGGACGGTGAGTCCGGCCATGGCGTTGGCGGCGTCCACGACCACCTTGAGGGGGCGAATGCCGGACAGGTCGACGAGCTCGCGCAGGAACACGCCGTAGTCGCCCAGCATCTCCTTGTCGGTGCGGGTGCCGGGGTGCTCGACGGCGGGGATGCCGTCGACGAGGTACTGCGCCGTGAGCTCACGCACGCGGCCCAGTCCCGTGGTCTCCCCCACCGCGCGGGCGAGCGGGCGGCACATCTTCATGCCGTTGTACTTGGCCGGGTTGTGCGAGGCCGTCACCATGATGCCCGGCAGCTCCAAGACGCCCGAGGCGTGGTAGAGCCCGTCGGTCGAGCACAGACCGATCTCGGTGACGTCGAGGCCGCGCTCGCGCAGGCCGTCGCCGACGGCCTGGACGAGCGCGGGACCGGAGTCGCGCATGTCGTGGCCGATGACCACGCGGGAGCCGCCCTCGGGCAGCACCACGGCATCGGCAAAGGCCGCGCCGATCGCTCGGGCAACGTCCTCGGTGAGGTCGTCGCCCACGACGCCGCGGACGTCGTAGGACTTGATGAGGCCGGAAAGGTCGGGTGCGTCGCTCACGCGCACCAGGCTAGTGCCTCAGGCGTCGGAGGACACGACGCGAAGGTGTCCGCGACGCGGCTCGGAGGCCACGGGGGCGGCCACGGGCGCGACGGGGGCGGGCGCGGGGCGTCCCGCCTCTCGCACCGCACGGGCCAGCGCGTCGAGGTCATCGGGCGAGGGGCCGGCGTCGGTGAACTCCTGGTGGATGTGCACCACGTCCCACCCGCGCGGCGCGGTGAAGCGGTCGGCGTGAAGGGCGCACAGGTCGTAGCTGTGCGGCTCCGCCTGCGCGGACAACTGTCCCACCACCACCGTCGAGTCGGCGTACACGTAGGTCAGGGTCGCGGCCGCGGCGCGGTCGCACGAGGGACGCGTGCACTGACGAGTGGACTTCACAGACGGGACGCTACCCCCGCATCGGGCCCGCCGGTTCCTGCCACGCCGTGGCTGCCGGTAGCCTCGGCCCCATGGGACGTCGCGACCGTCATGATCGGGGTTTGCGTTCGCCGCTGCTGCCGTACGACGTCCCGGCGTGGACCACGCGCGCCGAGCAGTTCGACGACCTCGTGCGCGATGCCGTCGAGCGGCTCGAGGGCCGGTGGGCGCGCGAGTGGGGACGCGTCGAGTTCGGCACCGAGGATGTCCCCGCATCGGAGCCCACGCCGTGGGAGACGGGGGTACCGCTGGGCCGGCTCTTCCCCGCAGACCTCGGCCAGCCGGCGCGCATCGTGCTGTATCGCCGGCCGGTGGAGCTGAGGGCCGACGGTGCGGAGCGAGCGGCGCTGGTGCGCGACCTTATCGCAGAGCACGTGGCGCACCTGGTGGGACGCTCCCCCGACGACATCGACCCCGATTACGGGCTGCCGACGTAGGTTCCCGGCGCGATCGTCACGAGCCTGTCCGGGACGGACGTGGGGGTCGGCGACAGGGTCGTGAGGAACCCCGCCTCGCCGTCGGCCACGGTGAGGGCCCACGCCGCGGGGCCCGTTCCGATGAGTACCGAGCCGGGCTCCGCCTCCACCTCGACACGCCGGACGGTGCCCGCGCTCAGCGGCTCGTCGACCACCACCGCTCCGTCGGCGTCGGTCAGTGTCAGCCGGGTGGACTCGGTCGCCGCCGCGACGATGCTGAGCTCTCCGCCAGGGACCACGACGGCGCGCTCGTCCGAGGTTGCCGCCTGCGCCTCGGTCCAGGCCTGGTCGAGCGCGTAGGCGACGCCCGTGTCGGCGGGGGCGTCACGCGCGACGGTGACGGACGCCGCGGCGGCAACGGGCGCATCGGCCTCAATGCGGACCGCCTGAAGGTCGCCGGCGGGTAGAGCGAGGTCCGTGACGGCGCCGGCCTCCACCGTCACGACGTCCTCGCCCAGCCATCCGCGTTCGCCGTCGGAGCCCCACAGGCTCAGCGTGACGTCGGCGCCGTCAGGCGCCACGAGACGGAGGGTGCCGGGCGCATCGGCCGTCACGGGACCGGCAATGGGCACGATGAGGTCCGTGCCGGTATGCGTGGGCGCGGCCCACTCGGTGCCTGCGGCGACAAAGCCGTTGAGGCGCGAATCTTGAAGCGCGGCGCCGACTCCCACTCCCCCGGCGACGACGTGGACGGCGAGCGCGGGGATCTCGGCCTCGATGCCCTCGAGCAGCAGCGACTGCTGGGAGTGGGGAGCGACGGACACCACGATCGCCTCGTCGATCACGCCGACGGGGCCGTGCAGGGTCACGTGGGCTCGCACCGACGCGTCGGAGGTATTCGACAGCACGAGCCGCGCGCTCGCACCCAGCGACGTGGCGCCGGCCACCAGCCACTGGTCCTGGGACGGCGCGCTACAGGCTGTGCCGGCGAGGCCCGCGATGTCGCCGCCACCCACGCGCTCCACCTGAGTGCCCCACGCGCCCGCGACCGCGTTGCCCTCACCGAGCGCGTCGCCCTCGGGTGCGGACCAGAACGTCCGGTCGTCGGATCCCGCGTCCAGGTCGGAGTCGCCGGTGTCGATGTCACCCACGGGCACCTCGAGCGGGCCCGGGCACGCCAGCGGTAGCGGGGTGGGGGCGACCGAGATGTCTCGGGTCACGGCCGGCACCTCGGCGGCCGGGCCGGGGAGGCTGGCCACGCTCACGGCGGCGACGAGGGCCGCGGTGGCAGCGGCGGGAATCAGGCGGGTCAGCCTCATGCGCGCGCCTCCTTGAAGCCGCGCGCTCGTAGGGGCACCGCGCCCAGCGCGGCCCAGACGAGGGTGGCGGCACCGAGCCACCACCACACACGGTGCGTGGTGTCGTCGTACTCGACGTGCAGGTAGCCGGCGCGGGGGACCTCGAAGGCGACCCGGCCGAGCTCGTCCTCGACACTGACCAAGGGCTCACCGTCGAGCGTCGCCGTCCACGCCTCGTCGTCGGCGACCGCGACGATGGCGGTCCCGCCCGAGCCCACGTCCACGCCGCCGCCCGAGCGCCCCATCGCGAGAGGCTCGGCGCCGCCGTCGGTGTCGAGCCATGCCCGCGCGACGGTTCCGGTGTCGCTCAGGATCCGCCACGAGGTGCCGCGGTCCGACGAGCCCAAGAGGGCGAGGTCGCCGGCCTGCGCGAGGGAGTCCTCGAGGGAGGCCGATCCGGGCACCGCGACCACGACGCCGATGCCCCACTGGGCGAGTTCCTGTCCGGCTCCGGACTCGCCGCCCAGGAGCCTGGCCACGGCGTCGTCGAGCGTGGCGAGGCCCACGACCGCGTCGCCAGACGTGCGGGCGGCAGCGCGGTCTCCCGAGACCAGCTCTCCCGCAGTCGAGACGATGTCGGTGCCGTCGTACGCGAGCACCGCCGCGGTCACCTCGCCTGGGGCGTCGCCGTCCTGCTCGCCGCCTTCTTCGAGCACCAGGACGCGCTGCCTGGCGGGCGGCTCCTGCTCGAGCGCCGCGACGAGGGGGACGACATCGCGGGAGGACAGCGCGACGGTGGCGGCATCCTCGCGGCCGGGCCAGGCAAGCGCAGCGCCGTAGCCGACCACGCCGACCGCCACGGCGAGGGTCATGGATGCGGCTCCCACGCGGACCGCGACGCGCGTCGCACCGCGCCCCACGAGCCAGGCACCGTCAAGCCCTGCCCCGGTCGCGAGAAGTACACCCAACGCGGCCACTGTCAGCCCGGGTCCCGCCCAGCCGTTGGCCGCGCCGGTGCCAGCGCCTGCATCGGGCGATAGCACCGTGGCCGCCTGCGCCACGGCCACGGCCACACCGGTGGCGACCATCGCGATGCCGGCGAGCGAGAGTTTCCAGCGACGCCCGCCCAGCACGGCGAGCGCGGCCGCCACCAGCACCACCGGCACCAGCGCTGCCGCCACGGTCGCGATGAGGGAGGGCACCCCGTCGATGCCGTCCCATGGGCTCAGCACGAGGTCGAACACGGAGCGATCGGACGGCGCCGAGGGGCCCGGCTCGCGGGCGATCACGGACCACGCGTCCGCGGTGGCGACGCCCTGCGACACCGCGGCGATCACCCCGGGCAGACCCACGACGAGGGTCGGCACGCCGATAGCCACGAAGGTCCCGCGGCGGCCGGGAGAGACGCCGGCAAGGACGGCGAGACCGACCAGGGCGGAAATCATGAGGAGTGGCGACGCGATCACGCACAGTGCGAGGGCGACCGCTCCGGCCATGCCGGCGCTCGACGAGCGCGGAGGGTGCGCGGGGAAGTGCTCCCCCGCTCCCACCCGTTCGCCGCGGTGCCAGCCGCCCGCGCGGAGAATCCCCAGCAGGGCAAGCGGGAGCAGGATGTGGACAAGGACCCCGCCGAGCCGGCCGTCTCCCACGGCGACGATGAAGGGTGGCAGCAGGCCGTAGACGAGCGCCGCGAGCACACGGAAGGTCACCGATCGGGTGACGGCGCCCGCGGTGGCCCACGCGGCGAGGCCCGCCCACAGCGGCGCGAGGGCCAGCAGCAGGCCGAGCCCCACGGCGAGGCCGCCCGGCACCAGAGCCAGCGGGACGAGCAGCGCAGTGAGGCCCCCGTCGATCGCGGGCGCTCCCAGCCCCTGCTCACTCCAGCCGCCCACGCCGCGATCCCAGAGGTCTCCCAGGGCGGCATCGGTCACTCCAAGGGCATCTCCCACGAGCATCTGGCCACGCAGAATCCCCAGGATCCAGTCACCATGGAGGACGGCGGCGGCCGCCGCGAGCAGCACCGCGGTGGCCGCGAGCGCGCGACGCATACGGCGCCGCGACAGTTCGAGTTCGCCGCGCACCACGTCCGAGGGGGCCGATGCCGCCCGCCACGTGTCGTACTCGCCCCACTGGCGCACTCTGACGTCATGGCGGACCTGGCGCGGGGTGGCCAGCAGCGCCGCCTCGGCGGCGCGGGCGCGCCGGCCCCTGCCGGCACTCGACGTGAGCCTGCGCCGCGCTCCGAACAACCGCCCCAACGACGCCACCACACGCGCGGGCACGGCGAGCTCCGCCGCCGTCATCCGCGCGTCGTTGCGGACCACACGGGTCACGGCACGCCACAGCGAGGACGCGAGCGCGGCGATCACCAAGAACGGCACCGCCCACCACGGGGCGTAGACGAGCGCGTGGAACCACTCGGCGCCGCGGCGCTCGACGTAGGTGTCGCGCCGCGACCCCTCGCGCCCGCCCCTCATCGCGTAGAGGCTCTCTTGTGCATGACGGATACGGGCGCGCGGCACCACGACCACGTCGCCGCCCGAGCGCCACACCCGGCGGCAGAAGTCGAGGCTGTCGCCCCAACCGCGATACGCGGGGTCGAGCCCCTCGAGCCGGTGCCAGGTCTCGCGCCTGACGAGCGCCCCCGCCATCGAGACGGCGAGCACGTCGTCACGCGCGTCGTACTGGCCCTGATTGACGTCATCCTCGTCGACCAAGGTGACGCGGCGAGCGCCCGTGCGGGTGGTCGTGGTGCCCAGGCTCACCAGGCGGCTGGGGTCGTCCCAGCGCACCTGCGCCGCTCCGATGACCTCGGCGCGGTGGCGCTTGCGTGCGGTCGCGGTGAGCGCGGCCAGCGCGCCCGGCAGGGGCGCGGAGTCGTCGTGGAGCAGCCACAACATCTCTCCGGCCTGACCAGGGGAGGCGGCGACGGCGGTGTCGACACCGTGGGAAAAGTTCGTGATGTCCGCGCGGATGAGGGTCGCGCGCAGCGACGCTGGGGCGACGACGTCGGGGGCGTCGGGAGCAAGGACCACGTCGACGTGGTCGGGAGCGGGATCCTGGGCGGCTAGGGCGTCGAGCACCGCGGCGAGGCGGCCCGATTGGCCGTCGCTCACCACCACCGCACGCACCGTGAGGCGCGCCAGGCTCATACCCTTCCCACGCGGACCGGCCTGCTAGACGGCGCGGCGCTTGAGTTTGCGCCGCTCACGCTCCGACAGCCCGCCCCAGATTCCAAAGCGCTCGTCGTGCTCAAGCGCATAGTCGAGGCACTCGGAGCGCACGTCGCACGACGCACACACCTTCTTGGCCTCGCGAGTCGATCCGCCCTTTTCGGGGAAGAAAGCCTCGGGATCCGTCTGGGCGCACAGCGCGCGCTCTTGCCATGCCAGGGGGCCGTCATCCTCGACACCGTCGAAGATGTCCACCACCGACGCGAGGGTCGGCGACGGCTTGCCCGCGTCCGAGGGCACTGCGCCTTCGTAGATATTCCACATAGGCTTCCCTCCGATTTCAACGCAGAAAGTGAATCTGCGTTGTAGGAATTACACCCGTGTAATCCTCATGCGTCAAGTCGAACTTAGCGAACACCGCGCAAGAATCCGCCGCCCCAGGCCAGATGCATGGTAGCGAGCACCAACGGCATGCGGAGCGCGGCGTCCGTGCCGGCGCGCGGCGCGAGGAGGGCCGATGCCCCGAGCACCCCGACAAGGTAGGCGAGGGGAAGCGCGAGGAACCAGGTCAGTGCGGCAAGGGAGGCTGCCCACCCCACGAGTCCCACCACGAGCCCACCTCCGACCGCCACAACGACCGCCGGTGCGGCGAGGTAGCGGGCCGAGCGCGTCTGTGGGTGACGGCGCACCACTTCCCGGCGCCACTGGCCGGTGCGCCAGAACTGGCGCGCGAGGTCCCGCCACGACGCGCGCGGGAAGTACGGCACCTGCATCTGCGGCACAAACCACACCGTGTAGCCCGCGTCACGCAGACGGTAATTCAGTTCCCAGTCCTGCGCGCGGACGTAGTGGGAGTCGTATCCGCCCACGTCGTCGAGTGCCGCGCGCCTGAACGAGCCCAGGTAGACAGAGTCGGCACGGCCCGAGGTGCCGCCCTGGCGGTGACCCGCTCCGCCGAGACCCCAGACCGAGGACATCGCGACCGCGACCGCCCGCTGGAACGCCCCCTCGCCCTGCGGCACCATGCGCCCGCCCACGTTCGCCGCTCGCGTGGTGCGCAGGGCGTCGACCGCGAGGTCGATGTAGCCGCGTGGCATGTGAGCGTGGCCGTCCATGCGGACGATCACGTCATGACGAGCGGCGGCGATCGCGGCGTTGAGGCCATCAGGGGTGCGCCCGCTCGGGTTGTCCACGACGGTGATGCGCGGGTCGTCCGCGAGCGCGGTCGCCACCTGGGCCGTCGCATCGGTGGAGGGCGCCACGGCAATCACCACCTCGACCTCGCCCCGATAACCACTGGCGAGGATGGCTCGCACGCTATCTCGCAGATGCGCGGCTTCGTCGCGCACCGGCATCACCACGCTGACGGGAGGGGCGGCGGTGAGGGGAGGCAGGTCGATCACACCGTGAAGCGTAGCCCGCCATCGGCGACGCCAACCGGCCGGAGCAGGGCGCGGCGAGATAGAGTGCGAAGCACCTGGTGCGAAGCACCTGGTGCGAAGCACCTGGCAATTCATCACAGCGAGCGCGAGCGGAGGCACCGATGCCCCACGACCAACAGGGCGTGGCCCAGCACGGCGCCTCGGCGTCCCGGTACGGCACGGCCACGTGGGTCGTCACCGCGGTCGCGGTCGTCCTGGCCCTCGCGATCGTGGGCCCGCTGTCGTATACGGCGCTCGCATTGAGCTCGACCGACACCGCGGATGTGCGCGACATCGCCGGCGGCGGCGACGACCCCGATGCCGCCGACATCCCCACGGACTTCGCCGGTGGCCAGGCCATCAACATCGCGCTCATCGGCATCGACTCGCGCGAGGGCGACAACTCCTCCGTGGCATCGGACGACGTCTCGGGCATGCGCGGCGACACCACCATGGTCATGCACATCAGCGCCGATCGGTCCTTCATCGATGTCGTCTCCATCCCGCGCGACTCTCGCGTCCGCATCGCCGACTGCGAGTACTACGACGGCACCTCAAAGCCCGGCTGGACGGGGAAGTTCAACGAGGCGCTGAGCTCGGGAGGCCGCTACGGCGATCGGGGTGAGGGTGCGGCGTGCGTGATGAAGACCATCACGGAGCTCACGGGGGTGCAATTCAACGGCCACTTCGCGCTCGTCGACTTCGTGGGCTTCGAGGACATGGTGGACGCGATCGGCGGGATCCCCATGTGCATCTCCCAGGACATGAGCTCGGACAAGGCCAACCTCGACCTCGAGGCGGGCGCCCAGGTCCTCGACGGCGAGACGGCCCTCGCCTTCGCCCGCGCCCGCACCGGCACCGGCTTGGGCGGCGACGGCACCGACCTCGCGCGCATCGAACGTCAACAGGAGCTGCTCACCAACATGGCCCGCAAGGTGCTCGGCATGAACCTCCTCACCAACGCCACCGACCTCAACGCGTTCCTGCGCGCCGCGCTCGACTCCCTCACGCTCGACACGGAGCTGGCCAACGCTCGCAATGCGGTGGGGCTGGCCTATAGCCTGCGCTCCTTCGACACGGCGAATCTGAACTTTTACACCGTTCCCTGGCACTATCCCGAGGATGGCACCTCGGACGTCCTGTGGACCGAGCCGGACGCGTCCGAGATGTGGCAGGCCCTCGTCGACGACGTGCCCATTTCGTCGCTTGCCGACGAGCCCGCCGTCACCGCTTCCCCGTCCCCCACGGCGTCCGGATCCGCGTCGCCGTCGGCCTCCGCCACGGCCTCGCCCGAGGCGTCCGAGCCCGCCGAGCCCGACCCCAGTGCGTCGCCCGTGCGCGAGAGCGAGCAGGACATTCTGGACTCGTGCGTGATCCCCGAGTAGCCGGATGTTCATGTGAGTCGTTGTCTATGCCGATAATGGTGGCGTAGCACCGGCGCTGCGGCATGCGAAGCGTGCGCGGAACCCGAGGCCGGTCCCGCGCGTTAGCGTCGCGTGCCGCCACCGCGCCACCAGCATCCGAGGAGGACTACCCCGTGAGCCCAGCACCCACGAGGTCACGCGCGCGCCACGGCGCCCGCACCGCGCATCGGCGCGTATTGGTCGGCCTCGCGAGCGGCGTCGCGGCCCTCGCGGGATTCGCCCTCGTCTACGGCGGCACCTCCGCCCTCCTACTGCAGGGCTCCTTCGAGACGCACGACACCAGCTCGCTGCTGGCCAGCGGCGAGGGAGAGACCGCCGTCGTCGGCGACTCCCCCAACGACTTCGCCGCGGGCGAGCCGCTCAACATCGTGCTGATCGGCACCGACGAGCGCAACGGCGAGAACGCCGAGATCGGCGGCGACGTTGCGGGCGGCATGCGCGGCGACACCACCATGGTCATGCACATCAGCGCCGACCGCTCACGTATAGACGTCGTGTCGATCCCCCGCGACTCGCGCGTGAAGATCTCCGACTGCAAGATGTACGACGGCTCCGTCGTGAAGGGCTGGACCGCGAAGTTCAATGTCGCTCTGGCCAACGGCGGCAAGAACGGCGACCGCGGCGAGGGCGCCGCATGCGTGATGCAGACCATCATGGACCTCACGGGCGTCGACCTGGGCGGCCACTTCGTCATGGTCGACTTCTCCGGCTTCGAGGACATGGTCGACGCCATCAAGGGCGTGCCCATGTGCATCACCCAAGACATGACGTCCAAGAAGGCCAAACTCGACCTCGAGGCCGGCGCGCAGGTCCTCGACGGAGAGACGGCCCTCGCGTTCGCCCGCGCCCGCACCGGCACTGGCCTGGGCGGCGACGGTACGGATCTTGCGCGCATCGAGCGCCAGCAGGAGCTGCTGACCAACACCGCCCGCAAGGTGCTCGGCATGAACTACCTCACCGACGTGTCCGAGCTCACGCAGTTTGTGCGTGCCGGCGCCGAGTCGCTGTCCATGGACTCCGAGATGGGCTCGCTGAACAACATCATCGGCCTCGCGTACTCGCTGCGGAACTTCGAGACGAGCAACCTGAACTTCTACACCGTGCCGTGGCACTACCCCGGCGACGGTCAGGGCGACGTGGTGTGGACAGAGCCGGAGGCGACGGCGATGTGGCAAGCCATCATCGACGACGTCCCGATCGAGTCGACCGACCCCACGGTCGAGAACCCGACCGCGGAGCCGTCGGCCGAACCGTCCGTCACGGCCTCGCCGGACGCCACCGCCTCGGCCGAGCCCAGCGCGACCCCGTCCGAGACCGCCACCACCCCCACGCCGTCCGTGAGCCCCTCTCCCCTGCGCGAGACGCAGGAGGAGATCCTCGAGGGCTGCGTGATCCCGGAGTAGGTCCCGGCAGTCCAGGACATGAGGAGGGCCCCGCACGCCGCCGAGCGTCCGGGGCCCTCCTCGTCTGTCGCCGTCCTACTGGCGGCGCAGCGCCTCGCCCTTGGCATAGGCGACGTCGCGCAGGTTCGCCTGGAAATCACGCATGCGCGCACGCAGGGCCTCCCCCTCGGGCCCGGGCGCGGCGCCAAGGATTCGCGCGGCCAAGAGACCAGCGTTGCGCGCGCCGCCGATCGAGACGGTCGCGACGGGGACGCCGGCGGGCATCTGGACGATGCTGAGGAGCGAGTCCATGCCGTCCAGGTGCTTGAGCGCCACCGGCACGCCGATGACCGGCAGGGTGGTCACCGATGCGAGCATGCCCGGCAGGTGCGCCGCTCCTCCCGCGCCCGCGATGATGGCGCGCAGCCCGCGCGACTCGGCGTCACGGCCGTACGCGATCATCTCCTCCGGCATGCGGTGCGCGGAGACCACGTCCTTCTCATAGGGAATCGCGAACTCGTCGAGAGCCTCGGCCGCGGCCACCATGGTGGGCCAGTCCGAGTCGGATCCCATGACGATGCCGACGATGGGGTCACTCATGCTGGTGCTCCGTCCCGCACGACGGCCGCCGCTGCCACCGCCCGCTCATAGGTCTCGGCGCGCTCGGCGCCCGAGAGATTCACGTGTCCCACCTTGCGGCCCGGGCGCACGTCCTTGCCATACAGGTGAATCTTGGCGGCGGGGTCGGACACCTCGGCCAACGCCGACTCCAGGTCGCCGCGGCGACCACCCAACACGTTCGCCATCACGGTCCACGGCTGGGTGGGGCGCGTGTCGCCCAAGGGCAGGTCGAGCACCGCGCGCAGGTGCTGCTCGAACTGTCCAGTGACCGCGCCGTCCATGCTCCAGTGGCCAGAGTTGTGCGGGCGCATGGCGAGTTCGTTGATGAGGATTCCCTCGGCGGTCTCGAACAGCTCGACGGCGAGCGCGCCCGTGACGTCCAGCTCGGTCGCAATCACCGTGGCGATGCGTTCGGCCTCGACCGCAAGCGCGGGATCGAGGCCCGGCGCGGGCGCCGTCACCTCGGAGCACACGCCGTCGCGCTGAATCGACTCGACCACGGGCCACGTGCGGGCCTCGCCCGAGGGGCGCCGCGCGATCTGGATCGCGAGCTCGCGCGTGAACGGCACCTTGGCCTCGAGCAGCAGGCGCGGCCCTCCCTCGGCGGCGGCCTCGAGCCACGCGTGAGCGTCGGCTACCGAGCGCACCACCATCACGCCCTTGCCGTCGTAGCCGCCACGAGCGGTCTTGAGGATCGCTTCCCCGCCGTGAGCATCGAGGAAGGCGGCGACGTCCTCGTCACTGCGCGCCTCGGCCCACGCGGGGTTGGGAAGTCCCAACTGGTCCATGCGCTCGCGCATCGCGATCTTGTCCTGCGCGAAGTGCAGCGCGTCGAGACCAGGACGCACGGGCACGCCCGCGGCCTCACAGGCCTCGAAGACCTCGGCGGGGATGTGCTCGTGCTCAAACGTCACGACTGCGGGGGTCGGAGCGGCGAGCAGCCGCGCGATGGCATCGGGGTCGGCGGGCAGGCCCACGACGGTCTCGTGGGCGGGCGCCGCGGCCGCGGCGGAGTCCGATTCGACGAGGACCCTCAGGGTCACGCCGAGGGCCGTCGCGGCAGGCGCCATCATGCGCGCGAGCTGGCCTCCGCCGATCACGGCGACGATGGGGGAAGTCATGGCTGCACCCTACCCGGCGCTAGGCTCGACGCTCGTGACGCTGCTCTCCCGTATCCGCGCCAGGGGCGCCGAGATCCTGCGCTTTGGCGCGGTCGGGATCGCGGGCATCGTGGTGAACCTCGGCGTCTTCAACCTGCTGCGCCTGGGTCCCCTCGCGCCCGACAGCGAGGTGGCCGGCGACGACGACCGCGTGGTGACCGCGAAGATCGTCGCGACCCTGGTGTCGATCCTGTTCGCGTGGGTTGCGCACCGCGGGTGGACGTTCCGCGGACCCAGCCGTCACCGCCCGTGGGCCGAGCTGACGCTGTTCGCGGCGATCAACGGCGTCGCCCTCCTCCTCGAGGCCGGTGTGGTCGCGGTCAGCCACCACGGGCTCGGCTTCACCTCCGCGCTCGCCGACAACATCGCCTCGATCCTGGGAATCGGCCTGGGCACGATCGCCCGCTACGCGGGCTTCTCGCTCTTCGTGTTCTCGTCGGAGGTGTCGGCGGCCGATGCTGCACTCGACCCCGCGGCCGGCCTCGACGGGCCGCCGGAACAGTAAGGACGGCCGGCGCTAGCGGCGCCGCCGCGCCCCGCCCGTACGACCGTGCGGGATGACGGTCTCGAGATCGACCATGGGCGGCACGCCCTGCAGGAAGACCGCAAACGCCGCGGGCACGCGCTGCGCGAGCTCCAGGCGGCCACCATCGGCGGTCACCAGATCGCGCGCAAGTGCGAGACCCAGGCCCGTGCCCCGGCCCGAGGTCACCTCGCGCTCGAAGATCCGAGGAGCCAACTCCTCGGGAACGCCGGCGCCCTCGTCGCGCACCTCGATGACGATCGCGTGGTTCGCGCCCGATTCGCGGGCCGCCACGGTGGTGGTGCCGCCGCCGTGATGCAACGAGTTCTCGATGAGCGTCGCGAGCACCTGCGCGAGGCCGCCGGGGGTCGCGAAGACGGTCGCACCCGTCTCGTGAATCTCCAGGCCGCGCCCCGCGGCGCGAAACGCCTGGGTCCACTCCTCGCGCTGCTGTTCGAAGACCTGCTCCAACACCACCAGCTCCGTGCCCGATCCGAGCGCGCGGCGCGAGCGGCCCAGCAGTTCGTCCACCACGCCCACCAGCCGCTCCACCTGCTCGAGCGACTTCTCGGCCTCCTCGCGCACCTCGTCCTGGGTCGACAGGGCCGCGATCTCCTCAAGCCGCATGGTGAGGGCGGTCAGCGGAGTACGGAGCTGATGTGACGCATCGGCCGCAAACTGTCGTTCCGTCGCCAGGCGAGCCGCCATGCGGTCGGCGCTGCGTGAGAGTTCCTCGGCCACGAGGTCGATCTCCTCGATGCCGGTCTTCTCGAGCCGGGGGCGCACCTGACCCGTGCCCAGCTGCTCGGCCGAGGCCGCGAGGTACACCAGCGGAGCCGTGAGCCGGTTGGCCTGCCATCGCGCCATCGCGAGCCCTGCCGCCACGGCGATCACGCCCAGACCCAGCACGAGCGCGACGAACTGCGCCGTGATCCAGAACACGTCCCACCAGTCCATGTACATGACGACCACCAGGCCGTCGTCCGTGACATGGCTGTCCGAGAAGGACCGCGTGGGCTCGACGCCCGCGGTCATCTCGGAGCCGTCGGGCAGCTGGACGTAGATGTAGCTGGGAGCGTTCGTCGCATCCGACACGTACGAGCCCAGCACGTCCTCGGTGATGGTCTCGCCCGCACGGAAGCGCACCTCGAGTGCCCGCGCGGCCGTGGTGGTGCGCAGGTCGAGGTCGCGCAGGGCGTCCTCTTTCACGATCTGCGCGGCGACCACCGCGAGGGGGATGCCCAGCAAGATGACCGCGACCGTCAGGGCCGCGATGGTGGCGCGCAGCACGCGGCGGCGCATGCGGGACTACTCGTCGTTCTCGAAGCGGAAGCCCATGCCACGCACCGTCGTGATGAAGCGCGGCGAGGCGGCGTCATCGCCCAGCTTGCGGCGCAGCCACGACACGTGCATGTCGAGCGTCTTCGACGGGGCCGAGGAGTCCGCGTCCCACACCTCGCGCATGAGGGTGTCGCGCGAGACCACCGAGCCCGCATTCGCCACCAGCAGGTGCAGCAGGTCGAATTCCTTGCCCGACAGCTGCAGCTCCTTGTCGTCGAGGAACGCACGGTGACCCGCGACGTCCACGCGGACGCCGGCCACGGCCAGCTCGCCGTTGGCGTCACCCACCAGGCGGCGGCGCAGCAGCGCGCGCACGCGCGCGAGGAGCTCGGCCAGGCGGAACGGCTTGGTGACGTAGTCGTCCGCGCCCGCGTCAAGCCCGACCACCAGGTCCACCTCGTCCGCGCGCGCGGTCAGCATGAGGATGGGCACCTGCAGCCCCTTGTCACGGATGCGGCGTGCGACGTCGACACCGTCGATGTCGGGCAGCCCCAGGTCAAGGATCACCAGGTCCGCGTCATCCGCCGCACCTACTCCTCCCATACCCGTCCCGTGCCATTCCACGTCGTACCCCTCGCGACCCAAAGCGCGGGTCAAGGGTTCTGAAATGGTCGGGTCATCTTCGACCAAGACAATTCGCGTCATGAGGACACGATACCCGGCGCGCGCGTGGACGCAACGACACCCGCGGGCGGGTGGCCGATGCCGTGGCTGGGTTGGCGGCGTCGCGGGCTTGGCAGCAACTCGCCACGGCCTCGGCGTTGCCTCGGCGGCGCCTTGCCGCGGGGCTCGGGGCCGCCGGTACGCTGGGCAATCGTGACCACGACCGTCGCGCCGGGCCGTCTCGACGGTCGCCTGGGCGCCGCCCTCGCCGCAGCCCCCGAACGCCTCGTTCTCATTGTTGTCGCCGTCGCGCTCACGGCGGGCACGATGGTCACGCTGGGCCTGCACGAATGGTGGACCGTCCTGCCGCTGGCAGCGGCGCTTGCGGCGGTGGCGTGGCGGCCGCTCGCGCCCCGGCTGGAGCACCCCCGCGACGCCCTCGCCGGGCTGGTGGCCGTGGCGGGCACGGCCGCGTGGACCGTGTGGAACATCGCGATGGCCGCCGAGTACATGCTCGTGGTGCGCGACCCCGGCTTCCTGACCCTGTCGGGGCTGTGGCTCGTGGACCACCCCTCGACGGACATTCCTGTGGCCGGAGCGGCCGAGGCCGCCGCGGTGAGTTCCAGCTTCCTCGCGGATGCGTCCGAGGCGTGGAACCTGAACGGCGACATGATCCAGCCGCAAGGCGCCAAGATGCTGCCGGCCACCATCGCCGTGGGCGGGTGGTTCGCGGGCGACACGGGGGTGCTTGCCGCCAACGTGGTGATCGGAGCGGCGGGCATCCTCGCGACCTTCGCCCTCGCCAGGCGGTTCCTGTCGCCCGTTGCCGCGCTCGCCCCCGCCGGCGCGCTCGCGCTCACGGTGTCGCACATCGGCCTGTCGCGCCCGGCCTATACCGAGCCCCTGGCACTCCTGCTCGCGATCGCCGGCATCCTCTACGCGTGGCGGGGGCTCACCGAACGCTCCACGGCGCTCATGGCAGTGGGAGGCATCGCCGCGGGCGCCACGACCTTCGTGCGTATCGACGGCGGCTCGGGGGCGATGGGAACGGTGGCGGGCGTGGCGATCGCGCTCGCGGTCCTCGACGCGCCGCGGCTGTGGCGCCGGCGGGCACTCAGGGTGTTCACTGTCGCCGCGGCTGTGGCACTGATGGCCGGCTACGCCTCCGTCGCGATCTGGAGCAACGCCTACTTCATGCGCCTGGCCGAGGAGGCCGTGGCCCTCCTCGCCGCCTACCTCGTCCTCACCGTCGCGGTGCTGCTGTGGTCGCTGTCGTGGACCGAGCGCGCCCGCGGCGACGCGTGGCTCGTAGGACTCTCGGATCGCCTGGGGGCACGCGGGGCGTGGGTGCTCGGGGGCGCCGTGATCGCCGTCATGGCGCTATTCGCCTCGCGTCCCCTGTGGACCACGGTGCGCCGCGGCACCTCCACGTCGTCCCAAGACTTCGTCAACGGCGTGGTCGAGAGCTTTCAACGGGCCCAGGGCCTACCGGTCGACGGCACCCGCACCTACGCGGAGTCCACCGTCACGTGGCTGTCGTACTACCTCACGTGGCCCCTGGTGATCCTCGGGATCGTCGGGCTGGGCTGGGCGACCATGCGCATGGTGCGCCGCGATGCCCCGTGGGCGGTGATGGTGGGATCCGTCATCGCGCCCACGGTGCTGTACCTGTGGAAGCCCAACATCGTGCCCGACCAGATCTGGGCGATTCGACGCTTCGAGCCCGTCACTCTTCCAGGGCTCCTGCTGCTCGCCGCCGCTGCCGCCTGGTGGCTGGCGTCGCTCCTGCGCGCTCGGCAGGCCCGGGTGATCGCGCGCCGCGTGGCGGCCGTCGCGATGATCGGGCTGCCGCTGACGACCTGGGTGTCCGTGCAGACCACCGCCGAGTTCCCGCTGTCGACCGCCGTCAACGTCACCACGCGCGAGATGATCGGCGCGCGCGACATGATCGACGACCTGTGCGCGCGGGTGGAGGACCGCCCCGTGGTCCTCGTCGGCACCTCAGAACTCTTCGGGGGGCTCCGCACCGTCTGTGACACCCCGGTGGTGTTGGCGCTCGCGCCTCCCACGGCGGCGCAGATCTCCGAGATGGCCGATGCGTGGGGCGAGCAGCCGGTCGTGCTCACCCGGGCGATCGACGACGTCCCGTGGACCGAAACCCCCACGCCCGTACTGTCCTCGCAGGTGCGCCACTCGACGTACACGCTCGAGGGGGTTCCTCGCACGGTGTCCGTGCGGACCTACACCTGGTACGCGGGAGTGGGCGAGGAGTCGGGCGAGGTCGCGCCCATGTCCGCAGTTCCCACAGCCACTGCTCCATAGCGAGGTTTTCCCCAGGCTGCGCCTTCGTGAGCCCGCGCGAGCGGGCGTGCACCCACCCTGGCCCGGTGAGGATTTCCGACAGCCACGACGCGGACTTCGAGGTGCGCCCGGGCACCCCGGCACGCTCCATCGCTGAGGCGTGGGGCGTCGAGTCGCTGTGGTGCGGCGACGTGCGGCTCGCCCCCGACCACCCCGCAGGCATCGCGCCGCTCCTTCACGGCGCGAAGCTCATCCGGGACGCCGCGGGGTCGACCGTGCGTCCAGGGGACGTCTATGTCGAGGTCACCCGTGGCCCCGACGCGGGGGCGACCGTGCGCCTGGCCGACGACGGCGTGGTGGTGGGCCGTGCGCACCCCGCAGACCTCGTGGTGTCCGACCCCGCGCTGTCCGCCGCGCACGCGCGGCTCACCTACGAGTCACGCGCCAGGGTGAGCGACCTAGGCTCCACCAATGGCCCCGGCCCGCGCCGCGCGCTCAGAGCCGATCCTCCTCGGCTGAGGCTGGGCCGCTCCGAGCTGACTATTCATGGGGCGCCACCGCGCACTCCCGCCTCGCCCACACGCCCCCGAGTGCCGCTCACGATGGCGGCGGGGGCAGTGATGAGTGCCATCGTGCTGGGATCCGTGACGGGGCGATGGTGGATCGCCGCGTGCGTCCTGGCCGTGGCAGTGGCCACGTCGGTTCCCGCGCTTGTCGCGAGCGCCCGGCAGGGGCGGGCCCGTGCGGAACGCGAGCCCGGTGCGGATGCGGCCCGCACCCCGGCCGGCCGGATCGCCATCCGGGGCACGGGAGGGTGGCCGGCCGCGTACGCGAGGGCCGTCGCGCTCGACCGCGGCCGTGTGCTCGCGGGCGTCACGCGGGAGCCGTGGATGCGATGGCTTTCCCCGGGCAGCGCGGACGATCGTGTGGCTCTGCTCGGTCCAGGAGAGGAGCCGCCGTCATGGGCCGATGCCACCGTGGACGTCGGATCCCGCGGCGTTACCGAACGCGTGGGGACTTCGTCGCGCCACCGCCTTCCGCTGGCGGTGCATCGGGACGCCGCGGAGGCCGCCGCGCGGCGCCTCGCTGCGACGGCCCCGACGGACGGCCTGCCTGCGGCGGTGCGCTGGGGAGACGTCGACGCACTGCCGGACGGCGACCGGCCACTCACACGCGGCGCTGCGCGCGCACTCACCGTGACGCTCGGCACAGGTGCGGACGGCCCCGTCGAGCTCGATCTGGACCGTGACGGCCCTCACGTGCTCGTCGCAGGCACCACGGGCTCGGGCAAGTCGGTCGCGCTCGAGACTCTGGTGACGGGGCTCGCGGTCGCGCATCCGCCCGCCGACCTCGCGATCGCGTTGATCGACTTCAAGGGCGGAGCAGGCCTCGCCGGATGCCTGGGCTTGCCTCACGTCTGCGCGACCCTGACCGACCTTGACGGCGCACTCGCGCACCGGGCCCTGACGGGGCTCGCGGAGGAACTGCACTCGCGCAAGCGCGCGCTGGCGGAACGCGACGTCACGTCGTGGCAGCAGTGGGAGGCCCTCGGCGACGCTCCCCCTCGCCTCCTCGTGGTCGTCGACGAGTATCAGGAGATCGCCTCGCTGGCGCCCGACTTCGTCGCCGACATGGCACGGCTCGCCGCGCAGGGCCGCTCGCTGGGTCTCCACCTCGTCATGGCGACCCAGCGCCCCTCGGGTGCCGTCACACCTGCGGTACGAGCCAACGTCGGGGCCACGCTCGCCCTGCGCGTCGCGTCGGACGCCGAATCGCGCGACCTCCTGGGCCGCGCGGACGCGGCGTCCTTGCCGCGGGATCGCCCTGGGCGGGCGATCCTGGCACGCGGGCAGGCACTGACGCCGCTGCAGACTGCCAGGGCGCTCGCCACGCCATCTCCCGCGGTCGTCGCAGTCGGTCACACCCCCGATCCCGGAGCCTCACTCGCCGACGCCGCGAGTCGCCGGTGGAGGGGACACCCGCCTCCGATGGCCCTGTGGCAGCCGCCGCTGCCATCATCGTTTGCCCCGGATGTCGCCGCCGTCCATGCTGCCGACCCTCGCGCGGGCGTGGTGATCGCTCTGGCCGACCACCCGCGCGAGCGCCGCGTGGCGCCGGTGCGCTGGCACCCCCATGAGGGTGCCTTCGTCGTGGTGGGTCCGCCTGGCGCCGCGCGCGCCGGAGCCATGCGGGCGGCCGCGATCGGCGCCACCACTCTCGGCTTTCGCCCGGTGACGCTACCCGCAGACCCTCGCGAAGCGGCCCGCACGCTGCATCTGGCCACCGACCCTCGCCATCTGCTGATCGTCGAGGACGCCGGCCCGGCGCTCGCTCTCCTGTCGACGGTCGACGACGGCGCGGCCGCTGAGGCACTCCTGGAGCGCATCGCAGCCGGCCGGCCCACGGTGCTCGCGCTGTCCCCGCATGCCCCCACACGCCTCGCGCGCGGCGCTCGGCTGATCGCGGTCATGATGCAGTGCTCGCCCGCCCAGGCGGCCGCCTGGTCAGTCCCGCGCGACGAGCCGTCCGGCGCCGCCCCCGGGCGCGCGTGGGTGATGCGTGACGACATCGCGAGCGAGGCCCAACTCGCGTTCTCGCCGGGGCGGGTCGAGGGGAAGGCGCTCGCGCAGCCGCTCCCCACGAGGGCGCCGCGTGACGCTTGGGGTGTGGGAGGGGACGCGGCGAGTCCTTGGGCGGCGCCGGGCGGCACGGTGTGCGTGGTGGGCCCACCGGGCGCCGTCCGCCGGGCCGTCGCCAGCTCCATCGGTGCACATGCCCACGAGGCCGACTCCCCCACACTCGCGGCTGGGGCAGACGTGGTGGTGCTCACCGAGCCCACGCCGCGCGCGGTGCGCCTGCTGGCCGCGCTCGACCACGCCGGGACCGTGGACCCGTCGCCCGTGCCGGGCCGGGTGGTGGTGATTGCCGCGCGCCATGCGGCAGCGGTGCAACTGAACCTAGAGCTGGGGGTCGCGCCTGGTGTCGATCACCAGGGCGGCTCCCGCCGCAAGGGCCACGGCCACGGTGGCGATGCCCCCGGCCGATGACACCTCAAGCAAGTACCAGCCGGCGGCCACCTGCAGCACCTGCCACATGATCCCGTAGCTTCGGCCCCACCTGCGCCCTCGCGCGACGGCGGCTGCCGCAGCAGCAAGGGGTGCCGCGAGGACCGCGAGCATCGCCACGAGGGACCACGTCAACGCCGGATCGTCCGAGCCAGCGACACCGTGCCACGCGTACGCGAGAGCACCGACGACGAGCGCGAGCGCCTCGAGCGCCACCAAGGCGGCCGCTACGGCCCGCGGGGCGACACGGTTAACGGTGCTGCGGGAGATCATGGCGCCTACCCTAGCTACCGCAACACACGTGACCCATCACACAAAATGGGGTCTTGTCATCTGTTGTTAACAATGGGAAACTTGAAACAGTGACATTTCGCGATGGCAGCGGCATGAACCCCCTCACCCTTCCGGGGTTTTGTCGCGCCTCCACAACCCTAGGAGGTCCTGATGGACTGGCGCGACCGCGCAGCATGCCTTGACGTCGACGACCCGGAGCTGTTCTTCCCGGTCGGCAACACCGGACCCGCACTCGTGCAGATCGAGAAGGCCAAGACGGTCTGCACCACGTGTGAGGTCCGTGACACCTGCCTGCAATGGGCCATGGAACACAACCAGGACTCCGGCGTGTGGGGCGGTCTGTCCGAGGACGAGCGCCGCTCGCTCAAGCGCCGCGCCGCCCGCGCGCGCCGCGCAGCCAAGTAACCCAGCACTTCTACGACGAGGGCCCGCAGCAGACGCTGCGGGCCCTCGTCGTATGTCCGGCCGACTACTCGCCCACCTGGACGTGGACGTCGACCGCGGATCCCGTCTCGGTACGGCGCCACACGATCTCGCCTCCCAGTTCGTTCTCGACGAGCGTGCGCACAATCTGGGACCCCAGGCCCGATGGTTCCGCGCTGAGGCCCTTGCCGTCATCCGCGATGACCACCCTCAGCCGCGACTCGTCGGTGCGCTCCGCCGTCACGGTGATGATCCCGTGCTCGCGCCCCTCGAAGCCGTGCTCGACCGCGTTGGTGACAAGTTCGGTCATCACGAGCGCCAGGGACGACGCGTACTGGGCCGGAATCAGCCCAAAGTCACCCTCGCGCAAGAGCTTCACCTGCACGCCGGGCGAGGCAACCTCGGCCGCCATCCTCATGGACCGTCCGGCGAGGTCGTCGAAGTTGACGAGCTCGTCGAGGGTGCCCGACAGCGTCTCGTGCACTAGCGCGATGGTGGACACGCGGCGCATGGCCTCCGCGAGTGCCTCCTTGGCCTCGGGGGCCTGGACGCGGCGCGACTGTAGCCTCAACAACGCGGCGACGGTCTGCAGGTTGTTCTTCACGCGGTGGTGAATCTCGCGAATGGTCGCGTCCTTGGTGATGAGCTCACGCTCACGCCGGCGAAGTTCGGACACGTCGCGGCACAGCAGCACGGCGCCGATGCGCTCGCCGTATTCGGTGACCGGAATGGCGCGAAGCGACAGCGTTGCGCCGTTGGCCTCGACATCGGCGCGCCAGGGCGCGCGGCCCATCACGACCATCGCAAGGGTCTCGTCGATGTGACCCTTGTCGGTGACCAGTTCGCTCGTCACTCGCGGCAGCGACCTGTTCATCAGCGAACCCGTCACACCCAGCCGGTGAAAGCACGACAGCGCATTGGGGCTCGCGTAGGTGACGTGGCCGGCGGCATCGAGCCGCAGCACGCCGTCGCCCACACGCGGAGCGCCGCGTCGCGAGCCGGTCACCGACATCTGCCTGGGGAACTCTCCCCTGGTAATCATGTGAAGGAGGTCGTCCGCCGCCCCCTTGTAGTTCAGCTCGAGCCTGCTCGAGGAGCGCGACACCGCCTGCGAGACCTCACGGGTGAGGACGCCTACGGGCTTGCCGTCCATGACGATCGGCAGGGCGTCCTCGCGCACGGCGTAGGTCTCGTCCCAGCGCGGCTCGCGAGAGGCGGTGATGCCACCCTCGTCGAGGGCGCGCTGCAAGTGAGCGACTCGCCCGGCGGCGGCCATGGTGCCCACCACGTCGTCCTGGTGCACCGTGGGGCCGGTGGACGGTCGACACTGGGCGACGGCGACAAAGCCGTCCTCGACCTTGCGCCACATCACGAGATCCGCGAACGACAGGTCCGCGATGATTTGCCAGTCGGCGGTGAGCAGCGCAAGCCACTCCGCCTCGGCCTCGGACAGGGGGCCGTACTTTTCTGCCGTCTCTCTGAGCGTCGCCACTCCCCTAGCCTAGGCGGCGCCGACGGTCGCGGTAGCCTGGGTCACACCGTCGAAGGGCACGCATGGACATCACACACAGGCACCGGTTCGACGCGAGCGTCGACGAGGTCATCGCGATGTTGGCGGACGAGTCATTCGCGCACCTGCGCGGAGCCACCGGCGGCGCTCACGACGGTGGCGCGATTGTCACGGGAGGCCCGGACGAGGCCTTTTCCGTGTCGATCAGGCGCACCATCCCGTCCACGACCATTCCGCAAGAGTTTCGCGGGTTCGTGGGCTCGACGCTCACCGTGAAATACACGGAGGCATGGCAGGCCCCCGGCGGAGACAGCAGGCACGCGACGTTCGCCGTCGAGATCATGGGTGCGCCGGGGCACGCCTCGGGCCGCCTCGACGTCGCGCCGGACGGCGACGGATCGATCTTCGCCGTCGACGGCTCCGTGTCCGTCAAGGTGCCGCTCTTCGGCGCCATCATCGCGAAGGCCGTCCACAACGCTGTGCTGGAGGGCATCAAGGCGGAACTCGCCGACGCCGACGCCTGGCTGGCCGCTCGGTGACCCTGCGCCACCCCGTCTTCCTCGTCTTCGTGGGAGGCATGCTGGGCGGTGGGGTGAGGCTCGCGCTCGACGCCGCCGTGCCGCCATTGGGCGCCCTGCCGTGGGACCTCGTCGTCATCAACGTGGTGGGCTCTGCGGCGCTGGGCGCGATCGACGGCTACATCGCCGTGCGCGGCGCGCGGTGGTGGTGGCCGCTCGTGGGCACCGGCATGCTGGGCGGCTTCACGACCTTCTCCTCGATCGCCGCGCTCGAATGGACGTCCGATGCGGGCCCCACGGCGTCGTTGGCGCTGCTGATCGCGACCATGACGGTTGCGGTCGTCGCGGCCGTCGCAGGCCGCCGGTGGGCGGTCGCCCGTGCGAAGGCCCCCGCATGAGCGTCGCCCTGTACGCCGGCGCGATGGTCGGCTGCGGCCTCGGTGCAGTGCTGCGCTACCTTCTGGCCCAGCGCGTCACCGCAGGCACCCTCGCGTGGCACACCATCACCGCGAATACGGTCGCCTCTGCACTCGTGGGCGCGCTTGCTGGACTCACCGACGCCCCTGCCGGCGTGATGCTCGTGCTCGGATCCGGTCTGGGTGGCGGCCTGTCGACGTTCTCGACGCTTGCCGTCGATGCCGCCCACCTGTGGGAGGCCAGCGAGCGCCGGCGTGCGCTGCTGTACCTGGCCGTCACCGGCGTCCTCGGCGTCGCGGCCGCGTGGGCGGGGTGGAGCCTCACTCGCTAGCGGGCTAGAAGGTTACGCGTGGCCGGCGCCGGACCACGAGCGCCACCGCGGGCCAGCCGATGACGGCGCCTCCGATGGCGAAAACCGGCCAGGAGGCCTCCCCGGCACCCACGATCGCCACGGCTGCGAGGACCAATGAGCAGGCGAGCCCCAGCAGTGACACGACGGCGGGGATGGCGAGCCCCACCGTGCGTCCGGCCCTGCGCTGGCGCGCCGCCGCGAGGTTGGCCACCGCGTAATACAGCAGCACGCTCGACGCCGACACGAGCACCAGGCTCGCGCCCTGCGTCCACACCAGTGCGACCGCCGCGAGCGCGACCACGCCCTCCGCCCGCCACGGCGCACCCGACGCCCCGGTGTGCGCGAGCGCCCGTGGCAGGTCCCCTTCGCGAGCCATGGCCATCGCGGTGCGCCCCGCTCCTGCCATCACCGCGAGCATCGCTCCGCCTACACTCAGCGAGGCGACCAGCGTCACGACCCACACCGGGACGCCGCCCACGCGGGCCAGCTGCTCGATGGGGGCGACCTCGCCGGTCGTCATGATCGCGTCGCCGTCGCGGACAACGGCGGCAGTGAGGCGATCTGCACCCAGGCGTACCAGCGCCGCCGCAACCGCCAGGTACAACGCCACCACCACGGCGAGCGCCAGCAGGATGGCGCGCCCGATGGTGCGCGACGGGTCGCGGACCTCCTCGCCCAGGGTCGCGATCCTCGCGTACCCCGCGAACGCAAAGAAACACGCCGCCACGGCGACCAAGAAGGTCACGGCAGGTCCGGCATCGGCCGCAAGAACAGGGACGGGAGGCCCGGCATCGGCCGGCTCCCCCGCCCACGCCAGGGCCACGATCGCGACCAAGGCAACCACGACGACGACGGCGATCACGGTCGCCCCGCGGGCGGTGCGCGTGATTCCCCGCGCGTTGAGCGCCCACGCCGCCACGACCGCAGCGGTCGCGATGCCTTGTGCATGCCCTGGCAAGACATAGGCGCCCAGCACGGTCGCCCCCGCCGCGACCGACACGGTCTTGCCCACCACGAACGCGGCGCCGGCCACGTGCCCGGCGAAGGCACCCAACTCGGCACGGCCATAGGCGTAGGCCCCGCCCGCCACGGGATACCTGGCCGCGAGCTGCGCGGTCGAGAGCGCATTCATGAGCGCGACCGCCGCGGCCGCAAGTACCGCCGCGAGCGCCCACGATCCCGCCGCGAGGACGTCGACCCACATGTCGGAGAAGACTCCGGCGCCGAGCATCGAGCCGACGCCGATGCCGGTCGCGGACAGCAGGCCGATGCGCCGTTCAGTACTCACGCAGCGAACCTAGCGGGTTCTGACTCACGGGGAACGACGAAGGCCCGGACCATGTGGTCCGGGCCTTCGTATCTCGTAGCGGGGACAGGATTTGAACCTGCGACCTCCGGGTTATGAGCCCGGCGAGCTACCGAACTGCTCCACCCCGCGTCGGCTTGATTACTCTACCCGACGCGGGGTGATGCACCAAATCGCCTACTCGGCGGACTGGATTTCCGTGATGCGGTCGTCTGCGGCAATGGCCGCCTCGAGCGCGGCGGCGAGGTCGTCCTGCGCCTCGCCGTAGGCCGCGAAGTCGCCGTCGGCCAGCGCCGCCTCGCCGTCCTGCAGCGCCTGCTGGGCGTCGGCGAGGGCGGCCTCGAGGTCGGCCTGTGCCGTCGCGATGTCGCGGTCGTCGGTGCCGCTGGTCGCGGTGGGCTCGGGCTCCGAGGTGGCGGTCTCGGTCGGGGTCGGCTCGGCGGTCGCGGACGGCTCGGGCGTGGGGGTCACGCCAGTGTCGACATCGGCCTCGTCGGTCACCTCACCTTCGGCGGTGATGGTGTCGGCCTCGTCCACCTCGGGGGCGGCGCCGGGGCCGAACACCTGGTCGAGGGCCTCCTGGAGGGTGTCGGCGAAGCCGATCTCCTCACCGAAGGACACGAAGACCTTGCGCAGCAGCGGCACACGCGTGCCCTCGGAGGACTGGACGTAGACGGGCTGCACGTACAGCAGGCCGCCACCGACCGGCAGCGTCAACAGGTTGCCGTTGACCACGTCCGAGTCACCCTGACGCAGCAGGTTCAGCGTGGTTTGCGCGTCGGAGTCCGCGTTGAAGTTGTTCTGCACCTGACCGGGGCCGGGGATGGTGGTGTCGCGCGGAAGCTCAAGCAGCCTCAGCGTGCCGTAGCCGTCCGCGACCTCGCCCTCGGCGTTGCCGGTCTCCGAGTCCACCGCGAGGTAGCCCGTGAGGATGTTGCGGTTGGTCTCACCACCGGGGATGTACGAGCTGTACAGCGAGAACGTCGGCTCGTCCTGCTCGGGCATCTGCAGCGTCAGGTAGTACGGCGGCTGCAGCGTGGTCTCGCCGACCGTCGGGTCGTTGGGCAGCGTCCACGTGTCCTGGCCGGAGTAGAAGGCCGAAGCATCGGTCACGTGGTAGCGCTGCAGCTGGTGGCGCTGCACCTGGAACAGCTCCTCGGGGTAGCGCAGGTGGCTCATGAGGTCACCGGAGATCTCCGAGATGGGCTGAAGGTTCGTCGGGTAGACGTTCTGCCAGGTCTGCAGCAGCGGATCGTTCTCGTCCCACGCGTACAGCGTCACGGAACCGTCGTACGCGTTGACGGTGGCCTTGACGGAGTTGCGCATGTAGTTCAGCACACTCGGAAGCGGCGAGCTGTCCGAGCCCGCAAACAGGGTGCTCGACTGCAGCGGCGACGCGTACGGGTAGCTGTCGGTCGTGGTGTATCCGTCGACGACCCACACGACCTCGCCGTCGACGACCGCCGGGTAGGTGGTCGAGTCGAGCTCGAGGTACGGCGCCACGCGCGCGACGCGGTCGAGCGGGTCGCGGTGGTAGAGGATCTGCGACTCGCTGGTGACGCGGTCGGAGAACAGGATCTGCTCCTCGCCAAACTTGATGGCGTAGAGGATCTTCTCCGCGATGTTGCCGATGCTCGGGCCACCCTCGCCGTCGTAGGTCGTGTTGACCTGGCCGGTGTTCGAGTCGTCGTCCGGGTAGTCGAGCTCCCACGGGCTGGTGCCCTCGGGGGCGCCCACGATCGAGTAGTCGGGCAGCGTCTGACCGAAGTAGATGCGCGGCTCGTATTCGCCGAGCTCTCCGGTCGAGGGGATGCCGCCCTGGAAGAAGGCGGGCTGTCCGTCGGAGGTGGTGCGGTTGCCGTAGGCGGCGACCACGCCGAAGCCGTGCGTGTAGACCGTGTGGTCGTTCACCCAGTTGCGGTTCTCCGCTCCCAGGCCGTCGAGGTCGAGTTCGCGCACCGCGATCACCGTGTCGTTCATGGTGCCGTCGATGTCGTAGCGGTCGACCGCCAACTCCTCGGTGAAGTTGTAGTACTGCTTGTTCTGCTGCAGCTGCTGGAACGCCGGCGAGACGATGTTGGGGTCGAGCAGGCGAATCTGCGCGGTCGTCTCGGCGTCGGCACGCAGCGCGTCGGCCTCCGCCTCGGTGGTCGCGTCGTAAGGCGTGGTCTCGACGTCCTCGAGCCCATAGGCGGCGAGGGTCGCGTCGATGTTGCGCTGAATGTATTCGGCCTCGAGGTCCTGCGCGTTGGGGTTGACCTGGAAGTTCTGGACGATGGCCGGGTAGACCCCGCCGATCACCAGCGCCGACAGCACCATGAGCGACACTCCCACAGCGGGAATACGCCAGTCGCCGCGCCAGATGACCACGAGGAACAGCAGTCCGACCAGCAGCGCGATGCCGAACAGGATGCCCTTGGCCGGCAGGATCGCGTTGACGTCGGTGTAGAGCGCGCCGTAGTACTCCCCCGAATTGTCGTTCAGCAGCGCGTAGCGGTCGAGCCAGTAGTTCGCGGCGATGCCGATCATCACGAGCAGGCCGGACACGGCGAGCTGAATGCGGGCGCCTCCCGAGGCCACGAACTCGCGTCCGCCGCCGGAGATGCCTCCGTACAGGAGGTGGACGAACGCTGCCAGCAGCGTGCACAGGATCGTGATGACGAGCCAGAAGCCGACGAAGGCCTGCAGCACGGGAAGCGTGAACACGTAGAACGACAGGTCGAGCCCGAACTCCGGGTCGACCTCGCCGAAGGGCACGTGGTTGAACCACGCGAGGACGTCCTGCCAGCGGGCCGCCATCGCGAAGCCGGCGATCAGCCCGACGAAGATGGGCAGCGCGATCATGATGCCGCGCTCGATGGGCTCGATCTGCTCGCGGTACTGGTCGAGCGCGCCGCGGCGCGTACCCGCGGCGGGCCTGACCCGCTTGGCCACCCACAGGGACAGGAACACGGCGCCGCCGGCAAGCACGGCGAAGATCACGAACAGCACAATGCGCGCGACCCACTGGGTCCACAGGATGCCCTCGAAGCCCAACTGCTGGTACCAGGCGATCTCGGTCCACACGTTGGCGGCGATCACGGTCGCCACCACGAGGATCGCGACGGCGATGCCGGCGACAAGCAGCGGCGAGCGGCGCCTGGGTGGGACCGGCGACGCGGGGCGTTGCGGGCGGTCAGGTCGGTCGTCGAACGTCACGGATGGTGTCCTTGGTCGTCAGCAGCGGCGGGTGGGGTCCAGCGTAATCAGGCAGCGGTGCAGGTGGCCAGCCCGGAGGTATCCCCCGCGCCGATGGCCTCGATGGCGGCATAGCCATCGTCGAGATCGTCCACCGCAAAGACGTTCAGGCCGTCGGGGATGTTCCCGACCACCTCGTCACAGTTTTCTACGGGCGCGAGAAACCAGTCGGCGCCGGCATCCCTGGCACCGTGCATCTTCATCCGGATGCCACCAATGGGCTCCACGTCGCCGTCGGCGCTGATCGCGCCGGTGCCGGCCACCAGCGCGCCGCCGAGTTCGTCCTTCTCGGTCAACTTGTCCATGATCGCCAGCGAGAACATGAGCCCCGCGGACGGTCCGCCCACCTTGTCGATCTGCACCGTGACGTCGATGGGCATCTCGAAGTGGGGCTCCACGTAGATGCCCATGACGGCGTTGCCGGCACCGTCGTCAAGAGTCGCGAAGGTCGCGTCGGTGCTCGTGCCTTCGCGGTCCACGGTCACCATGACGTCATCGCCGGGAGTGACACGCTCGAGATAGTCGAACAGGTCCGTGTAGGAGTCGATGGGCTCACCGTCGACGGCGGTGATGACGTCGCCGGGCTCGAGCAACCCGTCGGCGTTCGTGGTGTCGGTGAGCGCCGCAACCTCGATCGTGGCGGGCACCTCCTGACCCAGCGCGGTGAGCGCGGCAACCGTCGCGGACTCCTGGGACGTCACCCACTGCTGCTGGCTTTCCTGCTCCACCTGCTCGCTGTCCTCGGGGTCACCGAGCACCGCCTCCTCGGGCTGCACGTAGCGGTCGTCCGCCACCCAGCCGCGCAGGACCTGGCCCAGGGAGAACCATGTCGACGAGCCTCGCGCCACCGACACGGTCGTGAGCCTCAACTCGCCCGAGGCGTCATACGTCGGGGCGCCCGAGATCTCCACGAGCGCGGCGCCGTCTTCATCCGTGCCGAGCGTGTCGAACGTGGGGCCTGGCATGCCGATCGCGAAACGCGCGGGCAGGATCGACAGCACCGCGAGAAGTAGGGCCGCCCCCAAGCCGGTGAGGGCGAGGGTGAAGTCTCGGCGCGCTCCGGGACCGGGCTCCGTCTCGATGGGCGTGAAGGGGTCCGGCTCTGCGGGCGCGAGGGGGTCCGGATCGGTCGTCACGCGACCCATCATTGCTCATAGCGAACGCCTCGCCTAACTCGCCCCCGTGCGGGTTACCGTGGACCCGACACTCGCGATGCGCGCGAGCGTCGCGACCTCAGGAGCGTGCGTGAGCGACGACAACACCCCGTGGATGCGCCTGCTGCGCGAACTGTTCGGAGACGACGCCGAGGCGGCGCTGGCCGAGCTTGAACGCATGGGCATGGATCCCAGTGCGCTCGCGCAGGCTTCCGGCATGCTCGGCAACCCCGCGATGATGGATCACGTCCTGTCGCAGATCCGCTCGCTCGTGACGCAGTCACAGGGTCAGGACGTGAACTGGACCCTGGCGCACGATGTCGCCCGAGGAGTGGCGGCGCAGGGTGGCGACCCGACGGTGAGCGCGCAGGTGGCGCAGGCTCATCGCTCCGCGATCTCCCGGGCACAGCTCTGGCTCGACGCCGCCACCGACTTCGATCCGACGGGCCGCGAGCCTCAGGTGGTCTCGCGCGCCGAATGGGTCGAGGCAACCCTGCCCACGTGGCGCGTGATCGCCGGCCCGGTGGCCGTCAGTGTGTCGCGCGCGCTGAGCGCGATCCTGCGCGGCGAGGACGGCTCGGGTTCTGCCATCGAGGCGATGGGTCTGCAGGGGGCCGATGCCGGCGCGCTCGTGCAGTCGATCAGCCCCACGGTGTGTGGCATGCACATGGGTCAGGCCGCCGGCCAGGCCGCACGGGAGACGTTCGGGGTCACCGACCTCGGTTTCCCGCTGCTCGCGGAGCCCCGCGTGACGCTCGTGCCGAGCGTGATCGCCGAATTCTCGGCGGGGCTCGACATTCCCGACGACGAGGTGCTGACCTTTCTCGCGCTGCGGGAGGCCGCCCACGTGCGGCTGTTCGCCGCGGCGGCTTGGCTGCCCGGCCACCTTCACAACCTCATCGAGCGCTACGCGTCCGGGATCACGATCGACCTCGAGGCCCTCGACCAGGCCGTCTCGGAGATCGGCGTGGCCGACCCCGCCAAGCTGCAGGCCGCACTCACCCAGGGCATCTTCAGCCCGCGGCACTCGGAGCTCCAGGAGGAGACCCTCGCGTCGATCGAGACGCTCCTCGCGCTCATCGAGGGCTGGGTCGACGACATCACCATGCGCGCTGCAGCCCCGCACCTGTCCTCCATCGGACAACTGAGCGAGATGCTCCGGCGTAGGCGCGCCGCGGGCGGCCCTGCCGAGGACGCGTTCAAGACCCTCTTGGGCCTCGAACTGCGCCCACGCCGCATGCGCGAGGCGGCGGCCTTGTGGCGCGAGGTGTCGCTAGCCGCCGGCCCCGAGTCCCGCGATCGCATCTGGTCGCACCCCGACCTGCTGCCCACGGGCGCCGACCTCGACGACCGGGCGGCGTGGGTGCAGCGGTGGGTCTCGGGCGGCACGGAGACCGACGACATGGACCGTGAACTGGAAGCGTTCCTGAGCGGCGCCTCCGGCGATGACACCGCGCCTCCCACTCGTGACGATGGCGACAGCCCCAGCGAAGGCGGCGCCGACCGCCCCTGAACGTGGCCCAGCGGCGACACGGAACGGGCCGCCTGTGCGGCAAATGCCCCGTCCCCGTCTACGCTGGGTCCTGATCGGCCCCCGTGGCCACCACCGTGCGCGCTCAGTTCATGGCGCGCGAAGAAGAGAAGGAGAAGCCGAATGGCCGACAAGTACCAGGGCGAGTTCTACTGCGTGAAGTGCAAGGACAAGCGCACCACCGAGGGTGACGTTGTTGTTTCGGAGAACGGCCGCCGCATGGCGAAGGCTGTGTGCCCCGAGTGCGGCACCAAGCTCAACCGCATCCTCGGCAAGGCGTAATTCGCCTCACCGCACAGGTTTCACGACGGCCCGCCCCTTGTGGGGGCGGGCCGTCGTCGTCTTCACGGCCTGCAGCGTCGGTGTGCCGTCCCCACCACCGACCGTGGTCGCCCCTGTGGAAAACCCCCACGCCGTGACAGCGGCCGCCATGCTGATCGCATGGAAGGCCCCCGACTGCGTCCCGGTGTGCCGGTACTGGAGCGCCCCGATGGGGCCCTCCAGGTCGGGTGGCGCCGACCTGTGCTGTTCCATGACGTCTCCCGCGCCGACCGCGCACTCCTGGGCCGCCTGAGCGGCGCGGGCGGCGCCGCCAACGACGCGGACCACCGGATCGTGGAGCGACTTCGCACCGCGGGGCTGCTGGCCCGCGACGAGGTCCCACCCCTACCCCGCGTTCGCGTTCATCACACGGGCACGCTGGGGGTGGCCATCGCCGCATCGGCCGCCCGTCTGGGGATGACCGTCGGCTTCGCTGGAGACACCACGCCGATGCCGGACGGCACCACGCGTTCGTGGTGGGCCCTGCGCGCCCTGCGCGCGGCCCACGCCCCCGCCCGCGTGCTGCCGGCAGAGGGGCCGTGCGACGTCGATGTGCTCGTCGCCGTGGGCTGCGCTCCACCGCACGCAGCCGTGCTGATGGCCCGCGATCAGCGCCACCTCATCGTCACGACCGACGAGCACGGCATCGAGGTCAGCCATGTGGTGATTCCAGGCACCACGGCCTGCGGGACGTGCCTGGCCCTCGCCGCCGTGCCCGACGATCCGGCGCTGCCGTGGCTTGCCGCCCAGCTCGCCACCACCGCCCCGTCCGCCCCTGGCCGCTCCGTCATCACGGCCGCGGCGCTCGCCGCGCACGCATGCCTGCACGGCGCGGGCGCGCCGCAGGAACCCAAGGACGAGTCAGACGACCAGCCGCATCACGGCTGGCGGATTTCCCACGCCGGCGCCGTCACCATCCTCGCGGCGTCGCCCCACCCCGACTGCCGCTGCGGGGCCGCCGGCGAACCCGGCGACGCCCTCGCGGCCAGGCGAGCGCGGTTTCATTCGCGATAGGGCGCGGGTGTGAGCACCGGACGATCGCAGAGCGGTCAGTGCTCGTCGAACCGTCAACTCCCGCCTACGAGTCAGTGCTCGGCGACCACCTCGAGCACCTGCTGGCCATACGCGTCGAGCTTCGATGCGCCGATGCCGTGGATGGCCGCGAGCGCCGCGCGCGTCCCGGGCCGCTTCTTGGCGATCTCCACCAGCGTGGAATCCACCAAGACCGTGAACGCGGGCTTTGAGGCCGCCTGCGCGACCGCGAGCCGCCACGCCTTGAGGGACTCGTATAGCCGCAGTTGCTCGGCATCGAGGGCGCCCAGGGACTCCTTGGCCGACGCTCGCCGCTGCTGAGGCCGGACTGCATCCGGCCACCAGCGGTCGAGGAAGCGCGTGCGTTTGCGGGTGGCCCGCCCGCCCTCCTTGCGGGCGCGCGCGAAGCTCAGGTGCAGGTGCTCGCGGGCGCGGGTGATCGCGACGTAGAGGAGGCGGCGTTCCTCCTCGATCGCCTCGGGGGTCTCAGCCATCTTGATGGGCAGCAGCCCCTCGGAGCATCCGATCACGAACACCGCGTCCCATTCGAGGCCCTTGGCGGCGTGCATGGTGGTGAGGGTCACGCCGTCGACGGCCGGCGCGTGCTGAGCCTGTGCCCGCTCGACCATGTGCTCGACAAACTCCCGCATGGTCATGACGCTGCCCGCGTCCTCGTCCAGGTCGTCGGCGAGCTGCACCAGGCTCTGCAACGAATCCCATCGCTCGCGCACCGCTCCACGAGCTGCAGGGGGCTCTTCGCTCCATCCGGCGTCACTGAGCGCCGACCTCACCTGTGACCCGAGGGGCTCGTCCGAGGGCGCCACGGCGGCGCCGCGCAGGAGCACCATGGCCCTGCGCACCTCCTCGCGGTCGAAGAAGCGCTGCCCGCCGCGGACCAGATAGCCGATGCCGCGAGCGCTGAGCGCCTCCTCCAAGGCCTCCGATTGGGTGTTCATGCGGTACAGCACGGCGATCTGGGAGGCGGGGACGCCTGCCGAGACGAGCCGGCCGATGCGTTCGGCCACCCCCGCCGCCTCCGCGCCATCGTCCTCATACGCCGTGTAGTGGGGATCCGGTCCCGAGGGTCGTTGAGACACGAGCTCGACCCCCATCCCGGCCGAGCCGCGCTGCGCCATCAGGCCGTTCGCAAGGTTCACCACCTGCGGCGTGGACCGGTAGTCACGCACCAGGCGGACCACGGTCGCGCCAGGGTGCGTGCGGGTGAACCCGAGCAGGTGCTGAGGGCTCGCGCCGGCGAAGGAATAGATGGTCTGGGCGGGGTCTCCCACCACGCAGAGCTCGTTGCGCTCGCCCATCCACTGTTCCAGCAGGAACTGCTGCAGCGGGGACACGTCCTGGTACTCGTCGACCACAAAGTGGCGATACTGCCGGCGAATCTGGTCGCCCACCTCGCCGTGGCGACCGATGATGTCCGCGAGCAACAGGAGGATGTCCTCGAAGTCGAGCACGACCGCCTCGGTCTTCGCCTCTTCGTAGGCGCGCATCACGTCGACGACCTGGCGGCGTTCCACCCCGGCGGGGGCGGGCCTGCCGGCGTCACTGGTGACTCGGACGTAGTCGTCCGGCGCGACGAGGGAGACCTTCGCCCACTCGATCTCGCTCGCGAGGTCGCGCACCGTGAGCCGGTCGGGCTGCAGGCCCGCGACCCGCGCGGCGCGGCCCACGAGGGGAGCCTTGTGCTCGACCAGTTGCGGGATCTGCCCTCCGATGACCTGTGGCCAGAAGTAGCTCAGTTGCCGCAGCGCGGCGGCGTGAAAGGTGCGCGCCTGGACACCGGGAGCTCCGAGCGCGCGCAGCCGCTGGCGCATCTCCCCCGCCGCCCGGGCGGTGAACGTCACCGCGAGGACGGACTGCGGGTTGTAGGCGTTCACCCGCACGCCGTAGGCGATGCGGTGCGTGATGGCACGGGTCTTGCCGGTGCCGGCACCGGCCAGCACGCACACGGGACCGTGCAGCGCGGTCGCGACCTGGCGCTGTTCGGGATCGAGGGCTTCGAGGATTTCGTCTGCGGACATCGAGGCCATGGTGTCAGTTGTCGGTGACATCGTCGGCGGCGCCGCTTGCGGCGGACCCACCCAGCCAGTCCTCCAGCAGGCTGCGCGCGATCGAGCCGACGGGCGGCGGCACGATCCGCTGCGCGTGCACCTCCTCGTCGAACTCGGCGCGCGAGACCCAGCGGGCGTCGGTGATCTCGATGCCGTCGGGAGACAGTTCCGTCGTCGTCGCGCGAGCGCGGAAGCCCACCATCACGGAGGCGGGGAACGGCCACGGCTGGGAGGCCACGTACGTGACGTCGGCGACCTCGACGCCGACCTCCTCCGCCACCTCACGATGGACGGCCTGCTCGAAACTCTCGCCGGGCTCGACGTATCCCGCCAGGTGCGAGTAACGGCCTTCGGACCAGTGCGCGGCGTGCCCCAGCAGCAGCCGGTCCTCGGCGTCGGTGACGGCGACGATGATCGCCGGATCGGTGCGCGGATAGTGGTCGCGGCCATCCACCTCGCAGTGGCGCACCCAGCCACCCTGAGCGGCAACCGTGGGCGCGCCGCAGCGCGCACAGCAGCCGTGCGAGTCGTGCCACGCGGCCAGTGCGACAGCCGTGGTCGCGAGCTCGCGGTGAGCCTGGCCCACCGGGCCCGACTCCACCTGGGCGATGAAGGCACGCAGCGGCACCCACTCGGCACCGTCCTTCATCGCGGCTAACGCCGCGCGGGCGTCCTCGACGTCCGCGGGCACCGCGAGCCCCACGTCGCGCCCCTCGTATGACCCAAGGAATGCACGCAACGCGGGCTGCTCGACGGCGGCGCCCGGCACCGCCACGAGCCGGCCACCGCGAGCCAGGACGGCCCCTCGAGAGGCGACCACGGCATCGGCCGTCAACAGGTCCACCTCGTCGCGGCGATGCGCCTGACGGTCGACGACCAGGGGATCGATCAGGTAGGTCGGGGCGCTCACTCGGTCCACGCTACGGCACCGCGCGGTGCCACCCGAGCGGCGTGGAGCGTGGCGAGGGCCAGGTTTTGGCTCTAGCGTGAGGGCGTGCCTCGTTCTCCGCTCGCGCTCGCCGCGCTCGCGTCGGCCGCCGTTCCCGGCCTCGACGTCTACGACGTGTTGCGTAGCCCGCACTCGGACGCGGACTTCGACGTGGTCGTGGTGAAGGACGCCACCGGGACGCGCTGGATTGTGCGGGCGCCGCGCCGCGCCGCCGCGGGCGCCGCCCTCGAGGCCGAAAGTTCGCTTCTCAAGGCCCTGGGCCGCGCGCACGACACGGGACTGCTGTCCTTCGATGTGCCCCGCCCGCGCGGCTCGGTGCAGATGGAACCCGTGACCGATGGGCGAGCGATCGTCTACTCGGAGGTCGCCGGGGCGCCCTTGGTGCTGTCGCGCCTGGAGCCGGGCCCCGGACTCACGGCTGCGGTGGGCCGCGCGATCGCCGAGATTCATGAGCTCCCCCCGTCGCTCGTCGAGGACGAGGGCCTTCCCACGTACGACGCGGACGAGTACCGCCAGCGCCGGCTCTCGGAGCTGGACACCGGCATGCAGACCGGCAAGGTTCCGCCGCGCCTCGCGGACCGCTGGGAGCAGCAACTCGAGAACGTCGCCTGGTGGCGGTTCGAGCCCACCGTGGTGCACGGGGACCTGGGTGAGCACCAGGTGATGGTCGCCGGGGACAGCGTGCGCGGCGTGGTCGACTGGATGGATGCCCGCGTGGCGGACCCCGCCGACGATCTCGCGTGGCTCGTGGCGGCGGCACCCGACGACATCCTCGACTCGATCGTCGAGGCCTACCGCATGGGCCGGCGCGAGACGCGTGACCCGCATCTGCTCGACCGGGCGAGGCTGTCGTCGGAGATGGCGCTGCTGCGCTGGCTCATGTACGGCGTGCGCACCGACAACGCCGATGTGGTCGCGGACGGCGAGGGCATGCTCGCCGACCTCGAGACCATGCTGTTCGACCAACCCGACGAGGACTGACCGGGCACTTACCCCTCGTCCCCGCGCAGCAGTGAGACGATCTCGTCGCGCTCCATGAGCCTCTCGGGCCACACGGTCTGGTCGGCGCCCACGTAGTAGAACGCGGCGTCGACGTCGGACAGGGGGATCCCCTTCCATTCCGACCACGCGAGCCGGTACACCGCGAGCTGTACCTCGCGCGCGGCGCGCTCCGCGTCATCGCGCGGGGGCGCCCCTGACTTCCAGTCCACCACGGTGACCCTGTCGAGCCCGTCGCCCGCGGGGAAGACCGCGTCGATCCTGGAGCGGATCGTCACACCCGCGACGGGCAGCTCGACGCGCACCTCGATGTCGCTGGGCCGGCGGCGCGCCCATGGCGAGGCCGCGAACGTGTCGCGCAGCGACTGCACGCCGTCGTCGGCAACGCCGTCGGCGAGGGCATCCTCGGGCGCGAGGTCCTCGGCGCTCAGCAGCGAGGGGTGGCCAAAGTGAGCCTCGATCCAGCCGTGCAGGGCCGTGCCGCGTGCCGAGGCCAGCGTGGGCTCCTGCGGCAGGGGCCGGCGCAGCTGCTCGGTGAAGCCTTCGCGGTCGCGGTGCAGCCACACCAACTGCGACGTGGTGAGGTGGCCGAGCAGGGCCACCTCGCTCCCACGCTCGCGGCGGCTGTCTCGCTCGGCGAGCATGGCCTCGAGGTCGCGGCCCCACGGCAGGTGAGCCCAGCCGGACTGCGGGTCGTCGTCGCGTGCGGCCGCGACGACGTCCGCGGCGAATGCGCGGCGCCGCTCCTGCTCCGGCGTGGGGGCGGGAGGCCACAGCGCGGACGCTGCCGGCCGCTCGGGGCGGACCGCATCGTCGTCCGGTCGCGGCGCCCATCCCGCGGAGGCGATCACGCCGCGGTCGAGGAGGTCTTGCAAGAACACCGACGGCACCAGCGCGGACGTCGACGTGCCCCACCACGATCCCGACACCATCACATGTGCACGCGCACGGGTCAGGGCCACGTAGAACAGGCGGCGTTCCTCCTCGAGCGCGTGCAGGCCGGCCTCGGCCTTGAACCCTGCGATCGATTCCTTGAGCGAGGCACGGTCGCCCACGTCTCCCTGGTCCCACACCGGCAGGTCGTCGCGGTCGAGCCGCAGCGCATAGGGCAACGCCCCTGCCTCCCCCATCCACCCGCTCGCGTTCACGGCCAGGCCGTCATCCGTCGCCTTGGGTGTGGATCGCAGCGAGGGAAACTGGCTTCCCCCACGGGTCGACGAGCCCTGGGTCACGCCGGGGATGACGACGATGTCCCACTCGAGCCCCTTCGCGCTGTGGCACGTGAGGATCTGTACCGCCCCAGGCTCGGGTTCCTTCACGGGGGTCGCGAGGCCGCGCTCCTCGGAACGCGCGGCGTGAAGCCACGCGAGGAAGGCGCCCAGCGTCGCGCGCTCTGCTCCCGCCGCGAACGAACGCGCGGCATCGAGGAACGCGTCCACATTGCGCGCGGCCCGCCCGTCGGGACGCGCCACCTCGGCCTCGATGTCCAGCCCCCAGGCGCGCTCTGCGAACACGATGAGTTCGGTCAGCGACAGATACGTGCGCTCGCGCACGGCGCGGATCACGGCGCGCAGGACCTCGAGGCGCGCGTGGGCTTCCCCGGTGAGGCTGCGTCCCTCGCGCGAGACCCACCCGGCCGGCGGCAGCGCGTCGACACCGTCGACGATGGTCGCCGACTCCAGCCGCGCATCGAGATCGCCGTGGTCGTGCCTGTCGCGGTCGTGCCGTGACCAGTCGTGCAAAGCGGCGAGGTCGGCAGGCCCCAGGGCGAGCCGCTCGCCCGTGAGAAGCCGCATCAGGGAGTCGCCTCGCGACGGGTCGTGGGCCACCTCGAGCAGTGCCACCAGCTCGGTGACCTCGGGCGTGTCGAGTAGCCCGCCGAGCCCCACCACCTCGTAGTCGATTCCCGCGCGGGTGAGCGCGTCGATCAGCGCGGGAAACTGTGCGCGGCGCCGGCACAGGATGGCGGCCGTCGCGGGCGCGCCCTCGCGGCCCGGACCCAGCTCCAGGCGACGGGCGGAGATGAAGCCCGCCGCGGCATCGGCCTCCGCCTCGAGGTCGGCCGCCATATGGGCGGTGAGCCCCGGCGCCACGCGGACGGGCTCGGGCCTTCCGAGGTACTGCCCGGTCGACTTCAGCGGCTCCACGTGCACGCTCGGATGCGCGGGCAGCGAGCCGGCGACGGCGTTGGCGGCCGCGAGGATCGAGGCCTCGTTGCGCCACGACACCGACAGCGTGTGGCTCACCACGTGGTCGCGGCCACCAAATTCGGTGACGAACTGGGACAGCGCACTCGCCGACGCCCCGCGGAATCCGTAGATCGCCTGGTTGGGGTCGCCCACGGCCATCACGGGGTGGTCGGCACCGAACATGCGCGCGAACAGCCGCAGCTGCGCGGGCGAGGTGTCCTGGAACTCGTCGAGCAGCACCACGCGGTAGCGCGATCGTTCGATCGCCTGCACGGCCTCGAGATCCGCGAGCGCCACCCCGTACGCCACCTGGTCGGCGAAGTCGAGGTATGAGCCCTCGCGCTTGCGCGCCAGGAAACGCGATACGAGGGGCGCGAGGTCCTGCAGGGTGACCAGGTGCCGGAGGTCCTTGGCCTCCTCGGTCGGGTTGCCGTTGCTGTTGACGAGCGCCGTACCGCCGCGCGTGCCGGGCAGGTCCGCGAGCGACGCGAGGGTGCGCCGCGCCCAGTCGGCGACGGCGGCGGGCTCCGTCAGGTGCTCACGCACCTGGCCCGCGAGCCGCATCACGGCTTGAGTGAGGGTCGACACCGAGGCGTCGGTGTCGACGGGGTCGGGCCAGCGCTGCACGATGTCGTCGGCAATCTGCCACAGCGCCGCGTCCGTGAGCGTCGCGGCGTCAGGGTCGACGCCCAGGCGCAGGCCGTGCTCCGCGACGAGCGAGGCCGCGTAGCCGTTGTAGGTCGCGACCGTGACGGGCGGGCGGGCGGGGTCCTCGCCAAACACCGCATCGAGCCGCACCTCGGCGCGCTCGGCGATCTCTGCGGCCGCCTTGCGCGTGAACGTGAGGCACAGGATCTGGTCGGGGCTGAGGTCGCGGCCCCACAGGCGCTCACCATGGTCCAAGAGGTAGGCCATGCGCAGGGAGAGCGTCTCGGTCTTGCCCGATCCCGCACCGGCGACCACCAGGGCGGGCTCCAGCCCCGCACCGATGACCGCCGCCTGCTCGGGCGTGGGGGTGGTGGAGGCGTCAATCAGCGCCGCGAGCTCAACCACGGAGCGCGCCTGACCCGCCACGCGTCCTGCGTCGGCGCCGTCGGGCACCACTGACCCCCAGCCGCCGCCGGCAACGTTCGCGTCCGTCATGCCTCGCTCACCTGCCGTCCCTCGACCTGCACGGGGCACGAGCGTCGCACGGGGCACTGCCCGCACATGTCGTTCTCGGTCGCGAGGAAACGGGCCGAGGTCATGGTCTCGACGACGGCTCCCAGCCGCGCGCGCTGCTCGTCGACATCGATGGCGCCTTGCGGTTTCACGGATGCGGAGCGATTGCTGCCGCCCACGAACACCAGGTCCGCGCCCGCGGCCCGTTCAACGCCGGGGAAGGCGCCGTGGGCGGCGGCAAGCTGGTACATCGCGAGCTGGGCGTGAGTAGAAGGATCGCCCGCGTAGTCGGGGTTACCGGTCTTGAGATCCACGATGCGCGTGGCGTCTCCGCGGTGCTCCACGCGGTCGGCGCTGCCGGTGAGGACGGCGCGATCGATACCCACCTCGAAGCGTTGCTCCAGCTCGACGGCATCCACCGGGTGCGACACGAAGTAGCCCGCGAGTCGATCGATCATCGCCTCTGCCTTCGCGCGCAACACGCGGTTCGGCAGCGTGTCATCGCCCGCGATCTCGTGCCAGCGCTCATCGAGCGCCGCCTGCAAGGTGGCACGGTCGCCGTCGGGATGGAGCTGCGCGATCTCGTGCACCAGGGTGCCAAGCTGCTGCTTGTCGCTGTCGAGGCCCACTCCCCCGGAGCTCTCAAGGGCCCATCTCAGCGCGCATCGCTCGACTCCCTCGACGCGCGAGGGCGACACCCGCACCGGGGCGTCCTCGGCGAAGAATCCCGCCTCGGTCGACGGCGAGGCGACGCCGTTCCATGCCCGCGGATCCGCGCCCGCGACGCGGGCCTCGGCCAGCCGCGCGAGAGCGGTCGCATAGCCCGCTCGGTCCTCGCCGGACGCGGCCGCCCCCTCGGCACGCAGGGCCGCCACGGCGTGGCGCAGGTCGGACACGCGCGGCACGGTACCGGTGTCGCGGCGCGTCACAGAAGCGGCAGCCTCGAGCCAGTCGACATAGCGGGAGGGCCGGGTGTCGTCGTCCTCGACCGCCGTCACCACCACAGAGCGCCTGGCTCGCGACAACGCCACCACCAACGCACGGGTCTCGTCGTCCAGCACGGCCTTGCGAGACGATGCCGCGAGCGCCGACCGCCTGTCGGCGTCGAGCGGCTCGGGATCCGCCCTGAACGCGAGGATGTCGGCAAGATGCTGGGCACCCAGCACGGAGTCGCGCAGGCGCACATTGGGCCACACACCCTCCTCGACCCCCGCCACCACGACCACGTCCCACTCGCGGCCCGCCGCGGAGGCCGGCGTCGCAAACGTCACCGTGTCGCCCCCCGTCGCGCGCGCGCCGAGCGAATCGATCGCGAACTCCTGCGAGGTCAGGTGCGCCGCGAATCCCGCCGCGGTGGCGCCACGCATACGCTCCTCGACGTTCTGAGCCTCGCGCAGCAGCGCGATGACCGCGTCGAGGTCGGCGTCGTCGCGCGCGGAGCCGGCCAGCGCCGCCTTGCGCCACGGCTCCGCGACCTCCAACGACTCCCACAGCACCCACAGCAGCCGGCGCGGCGTGTCCTGCCCGTCGCGCGCCGCATGGGCGGCGCTCGCGACGGCGGCGCTGGCCTTGCGCGCCGCGCGCGCCTCCTCGCCGCCGAGGCTCGCCAGGCGCGCCGGGTCCTCCATCGCCTGGGCAAGCAACTCGCCCGCCGCAGCGTGGCCGCCGCCCCCGCGGTCCTCGCGCACCAGGGCGCGCCTCAGCCGTCTGAGCTCCACCGGGTCGAGCCCCACCAGGCGCGACGCGAGCACCTGCGTCGCGTCCTCCTCCGTCCACTCGCGCTCGCCCACCGCGATCAGCATCATGGTCAGCAGGGGCGCGACCACCGGCTGCTCGTGCAGGGCGACGCCGTCGCCCAGCGACTCGCACGGGATCTCGGCCCCGAGCAGGTCCGCATGCAACGCCCGCAGTTGCCCGTTGGAGCGCGCGATGACCGCCATCCGCCCCCACGGGGTTCCGCCGCCGTCCACCCCGTGATGAGCCCGTCGCAAGGCCGCGGCGATCGCGCGCGACTGGGCGTAGCGGTGCGGCGCCACCAGGATCTCGACCGCATCGGGAGCGCCGTCGCCCGACTCCGCCACCGCACCCCGCGCCGACCCCGCACCCACCGTGCCGATGCGCTGCGTGAGCGCCCCCACGACGGCCGCGAGCGCGGCCCCTTGGCGGTGCTGCTGGGTCAGCCTCACCAGGGACGCACCCAACGCGTGCCTGCCCGAGGGTGCCGTCGCCTGGGCGAGGGCGGAGGGGACGGCGCCACGGTAGCCCTGCACGGACTCGTCGGCGTTGCCGACCAGCAGCAGGCGGGAGCCGCGCTCCGCAAGGGCCTCGAGCAGTGCGATCACCGCGGCGGTGGCGTCCTGGTAGTCGTCGACGATCACCAGGTCCCACGAGGGCGCGACGCCCCACGCCCCGTCCCAGTCGTCGAGCGCGACGGCGGCCTCGCGCGCCACGCCCGCGGGGTCATAGCGCAGGCCCTGATCCTCCAGCAGGCTGCGCCACATCACGTTGTCCAGGTACTCCGCGAGCACCTCGGCACCCGCGACCCACTCGCGCCTACCGGTGCGCTCGCCCAGCTCCCGCATGGCCTCCGGGTCGAGCCCCGCCTCCGTCGCCCGCATGAGCAGGTCGCGCAATTCGGCGCGAAATCCCGGCAGCGCCGTCGCCTCAGCGGGAACCACCCCGCTCCAGTCGGGTGCGGCCCCCTCGCCGCGCGCGTGACCGGCCAACAGGTCGCGCAGGATCGCGTCCTGGTCGGCGCCGGTGATGAGGGTCGGCGCGGGGTCCCCTAAGGCCTCGGCCCTCGCCGCGAGCACCGTGTGCGCCACCGACGCCGCGGTGCGCACCACCGGCACGCCCGTCGCGCGGTCGACCGTCGCGGACACCACGTCACGGAGGTCGGCCGCGGCCGTCCTCGTGGGCGCCAACACGAGCAGCCGCTCGGGTGCCATCCCCTGGGCGACGGCCCGCGCGGCCGCCGCCGCGACCACCGTGGTCTTGCCCGACCCTGGCGGACCCACCACCACCGCGTGGCCCGCATCGGCCGCCGCGATGGCGGCCCGCTGCTCGTCGCTCAGGCTCGGCGCGCCACGGAAGGTCATGCCCCCACCCCAACACAGGGCCCCGACATCGCGGCCACGGCCACGCGAGCTACTCCTCGTCGCGGGTGGCGGATGCGGCGGGGGTCGGCGTGGGCGAGGGCAGCGGCTCGTCCGGCCAGGGCCAGGGGTTGGGCGAGCAGTCCTCGGGCAGATCCACCTGATCGGTCATGACGAGCGCCTCGCCCGAGGCGCAGACACCGTCCTCCTCGCCCAGCAGGTGACCGATGCCGTGGTTCAGCAGGTAGTCCCGCGCACCCAGGCGGTCGTCGCCATAGGAGTCGAGACCTGCCGCCCAGTCGTAGGCGGAGACCACCATGAGCCCCTCGTCTGCGCAGCTGGTGCGCGCCTGCGCGGAGGCGGAGGCCTCGGGCGACGGAGACGTCGACGTGTCCGTCACCGCACCGATCGAGGCCGGAGTGTGGGGATCGGGGCAGCGCTCCGCGGCCCTCACGGGACTCGCGATCACGACCCGCATGTCGGGCGCACCCGACGTGGGCACAAACTCGTAGCGTCCGCGTGCGCCCCACCCGCGCGGGTCGTTGAGGGTCTCGAGGACAAACGCGGTGAGCGCGTCGCCGTCGATTGCCAACCCGTTCTCGTACTCGACACGCACCCACTTGACCGAGGCGCCCGTGCCCGAGGGCTGCGCGTCTGAGGAGACGATCTGGAAGTCGCCTCCCGCTTGGGCGGGCACGTCGAGGGACGCGACTCCCGCCGCGAGGTCGTCGTCGTCGAGCTCGCGATCGATCGGCTCGAGCGCGGGGATCGATACGGAAGCCTCGGGAGTCGGCGTCGCGCTCGCGCTGGGGGTGACGGACGGCTCCGGGGCCGCCAATTCGCCGCCCACCAGAGAGGTTCCCCACCCCACGCCGATGCCGAGCGCGAAGCAGCCGAGCACCACGCCGGCGGTCACGGCGAGCCCGCGCGCGCTGATTCCCCTGCCCGCGAACAGGCGCTTCTGTGGCTCGGTCACGCCCCTACGATAGTCATCAGAGTTCATTGCCCCGACCTTTGGAGGACACCGTGGAGATTCGCATCGGCGTGCAGAACGTGGCACGAGAGATCGTCATCGAGACGGACATGTCCGGCGACGAGGTCGCCGCCAAGGTGGCCGATGCCGTAGCCGGCGCCACGCTCGACCTCACCGATGCGAAGGGTCGCCGGGTCGTGGTGCCCGCCGGTTCGCTCGGCTACGTCGAGATCGGCGAGGAGTCCAAGCGCCGCGTGGGCTTCGGCGCCTAACGCCACCGACGGCCGCTCACCGGCCCGCGGACTCCGCGATCGAGCGGGCCACCAACGCCGCGCCGGCCGGGTCGTAGTTTTCGATCCGCACGGTGCCGCCCACCTCGTCGTCCTCGAGCGGCTCGAGGGTCGCGTACTGCGAGTCGAGTAGACCCGCCCCGGCGAAGTGGCCGTCCTTCTTCGATCGCGCGCGCACGCGCGGCTCGAGGACGCTCTGCGGGGCCGCGAGGTGCACGAACACCACGTCCTCGCCCGCGATGTCGCGGATGCAGTCACGGTAGACGCGGCGCAGCGCCGAGCAGGCGATGACCCGGTCCTCGCCCTCAGCCAACCACTCGCCCACCCGGGCGAGCCATGGCCATCTGTCGTCGTCCGTGAGGGCAACCCCTGCCGCCATCTGTGCCACCGCATCGGCCGTATGAAGGTCGTCGGCGTCCTTGAACTCGGCCTTCACGGCATCGGCCAGCCGCATGCCGACCGTCGTCTTCCCGCACCCGGTGACACCCATGACTACTACGCGCATGGGTGTCACCGTAGCGGCCCTAGTCGTCCGCGGGCGCCGTCCGCACCGCGGTGACCCCGGAGGACGCCGACAGGCCCTTCTTGCGCATGGCACGCGCCCGCTCGCCGGCGGAGCGCAGGCGCGGGTTGACGTACTCGTCGATGCCGAAGTTGATCAGCGACAGCGCCATGCCCAGCAGCGCGATGCACACGCCCGCGGGGATGTACCACCACCAGTAGTCCGGGAACGCGCCGTTTTGCTGGGCCCAGAACAAGATGGTGCCCCAGTTGAGGTTGGTGATGGGGATCACGCCGATGAACGCGAGCGTGGTGAGACCCAACACGGCCGCGGTGACGGTGCCCACGAAGCTCGAGGCGATGATCGCCGTGAGGTTGGGCAGCATCTCGACCGCGATGATGCGGTGCAGCCGCTCGCCGTTGGCCTTGGCCGCCTGGACGAAGTCGCGGTGGCGCAGCGACATGGTCTGCGCCCTCAGCACGCGCGCACCCCACGCCCAGCCCGTGATGGCGATGACGGCGGAGATCAGCACGATCGACGGGTCCTCGTACTGCGAGGCGACGATGATGATCAGCGGCAGGCCGGGGATCACGAGGAAGACGTTGGTGAGCGCCGACAGCGACTCGGACTTCCACCCGGACACGTAGCCCGCGGTGACGCCCACGATCACGGCGACCAGCGTGGCGAGCACGCCCGCGACGAGGCCCACGATGAGCACTCCCCTGGTGCCGTAGACGATCTGGCTGAAGACGTCCTCACCCATATGGGTGGTGCCGAGCCAGTGCTGAGCGGTAGGCCCCTGACGCAGCGCCTGGAAGTCCTTCTCGAGCGGGTCGTAGGGCGCGATCCAGTCGGCAAAGACCGCGAGCACCACGAAGAATCCGACGATGATCAACCCCGCGATGGACTTGCCGTTGCGGAACATCGCGAACGACGCGCTCACGCGGCTCGCCATCGTGGGACGCCGCGGTTCGGTGGGAAGGGCGCCGTCGGAGGCGTCGGGAACGGAGGTGAAGGTCATGTCAGGACTCCATCTGCCGGGTGCGGGGATCGAGCACGGCGTACGCGACGTCCGCGAGGATGTTGGCGACCAGGACCGCGAGGGTGATGACGAGGAACAGCCCCTGCATCAGGGGGTAGTCCTTCGCGTTGGTCGCGTCGAGCAGAAGCTTGCCGAGGCCCGGGTAGGAGAACACCATCTCCATGACGAGCGTGCCTCCCACGATGAAACCCAGCGACAACGCGAACGACTGCAACTGCGGCAGCACCGCATTGCGCGACGCGTACTGGGTGAGGACGCGCCGGGGCCTCAGGCCCTTCGCCTGCGCGACCGTCACGTAGTCGTCGTCGAGGACGGTCACCATCATGTTGCGCATGCCCAGGATCCAGCCGCCCAGCGACGACACGATGATGGTCAGCGCCGGCAGGGTGCCGTGGGCGATCACCTCGCCCGCGAAGTCCCATGACCAGCCCGGCACGGATCCCTTGTCGTACGCGTGCGAGGCCGGCAGCCACCCGAGGGTGGTCGAGAAGATCGCGATCACCACGAGCGCCATCCAGAAGTACGGCACGGTCGAGAAGAACGTCGCGAAGGGCACCGCGTAGTCGGCGCGCGATCCGCGCCGCCAGCCGATGACGGCGCCCGCGGAGGTGCCCAGCAGGAAGCTGATGATGGTCGCGAGCCCCACCAATCCCACGGTCCACGGGATCGCCGCGGTGATGACCTGGGACACGGGCGCGAGTCCGTTCGAGAAGGACACGCCCAGGTCGCCGCTGAGCAGCTGACCCCAGTAGTCCAGGTACTGCTGCCACAGCGACGCGTCGGAGTCGAGCCCAAAGAGGGTGCGCAGGGAGTCGATCGCCTCGGGGCTGACCTTGCCCTGGTTCTTCTGCAGGTACGCCGTGACGGGGTCGCCCTTGAGCATGCGAGGCAGGAAGAAGTTGATGGTGATCGCCGCCCACGCGGTGAACAGGTAGAACGCCAGGCGGCGCAGGAGGAATCTCACGACGCATCGCTCCTCGTGGTCGCCTCGCCCGTGGGGCCGGCGAAGTGCTTGTCGGGGTCGGGCGACGCGTCGCGCAACGCCCTGGTGTACTCGTGTTGGGGGTTCAGGATCACGTCGTCTGCGGAGCCGCGCTCCACCACCACTCCGTGGTGCAGCACCATGATCTGGTCCGAAAAGTGCCGCGCGGTCGCGAGGTCGTGCGTGATGTACAGGACGCCCAGATTGGACTCGCGCTGCAGGTCCGCCAGGAGGTTGAGGACGCCCAGACGGATCGAGACGTCCAACATCGACACCGGCTCGTCGGCGATGAGCAGCTCGGGCCGTGAGGCCAGGGCACGGGCGATGGCGACGCGCTGGCGTTGGCCGCCGGAGAGCTCGTGGGGGCGCCGGTCGATGGTCGCATCGGGGTCGAGTCGCACGCGCGTGAGCAAGGCGCGCACCTCGTCCTCGATCTGGTCCTTGGGCACCACGTTGTCAAGGGCCAGGGGCCGCGCCAGGTGGTGGCGGATGGTGTGATACGGATTCAGGGAGGCGAAGGGGTCCTGGAAGACCATCCGGACGCGCTGGCGGTAGCGGCGCAGCCCGGGACCACGGTGCGGGATGGGCTTGCCGTCCAGCAGCACCTCGCCGCTCGTCGCACGCTCCAGCTGAGTGAGGATCTTCGCGATCGTGGACTTGCCCGATCCGGATTGGCCCACGAGCGCCATCGTCTGCCCCGACGTGAGCGTGAAGCTCACGTCGTCGAGAGCGAGCATGTCGCCCGCGCCGCGCACGTGATAGCGCTTGGTGACGCCCTTGAACTCGAGGATCGTCATGACGCGTCCTCCTCGGTAGCGGCCGATGCCGTGGCTGGGTGGGCGGCGTCCGCTCCGGCCGCGTGGCCTGCGTCCCCTGCGCCGCGTACGAAGTCGCCGCGATCGCCCGTGAGGCTCGGGAAGGACCCCAACAGCCGCTTGGTGTAGGCGTGCTGAGGATCGGAGTAGATCCTGTGCGCGGTGTCGATCTCGACGAGCCGCCCGTCCTTCATGACGGCGATGCGGTCGGAGATCTCCAGCAGCAGCGGGAGGTCGTGGGTGATGAAGATGACGGAGAAGCCCAGCTCGTGACGCAGCTCGCTGATCTGTTCGAGGATCTCGCGCTGGACCAGCACGTCGAGCGCGGTGGTGGGCTCGTCCATGATCATCAGTTGGGGCCTGAGCGCCATGGCCATCGCGATCATGACGCGCTGGCGCATGCCGCCCGACAGCTCGTGGGGGTAGGAGCGCAGGCGATCGCGGCCCACGCCCACCACATCGAGCAGGCGGGCGCACTCCTCGCGCCGCTCGGCCTTGGTCATGCGGGGCCGATGTGTAGTGAAGACGTCGTCGAGCTGGCGGCCGATCGCGAGGACGGGATTCAGCGCGTTCATGGCGCCCTGGAACACCATGGAGACCTTGTCCCAGCGGAACGCGCGCATCTGCTCCTCGTCGAGCGCGTTGATCTCGATATCGTCGCCGCCGGCGTCGTGAAAGACCGCCGTACCTGACGTGATGACGGCCGGAGGCTTGAGCAGGCGCTGAATGCCGTACGCGAGGGTGGTCTTGCCACAGCCGGACTCGCCGGCGAGGCCAAGAATCTCGCCGCGCGCGAGCGTGAGGGACACGTCACGCACGGCCTCGACGGGCGGATCCACGTCGTAGACGACGGAGAATCGCTCGATGGTGAGCAGGGGGTCGGGGGTCACGCAGGTCTCCCAGTCGGTTAAGCGCGGTGGGGCCGGGCGCCATCCCCGGCCCCACCGCTGGGGCGTCAGCTAGCTCGCGGGCGTGAGGCTCGTGAGGATCTTGACGGTGGTGGGCTGGGTGGGGTCGGCGTTGACGTACGGGTCCTCGTCCGACGGCCATCCCACGTAGTTGCGGGTGTTGAACTCGCTGATGAACGGGCGGGTGCCGATGGGCATGGCGGGCACGTCCTCGACGAAGATCCGCTGGACCTCCTCGAGCGCGGTGGCGCGAGAGGCGTCGTCGGTGGCCGTCGCGTAGGCGTTGAGCGCCTCCGTGGCCGCGGGGTTGTCGTAGCGGCCGAAGTTGTAGTTCGCGGCCTCCCCGATCGGCAGCAGCCAGCGTCCATCCATGATGTTGCTGTAGATGTCGTACGGCGTGGCACCCGTGTCGGTCCAGTTAAGGACGGCCTGGAAGTCGCCGTTGGAGCGGTCGGCCCACCACGTGTCGACGTCCGGTGTCTGGACGGTGGCCTCGACGCCGAGCGCCGCGACCTCGTCCGCGATGAGCGAGATGCCCGTGACGTAGTCGTTCCATCCCTGGGGGACCTGGATGGTGAACGTGACGGCCTCGCCGTCGGGACTCACGAGCGCGTCGCCGTCCCACGCGTAGCCGGCGCCCTCGAGCACGGCCTTGGCGCCCTCGACGTCGACCGTGTAGTTCATGCCCTGGTATTCGTCGTTGATGAAGGCGTCACCGGCGGGGGTGGGCAGTCCGGTGACGGACGTGAGCTCGGGCACGCCACCCTCGCGGGCGATGGCCTGGTGCTGGGTGCGGTCGAGCACCATGTTGACGGCCTGACGGAACGCGACGTCGTCGAACGGCGCGGTGGTCGTGTTGACGAACATCGTGTCGATGCCCAGGCCCGCGGGGGCCCAGTAGACGTTGTTCTCGTCCTTGTCGAGGTAGGCGGACTGGACGTTGGGGATGAACGCCTGCGCCCAGTCGGCATCGCCGTTCGCGAGCGCCGTCGTGAGGGCTGTGTTGTCGTTGTACGAGACGTAGAACAGCGTCGGCACGGCGACGTCGCCGCCCCAGTAGTCCTCGCGCTCGTCCAGCTGCACCGACTGCGACGTGAACTGGGTGAGGGTGTAGGGGCCGGTGCCCACGGGCTCCAGGTTCACCTCCGCGACGGGATCGGCCACGCCCTCCCAGATGTGCTGGGGGACGATGAGCTTGTGGAGCACCTTGTCCTGCTTGACGAACATGGGCGCCTGGAAGTTCAGCGTGACCGCGTCGCCGTCCACGGCCACCGAGTCGAGGCCGATCGCGGCCCCGTCGAGCTCGGGGTAGTCGATGAACAGCTGGAACGTGAAGGCGATGTCCTCGACGGTAAACGGCTCACCGTCGTTCCAGGTGACGCCGTCCTTGGCGGTAAGGGTCAGCTGGGTGTAGTCATCCGACCACTCGATGGTGTCGGCGAGCCACGGCTCCACCTCGGCCGAGGGGTCCACGAGGTTGACGATCGCGAGGGGCTCGTAGATCGCGTTCACGTAGCCCAACTTGAGGGCGGACGAGTCGCCGATCCAGGGGTTGTTGGACTCCGTGGTGATCGCGCCGTCCGGCTTGGCGATCGTGAGCGGGGCGCCCGATGCCCCGGTGGCGTCGGTCCCGCCGGAGCCGCTCGCGCTCGGGTCGGTCTCGGGGCTGTCGTTGCCGCTGCACGCGGTGAGCGTGAGCGCGGTGGCCATGCTGAGCGCCACGATCGAGGACTTCCTCATCCTCATGTCTTCCTCCTTGAAGAGCGGACCGGCCGGTGCCGGTGCCGTGGTGTGGTGACCCACCGTTGCCGATGAGCCGTGCTGGCTGAACCTCCTGGGCCGGCTAGGGCGCGCTTCCCACGGGGACGTCTGAGACCTCCCGGATATCGCGCACCGACCGTCCCGTGTGCAGGCGATAGACGCCCTCCGGCAGGACCCAAGCGCCCTGCCGCACATCCCAGATCTCGAGCGAGCGGCGCGGGATCCGCACCGCAACGCTCGCCTCCTCGCCCGGGGCCACGGTGGCCGCCGCGAAGCCGCCGAGCCACCGCACCGGGCGGTCGTGCTCGTCGTCCAGCGCCTCGAGGTAGACCTGCACCACCTCGCGTCCGGCGCGTGCGCCTCCATTGCGGACCGTGACGTCAAGCTCGATGCCGCGCTGCGTCACGCGCGCCTCGCCCGAGCGGTGCTCCCACCGGGTCCACCCCAGGCCATGGCCGAACGGCGCCGCCGGCCTTGAGCCCGAGCGCTCCCACGCGCGGTAGCCCACGTCGACTCCGTCGTCGTAGTCGACGACGCCCTCGACGGGGATCGCGTGGGGCACGGGAACGTCCTCATCGCGCGCCGGAAGGGTCCACGGCAGGCGTCCGGCGGGCTCGACGTCGCCGGCGAGCACGTCCGCGAGCGCGTGGCCCGCCTCTTGGCCGGGGAACCACGCCCACAGCACCGTGCGCGCCTCGTCAAGCCACGGCAACAGCACGGGGGCGCCGGCGTTGACGACGATGACGGCGTCGGGGACCTCCGCGAGGACCCGGCTCACGAGCTCGTCCTGACGCCCGGGCAGGGCAAGGGTGGTGCGGTCCCACCCCTCGGACTCGCACTCCTCGTTGGTGCCCACCACCACGACGGCGAGGTCCGCCGCCTTCGCCGCCGCCACAGCGTCCGCGATCTCCTGCTCGTCGCTGCGGCGCGGGAGGGCGTGGCGCAGCTCGGCGCGCACCAAGCGCCCGTAGCCCGCGGCGTCGATCACCTGGTGGCGGGTGGTCACGCGCACCGTGCGGGGGTGCGCGATCTCCACGTCGACGGCCACGCCGTGGGGCGTGTTCACCGACGAGTCGAGCACACAGTCCACACCCACGCGGCGCTCGCCCACGGAGGCGAGGACCCCGTCGATCTCGGTGCGGTGGATGCCCACCGTGCCGACGGACAGGCGGTGGATGCCCTCCTCGGTCAGGGTCACGTCGCAGTCGATGACCACCTCGACGGCGCGCTCGGGGATGTCGCGCACCCAGCCGTCGTGCGCCGTGAGGACGTCCTCGCGCACCGTCGCGCCCGCGCTATCGAGCCAGGTGACGGTGAGGCCCCCGGGGACGCGCGCAGCGAGCTTGAGCCGGGGCGCGAACACGCGCGGATCCCCGCCGCGCTCCACGACGATCGCGGCCTGGGGCCAGCGTGCGGCGAGTCCCTCGACCGGCGTCACCACATGCTCGGGGTGCACCGTCGACGAGCCTCCGCCCAAGACGTGGGGGCGCTCGGCGTTCGCTCCGAGCAGGGCGATCGAGGCCGGGGCGGTGCGATCCCATGGCGCGCCCGTGTCGGGCGCGCGCAGCACCACGGTGCCGCGCGCGGCGGCGCGGCGTGCGAGTGCGTTGAGGTCGCGCGCCTCCACGGCACGGGGAGAGCCCTCGAACGCCCCCACGCGGTGAGCGAGGAGAAGGACGCGCGCGACCTTGTCGTCGAGCTCGGACTCGGCCACCCGGCCATCACGCACCGCCGCAAGCAGCCCCTCGGCCCATGGCCCGCCGGGGCCGGGCATCACGAGGTCGAGCCCTCCCGTGGCCGCCGCCGCGGCGTTGCGGGTGGCCTCCCAGTCGGACACGAGCACCCCGTCGAACCCCAGCTCGCCCTTCAGGACGTCGACGTTCAGGTGGCGGTGCTCGGTCATGGGCGAGCGCTCGACGCCGTCGTCCACGCCGTTGTACGCGGCCATGAGCGACCACACGCCCGCCTCGACGGCCGCGGCGAAGGGGGCCAGGTAGACCTCGCGCAGGGCTCGTTCGCCCACCCGCGACACCATCGAGGTCCGTTCCGTCTCGGAGTCGTTGGCCACGTAGTGCTTCATGCACGCCGCGACGCCGCCGTCCTGGACGCCTTCCACGAGGGCGACACCGATCTGCGCGGTGAGCGCCGGGTCCTCGGAGAAGCACTCGAAGTGCCGGCCTCCCACCGGGGTGCGTTGGATGTTGACCTGGGGGGCGAGCACCACATCCACTCCGTGGGCGCGTGCCTCTTGCGCGAACGCCGCCCCTACCTCGCGCGCGAGGTCCAGGTCCCAGGTGGCGGCGATGCCCGAGGGCGTGGGCAGGAGGACCGACGTCTCGCCCTCGACCTCGCCCAGGCCGCGCACGCCGACGGGGCCATCGGAGAAGGACACCGAGCGCATGCCCAGTTCGGGGAGCGCGATGAGCCGCCACATGGTCGCTCCCGTCACGAGCTCGACCTTGCGCGCCAGGGGAAGGCGGCCCACGAGGGTGCGGCAGCCGTCGAGCGTCATGCTCGTCGGCGCGGACGTCGTCGTCACGGATGGGCTCCTCGTCATCGGGGATGGGACCTCGCGGCCCCGCTGAGCAGTAACTTACAATGCTGTCAGTAAGTAGCAACGCCGAAACGAGGATCGATACCGTTTCGTGACCTGAACGTGGCGCGTGCCTGTGGCATGCGTCACGCCACCTAGACTCGGCTTTTGTGCCCGGCCGCATCCGCGCCCGGCCAAGGACCACCGCGACGAGGACGACGATGGCGACGACCAGACGACAGCTCCCCCCGCGACCGGAGACGGCCGCTCGACGACGGGAGATCCTCGCCGCTGCACTCGAAACCTTTGGCGCCAAGGGCTATAACAACGGCCCGCTGGCCGAGATCGCCGAGCAGGTGGGCATGACCCACGCCGGGATCCTCCACCACTTCGGCTCGAAGGACCGGCTGCTGGTCGAGGTGCTGCGCTACCGCGACGAGTCCGACGTCGAGGGGATCGAGGGCCAGCACATCCCCGACGGCATCGAACTGTTCCGCCATCTCATTCGTACGGCGTTCGCCAATGAGCAGCGTCCCGGCATCGTCCAGGCCTACGCGGTGCTGTCGGCCGAGTCGGTCACCAACGCCAACCCCGGCCGCGAATACTTTGAGGACCGCTACCGGGTGCTGCGCGGGGAGGTCGTCGCGGCGTTCCGTGCCATGTGCGCCGAACGAGGACTCGAGGAGCCCGCACAGGTCGACAGGGCCGCGGCCTCCATCCTCGCCGTCATGGACGGCCTGCAGGTGCAGTGGCTCCTCGACCCCACCCAGGTCGAGCTTGCCGAGACGAGCGCCTTCGCGATCGAGGCGATCGCGCTGCAGGCGCTGGACCCGCGCCCCTCCCCCTTCGATCAGGGGTCCTGACCACCCAGCCCGGCCACGGCATCGGCCGCTTCTGGCCTCACCTCGCGGCGTACGCGTAGAATGAGCCTCGACCCGGGGCTGACCGGTCGTCATGTGTTGCGCGGCGCCGCTGAAGAGAGCGCTGGCCGCGCGAGAGGATGATTCGCGATCGGCTGCCCGCCGATTCAGCGCGAACCCACGTGCACACACTCAAAGAGGACACATGACAGACACGCATGCCAGCGTGCAGACGCCCGACCAGACTTTCGCCGATTTCGACGTCAACCCCGCGATCGTCGAGGCGCTCGCGAACCACGGCATCGTCGCGCCGTTCCCCATCCAGGCGATGACGCTCCCGGTGGCCCTTGCCGGCCACGACATCATCGGCCAGGCCAAGACCGGTACCGGCAAGACGCTCGGCTTCGGCGTGCCGCTGCTGCACCGCACTGTCTCGCCAGGCGAGGAGGGCTTCGAGTCCCTCGCGGAGCCCGGCAAGCCGCAGGCGCTCGTCGTCGCCCCGACCCGCGAGCTCGCGGTGCAGGTTGCCGGCGACCTTGAGACCGCGTCCAAGAAGCGCTCCACCCGCATTGTGCAGATCTACGGTGGTCGCGCCTACGAGCCCCAGATCGAGGCGCTCGTCAAGGGCGCCGAGGTCGTGGTCGGCACCCCCGGCCGCATGATCGACCTGCTGAACCAGGGCCACCTCGACCTGCGCTTCATCAAGACCGTGGTGCTCGACGAGGCCGACGAGATGCTGGACCTGGGCTTCCTTCCCGACGTCGAACGTCTGCTGGCCGCGACCCCCGCGTCTCGTCACACCATGCTCTTCTCCGCGACCATGCCCGGCGCGGTCGTCTCGCTCGCCCGTCGCTACATGACGCAGCCCACCCACATCCGCGCCGCCGATCCCGACGACGACGGCGCCACCGTGAAGGCCATCAAGCAGGTGGTCTACCGTGCCCACGCGCTCGACAAAATCGAGGTCCTGGCCCGCATCCTGCAGGCCGACGGCCGCGGCCGCACTGTGGTGTTCGCGCGCACCAAGCGCACCGCCGCGAAGGTCTCGGACGAGCTGCGCGACCGCGGCTTCGCGGCCGGCGCCATCCACGGCGACCTGGGCCAGGGCGCACGCGAGCAGGCCCTGCGCGCGTTCCGTCACTCGAAGATCGACGTGCTGGTCGCGACGGATGTCGCGGCTCGCGGCATCGACGTCGAGGACGTCACGCACGTCATCAACTACCAATGCCCCGAGGACGAGAAGACCTACCTGCACCGCATTGGCCGTACGGGCCGCGCGGGCAAGACCGGCACCGCCGTCACGTTCGTGGACTGGGACGACGTCCCCCGGTGGGGCCTCATCGACAAGGCGCTCGACCTGGGCTTCCCCGAGCCCGTCGAGACGTACTCCTCGTCGGAGCACCTCTTCACGGATCTCGAGATTCCCGCGGGTACCAAGGGCCGCCTGCCGCGTGACAAGCGCACGCTCGAGGGCCTCGAGGGCGAGAAGCTCGAGGACCTCGGCGAGACCGGCAAGCACACCGGCGGCCAGGGCGGTCGCGGTGGGCGTGACGGCGGAAGCGGCGGCCGTGATGGTCGTGGCGGCGGCCGTGATGGGCAGCGCTCGGGCGGCAACCGCAACCGTCGCGGCTCGGGCAAGGGCGGCTCCGGCTCGTCCGGCGAGGGCCAGTCGCAGGGCGCCCAGGGCGAGCGCCAGCCGCGCGCAGAGGGCGGCGCCCCCGACGGCGAGGCCAAGCCCCGCCGCAGCCGCAACCGCCGTCGTCGCCGCTCCGGTGGCTCCGGCCAGGGCGGCAACGGCGCCCCGGCGGCCCCCGCACAGGAGGCCTAAGCCTGCTTCACGTCCCGAGGGGCGGCATCGTCGAGCGACGGTGCCGCCCCTCGGCGCGTTCCCGGATGGGAGAGGGCGTCAGTTCTCCAGGGCGGCACGGCGATCGGTCTCGACGTGAACTCTGCGCCGCGCAGCGGCATTGATCGCACCGGCAAAAAGAACCGGAAAGTGCACAGGATAGAGCCGCAGAGCCTCCGAAGAACCGATGCTCATCGTCGTCGCGATCATCGCGCCGCGCTCCATCGGCACACCTTCGATCCTCACGATGTCACGGTCACGGTCCGACCGCTTTTCCTGCGCCTTGAGTCTGTCCGTGACATACGAAACGTCACGAGGCCCAAAATGGGCGACAAGATGTCCAGCAAGAGCCCACACTGCACCGCCCGCGTGAGTATTCGGCCCGCCGACCTGGTAGCACACTGAGCCGGCCAGGTCTCGAATCCAGCCCTCGGCGGCAGGGCGCGACATCGCCACCACGCGCTGCGTGTCGCGGTGGCCACGCTCAGTTTCGTGCTCGAAGATCGAGAACAACGCGTCGCCCATCAGGTTGTCGCGCGTGGTCTGGCTCATCGCGCTTACTTCGGTGCCGGTGATCTGCCCGCTGGCGTTCAGGCTGCCCACCGATGTGGCGTATGTCGAGTCGCTCCAGTCGCGGCCGTAGGTGGTGTTCGCGTGTGTCATCGAGCTGTGGGTACCGGACAGGCTCATGTGGTGATTCACCGTCGTCACCATCTGCCCGGCGGTGTCCCGATCGAAATGGCGTTCGACCTCGACCAGGGTCGCTCCGGACACGTGAGCGAGAGAGCCATCGTCGGCGTAAGCGACCTGGGGATCCACGCCGAGCAACTCGCTGATGGCGCCCGTCAGAGCCGCCGCGGCAGCGCGGTCCCTGACGTCGAAGGCCCGCGCAGACAATGCCGCGACCAAGCCGATGGTGAACAGGATCCCACCCACGAGCAGGGGAAGCCCGAAGAGGAGCTGGGAGCCGATGAAGGCCCCCGTGAAGTTCTGCCCAGACGTCTCCCCCGACGCCATCCAGGCAACGCCCGCCGACAGCACGAACCATATCGCCAGGATGATGATGCCCGACCACAGCATCCCCGGCTTCCGCTTCGCCCTGGCGACGGGCGACATTCCTCGAAACGGGCTTGCTGACGTCGACATGTGAAGACCCCCCGGTCGCGGGACACCCCCCGGCGCCCGTGTCTGCCACTTGGCATTGTGTCAGAGGCACGCGACCCTTGCAGAGCGAGGGCGATCACCGCGTCGTTCCCGATGCCGTGGCCGGCTATCGCTCCCGCGTCGCCGGCCGCAGTTCCCCCCGCGCCGCCTCGAGCGCCGCGAACGCCTCGGGAGAGGTGAGGTTCTCGCCCAGCCGGTTGCGCTTGCCGGTGCCGTGATAGTCGCTCGCGCCCGTGCGCACGAGCCGCAGCGAGTTCGCCAGCCCCGTGAGCCGCGAGCGCGCCGCGTCGTCGTGGTCGCGGTGATCGACCTCGAGTCCGACGAGGCCAGCGCGGGCCATCTCGGCAACCACGGCATCGGCCACCACGCGGCCGCGCGCGACGGCGCCGGGGTGAGCGAAAACGGTCACGCCGCCCGCCCGGCGCAGCGTCGCGATCGCGGCGGTCACCTCGGGGGCGAAGTGCGGCACGTAGTAGCGCGAGCCGGGCGCGAGGATGCGGTCGAACGCCGCGTCGCGGGTGGGCACCACCCCCAGGTCCACGAGCGCATCGGCGATGTGGGGCCGGCCCACCGTGGTGCCCACCCCGGCGCGTGCGGCGACCGCGTCCCACGACAGCGGGAAGTCGGCGGCGAGCACCCCCACGATCGCCTGGGCGCGGTGCACGCGGGCCTCGCGGGTGAGCGCGAGCATGTCGCGCACGTCCGCATCCGTGCGGTCGTGCCAATAGGACAAGAGGTGGATCGAGATGCCCCGGTGCTTGCACGAGACCTCGACCCCGGGGACGAAGGCGACCCCCGCATCGGCCGCCACCGCGGCAGCCTCGTCCCAGCCCATGATCGAGTCGTGATCGGTCAGCGCGACCACGTCCAGCCCGGCCTCGGCCGCCTCGCGCATCACCCGCGCGGGGCTACCCGTCCCGTCGGAAACGGTCGAGTGCGTGTGGAGGTCGATGCGCATGTCCGCCAGCCTACGGCGCGGCCGCCTCGCGACTGCCGTCGGTCCCGCACGGGCCATGCGACCATGGTCGCGTGACTGACGACACTCCCGAGAACACCAACAAGGCCCGCGCTCTGCGCCCCGACAACGACGAGTTCAAGGCGTGGATCGGCTCGAACTGGGCCGAGCCCGAGGACCTCGAGACCACCGCGATGGCCTCCGCCCCCTTCGCCGCCGAGCGCCGCGCGCGCCTGTCCGCCCAGTTCCCCGGCAAGCGCATCGTCGCCCCCGCGGGCGACCTCAAGGTGCGCTCGAACGACACCGACTACCGCTTCTCCCCCGACCGCGACTTCGCGTACCTGACCGGACTCGGCACCGACCGCGAGCCCGGCGCCGTGCTGGTGATGGAGCCCACCGCCGACGGTCACGAGGCCACGCTGTTCCTCGAGCCCCCGGCAGGCAAGGACCAGGACGGCTTCTACACCGACCCGCGCACCGGCGAGTTCTGGATCGGCCGCCGCCCTGGCCTGGCCGAGTTCGCGGCCCTCACGGGCATCGCCACCGCTCCCCTGTCCGACCTCCCCGGCGGCATCGACCTCGCCAAGCACCCCAAGAAGAAGGTGCGCGCCGCGCTGCACCAGATGCGCCTGGTCAAGGACGAGTGGGAGGTGCAGCAGCTGCGCGACGCCGTCGACGCCACGATTGCCGGCTTCGAGCGCGTGGTGGGCGAGCTGCCCCGCGCCATCGAGCACAAGCGCGGCGAGCGCGTCATCGAGGCGACCTTCGACGGCCACGCGCGCGAGGAGGGCAACGCGGTGGGCTACGAGACCATCGCCGCCGCGGGCGACCACGCCACCACGCTGCACTGGATCACCAACCACGGCCAGGTGCGCGCCGGCGACCTGCTGCTACTGGACGCGGGCGTCGAGGTCGAGAGCCTCTACACGGCGGACATCACCCGCACCATGCCGATTACCGGCGAGTACACCCCCGTGCAGCGCCGCGTCTACGAGGTGGTCCTCGAGGCCGCCGACGCCGCCTTCGCCGTCGCCCGCCCCGGCGCCACGCTGCGCCAGGTCCACGAGGCCGCGATGGACGTCATCGAGGCGCGCCTGACCGAGTGGGGCATCGTCCCCGAGGCCCAGGCCGCCGAGTCCAAGCTGTTCCGCCGCTGGATGGTGCACTCCACGTCGCACCACCTGGGCCTCGACGTGCACGACTGCGCCGCAGCAAAGCGCGAGACCCACCTCGACGGCGAGCTCGCCCCCGGCATGGTGTTCACCATCGAGCCCGGCCTGTACTTCAAGGCCGACGACCTCGCGGTGCCCGCAGAGCTGCGCGGCATCGGCATCCGCATCGAGGACGACGTGCTCGTGACTGCCGACGGCGTCGAGAACCTCTCGGCCGCCCTCCCGCGCGAACCCGACGCCATCGAGGCCTGGATGGCTCGCCACTCGCGTTAAGGATGTCCCACGGCCGATGCCGTGGCGGGGCTCCGTACGGAGGCTCGCCACGGCATCGGCCGTCTGGTGCAGCAGCCATCGAGGACCGTGGTCGGGCATGAACGCGCAGGCCGGTACGTTGGAAAACCGTGACCGTTCCGCTTTCCGTCCTTGACCTTGCCCCCATCGCCCCCGACGAGACGCCCCGTGAGGCGCTCGCTCATTCCGTGGACCTGGCCCGCGCCGCCGAGCGCTCGGGATACACGCGCGTCTGGTACGCCGAGCACCACAACATGGCCCGGATCGCATCCTCGGCCACCTCGGTGCTGATCGCGCACGTCGCGGCGCATACGTCGTCCATTCGGCTGGGCGCCGGCGGCGTGATGCTGCCCAACCACTCGCCGCTGACCATCGCCGAGCAGTTCGGCACGCTCGCGTCGCTGCACCCTGGACGCATCGACCTGGGGCTGGGGCGGGCACCCGGCGGCGACCGCGCGGTGTTCGTGGCGCTGCGTCGCGAGCCGTCGTCGTCCGACGCGTTCCCGCAGGACGTGCTCGAACTGCAGGCGTACCTGGGCGAGGAGACGCGCGTGCATGGGGTCGAGGCCGTGCCGGGCAAGGGCACCGAGGTTCCCCTGTACATCCTGGGCTCGTCGCTGTTCGGCGCGCAGCTCGCGGCGCAGCTGGGGCTGCCGTACGCGTTCGCCTCGCACTTCGCACCCGCCGCGTTGGAGCAGGCAATTGCCGTCTACCGCGAGGGATTCCAGCCCTCCGCCCAACTCTCCTCGCCCTACCTGATCGTGGCCGCCAACGCGTTCGCGGCCGCCTCGACCGCCGAGGCGCAAGAGCAGTTCGCTGCCGCCCGGCGCTCGCGCGTGCGGATGATGATGAAGCGCGGGCCGTCGACCCCCGAGTACTCGGACGGCGAGATCGACGCCTTCCTCGCCTCGCCCCAGGGTGCACAGCTCGCGGACATGATGCGCGTCACCGGCGTGGGCACGGGCGCCGAGGTGCGCGCGTGGCTCGACGACCTCGCCGTACAGACCGGCGCCGACGAGATCATCACGGCTCACGGGGCACTTACCCCGGCCGCTCGCGTGGCGTCGGTGGAGCTGACCGCCGCGGGCTAGGCCGCGTGCTCGGCGAGCGTCTTGACGCCCAGCCGCATCTGCTCGGGTGGAAGGTAAAACGGAAGCCGGAAGCGCGCCGCGCCCCCACCCGGTACCACCTCGAAGGCAGAGCCGGGAGCGACGGGCACGCCGGCATCGGCCGCCCTGGCCGCGAAGCGGTCGGCGTTAGCACCGGGCACCTTGACCCACAGGCACGGCCCGCCCACGGGCATCCGGTACTGCCACTCGGGGGCGAACTCTGCGAGGGCGTCGACGGTCGCGGCAAGGGACTCGCGCATGGAGGCGATCCGCCAGGCAAGCGTCTCGTCGTAATGGTCCTCGAGGAACACGCGCGCCAGGCGCTGCAGGAACGCGGGGCTACCCAGGTCCATCGCGGCCTTGCGCTGACGCAGCTGGGCGGCGAGCGTGGGGTTGGTGTGCAGCCAGCCGATGCGCATGCCGCCCCAGAAAATCTTGCTGAGCCCGCCAATGGTCACCACCGACGCGCCGGTGCCGAGGGTCGCGAACGGGCGGGCGGCCGGTCCCGCAAGTGCCAGCTCACCCGTGATGCGGTCGTCGATGAGGGTGACGCCCACCGAGGCGGCGGCCTCGGCGAGATGAAGCGCGTCGGGCTCCGACAGCGCGGTGCCGGTGGGGTTGTGGAAGGTCGTCACGTAGGCGGCGGTGGGGCGGGCGGCGCGGAGCAATTTGGCCGCGGCGGCGACGTCGAGCCCGTCGGGGCCCATGGGCAGCGCGAGGGGCCGCGACCCCGCCGAGGCCACCGCGTCGAAGACCCCCGGATAGGTCACGGCCTCCATCGCGACGGTGCCCCCCGCGCTCGCCAGTCCCGTCACGGCAAGCCACAGCGCCTGCTGGCCGCCCGAGGTCACCACGACCTCGTCGGGGCGCGCCGGGATGCCCTGGAGGCGCAGGCGGTCGACGATCGCGCTGACCAGATCGGGATCGCCTAGCGCCGCGTAGCCCGTGCCGAGGGTGGGGGTGGCGTCGAGCAGCGCACTGGGGTCGGCGAAGGCGCTCGCCACCACGGGCGCCGGCCCCGGACAGGCCGACGACAGGCCCACCAGGGGCACCTGCGTGCCGGGCAGGATCTTCGCGAAGCGGTCCTGGTGACTCATGCCGTCGAGCCCGCGGGCGCGCGATCCCAGCCGAGGCACCGCGCCCGGGCGCACGTCGAGCCACTCCTCATCACGGAGGCGCTGGTAGGCGGCCGTCACGGTGTTGCGCGACAGGTGCAGGCTGGTGGCGAGCGCGCGCTCCGACGGCAGGCGGGTGCCGTGCTCGAGCGAGCCGGCCTCCGCGAGCGACACGATGGCATCGGCCAGCTGCTGATACAGCGGGCCCGTGCCCGACTGCCAGTGGTCAAGGACGTCGCGAAGTTGGTCGGCAGTGGTGCGCATGGGGCCATTCCAGCGCAAACTGGCCCCCTATCACCAGTGCCAGCGCGATGGCAAGTGGCCCTGTTGTGACGGTGCCAGTCGCGCGAGGCTTGCCGCATGAGCACCCTGAGCCCCCTCGAGCGAGTCCACACCAACCCGGCGTCGCTGGCGCGTACCCGCGAGCGCATCGGCCTTATCACCGAGGCTGCGCGCCGCGCTGGGGCGTATGTGGCGGGCGCTGCGTACCGGCCCGTCGCTCCGACGGCCGATGCCGTGGCGGGCCTCAGCGCCTTCCGTCGCCCGTTGCCCGACTCGCCTCGCCCGGCGCGCGAGGTGCTCGCGGAGCTCGACGCGTTCGGCTCGCCCGCGACGACCGTCGTCACGCACGGGCGCCACTTCGGCTTCGTCACCGGCGGCACCGACCCCGCCGCGGGGGCGGCGGCCATCCTCGCGGGAGCATGGGACCAGAACCCCGGCGGGGCGTCGCCGGTGGCTGAGACGCTCGACGCCGTCGCGTGCGAGTGGATCGTCGAGTCGCTGGGGCTGCCGTCCGGCGCCGTCGCCTCCTTCAACGGCGGAGCGACCATTGCCAACCTCACGGGCATCATCGCGGCGCGCGACGCCCTCCTGGGGCGCGCGGGCTGGGACGTGGCGCGCGAGGGGCTCGCGGGCGCGCCTCGGCTGCGGGTCGTCGTGGGCGACGAGGTCCACATCTCCGCGCTCAAGGCGCTGCGGCTCGCGGGCGTCGGCGAGGCACAGATCGAGCGCGTGGCAACCGACAGCGTCGGCGCGATCGACGCCTCCGCGTTCCCTACCGACACCGACGACCTCACGCTGGTCCTGCTGCAGGCGGGCAACGTGAATACGGGCGCCTCCGATCCCTTCGCCGCGATCATCCCCGCCGTGCGCGAGCGTGGCGGGTGGGTACACGTGGACGGCGCGTTCGGGCTGTGGGCCGCGGCCGCGCCCTCGCTGCGCGACCAGGTGGCGGGCGTCGAGCTCGCCGACTCGTGGGCGACCGACGGCCACAAGTGGCTGAACCTCCCCTATGACAGCGGCATCGTGATCGTGCGCGACGGCGAGGCGCTCGGCCGTGCCATGACGTCGGACGCGCCCTACCTCCCGCCCGACCCGGCGGCGCCGCGCAACCGGGGCATTCAGATCTCCCAGCGTGCACGCGGCATCGAGGCCTGGGCGATGCTCGCGTCCCACGGCCGCACCGGGCTCGCGGAGCTCATCGAGGGATCGTGTGCGCTCGCACGGCGCTTGGCCGATGCGTTGGCTGCCGGCGGTGCCGAAATCCTCGCGCCCGTGGTGCTCAACCAGGTGCTCGTGGCGTTTGGGGAAGACGGCACCACTGACGCCGTGAACGATGCCGCTACCGATGCCGTCATTGCCGCCGTCCAGGCCGAGGGCACCACGTGGACGAGCCCCACCGTGTGGCACGGGCGCCGGGCGATGCGACTGTCGGTCTCCGACGCCGCGACCACCAGCGACGATGTGGACGCGGCGGCGGCCGCGATCCTCGACTGCTGGGAGCGCACCAGGCTTTAGGCTGAGCCCATGAGTCTGCCTGCGGAGAGGGTCTACGTCGCTCGCCTGGCGGGCACCACCGTCTTCGACCCCATCGGCGACGCGGTGGGCCGCGCCCGCGACGTGGTGTTGCTGATGCGTCGCGGCAACGCACCCGTCGCCGTGGGCCTCGTGGTCGAGGTGCCCGGGCGGCGCCGCGTGTTCCTGCCGCTCACCCGCGTCACGTCCATCGCGCCCGGTCAGATCATCTGCACGGGCGTGTTGAACCTGCGCCGCTTCAAGGCGCGCACGTCGGAGACCCTCGCGATCGCGGAACTCCTGGAGCGCTCCGTGACCATCAAGTCCGGCCGCGAGCCCGCGTTCATCGAGGACCTCGCCATCGAGCCCACGCGCGACGGCACGTGGCAGGTGACGCGCCTATACGTGCGCAAGGCCGAGCGCCGCAAGGGCGTGTTGGGCTTCTCCCGCCGTGGGGAGGCCGTGGTGGTGGGCCTCGACGAGGTCACCGGGGTGTGGAAGCGCGACGAGCTCCAGGGCGCGCAGCTGGTCATCCAGTCCTTCGCGGACCACAAGCCGGCCGACCTCGCGGCGGCACTCATGGAGATGTCCCCCTCGCGCTCGGCCGAGATCGCCGCGGCCCTCGACGACGAGCGCCTCGCGGACGTGCTCGAGGAGCTGCCCGAGGAGGATCAGATCGCGCTGCTGGGCACCCTTCGTTCGGAGCGCGCGGCGGACGTCCTCGAGGCCATGGACCCCGACGACGCGGCCGACCTCTTGGGCGACATGCCCGATGAGCAGGCCCAGGCGCTGCTCGAGCTCATGGAGCCAGACGACGCCGACCAGGTGCGCCAGCTGCTGCACTACGAGGACGACACGGCCGGCGGCCTCATGACCACCGAGCCGGTCATCGTGAGCCCCGAGACCACGGTTGCCACCTGTCTTGCCATGGTGCGCAAAGAGAAACTGCCGCCCGCGCTCGCCTCGATGGTGTTCGTCGTGCGACCCCCGACGGACGTCCCCACGGGACGGTACATCGGCCTGGTCCACCTGCAGCGCCTCCTGCGCGAGCCCCCGCACGACTCGGTGGGCTCGTACGTTGACCCCGCGATCGAGTCGCTCGACCCCGACGACTCGCTGCAAGAGGTCTCACGCCGCATGGCGGCCTACGACATCCTCGCGCTGCCCGTCGTCGACGACGCCCACCGCCTGTTGGGCGCGGTCTCGATCGACGACGTCCTTGACCACCTGCTGCCCAGCGACTGGCGCGAGCACCTCGATGACGAAGACGACGAGGAGGCCGCCTCATGAGCGAGCGCCTCGACCGCCCGCAGGCGGACAAGCGCCGGTTCGGCTTTCTGCCGCGCAAGTCGCGCCGCTCTGACCCCGACCGCATGGGCGCCGCCACCGAGGGCATCGCGCGCTTCCTGGGCACCACCCGGTTCCTCATCTACCTCACGGTGTTCTGCATCGTGTGGCTCGTGTGGAACACCTGGGCGCCCGAGTCGGTGCGCTTCGATTCCGCGGCGAACGGCTTCACGGCGCTGACCCTCATGCTGTCGCTCCAGGCGTCGTACGCCGCTCCCCTGATCCTGCTCGCGCAGAACCGTCAGGATGACCGCGACCGCGTCGCGGCCGAGCAGGACCGCCAGCGCGCCGAGCGCTCGCTCGCGGACACCGAGTATCTCGCCCGCGAGGTGGCGGCGCTGCGCCACGCAGTCAACGAGACCGCAACGCGTGACTTCGTGCGCTCCGAGCTCAGGGCGCTGCTCGAGGAGCTCCAGCGCGAGGACGACGACCGCGAGGCCTCGCGCTAGGGCGCACGGTCGCCGTCTCCCTAAGAGGCGCCCTCGTCCCCTCGCCGCGGCCGAAACGCCAGCGTCGCGAGCAGCGCGCCGGCGGCCGCCAACGCGATCGCGAGGACGGACGACAGCGGGGTCGACAGGTAGTGGGCGACGGTCTGCACGGGGTCGGCAAACGCATCGGCCATCGTGGCACCCAGGGGCGCCGGAAGCGCGATGGAATCGAGACAGGATTGGCCCACGGCCACGCCGACCAATAGGAACGCGACGCCCATCGCCACGGCAACCGTGCCCGTCGCCCAGCCCGTGGGACGACCCGCGAGCCTCAGCCCCGAGCCCACCAGGATGCCTACCACCGGAGCCGCCGCCTGAATCTCCTGGCCCACCAGAATGTAGAGCGAGGCGTACAGGACGGCTCCCATCACCCCAAAGCCCAGCCCCGACGCGAGGGCACGCAACCACGAGGCTCGGCGGACAATGGGCGTCGGGTCCGTGCGGGGTCCTAGCGGCGGCGGGGGAAGCCTCGACATCCAGTCGGGCGCGCCGGTGCCGGCAACGTGCTCATCCGGGGTGGGGGTGAAATGCGCCGCGCGCGCACCATCGACGTGACTCACCGCGCCCCCTCATCCCTCATGCGGAGGCCCCGTGCCCCCTCGCGATGCGACTTCAACGTGGCACAGCGACCAGCGACGCGGCAAGAGAGGCGCCGCGCCGTGTGACGCAGATCACACCGCGAACGGGACAAAGCCCCACGATCCGCCCCGTCGGGGGGCACCACGACGAGCGCCTACGATGGATGCCATGCCTACCGTCGAGCTCGTCCGCGACGCCCTTAGCAAGGTCATCGATCCCGAAATCCGCCGCCCCATCACCGAGATCGGCATGGTCCGCTCGATCGACGTCGACGACGCCGGAGTGGCCACGGTGGGGATCGACCTCACCACCCAAGGCTGCCCCATGAAGGAGCGCATCACGGGAGACGTCACGGACGCCGCGGCGAAGGTCGCGGGCGTCACCGACGTGAAGATCGAACTGGGTGTGATGAGCGAGGAGCAGCGCCTCGAGCTGCGCTCCAAGCTGCGCGGCGGCAAGCCCGAGCCCGTCATCCAGTTCACCCAGCCGGGCAACATGACGCGCGTGTACGCGATCGCCTCGGGCAAGGGCGGCGTCGGCAAGTCGACAGTCACCGCGAACCTCGCGGCCGCGATGGCGAAGGACGGCCTCAAGGTGGGCGTGCTCGACGCGGACATCTTCGGCTTCTCGATCCCCGGCATGCTCGGCGTGACCGGCCAGCCCACGCGCCTGGACGACATGCTGCTGCCGCCCATCGCGCACGAGGTCAAGGCGGTCTCGATCGGGATGTTCGTGCCCGCGGGCCAGCCAGTGGTGTGGCGCGGCCCCATGCTTCACCGCGCCATCGAGCAGTTCCTCGCCGACGTGTATTGGGGCGACCTCGACGTCCTCCTGCTGGACTTGCCGCCCGGCACCGGCGACATCGCCATCTCGGTGGCACAGCTGCTGCCGCACGCCGAGCTGGTGGTCGTCACGACCCCGCAGTCGGCGGCCGCGGGCGTCGCGGAGCGCGCCGGCTCGATCGCAACCCAGACGTCCCAGAACGTCGTGGGTGTGGTCGAAAACATGGCGTGGCTCGAGCAGGCCGACGGCTCGCGCCTGCACGTCTTCGGTGAGGGCGGCGGCCAGGTGGTCGCGGACCGCCTCACCAAGACGCTAGGCACCTCGGTGCCCGTCCTGGGCCAGGTCCCGCTCGACATCACGGCACGCGAGGCGGGCGACGCGGGCACGCCCGTGGTCATCTCCGACCCCGCCTCGCCCGCGGCCGAGGCCCTCACGGCCGTCGCCCGCTCGCTCGCGAGCCGCCAGCGCGGCCTCGCGGGACGCTCGCTGGGCGTCACGCCCATCAAGCGTTAGGCAGCTTTCCAGGGGCCGATGCCGTAGTTGGGCCCCGTGGGCGGGTGTAAGTCCCGGGTCAGCTCAGATCCGCGGAAGGGTCTTAGCCCCACGGACGGCCCCAGCCCGTGATCAGCGCCGCGACGACGCCGGCGAGCAGGGTGCCCGCACTGAAGGGCGGGGTCGCGAGCGCCGCAAGGAGGGCGTCGTTGAAGGACGGCCCTTCCGCGCCGATCATGCTGAGCACCTCGTTCTCGCCGCCCACGGCGCCGGTGACGGCCATGACGTGAGCGCCGAAGGCCGCGGCGATCGCCGCGGTCGCCAGGGTCCACCCGTCTGCGTTCCGTGACAGGGTGCGCACCGTGAACCCCGCGGCGGCCGCGACGGCCGCGCCGAGCACCATCAGAGCGAGCGCTCCGGGATCGTCCGGCACCATGAACGACAGCAGCAACCCGAGCACGAGGGACAGGCCGAGCGCCACAGCGGCGGGCGCCATCGGCACACGACGCACACGCTCAAGCGCCGACACGGATGCGGTGGACTCGCCCGCCGGCGTCGCCGTCTCGCCGCCGGGGCTCGTGTGCTCGGCCATGATGGGGCTCCTTCGCATTCCTCGGGATACCGTCCGCATCCCTCTATGCATCAGGCACGACGGTATCCGATAATGAACCCCGTGACAGTCCCTGGTCCGGGCGGCGCGCCCACGTGGATGCCCGCCTGGGCACGCGGCCACGGCGAGTACGCGGTGCGCGAGCTCTTCACGCGCACCTACGGGGGCGAGCCAGACGGGGTGTGGAGCGCCCCAGGCCGTGTGCTGATCATCGGCGAGCACCTGGACTACAACGCCGGCCGTACGCTCGCCACCGCGACGCCGCATCGTCTCTATGTCGCGGCGCGCGTACGCAGTGACCGCCGCCTCCGCGCCGTCGAGGGCCAAGCAGACGAACTTCCCGGCCCTCAGGGGATGTGGGAGGCGGACATGGACCACCTGCGCCCCGGCGAGACGCCTGGGTGGCCCCTCTACATCGCCGCCGCGCTGTGGGCCCTCCAAGAGCGCGGGTACGACGGCCCGGGGCTCGATATCGCCGCGACCAGTTGCATCCCCGTGGGCGGGGGACTCGCGGGGTGGGCTGCCTTGGAGGCAGCGACCGTGATGGCGGCCGATGCACTCTGGGGTCTCGCTCTCGGCTCCACCGAAGAGGGACGCACCGAGTTGGCGCAGACCTGTTTTGAGGCCCAACGCGACTTCATCGGTTCACCGTTCGGCGGCACCGATCAGCACACGTCGCTCCGCTGTCGCGAGGGCGAGGCGATCTCGCTTGATTTTTCCTCACCGCCACCCACCGCGGAGCGCTTCGACCTGCCGTTTCGCGAGTACGGCCTCGGGCTTCTGGTGGTGCGCACCGCGGACATCTACCCCATGGCAGATCCCGTGTTTCTGCAGCGCCAGCGCGAGTGCGACGCGGCGGCGCGAGCGCTCGGCGTGAGGTGGGTCGGCCAGGTCACGGACCAGCCCGACGCCCACGACCGTATCGCCGCACTCGAGGACCCCACGCTGCGCAAGCGGGCGCGACACATCGTGTCCGAGATCGAGCGCGTCGCGGCAGTCGAGCAGGAGTTGGCCGGCACGGGCCCCGCGCACGATCGATTCACGGCCATCGGCCTGCACCTGTACCGCTCCCACGCGTCGCTCGAGACGCTCTTCGAGGTCTCCACGCCCGCGCTCAACCGTGCCGTCGACGCCGCCTATGCGGCGGGAGCCCTGGGCGCGCGCATGTTCGGCGCGGGCCGCGGCGGCTCCTGCCTGGCGCTCGTGCGACGGATCGAGGCCGAACGCACCGCGGAACGCATCCGCGAGACGCTGCTCAGCGCGGGCGACCCGGAGCCCAGCTTCGCCCTGGTCTGACCGCCCGCGCGACGAAGAGCTACAGGTCGTAGTCGACGATGAGCGGCGCGTGGTCCGACCACCGCGTGTCGTACGACGGCGCGCGGTCCACGCGCACGTCCGTCACCGCGGCCGCAAGCGCGGGCGAGGTGAGCTGGTAGTCGATCCGCCAGCCCGCGTCGTTGTCGAAGGCCTTGCCGCGCTGCGACCACCACGTGTACGGGCCGGGTCGATCGCCGGCGTGCACGCGGTGCACGTCCACCCAGCCTGCCTCGATCCAGCGGTCGATGTAGGCGCGCTCCTCGGGCAGGAACCCCGCGGACTTGAGATTGCCCTTCCAGTTCTTGATGTCGTTGTTGGTGTGGGCGATATTGATGTCACCCATCACCACGACCCGCTCATGGGCGCCCGCGAGCGCCTCAAGCCGCGCGGTCATGAGCTCAAGGAAGGCGTACTTGTCGGCCATCGACTCGGGCTTGTCGACGTTGCCCGAGTGGACATACACCGACACGATCCGCACGTCACCCGCAGGTGACGGCACGGTCGCCTCGACCCACCGACCCGTGTGCGTGGCGGCGGTGGCGGACTCGCCGAGCGCCGCCGCGCCCACGTGCACATCCGACAGCGCGGCGCGCGACAGGATCGCGACGCCGTTGCGCCCCTTCTGCTCCGAGATGTGGTCGGCCACGTGCCAGGCCTCGCCCAGTTCGCCGGCCAGCAGGTCCTGCGGTGCGCGCACCTCTTGCAGGCACACCACGTCCGCCCCGACCTCGTCGAGCCACGGCAGCATGCCCTTGCGCAGGGCGGCGCGCACCCCGTTGACGTTGACCGACACGATCCGCATCAGCGAATCCCCGCCTTCCTCTCGCTTGCTTCGACGACGTTCGCGAGCAGCATGGCCCGCGTCATGGGGCCCACGCCCCCGGGGTTAGGCGAGAACCACGACGACGTGGCCACGGCATCGGCCGCAATATCGCCCGCCACCTTGGACTTGCCCGTCTCGGGGTCGGTCACGCGGGACACGCCCACGTCGATCAGCACGGCGCCGTCCTTGACCATGTCGCCCGCGATGATGCCCGGGACGCCGGCGGCGGCGACGATGACGTCGGCCTCGCGCGTGTGCGATGCCAGATCCGCGGTGCCGGTGTGGCACAGCGTCACGGTGGCGTTGACGTCCTTGCGGGTGAGCAGCAGGCCGATGCTCCGGCCCACGGTCGTACCGCGGCCCACCACGACGACGTGCTTGCCATTCAGGTCGATCCCGTGGCGCTCGATGAGCTCGATGATGCCCTTGGGCGTGCACGGGAGGCTCGACTCGACGGGCTCGGCGATGCGCAGCACCAGGCGGCCCAGGTTGGTCGGGTGCAGTCCGTCGGCGTCCTTGTCGGGGTCGATGAGCTCGAGCACCCGGTGGGTGTCGATGCCCTTCGGCAGCGGCAGCTGGACGATGAATCCGGTGCACGCGGGGTCCTCGTTGAGGCGCGCGACGGCGGCCTCGATCTCCTCTTGCGTCGCGGTCTCGGGAAGATCCTCGCGGATCGAGGCGATGCCCACCTCCGCACAGTCGCGGTGCTTACCGGCCACATACCAGGTGGACCCCGGGTCCTCGCCCACGAGCAGCGTGCCCAGACCGGGGGCGACGCCGCGCTCGGCGAGCGCGGCGACCCTCTCGGTGAGCTCGGCCTTGATGGCCGCTGCGGTGGCGGTGCCGTCGAGCTTCTGGGGAGCCATTACTGGGCGAGGCCCTCGTACAGCGGGAAGTCGTCCGCGAGGCGCTTGACGCGCGCGCGCAGGCCCTCGAGGTCGGCCGTCTTGCCGCCGATGAGTGCCTGGGCGATGACCTCGGCAACCTCGGTGAACTTCTCGGCGCCGAAGCCGCGGCTCGCGAGCGCCGGGGTGCCGATGCGCAGCCCGGAGGTGACCATCGGGGGACGGGGGTCGAAGGGCACCGCATTGCGGTTGACGGTGATGCCAACCTCGTGCAGCAGGTCCTCGGCGTCCTGACCGGTGAGCTCGGAGTGGCGCAGGTCGGCGAGCACCAGGTGCACGTCGGTGCCACCGGTGACGACGTTGACCCCGGCCTCGATCGCGTCGGCGGCCGTGAGGCGCTCCGCGATGATGCGAGCGCCTTCCAAGACGCGCGCCTGGCGCTCCTTGAACTCGTCCTGGGCTGCGGCCTTCAGAGCCACAGCCTTGGCGGCGATCACGTGCATGAGCGGGCCGCCCTGCTGGCCGGGGAAGACCGCGGAGTTGAGCTTCTTGGCGAGCACGGTGTCGCGCGAGAGGATCATGCCCGAGCGGGGGCCGCCGATGGTCTTGTGAATCGTCGTGGACACGACGTCCGAGTGCGGCACGGGGCTGGGGTGCAGGCCCGCGGCGACGAGCCCGGCGAAGTGCGCCATGTCGGTCCACAGCGCGGCGCCGACCTCGTCGGCGATCGAGCGGAAGGCCTCGAAGTCGAGGTGGCGGGGGTAGGCGGACCAGCCGGCGATGATCACATCGGGACGCTCGGCGAGTGCCTGCTCGCGGACCTGGTCCATCTCGATGCGGTGGGTGGTCTCGTCGAGCCCGTACGCGGCGACCTCGTAGAGCTTGCCCGAGAAGTTCAGCTTCATGCCGTGCGTGAGGTGACCGCCATGGGCGAGCGAGAGGCCCATGATCTTGTCGCCGGCGTTGACGAGGGCGTGCAGCACGGCGGCATTGGCGGTCGCGCCGGAGTGGGGCTGGACGTTGGCGTACTCGGCGCCGAAGAGGCTCTTGGCGCGCTCGATCGCGATGGTCTCGGCGACGTCGACCTCCTCGCAGCCGCCGTAGTAGCGGCGCCCGGGGTAGCCCTCGGCGTACTTGTTGGTGAGGACGGAGCCCTGCGCCTGGAGGACGGCGCGGGGAACGAAGTTCTCCGAGGCGATCATCTCGAGGTAGGTGCGCTGGCGACCAAGCTCGCGGTCGAGGACCTGGGCGATCTCGGGGTCGAAATCCTGCAGCGAGGCGTTCATGACCTCGTGCGTGGCGCTGGAGTCGGTCGTCATGTCATTCCCTTAACGTCAGGGCGGCGCGGGGCCGCCGGTTGTCCGGTGACCTTGGCCCAGGCGTACGACCAACAGTCGGCGAATGCGTGCCGCTCCCTCGTGGTGACCCACTGCGCCAGTCGCGACGCGCGCCAGTCTAGCAACGGGCCGATGCCGTGGCACCTTCGCGACCTACCTCCAGGTCCACTCGCGCTCACGAGGCGAACCGATGCGCCAGCGGCTCGACCACCACGTGAAATCCGTCAGCGGCGCGAGCGTGGTGGCGACGACGGGCCTCGACGCGAGGTACGCGAAGCCGAGGGCTCCAAGGGCTCCAAGCGCGGCCGCCGCCAGCCCCGTCACGCCGATGCCGTCACCGGCGACGTACCAGGGCATCAGCACGATCGGGTGCAGGAGATACACCGTGAGGGTGCCGCGTCCGATCGAGTCGAGCACGGGAAGGTGCCGATACGACAGCGCGATCACGGCAAGTACCAGGACCGCGGAGGCGGCAAGGATGACGGCGCGTCCCACGACCCCCTCGACCGTCTCCAGACCGAGCCTGTCGTACGAACGCGCCATGTGGAAAGGCCGGATACTTTGCTCGCCCACCACGGCGACGGCCCAGGCGGCCGCCGCCAGGAGAAGCGCGGCCCCGGCCCACCACCACCGCGCGAGCCGCTCGAGCCACTCCTGCTTCCAGAACAGCCCCGCCACGAAGAACGGCAAAAAGCCGAGGATGCGCGACAGCGAGTAGTCATAGCCAATGAACGGAGCCGCCCCCGCCGCGAGCGCCAGGAGGACAGCAATCGCGATCGACCACGGCGAGCGCGCCAGCAGGATCGCGGCCATGCGCCACACGAAGAGGGCCAGCAGGTACCAGAGGGTCCAACTGACTCCCGGAAAGCCGAGCGAGAAGGCGTTGTCGGTCAGGTGCGCAATCAGCACCCGGTGCAGGATCTGAAACACCAGGAACGGGAAGAGCAGCCGCGCCACCAAGCGCCCCACCGACCACGTGCGCGACATGCGCGTGAGGTAGCCGCTGAGCCACACGAAGGCCGGCATGTGGAACAGGTAGATGAAAAGCTCGACCGCACGGGCACCCTCGCCCGGTACGAGCAGCATCACGTGGCCGTAGACGACGAGCACGATCAGCACGCCCGCGAGCGAATCGAGGCGACGATCACGGTCCCCCATCCCGGGCACGGCGGTGGAGCCGGGCATCCGCCCTCCTTGCGCTGTCGGGCCGCGGCCACCATCGGCACGGGTTCACCGCATGGTCCACGAAGCGGCGCGTCGTGGTCAATGGGGATCGCCGCGCACGACCCCAGTACGATGTGGCCCCAAACGCCGATGATGTTGCCGCGAAGCGCTGAGGATGTGCCGCCGTTGATGAACCCGAGGCTGAGGGCCCGTGCCTTGCGCGGGCGCATGACGGCTCGGATGGACCGGCGAGCGGCGAGGCGCGCGCTGCGCGTGGCGGACCTGCGGGCGCCGCGGGTCCCCGGCGCCGACCTCGTCGTCTCACGCGACCCGGCCGGCCGGCGTTCCATGACGCGGGTCGAGGGCCGCTGCGCCATCGACTCGATCAGCATCAGTGAGGGCGAACGCGCGCTCGTCATCGAGGGCCGGTGGCGAGGCCGGACACCCCGCGCTTTGGTGCTGCGCGGCGCGCGGGTCGACACCCGCGCGGACCTCACCATGCTCGAGGACAGCCGCTTCGAATGCCGCCTGCCCCTGCATGCCGAGGGTTGGTTGGGCCAGGACCGGGTAGTCCCCTGCGGCACCTACGTGATCCAGGTGGACGACGGCCGCTCGGCGGCGCGCATGGTAGTGGCACCGGCGAGCCTGCGACAGACGCTGCCGATCAAGCACCAGGCACCCTTCGCGCACATCAAGGTGGGCCGCGCGGCGCTGGGCCAGATCACGGTGACGCTTGCCCCACCCCTCACATCCGAAGAATCGGGTGTCCAGGGCCGCGCTGCTGTCACCTCCGTCAAGAGGCCCACCCCTGTGGTGAAGGACGCCGTCTTCCTACAGTCGTGGTTTGGTAAGACCTTTTCCGACAGCCCCGCTCCCCTGGCGGACGCGCTTCGCCATCACTGCCGGGAGGTGCTCGTCGGCGTGCGCGACTTCTCGGTCGAGGTGCCCGACCACGTCACTCCGGTCATCGTTGGCTCGCGGGCATGGTGGGAAGCCATGACCTCCGCCCGCGTGGTGGTCGACAACAGCTGGACACCCAAGGAGTTCAAGCGCAGGCCCGGGCAGAAGGTGGTCCAGACCTGGCACGGCACCCCGCTGAAGAAGCTGGGCTATGACCGCTCGCAGCACGAGGGCAGGCCCTCCACGCCGCAGAGCTTCAGGTGGGGAAGCTCGAAGTGGGACCTGCTGGTCTCCCCCAACGACTACTCGACGGAGATTCTGCGCCGCGCCTACACCTATGACGGTGAGATCGCCCAAGTGGGCTACCCCCGCAACGACGTTCTGGTTGCAGACGATGGCGTGCGCTCCCGGGTGCGCGCGTCGCTCGGCATCGCCGCGGACACGGTGGTGGTGGTCTACGCCCCGACGTTTCGCGAGTCGCAACAGGGGCGCAGCGTGTTTTGCGACGTGGAGGCCTTGGGCCGCGCACTAGGTCCCGGCTTCCAGTTGCTCGTGCGCGGCCACAGCGCCGCCCTACGTCCCGGCACGCACCACCACGGATCTCACGCGCTCGACGTCAGCACGTACCCGGAGTCCTCGCACATCCTTGCCGTCGCCGATGTCCTCGTCACCGACTACTCGTCCGTGATGTTCGACTTCACCGCGACTGGTCGCCCCGTCGTGTTCTTCACGCCGGACATGGATGCCTACGCTCAGGACGGGCGCGGGGTGTACTTCGACCTGGAATCCACCGCCCCGGGTCCCGTGGTGCGCCGCGAAAGCCAGTTGGCCTATGAGGTGCGGCGCGCGTGGCGAGAGCGGGCCGCTGTGTCACCGCGCTACGAGACGTGGAGGACGCGCTACAACGGGCATGACGACGGCGGCGCCACCGAGCGCCTGGCGTCGCGCATCAGGGAGTGGCTCTAGCAGTGAGTGGCTCTAGCGGTCGCCACCGGCGTGGCGGCCGCCTTTGACGTGACCGCGCCCCACCCAGAACCGGTAGTCCATGAGCGGCCGCGTGGCGCGGATCACCGCCGGCCGCGACACCGCATACGCGAAGAGGGGCGCGGCGATCGTCATGATGAGGAGCCAGGCTCCCTCGCCGATCACCGTGGAGTAGCCGTACTCGCGCCCGGGGTAGAGCACCAGCGGGTGCAGGAGATAGATCACGAGCGAGGCCGCCCCGGCCTGTGCCAGCCATCCGCGCGTCCAGCCCGTGAGCGACACGAACGCCAGGGTGAGAATGAATCCCGCCGCAAGAACCCCGGCGCGCACCAGGATCCCGTCGGTGTCCGAGTAGTCGAGGTCCGCGTAGTCCTCGTGCAGGAAGAAGATGCGCCGGCTGACATGGTCCTCGGTGATGAACGCGTAGACGCCGGCGGCGACGAAGGCCGCGAAGGCCACGAGGCGCACGGGGAGGTGGCGCAGCCGCGCGAACCACTCGTCCTTCCAGGTCAGGCCCAGCGCGAAGAAGGGCAGGAAGCCCAGGGTGCGGGCGAGCGAGAGGTCGGGGCCGATGACGGCGATGACCCCCGCTCCCAGCGCCACCGCGAACGTGATGGGCACCAGGTAGCGCACACGCTCGAGCCATGGGGCGGCCAGGCGCCACACCAGCAGGGACAGCAGGTACCACGTGGTCCAGGCCGGCTGGACCAGGCTGGGCCAGTGCCACGTGCCCGTCACCGCGGACTGCACCACCGCATGCAAGACCTGAAACACCACGTAGGGAAACAGCAGCCGCGCCGCAATCTTGCCCGGCGACCAGTGGGATGACTTGCGCGTGAGGTACCCGGACAGGAACACGAACGCCGGCATGTGGAACATGTACAGCCACTGCTCGAGAGTCTCGGCGTAGGGGCCCGACAGGGGCGCGATCGCGTGCCCCCAGACCACCAGGACGATCAGGAGCCCCACGGCCGTATCGATGGAGCGATCCCTCGACGGCGCCGGATTTCCGGACGCCTGCGGGCGCGCCGGAGTAGCGGTGTTCATCATTCCTTCATTGTCAATCGCCCGAATCTGTGGAAATTCTCAGGTGGCCGACGTTGACGAAGGGAGGGCTAGTTATCGCCCCTCACCACGCCGGGGTCGGCATCGTCGTCGACGATGGCCCCCGACTCGAGCACCTTGCGCAGATAGGCGTAGGTGAGATCGCCGTTGACCTGGTCGAACTGGTGCTCGTAGCCCGCCTTGTTGTACAGCGAGATGTTGTGCTTGGAGTTCTGGCCGGTAAAGACCCAGACCTCACGCGTGGTGTCGGGCAGGTACCCGAGCACCGCGAACAGCAACTGCGTGCCGATGCCGTGACCCTGCTGGTCGGGCACCACCGCGAGGCGCCCAATGGTCGCCTTGTCGCCCTCGAGCCCCACACGGATGGACCCGATGAGGCGGTGGCCCTCCCAAGCCCCCAGAGTGACGACATCCTCCGACTCCAGGTCGACGATGAGCTCCTCGAGCGTCTGCGTCAGCGCCGGAATGTGGGGGTCGCCGTACAACTGCGCTTCCGTGACAAAGGCGGCACGTCGCACAGTCAACAGTTCGCCGGCGTGGTCGGTTCCCACGACATCGATGCGGACGCTCTCGGTCTCAGCCATGCGTCCATCCTGGCACGGAAGGCTGCGCGACCACAGCCATGACGCGCGGGCCCGGGACCGCGCACGCCTGCCGGGTACGCTTGCCTGGTGCGTCCCCTCTACCCGGCGTCCCTGTCAGCCCAATTCACCGTCGAACGCGGTGGGCGTTGCTAGCGCCGTTGCGCTCGCTCGCCGGGGCCGCGATTCGTCGCCTTGGCCTGCTGCCCGGCGGGGTGCCGGACGGGCGCGGCGACGACGACAAGCTCGGCGACTACGTCATTCGCTCCGAGTCGCTGGTCTTTTTCCCCGACCCGCCGGAAAACCTATACCAGTTGCGCCAGTGGTACGGCGCCCTCGCGGAGCTCGACAAGTTCGGCGGCGTCAGCGTCGTCACCCAGGACAGCCGTACGGCACGCGCGGTGCGCGACGAGACCGACTTCGAGGTGCTCGTGGTCGCGCGCAACCGGACCTTTGCCGGGCTGGTGGACCGCGGCAACGCCAAGATCGCGATCTATGTGGGCCACGCCAATAACAACATGGTGGGACTGCGCTCGACCGGCCTCGCGCACATCTTCCTTGCGCACGGTGACTCCGATAAGTCCGTCTCGGTGTCCAACCAGGTCAAGGGCTTCGACTACACGTTTGTGGCGGGCCCGGCCGCGATCGAACGCTACGCGGCCGAGGTGCTGTTCTTCGACGCCGAACGCCACCTGCGCGTGGTGGGGCGCCCCCAGCTGCCGTCGCGGGTCTCGCGAGACGAGGCCCGCGTGGTCCTGTACGCCCCCACCTGGGAGGGATCGCAGGAGACCAACGCCTATTCCTCGGTGAGTTCACACGGCGAGGCCATCGTGCGGTCGCTCCTCGCGGCCGGCTACACGGTGCTGTACCGCCCGCACCCGCGCCTGGGAGTCTCCGACCGCCGCTACCGCGAGGCCGACCAGGCCGTGCGTGCCATCGTCACGGCCGCCGGCGAGCGCGGCGAGGTCGACGTCACGGCCGATCAGACCGACGCGATGCAACGGGCCGATGTGTTGGTCACCGATATCTCGGCCATGAGTTCCGATTGGCTGGGCCAGCGCAAGCCGCTGCTCGTCACCGTGCCGGTGACACCGCAGGCGGTTCCGGCCGGCCCGTCTCGCCTTCACGCGCAGGTGCCGCGCATCACGGCGGACCAGGCGCACGGCACCGGCGAACTGGTGCGCCAGACCGTCGCGGACCCCGAGCACCTCGCCACCATCGCATCGCTCGCGGAGCATTACCTGGGCGGATTCGATGCGGCGCAGGCGACGGAAGCGTTTGTGCGCGAGTGCCGCGAGGCCGCCGCGCAGCGGGACCGTGAACGGGCCGTGAAACAATCCGGTCATGCACCGTCCTGACGATCGCCCGTCGCACCCCACCATCGAGCAGATCCGCGAGGTCTGCCAGCCGCCCGAGATTCGCGGCCGCAAGAACTCCGAGCACTGGACCGGCGACGTCTTCACCCGGTCCCTCTCGCCCTACCTGACGCGCTTCTTCGTGAGCGCGGGACTCAGCGCGAACGCGGTGACCGTCGGCATGATTCTGTGCGGTTGGGCGGCGGCCGCGGCTCTGCTCATTCCCGGCTGGTGGGGTCCCCTGCTGGCCGCCGTCTTGGCGATGGGCCAGATGCTCCTGGACGCCTCTGACGGCGAGGTCGCGCGCTGGACCCGCAAGATGGGCCCGCGCGGCATCTTCCTTGACCGTATCGCTCACACCACCACGGAGTCCCTCGTACCCATGGCGGCGGGCCTGCGCATTGCGCTCGAGTCCGCCCCCGTCGACTGGCGGTGGGCCTTCGCCGGCGCGCTGCTCGGCATGCTGGTGTTGTGGAACAAGTCGCTCAACGACGGGTCGCGTTTGGCGCGGGTCCAGGGCGGGCTACCGCTGGCCAAGGAGGACACCGGCATCAAGGTGCCCACGGTCGGCTGGGTCGCCCGTGCACGCCGCGCGGCGAACCTGGTGCCCATTCACCGCGCGTATCACTCGGTCGAGCAGACCCTCGTGATGCTCGCCTTCGCGATCGTCGGCACCCTCGCGGGTTTCAACGGCGTGGCCGTCGCTGTCGCGGTGCTCCTCGTCGCGGCGCCGTTCGTCATCGCCGGCCACACGTTGGCGATCCTCACCTCGGCACAGCTCAAGGCGCCGCCGGCCTCCTAGGCCGGCCACGGCATCGGCCGTCCCTAGTAGTTCGCGGTAAACGACCACAGCCACGGCGACTTGCCGTTGGCAAGCTTGCTGCGGATGCTTTCGGCGCCCGTGATCGTCGAGGTCTTGCCGGCGGACGATGTCGCGGTCACCTTGGTCGCGGCCGCGTCCGAGCCGCCGGCGGTGCGGCCGGTGACCTTGATCGACACCACGTCCGATAGCCCAAACACCGACTTCGCGGTGGTCTGGCTGAGCGTTTGGGTCCAGGAGCGGTTGGGGTTGATCGAGGTCTCGGACCAGGGGTCATCCGTGGAGCGCAGATACGACAGCGTCGCGCTCCAGATGTCCTCGCTGTTCTCGGTCTGCCCGCCCGACGATGAGAAGTAGTAGGTCCGCGCGATGGAGCCGCCACTGGTGAGCACCTTGCCCTTGGTGCCGCTCACCGTCGCGTTGACTGCGCTCACCCAGCGCTTGCCGTAGTACGCGTTGGTGCCCTCGTTCTCCTTGCTCCAGCCGGCGAAGTTCTGGTCGCTCGTGTCATCGACGATGTTGCAGTCGCACGACGAATCGATGCCGCCGTTGAGGGCCCGCACCGCGTAGCCACGCGCGACGATGGCCTGAGCCTGGAGGGCGTCCGTGTCCCACGACGAGGGCATCTCGGCGATCCCGTACATGTACTCCGTGTTGAGATCGAGGACGTTGACGATGTTCAGCCGGCTCGCGGGCACCGAGATCAGCATCTTCCCGTGGCGGTACGTGCCGTGCGTGGCGGGGATCTTGGAGGCGCCGGTGCCCTTGTAGATGTCGACGTACACGTCTTCGGAGGATCCGGACTGGTAGTACGAGGTGCTCTCCCACTGAAGGGAGATGTCCTTCGTCGCGGTGACCTTCTGGCCGCCGTCGCGCTCGACGGTGATCGAGGTGCCCGATCGCGTGATGTGAAGGTACTCGTTGTTCTTGCCGGTCCATGTGGTGTGCGGGCTGGAGCTACCCGAATTGTAGAAACGCATGACCCACTGACCGTCGTCGGTGGTGTCCGAGCCGGGCGAGCGCACCACGAGCGTCACCGAACTGGTCCAGTCGGTGCCCTTGCCGTACACCTGTACGGCGAGGTCCTTGGATGCCTCGACCTGAGACACCGAGGTGCCCTTGTAGTAGTACTTCAGGATGTCGCTCGCGCTCTTGCCGTCGAGAGCCATCGCCTGCGCGCCATACTGGGACATACCGACGCCGTGGCCGTAGCCGGCGCCCTTGACCGTGAAGCTCGTCGGGATCAGCGGCTTGACGCTCGGACTGCCGCTCAGACGGTAGAGGAAGGCCGCCGTGGCCTCGCGCGAGACGCCCGACTTGGGGCGGAAGGTGCCGTCCGCGTAGCCGGTGGTGATGCCCGTTGAGCGCAGCCACGTGACCTCCTTGTAGAACTTCGAGGAGGTGGACATGTCCTTGAACGGCGACGTCTTCGGGGAGCTGAACGAGGGGCTGCCCTCGTAGCGGTACAGGAAAGCCGCCATCGCGTCACGGTCGATGGTGTTCTTAGGGCGGAAGGTGCCGTCCGCCCAGCCCGTGGTGATCCCCTGCTTGGACAGCCAGACGATCTCCCTATAGAACTGCGAGCTCGTCGGCACGTCCATAAAGGGCGACTTCGAGGGAAGCGACACCGACGGACGCCCGCTCAGGCGGTAGAGGAATGCCGCAAAGGCCTCGCGAGAGACCTCGGCCTTGGGCTTGAACGTGCCGTCGGCGTAGCCCGTCGTAATGCCCTCGCCCGCCAGCCAGGAGATTTCTTTGGCGAACTGGTGGGTAGCAGGCACGTCGGAAAACGTGGTCGCCGCGGTCGCGGGGGTCGCGGGCGCCACGAGGAGGGTCAGCGCGACGCCCATGACGGCGACAAAGGCTGCCGCGAGGCCTCTCCGCTTGACGGCACGGGGGGTCATTGCCATTGCTACGTTCTCGCTCACACCAAGTCCACTTCGTGACACAAGTGACTAGTGTGACACCTGTGAACTCTGCGTCAAGGGGGTGAGAGGAATCCGACGGCGCCGATGTCTCACGTCGGAATTGCGGCCGTTCAGATCAGTGCGCTAGGCGTCAGTACGCTGGGCGCCATGACGCAGACCGACACCCGCTATGTGCTGAGCCTGTCCTGCCCCGACGGCCCCGGCATCGTGCACGCCGTCTCCGGCGCCCTGGCCGAGCTTGACGGCAACATCACGGAATCCCAGCAGTTCGGGGACCCGGACACGGGACTGTTTTTCATGCGCGTCGAGGTCACGAGCCCCGCAGAGCGCCCCGTCATGGAGAGTGCGGTCGCTGGCCTTGCGGCACGCTTCGGGATGACCTGGAACCTCGACGTTGCGGGACGCCGTATGCGGACCCTGGTGCTGGTGTCGAAGGCCGCACACTGTGCCAACGACCTGCTGTTCCGTGAGCGCGCCAAGACGCTGCCCATCGACATCGTGGCGATGGCGGGCAATCACACCACACTTGAGCCGCTCGCGTCGTTCTACGGCAAGCAGTTCCACCACGTGCCGGTGACGGCAGACACCAAGGCCGATGCGGAGGCTCGGTTGTTGGCCCTCGTCGATGAACTCGATGTTGAGCTCGTGGTGCTCGCGCGCTACATGCAGATCCTCTCCCCCGAGCTGTCCGAGGCTCTGCGCGGGCGCGCGATCAACATCCACCACTCGTTCCTGCCGTCCTTCAAGGGGGCGAGGCCGTACTTTCAGGCGCACGACCGCGGGGTGAAGCTGATTGGCGCGACGGCTCACTACGTCACGAGCGACCTCGACGAGGGACCGATCATCGAGCAGGAGGTGGAGCGGGTGGACCACTCGCACACCCCTGAGTCGCTGACCGCCGTGGGCGCCGATGTGGAGCGCCGCGCGCTCGCCCGGGCGGTGCGCTGGCATGCCGAGCACCGGGTGCTCTTGGACGGGCACCGCACCATCGTGTTCCGCTAGCCGCGGGAAGCCAGTTCCACTCGTCGGGGGACGCCATTCCCCCCTCGCGACCGGGAGCCGCGACGGTAGCGTCGGCACATTCCGGAAATACCTGAGCAGAAGTGGGATTGTTCACACCAGATTCCCTTCGCGTGTCGCGCGCGGATAACTTCACGCCTCATGAAGGCAGTTCTCACCCGCGCCACGATCGCACTCGCATTTGTCGCCACCCTTACGGTGGGCGCCGCTGTTCCCGCCACCGCGGCGACGAGCGGCGACGACCGTATCGAGACCGCGACGAACGCCTACCGCGCCTCCCACGGTGTCGACGACCTGGGCCGCAACGGCGGCGTGGACTCTGTCGCTCAGACGTGGGCGGAGCACATGCGCTCCACTCGGACCCTGGCCCACAACCCCAAGTTCGGTTCGCAGATGCCGCAGCGGGGCCTGTCGAGCTGGGGCGAGAACGTGGGCTACGCGTGCGGCTACGGCGGCGTGAACGCCAACGTGGACGCGATCATCAAAGGCTGGAAGAACTCCTCGGGCCACCGGGCCAACATGCTGCGCTCGACCTTCACCGACATCGGCATCGGTGTCGCGTATGACTCGGGTCGCGACTGCGTGTGGGCCGTGCAGGACTTCGGCCGCTACACCGCCTCCACGTCGGCCGCTGGCTCGATGTTCTGGGACGTGCCGGCGAGCCACCAGTTCCACGACGAGATCGAGTGGCTGGCCACCGAGGAGATCACTACCGGCTACTCGGATGGCACGTTCCGTCCGTCGAACGACGTGACCCGCGAGGCCTTTGCGGCCTTCCTCTACCGCTACGCGGGAGAGCCTCGGTTCACGGCCCCGAGCCGTTCGCCGTTCAAGGACGTGCCGTCGTCGTCGCAGTTCTACAAGGAGATCTCGTGGCTGGCTTCGACGGGCATGACGACCGGCTGGTCGGATGGCACGTTCCGCCCCAAGCAGGAGATCTCCCGTGAGGCGATGGCGGCGTTCCTGTACCGGTACTCGGGAGAGCCGAAGATCTCGGTTCCGAACCGCTCTCCGTTCAAGGACATGAGCACGGGCGACCAGTTCTACCGCGAGGTGGTGTGGCTGCGCAGCACGGGCATCACCACGGGCTTCTCGGACGGCACCTTCCGCCCCTCGGCCGATGTGACGCGCGAGGCCACGGCGGCCTTCTTCGAGCGAGCCTCGAGCATCCTCTAACCGCTGTTGCAGGACTCCGCCGGGCTTCGACAGGCTCTTTCCGGCGTTGTCGCACTCAGGATGCGCTAGAGAGCCCGTTCGGGCGTATGACCGCCCCTCCGAAGCCCTCACTCCGCTCGCACACCATTTCCGTCGTCTTCGTCCCGCTCACCCGGGTCCACGAGCGAGCACGGCGGAACTGAGTCTCAAGCCGTGCGGCACTGACTGATCTCGAATGCTCGGATGTCGTCCGCGCGGACCCGTATGACACTCGGCTCGAGCGTGGGGCGGTTGGCGGCGAGCGACGCCGAGCGCCCGGCTCATCGCACCAGTCACGCAGCTTGAGTCATCGGCACCGCGCTCGTGGCGGGAAGTCGCGCTCCCTTCACGCTCGCTTGCGGCGATCACGGACTCAACGAGTACGCGGCTCCTGGGGTCGGGAGCCATGGCACATGCTGAGGTGCCTGATGCCCGACCCGTGGACGGCCGGTCCGGCTCTGGTCCCGTCGGAGACGTCCGTCGTCGCCTGTGGTCACCGACTGTGGTGGCGGCGATGGGGGTGCGGGCGATGACGTCGGCGGGGTCGGGCAGATGGTCGCCGTACACGGCGGTCGCGTCGAACAGACGCCGGCCTCCGGGTTGGGGTGTGCGTTCCGGGTCCAAGTGCGCGGGCGGGATAAACCACACCTCAGTGTGGGTGGCGACGATGATCCAGCCTTCACGGTGGACGTCGTGGTGACACCTCACACACAACGTGACACCGTTGTTCGTCTCCGACTTTCCGCCGAACTCGTTGGGGACGATGTGGTGGCCGTCGTCTGCCGACACCGGCAGCGAGCATTTCGCGCATCCGCCATCACGGATCAACATCGCGGTGCGCTGTCCGGGGTTGAAATAGCGGCCACTGTAGCCCACATCAAGTTTGCGTGAACGCTTCCCCAAGACCACGGGCACTAGACCGGCGCGAGCCATCATGCGGCGAAGCTCTCCCGCGTCCGGCGTGGTCGAGAGCCCCTCGATCGTGGCACCCAGGACGCTGTCACCGTTCGCGGCAGCGAGCATCGTGTCGTAGTCCATCGTCACAATGACTTTGGCACTGGCATGGGGAAGATTCTTGACGTTGCAGCCGGACAGGTGGCGGGCGAACTCTCCCATCGCATCGGCACACACCTGTCCCGGGGTGCGTTCATCAATCGTCACCACGAAGCCTTGTCTTTCGGCGTCCTGGGCGCGTTTCTTGGTGCGAAAGTGCTGATTGACCATGGCATCCATGACCGCTACCAAGGGGGCACCGTTCTCAGGATCAAGTTGCCCGTTGATACGGATCATCCCGTCCGCGTTCTCACCGATATTCAAGAACCTGCGTTGACGTCGCCCGGCGGCGAGCTCCTCCAGATGCTCGGCGTCGAGACGATCCCTCCACCGGCTGATGACCTGCCCCAGCCGGTAGGACGTCATGTGACGGGCCTTGAACACCAAATCCTTCTCAGCCTCGACCATGAGACCCACGTCCGCGCGATCGGCGACGCTACGCAGCATCCTGGTGATCGCCGTCGCCGCCTCCGCACCTAACTGTCCGGCAGCCGACGCGGCCGCCACATGCGCAAACACCGGACCCGACGGCGCCGGCCGCGGTGCGGGTGCGGGTGCGACGGGATGCTGCGAGGGTCCGGGAGCAGCGGGAGCGTCGCCGGTGGAAAAGAGAGAACCATCAGACCCGACGTCGCCGCCGACATCAGGCTGGTCACTCTCGCTCGGGCTGCCATCGCTCCCGTTGACGTCACGGTCGTGTGGATCGGGTGGACTCGAAGACTCGGCCGCCTCACGCGCCGCCTCCTCAGCAGCCTTCGCCGCCCGCTCCGCATCCGCGAGCGTCTCACCAAGCTCAAGGAGACGACGCGCCTCCGGCCCAGACACCCCCGCCTGTTTCTCCACCATCGCGACCGCATTGCGATGCCCACGCGCACGTGCGAACCCCACCCCACGACCACCCGAGTCGGACCGAAACGACTGCGCCGCAGCCACGACCGCCATGATGCGATCCGTCGCCTGACGCACCGACCCGGCCGCGAACCCCAAATCCTCCACCGCATCGCCCATCGCGAGCGCCTGAGCAAACGTCAACGTATCGCCACGCAAC
>NZ_BBRH01000010.1 GCF_002090055.1 Demequina sp. NBRC 110051
ACCTAGAGGCGGCGCTCAAGCCGGGCGGCGAGGGCCGCGCGCGCGGCGGGCCACTCCGCCGCGATGATCGAGAACACCACCGTGTCGCGCAAAGTGCCGTCCCTCCAGACCTGATGCGCGCGTAGGACGCCGTCCTGCTTGGCGCCCAGCCGTGCGATGGCGGCGCGGGACTGGTGGTTGTGCCAATGGGTGCGGAATTCGACCGCGTGACAGCCCAGGTCCTCGAAGGCGCGGCTGAGGAGCAGCATCTTCGCCGCCGGGTTCACGCCGGTGCCCTGGACCTCACGCCCGATCCAGGTGGAGCCGATCTCGAGGCGGCGGTTGGGCTCGTCGAGGTGCAGGTACGTCGTCATGCCGACGGCTCTATCGCTGCGCGGGTCGACGATGGCCCACGCGGCGATCTCGCCCGCCCGCTGCCGCGCGATCCTGGCCGCGACCTCGTCGCTCATCTGGTCGGGCGAGGGGACCGACGTGACCCACGTGCGCCACAGATTGCCGGCGACCACCGCATCGGCCAGGTTGCTCGAGTGAGCCTGACTCAGCGGCTCAAGGCGTGCCAGGTCGTGGATCAGCGTGGGGGAGTCGGAGAAGGACATGCGCACACGCTAGCGGGCGACGCGCCCGGGGCCAGGCATGAGACGACCCCGGCGTCGCAAGGGGGGCTAGCGACACCGGGGTCGGATGCCATCGAGGCGCAGCTCGCATCGGGGGGGAAGCGGCGCGCCATTCACGCATCTGCACCATCATGTCACGAATGGGCGAATCTTGTCACGCCACGCCGCAGGATTTCGCGAGGAATTTTCGTGCCGCTCTGCCGCCACTCCACGAGGAGATCACCGACCCGCATCGCCCGCTTTACCAGACAATTCGTGCGCGATTGACGGCCCGCGGGTACACTCGGGCCTAGGTCTCGTCCGCGCGTGTCACTTCTCGCGCCGGCGATCGCGCGTCCAATGTCGCCTCGCCGACCACCCCAATCCCTCGCATCATGCCCTGAGGAGGACGCGACATGAGCACCCTGACCGCCCGTAAGGCAGCCGTTTCGTGGCTGACCTCTGCGCGCGGGCAGGACGCCATCGCGGTGTGGTCGATCGTGTTCTTGATGTCGGGGCAGGGCTTCCGATACCTGCTGGGCATGGCGCTGTACGGCGTGCTGGCGCTCGTGACGGTGGCGGCGGTCGTCATCGCCTTCCGGCCGTCCGCCGCGCGCATGAAGCTCTCGGTGGTGGTCCTCGCCTTCGTCGCATTGACGGCGGTGAGCGCGATCTGGTCGGCGACGCCCACCGTGACGGTTCTGGCCTCGATTGTCACGATCGCGACGACATACTGCGCGATCGTGACCGTGCAGCAATTCGGGACGTCGCGATTCCTTGAACTGCTGTACCGGGGCCTGCAATGGTCGCTCCTGCTCGGCATTGGCTTCGAGCTGTATGTCACGGCGTATGTCCATCACGCCGTGCGCCCCCTGGTGGGCGATCTGGACGCGATGGCGGGGCTGGACGAGAGTTCGTCACCGTTCCTGTGGTCGGAGAACAACCTCATCGACGGCGGCCCCATCCAAGGCTTTGTGGGCAACCGCAACCCGTTCGCAGCGATCGCGCTCCTCACGGCCATCCTCGCGCTGATCCTGTACCTGGAGCGTCGCGTGAGCAGGCGCAATGCCTTCATCACGCTCGCGGCGTCCGCTGCGGTGCTGCTTCTCACTCAATCCGCGACCGTCGCCGTGATGGGGCTCGTGGTGGCGGTGCTGTTCGGCTGCGCCGTCGTGGTGCGCGCCGCCGACACCCATGCACGCGCCAAGCTCTCCATGTACGTCCTGGGCGTGGCGAGCCTCGCGGGTTGGTTCGCGCTGCGCTACAAGGACCTCGTGCTCAGCATGCTCGATCGCGACTCCGACCTCACCAATCGCACCGAGATCTGGTCACGCGTCATCGACATTGCCTCGGAGCGCGTCGAGGGTTGGGGGTTCGTCGCCTACTGGCCCGTCTGGGCAGAGCCCTATTCGACAGTCGTCGACGAGACCACAGAGCGCGCCACGCACGCCCACAACGCTTTCCTCGATGCCTGGCTGCAGCTCGGTGTCGCGGGTCTAGTGATCCTGGTGTTCCTCGTCGCGTCTGTGTTCTTCAGGGCCTGGGGCGTGGTCCAGCGCGGCGAGAAGAACTCGTCGTGGATCCCCGTGGGCTGGGTGCTGCTCATCGCCGCGCTCGGCACGCAGGCCCTCTCGGAGTCCCGCCTGCTCGTCGAGGGTGGCTGGTACCTCCTGGTGGCCCTCACCTGCATGGTGCCGGGCATGGTGGCCATCACACCGCGCACGCCGCGCCTGGCCCGCACCGGTGCCGGGCAGCCGGTGCCGCGACGCACGGTGGGTCCGGTGCGGCCCCTGCCGGGGCACCGCCGTCGCCGGCGCGCGGCGCGCGGCCCTGACGACTCCAGCGAGGCTTGATCGAGCCCCGCTGCGTTTAGCGGGCGGAGGCCGCGGCCTTCTTCTCAGCCTTCTTGTCGGCCTTATCGGCCGCCTTGCGCTTGGCCTCGTCGCGCTGGAACGACTCGTGCGCGAAGGCTGCCGCGCCCACAATGCCGGCTCCATTGCGCAGCTCCGCGGGCACGATGGGTGCGCGCAGGGTGAGGTTCGGCAGGAACATGTGGTGCGACTTCGACACCCCACCACCCACGATGATGAGGTCGGGCCACAGGAGCCTCTCCATCTCGGAGTAGTACTTCTGGAGGTTCTTGGTCCAACCCTCCCAGTCGAGGCCAAAGCGATCACGGGCGGACTCCGCCGCCATGATCTCGGCGTCCTGGCCGTCGATGAGGATGTGGCCCATCTCGAGGTTGGGCACCAGCGTGCCGTTGACGATCAGCGCGGTGCCAATGCCCGTGCCGAGCGTCGTCATGAGCACCGATCCGTCGCGGCCGTGGGCGGCGCCAAAGTGGTGTTCGCCAAAGCCCGCGGCGTCGGCGTCGTTGAGCACATAGACGTCATGGCCGGAGTAGTCCCGAATGATCTGGCGCAGGTTGGTGCCGATCCACGAGTCATCCACGTTCGCGGCGGTCTTCACCACGCCGTCCTGGACCACACCAGGGAAGGCCACGCCCACCGCAGTCTTGCGGCCCGGTTCGAAGCGCGCGATGCACTTCGCGACGGTCTTCGCAATGGCCTCCGGTGTGGCGGGGTCGGGGGTGGGGATGCGGTAGCGCTCCTGGGTGAACTCGCCGGTCTTGAGGTTGACGGGGGCGGCCTTGATGCCGGTGCCGCCGATGTCGACGCCGAGTGCGATGTGCTTGCTCATGGCAGTGTCAGGACCTCCGGGCCTTCCTCAGTGATGACAATGGTGTGTTCAAACTGGGCGACCCACGAGCCGTCGTTCGTCGTGACGGTCCAGCCGTCATCCCACTCGTCGGACTCCTCGGAGCCCATGCACAGCATCGGCTCGACGGTGAAGACCATGCCGGGTTCGATGACGTCGTCGTGGTACGGCGCGGCGTCGTAATGGGGGATGACCAGGCCCGTGTGGAAGGCGGGACCCACTCCGTGGCCCGTGTAGTTGCGCACCGACTCGTAGCCGAACCGGGTCGCGTATTTTTCGATGACGCGGCCGATCACATTGACCTCGCGGCCCACGCGCGCGGCCTTGATGCCGCGCATCATCGCCTCGTGCGTGACCTCGACGAGTTGCTTGGCTTCGGGTGATCCCTCGCCGGCGATGAACGAGCCGCAGTTGTCGCCGTGCACGCCGTTCAGATAAGCCGTGATGTCGACCTTCACGATGTCGCCCTCTTCGATCACGGTCGAGTCGGGGATGCCGTGACAGATGACCTCATTCACGGACGTGCACAGCGCCTTCGGGAACGGCGGGCGACCGGCGGCACCCGGATATCCCAGCGTCGAGGGGTAGGCGCCGTGGTCCAGGACAAACTCGTGGCCTATGCGGTCCAGCTCATCGGTGGTCACGCCAGGCTCAACGTGGCGACCCACCTCGGCAAGCGCCTGCGCGGCGATCTTTGCGGAAATGCGGATCTTCTCGATGGTCTCGGGGGAGTGCACGTCGCCGCCGTCCCATGACGCCGCTCGCTTGCGACCCACGTACTCGGGGCGGGCAATGCCCTTGGGGACGTCCCTCCACGGCGACACCACGCCCTTGCTGATGTTCTCGCGCACGGGGCTCATACCTGGCAGTCTATTCATGGAGGCAGCAGACATGACAAGCGAAACCGAGTTCTGGTTCAACACGAAGACGCGCGAGGTCGAAGAGGGCAAGCGCAGCTCGTGGGAGAACCTGATGGGGCCCTACCCGACGCGCACGGAGGCCGAGCAGGCGCTCGAGAAGGCCGCGCAGCGCACCAAGGATTGGGACGAGGACGACAAGGAGTGGCGCGAGGGGTCGTAGGGCCCTCAGCGCGGCTACTCGCGCCCGTCCTCGAGAGGGATGAGCATGTCGCGGAACTCGCCGGGAACGGCGTGCAACTGCCAGACGCGCTCCGCGACATCGTCGATCCCGTTGTCGAGCTGCAGCTTGGGGATCGCGCCGGGGATCACCAGCTGGCGCACGCGGATGCCCTCGTCCGTGAGCGCCTCGTGCAGCATCTCGCCGTACGCGGTCTCCGCGGGGAACGCGATCGACGTGCCGGCGAAGCCCGCGCGCGACTTCACCGAGGTGCCGCCATTGATGAGGATGATCGAGCCGTCGCCGGTCTCGCGCATGGCGGGCAGCACCGCACGCGCGGCATGCATGAGTCCCAGCGCGGAAAAGCGCAGCGCCTCAAGGGCGAGCGCGGGGTCCGTGTCGAGCACCGGCTTGAGGTAGTCGCGCGAGGGCAGCGGGCTGTACTGCAGGGCGGTGATGGGGCCAAGCTCCTCTGCAGCGGCCGCCAACGCGGCCTCAAGCTGACGGCCGTTGCGCACGTCGGCCAGGTACGGACGCGCCTGGACGCCGTCGTGGCCGAGTTCGGCGACCAGCTCATCGAGCTTGGCCTCGTCGCGGGCGATGAGGGCGACCGAGAATCCTTCGCGCCCAAAGCGACGAGCGACCGCGGCACCGAGTCCGGGACCGGCTCCGATGATGGCGAGAGTGGGCATGATTCCTCCTTGTCCGTCGCGCGTCGATGCGCGAGCAGCGTGGGTGGGGACTACGAGTCGAACGTGTGCTCGGCGGCGGGAAATTCCCCGCCCTTGACGGCCGCGACGTAGTTCGCCGCGCCGTCGGTCATGGCCTGGCCCACGGCCGCGAATTGGCGCGAGAAGCGCGGGTGCCAGTCGCCCACGCCGAGCGCATCGAGCCACACCAGTACTTGGCCGTCCGTGCCGGAGCCGGCGCCGATGCCGATCGTAGGGATGTCGAGAGCCTCCGTCACCGCGCGAGCGGCGCCGTCGACGACCATCTCGAGCACGACCGCGAACGCGCCCGCCTCCTGGAGCGCGAGCGCATCGGCGATAAGGTCCTTAAGGCCCTGCTCGCCGCGGCCCTGGACCCGGTGACCTCCCAGGGCGTTCTCGGACTGCGGCGTGAAGCCCAGGTGGCCGCAAAAGGGGATGCCCGCATCGGTCACGGCCTTCACCTGCGCGGCGATCCGGCGGCCGCCCTCGAACTTGATGGCCTGGGCGCCGGAGAGCTTCATCATGCGGATCGAGGACGCGACCGCCTGTTCGGGGGAGACCTCGTACGTGCCGAACGGTAGGTCGGCCACCACAAAGGCGCGCTCGGCGCCGCGGGCGACCGCGCGGGCAAACGGAATCATCTCGTCGAGCTCGAGCGGAACCGTGGACTCCATGCCGAGGACGTTGTCACCCATCGAGTCACCCACGAGCAGCATGTCCACGCCGGCGGCGTCAAAGGACTTCGCGGTCGCGTAGTCGTACGCCGTGAGCATGGTGATCTTTTCGCCACGCTTCTTCATCTCGGCGAAGTGGTGAATCCTGACCTTCTTCATGGTCTCCACTCTAGGCCGCACAGGAGGGGCGGCCGATGCCGTGGTGGGCCTGGCTACACCTCTCGCCAGCGGCTCGTGATGGGCAGGCGTCGGTCGCGGCCGAACGCGAGTGCGGTGACCTTGGGGCCCGGCGGATACTGGCGGCGCTTCCACTCGGCGCGGTCCACCAGTTGCAGCACACGGTCGACGACGGCCTCGTCGAAGCCGCGGGCGAGCAGCTCCTCGCGGCCCTCGGCGTGCTCGACGTACGCGTCGAGAACCTCGTCGAGCAGGTCGTACGCGGGCAGGGAATCCTGGTCGGTCTGCCCGGGCCGGAGCTCGGCGCTCGGGGGCTTCTCGATCGAGTTGACGGGGATGGGCTCGACCTCGCCACGGGCGGCGGCGGCCGCGTTGCGCCAGCGCGCCAGCTCCCACACGCGGGACTTGTCGACGTCCTTGAGGGGAGCGAAGCCGCCAATGGAGCCCGCGTCGTAGATGGTCGCGTAGCCGGTGGCGAGCTCGGACTTGTTGCCCGGCGCGATGACCAGGTGGCCCTCGCGGTTGGAGATCCCCATGAGGATCACGCCGCGCACGCGCGCCTGCAGATTCTCCTCGGCCACACCGGTGAGCGCCAACTGCTGCTGGTAGGCGTCCACGATCGCCGCGATGGGCTCGACGCGATAGTCGGCGCCCAGGCGCTTCGCGAGGTCGGCGGCATCGTCTTTGGAGTGCTCGGACGAGAAGGACGAGGGCATGGACACGCCGACCACGTTCTCGCCGCCGATCGCGTCGGCCGCGATGGCTGCCGTGAGCGCCGAGTCGATGCCGCCGGACATCCCCAAAATGACCGAGCGGAAGCCGTTCTTGACGACATAGTCCCGCAGGCCCGTGACGCAGGCCCGGTAGACCTGCTCGGTATCCGTCGCAAACTCGACCACCTCGCCCTGGTGAGCCACGCCCGCCCCAGCCACGGCATCGGCCGCCGGAAGATCCCAGGTGAGCAGCGCGTCCTCGAAGCCGGGAGCGTTCGCCAGCCACGCGCCGTCGGCGCCCACGATGAACGAGTGCCCATCGAAGACGAGGTCGTCCTGGCCGCCCCACAGGTTGACGTACGCGAGGGGAGCGGCGACCTCGGCCGCGCGACGGCGGGCAAGGTCCGTGCGCACGCGTCCCTTGCCCTCCTCGAAGGGCGAGCCATTGAGGACGACCATGAGGTCCACGCCCTGTTGCGCGACCTGCTCGACGGGGCCGCCGTCGACCCAGATGTCCTCGCAGATCACGATGCCGACGCGCCGACCGTCGACGTCCACCACGCAGGGGTCCTCGCCCTGGGCGAAGATGCGCCGCTCATCGAAGACGCCGTAGTTGGGGAGGTGGTGCTTGTTGTAGCGGGCGATGATCTCTCCGCCACGCAGCACCGCGGCCTGATTGAACGGCCGTCCGGAGGCGGCCACACCGAGCGTGCCCACCACGACGGTCAGGTGGCCCAGGCCCTCCGCGGCGAGATCGGCGGCCAGGGATGCCACTGCGGCCGCCGCGGCGCGCTGGAAGCTCCCGCGCAGCGCGAGGTCCTCGATCGGATAGCCGGTCATCACCATCTCGGGGAACACGATCAGGCCAGCGCCGGCGGCATCGGCCGCACGCACCTGCTCGCGGATAAGCGCGGAGTTACCAGCAATGTCGCCCACACAGGGGTTGACCTGGGCGAGGGCGATGCGGAGGTCAGCCATGCGCCAACCCTATCCGCCGCGGTGCGGGCGCCACGCGCGTGCCAGGCGTTACGCGGATGTCACGTGGATAGGGCAGGATGGGCCCATGGACAAGCAGCAGGAATACGTGCTCCGCAGTGTCGAGGAGCGGGACATCCGGTTCATCCGGCTGTGGTTCACCGACGTGTTGGGTGTGCTCAAGTCGGTGGCGATCGCGCCCGCGGAACTCGAAAACGCCTTCAACGAGGGCATCGGCTTCGATGGCTCGGCCGTCGAGGGGCTGACGCGCGTGTACGAGGCGGACATGCTCGCCATCCCGGACCCGTCGACGTTCCAGATCCTGCCGTGGCGCGGCGCGCGTCAGGGCGCAGCCCGCATGTTCTGCGACATCCAGACGCCCGACGGCGAGGCGGCACTGTCCGACCCGCGTCAGGTCCTCAAGCGCACGCTGGACAAGGCCTCGGAGCAGGGCTTCACGTTCTACACGCACCCTGAGATCGAGTTCTACCTGCTCGAGAAGCCCGAGCCTGGCGAGGCCCCCAAGCCCGTCGACAAGGCCGGCTACTTCGACAACGTGCCGCGTGGCACCGCGCACAACTTCCGCCGCGAGGCGATCACGATGCTCGAGTCGATGGGCATCTCGGTGGAGTTCTCGCACCACGAGGCCGGCCCCGGCCAAAACGAGATCGACCTGCGCTACGCGGACGCGCTGTCCATGGCGGACAACATCATGACGTTCCGCACGGTCATCAAAGAGGTCGCGCTCGAACAGGGCATCTTTGCCTCCTTCATGCCCAAGCCGCTGTTCAACGGCCCGGGCTCGGGTATGCACACCCACATGAGCCTGTTCGAGGGCGACCGCAACGCGTTCTACGAGGCGGGCGCCGACCACAACCTGTCCCCGGTGGCGCGCCAGTTCATCGCGGGCCTGCTGAAGTACGCGCCCGAGATCACCGCGATCACCAACCAGTACGTCAACTCGTACAAGCGCCTGTGGGGCGGTGCGGAGGCGCCGTCGTACGTGTGCTGGGGCTCCAACAACCGTTCGGCGCTGGTGCGGATCCCGATCCACAAGCCAGGCAAGAGCCAGTCGACCCGCGTGGAGTACCGCGCGATGGACTCGGCGGCAAACCCGTACCTTGCGTTCTCGGTCCTGCTTGCCGCGGGCCTCAAGGGCATCGAGGAAGGCCTCGAACTGCCCGAGGGCGCCGAGGACGACGTGTGGGAGCTGTCTAACGCCGAGCGCAAGGCGATGGGCTACGAGCCGCTGCCGTCGTCGCTGTCGGAGGCCATCCAGGCCATGGAGCGTTCCGAGCTGGTCGCCGAGACCCTCGGCGAGCGCGTGTTCGACTTCGTCTTGCGCAATAAGCGGGCCGAGTGGGAGGAGTACCGCGCACAGGTCACTCCCTTCGAGCTCGAGCAGTACCTGCCCGTCCTCTAGGGTCGCCGTGCCCGGTTCTCGCGAGGCCTCCCCGTCCGCCCTGTTGCGCCGGGCGGGGGTGGCCGATGCGACACGCGCCTTGGACTTGATCGCCCAGATCGAGTCGATCACCGGTGCGACGATCGACAACCCGGCCCATGCACTGTCCTATCTCGCGGACCCCGACGCGGGCCTGCTGCAGATGCTCCGGCTTGCCGAGGCGGCGCGCGACGCGGGGCGGCTCGATGACCTCGTGTCCCTGCGCGACAGCGAGGCTGGGGCGCGGCTCTCCGTGGTGCTCGGCGGCTCCCTCGCGCTCGGCGACTTTCTGATCCGTCACCCCGAATACGTGGCCGACTTCGCGTCGTGGCCCCTGGGGCAATCGTTCACGGCCGTCGACTTTCGCGCCGCGCTGCTGGAAGCGGTGGGCGCCGACCCGACAAGCGACGCCCCGGTAGCGGCCCTTTCGGGGGACGAGGGCGTCAGCGCCATGCGCGTCGCCTACCGCCGCCAGCTGATGCGCGTGGCGGCAGAGGACCTGTTCCACGCGACCCCGCCGGCGATTTTTCCCGAGGTCGGTGCTGCGCTGGCCGATCTCGCGGGAGCAGCGCTCGAGGCCGGGCTGGCCATCGCGCGGGCGGACCAGCCGCACCATGAGCGCACGCGGCTCGTCATCATCGGTATGGGCAAGTGCGGCGGGCGTGAGCTCAATTACGTCTCCGATGTCGATGTGATCTTCGCGGCCGAGCCGGCAGAAGGCGTCGACGACCACGACTCTCTCAAGGTGGCCACCCGGCTCGCGGCCGCCGCCTCTCGCGCCTGCGATCGGCCCGGCGCCGAACCCCCGTTGTGGCAGGTGGACGCCAACCTGCGCCCCGAGGGCAAGGACGGTGCGCTGGTGCGCAACGTCTCCGCCCACAAGGCCTACTACGAGCGCTGGGCCGAATCGTGGGAGTTTCAGGCGCTCCTCAAGGCGCGTCCCATCGCAGGCGACCGCGAGGTGGGTGAGCATTACGTCGACGCGATGCAGCCCATGGTGTGGCAGGCCGTGGAGCGCGACGGCTTTGTCCAGGGCGCGCAGGCGATGCGTCGCCGGGTGGAGGAGCACGTGCCCGCCGAGGTCGCCGACCGGCAGATCAAGCTGGGAGCCGGCGGCCTGCGCGACGTCGAGTTCACCGTGCAGTTGCTGCAGCTGGTGCACGGTCGCCACGACGAGACGTTGCGTTCTCGCACGACCCTGACGGCGCTGAGGGCGCTGCGCGACGGCGGCTATGTGGGCCGCGCGGACGCGGCCAAGATGGAGCGCTCGTACCGCCAGCTGCGGGTGTGGGAGCACCGCTTGCAGCTGCGCAAGCTCCAGCGCACCCACCTGATGCCCGACGACGAGGACGGGCGCCGCGCTCTCGCGCGCGCCTCCGGCTTCGCCACCCTCGAATACATGGACGAGGTGTGGCACGACATCAGGCGAGACGTGCGCGCCATGCACCTCGAGATGTTCTACCGGCCCATCCTGCCCATGGTCGCCTCGCTCAGTGCCGACGAGGCCAGGCTCGACGACGCGGCCGCCCGCGCGCGCCTCACCGCCGTGGGCTTCGACGACGCCCAGGCCGCGCAGCGTCACATCGCGGCGCTCACGGAGGGGGTCAGCCGCCGCGCCGCGATTCAGCGCCAGCTCTTGCCCGCGATGATCGGCTGGTTCGCGCAGGGAGCCGAGCCCGATGCCGGTCTGCTGGCGTTCCGGAAGCTCTCGGAGAACCTCGCGGACTCGCAGTGGTATCTCAAGCTGCTGCGCGACTCCGCGGCGGCCGCCCAACGCCTGGCGCGACTGCTGTCGAACTCTGCGTATGTCACCGATGCCCTGCTCGCCTCGGCGGAGTCCATCACGTGGCTCGACAACGACGCCGACCTCGCCCCGCGCTCGCGCGAGCGGCTGTGGGCGGAGGCGGACGCGATCCTGCGCCGCAGCGACGACGCCGACCAGTGCGTCACCGCCCTCAGGGGGCTGAGACGGCGAGAACTGGCGCGCGTGGCATCGGCCGACGTCCTGGGCCTCATTACGCCTGTCGAGGCGGCCTCGTCCGTCTCTGACGCGGCCGATGTCCTCATCGAGGGCGCGGTGCGCATCGCGACGGCTGAGGTCGCTCGCGAGGCGGGACTCGACGCCCTGCCCATCCGCTTCCTGGTAGTCGCGATGGGTCGTTACGGCGGGTCCGAGATGGGCTACACGTCCGATGCCGACGTCCAGTTCGTCTGGGATGCGCTGCCAGACGCGGAACCGGTCGACGACGGACAGAAACTGGCGGTCAAGGTCGCACAGCGTATTCGCAAGCTCCTCCAAACCGTGTCGAGCCAACCGGGTCTGGAGATCGACGCGGACCTGCGGCCCGAGGGCCGGAACGGGCCCCTCGCACGCTCGCTCGCCAGCTGCACCGAGTACTACGGCCGCTGGTCCGACCCGTGGGAGGCGCAGGCGTTGCTGCGCGCACGCCCGTGCGCCGGGAACGAGGACCTGGCCGCCGCCTTCGTCGACATGATCGACACGGTCCGCTACCCGCCCCAGTTGCCCACGGGGGCGCTGCGGCAGATGCGCACCCTCAAGGCGCGCATGGAGTCCGAACGGCTTCCGCGCGGCCTTGACCCGCGCCGTCACCTCAAGCTGGGCCCGGGGGGCCTCAGCGACGTGGAATGGTCGGTGCAGCGGCTGCAGCTGGAGCATGCGCACGCCCATCCGGCGCTCAAGACGACCCGCACGCTGGCCGCACTCGATGCGGCGAGCGAGGCCGAGTTGATTGCGCCCGCCGACGCCGCGGTGCTCGCCGAGGCCTGGCGCCTCGCTACCGACCTGCGAGGAGCGATCGCGCTCAGGGGCCGCACGCGCGACCGTGACGTCCTGCCGGGCGACTCCCGCGAGCTCAGCGTGCTTGCGGGCATCCTGTCCCTGCGGCTCTCCGGTGCTCAGCTGGCCGACCGCTACGAGAGGGTCACCCGCCGCGCGCGCGGCGTCACCGAGCGCGTGTTCTTCGGATGGACGGACACCGAGTGAGGGCGCTGCGCACGCTCATCTCCGCGCTGTGCATCCTCGCAGGGGCCCTCACGATCCTTGGATGGGCAGCCTCTGGGCTGGTGGTGCGAGCGGTCGAGGAGGGTACGGCGCTAGGCGCCGTCACGCGCACCGCGTTCACCATGCCCGGCGTCGTCACCGACATCTCTGAGGGCGCACAAGATCAGGTGCTGGCGAGTCTGTCCGAGCGCGGCATCGACCCGAGCGCCGTCGGACTCGACGACGAGGTGCGCGACGTGGTCGACGGCGCCGTGCGTTCCCCCCAATTCGAGGACGCGATGGTAGCCGCCGCCGATGACGCCCAGGAGCGCTTCGCGCTCGCCCTGACCGAGCCCGATCGCGAGCCCGCGCCGTTCACCCTCGCCGTCGACGTCTCCGACGTGGTCAACGCGCGGATCGATGACGTCCCGGCCGTCGGCGCGCTTGCGCCCGATGTCGCGCTCGCGCCCGTGCCCATCGCCGTGATCGAGGCCGACACGTTCGAGGACGTCCGCGCCACCTACGGCGCGATGCGGTGGCTTGCCGACTGGGGCCTGTGGGCGGGCCTCGCGCTGCTCGCGGTAGGCATGCTCGTCAGCCACCGGCGCCGGTGGTTCATTGCCAAGGCGCTGGGTGCCGTGGGCGTCCTGACGCTCGGCTTCGGGCTGATGGTGAGGTTCGTCGACCCCGCTGCAGTGATGGGCATCCTTCCGGGAGGCGAGGAGGGGACCCTCGGCACCCTGTGGGCGGCGGTCATCACCGAGGATGCCGCGCCGCAGATCACTCAAAGGGCGATGACCATCGGTGCCGTCGCGCTGGTGGCCGCGCTTGTCGCCGCGGGGCTCGGCAAGGCTGTCGCGCGCCGCTAGCCTGGGACCACCACCGGAGGGATCCACACGTGAAATACCTGCGCGTCATCGCATCGGCCTTTCTAGTCTTGCTGGGCTCCATGCTCATCGTGGCGTGGGCGCTATCGCTCCAGGCCGTGAAGTCGATCGAGAACGGCACCGCGGCAGAGAAGCTGGTCACGACCACGCTCGAGGCTCCCCAGACCGCCGAGTTCGTCGCCGATCAGGTCCAGGCGGCGCTCGCCGAGCAGGTCGAAAGCCAGGCGGGCGATATCGCCCTGGTGTTGCTCGACGACCAGATCCACGGCGGTCTGGTCGCGGTGCTCCAGTCGGACGCCTTTCTGGGCACCATCACCACCGCCGGCAACGCCGCCCAGGATCGTCTCCTCGCCGCGATCTCCGATCCCGATAGGGAGCCCGGCCCGCTTGCGATCGACATCGACCTGGGCACGCGCATCAACACCGCCATCGATCAGATCCCGGTCGTCGGAGCGTTCATCCCCGACATCGAGTTCCCCGAATACTCGGTTGAGATCGTCGATGCGGACACGTTTGAGGACGTGCGCAGCGGCTACGCGGCGATGGAGTGGGTCGCGACGTGGTTCGTGTGGATCGGCGTGACCCTTATCGCGGCGGGCGTGGCCGTCGCGCCGCGCTGGCGCCGGTTCCTTCCGCGCGCACTACTCGCCGCGGGCCTGTTCGGCATCGCCGTCGCGTTCGTGCTGGGGTCCATGGGTCCGCGCACCATTGCCAGCTTCATGCCGGGAGGGCGCGACGGGGGGTTGGGCACGCTCATCGAGGACGTCATCGGTGACACGGCCCTCGCGCCGGTGACCAACGTGTTGCTGACGCTCGGCCTGGTCGCGCTCGGCCTCGCGCTCATCTGGGCCTTGGTGATGCGGTTCGTGCCGGGCATGGCCGGCCGTGACGACCCGGCGCCGGTCGACGCGGAGGAGGCCGATGCCGTGGTTGCCGATGAGGACGACGAGTCGTCGGCCGAGGTGACGGACACGACCGAGTTCGAGTCGGTGCCGCCGACGGCGGCGACGGCGGTGGCCCAGCCGACGACGGATGGCGCGCAGCCTCCGTCGATCCAGCCGACCGAGGAGCGCCGGCCCGACTAGGCCAGGCGTGCGGTGGTGCGGCGCACCACCAACTCGTATGGCAGGTCCTCGTCGATGGCGTCGGGCTTGTTGCCCGTGAGTTCGTCGACGATCATCTGGGCGACGTGGCGCCCTTGTGCCTCGGGGAACTGGTCGATGGTGGTGAGGCCAAAGAAGTCCGCCAGGTCGTGGCCGTCGATGCCGATCACGGACAGGTCAGCGGGCACGGAGCGCCCCAGGTCTCGCGCGGCGAGGAGGGCGCCGATGGCCATCTCGTCGGACGCCGCGAAGATCGCGGTGGGGTGCACGCGCGGGTCGCCCAGGAGCTGCAGGGTCGCCTCGTAGCCGCCCTCGATGGTGAAGTTGGCGCCGCGCACCAGCAGCGGGTCGGCCTCGATCCCCGCGTTCGCCAGCGCGGCCTCGTAGCCCGCGCGCCGTGTCGCGGGCATCTGAAAGTCGCGCTCGAAGTCGGGGTCGCCGGTGATGTGGGCGATGTGGCGGTGGCCCAGGGACACCAGGTGGTCGGTCGCGAGCCGCGCGACGCCCGTGTCGTCGAGGCTCAGCGTGTGGAGGCCGGGAATCGGGCCGCCCAGGCCCACGACGGGCCGGGAGAGGTCGGCGAGGGCCGCGCGCTCGTGGTCGTCGAGTTCGAGGTTGACGGCGATCAGAGCGTCCACGCGCTGGCGACGCAGAAACTCGTCGAAGAGGCGAGCGCGCCGGTGCGCCACATCGGAGTCCATCTCGAGCCCGTCCGCGGGAGCGAGATGGTAGAGCGTGACGTCGTAGCCCGCGTCCGTGAGGGTGCGCTGCGCACCCTTCAGCACGGCCATGAAGAACCAGCTGTCGAGGTACGGCAGCACCACCCCCACGTTGCGTGTGCGCCCCGACGCGAGCGAGGAGGCCGCGGCAGAAACCACATAACCAAGCTGCTTGGCCGCGGCCTCGACGCGAGCGCGCGTGGCGGGCGAGACGGAGGACTTTCCCGACAGCGCGCGCGACACCGTGGCGGTGGACACGCCAGCGAGTTCCGCGACCTTCTGGATCTTGGCCAACGTGGCGCCTCCTTCGCGGGCGGTCCGTGGATGGTTTAGCGGCGCACCCAGACCGTGGTGTCCGGAGGAATCGTAGCGGCCACCTCACTCGAGGCGAGCAGCACCTCGCCGTCGGGTAGCGGGACCTCGACGCCGGGATCGATCGTGGTCCACACCTCGAGGTCGCCCGTGCGGAACGCGAGGGCGCCGGCAGGGGCCTCGGAGATCCACTCGATGGCGTTGCTCGCGAGGCCCAGGTCGCGCCGCAGGCCCAGCGCCTTGCGGTACAGCGACAGGGTCGACGACGGCGAGTTCTCCTGGGCGTCGCGGGCCAAGAGCGCCCACTCGGATGGCTGGGGAAGCCAGGTCTCGCCCGTGGGGGAGAAGCCATAGGCGGGCTCGTCCGCGCTCCACGGCAGCGGAACGCGGCAGCCGTCGCGGCCGTAGCGTTCGCCCTCGGTGCGGAACCAGGTGGGGTCCTGGCGGGCCTCGTCGGGGATGTCGATCGCCTCGGGCAGGCCCAGCTCTTCTCCCTGGTACACGTAGGCGGAGCCGGGAAGCGCAAGCATCAGGGCGGAGGCGGCGCGACCGCGACGGAGGCCCACCACGGGGTCGGGAAGGCCCGCGGAGTGGGGGCCGATGCCGTGGCCTTGCGGGTTCTCGGCCGTCAGCGCGAGGCGGCTTGCGTGGCGCACCACGTCGTGGTTGGAGAGCACCCAGGTGGAGGGCGCGCCCACGGCGCCGAACTCCTCGATGGATTCGTCGATGACGGCGCGCAGGTCCGCGGCCTTCCAGTCGGTCTCGAGGTAGGCGAAATTGAACGCCTGGTGCATCTCGTCCGAGCGCACCCACTTGGCCATCTTGGACAGCGGCACCACCCAGGCCTCGGCGGCGAGGATGCGCTCGCCCTCGTACTCATCGACCACGCTTCGCCACCGGCGCCACACGTCGTGCACACCTTCCTGCGCCCAATAGGGCGACTGCGGGCCCTCGTCGCCACCCATCGAATTGGCGTCCTCGGCGACGGCGAAGTCGGGCAGGCCGTCGGCCTTGATGAGGCCGTGGGCGACGTCGACACGGAAGCCGTCGGCGCCGCGGTCGAGCCAGAAGCGCAGCACACGGTCAAACTCGTCGAGCACCTCGGGGTTGGACCAGTCGAAGTCCGGCTGGCTCGAGTCGAACAGGTGCAGGAACCACTGGCCGGGCGTGCCGTCTTGGTTGGCGGTGCGGGTCCACGCCGGGCCGCCGAACACCGACTCCCAGTTGTTCGGCGGCAGTTCGCCGGCCTCGCCCTTGCCATCACGGAAGATGTAGCGCGCACGCTCGGACGATCCCTCGGGAGCCGCCAGCGCCGCCTGGAACCACGCGTGCTGATCGGAGCTGTGGTTGGGGACGATGTCGACGATGACCCTGAGCCCCAGTTCGTGGGCGCGTGCCACCATCGCGTCGAAGTCGGCGAGGGTGCCGAACAGAGGATCCACGTCCGTGAAGTCTGCGACGTCGTAGCCGGCGTCCTTCTGGGGAGACGTGTAGAAGGGTGACAGCCAGATGGCATCCACGCCCAGCGCGGCGAGGTCTCCCAGGCGCGTCGTGATGCCGCCGAGGTCACCGATACCGTCGCCGGAGGAGTCCGCGAACGAGCGCGGGTAGATCTGGTAAATGACGGCGGTGCGCCACCAGGCGTCGGCTGCGGTGCTCATCGGGGTCCTTTCGGCAGGAAGGACGACGCGCAGCGGCTGCGGTGCCGTCCGGGAGACGTGGGGTCTGCGCCCCGGGCATGCCTCCCAATGTAAACGTTTGCAGGTGGCGCGCGCAAACGCGCGGTGGGGGACGTTCGTCCCGCGAGCGAGCCCGGCACCGGCCCTAGCCTGAAGGCAGTCGGGCGACGCGGACGGGACATACGCGCCGCCCGACTTTTTTCCTCGGAGGTGTGCGATGGCGAACGACAGCGACAGGCTCCTCGACGACGTGGACCTCATCACCATGGGCCATGTGCCCGGAGGCGCGGCGCTCGCCCGCGAGGCCGCCCCCGCCCACCTCGACCTGACCGCCACGCACCCGGCTCAGTGGGGCGCGTGCGTCATTGGTGAGGCCTGCGCCATGGTTCCCGGCGACTGCGCGGTGGTTGTCACCCCGGCGCCGCCGTTCGCCATGCTCGACGCCCTGTACGCCGTGACCGGTGATGCGGTCATGATCGAATACCTCGCCACGGGCCCGGACGCCTGGGTGAGCGCCATCACCCGGATCGACTAGAGGGCCCTGACGGTCGCGCTGCAGCGCGGGAACGTGCTGCAGCCATAGAAGTCACCGTACTTTCCCCGTCGCCTCACCAGGGTGCCCTCGCCGCATGTACGGCACGGCTCCACCCGCGCTGCCTGGCCTCCGGCGTCGGTGACCTCCACGTCGGGATCGTCGAGGAGCTCCAAGATGAAGGGCGACTCGCGGCCCGCGACGGTGACGAGGGTCACGGTGTGCCGCGCGCGAGTGAGCGCCACATACAGGAGTCGACGTTCCTCTGCGAAGGGGTACGGGTCCGGCTCGGCCATGGCGAGCGCGAGGACAGGATCGTCCTCGACGGTGCTGGGAAGACTCGAGCGTCCGCTCGTGACGCGCGGCACCACGATGTGGTCGGCCTCGAGCCCCTTCGAGCCATGGATGGTGCGAAATGCCGTGCGCAGCCCGGCCGGGACGTCGCGCGGCAGCACGCTCCGGTCGTGGCGGTAGCGGCCCAGCACGTCCACGGAGGCGCCGCGATGCTCGCGCGCGATGGCGCGAAGCCGCTCACCGATGGCGCCGGCGATCGCGTCATCGCTGTCGACCCGCATCACGGTGATCGCGGGCCCGCCCGGGCCCGCGAAAGAACGCACTGTCTTGGGCAACTGGGCCGGATTGCGCGAGACGAACCTGCCCGCGACATCGGCCGTCGTCTGCGTGCAGCGGAAGGTGGTCTCTAGCCGGCGGGTGAGGGCCGGACCAAAGAACTCCGCGAATCCGGTCATCACCTCCAGGTCCGCGCCGGCGAAGCGATTGATCGCCTGCCAATCGTCGCCCACGGCCAGCAGGTGCTTACCGGGCCCATGCGTGAGCGCCTTGGCGATCCGTGCCCGCGTGCGGCTGGTGTCCTGGAATTCGTCGACCATGACGAGGTCCCATCGGGCCAGGGCAGGGTCGCGCTCGAGCACGGTGGCGGCGCGCGCGAGCATGTCGTCGAAGTCCACCGCGTCCGCGGCGCGGAGGTCCGCCTCCCACTCGTCGTGCAGCGGCCAGTACAGGTCGAGGAACAGGCGAGTGCGGAGCGTGTCGAGCGCCGGGCGCTCGCGTACGCGCTGCTCGACGTCGGCGCGGGACAGCGACGCGCCCTTGACGTGTGCCATGAACGTGCGCACTAGTTGGGACAGGCGTTCGTGGGCGAGGGGCTCGGCGCCCGGCGGCGAGCGGTCCGGGTTCCAGTCGAGCGCGACGCCCAGCCCCTCGAGCGTCCTCGCAAGCTCCTCGAACCCGGAGTGGTCGAGGATGGCGTGGGATGCCGTCTCGATCAGCGTGGTCCCGTAGCGCGCATGAAGGTCCCGCTTCCACCGCATGGAGTCGGCGTATCCCGTGAACTCCTCGGGCACGGTGCCGTCGGCCTGCAGCGCCCAGTGCTCGTGCCACGCGTCGATCGCGGGGTAGTAGAAGTCGGGTCGGTACTGGCCGTGCTCGGCATCGGCAACATCGTGTGCGTAGGGATGCTCGTAGCGGTAGTCGACTCCGTGGAGGTACAGCCAGTCGGCGATGAGTCGCTCGCCCTCGCTCTTGACCGTCTCGCCGCGGTAGGTCGCGAAACCCGTGGCGCCGGTGCGCGGGTCATAGCTGTCCGGGCCCGCGGTGGACGGCGACGCTAACGCCTTGCCGTGGAGCAGCCGGAACAGGTCCCAGCGGAACCGGAAGGCAAGGTCGCGGTCGCGCAGGCGGTCGACGAGCTCCTCGATCTTCGCGGACTCCTTGCCCTGCTCCACCCACGGAGCGACCCGGGGCTTGCGCCCGGTCGCGGCTCCGATGACCTTGAGCCCGAACGCGTGGAAGGTGCTCACCTCGATACCCGTGGAGTCGAGCCCCAGGGCTCCCATGCGGGTCTCGACGCGTGTTCGCAGTTCGCGCGCGGCATCCGCGTTGAACGCGAGCATGAGGATGCGTTCGGGGGGAACAAAGCCCCGGTGAACGACGTATGCGGCGCGCGCGACCATCACGGAGGTCTTGCCCGATCCGGCCGCGGCGATGACCCGCACGCGGCTGTCGTGGGAGACCACGGCGTGGGCCTGTTCTGTGGTCAGCGGCGAGCGCTCGACCCGCGCGAAGAAGTCGGCCTCGGCCGCGAGTTCGCTGTCCAGGATGGCCTTGTTGGTGCGGCTCAGCGTGGCCAGGTGGTCGGCGGACAGGAACGCGAGCGCCTCATTTTCGGCGGGGCTGAGCAGCCTCGGCAGCGTCGCGCGCTCCAGGTCGCTGAACGGCGCCAGCGCATCGTCAAGCGACGGCAGCCCCGCCAGGATCGGAGCGATGTCGTCATACGCGACCCATTGTCGATGGGCGATGCCGTGGCCGAGCCGGCGCTCGAACGCCGCCTTGGCTGCGGCGCCGGCGGTGAGCGCCACGCCGAGGTGGCCGCGTGCGGCCACCCGGGCGAGCGTGGAGCGCATGGCCACGGCATCGGCCCGCCTCAGGCCCCGATAGCGCCGGGGACGCGGCCCGTCGGAGACGACGAGGGCGCGTCCGAACCACCACCAGCGCACCGTCAGGCGCGCGGCGTCCGTGCCGCGAAACTCCTGGGAGGAGGCGTCGTCGGTCAGGGTGAGGAGGTTGTCGTCGTGGGTGAGCGACCACCCTCGTGCCCCGTGCCATGTGGTCGCCATCCGCACATCTTGCCCGACCGACGCGGCGGTTCGGGACACCCCGGGGACACGCTGCAGTACCGTGACCGTGCTTGGCGCGAACCGATGTGACGCAGCGCCCGTCGCGCGCACGATACGTTTGCCCTCGGCGTGTGAACGGGATGGAGGGAATCGGATGAAGATCCTGGTGCTGATGAAGGTGGTGCCGGACACCTATGTGGACCGCACCCTGAACCTCGAGACGGGTCTCGTGACCCGCACCGCCGAGGAAGCGGTCCTCGACGAGGTCGACGAGCGCGCGCTCGAGGTGGCGCTGTCCTATGCCGACGCGCACGAGGGCACCGAGGTGGTGACCCTCGCCATGGGACCGGAACTGGGACAGGCGAGCCTGCGCAAGGCACTGGCGATGGGGGCCGGCCACACGGTGCAGGTCGTCGACGATGCACTCGTGGGCGCGGACATCACCCTCACGGCCCAGGTGCTCGCCGCGGCCGCCTCGCGGCTGGGCTTTGACGTCATCCTCGCTGGCGACACGTCGACGGACGGCGGGGGAGGCGCGGTCCCGGCGGCGATCGCGGAGCTGCTGCGGCTGCCTTGCGCGAGCGCCCTGTCCGAGGTGACGCTCGCCGAGGACGCCGTGACGGGCGTGCGCGCCTCCGACGGCGCCACGATGCGCGTCAGCGCACCCCTGCCCGCGATCGTCTCCGTGACCGAGGCGCTCGGAGCGTCGCGCATGCCCAACTTCAAGGGCATCCTCGCGGCGAAGAAGAAGGAGATCGAGGTGCTGACCCTCGCGGACCTGGGCGTCGATGCCGACGACCCTGACGTCGCACGCACCATCATGATCAGCGCAGCCGCGCGCCCGCCGCGAGAGGCAGGCGTCAAGATCGTCGATGACGGGACCGCGGGCGATCAGCTCGCGGCGTTCTTGGTCGAGAACCGACTAGCGTGAGGGAGCACATCATGACCGCACCGATTCTTGTGTTGCTGGACCGCACTCCCGACGGCGCGCTCGCGTCCTCGTCCGCGGGCGTGTTGGGTGCCGCCGCGTCCGTGGGCACGCCCGTCGCCCTCATCGTGGGTGACGACGCCGCGGAGCAGGCCGAGGCCGCCGCCGCCCTGGGAGCTCACCGGGTCGTGACCGCCCCGGCGGGAGCGCCCGTGATCGCGACCGTCGACGCGCTCGCCGCCGCTGCCGATGCGGTGCGTCCCGCCGCCGTGCTCGTGTCGCACTCCGTCGAAGGTCGCGAGGCCGCTGCACGCTACGCGACCCGCGCTCGGGCGGGCCTTTCCATCGACGCAGTGGGCGTGTCTCGTGACGACCAGGGCGTGGTCGCGCACCACAGCGTCTACGGAGGCGGGTTCCTCGTCGACTCCGCGCCGACCTTCGGTGCGCCGGTGATCACGCTGCGCGAAGGAGCGGTCGAGGCCCGTGCGGAGGCGGTGGCATCCGTGACTGCCGAGCCGCTCACCGTCGAGCAGTCGGGCCTTCCCGCGCTCACCGTCGAGTCCGTCGAGCCCATCGTCGAAACCTCGTCGCGGCCCGACCTGCGCAGCGCCGCCAAGGTGGTCGCTGGTGGCCGCGGGTTGGAGTCGGCGGAGAAGTTTGCCCTCGTGGAGCAACTCGCGGATGTGCTGGGCGCGGCCGTGGGCGCATCCCGCGTGGCCGTCGACGAGGGGTTCGTCCCCTCCTCGCACCAGGTGGGCCAGACCGGCGTCTCCGTCTCGCCCGACCTCTACATCGGCCTGGGTATCTCGGGCGCCATCCAGCACCGTTCAGGTATGCAGACGGCGAAGATCATCGTGGTCATCAACACCGATGCCGAGGCTCCGCTGTTCGAGATCGCCGACTTCGGCGTGGTGGGCGACCTGTTCGACGTGGTGCCGCAGCTCATCGCGGCTCTCGAGGCGAGGACGCAGGCGTGAGTGCCATCAGGCGGGGCCTCCCGCGCGTGCCGGGCGGCGAGCCCTGGCCTCCCGCGCGCGAGGCTCCCGCGCACGTCGTCGCGGCGAGCGTCGAGGACGTGACGACGGCCGATGCAGTGGCAGGCTCAGCGACCGCCGTCGGCTCCCCGCGGGGCGACGTCCCGCTGCGCCGAGGCCTGCCGCGCGTGGCGGGCGGCGAGTCGTGGCCCGCCGAGGGTTTCGCGCCCCACTGGGTGGTGTCCGCGACAGACGCCGCGCAGGAGGCCGCGCAGGAGGCCGCGCGGGAGGCCGCGGGCGTTGAGCCTGAGGCCGCCGTTGCGGAAGACGCCCCGGTGCTCGCGGGCCCCGCGCCCACGCGCTCCCGCCTGCACCCTCATGCCCGCCGTGCGCTCATGGCAGCGGCCGCCCTCGTCGTGGTGGGTGCCCTTGCGGTGCTGGTATCTCGCTGGTTCCTCGGCACGGATGCCGGCGAGGGCTTCGTGGCCGATCACCCCGGGACGTATCCGCTGCCTGCGGACGCTCCCGTCGGTATCCCCGCGTGGCTGTCGTGGACCCACTTCTTCAACGTGTTCCTCATGGTGCTGATCGTGCGCACCGGACTTCAGGTGCGTCGCCAAACCCGACCACCCGCGTACTGGACGTCGCGGACGGAGCCCACGTCGCGCATCGGCCTCCCGTCGTGGACCCACCAGGCGCTCGACGTGTTCTGGGTGCTCAACGGTGTGGTGTACATCGTGATGCTGTTCGCTACCGGGCAGTGGATGCGCATCGTGCCCACCAGCTGGGAGGTGCTGCCCGGGGCCGTGTCGACGACGTTGCAGTACCTGTCTCTGGACTGGCCCGCCGAGAACGGGTGGGTGTACTACAACTCGCTCCAGCAGATCGTGTACTTCCTCACGGTGTTTGTCGCGGCCCCGCTGGCGATCGCGACCGGTGTGCGCATGAGCCTGTACTGGCGCGGCGGCGAGCGCTGGGATCGCCTGTACCCCGCGAGCGTGGCTCGCAAGCTGCACTTCCCGGTGATGATCTACTTTGTCGCCTTCGTGGTCGGGCACGTCGCCTTGGTGCTCGCGACGGGCGCGCGGGAGAACCTCAACCACATGTATGCCGGACGGGACGACGTCAGCTGGGTGGGGGTGGGTATCTTCGCGCTCTCACTCGTGGTGATCGTGGCCGCGGCCGTGGCCTTGAGGCCCGTCTTCGTGGCGCCGGTCGCCGGGAAGTTCGGGACGGTCAGCTCGCGCTGATACGTGCGCGCCGCGTGCACGTATGCACGTATGCACGTATGCACGCGTGTGCCGTGCGACGGCTGCTGCGGCCGGCGGGCACGACGAAGGCCCGCCCCGGCGAGCCGGGACGGGCCTTCGGTGAAGCTACAGGGACGACTTAGCAGTCGTAGTAGAGCTCGAACTCGTGCGGGTGGGGACGGAAGCGCAGCGGGTCGATCTCGTTGGCGCGCTTGTAGTCGATCCACTCGGCGATGAGGTCCTCGGTGAACACGCCGCCCTCGGTGAGGTAGCCGTGGTCACGCTCGAGCTCGTCGAGCACCTTGGAGAGCGAGTCCGGAACGGTCGGGATCTGGGCGTGCTCCTCGGGGGGCAGCTCGTACAGGTCCTTGTCAATGGGGGCCGGCGGCTCGATCTTGTTCTTGATGCCGTCGAGGCCCGCCATGAGCAGCGCCGCGAACGCGAGGTAGGGGTTACCGGACGAGTCGGGGGCGCGGAACTCGATGCGCTTGGCCTTGGGGTTCGAGCCGGTGACCGGGATGCGGACGGCGGCCGAACGGTTACGGGCCGAGTACACCAGGTTGACCGGGGCCTCGTAGCCCGGCACCAGGCGGTGGTAGGAGTTCACGGTCGGGTTGGTGAAGGCCAGCAGCGAGGGCGCGTGCTTCAGGATGCCGCCGATGTACCAACGCGCGATGTCGGACAGGCCGCCGTAGCCGGCCTCGTCGTAGAACAGCGGCGAGCCGTCCTTCCACACCGACTGGTGCACGTGCATGCCCGAGCCGTTGTCACCGAAGAGGGGCTTCGGCATGAAGGTCGCAGTCTTGCCGTTCTTCCACGCGACGTTCTTGACGACGTACTTGAACTTCATCAGGTCGTCGGCGGCGTGCAGCAGCGTGTTGAAGCGGTAGTTGACCTCCTGCTGACCGGCGGTGCCCACCTCGTGGTGCGCGCGCTCGAGCTCGAGGCCCACCTCGCCCAGCACAGTGCACATCTCGTCGCGCAGGTCGGCGTTCTGGTCGCCGGGGGAGACGGGGAAGTAGCCGCCCTTGACACGGGTCTTGTAGCCGAGGTTGGGGGAGCCGTCGAGCTCCTTCTCCACACCGGTGTTCCACCAGCCCTCGGAGGAGTCGATGTGGTAGTAGCCCTCGTGCATGTTGGTGTCGTAGCGCACGGAGTCGAAGATGAAGAACTCGGCCTCGGGGGCGAAGAACGCGGTGTCGCCGATGCCGGTCGACTTCAGGTACTCCTGCGCCTTCATCGCGACGTTGCGCGGGTCACGGGAGTAGGGCTCGTCGGTGAACGGGTCCACCACGGAGAAGTTCACGACAAGGGTCTTCGCCTTGCGGAAGGGGTCGATGTACGCCGTCTGAAGGTCAGCGATGAGCTTCATGTCGGACTCGTTGATGGCCTGGAAGCCGCGAATCGACGAACCGTCGAACGCCGCACCGTCTTCCAGAACGGTCTCGAACTGCGACGCGGGGACATTGACGTGCTGCATCGCGCCAGGGAGGTCGCAGAAGCGGATGTCGATGTACTCGACCGCCTCATCCTTCACATACGCGAGTGCCTCTTCGGCAGTCTTGAACATCCGTGTGCTCCTTGATTTGGTCGTGCCTGTAGCTGGCGTTGGCCAGCCTAGGGTCAGGCGGTTTCCCCCAGGTTCGCCGAATGTTACAAACGCGTTTCCTGGGTCCACCGGGCGCACCCCCTCAGACGGGGCGTCGACGTCGGCGTCGCTCCTGACCCTATACCCACGCGATTACGATGGACGGGTGAGCCACTCCACGACCATGCCTCAATCCACCGGCGCGCTCGTGGGGCGTCGCCTGCTGGGCTTCGTCATCGATTGGGTGCTGTGCCTGGTGATCTCCTCGGCCTTCTTTGTGGACGCGGCCTACGCGGACGCGACCGGCATCGCCCGCATCCTGTCCGCGGGTGACCCGATCGCCACGCTGCTGATCTGGGCTGGGCAGCACGCGATCCTGGTCGCGTCGCTCGGCACCACCATCGGGCATCGCGTGGCGGGCGTCCGCGTGGTGCGGCTCGACGGCGCGCCCATCGTGGGCGTCGCGAAGGCCCTGACACGCACGGTTTTGCTCGCGCTGGTGATCCCCGCAGTGGTGTGGGGGCCCGATGGGCGCGGCCTGCACGACCGCGCGGCCGGGACGGCCGTCGTGCAGACCAGGGGAGCGGCGGCATGAGTGGGGCCGATGCCGTGGCTGGCTCGCGCTTGCAGCTCACCGTCGCTGGCGTGCTCTTCGACATGGACGGCACCTTGGTCGACTCGAACGCGCTCGTCGACCTGATCTGGAAGGAGTTCTCCGACGCCCACGGCTTTGACGGCGTCGAGGTGCGCGCCTTCGCGCACGGGCGCCCCTCGCGCGCCACGGTCGCGACGTACCTCGACGACGAGGAACAGATCGCCCACTGGATCGACCACATTCACCACCTCGAGGCGACCGGATTCGATGCCGTGAAGGAGATTCCCGGTGCGAAGGCGCTGGTGCATGCGCTGCCGCGTGAGCGCTGGGCCGTGGTGACCTCCGCGATCCGGGAGCCCGCGAAGGCCCGCATCGCCGCAGTGGGCATCGACGTGCCGGACATCCTCATCGGCGCGGACGACGTCGCCCACGGCAAGCCGGACCCGGAGGGTTTCGCGGCGGCCGCCGCCGCGCTCGGTCTTGATCCCGCCGCATGCGTGGTGTTCGAGGACACCGATGCCGGCGCACGTGCCGGCCTCGCCGCCGGCTGTCGCGTGGTCGTCGTGGGCCATGGCAGCTCCGAGGTGCTGGATGCCCTTCCTCACGTCGACGACCTCACCCAGGTGAGCGTCACGACGCAGCCCGACGGGCGCATCGGCCTCACGATCGACTGAAGCCGGCCACGGCATCGGCCCTCCGGAGCGACGAACGGCGCCCGCGGCGCCCCGCCCCGCGCCGCAACGCTCCCCGCCGCCGCCCGCGTCACGAAGTGACGGTGATCCGGCAGACACGCCGTTGACCGCCGACTGAACCCCGGCGTGTCGACACAATGACCGTCACTTTGTAACGCGCCGGCGGCCCGGAACGAGACACGCCGCCCACCCCGAAGGGTGAGCGGCGTTCGTGAGCGCAAGTCTTAGCGGCCGCGCATGGCCTTGCGATCTGGGCGGGCCCGCATGGGGTCCACGCCCTTCGGCAGCGGCAGCTTGGCGCCGCCGATGGCGTTGAGGCGCGCGGCGACCTGGGCGCGCTGCGCCTTGGTGAGCGCCTTCTTGTGCTTCTTAATGGCCTTCACGAGGCTTTTCAGAGGCACCTGGCCCTCGCCCGTGCCCTCGTAGATCACGTGGACCGGGACACCGGGAACCAACTTGGTGATGCGGCGCTGCGTGGCCTCGACCTGCTTGCGCGCACCATTGCCGCCCTCGGCAATCAGCACCACGCCGCCCTTGCCGACGCCCTGGAAGACGATGCCCTTGCCACGCGGGTCGACCGAGATGGGCTCCTCGTTGAACTGCCAGCCCGAGCGGATCGACTGTGCGATCGAGATGGAGGCGCCGGGCTGGCCCTCCATGCGGATGTAGGCGTTGCGCTCAAAGCGACGCGTCAGCGTGTACATCGCCGCGAGGGCCGCGAGCAGCACCGAGAAGATGATCGAGTAGACCAGGATCCAGGTGGAGCCCGACAGCAGACCGATCACCACGCCGATGCCGATCACCACCAGGGGGATCGCGATCATCAGCGGCAGGAGCCACTTGTCGTAGGGGGCCGTGGACTTATAGGCCTGCGCTACGAGCTTGTACCAACGCGGCCGCTTCTCGGGTTCTTTCGCCATGATGCCGCACAGTCTAGTCGCCGTACGGGCGGCTAGGGCGCGACGTTCGCCCTCAGCAGGAAGGACGCTGCGGAGCGGCCCACGTGAGCAGCGCTGCGGCCTCCTGGCGGGCCTCCATCGGCTCGCCCAGATGGGCGAGCGACTCGGGGATGGGACGTCCCTTGGAGGTCATGGCCTGACCCCACAGGCGGCCGGCGCGGTAGCTGGAGCGCACCAGCGGGCCAGACATCACGCCCAGGAAGCCGATCTCCTCGGCCGCCTCCGACAGGTCCACGAACTCCTCGGGCTTGACCCACCGCTCCACGGGGTGATGGCGGGGGCTCGGGCGCAGGTACTGGGTGATCGTGATGAGGTCCGTGCCCGCGTCGTGCAGGTCTTGCAGCGCCTGGAGCACCTCCTCCATGGTCTCGCCCATACCCAGGATGAGGTTGGACTTCGTGACGAAGCCGTCGGCCTGTGCGCGGCTGATGACCTCGAGCGAGCGCTCGTAGCGGAAGGCGGGGCGGATGCGCTTGAAGATGCGCGGCACGGTCTCGACGTTGTGGGCGAGGACCTCGGGGCGGGAGGAGAACACCTCGGCGAGCTGGTCGGGGTCCGCGTTGAAGTCGGGGATCAGGAGCTCGACGCCCGTGCCGGGGTTGAGCTCGTGAATCTGGCGCACCGTCTCGGCATACAGCCACGCGCCGCCGTCGTCGAGGTCGTCACGCGCCACGCCGGTGACGGTCGAGTACTTGAGCCCCATCTGCTGGACGGACTTCGCGACCTTGAGCGGCTCCATGCGGTCGAGCGCGCTGGGCTTGCCGGTGTCGATCTGGCAAAAGTCGCACCGGCGGGTGCACTGGGCGCCGCCGATGAGGAACGTCGCCTCACGGTCCTCCCAGCATTCGAAGATGTTGGGACAGCCCGCCTCCTCACACACGGTGTGCAGGCCGCCGCCCTTCACGAGCGACTTGAGTTCCGTGTATTCGGGACCCATCGTGGCCTTGGTGCGGATCCATTCGGGCTTGCGCTCGATGGGGGTCTCCGCGTTGCGGGCCTCGATGCGCAGCATGCGGCGGCCTTCGGGTGCGAGGGTCACGCGAGCTCCTTATGGGGGTCGGGGACGGAGGCGGGGGTGTGCTCCTGTACGTCCCAGCGTACGGGGGCGAGGGCGTGGGCCAGGAATCGGGTGGCTTGGTCGACCACCCCGGCGATCTGGACGTCGCGTCCCAACTCGCGGCTCAGAGAGGTCACGTCCGCATCGGAAATCCCGCACGGGACGATGGAATCGAAGCGGCCCAGGTCGGGATTGCAGTTGAGGGCGAAACCGTGCATGGTGACGCCCTTGGCCACGCGCACGCCGATGGCGCAGATCTTGCGCTCCTGGCGCTCGGCGGTGGCCGGCAGCCAGACTCCCGAGCGCTCCTCGACCCGCATGGTCTCGAGCCCATAGACGGCGCACAGGTCCATCACGGCCTGCTCGAGCTGTCGCACGTAGCGCACCACGTCCACGGGTTCGGCGAGGCGCACGATGGGGTAGCCCACCAGCTGGCCCGGTCCGTGCCACGTGATGCGGCCTCCGCGATCGACGTCAACGACGGGCGTGCCGTCGGTGGGCCGGTCCCATGAGGCCGTGCGCTTGCCCGCGGTGTAGACATCCTCGTGCTCGAGGAGGACAAGGGTGTCGGGACGCTCGCCAGCCACCCGCTGGGCGTGTAGGCGCCGCTGGAGATCCCAGGCTTCGGTGTACGGAACCAGGCGTGCGCCCAGGTCGACGGGGACAATGTCCATAAGGTTCTCAGGCTAACGCGTTGACCTCCGGTCGGAAAACTCCTCCTTGAGGACGATGCCCCATCCGACATGTGTGGGAATACAGTGACGCGACCAGCGTTAGGAGCAGCATGTCAACGTCTCAGCGCACGTGGTGGCGCCCCCTCGTTCTCGTCGTCGTGATCGTCGCGTGGCTCGCCATCGGTGGCGCCGGAGGCCAGACCTTCGGCAAGCTCTCGGATGTCCAGGAGAACGACTCCGCGGCCTTCCTACCGTCGTCCGCAGAGTCGACACTGGCGGCCGAACAGCACCGCGAGTTCTCGCCCGTCACGAGCCTGCCGGGCATTTTTGTGGTGGACGGCGTGAGCGGCGAGGACGACCTCGCCCAGGTGCAGTCCTTCGTGGACGAGGTCGTCGAGGCGCCCATCGAGGGCGACCCCGAGGGCCGTACGGTGGGCGAGGTTCTCTCGCCGCCCGCAGGTGAGCAGGCGCCGCAGGTGGTGCCCAGCGAAGACGGGGAAGCGGCGCTTGTCGCCTTCTCGATCGACGCGGAACTGGCCGAATCCGCCGTGGGCGAGGGCACCCTGGGCGAGTCCGTCGCGCAGACCATCCGCGCCGTGTGGGCCGAGCAGGACACGGAGCTGGACGGCCACCTCACGGGCGCTCTGGGTATCCTCGCGGATCTGCTCGAGGCGTTCGCGGGCATCGACGGCATCCTGCTGCTCGTCGCCCTCGCCGTGGTCCTCGTGATCTTGTTGATCGTCTACCGCAGCCCTGTGCTGCCGCTCCTCGTACTGACCACCGCGATGATCGCGCTCACCGGCGCCATCCTCGCCGTCTACGCCATGGCCGACGCCGGGATCATCTCGCTGAACGGCCAGGCACAGGGCATCATGTTCATCCTGGTGGTCGGCGCGACCACCGACTATGCGCTGCTGCTCGTGGCCCGTTACCGCGAGGAACTACTGCGCACGCCGTCGCCGTATACGGCCATGGCCCACGCGTGGAAGAGGTCGGTGGAACCCATCGCCGCCTCCGCGATCACCGTGATTCTGGGACTGCTGGTGCTGCTGCTGAGCGACCTCAAGTCCAACGCCGCGCTCGGCCCGGCCGGCGCGCTCGGCATCGTCGCGGCCCTGTTCGCGGCCCTCACGCTGCTCCCCGCGTTGCTGCTCATTGGTGGCAAGCACGCGCGCGGCGTGTTCTGGCCCGCGATGCCTCGCTATCGCGAGGAGACGGCCGATGCCGTGGTCGCCGACCCGTCCGAGGGCAAGGGATTCTGGGCTCGGATTGCCAGGGGAGTGGACGCACACCCGCGTCGCACGTGGATCGCCGCCGCTGGCGGGTTGCTCATCTTGGCAGCCTTCGTGCCGACGTTTAAGGCATCCGGCCTTGGCGAGCAGGAGGTCTTCACCCGCGACACGGACTCCGTGCTCGGCACGGCCGTGTTGGAGGACCACTTCGACGCGGGCGCCACGTCGCCTATCCGCATCATCGTGCCCGAGGACCAGGCGGACGCCACCGTCGAGGCCACCGCGGGCGTCGACGGCATCGAGGACGCGTACCTGCTCACGCCCTCGGTCGCGCAGGGTGCGCCCGCGGGTGTGGGCGGTCCGGAGGACCCCATCGTGGTCGACGGCCGCGTGGAGGTCGTCGCCATCACGCAGGTGTCATCGAGCTCGAACGAGGCCGCCGACATCGTCCAGGACGTCCGCGATGTGGTGCACCCGCTGGCGGACGACGTGCTGGTGGGAGGCACCGCGGCCGAACAACTCGACACGCGTCTGACCACTCAGCGCGACACCGCCGTGATCCTGCCGACCATCCTCGCCGTCATCTTCGTGGTGCTGGTGCTGCTGCTGAGGGCCGTCGTCGCCCCGCTGCTCATCGTGCTGGCGAACATCGTGTCCTACGGCGCGACCATCGGCCTGTCGGCACTCCTGTTCAACCACGTGTTCGGCTTCCCCGGCTCCGATCCGTCCGTGCCGTTGCTGGGCTTCGTGTTCCTCGTGGCGCTGGGCGTGGACTACTCGATCTTCCTCATGTCGAGGGCGCGCGAGGAGTCCCTGGCGCACGGCAACAGGGCCGGTATTCGCCGCGCGCTGGCGGTGACCGGAGGCGTCATCACCTCGGCGGGCATCGTGCTCGCCGCGACGTTTGCGGCGCTGGGTGTCATTCCGCTGATCTTCCTCGCGCAGATCGCGGTCATTGTGGGGCTCGGCGTCCTCATCGACACCTTCGTCGTGCGCTCGCTGCTGGTGCCCGGCCTGGTCGCCGACGTGGGGCGCCGCTCGTGGTGGCCCTGGAGCTCGCGCATCGCGGACTAACCCTGTGGAAAACGTCCAGCCTGTCGCATGGCGCGGCAGGCTGGACGTATGTCACCGACCGTTGCCGCTCCCGCCAGTGAGGGAGGGCCGCCCGCCCCTAGTGGGGTGCTGACGCGCAGGCTCGGCTCGGGCGCCGGCTTGGGCGAGCGGGTGAGGGCACGCGCCCGCACGCTCGTCGCCCTGGGCCGCGACGACGTCCTCGCCCCCTGGGATGTCGACGATGACGGCACGGCCGTGTCCGTCACGTTGCCCGTCGTCGCGGGGATGGATCTCGCCCAGGTCGCGGCGTCGAGGCCGCCCCTCGCAGACGCCGAGGTGCGCTGGTTGGGAGCACGCATTGCCGCCGCGCTCGCCGCCATGCATGCGGCGGGGCTGGCGCATGGCGACGTGTCGCCGGCGAACGTGGTGCTGCGGCGAGGTGGCGTGACGCTCGTCGACACGCTCGGTGCGGAGGTCGAGATCGAACGCGGCACGCCGGGCTTCCGCGCACCCGAACGCGTCGGGGCTGCTGCGACCCCCGCCGGCGACGTCTACTCCCTGGGACGCCTGCTGCGGTGGGCGGCCTGCGAGGAGGACGAGCCAACCGTGCGCCGCTGGACGGCGCCTCTGGTCGCTTCCCGCGCCGCCGCGCGCCCCAGCGCAGCCGCGGCGGCGGATCTGCTCGCTCGTGCCGGGCGCCGCAAGACGATCGAGTTGCCGCGTGACGACGTGGCCGTCGCGTTCCGTTCCAGGGCCCTGGAACGCACCGAGCGGGTCAGGGAGGGACGCTGGTGGCGGCTCAGGCGGCTAGCGTTGCGGGCCGTGACGGTCGCGGCGGCGCTCGGGGCCGCCGGGTGGCTCACAGTCTCGGTACCGCCGCTGCTCGACGCCGCGGCGGGACCCGCCGCTGCGCATACCCCCGCCGCAGACGCCGCAGAAGTGCACGTCGCGGAGGTGTCCCTCGCCGCGCCCCCACGCCGCTCCTCGCCCGAGGCTGCCGCCACCGCGCTGACTCAGCGGCGGATTGAGGCCCTCGCGACGGCGGACGCGACATTGCTCGAGTCCACGGTGAGTGGCAGGAGTGACGTGGCCCAGGCGGCCGCGCACACCGCGCGCCAGCTCGCCACGGGCGCCCTGCGCTATGACGGCATCGACGTCGACGTGGAGTGGGCGCGCCTGGTGCGCGAGGACCGCGGCGGCGCGACCGTGCGGGTCGTCTATGTGATCGGCGACCACCGCCGGATCGACGAGGAAGGAGCGCATGACGTGGCGCCGGCTCGTGAGGCGGTGCTCATGGAGCTGGGGTGGGCAGGCGGTGCGTGGACGGTGACGGACGCCCGCGCGGCGTAGGTGGCGCAGTCACCGGCGGAGGTGACCCGCGTCAGTGTGCGGAGGCGAGCACGTGCTGAGCGGCGGCGGTGATCTCGGGGTACTGCCACTCGAAGCCCAGGCGCGTCAGCACGCCAGGAGTCGCGAGCTGGCTGGACAGCAGGTCCTCGATGGCGGGGCCGATGGCCAGGCGCAGCGCGGTCGCGGGGACGGGCAGGCCGGGAGACTTGCCCGCGGCCTCGCTCATCACCCGGATGAGGTCGCGGTCGCGCACGGCGATGGGCGCGATGATATTGGCCGGTCCGGCGTGGTCGGATTCGAGGAGGAAGCGCTGGGCCCTGATCTGGTCGTCCAGGGTGATCCACGCGTGCCAGGCATCGCCGGTCCCGAGTGAGCGCAGCAGACCGCGCTTGACGAGCGGTAGCAGGCGCTCCGCGAAGCCGCCGTGGCCGGCCAGGACCAGTCCTGTGCGGCAGACCACGGTGCGGATGCCGGCCTCGACGGCGGGGCGGGACGCCGCCTCCCACTGGGTGACGATGCGGGCCAGCAGCGTGTCGCCGGGACCGGAGCGCTCCGAGAGCCGCTCCTCGCCGCGTGCGCCGTAGTAGCCCATGGCCGAGCCTTGGAGCAGGACCCCCGAGTATTCGGCGGCGATGAGGCCGTTGACGAGCGTCGAGGTCGAGTCGAGGCGTGACTGCAGCACCACGTCCGCATAGGAGGAGGTGAGCCGCTTGGAACCGATGGAGGCGCCCGCCAGGTTGACCACGGCATCGGCCGTCTGAAGCAGGTCGATATCGACCTTGCCGCGCTGGGGATCCCATGAGGATTCCCGCGGGCCGTGCGCCTCGCGGCGCACGAGCGAGACGACATCGTGGCCGTCCGACCTCAGCGACTGCTGCAGGGCAGTGCCGATGAGGCCGGACGAGCCAGCGATGACGACGCGCATGGGGTGTTACAGGCCCAGCTCGGACTCGAACTCGCCGGCCTCGATGATGCGCTTGACCGTCTGCAGGAAGCGGGCGGCGTCGGCACCGTCGACGATGCGGTGGTCGTAGCTGAGGGGCAGGTAGCACATGGGGCGCACGGAGATGACGTCCTCGCCGTCCGGACCCTTCACAACGACCGGCTTCTTGACGATCGCGCAGGTGGCGAGGATGCCGACCTGAGGGGAGGGGACGATGGGGGTGTCGAACAGGGTGCCGCCCGAGCCGGTGTTGGTCACCGAGAACGTGCCGCCCGAGATCTCGTCCGACTTCAGGCCGCCGGAGCGGGCCTTGCCGGCGAGGTCGACGATGCCCTGAGCGTGCTCGACGATGGTCTTCGAGTCGGCGTCACGCAGCGTGGGCAGCATGAGGCCCTTCTCGGTGTCGACCGCGAGGGACAGGTTCACCGACGGGTGGTAGACGATCGAGTCGCCGTCTACCGAGGCGTTAAGGAACGCGTGCTCCTGCAGCGCGATCGCGACCGCACGGGTGAAGAACGGCAGGAACGTGAGGTTCACGCCGTGCTTCTCGGAGAACGCGGCCTTGTTCTTGGCACGCAGCGCCCAGATCTTGGTGCAGTCGACCTCGACGACGGAGGTGAGCTGCGCCATACCGTGCAGCGACTCCATCATCTTGTCCGCGGTGATCTTGCGGATGCGGGTCATCTTGACCGTCTGTCCGCGCAGTTCCGACACCTCGACCTCGTTGGCCGAGGCCTTGGGGGCGGGGGCCGATGCTGCGGCGGGTGCCGCTGCCGGGGCGGCGGGGGCTTTCTCAGCGGCCGCGAGGACGTCTTCCTTGCGGATGCGGCCACCCACGCCGGTGCCGGTCACGGACGCGAGGTCCACGCCGCGCTCCTTGGCGAGCTTGCGCACGATCGGGGTGACGTAGCCCGAACCCTCACCCTGCGAGGCGGCGGGAGCCTCGGTCTGGGGCTGAGGGGCCGGCGGTGCGGCCGGAGCAGGCGTGGGCGCCGGCGCGGACGCAACGGCGGGGGCCGACGCGACCGAGGCAGGCTGGATCGCCGGGGCGGAAGCGGCCGCGGGTGCGGACGCGGGTGCGGACGCCTGCGCCGGGGCAGATTCCTGCGCGGGGGCGGACGGCGTCGCGGGGGCAGACTGCTCGGCCGGGGCAGACTGCGCAGCGGGGGCCGCGCCAGCCTCGCCGATACGGGCCAGAACGGCACCCACCTCGGCCTCCTCGTCCTCGTTCACGAGGATCTCGGTCAGCGTGCCCGCGAAGGGCGACGGGATCTCGGTGTCGACCTTGTCGGTCGAGACCTCGAGCAGGGGCTCGTCGACCTCGACCTCTTCGCCCACCGACTTCAGCCAGCGGGTGACGGTGCCCTCGGTCACGGACTCACCTAGCGCGGGGAGGACGACGTCCTGCCCGGCACCGCCGGAGGCGGCGGGAGCCGAAGGCTCGGCGGGCGCTGCCTGCTCCTGCTGGGCCGGGGCGGCGGCCTCGGCGGCAGGGGTGGCGGCCGGCTCGGCCTGAGCGGGCGTGGGCTCGGCGGGGGCGGACTCGGCCGCGGGGGCCGATCCGCCCGAGGGCGCCTCGCCGGCCTCACCGATGCGGGCCAGGACCGCGCCGACCTCGGCCTCCTCGTCCTCGTTCACGAGGATCTCGAGGAGGGTGCCAGCGACGGGCGAGGGGATCTCGGTGTCGACCTTGTCGGTCGAGACCTCGAGGAGGGGCTCGTCGACCTCGACGGTGTCGCCGATGTTCTTCAGCCAGCGGGTGACGGTGCCCTCGGTGACGGACTCGCCAAGGGCGGGAAGAGTGACGTCGTTGCTCATATGAGTGATCTTCTCCGTTGAATCAGTCGTGCGCGTGCAGCGGCTTACCGGCGAGCGCAAGGTGCGCCTCGCCGAGGGCCTCGTTCTGGGTGGGGTGGGCGTGGATCAGCGGAGCGACGTCCTCGGGGTGCGCGTCCCAGTTCACGATGAGCTGCGCCTCGCCGATCTGCTCGCCGACGCGAGCACCAAGCATGTGAACGCCGACCACGGGGCCGTCCTTGACACGCACGAGCTTGACGAAGCCCTGCGTTCCCAGGATCTGGCTCTTGCCGTTGCCGCCAAGGTTGTACTCGAGGGTTTCGACGGCGTTCTCGCCGTGGGTCTCCTTGGCCTTTGCCTCGGTGAGACCCACCGAGGCAACCTCGGGCTCGCAGTACGTGACGCGGGGGATGCCCGACTCGACGATGGGCTGGGGGCTGAGGCCGGCGATGGTCTCGGCCACGAAGATGCCCTGGCCAAAGCCGCGGTGCGCGAGCTGCAGTCCGGGAACGATGTCGCCCACGGCGTAGATGTTGCCCACGCCGGTGTGGAGCTTCTCGTCGGTGAGGACAAAGCCGCGGTCCATCCGGATGCCCTGCTCCTCGTAGCCCAGGCCGGTGGTGCGGGGGCCACGGCCCACGGCGACCAGCAGCAGCTCGGCCTCGAGGACCGTGCCGTCGGCCAGCTTGACCTTGACGCCGGAGTCGGTCTGCTCGACGCTCTCGAAGAACACGCCCAGCTTGAAGTTGATCTTGCGCTTGCGGAATGCGCGCTCGAGGCCCTTCGACAGCGCCTCGTCCTCGTTGGGAACGAGGTGGGGCAGGCCCTCGACGATGGTCACGTCGGAACCGAACGAGTTCCACACCGAAGCAAACTCGACACCGATGACGCCGCCGCCGAGGATGATCGCGGAGGCGGGCACCACGTCGAGCTCGAGCGCCTGGTCCGAGGTCATGACGCGGCCGCCGATCTCGAGACCGGGAAGGCTACGCGAGTAGGAGCCGGTGCCCAGCACGATCGACTTACCGGTGTAGCGCTCGCCGCGCACCTCGATCGCGTCGGGACCCACGAGCGTGCCGTGGCCCTCGATGACGGTGACCTTGCGCGACTTGATGAGACCCTGGAGGCCCTTGTACAGGCGGTCGATGACGCCCTGCTTGTACTGGTTCACGACGGTCATGTCGATCGACTCGAGCGTGGTGTTGACGCCGAACTTCGCGCCCTCACGCGCGTTGTCGGCGAGTTCAGCGGCGTGCAGGAGCGCCTTGGTGGGGATACAGCCGTTGTGCAAGCAGGTTCCGCCGACCTTGGACTCTTCGATGAGTCCCACGGTCAGGCCGAGCTGCGCGGCGCGCAGGGCAGCGGCATAGCCACCGGAGCCGCCGCCAAGAATGAGTAGGTCGTACGAGCGTGGGGTGGACTCGGTCACTATGTGTACTCCTTGTGGGTGTCGGTCCCTCCCATCTTGCCACTCGTGGCCGTCGCCGCGAACCGCGACGCGTGACTAACCTGGGGCCATGGGGATGTTCTCGCGCATGTTCGGGTCCAAGAAGTCCGAGTCGTCGGGCGGCACGTCGTCGAGCCAGGCGCGCGCGGAGACGCTCGCGCACCTGAAGGACTTCGTCGCGACGCGTCCCGGCTGCGAGGCCTTCATCGAGCCGCCCACGCGCGTCACGCAGACCACGATGGTCGTCGTCGCTGAGTCCGGCGAGTGGACCCGTCGCCGTGTGCCCGACCAGGCCACCGCGAAGAAGGTCGCGAGCCAGTTGGGCGTCCCGGCTTTCGATGTGAACCTCTCGGGCTACCCGTCGCGCATGCGCGAGTGGAACGAAAAGCAGCGCAAGAAGCGCTAGAACGCCACGAGGGCCGGTCGCCACGTGGCGACCGGCCCTCGCCGTGTTTCCCTGCGCTGGGTTAGGCACCCGCGCGCTTCTCCAGGAAGCGGAACAGCGTGCGCACGCCCGCTCCGGTGGCGCCGGCGGGGGTGTAGCCCCACGGTGCGCCCTCGTTGAACGCGGGGCGCGCGATGTCGAGGTGTGCCCACGGGGTCTCGCCCACGAACTCCTGCAGGAACGCGCCCGCGGCGAGCATGCCGCCGCCCGCGCCAGCGTCGCCGATGTTCTGAATGTCGGCCACCTTCGACTTGATGCCGTCGTGGATGTGCTGCGGCAGCGGCATGGGCCAGAACAGCTCGTCGACGTCGCCGGCGGCGTCCGTGATCTCGGTGCGGATCGCCTCATCGCCCATGACGCCGGACGTGCGCGAGCCGAGCGCGACGCCCTGCGCGCCGGTCAGCGTCGCGATGTCGAGCACCACGTCGGGGTTGTCCTCGACGGCGCGGGCCAGGCCGTCGGCCATGACCAGGCGGCCCTCGGCGTCCGTGTTCAGCACCTCGACCGTCTTGCCGCCGTAGATACGGATGACGTCGGAGGGGCGCTGAGCGGTGCCGGACGGCATGTTCTCGGCCAGGCACAGCCAACCGGTGACCTTCACGGGCAGCTTGGCCTGGGCGGCGGCGATGACGGTGTGGAGGACGGCGGCGGAGCCGGACATGTCCGACTTCATGGTCTCCATCGACTTCGACGGCTTGAGCGAGATGCCGCCGGTGTCGAACGTGATGCCCTTACCGATGATGGCGACGTGCTGCGACGCACCCTCGGGGGCCCACTCGACCTTGACCAGGCGCGGCAGGCGCGACGAGCCCATGCCGACGGCGAGGATGCCGCCGAAGCCCTCTTCGGCCAGACGCTGCGGCTCCCACACCTCGACGTCGACGCCGTGAGCCTCGCCGTACTGCTGGGCGACCTCCGCAACGGCGGCGGGGAACATGTCCAGCGGCGGAGTGTTGACCAGGTCGCGCGCGCTGGCCACGGCACCCGCGATGATGCGGGCGCGGGCGATGGCGGCGTCCGAGGCTCCCGCGATCAGCCAGTCGGGGCCGTGGTACGCGGCGACCTCGTCGTCCGACTTGTAGGCGTTGAACGTGTACGCACCCAGGACCGCGCCCTCGGCGATCGCGGCGAACTCAGCGTCGGTGGCGGCGGGCAGGGCGACGACCACGGTGCCGGGACGGGTACCGATGGCGCGTCCCGCGGCGCCGGCGGCCTCGCGCAGCTCGCCCTCGGAGCCGCCGCCGATGCCGACGACGACGACGCGCTTGGCCTCGACGCCCGCACCGGGCAGGACCACGGTCGAGCCGAGCTTCTTCGAGGCCTCGAGGGAGGCGGCGGCCTCGGTCAGGGAGGCGCGGACGGAGTCGTCGAGGAGGTCGTGGGCGGTGATCTCCCCGTCGAAGCCCAGGATGAGGGCGTCGGCGGCGAGCGTGGACACAGCAGTGCTCGTGGCATTCATAGAGGTCATGCCTCGAGCCTACGCCGCGCTACCGTGGTCGCGTGTACCGCGGCTTTTATGACTACGTGCTGAAGCGCTTCGATGCGGAGCGTGCCCACCGCATCGGCGTTCTTGGCTTCCGCTATGGGGACTGGGTGTTCCGAGCCGGGCGCTCCCTCGGCACCATCCCCCCAGCAAAGACGCGGGTTGAGGCCATGGGCCTGACCTTCCCGGGCCGCGTAGGACTGGCGGCCGGCATGGACAAGAACGCCGAGGCCGCGCAGGGACTGTCCGATGCCGGCTTCGCGTTCGTCGAGATCGGCACGGTGACCGCCCAGGGCCAACCGGGCAACGAGAAGCCGCGCTCGTGGCGCGAGCCTCAGGTGCGCGGGCTGCGCAACCGCATGGGTTTCAACAACGAGGGCGCCGATGCCGTCGCCGAGCGCCTGCGCCACCTCCGGTCCTCCGCGCGCGGCCGGCACATCGTGCTTGGTGTCAATATCGGCAAGACCAAGGTGACGGCGCCCGAGGCCGCCGCGGCCGACTACGCCTACTCGGCCACGCGGCTCGCCCCCTACGCGTCCTACCTGGTCGTCAACGTCTCGTCTCCCAACACCCCCGGCCTGCGCGATCTCCAGTCCACCGAGGCGCTGCGCCCCATCCTGACCGCCGTCCGTGAGGCGGCCGATGCCGTGGTCACCGACCGCGGTCTGCCTCTCTTGGTGAAGATCGCCCCCGACCTCGCCGACGAGGACGTGGACGCGGTCGCCGACCTTGCGCTCGAACTGGGCCTGGACGGCATCATCGCGACGAATACGACCATCAACCACGACCTCGGTGAGGGCGGCCTGTCGGGTGCACCCGTCCGGATGCGCGCCGTCGAGGTCGTGTCGCGGCTCAAGGCCCGCGTCGGCGACAAGGTCACCATCATCGGCGTGGGCGGCGTGGAGTCGGTGGCCGATGCCCAGGCCCTGCTGGCCGCGGGCGCCACGCTCCTGCAGGTCTACACGGCCTTCGTCTACCAGGGTCCTGGCTGGGTCGCGCGGCTCAACGCCGCGCTCGACTAAACAGCGACGCGCTCGCGCAGGCCCTGCGCGATCTGAGCCTCCGCCTGGGCGAAGTCGAGCTCCTGACCGGCCGCCGCGCCGCCCGAAAGGTCGACGCCGACGACACCGGGAATGTCGAGCATCCTGAGCGATAGCTCGATCGCCGCGGCGATGCCGGCCTCGCGCACGTCGTCGGCCGCGAGGATGGAGTCGAGGAAGCCCTCGGGTAGTGCGAGCGACGTGAAGCCGCGAATCAACGCCGCGCTGCCCGCGTCGACGATGACGGGCACGCAGGGGATGAAGCCCATGGTCACGCCGAGGGTGCGAGCCTCAGCGACGAACCTTGCCACGTTGTCGACGCCGCCTGCGTGGTTGACGAAGCAGATCTCTGCGCCCGCCTGCTGCTTGACGAGGAGCCGGCCGGGCCGCGCCTCGACGGGAGGGGACAGGGGCGCCTCGGCCACGGACACTAACTGGCCGGCGCGACGCATCAGGGCGGCAAGTTCGGTCGAGTCGAGGTCGAAGACCGGGGCGGCGTCGGGCCGGGAGCCGATGCGGGTGTGGTCGCCCGTGATGCAGTGCACGCCGGCGGCGTCGGCGTGGGCGAGTGCCGCCGCCTCGGCCTCGAGCGCCACGCGGTTGCGGTCGCGGGTGTTCACGCCCATCCACGGCTCCACGCCCGCGGCGCGCAGGAGCGCCGCCCGGTAGGCGGGAGGGAACTGCACGCGTGCCGTCCCCGCGTCGCCCGCGAGCACCGCGTCGACCGAGGCGGCGACCGCCGCCGCGCACTCCGATAGGGACGCGGCGTCGAGGGCGCGCGCGGGGAAGTCGGCGACGACGATGGGGCGTTCGCGCACGAGGTCCCGCATGCGCTGGGCCGCCCCGGGAGGCGACGGCACACCGGCCGGGTCCGCCTCCATGCGGGCGCGCTCGGTCGAGGCCGCGGGGGAGCCGTGCCACGCGACCGGTGCGAGAGTCAGAAACGAGCACGCGTGGTCGGCGACCTCGCACCGCCCCGTCGACTCCACGCCTCCGCAGGGCCCGTACTCCATGTGCTTGGGGCAACCCGCAGTGCCGGGCGCCGGGGGAGCCGCGAGGTCACCCCGCACGGAGGCTCGTCTCCCATCCGCCCGGACCGCGGCGGTACTCGAGCCTGCGCGACGCCGTGTCCGGCGCACCCGACCAGAACGACACCCGCGTGGGGGTGACGCGGAAGCCGATCCACCCGGGAGCCGGAGCGAGGTCGTCGCCGTGCTCGGCGGCGAATGCCGCCCACCGGTCTTGCCGTTCGTCCTCGGGCAGTGCCGCGAACGCGTGCGTATTGAGCCATGCCAACTGCTTGAGGTAGGGCGAGCGGTCGGCGTAAGCCTGGGCGGCCTCGTCACTCGTCACCCGCGCGGCGGTGCCCTGCACCACGATCTGGCGAGACTGCTCGGCCAGCAGGATCGTGAGAGCCACGCGCGGGTCGGCGGCGATATGCGCGACCTTGCGCGAGGCCGCATCGGTGTGGAAGTGGAAGCCCTCGGTGTCGATCAGCGACAGGACCACGGTGCGCGCGTCCGGCGCCCCGTCGTCAAGGGTTGACAGGGTCATGAGGCTGCCGTTGGGTCCCTCGGGCAGCCACTCGGCCGCGAGCATCATGGGCTCGGCCGGCGACGAGGCAGGCTCGGTCATGCGACCCCGCCTGCGGGGTCGAAGGTCGAGATCTCCGTGAGCGCCGCGACGCCGCTATCCACGAGGTCCGCAGCGATACGCGAGCCAGCCGCGGCATCGGCCCCCGTGGGGTCGCCCAGCACCCCGCCGTAGCCGAAGTCATCGCTCAGCCACCCAAACTGCACCGGCGCACCGGCGAAGCCGATCTGGTCGCGCTGGACAAGCGCGGGTGGGATGGCACGGGCGAACCGATCCTCGTGGACCAACTCGGGGCGCAGGTGCATCAGCAGAGAGGTCTCTCCCCAGCCACCGTGGATACCCAGGCCGTGCTCATCGGGGCCACCCGTGCCGTTGGGATCACCGTCGCCGGCCGGGACCGCGACGTTCATCGCGAAGGTCCTGAGGCCGAACCGGCGGCGCAGGTCGCGCAGCGCGATCCCCATGGGTGCCACGTTGCCGCCGTGACCGTTGTACAGGACCAGGGTGCGGGCGGGGGTGGCGGCGAGCGAACGGCCGATGCCACGGAAGGTCGCGAGCAATTCCTCGCCATCGATCCAGAACGTCCCCGGCGCCCAGGCGTGCTCGTCCGACTTCGTGTACGCGAGCGGGGGCAGGCGCCACACGTCGAGACCGGACTCGGCCGCGCCGGCCACCACCCGGCGCGACATCTCGTCGGCCATGATCAGGTCGGTCGCGAGCGGAAGGTAGTCGCCGTGGTGCTCGATGGACCCCACGGGCAGGACCACGATCGAGTCCTCGGTGAGGGTGGAGGCGGCCTGGGGCCCCGTCAGCTCCGCCAGTTCGCGGCTCACGGGGGCGCTCACATCTGGGTCCCGGTGTGCGTGTGGACCTTGGCGCCCAGCTTGCCGGGGTTGAGCAGACCCTGGGGGTCGGTCACGGCGGCCAGGGCCGCAGTGCGCTCGGGCTCGAAGTCCACCGCCCACTGGTGAGGGTTGTGGGTCGAGACACCCAGGGCGGCCAGGCGGTCGAAGCCGGCGAGGACATCGGCGGCATTCTCGTAGGGCGCCGCCAGCATGCCGATGGGCCGGCCGCGCTGCGCCTCGATGTGCAGCATGCCGCCAGGGTAGACCGCCTGGACCTCGTCGAGGTGCTCGACGAGCGCGTCGCCGAGCACCTCGACGTGGAAGTACGGCACAGGAGCGGTCTTCTGGAGCCACTCGATGGGGTGGTTGTACGAGTTCATCGACAACTTCACGGTGTGCTGCGCGCCCTCGCGCACGTCATCGACGCGCCCACCCGCCGCCTCGATCATGCGGGTCGCCTCGTCCACCGTGGACTCGTCGAGGATGGCGCGCAGGGAGGCGCGACCGGCCGGGATGCCCAGCTCCGCGGGCAGGCATGCGGCGACCTCGGCACGGTCGCCCGAGACCAGCCGTGGGGTGGGAGTGAGGGACGCGAGCGGCTTCATGAGCTTGACGACGGCGTCGTACGAGTCGAGGGACGCGAGCACGGCGCGCCACGGTTGCAGGGGCTCGAGTGCCACGCGCACCGTGGTGATGATGCCCGCGGTGCCGTAGTTGTGCAGGTACGGCACGGCGTCCTCACCCTCGACGCGCACCGCGGTGGCGTCGCCGGTGGCGTGGACCACCTCGACGGCCTTGACGAAGCCCTGGTGGATCATGCCATTGGCGATGGAGCCGGTGCCCCCGGAGCCGCCGGAGACGAACCCGCCCACGGTCGACTGCGCCGTCGACGGGTACATCCACAACTGCTGGCCCGCGCGGTTCGCGGCCTGTTCAAGGGCCCAGATGACGGCGCCGGCCTCGGCCTCGATCCAGCCGTCGCCGACCTCGACGATGCGTCGCGCCTTGCTGGTGTCGAGCACCAGGCCACCGTTCATCGGAATGCCCTGGCCGTAGTTGCCGGTGCCCTTGCCGCGCGGGGTGACGGGCACGCCATGGCGGACGGCCGCGGCGACGGTGGCGACGATCTGCTCGGCGGAAGCCGGCATCGCGAGCACCTGGGCGCGGCCCAGCGGCAGGAGTTCCTTGATGAGGGGCGACATTCCCGAGCCGTCCACGGACGCACGCTCGAGGCGGGCGTCATCGGTCGCGACCGCGGCCTCGCCGAGAATCTCGACGAGCTCGGCGGTGAGAGCGTCGATGCGGGATGTGTCGATGGCGCCGAGAGGGGACATCGTGGCCTCCTTGAGGGGGAAGGGCGGCATTAGTGCATCACCATGCCGCCGGTGAGATTGACTGCCTGGCCGGTCATATACGAGGACTCGTCGCTGGCCAGGAAGGCGACGAGATCCGCGACGTCTGAGGGGCTGGCGAGACGTCCCAGGGGGGACATCTGCGACCAGCCCGCGATCTGCTCGGGGGAGCGGGTGTCGGCTCCCATCTCGGTGAGCACGTATCCAGGGCACACGGCGTTGGCGCGGATGCCGTGGGTGCCCCACTCCTGGGCGGCGGCGCGGGTGAGTGCGACGACGGCCGCCTTGGACGCGGCGTAGTGCGCCTCGAGTCCGCCGCCCTTCTTGGCGGCCATCGAGGCCATGTTGATGATGGTGCCGCTTCCGGCGGCGATCATGGCCGCTGCCGCACGCTGCATCGTGATGAGGGTCGCCTTCGCGTTGATGTCCAGCATCGCGTCCCAGCTCTCGCTCGTGATATCGAGCAGAGGAGTCTTGGCGAAGATCCCCGCGCAATTGACGAGGATGTCGACGCCGCCGAGCGACGCGATCGCCGTATCCATCGCGCGAGCGGTATCCACGGCATCGGCCAGATTGACCGTCACCGAGCGTCCGCCGCAGGCGGCCGCGGAGGCGGCGGACTCGGACTCGAGTCGGTCGAGGATCACCACGTGGGCGCCCTCGCCAGCCAGGCGGGCCGCGATGGCGGCGCCGATGCCACGCGCCCCTCCGGTGACGATGGCCTTCCTGCCTGCGAGGCGGGAGATGGTCGTCACCGGAGGGGTCGTCATGGGTGATTCCTTACCTGTGGTGCTTGAGAAGCGGTGGTGCTTAGAAGCCCAGCGAGATCGACTCGTCGACAAACTCGTTGGTGTAGAGGTCCTCGGGGGTGAGGCCCTCGGCGATGTCGATGCCCTGCTCGCCGTAGATCGGCTCGACGATCTCGAACAGCTCCGCCACGCGGTCGGTGTCGAAGTTGCCCAGCACGCCGTCGCCGCCGTCCGAGGCGATGCCGTCGGCGATCATCGTGTCGAACGAGTAGTCCGCGACCTCGGCGGAGTAGACCCAGCCGGTGTCATACGCGTCGACGAGCTCCAGGACGAGGTCCTTGACCGAGTCCTTGAGGGTGCCGTCGTAGTAGTCGACCTCGGCCTGCTGCATGACGGGCACGAGCAGCTCGAGGCAGTCGGCGTACTCGGTGACGTCCTCGGGACGCAGCGACATCGACGCCGCGTACTTGGGGAAGCCCGCGTCGTTGATGAGCTCGTAGCCCACGGGCTTGCCCCAGGCGTCGACCTCGTTCTCGTAGATGAAGGGCTCGGCGGAGGCGAAGCCCTGCTGAGCGATCGCGCCGGCCTCCGACACGAACACCGCGGGGGTGCCGTCGTAGGTGGTGTCGATCTGGTCGGCCGAGAGGATGCCGGCGCCCACGAAGTAGTCGATGTACACGCCGCCGGGGAACACACGCACGGTGGTGCCCTCTTCGCCCAGGTCCGCGATGCCGGTGACATCGGGGTAGGTCTCGGGGTCCCACATGATCATCTGCGGGTCCTTCTCGAGCGGCTGGAAGACGCTCACCGTGGGCAGGTCGGTCGAGTGCGCGATGGCCTCATCGGTGCCGACGTACGCCATGAAGATCGACGTGTCGGAGTACAGCTGCGCGTTGGGCTGTGCGAAGCCCACCGCGGGGCCACCCGCGAGGATCGTGACGTCGACCCCGGTGGGCTCGCCCGAGGCCATCAGGGGACCGGTGACCGACTTGTTGTCCGAGTCGATCTCGTACTCGTCGCCGAGCATGGCGTACAGGTGGCCGTGCTCCATCTCGGGGTTCCAGTCGGTCTGGATCTTGATGTCCGCCGGGCACACACCCGACAGGTCGATGCCGCCGGCCGAGGCCGATGCCGTGGCAGACGACGTTGCCGAGGACTCGGGTGCGTCGCTCGACTCGGGCTCCGCGTCTGACGAACACGCCGACAGCGTGACGGCGGTCGCCGCCAGCCCCGCGATGACCGAGGCGGACTTGAAGTGGACTCGCATACTGCGCTCCTTCATGGATGGGTGAGGACATGCCCCTCAGGGCGGAGGCGACTGCGGCGAATCAGCCGAAGTCGTACCACTTGCCGACCGCTCGCTTGCCGAGCCAGCCGAAGAACAGGAAGATCGCGACGCCGAGCAGGGACGCGACGAGGACCGAGGCGAACAGCTCCTCGGACAGCAGGCGGGCGCTGTACTTGTTGATCAGCGAGCCGATGCCAGGCGTGCCGCGCTGGAAGAAGAACTCGCCCACGATGGCGCCGACCACCGAGAGGCCGGCCGAGATGCGCATGCCGGCGAAGATGGCCGGCATGGCGGCGGGAAGCTCAAGCTTGCGCAGCACCGTGCCGCGCGAGGCGCCCTGCAGTTGGAACAGCTCTCGCATGCCGCGCTCGACCGATTGCAGGCCGAACAGCGTGTTCGAGACCATCGGGAACAGCGCGATGATCACGCAGACCACCACGCGGGCCGTGAAGTCGTAGCCGAACCAGAAGCCGATCAGCGGCGTGATGGCCAGAATCGGGATCGCCTGCAGCATGACCGCGTAGGGGAACAGTGCGCGTTCCATCCACTTGGTCTGGTTCATGATGATGGCCCACGAGACGCCGATGACCATCGCGATGGCCAGTCCCGTGAGCGACACGACCGTGGTGCGCCACATCGCCGTCCAGATGTCGGGCGCCGATGACGGGTCCCACAGTTTGGACAGGACGGCGTGGGGCGCGGGAAGGAGGAAGGACCGGTCTCCGAGTGCCGCGTTCGCGATGTAGGCCGCGGCGACCAGGAGGGCCGCGATCCCCAGGGGAGGTCCCCAGGTGAGCCAGCGCGACTGGCCCTTCTTGCGCGCCTTCGTCGCGGCGGGCGCGGCCGATGCCGTGGCCGGGTTGTCGCTCGTGGCGGCCCCCGTGCCGGCGGTGTCGTCAGCGACGGCCGATGTCGTGGTTGCCTCGTCAGTAGCCATCAGTGGGCCTCCCTCAGGGCGTGCGATACCTCGCCGACCAGTTCGGCGAACTCGGGGGTGAAGCGGATCTCGGGGTCGCGAGGCATGTCGAAGGGGACGTCGAACTCGGCGACGAACTTGCCGGGCCGGCCCGACATGACGATCACGCGGGTGGACAGGTAGACGGCCTCTGAGACCGAGTGCGTAATAAACAGTCCCGCGAACTTCTTCTCGGTGAACAGGCGCAGCACCTCGTCGTTCAGGCGCTCGCGGGTAATCTCGTCGAGCGCACCGAACGGCTCGTCGAACAAGAACACCTCGGGGTCGAGGGTGAGGGAGCGTGCGAGCGAGGCTCGCATCCTCATGCCTCCTGACAGCTGGCGGGGCAGGTGGTCCTCGAACCCCGTGAGCCCCACCAGGTCGATGGTCTCTTGGGCCGCGGCGGCGCGGCGGTCCTTCGCCTCGCCGTGCAGTTCCGCGAGCAACTCGACGTTGCGTCGCGTAGTGCGCCAGGGCAGCAGGGTCGCGTCCTGGAAGACGTAGCCGATGCGGTCGGTGGCGAGGGCGACCTCGCCGTGCGACGGGGTCTCGAGGCCGGAGGCGATGCGCAGCAGGGTGGACTTGCCGCAGCCGGAGGGGCCCACGACGGTGACGAATTCGCCGCGCTTGAGGTCGAGATTGACCGAGTGGAGGGCGACGGTGCCGTCGGGGAACGTCATCTCAACGTCGTCGAACGACAACAAAGAGGCGGCGCGCGTGTGCACGCTGGTGGTGTCGGTGGTGGTCATGACCTCGCCTTCACGGGTTCGGGGACCTGGGTGGGGAAGTGGACGGAGGACGTGGTGCGGGCCACGATCCGTCCTTGGTGGAGGACGATGCGGTCGCCAGGGGCTTCCGCGATGGCTTGTGTGAGGTGTTGGGCGCGGATCGCGACGAGGTCGGCCTGGGCACCCGGCGTGGGTCCTGCGGGGGCGAGGCCCATGACGTCGCGAGCCCCGGCGGAGACAGCGTGGAACGCCTCATCGGCGGTGACGTGTCCGGCCACCACCAGCAACATGGCGGTCTCGAGCGCGTCGGAACGGCCCATGGGGTTGAAGGGGTCGCGCACGTTGTCCGCGCCCGCGGCGAAGCGGGCACCGGCATCGATGAGCGCGCGAGCCGCGGTCAGTCCACGAGGCGTGGCGACCTCGTGCTCCCAGCCCTGCAGGTAAAGGTTGGTGATGGGGTTCGCGATCATGCCGATGCGGGCATCGACTGCCTTCGCGATCAGGTCGTCCCGCTCGGCGACGGAGAGGGTGCCCAGTCGGACACAGTGGCCGGCGGAGACGTTCTGAGCCCAGTGGTGCGTGCGGTCGGCGAGCGCGCCGAGGGTGACGACCTCGTCGAGCGATTCGTCGGTGTGCATGTCGACCACGCAGCCACGCCGCTCGGCGATGTCGAGCAGGCGGGTGAGCTCCGCAAAGGGGTCCGGCGCGAGGTGGGGTGCGGCACCGACGCCGTCCGCTCCAGCGTCGAGTGCCGCCTCGATCACCGCGGTGGGGATGTCGTCGGGACTGAGCGTGATGATCTCGATGTCCGCGACGTCGCGCAGGTCCTCACGTACGGCGACGAGCGCTCGGATGCCCCGCAGGGGGTCGTCGCCGCGCAGCACGTCGACGTGGGTGCGGATCGCGGTGGTGCCGTGAGCGACATTGCGCAGCACCTGTGCGCGAGCCCGCTCGAACACGTCCTGTTCGGTCATGGTGTCCGCGTAGGCGCGCCAGCTGACGATGGCCGCGCGGAGATCACCCATGGGAGGGTGGATGCGATCCCACGAGCCGGCCTTGTCGAGGTGAGCGTGCGGCTCGGCCATGGCGCCGACCAGCAGGTAGCCGTCGAGGTCCAGCACGGCGGCGGGGTCGGAGGGGATGGGAGCGGTGCCGGCCGGCAGGACCTCGCGCACCTTGCCGTCCTCGAGTTGGACGTCGACCGGGCCCGCGCCGGGCACGTTCGCGCCCCGCAGAAGTTCCGGTGTGCCGCCTTCAATTCCCATCCTGGATGGCCTCCCTGACCTGGTGACGAATGTTGATACGATCAACATCCGTCACAGTAGGGAGCGTTCGTTTCCGGCGCGTGACGTCGTGATTACCTACCGTAAATTCGCGATCACAGTTCGGGACCAAGGTCCCCGCTGCGGCCGCCATGCAGGACGAGGACAGGAGGCAGGCGTGAGCAACGCGGTGACCGAAACCCCTGGTAACCAGGGGTCTCCCGCTGCCGTCGCGACGGAGTCGCTGGGCGCCCGTGTCAGGGACTTGCGCCGTGCGCGCGGCCTTACCCTCGTCGAATTGGCGCAGCGGTGTGGGCTGTCGCACCCCTTCCTGTCACAGGTGGAGCGCGACCTCGCGAACCCCAGCATCCGGTCGCTCGGCCAGATCGCCCGCGCGCTCGGGACCTCTCAACTCGAACTTCTCGCCCCGCCGGGAGAAGCGGGCGCTGCACCCGTGAGCGTGGTCGCCGCGGAGGATGCCGCCCGCGGTTTCTACGGCGCCGAGGAGGCACTCTTGCTCGTGGGGCGCCAGGACACGCGCTTCCTCCCACTCATGATCCGCGGCACCGTGCGCGACTTCGGCGACCCCTTCACCCACGATGAGCACGAGTTTGTCCATCTGGTCTCTGGCCGCATCGAGATCGAACTCGACGGCGAGAGCACGATCCTTACCCCGGGCGGGTCGGTGTATTACGGCGCGGGAGTCGCCCACCGGTGGCGCGCTATCGACGACGAGGGATTCCACATCCTGGTCGTCAAGGAACGCCCCACCTTCGCCGCCACCGGTTTCTCGCCCTCGCCACCTGCGCCACACCACGACGGAGCCACGCCATGACGCACGCCGACACTATGCCCCTCGAGGTGATCGAGGTCACCCGTCACGGAGACGTGGCGCTCATCACGCTGGGCAATCCGGGTGGCGGCGCGCTTCCCGCATGGCAGCCGGGCGCGCATATCGATCTTCACCTGCCGGGTGACGTGGTGCGCCAGTACTCCCTGTGCGGGGATCCCGATGCACCCGCGTACCGCATCGCTGTGCTGCGCGAGGCTGACGGACGTGGTGGCTCGCAGTGGCTCGTGGATCACGCGGCGCCGGGGCTGACGCTTGCGGGCGCGGGGCCGCGCTGTCACTTTCCGTACGAGCCACACGAGGGAACGACGCTGTTCCTCGCCGGTGGGATCGGTGTGACCCCCATCGCCGCGATGGCCGCCCAGGCACGCGTGGCCGGCCACGACTATCGCGTGGCGTACTCGGGTCGCACCAGGGCGGGAATGGCGCTCGTCGACGAGCTCGCCGAGACCCACGCGGACCGGCTCGCGCTGCACGTCAGCGACGAGGGCACGCGCGCCGACCTCGACGGCTTGATGATGTCGGTGGGGGAGGGCGGGGCCGCGTACGCGTGTGGCCCGGCCGCGTACCTGGCTGCGGTGGAGGAGGCCGCGGAGCGCCACGCGGTCGCGCTTCGCGTGGAGCACTTCACGCCCGTGGAGCTGGCGGAGCCGGCGCGCGACGAGGCCTTCGAGGTCGAGCTCGCGATGACGGGCGTCACCGTCGAGGTGCAGCCCGGCACCAGCATCCTGCAAGCCGTCGAGGAGGCGGGCGCCTTTGTGCTGTCGAGTTGCACGGAGGGGACCTGCGGCACCTGCGAGACGCCGGTGCTCGAGGGCGAGGTCGACCACCGCGACTCGATCCTCACCGCGGACGAGCGTGCCCGCAACGACGTGATGTACGTGTGCGTGTCCCGCGCCGCGTGCCCGCGACTGGTCCTCGACCTCTAAATTCGGACGCGTCCCTACGCGGGACCGCGTTGCAGCCGTGCCTCCAGCGCCGCCACGATCCGGTCCTCGTCGTCGGTCACTAGCGCGTAATCGCGCACCACGACCTCGCCGCCCACGATCACGTGGCGCGGGCGGCGCCCGGGCGAGGCCCACAAGAGCCCGCCGACGGGGTCGGCGACCCCCGCATCGGCCACTCCGCTGACGTCCCACACGCACGCGTCCGCCCTGGACCCCGGGGTGAGGCGCCCCAGGTCGGAGCGGCCGAGCCCGTCGGCCGAGCCCGCGGTCGCCATGGCGAGGACGGAACGGGCCTCAAGCTGCTGCCCCACCAGGCCAGAGACCTGCATGGCGAGTCGCGCATCGGCCAACAGATGGCCGGCGTCGTTGGAACCGCCGCCCGAGGTACCAAGCCCCACGGTGATGCCGGCCTCAAGAAGGCGGCGGACGGGCGCGATGCCCCAGCCCATGGGCACGTCGCAGCCAGGGGCGTGGGTCGCGGTGATGCCGGCCTGGGCCAGTCTCGCGATCTCGTCTTCGGTCACGTCGCACAGGTGTGCAATCGTGACTCCGGGCTCGAGCCAGCCCCAGCCCTCCAGGAGATCAAGCGGACGGCGCCCGTAGCGCTCCAGCGCGATCTCAATGTCGACCTGCTCGTTGGCCTGCGTGCGACGGCGAAGGCCCCACTCGCGCGCCACGTCGCCCAGGAGCCTGAACGTCTCCTCCGCGTCCGAGTGGACGCCCGCGGGCCCCACGGCGAACTGGAGCATGCCGTCGGCCGTGACGCCGCCGTGGTGGCCGGTGGAGAGGAAGTGCTCCGCCATGGCCTGGGCGCTGTCGGCAGCGGTGCGTGGATCGTCGCGGGCAGAGCCCCGCACGTACACCAGGCGCGAGCCGAGCCCGCGCGCGGAGGCGGCGATGGCATCGGCGATCTCGACCGTCTGCTCCGCGGAGGCGCCCGCCGGCCAATTGAGGTGGTGGTCGGCCACGGTCGTGACGCCCGTGAGCAGGCCCTCGGCCACGCCGGCAGCGGTGGTGGCGGACACGAGCGAAGGGTCGATGCCCGCGCCCGCGTACGCAGCCGCCATCCGTGGAAGCCAATCACGCATGGGTACGGCCCGCGTGCCGGGCAGCGTGCGGAACCCGCTTTGCAATAGGTGGTGATGCGCGTTCACGAGCCCGGGCGTCACCACGCAACCGGTGACATCGAGCGTGTCGTCGTCTGCAGTGGCAGGGCCGTGGTGCACCCATCCGTCGGTGAACACCAGCGGGTCTGAGTGGTCGCGAGAGGGGTCGTGCGGGTCGGCGACGACGACGGTGGCTCCGGTCAGTTGCATGACGCGAGTGTGCCACCGGAGTGTTTCGATTCTGTGGCGTCGCCCCGACGCGCCACATGGAACCACCTTCATGCTCTAAGCGCCTAGGGCATGAAAATGGTTCCAACTGGCGCGTCAGGGGCGAGCCCGACTGCGAACCATGGTGCCCTTGGCCCGAAGCGCCCGGTAGGGTGACCTGCGCAGGTATCCACAAGCCTGCGTTGTGGGAGGTGACGATGGCGCAGCCGTCGCTCGACGAATTGCGCATGCTGGTCTCCGTGCGGGATCACGGCTCCCTCACCGCGGCGGCAGACCATCTCCTGGTCAGCCAGCAGGCCGTCTCCCAGCGCATGCGGGCCCTGGAGCGGCGCTTGGGGCTGGCGCTCTTTGAGCGCACGGCTCGTGGCACGAGCCTGACGTCAGACGGGGCCGCCATCGCGCATGCCGCCGAGGACATTCTCGAACGCGTCGCCGCGCTGTCCGACACCGCCGCTCAGTTGCGCGAGAGCCGCGACGCCCACCTCAGCATCGCGGCGTCCATGACGATCGCCGAACACCTGATGCCAGGCTGGCTCATCGAGGGCCGTCGGCGGGGGACCCGTGCGCGCATCGAACTGACCGCCGTGAACTCGACGACGGTCGTGGAGCGGGTGCGCGCTAAGGACGCAGAACTGGGGTTCATCGAGAGTCCCGACGTGCCTGCCCGCCTCGCGTCTCGCACCCTGGGCACCGATGAGGTCATCGTGGTGGTCGCGCCGGATCACCGTTGGGCCCGCCGATCGGTCGTGGCGCTCGAGGAGATTGCGTCGACGGCCCTGGTGGTGCGCGAGGCCGGTTCAGGCACGCGCGAGACTCTCGAGCGTGCCCTCGCCGCACGCGACCTGACGCCCGTGACGCCCGCGGCTGAGCTCTCGACGACCGCGGCGATCCGCGCTGTCGTCATGGCGGGCTCCGGCGCGGCCGCCGTGAGCGAGCTGGCCGTCCACGACGACCTGGAGTCGCGCGCCTTGGTGCGGGTCGCGGTGGATGCCGCACCGTTTACTAGGCCACTGACCGCGATCTGGGATGGCGCACGTGCGCTGTCGCCCGCGGCGGCGGCGTTCCTGAGCCTCGCAACGGAAAGCCCGCTCTCGTAGTGCCGATAGGGACATCGGCGTCACGAGAGCGGGCTGACGCGTGGGTGCCGCTAGCGGTGCACACGCACCGTGGCTGAGGCGTCCGTGCCGGTGGCCGATGCCGTGGCCGCCCCTGCCTGACCTGTCACCTCGAACGTCACGCGCCGGCCGTCGACGGTGACCACGTCGACCGAGGCGTCGATCGCGTCGCCCGCGGGGAACGCGTCGAGGACGAGTCCGTCGAGGTAGTCGTAGTCGGGACGGTCGGAGCGAGCGCCCCGCGCGATCACGGCATCCGGACGCACGTACAGCGGCAGGGAGTCGAAGCCGTGCTTCTCGCGCACCCAACGCCCGCCCTCGACACGCTCGCCCGTGAGTAGCGACGTCCACGTGCCCGCGGGCAGGTAGAAGTCGACCACGCCGTCGGCGCTCATCACGGGCGCGACGAGCAGGTCAGAACCCAGCATGTACTGGCGGTCGAGGTATGTCACCGCGGGGTCGTCGGGGAACTCGAAGAACATGGGTCGCGCGACCGAGACGCCGGTGGCGGCGGCATCGGCCCCCGCCGTGAGCAGGTACGGCATCAGGGTGTTCTTGAGGTGGGCGAACTGGCGCGTGATCGCGACGGCCTCATCGTCGAAGGCCCACGGCACACGGTACGAATCCGAACCGTGTAGGCGCGAGTGCGACGACAACAGGCCGAATGCGACCCAGCGCTTGAAGACGCCAGGATCCGGTGTGCCTTCGAAGCCGCCGATGTCGTGGCTCCAGTAGCCAAAGCCGCTCGCCGCGAGGGACAGCCCGCCGCGCAGTGTCTCCGCCATCGAGGGGTATGTCGACGTGTTGTCGCCGCCCCAGTGGACGGGGAACTGCTGGCCGCCGGCGGTGGCCGAGCGGGCGAACAGCACCGCCTCGCCCTCGCCGCGCTCCTGCTTGAGGACCTCGAACACCGCGTCGTTGTACAGCTGCGTATAGAGGTTGTGCATCACCTGCGGGTCGGAGCCGTCGAAGTACACGACGTCGGTGGGGATGCGCTCACCGAAGTCGGTCTTGAGCGCATCCACGCCTTGCTGGAGCAGCCCGCGCAGGCGCTCCTGGAACCACTCGCGCGCGGCGGGGTTGGTGAAGTCGACCAGCGCCATCCCGGCCACCCACAGATCCCACTGCCACACCGAGCCGTCGGGGTTCTTGACGAAGTAGTCGTTGGCGAGGCCCTCCTCGAACAGGTCCGAGGCCTGGGCGATATAAGGATTGATCCACGCACACACCTTGAGGTCCCGCTCGTGGTGCATGCGGTGCAGCATCGCCTTGGGGTCGGGGAAGGTGCGCTCGTCCCACGTGAGGTTCGTCCACTCGAACTCGCGCATCCAGAAGCAATCGAAGTGGAACACCGACAGCGGGATATCCCGCTCGCGCATGCCATCGACGAACGAGTTCACGGTGGCCTCGTCGTACTCGGTGGTGAACGAGGTGGACAGCCACAGCCCGTACGACCATGCCGGCACCGAGGCCGGGCGACCCAACAGGGCGGTGTAGCGATCGATGACCTCGCGCGGCGTGGGGCCCGCGAACACCAGGTACTCCAGCGACTGACCCGGCACCGAGAACTGCACGCGCTCCACGGTCTCCGAGCCCACCTCGAACGACACATGCTCGGGGTGGTTCACCAGCACGCCGTAGCCGCGATTGGTGAGGTAGAACGGGATGTTCTTGTACGCCTGCTCGGAACTGGTGCCGCCATCGGCGTTCCAGATGTCGACGCTCTGGCCGTTCTTCACAAAAGGCCCGAAACGCTCGCCCAGGCCATAGATGACCTCGCCCACGCCCAGGTCGAGCTGCTCGTGTGTATACGCGCGGGACGGTGCCCGGCCATCGGCCGCCACGCCCGTCTCGCCCGCGGGCTCCGCGGCGACCGCGGCATCGGCGCCCAGCACCATGTGGCCGGGGCCCTTCTCGCCCGAGCCGGTGAGCCGCGTCTCGCCGTCGAAGAACTCGAGGCTCCACGGCGTGCCGGCCGTCACGATCGCGCGAAGGCGACCGGCCGTGACCGTACCCGCCTCCTCGGTGAGATCGATCTGCCCGCTGAAGCCGGCATCGGCCGCCAGCGTGAAGCCGGGGGAGCGGCGAGCGCCCCGATGGTGATCGATGCGCACGCGGATGACGCCCTCCGCGACCGGCGCGACGGTGACCTCCAACGCGGGCAGGTTGAGGACGTTGCCGCGCGCCTTGATCTCGCGTGTGGGCGCCAGGACGTGGAGGGTGCCATCGCGCTCGGTGAGCCGATACGCCTCGCGGGCGTAGAGCGCCTCGACGCCGGGGCGGCGCTGCCAGAATCCGTCGGTGAACTTCACTTCACTGCTCCTGCCGTGATGCCTCGGGTCAGCGTGCGCTGGAAGATGAGGAAGAAGATGATGGTGGGGATGATCGAGATCAGCGTGCCCGCCACCAGGGTGGTCGTGTCCGTCTGGCGCTCGCCGTTGAGCTGCTCGAGGATGAGCGGCACCGTCAGCGAGTCGGGGGAGTTAAGGAACGCCAGCGGCAGCAGGAACTCGTTCCACGTCCAGATGAAGAAGAACACCATCAGCACGCTCAGCGTGGGCTTGATGACGGGCACGATGACCGAGCGCAGCGAGCGCCACCGGGTCGCGCCGTCCATCGCTGCCGCCTCGAGGATCTCCTTGGGGAACGTGCCCAGGAGGCTCGACAACAAGTACGTGCCGAAGGCCGCCTGGATCACGGTGAAGGTGATGATGACGGACCAGGGGTTCGACAGCAGACCCAGGTCGTCATAGAGCTGGAAGAGCGGGTCGAACAGCATCTCCTGCGGCACCAGGTTGGCCATCAAGAACAGCAGCACGATCCAGGTACGTCCCTTGACGCGGCCGATGCCGATGGCGAAAGAGTTCAGCACGGACAGGATCACCGCGAAGACCGCGACGAGGGTCGAGATGAAGATCGAGTTCCACAGCGCGCGCGGGAAGTTCTGCTGCTCCCAGAAGGTCTGGATTCCGGTGAAATCGAGGGCTTCGGGGAAGTCCAGCGGCGACGAGTTCGCGTAGTCCGTGGGGGACTTGAAGGCGTTCATGAGCAGCAGCAGGACGGGGAAGATGATCACGAGTGCGCCGAGCACGGCGAGCACCATGAGGATCCACTCGGCCGCCGTACGCGGGCGGGCCTTGTTGCGGCTGGTGGGGTCCGGGTTCGCCTTGCGGCGCGGCTTGGCTGCGGCCGATGCCTGGGTGACGTCGGTCATGTCAGGCGTCCTTTCGCTCGGCGCGGCTTTGCACGCGGATGAAGATGACGGCGACGATGAACACGACGATGGTCACGGCGGTTGCGATCGTCGCGGCGTAGCCCTTGTCCTGGCCGTTGATGAACTCGTTGTACGCGTAGAACGAGGGCACATACGTGGACTTGTTGGGACCGCCCTGGGTGAGGATGAACACGGGTGCGAAGACCTTTAGCGCCGCGATGGTGGTGGTGAGCGATACTACGAAGACCTCGGGCCGGATCATCGGCAGCGTGATCGCGCGGAAGCGCTCGAACCAATTAGCCCCATCGAGTTCGCTGGCCTCATAGAGTTCGGGGTCCACGCGCTGCAGGGCGGCCATGAAGATGACGATGGGGTAGCCGATCTGAATCCAGATCATCAGGACCATGACCGATGCCATGGCGGTGCCGTACGAACCGCCGAGCCAGTTGATGGTGACCTCGTCGCCCGTGATGGTGGTGAGGAACTGGTTGACCACTCCGTCAGAGTTGGGCTTGAGGAGCCACCCGAACAGCACGCCGGCGACGGCGATGGGCAGGATCTGCGGGATGTAGTAGGTGGCGCGCAGGAAGCTCGAGAGCTTGCCGCCGAAGCGGCGGCCGACCACGTCGAACAGCAGCGCCGCGATGACGAGGCCCAGCAGGGTGGGGACGATCACCATGGCGATGATGACCAGGAAGATGTTCTGGAAGGACTGCAGGAACTCGTGGTCCTGGAACAGTGCGGTCCAGTTCTCGAGGCCGGCGAATTGTTCCTCGGCGCGGCCGCCGCGCCAGTGGAAGAAGCTCAAACGCACGTTGCGCACGATGGGGTAGAAGATGATCGCGGCCATGAGCAGCAGGCCGGGGATGAAGTAGAGCCAGTAGCCCCACTTGTGGCCGCCGCGCTGGGGGATGCGCGCGGCATCGGCCGGACTCACGGTCCGTCGCCGGGTGGGTGTCGTCGTCATGGTGTTCTTCCTCTCGGGTGCGGCCCGGGTGAAAACCCGGGCCGCACCGGTGAGATCAGTCCGTTATCGCAGGTCCGCGACGTAGGACTCGTAGTACTCCTCGAGCTGCGCCTGAGCCTCGGCGGCGTTGTAGTCGCCGTTGACCAGGCCCTGCAGCACCGCGTTGAGGTCGCCGTAGAAGTCGGGCGTGGGCCAGTCGGGGTAGAACGCGAGGCCGTCGCGCTCGTTGACCTCGTTGAACAGGCCGATGAGCTGCTGTGCGTCCTCATCGGTGATGTCGTCGGTGTTGGCCGCGACGGGCAGGCCGCCGGACTCACCCAGCAGCGCCTGGACCTCGGGTCGCATGGTGACGTCGATGAAGATGCGGGCGAGTTCGGGCTGCTGCGACTCGACGGGGACCACCCACATGTTGCCGCCCGAACCAGGGGTCAGCGTGGTGTCGGGCCAGTTGGTGGTGCCCAGCTCGAATCCGGTGATGTCGCTCAGGAAGCGGCCGTACCACCACGAACCCGAGTAGAACATGGGGGTCTCGCCATTGATGAACTGCAGGCCAGCGTCCTCGGCGGTCATGCCGGTGATGGCCGTGTCGAGGTAGCCCGACTCGACCCAGTCGGCGATGGTCTCGGTGGCGTAGGAGATCTCTTCGCCCGTCCAGTCGACGGGCTCGGTGTACAGCTGGTACGCGTCGACGAACTCGCGGTCGGCCTTGCTCAGTGCCAACTGGTACCAGAGCTGACCCAGGGGGTACTCCTGAGCCGACTCGGCAAACGGCGTGATGCCCTGCTCGGCGAACGCCGCGGCCGCGGCCTCGACATCGGCGAGCGTGGTGGGCTCGGCGAGGCCGGCCTCCTCGAACATGTCCTTGTTGTAGTAGAGGAACACGAACTCGCCGTAGTTCGGCACGCCGTAGTACGAGCCGGAGCCCATCACTCCGTCCTCGTTGTACTGGGCGGTGGTGGCGACCGAGTCCGAGAGCTTGTCGGACCAGCCGTACTCCTCGTAAGCGTCGTCGAGGTTCTGGATGACGCCGATCGCGGCTAGCTGGCCCGCAGTGGCGTTGCCCTTGTTGTACTCGGAGACGTCGGGAGCGTCGCCCGAGTCGAAGAGCTGCTCTGCCGAGGTGCGCAGGTCCTCGAACGCGGTGGTCTCGAGGTTGACGGTCGCGCCGGTTTCCTCCTCGAAGATCTCGATCGCCTTGTCCCAGGCGATGCCCATCGCGGAGTCCTCGCCCTCGTAGTGCAGGACCGTGAGGGTCTCGCCCGACCAGTCGCCGTCGGCGGGCGCGGCGGACTCGTCGCCTCCGTCGGATGAGCATGCGGTCAGCGCGATAAGCGCCCCCGCGGCGCTTAGGGCGCCGGCAAAGCGGATGCGGGTATTCATGCGGGTTCTACCTCCTTGTAGGGGCCGGTGAGGGCCAGGTCAGGGCCGCGAGCCGCGACTTTCGAAGCGCTTCGACGATGGCGCTGCCGAAGGGTCTTCGAAACGCGAGGCGTCAGGTCCCTGTGGTGACGGCGGCGCCGGTGGGGGTCACCGAGCCGCGGGTGATGTAGGTCGGGGGGATCAGGGTCGTCTCGGGCGCCGCAACGTTGTCGTCCACGATGCGCGCGAGGATGTCGACCGCTACCGAGCACGAGACCCGGGCGTCGAGGGGAATGGTGTCGAAGGGCACCGCAAAGCGCTCCGTCGAGAAGGTGACGCCGGCGGCGATGACCGCGACGTCCTGTGGCACCGAGCGTCCATGCTCGGCCAGCGCCGCGGTGACCGATGAGGCCACGTCGACGGACGTGTTGAGGACCAGGCCATCGAGGTCTGGCTGGGCGTCGAGCAACTGTGCGACCGCCTCGTGGGAACGGTGCTCGACGGGGTACGCGATGGGTGCGGCGATCCCGAGCGTGGCCGCGTGGCTTGCGAAGCCATCGCGAAAGCGAAGAGGGAAGTTCGATTCGCGCCGCATGGTCTCGAGCGGGTGCGAGACGAGGCCGATCCGCGTGCGCCCGGCCGCCACCAAGGTATCGATGGCGAGGCGCGCGGCGGCCTCGAAGTCGAGGTCGACGCACACCAGCCCGGTCGTGTCGGCCGGGATGCCGATGAATACGGTGGGGTAGTTGTTGCTGCGGGCGAGATCGGCGCGGGGGTCGTGCGCGTCGACATCGAGCACGACGATTCCGTCCGCGAGCGAGCTGGCGGCCGAGCGGCGCATGCCCTCGGAGACGTCGTCGTCGACCAACAGCAGCGTGTCGTAACCATGGGTGCGGGCGGCCTTCGTGACCTCCATGGCGAACACCATGTGTGCGGAGTGGTCGGTGTCGTTGTGCAGCGGCGCGGTCACCGCGAAGATCTGAGAGCGGTTGGCGGCAAGCATGCGCGCGGACGCGTGGGGGAGGTAGCCCAGCCGCTGTGCGGCGTCCAGAACGCGGTCTCGCGTCGACGGCTTGATGGAGCGCTTGCCGGACAGGGCATAGGACACGGTCGAGATGCTCACGCCCGCCTCGCGGGCGACATCCTGAATCGTGGCCATCGTGACTCCGTCGTCGTCGTGGGTGCTTCGAGGGTGTCGAAGCGCTTCGAACCTTGCTGCGTCACCGACGATATGTTGCGCGCGGCAACTTAGCAAGTCGCGTCTTGGCCTCTTTACCGATTTGTGACCTCGCGACCAACTCGCTCTCCGGCGCAAGCGGGGACATTCGCGGCACGAACGGGAGTTTCGTGGCGCACATGTCCCTCTTTGCGACAGGGGGTGGGTGCGGCGGCTAGGAGCGGCGAGCCGCCCAGCGCTCGTAGGCCTCGAGGTGCAGAAGGTCCTTCGGGCGGCCCAGGCGGCGCTTGTACGCGAGCACATCGGCGACCGACCCGACCCTCACGCCGTCGACCCAGGTCGAGGAGGCGACCACGGCATCGGCCGCCTGGCCCTGCCAGCCAGAAAAGACCTGGACGCCGCCGGGAAGGTCGACCATCGCGTCACCCAGCACGCCCGAGACCACCGAGCCGCGCTCCGCCAGCCGGGTCCAGGTCTCGCCGCGCGCGACGACGTCGACGTCGCCGACGGAGGAAAGAGCGCCGCACGCGAGCAGGGGAGCGGACCCCATCACGACGAGGTCGTCGAGAGGCACGCCCAGGCCGACGACGGCGGCGCGCACGTCGGCCCAGGCGAGTGCCACGGGTTTAGCGGCCCGGCTTGGGGTTGGTCTCGACCGTCTTGTGGGGGTCGCGCTCGACGATGTCGCCCAACGCGTCGTCAATCTTGGCCATCAGTTCTGCGGGAATCTCCACCCCCGAGGCCTTGGCGTTGTCCGTGACCTGCTCGGGACGCGAGGCGCCAATGATCGCCGCGGACACGTTGGAGTTCTGCAGCACCCACGCGATCGCGAGCTGCGCCATCGTGAGTCCCAGTTCGTCCGCGATCGGCTGGAGGTTCTGGACTCGCGTGAGGACGTCATCGTTCATGAAGCGGGCGATCATGTTCGCGCCGCCCTTCTCGTCGGTCGCACGTGAGCCGGCCGGCGGCTCCTGGCCCGGCTTGTACTTGCCGGTGAGCACGCCCTGCGCGACGGGGGACCAGACGATCTGGCCCAGGCCCGCCTCGATGGATGCGGGCACCACCTCGTCCTCGATGACGCGCCACAGCATGGAGTACTGCGGCTGCGAGGAGATGAGCTGAATGTTGAGCTCACGAGCCAGCGCGGCGCCCTCGCGAATCTGGTCCGCGGTCCACTCCGACACGCCGATATACATCGCCTTGCCCGCGCGCACCACGTCCGCGAATGCGATCATCGTCTCCTCGAGTGGGGTGTCGTGATCGAAGCGATGTGCCTGGTAGACGTCCACATAGTCGGTCTTGAGGCGCGTGAGGGAGCCGTTGATGGACTCGAGGATGTGCTTGCGCGACAGCCCCATGTCGTTGGCGCCCTTGGGGCCGGTGGGCCAGTAAACCTTGGTGAAGATCTCGAGGCTCTCGCGGCGCTCGCCGGCGAGGATGTCGCCCAGCACCGTCTCGGCGGCGGTGTTCGCGTAGACGTCCGCGGTGTCGAACGAGGTGATGCCCACGTCGAGCGCGGCCTTCACGCACGCGGCGGCCTGCTCATTCTCGACCTGCGAGCCGTGGGTGAGCCAGTTGCCGTACACCAGCTCGGTGATCTTCATGCCGGAGTTGCCAAGGTAGCGATAGTTGACCATGTCGCCACCCTAACGCGACGGAGCCGGCCCTCCCGGGTGGGAGGGCCGGCTCCGGAGAACGAACAGGACGGCCGATGCCGTGGCTGGCTTAGACGGGGAACTCGCCGCGCTTGACCTTGGGGCGGGGCACGCGGAAGCGGCGCATGTTGAGCGCACGCGAGATCACGTAGAAGGTCCAGCCGCGCGGCAGGCGCGAGACGCCAAACTTCTCGATGAAGCGCTTCTTCATGCGTCGCACCAGGACGAAGACCTCGACGGCGGCTGCGAGGACCAGCACGTAGAACACGAGAACTAGCAGCCCGCCGATGGCGCCGAACTGGCCCATGAAGAGCGACAGCACCACGAAGACGATCGCGGTGGGCAGCAGGAATTCGCCCATCGACCAGCGTGCGTCCACATAGTCGCGCAGCCAGCGGCGCTCCGGTCCGCGGTGCTCGTAGGGCATGTTGCGCTCGTCGCCCTCGCGCATGGCCTGGTACTCGCGCTCGCGCTGGAGGCGGGCCTTCTCGCGGTCGGCCTTCTTGGCGGCCTTGGGGTCGTCGAATAGCGTGCGGCGGTTCGCGGCCTCCTGGTCCTTGCGCTTGGGGGTGGGCCGGCCCTTCTTGTCGGAGGGCAGCGCGACGGTCGACTCGTCCTCGGGGAGGTCCACCGTGGAGTCGTCGCTGGGGTTCTTGTCAGTCATGGATTCCTTGCGGGCGGCCAGGAGGGCGGCCGGCCTCAGTTGGTAGGTGCGGTGATGCCGGGCAGGGCCAGCATCTGGTCGAGGGCCACCTTGGCCTCGGCCTGGGTCTGGGGGTCGACGACGATGCGGTTGGGCACGTCGCCTGCGACAAGCGACTCGAGCGCCCACACCAGGTGGGGCAGGTCGATGCGGTTCATCGTCGAGCAGAAGCACACCGTGTCCTCAAGGAAGTGGATCTCCTTGTCGGTGTGCTGGTTCGCGAGGCGGCGCACCAGGTTCAGCTCGGTGCCGATGACCCACTTCGAGCCGGGCTCGGCCGCGTCGAGCGTCTTGATGATGTACTCGGTCGAGCCCACGTAGTCGGCGGCGCGCACCACGTCGTTGGTGCATTCGGGGTGCACGATGACGTTGATCCCGGGCACCTTCTCACGCGCGGCGTCCACGTTCTCCTTGCGGAAGCGCCCGTGCACCGAGCAGTGGCCGCGCCACAGGATGATGCGGGCCGCCTCGAGCTGCTCAGGGGTGTTTCCACCCCAAGGCTTGCGAGGGTCGTAGACCACGCAGTCGTCGAGCGAGTAGCCGAGCTTCTCGACGGCGGTGTTGCGGCCCAGGTGCTGGTCGGGCAGGAACAGCACCTTGCCGTCGCCCTCGAGCCCGCCCACCTGGTCGTACGCCCAACGCAGGGCTACCTCCGCATTGGAGGAGGTGCACACCACGCCGGAGTTGCGGCCGCAGAACGCCTTGATGGCGGCGGTCGAGTTCATGTAGGTGACGGGCACGGTGCGGTCGGCGATGCCGGCCTCGCGAAGCTGCTCCCAGGCGTCCTCGACCTGGTTGATGTTCGCCATATCGGCCATGGAACATCCGGCCGCCATATCGGGCAGCACCACCTGCTGGTCGTCCGAGGTGAGGATGTCGGCGGATTCGGCCATAAAGTGCACGCCACAGAAGACGATGAACTCGGCTTCGGGGCGCTGGGCCGCGTCGCGCGCGAGCTTGAACGAGTCGCCCGTGACGTCCGCGAACTGGATGACCTCGTCGCGCTGGTAGTGGTGACCCAGGATGAAGACGCGGTCGCCCAGCGCCTCCTTGGCGGCGCGTGCGCGCTCCACAAGGTCGGGGTCCGATGCCGCGGGCAGGTCTCCCGGACAGTCCACTCCGCGCTCCGACAGCGGGTCGCGGCGGTTGCCCAGAAGCAGCAGCGCCGGTGAGGAGGTGGGCTCCGTGAACGTCGTGCTCATGGGCACATTGTCGCACGCTCGGCACGGCACACTAGAGGCCATGCGCATCCTCGTCCTCACCGAAGACTGGCCCGGTGTGCCGGCAGCCCAGGTCGCCGGCATCGCGGCGGCCGCGTGGGCGGCCGCCGCTCCCTCGTCTGAGGTGACGTGCCTGGCAGTTGGCGACGGGGGACCGCGAACGGCCGATGCCTGGGCCGGGTCCCGCACGCACGTGGGCGAGGTCGAGGCGACGTCGGTTGACGGAGCCACGATGCTCGCGCCGGGCGATGGCGGGAACCGGTGGAACCCCGTGGCGCTCGGCGAGGCGCTGCGCGCCCTCTCGGCCCAGGGCCATCCGGGCCCCGTGCTGGTGCCCGTGGCGGACGAGGATCCGGCGGGAGACGCGACCGCGGTGTGGGGCGGCGATGTCACGGCGACGCGCGAGGCGCTGCGTGGGCTGGACCTGCAGGTCCTTATCGCTGCCGACCGCCCGCTGGTGGGTTTCCACGGCATGTCCAGTGCTGTGCGCGACGGGCGCGAGGGGGATCAGGCCCTCGCCGTCGCCGCACAGGCCCAAGAGGAGCGGTGGAGTGCGATCGCGCGCGAGACCGATCCCGGCGCGCGCACATCGCTGGTGGGGCCCGCCCGGTTGTCCGACGCGCCGGGCACCGGCGCCGCCGGAGGACTGGCGTACTGCCTCGCGGCCGTGGGCGGCCACCTCACGCGGGCCTCGGCCCGCCTGGCTGACCTCGCGCACGCGGACGACGTCGAGGCCGACGTCGTGGTGGCCGTGGGCGGCGTCCTTACCCCTCGGCGCCTGGACCACGGACTGGTGCCGGCCGCCGCGGCGCTGGCGGGACAGCGCGCCGTGCCCTGCGTGGTCGTGGCTCCCGAGCTCCACGTGGGCCGGCGTGACCTCATGGCAGCCGGGGTCGTGGGCAGCCACGAGGGGGAGCCCGGAGAGGCCGGGCTCGCGTCGCTGCTGGCGCGTGTGGCGCAAACCTGGACGCCCGAGCGGTAGCCAGCCACGGCATCGACCGCGGATAGTGGCGCATTCAACGAATCGGCGTACATTAGTAGGCACGAACGAGAGAGAGGAGGCGGCGTATGACTGACACCGCTGTTGAGGTTCCGACCCACGGAGTGGTCATTTCCGAGGCCGCTGCTGGCAAGGTGAAGAGCCTGCTCGAGCAGGAGGGTCGCGACGACCTCCGTCTGCGCCTCGCGGTGCAGCCCGGTGGTTGCTCCGGCCTCATCTACCAGCTGTACTTCGACGAGCGCATGCTCGATGGCGATGCGGTGAAGTCCTTTGACGGTGTCGAGGTGGTGGTGGACAAGATGTCCGTGCCGTACCTCGACGGTGCGTCGATCGACTTCGCGGACACGATCGAGAAGCAGGGCTTCACGATCGACAACCCGAACGCGTCCAGCTCGTGCGCTTGTGGAGACTCCTTTAGCTGAGTCGACAACCACGACTGCGCGAACGGGCGGTGCGGGCCTTTCGGCCCCGCCGCCCGTTCTGCTGTCTGCGGGGTGTCAGGCCGTCATGGACTGGCGCACATGTTCGATGACCCGGGGGAGGACCGCAAGGAAGCGGTCCACGTCGTCCTCGGTGACGCCGGGATGCAGGCCGATGCGCAGGTTGCCGTGGGTAAGCGCGCCCATCGCCGCGAGCACGTGGCTGGGCTCGAAGGTGCCCTTACCGCACGCGGAGCCCGAGCCGACCGCGATGCCCTCGCGGTCCAGGCGCGTCACGAGGGGCTCGCCGTCGAGGTACATGAACGCCGCGGTGAGCAGGTGGGGGAGGCGCTCGACGGCGTCGCCCACCAGGTGAACGCCCTCGGTGGCCGCGAGCCCTGCGCGCATGCGATCGATGAGGGCGTGCTGGCGGCGCGACTCGGCCTCGAGGTTCTCGAGCCGTTCCTGGAGCGCGACCGCCGCCGCGAGGGCAAGCGGCACCGAGACGCCGCCCGGTGCCCACGGATCCGAGCCCTCGGGCCAATGGGGGAGCCAACGCGTCTGGGGGCGCAGGGCGACGATGCCGAGGCCCGCGGGTGCCCCCCAGTCGGCGGGGTCGGCGACGAGCGCGTCCCAACGCTCGGGCGCCTCGATATGACCGATCGACGCGGTGGCGTCGACGACGAGCGGGACGCCCGCGCTGTGGGTGATCTGAGCGATCTGATCGAGCCTCTGGACCGTACCGATCTCGTGGTTGGCGTGCTGAATGGCAAGGAGGGCCGTGGCGGGGTGGCGGGCCACCTCTGTCAGCGCCTCGATGGCGACGTGTCCGGCGGCGTCGACGTCGATGCGGTCCACGGCCTCGGGCGCGAGGAAGTCCGCGGTGTCCAAAACAAGGTCACGCTCGATGGTCGACACGGCGATGCGTTCGCGTCCGCGACGCGCCGTAAACACGCCCGTCAGTACGCGCTCGATGGCGACGGGAACGGATGCGGTGAAGTGCACGTTGTCACGGTGAACACCCAGCGCCTCGGCGATCGCCTCGCGGGCACCGTCGACAAGCGCCCTGGAACGGCGGGACTCGGCGGTCAGGCGAGCAGGATCGGCCCAGCCGTCTGCGAGTCCGGCGCGTAAGGCATCGGCCGTTCTGGGTGTCACGGGAGCACGGCCCCCGGCGTCAAAGAAGAGGCGGCGCGCTGGCATGCCCTCACGGTATCGCGCGCTAGACTGCCCGTGTGTCCCACGAACTACGTTCCCGCATGCCCAGAAAAGCCGTCATGGGTGCCGGCGCGGCGGCCGCAGTTCTCCTGCTCTCGGGCTGTTCCCAGGGCATTGAGAATGGTGCGCTGCCGTCGACTCCGGAGATCACCAATCAGACCGGCCGGATTATCACGCTGTGGAACGGCTCCTGGATCGCCGCGCTCGTCGTTGGCGTCATCACCTGGGGCCTGATCCTGTGGTGTGTCGCCGTGTATCGCAAGCGCAAGGGCGACAACAAGCTGCCCGTGCAGACGCGCGTGCACCTGCCGCTCGAGCTGATGTACACGATCGTCCCGATCATCGCGATCGGTGTGCTGTTCAAGTACACCGCTGAGGACATCGCGTTCCTCACGGACACGTCGGCCGAGCCCGACGTCGAGATTCAGGTGGTGGGCAAGCAGTGGAGCTGGGACTTCAACTACCTCACCGACGACGTTTTCGACCCGGGCGTCCAGGCCCAGCTCACCGGTGAGGAGGGCGTCGAGGAAACCCTCCCGACCCTGTACCTGCCGGTGAACGAGACCGTCCACTTCTACCTCGACTCGCGCGACGTGATCCACTCCTTCTGGATTCCCGCGTTCCTCTACAAGGAGGACACGGTTCCCGGTCGCCAGAACGAGTGGCAGGTCACGCCCACGCAGACGGGCACCTACCAGGGCAAGTGCGCCGAGCTGTGCGGTGAGTACCACGCATCGATGCTCTTCAACGTCAAGGTTGTCGAGCGCGACGAGTACGACGCTCACATGCAGGAACTGGCCGACAAGGGCTACGAGGGCGCACTGGGGCTGGAGTACAGCCGCGACCAGGTCGTCGAGTTCACGATGGAACACGGGGAGACTGAGTAATGGCTACCGCCGCGTATGAGAACGACGGCAGCTTTGAGCAGGCGCCCGCGCTGACCAAGGCGCCCGCCCGCTCGGGCTCGATCGTCGTCAAGTGGATCACCTCCACCGACCACAAGACCATCGGGTACATGTACCTGATCACGTCGTTCATCTTCTTCATCATCGGTGGCGTGCTCGCCCTGCTGATCCGCGCGGAACTGTTCGCGCCGGGCATGCAGGTGGTTCAGTCGGCCGAGCAATACAACTCGTTGTTCACAATGCACGGCACGATCATGCTGCTGCTGTTCGCGACGCCGCTGTTCGCGGGCTTCGCGAACGTCATCACGCCGCTGCAGATCGGCGCGCCCGACGTCGCGTTCCCGCGCCTGAACATGTTCGCCTACTGGCTGTACCTGTTCGGCGGCGTCATCGCCGTCGCGGGATTCTTCACGCCGCAGGGCGCGGCGTCGTTCGGCTGGTTTGCGTACTCGCCGCTGTCGAACGCCGTGTACTCGCCCGGCGTGGGCGGCAACCTGTGGGTCTTCGGCCTCGCACTCGGTGGCTTCGGCACGATCCTCGGTGCCGTCAACTTCATCACCACCATCGTCACCATGCGTGCGCCCGGCATGACCATGTTCCGCATGCCGATCTTCACCTGGAACATCCTGGTGACGTCGATGCTGGTCCTGTTGGCCTTCCCTCCGCTGGCGTCCGCTCTGTTCGCGCTCGGTTCCGACCGTGTGCTGCACTCGCAGGTGTTCAACCCCGAGAACGGCGGCGCCATCCTTTGGCAGCACCTGTTCTGGTTCTTTGGGCACCCCGAGGTCTACATCATCGCCCTGCCGTTCTTCGGCATCGTCTCCGAGATCTTCCCCGTGTTCAGCCGCAAGCCCCTATTCGGCTACCACGGCCTGATCTACGCCACCATCGCGATCGCGGCGCTGTCCGTGACTGTGTGGGCGCACCACATGTACGTCACCGGTGCGGTGCTGCTGCCGTTCTTCTCGTTCATGACGATGCTGATCGCCGTACCGACGGGTGTGAAGTTCTTCAACTGGATCGGCACCATGTGGCGAGGCAAGCTCACGTTTGAGACGCCCATGCTGTGGTCGGTGGGCTTCCTCATCACCTTCCTCTTCGGTGGCCTCACGGGCATCATCCTGTCGGCCCCGCCGCTGGACTTCCCGATCTCGGACTCCTACTTCGTGGTCGCGCACTTCCACTACGTGGTGTTCGGCACCGTGGTGTTCGCGATGTTCGCGGGCTTCTACTTCTGGTGGCCCAAGTTCACGGGCAAGATGCTCAACGAGCGGTGGGGCAAGATCCACTTCTGGCTGCTGTTCGTCGGCTTCCACACCACCTTCCTCATCCAGCACTGGCTGGGCGCGTCCGGTATGGCCCGTCGCTACGTCGACTACATGCCAGAGGACGGCTTCACCTTCATGAACCAGGTGTCGACCGTGGGATCCGTGATCCTCGCGCTGTCGACGCTGCCGTTCTTCTGGAACGTGTACATCACCTCGAAGAACGCTCCGAAGGTGACTGTGGACGACCCGTGGGGCTACGGCAACTCGCTCGAGTGGGCGACCAGCTGCCCGCCGCCGCGTCACAACTTCGTGTCGATCCCGCGTATCCGCTCGGAGCGTCCCGCCTTCGACCTGCACCACCCCGAGGCCGCCGCTCGCGACCACGCGTCGGCTCACGCGCAGCTCGTCGACGCCGCTCCCGTGTCGAAGGAGGCATAAGCCATGCGAATCGAAGCGAACCTCTTCACCATCCCGTCGCTGTTCTTCCTGGTGGCCGGCACCGCATACGGCATCTTCACCGGATGGTCCGAGTGGGTGGGCATCACCGCGATCCTGCTGACCTTCGGCATGTTCGTCATGGTCGGCGTGTACTTCAAGATGCTGCAGAAGCGCCACGGCATGCGTGCCGAGGACGACGAGAACGGCGAGATCGCGCAGCTGTCCGGCGAGCAGGGCGTGTATGCACCGTGGTCGTGGTGGCCGCTGCCGCTCGCGCTCGGCGCCGCGCTGTCGTTCGTTTCGCTCGCCGTGGGCTGGTGGATCCTGGTCCCCGCCTCGGTGATTGGCGTCATCGGCCTGTGCGGTTGGGTCATGGAGTTCTCCACCGGACGTCACGCCCACTAAGCATCGCTTTCACCTTCGTCGGCCCCGTCGTCCCTCGAGGACGGCGGGGCCGAGTCGCGTCCAGGGTCGGGCGGGTAGCGTGGCAGGCATGGGTATCCGCTTCGAGAACGTCGGCATCGCGGTCAGCGACCTCGAGGAGGCGATCGCGTTCTTCACCGATCTTGGCCTTGTGGTGCAAGGACGGGCAGAGATCGAGGGGGAGTGGGCCGACACCGCGGTCGGGCTAGACGGTAACCACGCGAACATCGCGGTCCTGACCACGCCGGGTGGCGATGGCGCGATCGAGCTGTTCGAGTATCTCCACCCGGAGGCGATCAACACCGGCCCGACGCTGCCCCATGAGATTGGCATGCACCGTGTCGCGTTCCAGGTCGATGATCTGGACGAGGCGCTCGGTGTTGCGGCGAGGCACGGATGCTTCCCGCTGCGCTCAGTCGCGACATACGAGGACCAGTACCGGCTCACGTATCTACGCGGGCCCAGCGGCATCCTCGTCATGCTGGCGCAGGCGCTCGTGCGCGCCTAGCTCTTGTCGCGGTCTGCGAAGCCCGCGACGCCCACCAGGCGAGCGATGACGACGGCGAGGAAGAGCGTGCCCGCGACGGCCTCGAACGTCCACAGCGCGCGCGCCCAGGCATCGACGGGCACCACGTCGCCGTATCCCAGCGTCGCGAGCGTGACGTAGCTTCCGTAGAACAGGGTCTGCCACGTGACGGGACCCGCGCCAACGGCGTTGTCGACGAAGCTGCCTGGCGCTGATAGTTCGATCAGTGCCGCGCCCACGCCGAACACGCCTCCCAGGAGTAGGTAGGCGCTGATCGCGACCAACAGGAGGTCAACGGTTGCGGCATCGCGGGGCGGGTGCAGCAACTGACCCAGCAGCGTCACCAGGAGCGCCAACTGGAGCAGGCCCACGCCCGTGAGCATGGCCGCGGTCGCTGTAATGGAGTCCTGCTGCATGGCAAACCACGAGCCGCCGACGATGAGGGCCAGCGCAGCCGCGGCGATGGGCCAGTTGCGGCGGGGGTCGGGGCGCACCGTGCGCACGCCGAAGGCGATGACGCCTCCATAGGTCAGGAGATATGCGACCGTCCACCATGGGCCCGCCTCGGTGATGGGGTAGCCAAATTGGAGGACCACCAGGGAGACGAGCAACAACCACAGGGAAGGACGTTGGTCGGCGGCAAGGGCACCGTTGTGGGACGACGGGGAGCCGGTCGCTTGCACGGACATAGGTGTCAACCTACCGCGTGAGGCGATCGCGGCATCGGCCGCGTGAGACGGGTGGGAAAACGCGAACGGGCGGGTCCCCGAAAGGAGACCCGCCCGTGGCTGCGAGAGGCGTTACTGGACGATGAGGCCCTGCGTTGCGGTCGCGGTGATGAAGCGCTGCTGGACGTTGGCCCAGTCCACGACGTTCCACCAGGCCTTGACGTAGTCGGCCTTGACGTTCTTGTACTGGAGGTAGAAGGCGTGCTCCCACATGTCCAGCATCAGCAGCGGAATGAGACCCACGGGAACATTGCCCTGCTGGTCGTACAGCTGCACGATGATGAGCTTCTGGCCGATGGTGTCCCACGCGAGGATCGACCAGCCCGAACCCATGATCGTCATGGCGTTGTTGGTGAAGTGCGCCTGGAAGCCGTCGAACGAGCCAAAGTGCTCGTCGATCGCCGAAGCGAGTTCGCCGGTGGGCTTGTCGCCACCCTCGGGGGAGAGGTTGGTCCAGAAGATCGAGTGGTTGGTGTGGCCACCGAGGTTGAAGGCGAGGGCCTTCTCGAGGCCCGCAATGGCGCCGAAGTCGCCCGACTCGCGGGCGGCGGCCATCTTCTCGAGGGCGGTGTTAGCGCCTGCCACGTACGCGGCGTGGTGCTTGCTGTGGTGCAGCTCCATAATCTCGCCCGCGATGTGCGGGTCGAGGGCGCCGTAGTCGTAGCTCAGATCCGGCAGCGTGTAGTCAGCCATGCTTCCTCCTGATCGGGGCGCGGCTGTGAGCCGCGCTGGTTTTCCGGGGTACGGGTCGAGCCTATCGCCGCGAGCCGCGCTCGGGGCAACTGTGCCCACCGTGTCCAACACCCGCGGCAGCGGCGCCATTCCACAATGGCCTGGATCTGCCACCCCATGTTTTCCCTGGTGTGCCGGCACACGCCACGAGAGCGGGAAGCACTGACGACGAAGGGCGACACCCCTCACGGGTGCCGCCCTTCGTCGTGGAACTGGGGCCTACTTGGAGGCCTCGTCCTCGACCTTGTCCCACTCCTCGGTCAGGCGCTTGTCAGCATCCTTGGCGTCGGCCGCCTGGATGTCAGCCTCGGCGTGCCCGTGGTCGTGGTGGTGCTGAGCCTCGTCGAACTCCGCCTTGGTGACGGGGGAGATACGGTCCTCGTAGTAGAACCGCGACAGGGCCTGCTTAAAGCGGTCCCAACGGTAGCCCTTGCGACGCACGCCGTGCTCGTTGTACTCGGGCGCGATCTCGAGCGGGGCGATGTCCTCGTGCTGGACGCGCAGCCACACCTCCTGCTCCGACAGCGGGCTGTGGACCTCGATGTATTCACCGTTCTCGTGGCGGACGATGGTGCCCGTCTCGTGGCCGTGAAGCACCAGTTCGCGGTCCTTGCGCTGCAGACCCATGCAGATGCGGCGGGTCACCCAGAACATGATCGGGGGCAGGATGAAGATCGCCCACTGGAAGAAGATCGTGAGGTCGTTGAGCGAGAGGTGGAACAGGTTCGCCACGATGTCGTTCGAGCCCTCGAGCACCAGGATCACGTAGAAGGTGATCGTGGCGACGCCGATGCCGGTACGCACGGGAACGTTGCGCGGACGGTCGAGCACGTGCTTCTCGCCGCGGTCACCCGTGGCCCACTTCTCGATCCAGGGGTACAGCGCGATGAAGCCGAAGAAGAGACCGGGCATGATCAGCGCGGGGGTGAGGATGTTCATCGACAGCGTGTAGCCGAAGATCTCCCACTCCATCGGGATCCCGAAGATCCACCCGGGCATGAGGCGCAGGGCACCGTCGACAAACAGGATGTACCAGTCGGGCTGGGTTCCTGCGGACACCGGCGACGGGTCGTAGGGACCGTAGTTCCACACCGGGTTGATGGTGAACAATGCCGCGACGAGCGCGATCACGCCGAAGACGACAAAGAAGAAGCCGCCGGCCTTCGCGGTGTACACGGGGAACAGGGGCAGGCCCACCACGTTGCGGTCGGTCTTGCCGCCACCGGGGTACTGCGTGTGCTTGTGCAGGAACACCAGGAAGAGGTGCACGGCAATGAGCGCGAGGATCAGGCCCGGGACCAGCAGGATGTGCGCCGTAAACAGGCGGGGGATCAGCGCGGTACCGGGGAATTCGCCACCGAACAGCCAGTACGAGGTGTACGAGCCGATGATCGGGATGGACTTCACGACGCCGTCGATAATGCGTAGACCGTTGCCGGACAGGACGTCGTCGGGAAGCGAGTAGCCGGTGAAGCCGGCCGCGAGGCCAAGGACCATGAGCGTGAAGCCCACGAGCCAGTTGAGCTCGCGCGGCTTGCGGAACGCACCGGTGAAGAACACGCGGCACATGTGCGTCATGATCGCTGCGAGGAACAGCAGGGCCGACCAGTGGTGGATCTGGCGGATGAGCAGACCGCCAGGCACCTCGAACGAGGTGTGCAGGGTCGACTCGAATGCCTTCGTCATCTCGACACCGTGCATGGTCTCGAAGGCGCCCTCGTATTCGACCGTCTCCATGGACGGCACGAAGAACGCGGTGAGGAACACACCGGAGAGCAGCAGGACGATGAACGCGTACAGCGCGATCTCGCCGAGCATGAAGGACCAGTGGTCCGGGAAGAGCTTGCGCGCAAAGAACTTGACGAAGCCGCCGATAGACGTGCGGTCGTCGACGAAGTTCGCGGTGCCAGCAGCGGCGGTGTTGACCTTGGCGCCCATCAGTGGGTCTCCTCCTCGACGGTGGCCGTGCCGGCATCACCCTTCAAACGCTCCCAGTACGACGGGCCCACGGGCTCGTCGAAATCGTTCTGGGCGACGATGTAGCCGTCGTCGTCCACCGCGATGGGAAGCTGGGGCAGCGGGCGCTTCGCGGGGCCGAAGACCACCTTGGCGCCGTCCGAGACATCGAACGTCGACTGGTGGCACGGGCACAGCAGGTGGTGCGTCTGCTGCTCGTACAGCGCCACGGGGCAACCCACGTGGGTGCAGATCTTCGAGTAGGCAACGATGCCGTCGAACGACCAGTCCTCGCGTCCCTCGCGGATCTTCAGATCCTTGGGGTCAAGGCGCACGAGGAGGACCACGGCCTTGGCCTTCTGGTCCATCTTGTGGTGGTGGTCGAGGTCGTTCAGACCGTCGGGGATGACGTGGAACACCGAGCCGATGGTGACGTCCGCAGCCTTAATGGGCGTGCCGTCGGGGTCGCGCGTCAGGCGGACGCCGGGGGCCCACATGGTGTGGCGGAACTTGCCGACGTTCCAGTCGGCACCCATGTTGCCGATCTGGGGCACCAGCACGGCGAGCGGCGCGATGGCCATCGCGGTGATGAGCGAGCCCTTGAGCACGCTGCGGCGCTTGACGCCCGTTCCCGACTCGTCCGGCGTGGCCAGACCGGAGTCCTCGACACCGTCCTTGAGGTTCTGGATCGCACCCTCGCGGGCCTCGTCCGAGCTGCGCAGCGCGTGGCGCTCCTCGACCATCTCGTGGTCGCGCATGAGGGTCTTGGCCCAGTGAATGGCGCCGAAGCCGATGCCGAGCATCGCCAGCGCGATGCCCAGGCCGATCCACATGTTGGTCGACTGGATGTCCGCGACGTTGCCCGGTTCCATGTCGTTCTTAGTGAAGTAGGCCCACAGCGCGATCACGGTGCCGATGATCGACACAGTGAACAGCGCGGCGACCTGACGCTCGGCGCGCTTGTCGGCCTTGGGCTCGACATCCGCGCGACGAGGGCGGTGGTCGGCGAGACCAGGGTCGGTGAAGCCGTTCTTCACCTCGGGCTCGGTGGGGTGTTCGGGGGTACTCATGAGGAACGTGCTCCAACCCAGACGGTAGCGCCGATGATCAAGCCAAGGAGAACCAGCCAGGCCCACAGGCCCTCGGACACGGGGCCGATGGCTCCGAGCGAGAGGCCACCGGGGGAACCGGCGCTCTGTGCGTCGAGGTACGCGATGACATCGCGCTTGTGCTCGGGGGTGATGTTGGCGTCGTTGAAGACCGGCATCGACTGCGGACCGGTCAGCATGGCCTCGTAGATGTGGGTGGGGGTGGTCTCTAGCAGCGACGGGGCGAACTTGCCCTGCGTCAGCGCGCCGCCGCCACCGATGGAGCCGTGGCACATCGCGCAGTTGGTGCGGAAGACCTCCATACCGTTGGCGGCATCGCCCAGCGAGGGGTCGACCTGCTCAGCCGTGGGGATCGCGGGGCCAGCACCGAGCGACGCCACCCAGGCGGCCAGCTGGTTGATCTGGTCCTGGTCAAACTGTGCGGGCTTCGCGGGCGCCTGCGGGCCCGAGGCCTGCATGGGCATGCGGCCGGTGCCGACCTGGAAGTCGACGGCGGCGGCGCCCACTCCGACCAGCGAGGGGGCGACCCCGTCCTGGCCCTGGGCGTCGAGGCCGTGGCACGACGCGCAGTTGGCGGCGAACAGCGCCTCGCCTGCGGCGACATCGTCGGCCGATGCCGTGTCTGCGGCGGTAGCGGAGGGGGCGGCGACGGCCGCGACCCCGGTGATCAGGGCGAGCAGGACGAGCACCAGCAGCATGGGAGCTGCCTTGTGGTGGCGCCTGCGGGCAATTGCATGCATCGGGATTCCCTTACTGAACCAGGTAGATCACGGCGAACAGGGCGATCCAGACGACGTCGACAAAGTGCCAGTAGTAGGACACGACGATCGTGGTGGTCGCCTCGTGCGGGCCGAACTTCTTGGCGGCGAACGAGCGCGCGAGCACGAACAGCATGGCGATGAGTCCACCGATCACGTGCAGGCCGTGGAAGCCCGTCGTGAGGTAGAACACCGAGCCGTAGGGCGACGAGGAGATCGTCAGGCCCTCGGACACGAGCATCGCGTACTCGTAGACCTGGCCGGCAACGAAGATCGAGCCCATGATGAACGTCAGCACGAACCACTCGTGCATGCCCCACGACTTCACGTTGATGAGCGAGCCGGTGCGGCGGCGCTGGTAGCGCTCCGCAGCCAAGACACCCGCCTGCGCGGTGAAGGAGGACAGCACCAGGACGGTGGTGTTGGCCAGCGCGAACGGAACATTCAGCAGTTCCGTCATCTCGGCCCAGATCTCGGGGACCTGGGCACGGAGTGTGAAGTACATCGCGAACAGACCCGCGAAGAACATCAACTCAGAGCTGAGCCAGACGATCGTGCCGACGGCAACCTGGTTAGGGCGCGTGGCATGGATGGGTGACGGCATAGTCGTCGCATGGGACATGGGTCCCATTATTGCGTAAGAATCCGTGCCAGGGCGCCAGCGAATCGCGGCTCATCGTGGCTCGTGTGTTGACAACGAATGAGGTTCGCAGTTCGTGCCAGAATGGGCGCCATGAGTGAGGTCGCAAAGCACGACAAGTCCGAGGTGACGGAGCGTAAGGCCCGCATCCTTGTCTATAGCGATGACCGCAACGTGCGTGAGAAGGTGCGCTTTGCGGTCGGCACAACGGTGCACGGGCGCACCGTGGAATGGCTCGAGACCGCGACCCACGCCGCCGTCATTGAGGCCGTCGAGAATCAGCATTTCGACCTGCTGGTGCTCGACGGTGAGGCCGCCAAGGTGGGCGGCATGGGCATTTGCCGGCAAATCAAGCACGAGATTTACGACGCACCCCCGGTTCTGCTCCTGGTGGGGCGCCCGGCCGATGCATGGCTCGCCACCTGGTCCGAGGCCGAGGCGGCCGTCGCTCACCCCCTTGACCCCTTCGTCTTGCGTGACGCGGTCGAGGGCTTCTTCTCTCCCGCGACGCAGGCCTCCTAAGGCGTAGCGCGGCGCGCGAGAGACCTCGCGCCCGCGCGCATCTAGACCATCGCACGGCTCGACTAGCGCACGGAGGCACACGTGGCGACCCTGCAGGAACTGCTGTCTAGGCTCGTGGAGCACGAGGACCTCACGGCCGAGGAAACCGCGGCGGTGATGGACGACATCCTGACGGACTCGGCGTCTCCCGTCGCGATGGGGGCGTTTCTCGCCGCGCTGCGAGTCAAGAGGGAGACGCCCACGGAGGTGGCGGGTCTTGCCGCCGCGATGCTGAAGCACTCGCTGCGGTTCGAGGTTCCCGGGCGCACCGTCGACATCGTGGGCACCGGCGGCGACGGTTTTGCCACCGTGAACATCTCGACCATGGCGTCGCTCGTGATGGCCGGCGCCGGTCTCAGGGTCGTCAAGCACGGCAACCGCGCCGCGACGTCGAAGTCAGGCAGCGCCGATGTGCTGGGCGAACTTGGCGTGAGGCTGGACCTGCCGGTCGAGCGCGTGAAGGAGCTCGCGACCGAGGTCGGGATCACGTTCTGCTTCGCCCAGGTGTTCCACCCGGCCATGAAGTTCGCGATGCCCATCCGCAAGGAACTGGGCGTTCCCACCACGTTCAACATCCTCGGACCGCTGACCAACCCCGCGCAGCCTGCTGCCACCGCGATCGGTTCATCGAGCCTCAGGGTCTCGCCCGTCCTCGCGGGTGTGATCGCCGACCAGGGCCGCGAGGCGCTCGTATTCTACAGCGACAACGGCCTCGACGAGTTGGCAGGGGTCTGCCCCGCGACCGTGTGGGAGGTACGCGGCGGGGGAGTGACCGAGTTGCGGCTGGACCCGGTTGCCGACCTGGGCCTCAGCCCCATCACGATCGACGACATCCGTGGCGGCACGGCAACCGAGAACGCCGCGATCGCGCGGGACGTCCTCGCTGGTGCGGCCGGGCCGGTGCGCGAGACCGTCTTGCTCAACGCTGCGGCCGGCATCGTGTCGGACGCGACGCTCCCGGGCACCTCGTCTGGCACGCTCGTGGAACGCATGTCCGCAGCGCTCACCCACGCGGCGACGGCGATCGATTCGGGCGCCGCTCAGGACGTCCTCGAGCGCTGGGTCGCCGCGACCCAGGCCTGACGCGGATCGCGCCACCGCGCCGAGCGTTATCGCAGCGTGGCGGCTACCTTCCCGCGATCGAGCCTTCGCGCGTCGACCCAGCGGTGATGACGTCCGGGTGCGGTCACCGGCGAGGCCCATTCCCCGTCGACGTACAGCAGGCGCGTGCCGGGCCGCTCGAGCCACCTCAGCACCATCTCCTGCTCCTCGATGAGCGGGTCGTCGATCTCAAGTCCGTCCCACGCCGCCTTGAGCGGGCCGGCCGCGTCCCACACGCCCGAGCGCACCCGTGCCGATCCGACGAGCGCCCCGCGTGCTACCGACACGAGTTCCCATGCGTCGCCATCCCTGCGCACGGCGACGATGCTGCATTGGCGCAGTGAGGCGAGGCGTGCGGAACGTTCCGCGGCGTCGACGATGGCGCTGATGGCGTCGCGGACGTCCGCCGCGCGTTCAAAGCTCTCGGACTGGGCATGCAGGGCGACCTCGGCCGCCAGCGCGTCGACGACGGGGGAGATGTCTTCGCGCAGTGCGGAGCGGGTGAGCGCCACCGTCGAGGCGTATTCGGACTCGACTCCGCGAATGCACGGCGCAGCACAACGCCCCAGGTCGAGCAGGATGCATGCGCGCGCGTCGGCGCGGGGCGCCCGAGTCAGCCGCGTACGGCAGGTGCGCACTCCCAGAGCCTGCTCAAGAGCCTCGACGGCGAGGCGTGCATCGGCCGCCGAACGCATCGGCCCCAAGTCCGCCCCGTCGGCCGCCGCCGACCGGCTGACGACCAGGCGAGGAAAGGCTTCGTCAGTCAGCCTCACCCATGCCGTGCGCTCGGGACGGGCGGACCGGCGGTTGTAGCGGGGACGAAACCGGTCGATCATCCGGACCTCGAGGACGTTGGCCTCGAGCTCGGTGGGCACCACCACCGTGTCGACGCCGACGGCGAGGTCCACCATCTCGCGGATGGGGCGGCGCGTCTCCGCCTTCGTGAAATACGACTTCACCCGGGAACGCAGGTTCTTGGAGGTGCCGACATACAGCCGCTCGCCGCGCGGGCCGCGGAAGGTGTACACGCCGGGCTTGGCGGGCACAGCATCGGCCATGGTGGCCTTGCGCCGCACCTTTTCCGACACGGGATCGCGCAGCGTCGCGAGGTCGGCACGATGGGTCATGCCGAAGGCCGCGAGGCGCTCGAGCATCCCGTGAAGGATCTCTCCTGTGGCGCGAGCGTCCTCGAGCGCACGGTGATTGGGCGTGACGCGCGTGCCGAAGACCCTGGCGAGGGTGCCGAGCTTGCGGTTGGGTGCCTCCTCCTTGGTCACCACGCGGCGCGCGAGCGCGAGAGTGTCGACGACCTCGGGGCCGGGCCAACGGTAGCCGTGAGCGCGGCACGCCGCCTTCAAGAACCCGACGTCGAAGCGGGCATTGTGTGCCACCAACACGGCGTCGCCCAGGAACTCGAGGAAGGCGGGGAGGACCTGCTCGATGCGCGGCGCGGCCACCACCATCGCGTCGGTGATTCCCGTCAGCGCGACGATCATCGGGGGAATGGGGGAGCCCGGGTCCACCAGGGTCTGGAATTCGCCGACCACCTCACCACCGCGAGTCTTCACCGCGCCGATCTCGGTGATCCCGCAGTCGGCCGGGGACGCGCCGGTGGTCTCGAGGTCGACGACGACGAAGGTCGTGGCGGACAGCGGCTCGCCAATCGCGTCGAGCGTGCCCTGGAGGTCCGTGGTCATGGCGTCCACGGTACGTCCGACCTGTGACAAAGCGCCGCCACCGACCCCGACACGACGATGTCAGACCCCCGCTCTAGCGTCGCGAGCATGATCATTGATTGCGACACCTGCGAGGTGAAGGGCAAGGAATGCGGCGACTGCATCGTGTCCTTCATGACCATTCCCGTCCGCCGGGCTGCGCCGCCACCGATGGACGCCGATCAGAGCCGCGCGGTCGACCTGCTGGTCGCCGGCGGCCTTGTTCCACCCTCGCGGAGGGTCGAGCGGGTAGTGCCACACCGACAAGCAGGGTAGACAGTCCATGGGCAGTGCCAAGAGCTATTTCGCGATGTGCTTGCCCTGGTAGATCTCTAAGATGACCGGTGCGTAGTCCTCCAGCACCCGCGCACGCTTCACCTTCAACGATGGGGTGAGGTAGCCGTTGTCGATGGTGAGGTCGTTGTCGAGAATCCGGTAGGTGCGGACCGACTCTGCACGCGAGACCGCGCGGTTGGCGCGGTCGATGGCCTTCTGAATTCGCTCGAGGATGCGCGGATCCTGAGACGCCTCGGCCACCGTCATGGGCTCCCAGCCCTTGCCCTTCAGCCATCCAGGCAGCGCCTCTGCGTCGAGGGTGATCAGGGCCGCGATAAACGGCTGGGCGTCGCCCACCACCACGCACTGGCTGATGAGGGCATACCCGCGGATGCGGTCCTCGAGCTCAGCCGGCGCGACGTTCTTTCCGCCCGCGGTGACGATGATCTCCTTCTTGCGGCCCGTGATGGTGAGATAGCCGTCCTCATCCTCAGAACCGATGTCGCCCGTGCACAGCCACCCGTCGTCGAGGGCCTCGGCGGTCGCCTCGGGGTTTCGGTGATAGCCGCGGAAGATCTGCTCGCCGCGCATGAGAATCTCGCCGTCCTCGGCGATCTTGACCTCGAGGCCTGGCAGCGGCGGTCCCACGGTGCCGATCTTGGACAGGTCGGTGCGGTTCACGTGCGACGCGGCATTGGTCTCGGTAAGGCCGTAGCCCTCGAGGACCACGAGGCCCAGCCCACGGTAGAAGTGGCCCAGGCGGTCTCCCAGGGGAGCCGAGCCCGAGACGGCCCAGTGTGCCTTGCCTCCCAGCAGCGCGCGGATCTTCTTGAGCACCAGCACGTCGGCGATCTTGTGAGTGGCGCGCAGCATGAGCGAGGGGCCCGACGTGGTGTCGAGAGCCTTGGAGTACTCGATGGACTGCTGGGCGGCCCAACGGAAGATCTTCACCTTGCCGTCGGCTGCCGCCTTCTGCTCGGCGCCGTTGTAAACCTTTTCGAACACGCGCGGCACGGCGAGAAGGAGCGTGGGCTGCATGGTGCCGATGAGTGGCACCAGCCGCTTGGCATCGGGGCAGTAGCCGATGACCACGCCATTCGAGATGAGGATGTGCTGCACCAGGCGCGCCAGCGAGTGGGCGAGCGTGAGGAATAGCACAGTCGAGGCGCCCTCCTCGAAAATGATCTCGTGCATCTCATCCGTCATGCCCTTGATATGGCGCACGTATGAGAATTGCGTGAGCTCGACGCCCTTGGGCCGACCCGTGGTGCCGGAGGTGTACATGATGGTGGCGAGCGTGTCGTGGTTGACCGTGGCGAGCGCCGCCTCGAGGTCCGCGTCGCTCACCTCGGCGCCGCGCTGGGCGAGGTTCTCCATCGCGCCCTCGTCCATGACAAGGACCTCGCGCAGCGGTGTGGTGGCGCCCTCGAGCACCTCCCGGGCACGCGCCGCGTGCGCTGCCGTCTCGGCGATGACCACGGTGACCTGGGCGTCCTCGCAGATCCATTGGATCTGGTCCACCGACGACGTGTCGTAGATCGGCACGGGAATGGCGCCGGCCGTCATGATGGCCAGGTCGGAGACGGTCCACTCCCAGCGGGTGCGGGAAAGAATTGCGACGGTGTCGCCGGGCTTGACGCCCATGGCCATGAGTCCCTTGGCGGTGGCGTCCACCTGCGCGCGGGCCTCGGCGCCCGTCACGTCCGTCCAGCTGTCGTCCGGAAGAGGATTTCTCACGATCGTCTTCGATGCGTGGGTGTCCCAGGTCTTGCGGACCAGGGAGACGATGTGGGGCGCATACATTGCGTCCTGAGGTGCCATGAGTTCGGTCTCCGTCGCTACAGCAGGTTCGGCTCACGATACCCTCTAGTGAGTCCCACCACCCAAACGAGGGAGCCCTGGCACATGCATGCGATCGGCGTAGATATCGGCGGTACCAAGATTGCCGTCGGTGTCGTCGATGAACAAGGTCGAATCGTTGCGAAGACGCGTCGCAAGACTCAGCCAGAGGACGCGGCGAGCATCGATGCGGCGATCGCCGATGCCGTGGCCGAGTTGGCAGCCGACCACGAGTTCGAGGCAATCGGCCTGGCGGCCGCCGGGTTTGTCTCGGCCGACCGGGAGCGTGTGCTGTTCGCGCCGAACATTGCCTGGCGGGAGTACCCGCTGGCTCAGAAGGTCACGGCCGCGATCGGCCGTGATGATGTGCGCGTGGTGGTGGAAAACGACGGCAACGCCGCTGGGTGGGCCGAATTTGCCTTCGGTCCGGCCCGCGAGGCGTCGTCCATGATCATGCTCACCATCGGCACCGGCCTGGGCGCGGCGATCATCTCCGATGGACAGCTCATTCGCGGCTCCGCGGGATTCGCCGCGGAGCTCGGTCACGTGCGCGTCCAGCCCGGCGGGCACCCTTGCGGCTGTGGGCTGAAGGGCTGCTGGGAGCAGTACGCCTCTGGCTCGGCGCTGGTGCGCGAGGCGCGCCGCGCCGCGCGCGAGCGCTCCGTACGCGCCGCCGGACTGCTGCGCCTTGCCGGCGGCGACCCCGAGAACATCACCGGTCCGCTCGTGACCCAGATCGCCGAGGAGGGCGACGATCTCGGCATCGAGCTCCTCACCGACCTCGGTCGGTGGATCGGTGCAGGGGCCGCCTCACTTGCGGCGGTGCTCGACCCCGAGATGTACGTGGTGGGCGGCGGTGTGATCGCAGCCGGAGACCTGATCCTCGAGCCCGCGCGCGAGTCGTACCTCAAGCACCTGCCCGCGGCAGGACATCGACCGGTGGCACCGATTGTCGCGGCATCGATGGGCAACGATGCGGGTATCGTCGGAGCGGCGGAGCTTGCTCGCCTCGCCGTCGCCGAGGACGCGTCCGCCACGGGCACGTCCGCCTGATCTCTGGAGGCTCTCCGCGTGTACTACGGGCTCTTTAAGCACGTCCTGATCGGCCCCCCGGTCAAGACGTACTACCGCCCTTGGTCTGAGGGGACCGAGAGCGTGCCGGAGACCGGGGGAGCCATCCTCGCGTCCAACCACCTGTCCTTCTCCGATTCGATCTTCCTGCCGCTCGTGCTGAAGCGGAAGGTCGTGTTCCTGGGCAAGGCCGAGTACTTCACAGGCAAGGGCCCCAAGGGCTGGGCGACGCGTGCCTTCATGGAGGGCTCGGGCGTCATCCCCGTTCACCGTGGGGGCGGACGCGCCTCGGAGGCCGCCCTGCGCACAGGGCTTGAGGCGCTCCAGGGTGGCGAGCTGCTCGGCATCTATCCCGAGGGCACCCGTAGCCCCGACGGACGCCTGTACCGAGGCAAGACCGGCGTGGCACGCATGGCCATCGAGGCGCGCGTCCCGATCATCCCTGTCGCGATGATCGACACCCACATCGCGCAGCCCATCGGCCAGAAGGTTCCCAGCCGCCACCCCATCGGCGTACGCATCGGTGAACCCATCCACATTTCCGCCTACGCCGGCCGTCAGGACGACCGCGAGGCGCTGAGGGAACTCACCGATTCGGTGATGACCGCCATCCAGGAGTTGTCCGGTCAGGAGTATGTCGACCGTGACGCCGCGCAGTACAAGCACCAGCTGGAGCGGGAGGCGAGGAGCCGCGGCTCCGAGCCCGACGCATCGGCCCCCTAGAATATTCACGCAACCCACACATCCCACGAAAGGTCTGCCATGTCGGTCCGCCGTGTCGCCCTGCTCACCGCGGGTGGTTTCGCCCCCTGCCTGTCCTCCGCCGTCGGAGGCCTGATCGAGCGCTATACCGAGATCTCGCCCGAGGTGGAGATCATCGCCTACCAGCACGGCTACTGGGGCCTTCTGCAGGGCAAGTATGTGGAGATCACGGACACCGTCCGCCAGAAGGCGGGGCTGCTGCACGAGTTCGGCGGCTCGCCCATCGGTAACTCGCGCGTGAAGCTCACCAACTACGAGGACTGCTTCAATCGCGGACTCGTTGGCGAGGGTGAGGACCCGCTGAAGGTCGCCGCCGAGCAGCTGAAGGCCGACGGCGTCGACGTCCTGCACACCATCGGTGGCGACGACACCAACACGACCGCCGCCGACCTCGCCGCGTACCTTCACCAGAACGACTACGAGCTCACCGTCGTGGGTCTGCCCAAGACCATCGACAACGACGTGGTGCCCATCAAGCAGTCGCTCGGCGCCTGGTCCGCCGCGGAGCAGGCCAGCGAGTTCGCGCAGAACATCATCGGCGAGCACCGCTCGGGCCCGCGCATGCTCATCATCCACGAGGTCATGGGCCGCGCCTGTGGCTGGCTCACGGCCGCCGCGGGCATGAAGTACCGCCAGTGGCTCGACACCCAGGAGTGGCTGCCCGAGATCGGCCTGTCCAAGGAGCGCTGGGACATCCACGCCCTGTACGTGCCGGAGCAGAAGCTCGACATCGACGCCGAGGCCACCCGACTCAAGGCGATCATGGACGAGGTCGGCAACGTCAACATCTTCCTGTCGGAGGGTGCGGGCGTGCCCGAGATCATCGCGGAGATCGAAGCCTCCGGCGGCACCGTGGAGAAGGACCCCTTCGGCCACGTGAAGCTGGACACCATCAACCCCGGTCAGTGGTTCGCGAAGCAGTTCGCGGAGAAGCTGGGTGCCGAGAAGGTCATGGTCCAGAAGTCGGGCTACTTCTCGCGCGCCGCGAAGGCCAACCCCGAGGACCTGCGCCTCATCAAGTCGATGACCGACCTCGCCGTCGAGTGCGCCCTGCGTGGCGAGCCCGGCGTCATCGGTCACGACGAGGAGGACGGCGGACGCCTCAAGGCCATCGAGTTCCCGCGCATCGCCGGTCACAAGCCGTTCGACACCACCACCGAGTGGTACACCGAGCTGCTGACCGACATCGGCCAGGGGTGAACGCATGAGTGAGGCAGCCCTCGCGGCCGCCGGCGTCGACTCGTACCGCGCCCTCGAGGCGAAGCAGCAGCCCACCTGGCCCGACCGTGACGCGCTCGACGCAGTCACGGGACGGCTCAGTGAGCTGCCCCCGCTGGTGTTCGCCGGTGAGGCCGATGTGCTGCGTGAGCAGCTGGCCGCCGCGAGCAGGGGAGAGGCCTTCGTCCTCATGGGTGGCGACTGCGCCGAGATCTTCTCGGAGGCGACCGCCGACCGGATCCGCAACAAGATCAAGACCATCCTGCAGATGGCCGTCATCCTTACCTACGGCGCCTCGACGCCCGTGGTGAAGATTGGCCGTATGGCGGGGCAGTACGCCAAGCCGCGCTCCTCGGACTCGGAGACGCGCGACGGCGTGACGCTGCCCGCCTACCGCGGCGACATCGTCAACAGCCACGCGTTTACCGAGGAGTCGCGGGTGCCTAACCCGCAGCGCCTGCTCGACGCGTATCACGTGTCGGCATCGACGCTGAACCTGATCCGCGCGTTTACGCACGGCGGTTTTGCGGACCTGCGCTCGGTGCACGCCTGGAACAAGGGCTTCGCCGCGAACCCTGCCTACGCCAAGTACGACCAGATGGCCGCGCAGATCGACCGCGCGGTGCGCTTCATGGCGGCCGCCGGCGGCGACTTCGATGCGCTGAAGACGGTAGACCTGTTCGCGAGCCACGAGGCGCTGCTGCTCGACTACGAGCGGGCGCTGACGCGCATCGACTCACGCTCGGGCGACGCGTACGACTGCTCGGGCCACTTCCTGTGGATCGGGGAGCGCACCCGCGAGTTGGACGGCGCACACGTTGAGTTCATGTCGCGGATCAACAACCCGATCGGCGTGAAGCTCGGACCCACGGCGACCGGTGCCGACGCTATCGCGTTGGCGGAGCGTCTCAACCCCGACAACACGCCCGGACGCCTCACCTTCGTGGCCCGCATGGGCGCGAAGAACGTCCGGGAGGCGCTGCCGCCCATCGTCGAGGCGGTGCGCGATGCCGGCATCAACGTCACGTGGCTCACGGACCCGATGCACGGCAACACCTTCACGTCGGAGTCGGGCTACAAGACCCGCGAGTTCGACACCATCCTGGATGAGGTCACGGGCTTCTTCGAGGTCCACCGTGCGCTCGGTACCGTTCCCGGCGGCCTCCACGTGGAGCTCACCGGCGACGACGTGACCGAGGTCATGGGCGGTACGGAGGAGATTGACGACGAGGGTCTCGCGGCTCGCTACGAGACCAAGGTCGACCCCCGCCTGAACCACCAGCAGTCGCTGGAGATGGCGTTCCTCGTCTCGGAGCTGCTGAGCCAGGCCTAGCACACGACACAGCGAAACGGCCGATGCCATGGTGACCATGGCATCGGCCGTTTCGCTTGTCTGGTGTCAGTACTCGAGGTAGACCTCGGTGCCGCGCTCGACCTGTGCGTTGGGAGCGGGGTCCATGTTGAAGACCACGGTGGAGAAGTTCCATGGGTTGTCGTCGCCAGTCACAGTGAGGTACTGGCTCTCCAACACCGCCTTCGCGTCCTCGAAGCTCATGCCGCGGACGTCCTCGACCGTGACGAGCGGCAGCCCCTCAGAGACCGTGATGCTCATGTCTTGGGTACGGAAGCCGTCCGAGCTCGGTGCGGCCGACTGAGCGTAGACCTCGCCGGTGTCGACATCCTCGGTGCGCCCGTACTCGATCGTCGGCTCGATCCCGTACTCGGCAAGAGCGGCGACGGCGGCGTTCTCGGTCATGCCGGTGAGGTCGGGGATGACGATGGGCTCGGGGCCGTCGGAGACGGTGAGCGTCACGGTGGCGTCGTGCCGGATGGTTTCTCCGGCGCCGGGCGTCATGCTCATCACCTCGCCAGCGGGGATGGCGTCGTCGTACTCGGTACGCGTATCGCCGAGCGTGAAGCCCGCCTCGGTGATGGCCTCTTCCGCGGTCTCCTGATCGGAGCCCACGACGTCCGGAACCTCGGTCATGCGTGGGCCGTCGGAGACGGTCATCAGGATCTCGGCGCCGTTGAGGGCGCGCGCATTGGTGCCCGGATCGGTCTCGATCACGATGCCCTCGGCGACCACGTCGTCGTTCGCGTATTCCGTCTCGACCGTGAAGCCCTGGCTCTCGAGGGCAAGCTCGGCCTGCTCGGCCGTCTGGCCGGTGACGTCGGTGACGGTCGTGTACGCGCCCGGGCCGATGGCCTGGTACCACCACAGTCCCAGCGAGCCGAGCACGACGACCGCCGCGATGATCGCGCCTATCCACCAGCCCGCGCGGTGGCGCGTGCGGGTGGGCTCGGAGGCCTCGGGGTCGTCGTCGGGAAGGTCGCTGGCGACCGTCAGCGCAGGGGCTTGGCCATCGAGCCCGATCGGCAGCGCGATGGTCGCGCCGGCGGGGGACTCCTCCAGCACCGTGGTGTGGTCGTGTTCGGTGTCGATCTCGCCATCGCCCGAGGGACGGGCGGCGCGCCGGTCCAACGTCGGATCGTCGATGGTGGCGCGGGTCTCCCGCACGGCGGCGAGAGCCTCCGCACCATCGACAGGGCGGGCGGAGGCGTCGCGTGCGGACAGACAAGCGACGAGGTCGTCGATCTCCGTCGGCAGCCACGGCACGATCGCGGAGGGCGCGGGGACGTCCTCGTGGACGTGGCGCGAGGCGACGGCGATCGCGGTCTCGCCCGTGAAGGGCTGACGCCCGGTGAGCATCTCGTACAGCAGGATGCCCACCGAGTAGACGTCCGCGCGCGCATCGGCTGACGCCTCGGTAATCACCTCGGGCGCGAGGTACGCGACGGTGCCTAGCAGCGTGCCGGTCGCGGTCGAGGTCACCTCGGTGACCGCGCGTGCCAGCCCAAAGTCGGTGAGCTTGGGCCCGCCCTCCTCGTCGATGAGGACGTTCTCGGGCTTCACGTCGCGGTGAACCAGGTCCGCCCGGTGTGCGGCGGACAAGGCGTCCAGGACTCGTTCCGTGATGCCGAGGGCCTCGCCGACCGTCAGGGGTCCCTCGTGCGTCATGCGCTGGCGGAGATTCTCGCCGCCCACGTATTCCATGGTCAGGTAGGACACCGAGCCGTCCACGCCCTGGTCGTAGACGCGAACCATGCCAGGGTGGGTGAGCCGCGCGGCGGCCTTCGCCTCGCGCCGAAAGCGCGCGACGAAGTCGGCCTCGGTCGCGTCGGCAGCCAGGTGCGGGTGCATGACCTTCAGCGCGACGTCGCGCTCAAGGCGGCGATCGAACGCGACGTATACGGTCGCCATGCCGCCTGCGGCGACGCGCTCACGGACCTCGTAGCGGCCGTCGATGACGCGGCCGAGCAGGGGATCGGTGAGGGTCTCTGACACGGTCACATTGTAGGCAGGGCCCGCGCGTGCTCGGTGGTGGCCGCGCGGTGCGCCGCGTGCCTTACGCGAACCTCTTCATGTGGGCCTTGACCGATGCCACGTACTGCTTGGTGTCCGCGTACATCCCGTACTTGGCTACGCCGCGTTCGCCCTGGTAGTACCCGGCAATGGCGATGTCGAGGTCGCGGCCGCCGCGCGTGAGGTGCTTGAGAATCGCCACGCCGGCCTCGACGTTGTCGACCGGGTTGAGGAGGTTCAAATCGCGCCCCACCAGGTCCGATGCCCACTGGCCGGAGCTGGGGATGACCTGCATCACGCCGATGGCGTTCGCGGGGGAGACGGCGCGCATGTTGAAGCCCGACTCCTGGTACGCGACGGCCTGTGCCAGCGCGGGGTCGACGCCGTAGCGCTTGGCCGCGGCGACGACCATGGACTGCATGTCGGCGCGGCTTGGCACCGAGATGGCGTTGAGTGTCGCCTTGTTCTGGTTGGCGGCGCCCACGGTGCCGGCGGCATACGTGCGGCCCGCGAAGGAATCGCCCACGAGCCCGCTCGCGACGGCGCCGAAGGAGTCGAGGTTTTCGGCCGTCGCGAGGGTGACGGTGTTCGAGACGAGGGTCGCCTTCCCGGCGCCAGGAATGGTGAGGGCCTGGCCGATGCGGATCATGGCGCTCGAACCCAGCGAGTTGGCCTTCACGATCGCGCTCACCGTGGTGCCGTACTTCACGGCGAGTCCCGAGACCGTGTCGCCCGAGGCGACCTTGTGGGTGGCCGATGCCGTGGTCACCTTCGGAGACGACGTCGTGGTGGACGGCGTGGTCGACGAGGCCGGAGCTGTCGATGAGGCGGTGCCGGGGATCGTGAGGGCCTGGCCGATGCGGATCATGGCGTTCGAGCCCAGAGAGTTGGCCTTCACGATCGCGCTCACCGTGGTGCCGTACTTCACGGCGAGTCCCGAGACCGTGTCGCCCGAGGCGACCTTGTGGGTGGCCGATGCCGTGGTCGCCTTCGCGGGGGACACGGTGGAGGCGGTGGCGGTCGACGCCTTGGCGGCGCCCGGGATCGTCAGCGACTGGCCGATGCGGATCATGGCGCTCGAGCCCAGCGAGTTGGCCTTCACGATCGCGCTGACCGTGGTGCCGTAGCGCTGCGCGAGAGCCCACACGGTCTCGCCCGTCGATACCGTGTGCTTCGCGGAGGTGGTCACCGTGGGGGCGGCGGAGGTCTTCGAGGACGTCGAGGCCGTCACCGAAGGAATCGTCAGCGTCTGTCCCGCATAGATGCGGGCGCGCGAGTCAAGGCTGTTGGCGTCGACGATGCGCTGGACGGAGGTGCCGTACTTCACGGCGAGGGCGGAGACGGTGTCGCCCGGGTTCACGCGGTGCTCGTCGGCGGCGACGGCAGGGATGGCCCCCGTGGCGGTGATCGCGAAGGCGGTTCCGGCGGCGACGGCGGCTCCCGCCGCGCGCTTGAGATGGTCTTGGCGTCCCACGATCGACTCCTCCTGAGGCGGATGTGCCCCATGTGACAGTTGTGACAAAAGTGACTGTAGTTCACGGTGGGACGCGCGGCAAGACGCTGTGACCGTTCCGGCGGCCCGCATGGGGCGCCCGGTTCTATACGCTGGTGGCGTGAGCGAAGAGATGTCCTGGCTGGCCGTGCCCGATTTTGCCGACGCCCTCGGGGTGACGGCCTCCGATGTGCGCGACATGATCCGCACCGGCGGAGTCGTCGCGGTGCGCCGCGGAGAGAACAACGCGTGGTACCTCCCCGCAGACTTCATCGAGGAGTCCGACGGTCGTGCCCGCGTCCTGCCCACCCTCCCGGGCACGCTCACGCTGCTGCGGGATATGGCGTTCTCCGACGGGGAGATCGTCGCGTGGCTCACGGCCTTCAACGAGGAGCTCGGCGCCTCACCGCTCGCCGCGCTGCGCGAGGGGCGCCGTGCCCCCGTGCGCCGCGCCGCTCAGACGCTGCTGTAGGAGGCATGCCGCGCAGGCAGTACCTACCTACGCGACGCGGTCGACGACGGTCGTGATGAGGTCGTCCAGGAGCCGAGTGCCCTGGGGATCGAGGTCGCGCGCGGCGAGCGCGCCACGCGCGGAACTCGTCAGGCTCTCGATGCGCCGCTCGGCGGCGTCGAGAGCGCCCGTCGCGACGACCGCGTCGACCGCGGCAGCGACCTCGGTGTCCGTCGCCTCGCGCCGGCCCATCGTGGAGGCAAGCGCGGTACGGGTCGCGTCGCCGCCGTGGCGCCAGGCATGCCACACCAGCGCGGTGCGCTTTCCTTCACGGATGTCGTCGCCCGCTGGCTTGCCGGTGGTTGCGGGCGTGCCCACCAGGCCCAGGATGTCGTCGCGCAACTGGAATGCAATCCCCAGGTCGCGGCCGGCTGCTTGCAGCGCACCCATCGATGCGGGGTCGGCGCCCGCCACGGCCGCGCCGAGGGCAAGCGGATACTCGGCGGAGTAGGAGGCGGTCTTGGCGCGCATCACGGTCTCGATGTCGTCTCCCTGATCGCCCAGGCTCGACAAAGGCTGGGCTGCGGCTCTCATGTCCGCGTACTGCCCGGCGGTGACCAGGTCCGTCATATCGGAGAAGAAGGCCGCCAGTTGTTCGCCGCGAGCGCCCAGGCGGGCGCACGCGCGGCCGACGGCGCGCTGACACGCCATCAGCGCCAGGTCGCCCGCGAGGACCGCGCCAGCGGCGCCGAACTCATCGGAGCTGCCGTCCCAGCCACGCTCGGCATGAAGGTGCGCGATCGCACGATGGGCCGCAGGCCCGCCGCGGCGGGTATCGGAACCGTCCAGCACGTCGTCGTGGATGAGCGCCGCCGTTTGGAAAAACTCAAGCGCCGCCGCGAGGGACACCGCAGCCTCCTCCTCGACGCCACGGTGTGCACGGTGCGAGGCGAGCAGCAACAGCGCTCGTAGGCGCTTGCCGCCATTCGCGTACCGCTTCAGTGGCGTCAGCATCTCCGTCGCCGCAGGCACGGTCTCCGTGACCGGACCCGATAGTGCCGCCAGCACGGAGGCGATCTCATGGTCGGTGCGGTCGCGCCAAAGAACGAGGGGAGAGGTCACGGCGCCAGCCTAGAGCCCCGTCCCCAGACGCCACGCCGCGCGCTCCCTGTCCACAGATGGACCCCACGTGGCCCGCGTGGAGGTCACCGCCTGCACGGTGGTCCCATGACGACATCGACTATTCGCAACCCGGGCGACCTCATCGCCGCTCTCCCCGCCATGCTGGGCGAGGAGCCGCATGACGCCGTCATCGTGCTGGGCACAGCCAAGGACGGCGAGGTCCTTGCCGCGGTGAAGGTCGATCGCGTCGACCTGTGCGTGCCTGAGCTGTCGCCAGACACGGGAGCGGCGCTCGCCCGCGATCTGGCGTTCGCCGGCGCGGACCGTGCGATCGTGGTCAGTTGGAGCGACCTTGCGCCCGGGGCCGGATGTCCCGCGCTCGACGAGATCATGCCTTGCCTCAGACTCGAAGGGATCGACGCGCATGCCTGGGTGACGGATGGGAATCACTATTGGGCCGGGCTGTGCATGGACCCAGACTGTTGCCCGCCCGACGAGCGTCCCGCGCCCCAGGTCGCACCCGTGCCTCGTGGCCCGCGCGTGACCGTGGACGGGTGGCGCGGAAATGTGGTCCATGATCGCGCCGTCCAGGTCACGGGCAACGACAAGCGTCGCGCCAGCCGTGCCGCTGACCGCTGGAGTCACCACCGCGACGATGACCGTGACGCCTGGTGTCGCCAGGGATGGAGCGAGCTCGAGGCGACCGTCGACGGTGAGGCGGAGCCGCCCATCTGGGGGCGCTGCATCGCCGCCGCCCAGGACGTGCGCGTGAGGGACGCCGTGATCGTGATGTGGCTAGGCGGGAGTCCGTCCGTGATCTGGGACGTGCTCGAAGGCCGCGCAAGTAGGGGAGTGCATGCGGTCATGGAGGGCGCGCTGCGGCCGGGATCTGCGACGCTCCCCGAGCCTGGGGTGTGTGTGGCAGCGCTCGAGTGGACCTCACAGGCGATGGCGTATGCCCGTCTGCGCGAGCGCGCCGTCTTCCATGCACTGCGTGCCGTCGTGATGTGGTGGAGCGACGACCTCGCCGCTGCCCGCCGTGAGGCGATGCGTGCGCTCGGATGCGATGATGGGTACACGCTCGCGATGTTGCTGATCGACATGTGTGACCTGGGTCTGCGACCGGGCTGGCGACGCGGGGCCGATGGCCGTCCCTCGGCGCCGTAGTCGGTCGAGAAAACGCCGTCGACAGGGAACGGATCGCATGGAATCGTCGTTATACTTGAATGGATTTGCGCGACACGCTCGGAGCTTTCGGACTTCCCTCATCGGACGAGGGGGCCGGTACGCGCAAGCCCATCACGACGACCACGTCAGCACCTGCGACCCTCCCCGTGACATCGCAGGGGCACTCCCGACGTAAGGAGAAGGCCACGACTACCGCAGCCACGTCCACCACCCGCAAGAACGCGAAGGCGTCGACCGCGAAGGCCAGCACCAAGGCCAACGAGGCGACGACCGAGGAGGCTGACGAGACCACCGCCACGGCGACGACCAAGAAGGCGCCCGCTCGCCGCACCGCGGCGAAGAAGGCCCCGGCCAAGAAGGCCGCCGCAACGCCCGACGTCGACGACGAGGCCGCCACCGAGCCCGAGGGCGACGAGGCCGATGCCAAGGACGCTGGTAAGGACGAGCCGGAGGACGACTCGCGCGGCTTCGTGCTCGGCAATGCCGACGACGACGCCCCCGTGCAGCAGGTGATGACGGCCGGTGCCACCGCCGACCCTGTCAAGGACTACCTCAAGCAGATCGGTAAGGTCGCGCTGCTGAACGCCGAGCAGGAGGTGGACCTCGCCAAGCGCATCGAGGCCGGCCTGTTCGCCGAGGAGAAGCTCGCCAGCGGCGAGAAGATCGCGCCCAAGATGCGCACCGAACTGCAGTGGATCGCGAACGACGGCCGTCACGCCAAGAACCACCTGCTCGAGGCCAACCTTCGTCTGGTGGTGTCGCTCGCCAAGCGCTACACCGGTCGCGGCATGCTGTTCCTGGACCTCATCCAGGAAGGCAACCTGGGCCTCATCCGTGCGGTCGAGAAGTTCGACTACACCAAGGGCTACAAGTTCTCGACGTACGCGACGTGGTGGATCCGCCAGGCGATCACCCGCGCCATGGCCGACCAGGCCCGCACCATTCGTATTCCCGTCCACATGGTCGAGGTCATCAACAAGCTCGCCCGCGTGCAGCGCCAGATGCTTCAGGACCTGGGTCGCGAACCCACTCCCGAGGAGCTGGCCGCCGAGCTCGACATGACGCCCGAAAAGGTCGTCGAGGTCCAGAAGTATGGTCGCGAGCCCATCTCGCTGCACACTCCGCTCGGCGAGGACGGCGACAGTGAGTTCGGTGACCTCATCGAGGACTCTGAGGCCGTGGTCCCGGCCGATGCCGTGGGCTTCACCCTCCTCCAGGAGGAGCTCAGCAAGGTCATGGACACCTTGTCCGAGCGCGAGGCGGGCGTGGTCGGTATGCGGTTCGGCCTCACTGACGGCCAGCCCAAGACGCTCGACGAGATCGGCCGCGTGTTCGGTGTCACCCGCGAGCGCATCCGTCAGATCGAGTCCAAGACCATGTCGAAGCTGCGTCACCCGTCGCGCTCGCAGGTCCTGCGCGACTACTTGGACTAAGCACCGGGCCTTCATCCGACAGGCGCCCCACCCCGTAAGGGTCGGGCGCCTGTCGCATGTCTGGGGCGCTGTGATGCACGGGGCAGAGCGTGCTACGCGATAGCATCGACGCCGAGCCTTTCAGGGAGGAAGCCTTCACATGGATGCCTTGCGTTACACGCTGCTGGTCCTGCACTTCATCGGCCTCGCGGCGATCCTCGGCCCGTTCCTCGACCAGCTTCGCTCCGACACCAAGCGCATCACGCAGACCATGGTCTGGGGTGCTCGCGCGCAGCTTCTGACGGGACTTCTCCTCGTGGGTGTGGCCGAGATGAACGACTTTGACGTCGATCACGCGAAGATCGGCGTCAAGCTGGTGGTGGCGCTGGCCGTTGCCGGGCTGGCCGAGGTCGGTGGCAAGAAGACAAAGGTGGCGCTTGCCGGCGACGGCAACCTCGCGTCCGTGCGGACCTTCTGGTGGCTCGTGGGCGCACTGACGGTGGTCAACATCATCGTCGCCGTCTCCTGGCGCTGACATGGCACAGACGCGCGAGGCCACGCCGGCCGATGCGGCCGAGATTGTCCACCTTGGCGCCCTCATGTATAAGGCGGTGGGTGCCAAGCCCACGCCCACCTGGGCGGTGGACGCGACGCGCTTAGTGCGCGACCGGCTGGGCAAAGACCTCATCGGCATCGTGATCGACGCGCCGGAGGGCGGGCTCGCCTGTTGCGGGCTCGTCAACATCGCGCCTCGCCTGCCGAAGCCGGGCGCCAACTCCCATCACATGGGCTACATCCAGTGGGTCTCGACCGCGCCGCAGCACCAGCGCAAGGGTTACGGGCGCGCCGTGATGGAGGCGCTGCTCATTGAGACCGATGCGCGAGGCATCGAGGTCGTCGAGCTTCACGCCACCCCCATGGGCAAGCCCCTCTACGAGGACCTCGACTTCTGGGTGAAGTCCGACAACATCGCGATGATGACGGTCCGCGGACGTGCCGACGTGCCGGACACCAGGGGCGAAGGGCTTTAGTCCGGCTGCTCCTCGTCAGGGCCGATGCGGTGGTCGCGTCGGAAGTCGAAGGCAGCGAAGGGTGCGGCGAAGGCGACGGCGGCCGCGATTCCCGCGGCCCACATCACCGCGAGGTCGTGCGGCTCGCCCTCGGCGCGTCCCGCCGCAATCCATCCCAGGCCCCACGCCATGGCGAGCCCCGTCGCCATCGCGAGGGCCGGTCGCCAGCGCAGCCTCACCGCGATGACGGCGGCGAGCACCGCGACCACGGCGAGGGCGGCGATCGCCCACACCGTGCCGTCGGCGGCATCGGCCCCGAGGGCATCACGACCGCCCGCCGTGACGTTGGCTACCGTCGCGACGGCGGACCACCCCAGGTACAGGCCCACCGTGATCTCGGTGGCCGCGAGGTCGAGAGGGTTGGACGCGGGTACGGCCGTCAGGCGCGCGGCGACGAGCCCCAGGACCGCGACCAGCGTCGCGATGACCAGCACCGAGAGCCACAGCCAGCCAGCCTGCACCACTCCGATCCACACGGCATTGAGCACCATCGACGCGAGCACCCACCACGACACCGCGCGCATGCGAGCGTCGGTCGCACGCGAGGGCAACAGCTGCACGACGGCGAAGACCAGGAGCGCGGTGTAGATCGCCGACCAGATGCCGAAGGCGGGAGAGTCGGGGGCGAGAAGCGTGGCATCGGCGGAGAGCGCGCCGCCGGCAGCCTCGGCGATCGGGGTACCGCCGAAGGCTCCCGAGCCCCAGGCGGCGCCGAGCATGGCGAGCACCGCGCCCAGGGCCACGGTCCACTGACGGACGCGGTCGGCGGCGGTGGCGGTCGGTGTCACGGTGGTGGTCATGGTGCCTCCTTGGTGACCACAACGCAGGCCGGCGGTCAAGAAATCCCGGCCTTGGCATCGGCCGTCTGGAAGCCGATAGCGGTGCGCCTGTACGGAGGTGTCGGTGTCGCCGTCTACCCTTGTCGCCGTGGCAGCATCCGACTATTCCGCACGACACCTGTCCGTCCTCGAGGGCCTCGAGGCGGTGCGCAAGCGCCCGGGCATGTACATCGGCACCACGGACTCGCGTGGCCTGATGCACTGCCTGTGGGAGGTCATCGACAACTCGGTGGATGAGGCCCTGGGCGGTTTCGGCGACACCATCGAGGTCATCTTGTACCCCGATGACTCGGTCGAGGTGCGCGACCACGGCCGCGGCATCCCCGTCGACATCGAGCCCAAGACGGGCCTCACCGGCCTCGAGGTCGTCATGACCAAGCTGCATGCGGGCGGCAAGTTTGGAGGGTCCTCGTACGCGGCCTCGGGCGGCCTGCACGGTGTGGGCGCCTCCGTCGTGAACGCGTTGAGCGAGCGACTGGACGTGTGGGTGGACCGCGGTGGCCAGACCCACCACATGGCGTTCAGGCGTGGCGAGCCGGGCCAGTGGGCCGACGGCCCCGGCCACCCCACGCCCGCATCGACGTTCGCGCCGTTCACCACCGGCTCGGAGATCGACATCACGGGCAAGGTCGCGAAGGCGAAGACCGGCACCCGCATCCGGTACTGGGCCGACCGCCAGATCTTCAACAAGAACGCCCGCTTCACCTACGAGGACCTGCTGACCCGCGCGCGCCAGACCGCATTCCTGGTGCCCGGCCTCACGCTGACCATCCGCGACGAGCGCAACCCCGAGGACCCCCACGAGGAGTCGTTCCGCTACGACGGCGGCGCCAAGGACTTCGTCGACTTTGTGGCAACCGACGCGGGCATTACGGACACGTGGGAGCTGCAGGGGTCGGGCTCCTACAAGGAGACCGTGCCGGTGCTGAAGCCCGACGGCACGCTGGTGTCCGAAGAGGTCGAGCGCGACTGCCAGGTCGACATCGCCCTGCGCTGGGGCGTGGGCTACGAGACCGAGGTGCGCTCGTTCGTCAACATCATCTCCACCCCTAAGGGCGGCACGCACCAGGCGGGCTTCGAGGCCGGCCTGACCAAGGTGCTGCGCAAGGTCATCGAGACCAACGCCAGGCGCCTGAAGCTGACCGGTAAGGACGGCGCGGAGCGCATCGAGAAGGACGACATCATGGCGGGGTTGACCGCCATCGTCACGGTGCGGATCCCCGAGCCTCAGTTCGAGGGCCAGACCAAGGAGGTGCTCGGCACTACGCCCGTGCGCGCCATCGTCTCCAAGGTCGTCGAGACCGAACTGGGCGCGCTGCTGACAAGCCCCAAGCGGGACGCGAAGCAGCAGGCGAACTCGGTACTGGAGAAGATCGTGGCGGAGATGCGCGCCCGTGTTGCGGCGCGCAAGCAGAAGGAAATTTCGCGGCGCAAGAACGCACTCGAGACGTCGTCGCTGCCCGCCAAGCTTGCAGACTGCCGCTCGAACGACGTGGAGCAGTCCGAGTTGTTCATCGTCGAGGGCGACTCGGCGCTGGGAACGGCCAAGCTCGCTCGCCGTTCGGACTTCCAGGCGCTGTTCCCCATTCGCGGCAAGATCCTCAACGTGCAGAAGGCGTCCGTGACGGACATGCTGCACAACGCCGAGTGCGCCGCCATCATCCAGGTGCTCGGTGCGGGCTCTGGCCGCACCTTCGACCTCGAGGCTGCGCGCTACGGCAAGATCATCCTGATGACGGACGCCGATGTCGACGGCGCGCACATCCGCACGCTCCTCTTGACGCTGTTCTTCCGCTACATGCGGCCCCTGATCGACGCGGGGCGCGTCTACGCCGCCGTGCCGCCGCTGCACCGCATCGAGGTCAAGGGGTCGCCGCGACGCGAGAAGGAGTACATCTACACGTACTCCGAGAAGGAACTCGCGAGTACGCTGGCCGACCTGCGCCGCAAGGGCCGTAAGTACAACGAGGACATCCAGCGCTACAAGGGCCTGGGAGAGATGGACGCGGACCAGCTCGCGGAGACCACGATGGACCCCGAGCACCGCACCCTGCGCCGGGTCACGGCGGAGCACGCCGAGGCGGCCGAGCGCGTCTTCGAGCTCCTGATGGGCAACGACGTGGGACCGCGCCGTGACTTCATCATCGCTGGAGCCGCGAAGCTCGACATGGCGCAGATCGACGCGTAAGACGCCCCGCGCGGCGTGCTGTCACGCGCGCGCTTGCGAGAGAGCACGCATGCGGACGCCGCGCCGGCGTGCGAGGGTGGGAGCCATGGCGACTCCCTTGTACCTCCGGCGAGACGCGGGACTTCCCGACATGGGACGTTCGGGCGCTGGTCCGCGTGCCATCAACGGCGCCGATGTCGACGCGATCATGGCGTGTGCGGACCTCGCAGCCCTGGCGGAGATGAAGGGCTACGCCCGCTCATACTTCGCGATGAGCGGGCTCATCGTGATGGCCGCTGGCATGAGTGTGGGCGCGGCGCTGACCGGGCGCACGCGGGTGGCGGCGGCCGCAATCGGCGTGGCGACGGTCGCGGGGCTGGGTGTCATCGAGGCGCGCCGGCGGGCGCGTCAGTGGGAGGCGGCGATCGACGCGAGAGTGGCTCACATCGCACGCTGAGGCGCATTCATCAGGGCTGATGCTCCCCGCTCGACCCATCCGCACCGGGCGTGGGCCCGAAGGACCCTGTGGAGAGACCTTGCGGATCTGTCGACAGGGACGTTGACGCGGGCTTTCCGTCAAGGACGAGCAGATCGCTCGTCCGCAACGGAAGGAGCACGACATGCGTATTCTTCGATCCACCTTGGTGGCCGCGGGAGCGGCCACGATGATCGGCCTCGGAGCGACCGGCGCTGCCGCCGCGGATGGCTATAACGCCACGCTCGATGAGATCAACGACTCGGGCGCGGAATCCACGGCCATGGTGACCGTCGACGGCACCACCGTGCGCGTCGAGATCGAGGGCACGGGTTTTGCGCCCAACGCCCCTCACGCTCAGCACCTCCACGGTGCCTCGGATGCCGAGTTCACGTGTCCCACGCCCGCGGACGTCGAGGAGCTCGATGAGGATGGCGACGGCATGCTCAACACCGCCGAGGCGGCTGTCATGTACGGCGGCGTCATGATCTCGCTGACGACCGAGGGGGACACCTCGGGAGACTCGGCGCTTGCCGTCGATCGTTTCCCGGTCGCCGACGCGGACGGCAACCTGGAGTACAGCCGCACCTTCGAAGTGTCTCAGGACGTCGCCGACTCGCTGAGCAACCTTCACCTGGTGCAGCACGGCATCGACCTGGACGGCTCGGGCGAGTACGACGGCGACGCTGTGTCATCGCTCGACGACTCGCTGCCGCTCGAGGCCACGATCCCGGCGACCTGTGGAGCCTTCGGTGAGTCGCAGTCCGCGGCGCCGATGGGCGGCGTGCAGACCGGTGACGCCGGCGCCGACACCACCACCGCCGTGCTCGCTGGCGGTGTGGCCCTCACGGCCGGCGCCATCGGCGCGGGCGTCTTGATCAGCGGCCGCCGTCGCGCGCAGCAGTAATCCCTGGATGTCCGGCGGGGTGGGCACGCCCCACCCCGCCGGGCGCACCTGCGCCGGAGCCCCCCAACCGAAAGGACCCCCATGAGCCCGACCCGTATCGGCACCGCTGTCGCCGCGATCGCTGTGGCGCTCGCCATGGGCTACGTCGCCGTTGATGCCTGGCGCGTGGAGGCGCCGCCAGCTGTCGTTGCGGGGACCTCTCCGCATGCTTCCGTGGACGAGCGCGCCGTTCCGGAGGTCACCGCCGGCACTCCTGACGCCGCGCCGAGCGTTGCTGCCGAACCGCCCGTCGTGGTCGCCGATGCGGGCATCCCGTCTCGCCTGACCGTGCCCGCTATCGGTGTGGACACGTCGCTCGAACAGCTGGGCCTCGAGGCGGACGGCGCCTTAGCCACACCCGTCGACACCGACCTCGCGGGATGGTTCGAGGGTGGGCCGAGGCCAGGCGCGGTCGGCCCCGCCGTCATCGCGGGGCATGTCTCCTGGAACGGTGACCCGTCGGTGTTCTTCCGCCTCGGAGAACTGGTGGCGGGCGACCGCATCACCGTCGAGGGTGACAACGGGACGGAGGCCACGTTCGCGGTGACGCGTGTCGAACAGCACGCGAAGGACGACTTCCCCACGGTGTCCGTCTATGCGAACACGTCGTCCCCAGAGCTGCGACTCATCACCTGTGGGGGTGAGTTTGATCGCGGCACCGGGCACTTCGACGACAACGTCATCGTCTTCGCCGAACTGGTCGAGACCGCGTGACGAAGCCCCACGAGTGCGGATGCCGCCTTGTGGGCTCGTAGGACCTCTCACCCGTGCCGCGCCCTGAGTGCCTGCCACAATGGCTCACGTGAGCGACGAGACGGAACCCCCCGAGGAGACTCAGGTGCGCTCGATCGACGAGATCGAGGAGTCCCTCGAGCCCGTCACCCTGATAGAGCAGTCACGAGTCACGCTCCGCGTGGGTCGCATGATGCTCGCCGCGGGCACCGCGAGTTACCGAGTCAAGCAAGCGATGGCCGACGTCTCGGCCGCGCTCGGAGTTCACGAGCACAGCAACCACGTGTCGCTGACCGAGATCTCCGCCACCTCCCATCGTGGACGTATCTTCCGCACCGAGGTCACCGAGAACCGGTCCTTCGCGGTCAACGTCGACCGACTGGCCCACCTGGACCGGCTGCGTCGCACGCTGCCCGAACGCACCACGCCCGCCGAGGTGCACCGAGCGCTCGACGAGATCGAGGGCAGGGGAGCGCTGTACCCGGGAGTAGTCAATGGCGCGGTGGCAGGCCTCGCGTGCGCCGCGTTCGCGGTGCTTAACGGCGCGGTGCCGTGGGAAGTCGCGGTCGTGTTCATGGCGGCCTTCCTGGGCCAGACCACGCGCCGTGTGCTCGCCCACCGGCACTTCAACGGATTCGGCGTCACGATGGTGGCCGGCGCCGTCGCGACCGGCCTGTACTCGCTCGGGGTGGCCGTCGCATCGGCCATCGGGGGAGACGACGCGAGCGTGACCCTGCACGCCGCCGGCTACATCTCGTCGGTGCTGTTCCTCCTGCCCGGCTTTGCGCTTATTACGGGCGCGCTGGACATGGCCAAGAATGACATCCAATCGGGGATCCAGCGCATCGCCTACGGCACCATGATCGTCCTCGCGGCGGGCGTCAGCGTGTGGGCGGTGTCCCAACTGACGGTGCTGGAGACCGCCCCGCGGAGCGGGGAACACGGGTCGATCGCGGTGGATGTCGCGCTGTGGGCCGTGCCGTCGCTGTGTGGCGTTCTGGGATTCGCGTTGATGTTTAACAGCCCCTGGCGCCTGGCCCTCACGGCCGCGCTGATCGGGGCGCTGGCCAACACTGGCCGCCTGTGGGCGATCGATGCGGGACTCGAAACCCAGATCGCCACCGCACTCGCGTGCCTCGTGGTGGGCTGCCTCGCGGCGTGGGCGGCACGCGGGGGCCGGTTCCCGGTGATCACCCTGTCCGTGCCCGCCGTGTTGGTCATGATCCCTGGTGTCCCGGCGCATGAGGCGCTCGTGTCGCTGAACAGCGGCGACTACGCGGCGGCGACGGCAGGCATCCTCGAGGTGAGCCTCATCATGCTGTCGATCATGGTGGGGCTGGTCGCTGCCAAGCTCGTCACCGATCGGGAGTGGTCGTTCGCGGCTTAGGCGAGGGCCATCGCGGCGATCCCGGCAGCGCATGGCCCCTGATCAAGACCAAGGTTCACCCACGAGATTGTAAAAACACCGGGGGGTGCCGCTAGTCTCGGCCATGTGACTGAGAACTCGTTGACCCCGGCAGAGCGCAACCTTGCGCGCCACGACGTTCCCGATCCGCTCCGCGATGACGTGCGGCTCCTTGGCGGCCTGTTGGGCCGCGTTCTTCAGGAGTCGGGCGGCGAGGAGCTTCTCGCCGACGTCGAGAAGTTGCGCGAGCTGACGATCCGCGCCCACGACATGGCGGGTGACGATGGCCAGGCCGCGCTCAGGGAGGCGGAGGCTCTTGTCGAGTCCTTCTCGCTGGAGCGGGCCGAGCAGGTCGCTCGCGCCTTCACGTGCTACTTCCACCTGGCGAACCTGGCGGAGGAGCATCACCGCGTGCGAGTGCTGCGCCAGCGCCGCGCATCGGCGTTGACGGAGGACGACACGCTGTCGGCCGCGTTCGCGCAGCTCGCCGAGGAGGTGGGCCGGGACGAGGCGCTGCGCCGTGTCCAGGCGATGGAATTCCGTCCGGTCCTCACCGCGCACCCCACCGAGGCGCGTCGCCGCGCCGTGTCGGGGGCGATCCGTCGCATCTCGACGCTGCTGGACCGCCGCGACAACGACGATGTGGGCGGCACCACCGGAGCAGAAAACGAGCGCGCGCTGCTTGCCGAGATCGACGGACTGTGGCGCACGTCGCTCATTCGTGCCCAGAAGCCCACCGTGCTGGACGAGGTGCGCTCCGCGCTCGCCGTCGTCGAATCCACCATGTTCGACACGTTCCCCCGTGTCTACCGGCGCCTGGACGACTACCTGCTCGGGGACGATGCCGGACGCACCGAGCCGCTCGTGCGGCCCTTCGTGTCGCTCGGCTCGTGGATCGGTGGCGACCGTGACGGCAACCCCAACGTCACCGCGGAAATCACCCGTGCGGCGGCGGGACTTGCCGCCGAGCATGCGCTGACGGCGCTGCAGAAGTCGTCGCTTACCGTGGCTCGCTCGCTCACCCTGGACGACGCGACCACGCCGGCGTCCGATGCGCTCCTCGCGCTGCGCCAGCGCCAGTCGCAGCTCGACGGCGCCCTCAGCACCGAGGCCGACAACGAGTCGCCCCACGAGCCGCACCGCGCGGCCATGCTGTTCGTGGCCTCACGCGTCGCCGCGACACAGGCACGTAACGCCGATCTGCAGTACGCGAACCCCGAGGCACTCGTCGCGGACCTGATCGTCGTGCAGGAGTCGCTCGTCGCCGCGGGCGCGAGCCGGGCCGCCTACGGTCAGCTCCAGCAGCTGATCTGGCAGGTGCGGACGTTCGGCTTCCACCTTGCCGAGCTCGAGGTACGCCAGCACTCGCAGGTGCACGAGGAGGCTCTGGCGGACATCGAGGCCAACGGCGTCCACGGTGACCTGCAGCCCCGTACGCGCGAGGTGCTCGACACCTTCCGCGCCATCGGCGCTGTCCAGCAGCGCTACGGCATTCGCGCCGCGCGGCGCTACATCGTGTCCTTCACGCAGGCACCCGAGCACCTGGCGGCGGTGTACCAGCTAGCGGCACACGCCTTCGGCGACGGCGACGCGCCCGTCATCGACGCGATTCCGCTGTTCGAGACCTTCGACGACCTCGAAAACTCGGTCGACATCCTCGAGGCCATCCTCGACAACCCGAACGTCCAAAAGCGGCTCGCCGAGAACGGGCGCCGTGTCGAGGTCATGCTGGGCTACTCGGACTCGTCGAAGGACGTCGGACCGGTCTCCGCGACCCTCGCGCTCCATTCGGCGCAGCAGCGGATCGCCGAGTGGGCTGAGCGTCACGACATCGTCCTCACCCTGTTCCATGGCCGCGGCGGCGCGCTGGGTCGTGGCGGTGGCCCCGCCAACCGTGCGGTGATGGCTCAGCCCGCGGGATCGGTCGACGGTCGCTTTAAGCTCACCGAGCAGGGCGAGGTCATCCTTGCCCGGTACGGCGAGCCCACCATTGCCGAACGTCACATCGAGGAGGTTGCCGCGGCCACGCTGCTGCAGGCGTCCCCGAGCGTCGAGAAGAGCAACACCGAGGCGACGGCCGCGTTCACGGAGCTCGCCGCACGTCTGGACGAGACCTCGCGCCACCGCTTCCACGAGCTCGTGAAGGCGGACGGCTTCCCGCAGTGGTTCGCTCAGGTGACACCGCTCGAGGAGCTGGGCCTGCTGCCCATCGGCTCGCGCCCCGCGAAGCGAGGGCTGTCCGTCAACTCGCTCGACGACCTCCGCGCCATCCCGTGGGTGTTCTCCTGGAGCCAAGCGCGTATCAACCTCGCCGGGTGGTACGGCCTGGGCACCGCGCTCGCCGAGTATGGCGACCTCGCCGAACTGCGCCGCGCCTACGCCGAGTGGCCGCTGTTCACCACGCTGCTCGACAACATCGAGATGTCGCTGGCCAAGACCGACGAGCTGCTCGCGAGCCGCTACCTCGCCCTGGGAGACCGCGACGACCTCGCGCAGATGGTGCTCGATGAAATGGCACTCACCCGCGAGTGGGTGCTCAATGTCACTGGTTCGGATCGCCCCCTTGCCAAGCGTCGTGTCCTGGGCCGCGCCGTCCAGCTGCGCGCGCCTTACGTCGACGCGCTGTCGCTGATCCAGGTGCGCGCCCTCGGGGCGCTGCGCGGCGGACTCGACGACGACGCCACGGTGGACGCGGTGCGCAAGGTGCTGCTGCTCACGGTCAACGGAGTCTCCGCGGGAGTGCAGAACACCGGTTGAGTTCGGTCGGCGCCGCACGGGTCGCGGCGCCGGCTCACGCCGCACGAGGTGGCGCAGATGGGGACATCTGCGCCACCTCGCGGCGTTTCGTGGCGCGCGTGAGGGCATGCGCGCCTCAGGGGCAGGGGCGGGTCACACTCAGACCCGCCCCCTGGGTGCTTTAGCCGATGCCCGTGACCGGGGTCGGGAGCGCCGTACCCGAGCCGTCGCGCCGTCCGTGATCCTCGGGCAGCGCGACCTCCTGGCCGGCGCCCGACGTCGCCTTGGCGGGGGCCGAGCCCACCCAGGCAATCTGGAGCGAGTCTTCGCCCTTAAGGAACCGGTGGGCGCGCACGCCACTGGTCGCGCGACCCTTCGCGGGGTACTCGCTGAAGGCCGTCACCTTCGCGGAGCCAGGCACGGTGCCAGGAAGCGCGGTGGACGAGCCGGAGACGGTGACCACCACCGCGTCGTGGGCGTTGCGCACCACACCGAAGAACACGACCTTGACGCCGTCATCCAGGTTGATGCCGGCCACGCCGCCACCGGAGCGACCCTGGGCGCGCACCTTGTCCGCCGCGAAGCGCAACAGGGCAGCCTGGTCGGAGACGAACACCAGCTCGGAGCTGTCGGGTGCGGGTGCGGCGCCGACCAGGCGGTCGCCGTCGCGCAGCGAGATGACCTCCCAGGCGTCCTTATTCGGAGCCGGCTCCGGCTTGACCCGCTTGACCACGCCATCGGCCGTTCCGAGCGCGAGCGGCACGTCGGAATCGAGCGACACCAACGCGATCGGCTCCTCACCCTTGTCAAGCGTCAGGTGCTCCGCCAGGGGAGAGCCGCCGCCCAGCGACGGCGGCTCGCTCGTGGGCGCCAGCGCGGACAGCTCCATCATCGACAGGCGCAGCACACGACCGGCGGAGGTCACCACGCCAATATCCGCACGCGTCGACGTGTGGAGGACCGAGCGCAGCACGTCATGCGAGCTACGACGTCCCTCACGCGCCGGGGCCTCGTCGTCAGTCGTGCGAGCGACCAGGCCGGTGGTCGACAGCAGCGCGTAGCAGGGGGTGTCCTCGATCTCGAGCGACGCGGGGGCCGCCTTGCCTGCGCGGCCGGTGCCCGCGCCAGGGGCGGCGAGCGCGGCCGCGGACGTGACCGCCCCTGCCTCGGCCAACAGGATCGTGCGGCGAGGCGTACCGTGCTCGGCGGCAGCGGCGTCCATCTCGGCACCCACGACGGCACGCAGCGCACGGTCCGAGCCGAGGATCTCTTCGAGTTCCGCGATCTCGGCGAGCAGTTGTGCCTTCTCGTTCTCGAGCTCGAGGCGCGAGAACTTGGTGAGGCGACGTAGGCGCAGCTCGAGGATGTATTCGGCCTGGATCTCCGACAGGTCGAAGGCGGTCATGAGGCGCTCGCGCGCCTCCGCGGTGTCCTCGGACGAGCGGATGATCTGGATGACGTCGTCGATGTCGAGGATCGCGATCAGCAGGCCGTCGACGAGGTGGAGGCGGTCGCGGCGGGCCTGGAGGCGGTGCTCCGAACGGCGACGGGTGACGTCCAGGCGGTGGCCCACCCAGACCTGCAGCATCTCCTTGAGGCCCATGGTGCGCGGCTGTCCCTCGACGAGCGCGAGATTGTTCATCGAGAACGACTCTTCGAGCGGGGTGAGCTTGTACAGGCGCTCAAGCACGGCATCGGGATTGAAGCCGTTCTTGATCTCGATGACCAGGCGCAGGCCGTGGTGGCGATCCGTGAGGTCTGTGACGGCGGTGATGCCCTGGAGCTTCTTCGCGGAAACCGCGTCCTTGATCTTTTCGATCACGCGCTCGGGTCCCACCAGGTAGGGAAGCTCGGTGACGACGATGCCCTGGCGGCGGGCGGTGACCTTCTCGACGCGGGTCGTGGCGCGGGTGATGAACTTGCCGCGGCCGGTCTCGTAGGCCTCGCGCACGCCCTCGAGGCCCACGATCTTGCCGCCACCGGGAAGGTCGGGACCGGGGACGAACCGCATGAGCTCGTCGAGCCCCGCGGACGGGTTGTCCAGCAGGTGACGCGCGGCGGAGATGACCTCGATGAGGTTGTGGGGCGCCATGTTGGTCGCCATGCCCACGGCGATGCCGGACGCGCCGTTGACCAGGAGATTGGGTAGCGCAGCCGGGAGGACCTCGGGCTGCGTGAGCTTGTTGTCGTAGTTGGGGACACGGTCCACGACGTTCTCGTCGAGGTCCGCGACCATCGCCATCGACGCCTTGGCCAGGCGCGCCTCGGTGTAACGCGCGGCTGCGGGGCCGTCGTCGAGTGAACCGAAGTTGCCGTGACCGTCCACGAGCGGCAGGCGCAGCGAGAACGGCTGCGCCATGCGCACCAACGCGTCATAGATGGCGCTGTCGCCGTGCGGGTGGTACTTACCCATGACCTCGCCGACCACACGCGAGGACTTCACGTGACCTCGGTCGGGGCGCAGCCCCATGTCGCCCATCGCGTAGATGATGCGGCGCTGCACGGGCTTCAGTCCGTCGCGCGCGTCCGGCAGGGCGCGCGAATAGATCACCGAGTACGCATACTCGAGGAACGAGGTCTCCATCTCAGCGCTGACGTCGATGTCGACAATCTGGCTCTCGGGCGCGACGGCCATGGGTCTCCTGATCTCACGGGGGTCTGTGACTGTCGGCCATTGTCTCGCACCCCGCCAACGCCGGAGCACAGGCCACGCGGGCAGGTGGCTACACGCACGCCAAGGTGGAACAATGACCCCCATGTCTCACACGCTCGACCAGGCCGTCGCCGTCGCCGGGTATTACCCGGCCCTTGCCAACTCCGTGCTGCGCAGGGCGATCGGCGACGAGACCGTCCAGGCACACTTTGTCCACGCCGAGACCACGTTCGACGACCGCGAGGTCCGCCGCCACATGACCGTGCTGGTCCTCACGGACACCCGCCTGCTGCGTATGCACATCGACGACGGCGCCGGGCACTCTGCGGAAGGCGCGCACGAGGCCTCCGCGACCATCGAGACAGCCATGCTCACGGCCGTCACCCACACGGCGATGACCCACGTGGTGCACCACCCCGAGCACTTCGCCGACGGCGACGCACCCAGCGAGCTGGTCCTGGCCGTCGGCTGGGGAGTGCACTCGCGCATCGAGCTCGAGCCGGCCTCCTGTGGCGACGAGAACTGCGAGGCCGACCACGGCTACACCGGCGGCATTACCGGCGACGACACGCTGGTGCGTGCGAGCGCCATCGCCGACGGCGAGGAGACGGTCCGCGCCCTCGAGGACTTCGCCGACGCGCTCCAGCGGGCACTCGGCCGGCGCGGGTGAGCCTCGCCGACCGTCTGGCGGCCGCGGGCCTGAGCCTGCCCGACTACGGTCGCCGGGACCTGGGCGCCGTTCTTTCTGGCGCTCTCGCGAGCGTCGGTGCGGCCGATGCCGTGGCCGGCCGGGACGCGAAGGCCGACCAGTCTCGGCTGGGCCTGGGCAGCTGCCGCCACGTCGTGGTGGTGCTGCTCGACGGCCTGGGAAAGCTCCAGTTCGCGCCCTGGCAGGGGCACACGCCGTTTTTGCGCTCTGTCGCCCGCAAGAGCCTGACCTCGGGCTATCCCTCAACCACGGCATCGTCCCTCGCCCTGCTCGGTACGGGACGTCCGGCCGGGCAGACGGGCATGCTGGGCTACACGGTCCGCAATCCCCGCACGGGAGCGCTCGCCAACCTGGTGTCGTGGCACGGCGCGTATGACGCGCACGAGTGGCAGCCCTACCCCAGCCTCCTCGAGACCGGAACCGCCGCGGGGATCCATGTCACCGCGATCGGCAAGCAGCGCTTCGCGGGATCGGGGCTGACCCTCGCCGCCCTGCGCGGCGGCACCTTCGTCGGCGCCGAGGGCATCGATGCTCGTGTGGACGCCGCGCTCCAAGCCGCCAAGAAGCCCGGCGTGACGTACCTGTACTGGGCCGAGATCGACAAAGCGGGTCACCATCACGGCTGGGGCTCCGACGCGTGGATCGCCGAGCTCGAGGAGGCCGAGCGCGGCCTGCGCCGGCTCGCCGCATCCCTCCCGCGCGGCACGGCCATGGTGGCGACGGCGGATCACGGCATGGTGAACATCGCCGGCGCGCCGCGCTGGGACGTGGCGACCGATCCGGTCCTCGGCGAGGGCGTCGCACTGGTGGCCGGCGAGCCCCGAGCCCTGCACGTGCACCTTCGCGACGGCGAGAGCGTCGATGTCGTCGCGGCGCGATGGTCCGAGCACCTGGGGGAGGCGGCCGTCGTCGCGACCAGGGACGAGGCCCGCGCGGCAGGGCTGTTCGGCGTCATGGATCCTCACGTCGAGGAACGCGTGGGCGACCTGGTGGTGGCGATGACGGGCCGGGCAACCGTGGTGGACTCGCGCACGCAGTCGCCGGCGTCGCTTGAGCTGGTGGGCGTCCACGGCTCGCTGACGCCCGAGGAACTGCAGGTGCCGCTCTTCGTGGCCGAGGGCGCCTCGTGACCGTGAGCTGGGGCGCCATCAGCGCTGCGACGCCGCTGGTCATTGTCCCGGGCTTGGGAGACTCCGGCGCGGCTCACTGGCAGTCCCTGTGGCAGTCCGCGCACCCCCGTGCGGTGCGCACGGCGCCCGCGAGCTGGGACGCGCCCGACGTCGACGACTGGATCTCCGCCGTGGATGTGGCGGCCACGTCGTCCGTGGCAGCGACCGGGGAGTTGCCGCTGCTCGTGGCGCACTCGCTCGGCACCTATGCGGCGGCCTGGTGGCTCGCGGCTCACCCCGGCCGTGCGCGGGCCGCTCTGCTGGTGGCGCCTCCCGATCCCGGGCGCGACGATGCCCCGGAGGCCATTCGCGGATTCCACCGCGAGGCGCTGCCACGCATCCCGGTGCCGGCCGTTGCGGTCGCCAGCACGGACGACCCCTACGGCTCGCTCGGCCATGCCAGGTGGTACTCCGAGCAGGTGGGTGCGCGGCTCGAGGTCGCCGGCGCCTACGGCCACCTCAACGACCGATCGGGACTGGGCTCGTGGGAGTCCGGCCTCGCGCTGCTCGAGGAACTCGCGGTCTCCACGAACGCTTAGTCGTTCTTCGCGCCGAAGACGATCTCGTCCCAGCTCGGCACGGACGAGCGCCCACGCTTGGTTGACTTGCGCTCGGGAGCGGGCGTCTCTGATGCCTCCGGGGCGCTCGAGGCGCTCGGAGCCGAGGCGTCCGCGCCGGAGGAGCGTCGCGCCGATCCCGCGGGGTGGCCCATCGAGCCGGCCGGGGGAGAGCTGAAGCCCACGTCGGCCTGGCGCTGGCGCTGCACGGCGGGGCCGAAGCCCTCGAAGCCGCCGTCGTCGTCGTGATCGTCAAGGTCCTCGGGCTCCACGGAGTCCCGCGTGCCGCGGCGCGTGTCGAGGTCCTCGAGCAGAAGCTCGGTTTGCGTGGGCTCCGTCTCGAGCGGTGCCGGCATCGCCGGGCGCACCTGATCCAGCGGAGCGGCCTCGTCCTTGACCTCGCGCACGGCGCTGAGGTGGCGCTTGGGGATGGGGACATCGAGCAGCTCGGTCTCGCTGAGCCACCTGGACTCGTCATCGAGCGCGGTGACCGCCCGCGCGGCGTGGTCGAAGGCCCACTGGGCGCGCACGTTGCGTCCGTCGACCCTGTAGTCGGCCGCGACCATCCACGGTTCGTCGATCTCGCGCCAGGCGTCCCAGACCACGGCCTCGGGGTCCACGCCACGTCCGGCCAGGCGGTCGGTGACGAGGTCGCCCAGGACGGGGGAGTCGCTCTCGCGCCCAATACGCGTGCCGCGAGCCAGATCGGCGATGTAGGAGCGCTCCGCGAGCACCGGGCCCTCGTAGCGCTCGAGGAGCGCGTAGGGCTGGCCCGTGAGCTCTGACAGCTCGGCGGCGTTGAGGCCGCCGCGGATGCGCTGCTGAATCTCCTTGGGGCTCATGGTCGCCGTGCCGGGCTCGGCCTGCTCCTCGGTGCGGCGCGGCCGCACGGTCGCGACGGCGCGGCGCAGATCGTCGGTGAGCTCGAGCTCGAACTGCTCGCCCGACTCCGTGGCGAGCACCAGGTGGTCGCCGTCGTCTCCGGGTCGCACGAAGGAAAGTCGCGTCATGCGATCAGGGTGCCACGCGGGCGGGACAAATGCCGCTCGCGCCACGCGCGTGGCGGGAATCGTTGCGACGGTCGCCGGCTTTGGCAGGATGGCCGGCATGGCGACTCCCCAAGAACTCCTGGACGTGGCACGCGCGCTGGCGAGCGAGGCGGGCGCCCTCATTCGCGACGGCCGGGCGCAGGCACAGGTCGCGGCCACCAAATCATCGGACGTGGACATCGTCACTCAGATGGATCTCGCCTCGGAGCAATTGCTGCGCGAACGCATCGCCCAGTGGAGACCGGGCGACGGCATCCTGGGGGAGGAGGGCGACGACGTCCCGAGCGAAACGGGCATCACCTGGGTGCTCGACCCCATCGATGGCACGGTGAACTATCTCTACGGGATCCCGTACTACGGGGTGTCGGTGGCGGCCGTGAGTGGTCCCGCGAACACTCACGAGTGGCGCCTCGAGGCCGCCGCGATCAGCGACGCCACCGGCGAGCTGTGGTGCGCCGCACGTGGTGAGGGTGCCTACCGAGGCGACCACCGCATCGGCCGCCGTGACACCACCTCGATGGACCGCACGTTGCTCGCCACCGGCTTCCAATACACGGCCGCCAGGCGAGCCCGCCAGGGCGAGATCGTCGCGCGGCTCCTGGGCCAGGTACGCGACATCCGCCGCCAGGGTGCGGGAGCGATCGACCTGTGCCACGCCGCTGCAGGCACGGTGGACGCGTATTACGAGCACGGACTCAAGGCGTGGGACATCGCCGCCGGCTCGCTCATCGCGCAGGAGGCCGGGCTGAAGGTCGCCGGTGTCGGCGGAGGACCGGCCGACGAGGGGCTCGTGATCGCGGCGCATCCCGACCTCTGGGACGCGCTTCACGACGCGCTCATGGAGGCCAGCGCGGGGCCTCTCGCGGACGACTCGCGCGGTTAGGGTCGCGCGAACGGTGTTTTTGGGGCACAATGCCTGCGCCCGAGGGAACAAAACGCCCCCGCGCAGCATTGTGTACACGCATGTTGCACACTCGAAGGGAAGAACTGCCTGATGGCAACTGATTACGACGCTCCCCGCAAGACCGATGACGAGATCTCGGCCGACTCGATCGAGGAGCTGAAGGCCCGCCGCAACGACAAGTCGTCGGGCGTGGTCGACGAGGACGAGACGGAGGCGGCCGAAGGCTTTGAGCTGCCCGGCGCCGACCTGTCCGGCGAGGAGCTCTCCGTGCGCGTCCTTCCTGCTCAGCAGGATGAATTCACGTGCATGTCGTGCTTCCTGGTCCACCACCGCAGCCAGCTGGCTGAGATGCGTGGCGACCAGCCGATCTGCTCGGAGTGCGCGGCCTAAGCGGCCGTTGACGATGGCTTCGCTCGACGTACTGGTCACCACGACCGGCCCCGACGTCCCCCTACCTCGGTACTCGCATCCAGGCGATGCGGGTGCCGACATCATCACGCGCGTGGACGTGGATCTGGGCCCCGGCGAGCGAGCCACCGTCCCTACCGGACTCTCGATCGCGCTGCCCGACGGGTACGCCGCGTTCGTGCACCCCCGCTCGGGCCTCGCGGCGCGTCACGGCATCACCGTCGTGAACGCCCCGGGCACCGTCGACGCGGGATACCGCGGCGAGATCCAGGTCACGCTGCTCAACACCGACGCGACCGAGGCGGTCTCGCTCAAAGCGGGCGACCGCATCGCGCAGCTGGTGATCCAGCGCGTCGAGAAGGCCGCCTTTGTCGAGGTCGAACGCCTGCCGGGCTCCCACCGGGGCGAGGGTGGATTCGGCTCGACGGGGGTGCGCGATGTCTGAGACCCCCCAGGAGACGCCCGACGAGTCGTCCGCCGGCGCTATCCCCGACCCGCTCGCGGGACTCGAGGTCCTCGACGGGCCGTGGTCGGTGGGCGAGGAGTCCTCCGACGCGCGCTTCGTCGACTTTGGCGCGCTGCGCATCGGCGCCGTCGACGGCCTGCAGATGCGAGCCGAGTTCGACGCCAAGACGCGCCAGTGTGGCGCGGTCTCCGTGCGCTCGGGCGACGTCCAGGTCCAGCTCCAGGTCATCGCCGCCCCGCGCGGCGAGAGCCGCTGGACCGACCTGCGTCCGCGCATGGCCGAGCAGCTGCGCGCCAGGGGCTCGCAGGTCTCGGTCGACGAGGGCCGCTACGGCCCCGAGCTCGCCGTCCTGCGCCCCCACAAGCGGCCCGACGGCAAGATCATCGCGATTCCCATGCGCGTGCAGGGCATCGACGGCGACCGTTGGCTGCTGAAGGTCACGAGCATCGGCCCCAGCGTGCACCAGGAGTCCACCCGGGCCCGCGTGGATGCGCTCATTTCTCGCTGTGCCGTGGCGCGAGGCGAGGGAGCGGCCGTCGCCGGCTCCGTCCTCACGCTGACGCCGCCTGCGGGATCTCCGGCACCCGGAAGGCCGGGAGGCACCGCATGAGCGTGGCGCCCGCACACCAGCGGATCGCCGATGCCGTGGCTCGCGAGGTCGCGACCGTCTCGGGCCGCATCGTGTCCCTCCAGATCGAGCCGCACGACGCGGCTCCCCAGCTCACCGCGCGGCTCGACGACGGCACGGGCAGAATCGACGCCGTGTTCATGGGCCGACGCGCCATCCCCGGCATCGAGGCGGGTGCCCACGTGACCCTCAAGGGCCGCGTGTCGCACGCCGAGGCGATGCCGCGAATCTACAACCCCCAGTACTGGCTCGCATGAGCGGCGAGGAGCCGCAGCGCGAGGTGCCGGTTGACCACCACGAGCGGGCCGGCGACTCGGCGTCCGATGCCGTGCAGGCTGGGCCCGACGGCTCGCCACGTTCCGTGGGCGGCCTGGGCAAGGTCCTCGAATCCGACGATTTCAATCTGGCCGATGCCGTGGGCGGCTGGCGAGGCTTCGCCGAGGCCGCCGCACCAGGCGTGGTCTTCGTGATCGCGTACCTCATCGACGGCTCGATGCGCGTTCCCGTGATCGCGGCCGTGATCACGATGCTCATCCTAGTTGCCATGCGGCTGGTGCAGCGGTCGTCCATCCAGCAGGCGCTGTCGGGCGCCGTGGGCGTGGGCATCGGCGCCGTGTGGGCGTGGCGCACGGGCGAGCCCAGCGACTACTTCGCGGGCGGGCTGCTGCTCAATGCCGCCTATCTGGTGGGCCTGCTGATCTCGATGGCGGTGCGCTGGCCCGTGGTCGGCATCGTCGCGGGCCTCCTGCGCGGCGAGGGTACCGGGTGGCGTGACAACAAGCGCGAGATGAAGGCCATGCAGATCGCGACGGCGTTGCTCACAGCGATGTTTGCCCTGCGCCTCGCCGTCCAGGTCCCGCTGTACCTCGCCGACCAGGTGGCGGCGCTCGGAACGGCTCGCCTGGTGATGGGCGTGCCGCTGTTCGCGCTTACTCTGTGGGCGGTGTGGCTCGTGGTGCAGAGCGCAAGACCGGCGTCAGAGACTCCGGATCCGCCTCAGCCGACACGATAAACAGCAGCTCGTCGTAGGCCTCGAGGGTGTCCGCGGGGCTGGGTGCGATGGTGCGGTCTCCGCGCACAATGCAGGACAGCACGATCTCCTGAGGCCACTCGATGGAGCGCACCGTGGAGCCCACGACGGGGGAGTCGGCGGGCAGCGTGACCTCCATGATCGAGGCGCCGGACTGGTGGAAGGTGAAGACCTTCACCAGGTCGCCCACGGCGACGGCCTCCTCGACCATCGCCGTCATGATGCGCGGCGTCGAGACCGCGACGTCCACACCCCACTGCGCGTCATACATCCACTCGTTGCGAGGGTTGTTCACGCGGGCAACGGTGCGCGGTACGCCGAACTCGGTCTTGGCCAAGAAGGACACCACCAGGTTGGCCTTGTCGTCACCGGTGGCGGCGACGACCACGTCCATGGTCTCGGTGCCGGCCTCGCGCAGCGCGGCCATCTCGCAGGCGTCGGCAAGCATCCACTCGGCCTCGGCCACCTGGGCGACACGCATGGCGGCGGGGGAGACATCCATCAGCAGGACCTCGTGGCCGTGCTCCAACAGGTCGCGCGCGATCGAACGACCCACCGAACCGGCGCCGGCGATCAGGACCCTCATGAGTTTCCTCCCGGGCCTCGCGACACGGTGCGTTCGGCATGCTTGCTCTCGGCGTCAGGGATGGCGAACCAGACCTCGTCGTCCACCTGGACCACCGTGGTGGGTTCGGGCAGCACGGCCTTGCCGAAGCGCACCAGATAGGCGATGCGGGCGTGGCTCGCGTCTTGCAACGCCGTGACCGTGGAGCCCACCCAGCCCTCGTGCAGGGACAGGCGGCGCACGGCAATCCCCGCGGTTTCATCGGTGAAGCCCTCGTCGGCCCCGCCGGGAAGCAGCCGGGACACGATCTGTGCGCTCGTCCACGGCACCGGAGCGACGGTCGGGATGCCCAGGCGGCGATAGACCTCGGCGCGTCCTGGGTCCGCGATGCGTGCCACCACGTTGTCCACGCCGTACGTCTCGCGCACCACACGGGCGGCGAGGATGTTGGAGTTGTCACCCGAGGAGACGGCGGCGAAGCCGTAGGCGTCCTCGACACCCGCCGACACGAGAGTCTCGCGGTCAAAACCGATGCCGGTGATGCGCTGACCCTGGAAATCGGCCGGAAGACGACGGAAGGCGTCGCCCACGCGATCGATCACGGCCACGGAATGGCCGCGTGACTCGAATTGGCCGGCCAACGCCGCGCCGGTGCGCCCGCAGCCCATGATGACGATGTGCACGGGAACCCACGGTATACCCACCCGCCCCTAGGATGGTGCGACGTGACAGGAGTTGGGGATCGTCTGCGACGCCTCGTGTTCGGGGCGCCCGTCGCGACCGACGCCGCCGTGCCGGTGACGCTGCGCTCGCGCCTGGCCCTTCCGGTGTTCGGCGCCGGCATTCTTTCCGCCGTCGCGTATGCGCCCGATGCCGTGGTGGATGCCCTGCGTCGCGGCAGCCAGCAGGGTGCGATCCCCTTCATGGCGGTCGGCGTGGTCGCGATCATGCTGCTCCTGGCGGCCGCGTACCGCTCCAACATCCACGCGCGCCCCGACGACCTGGGCGACTACGGGTTGGTGCGCGACGTGCTGGGCCGCGGCGCGGGAGTGGTGACGGGCGCCGCGGTGCTCGTCGACTACCTCTTTACGGTCGCCGTGTCCGTCGCAGCGATCACGCAGATCATCGCCTTCATGATCCCCGAACTGCAGCCGTATGACTCGCTCGTGGGCGTGGTGTTGGTGGGACTTATCACGATCGTCGCGCTGCGCGTGGTGCGCGAGCGGGCCCGCCTGCTGCTCGCGGTCTGGTTCGGCTTCCTCGTCGTCATCGCCGTGATGCTCGCGCTCGGGGTCGCTCGCCAGCACACTGTGGGTTCCCCGATCGCCCCCAACGCCCCCGAGACGTGGTCAATCTGGTTCGCCTACGCGGGCGCCATCGCCTCGGGCGCCGTCATGGTCACGGGCATCGAGCACCTCGCCGCGTCCGCCCCAAACCACGCCGAACCGCGCGCCAAGCGCGCCGGTCGCACGCTGATGCTGGCGGTCATCGCCTCCGCCCTGGCGTTCTTCGTGGTCGCGCTGCTGTCGTGGCTGTATCGGATTACCGGCTGGTCGAAGGGCCCCATCCTGCTCCAGGTGGCGCAGGAGGTCTTCGACTTCACCGCCGCCGTGTGGATCATCGCGCTGTTTGCCGCGGGCATCCTCTACGTCGCTGTCATGTCCGTCTTCAGGCGCTTCTCGAGCCTGGGCGCGATCCTCGCGCGCGACGCCTACCTGCCCCGCCAGCTGTCCCAGCGCAACGACAGGTTGGTGCTGCGCGGAGGCATCCTCATCATCGCGGGCTTCTCCGCGGCGGGCGTGGTCTTCGCGGGTGCCGAGGTCGAGACCCTCATCCACATGTACGTGGTGGGCGTTTTCGCCGCCATCGTGATGAGCCAGATCGCGATGGTGCGATGGACCACCGCGAAGCTGGGCCTCGCCACGGAGTCCAAGACGCGCGCCACGCTGCAGGCACGCCGCGTCCTCCACACCGTGGCCGCGGTCGTCGCGGCGCTCGTGTGGATCGTGGTCGCGGTCTTCAACTTCCTCAACGGCGCCTGGATCGCGATCGCGCTCATCGCGATCCTCATCGTCCTCATGCACGCCGTCAACAAGCATTACGCGGCGGTGCGCGCGGACGTGCGCCTGCAGAAGGCGGACCTCGCGGTCGCGCTTCCCAGCGCCACGCACGGCGTGGTCCTCGTCAACCAGCTCCACCGGCCCGCCATCCGCGCCCTCGCGTATGCGAAGGCAGCACGCCACTCGTCGCTCGAGGCCGTGGCCGTCCAGACCGAGCGCGAGGGCACCCAGGAGCTGCAACGCATGTGGGGCAAGATCGACTCTGGCGTGCCGCTGGTGGTGCTCGACTCGCCGTATCGCGACCTCGTGGCGCCGGTGCTTGACCACATCCGTCGCATCCACCGCACCAACCCGCGCGAGGTGGTCGTGGTGTACGTCCCCGAATACATCGTGGGCCGCTGGTGGGAGAGCTTCTTGCACAACCGCGCCACCACGCGCCTGCGCGACCAGCTCTTGGGGCTGAAGGGTGTCGTCGTGGCCGCGGTGCCGTGGCACCTCGAATCCGCCCGTGAGGCCGTCGCCGTCGAAGAGGCGCCCGCACCAGGGGAGCAGCTGCCGTGACCGATATCGAACTCACCGTCGGGGCGCCCGCCCACGGCGGCCACTGCGTGGCCCGTCACGAGGGCCGTGTGGTCTTCGTCCGCCACGCCTTGCCCGGCGAGCGCGTGCGTGCGCGGCTCACCGAGGCAGGTGAGGACGCCAAACTGTGGCGGGCCGATGCCGTCGAGATCCTCGAGGCCTCCGACGATCGCGTGGAGTCGCCCTGGCCCGAGGCGGGCCCCGGCGGCGTGGGCGGCGGCGAACTGGGACACGTGGCCCTCGCCGCGCAGCGCGAGTGGAAGCTCGCCGTGGTGCAGGAGTCGTTCGAACGCTTCGCCGGGCGGGGCTTTGAGGGCACCGTCACGGCCGTGGAGGGCGACGACGACGCGGGTGGCCTGCGCTACCGCACTCGGGTGAGCGCGACGGCCGATGCCGAGGGCAAGGCCGCGATGCACGCGCACCGCAGCGACACGCTTCACGCGATCGCGGCCATGCCGCTGGCCGTGCCCGAGGTCGAGGAGGCGCTCGTCGGCTCTCGCTTCCCGGCAGGCGCGCGCGTCCAGGTCGCTCAGGGCAGTGACGGCACCGTGCGCGTGGTGGTCGACGGCGCCCCGTGGCGTGCCGGCAAGAAGGACAGCCGTTCCAACGCGCCGCGCACCCTGCGCGAGAGCGTCACCATCGACGGCGAGACGTGGGAGTACAAGGTCGACGCCGACGGCTTCTGGCAAGTCCACCGGGGCGCCCCTCAGCTCTTGGTGTCGGAGGTGCTGCGGCGCGTGGGCGACGCCGCGAGCGTGGCCGACCTCTACGCGGGCGCGGGTCTGTTCAGCCTGCCGCTTGCGGCGAGCGGCCGGACCGTCACTTCGGTCGAGGCGGATCGCGGCGCGTCTCGCGCAGCCAGGCGCAACCTCCACGCGTATCCGGAGGCGAGGATCGTCCATGGTGACGTGCGTCGCACACTCGACCACGGCATCGGCCGTCCTGACGCCGTTGTCGTCGACCCGCCACGTTCGGGTGCGGGCCGGCGCACCCTCGAGGCTCTCGCGGCGACGGGAACACCGCGCGTCGTATATGTCGCGTGCGACCCCGTGGCGCTCGCCCGCGACACGGCGCTGTTGGCCGAGCGCGGATACCGCCTGGAGGACGCCCAGGCCTTCGACCTGTTCCCCATGACGCACCACGTCGAGACGGTAGCGACCTTTACCTCCCTTTGACCGCCCCAAGGGTCTGACGGCGTCGTGATGGCCGATAGGATGGCGGCGGACACGAACCTATGGGAGGTTGCTGCATGAGCGAGAACACGCTGGGATCCAAGGCCACACTGGATGTGGACGGAAAGTCCTACGAGATCTACCGACTCGGGGCGGTCCCCGGTTTGGAGAAGCTTCCGTTCTCACTCAAGGTCCTCGCCGAGGCGCTGCTGCGCACCGAGGACGGCGCCAACATCACCGCGGATCACGTCAACGCCCTCGCGACGTGGGACCCGCAGGCCGACCCCGACACCGAGATTCAGTTCACGCCCGCGCGCGTGGTGATGCAGGACTTCACCGGTGTGCCCTGTGTCGTGGACCTCGCGACCATGCGCGAGGCCGTCGCGGAGCTGGGCGGTGACCCCTCGGTCATCAACCCGCTCGCACCCGCGGAGATGGTCATTGACCACTCCGTGGTCATCGACGTGTTCGGACGCAAGGACGCGCTGGAGCGCAACACCGACCTCGAGTACCAGCGCAACCGCGAGCGCTACCAGTTCCTGCGCTGGGGCCAGACCGCCTTCGACAACTTCAAGGTGGTGCCCCCGGGCACCGGCATCGTCCACCAGGTGAACCTCGAGTACCTGGCGCGCGGCGTGATGACCAAGGACGTCGACGGCGCTACCCAGGCCTACCCTGACTCCTGTGTGGGCACCGACTCGCACACCACCATGATCAACGGCCTGGGCGTGCTGGGCTGGGGTGTGGGCGGCATCGAGGCCGAGGCCGCCATGCTGGGCCAGCCCGTCTCCATGCTCATTCCCCGCGTGGTGGGCTTCAAGCTCACCGGCGCGATCCCTGCCGGCGCGACCGCCACCGACGTGGTGCTCACCATCACCCAGATGCTGCGCGAACACGGCGTGGTGGGCAAGTTCGTCGAGTTCTACGGCGAGGGCGTGGGCGCGGTGCCGCTGGCCAACCGCGCGACTATCGGCAACATGTCGCCCGAGTTCGGCTCGACCGCCGCGATCTTCCCGATCGACGGCGTCACCATCGACTACCTGAAGCTCACTGGCCGCTCCGCGGACCAGGTGGCGCTTGTCGAGGCATATTGCAAGGAACAGGGCATGTGGCACGACCCCTCGGCCGAGGGCTACGTCGAGCCGGTGTTCTCCGAGTACCTCGAACTGGACCTGTCGACGGTCGTCCCGTCGATCGCCGGCCCCAAGCGCCCGCAGGACCGCATCGAGCTCACCGATGCCAAGGCGTCGTTCGGCAAGTCGATCCTGAACTACGCGGAGCACGAGGAGCTCCACGGGCTCGACGAGTCCGTCGAGGAGACCTTCCCCGCGTCCGACCCGATCGCCGCGGAGGCTCATGCGAATGACGCTCCGGCGCCGCGCGAGTCCAGCGCCGACATCCGCAAGCGCCGCCCGCACAAGCACGTACCGCTGACGCTGGCAGACGGCACCGAGACCGCTCTTGACCACGGCGCCGTGGTGATCGCCTCGATCACCTCGTGCACCAACACCTCGAACCCGTCGGTCATGCTCGCTGCCGCGCTGCTGGCGCGCAACGCCAACGAGCGCGGACTCAACGTCAAGCCCTGGGTGAAGACGTCGATGGCGCCCGGCTCGCAGGTCGTCACCGACTACTACGAGAAGGCCGGGCTCTGGCCCGACCTCGAGGCGCTGGGCTACCACCTGGTCGGCTACGGCTGCACCACGTGCATCGGCAACTCGGGCCCGCTGCCCGAGGAGGTGTCGCAGGCGGTCAACGACAACGACCTCGCGGTCGTCTCGGTCCTGTCGGGTAACCGTAACTTCGAGGGTCGCATCAACCCCGACGTGAAGATGAACTACCTCGCGTCGCCGCCGCTCGTCATCGCCTACGCGCTGGCCGGCACCATGGACCACGACTTCGAGACCGACCCCCTGGGTCAGGACACCGACGGCAACGACGTGTTCCTGCGCGACATCTGGCCTTCGGCCGCCGAGGTCGAGGAGATCGTCGGCTCGTCGATCACCGAGGACATGTTCGCCAAGGACTACGCGGACGTGTTCGCCGGCGATGCCCGCTGGCAGCAGCTGCCCACGCCCGACGGCAAGACGTTCGAGTGGGCCGACGACTCGACCTACGTGCGTAAGCCCCCGTACTTCGAGGGCATGGCCGCCCAGCCCGAGCCGGTCGAGGACATCGCCGGCGCCCGCGTGCTGGCGCTGCTGGGCGACTCGGTCACGACCGACCACATCTCGCCCGCCGGCGCGATCAAGCCCGACAGCCCCGCGGGTGTCTACCTCGCCGAGCACGGCGTGGAGCGTCGCGACTTCAACTCGTACGGCTCGCGTCGCGGCAACCACGAGGTGATGATCCGAGGCACGTTCGCGAACATTCGCCTGAAGAACCTGCTGCTCGATGGCGTTGAGGGTGGCTTCACGTACAACTTCATCAAGGGCGAGCAGGACACCATCTACGACGCCGCGCAGGACTACGCTGCGGCCGGCACCCCGCTGGTGGTGCTGGGCGGTAAGGAGTACGGCTCGGGCTCGTCGCGTGACTGGGCCGCCAAGGGCACGCGCCTGCTGGGTGTGCGTGCCGTCATCACCGAGAGCTTCGAGCGTATCCACCGCTCGAACCTCATCGGCATGGGCGTCCTTCCGCTCCAGTTCCCGGCAGGCGAGTCCGCCTCGTCGCTGGGCCTGGACGGTACCGAGACCTTCGACATCCCTGGTGTGTCCTCGTTCTCGAACGGCGAGCACCCCAAGTCGCTGCCGGTCAAGGCTACGAAGGCCGATGGCTCGGTCGTCGAGTTCGATGCCGTGGTCCGCGTCGACACGCCCGGTGAGGCCGACTACTTCCGCAACGGCGGCATCCTGCAGTACGTGCTGCGCTCGCTCGTGAGCGCGTAAGGCCCTCTCGCGGGCTCGTCCCGCATCGCTCCGCGCGCCCGTGTTCCCGTGAGGGGAGCGGGCGCGCGGTCGCGTGGGGGCGGCCCTATGGACGCGGCCGTGTGAACACGGCCGTATGAAGACCGTGGCGTGTGCGACGGCGCGCCGCAGGACCCGTACAGTGGTCGTTTACCGTATGTCGCGCTTGGAGGCGACGTGCGAACCGTCAGATCTCGCCTCGCGGCGGGCCCGCCGAACGTCAGGAGAACCGCGTGCTGGAGCGCATCGAGTCACCCCGGGATCTCGACTCGTTGACCGCCGAGGAACTCACGGAACTCGCTCAGGAGATTCGCGACTACCTGGTGTCTTCGGTGTCGCTCACGGGTGGCCACCTGGGCCCCAATCTCGGCGTGGTGGAGCTCACCCTTGGCCTCCACCGCGTGTTTGACTCGCCGCGCGACCCCATCGTGTTCGACACCGGTCACCAGTCCTACGTGCACAAACTGCTCACCGGCCGGCAGGACTTCTCCGCGCTGCGCACACGCGACGGAATTGCCGGCTACCCGCAGCGCTCCGAGTCCGAGCATGATGTGGTCGAGAATTCCCACGCCTCGACCGCCGTGTCGTGGGCCGCGGGCATCGCGCGCGGCCACACGCTGCGCGGCGAGGACGAGCGCACCACCGTCGCGGTCATCGGCGACGGGGCTCTCACCGGCGGTATGGCGTGGGAGGCGCTGAACTCGGTGGCGGCGTCACACGACCGTGTGGTCATCGTCGTCAACGACAACGGCCGCTCGTACGCCCCGACCATCGGTGGCCTGGCCCGCAGGCTCGACGGCATTCGCACCGATCCGCGTTACGAACAGTTCCTGGGCTGGGGCAAGCGCACCTTCGAGGGCCGCGGGCCGTGGCGCAACTTCACCTATCAGACCGTGATGCACGGCAAGCGTGCGGTGAAGGGCCTCATCGCCGACCCCGGAATGTTCGACGACCTGGGCCTGAAGTACGTGGGCCCCGTGGACGGACACAACCTCGAGCAGGTCGAGGCTGCCCTCAGCCACGCGAAGTCCTTCGGCGGCCCGGTCATCGTGCACGTCCTCACCGAGAAGGGTCGCGGCTACACGCCCGCCGAGGAGGACGTCGCCGACCGGTTCCACGCGGTGGGGCGCATTCACCCCGAGACCGGCCTGCCCGTCAAGCCATCCCGCTTTGGCTGGACCAAGGTGTTCGCGGAGGAGATCCTGCAGGTAGCGGGGGAGCGCGACGACGTGGTGGCGCTCACGGCAGCGATGCTCGCGCCCGTGGGCCTCCAGCCCCTCGCCGACGCCTACCCCGACCGCGTGATCGACGTGGGTATCGCCGAGCAGCACGCGGTGACGTCCGCGGCCGGATTGGCCTTCGCGGGCATGCACCCCGTCGTCGCCGTCTACGCGACCTTCCTCAACCGCGCCTTCGACCAGGTCCTGATGGACGTCGCCCTGCACGGCGCGGGCGTCACCTTCATGCTCGACCGCGCAGGCATCACCGGCGATGACGGCCCCAGCCACAACGGCATGTGGGACATGGCGCTACTGAGGCACGTCCCGGGCCTGCGTATCGCCGCACCGCGCGACGCATCCACGCTGCGCCGTGCCTTCCGCGACGCCATCGACGTGGACGACGCCCCCACGGTGGTGCGCTACCCCAAGGGCCCCGTGGGCGACGACCTGCCGGCCGTGCGTGCGGTGGGGGATCTGGACGTGCTGTCTGAATCTGTCTCCGAGGCCGACGGCCCCCGCGTGGTGGTGTTGGGCCTGGGATCGATGGCCGCTACCGCGATCGACACGGCCGCGAAGCTCGCCGCCGACGGCGTCTCCGTCGTGGCTGCGACCGCGACGTGGGTCCACCCGGTGCCGGACGGGCTCGAGGAGCTCACCGCGGGCGCCGAGCTGATCGTCACCATCGAGGACGGGCTGGTCGACGCGGGCATCGGCCAGGAGTGGGCCGAGTATGCGCGCCTCACGGGCGGCTCCGGCACCTGGGTGCACCACGGCGTGCCCCGCGAGTTCCTCGCGCACGCCTCGCGTGATCAGATTGTCGAGCAGGTGGGCCTCGACGCGTCCGCCATCGCCGACGGCGTCATCGCGGCGCTCGACTGATCTGTCCCCGACTGACAGCCTGAACCGGATCGAGCGGCGACGCGCCGCTCATCAGGGACCGTAGCGCGCCCTCGCCGGCGTGGCGCGGCCCATTCCGGTTCAGATTATCGGGGGGGGGCAGCGCCTCGCGTCCTACTCCGCGGCGGCCGCCACCTCGGCGAACGCCTCCGCCATCAGAGGCGCCGCGAGGTCGATCTGCCACGGACGGGCATCGCGTGACGCGAGCAGCGCGCGGATCTCTTCCTCTCCACCGCCGCGGTGCTCCCAGCAGGCGCGGCGCATGGCATCGGGCTGCAGGAGGTTCTCGACGGGCATGTCGATGCGCTCCGCGAGTTCCAGAAGCCGCGGCCGGGCCGCATCGAGCCGAGCCGCAGCCTCCGGGCGCTTGTCCTTCCAGATGCGCGGCTGTGGCGGACCGTCACCGCGCGGGCCGCGCTTGGCGGGCAGTTCGCTGTCGGGCAGGGCCAGGGCGCGCTCGATGGCGGGGAACCAGCGGGGCGCGGCACGCTTGGTGCCCCGCGATTGCCACTCGCGCACCTGCAACAGCGCCGCCAGCGTGGTGGGCTTGGCCTGCGCCGCGGCCGTGATGGCGGCGTCGCGGAGCACGCGGCCGGGGGAGATGTCGCGCTTCTGCGCGACCTTGTCACGCTCCTCCCACAGCGATCGCACAATGGCCAGGCCGCGCTGGTCGCGGATCTGGTGCGAGCCAGAGGTGCGCCGCCACGGCTCCACGCGCGGCGGCGGCGGGGGCGCCAGGCGCACCGCTTCGAACTCCTGGCGCGCAAACTCGAGCTTGCCTGCCTCCTCGAGGTGGCGGTACATGCCGTCCCGCAGGTCGATGAGGATCTCGACATCGAGCGCGGCGTACACCAGCCAGTCGTAGGGCAGCGGCCGCGTGGACCAGTCCTGTGCTGAATGCTCCTTGGCGAGCGCGAGTCCCAACTCGCGCTCCACGACCGCCGCGAGGCCGACCTTGGGCCAGCCCAGCAGGCGGGCGGCGAGCTCGGTGTCGAAAACCGAGGCGGGCGTGAGGCCCAGATCCCGCATGCCGGGCAGGTCCTGGCTCGCGGCGTGGAAGATCCACTCGGCGTCGCCGAAGGCCTCGTTCAGGATCGACAGGTCAGGTAGCGCCGCGGTGTCGATGAGCGCGATACCCGCGCCCTCGCGCTTGAACTGAGCCAGGTACGTCGCCTGGCCGTAGCGGAAACCCGAGGCGCGCTCGGCATCGGCCGCAATAGGGCCGGTTGCGGCGGCGAAAGCCGCCGCCACGCGCTCGAGCCCCTCGACGGTGGTGATGACCTGGGGGACGCCGCCGGCCGGCTCGGTCAGGGGAATGGCCGATGCCGTGGTTGCCTCGTCGCCGCCAGTGGGCGGGGTGGGGGCGTCGGTGGGGGCGTCGCTCATGCGTGGCGTCCCGGAAGCATGGTGACTCCTTCTGGAAGATGGGGGACGCCTCCGCAGGCGGCCAAGAGATCGGTCCATGCCCGGACGTGAGGCGCCATGTCGGTGTCCTCGGGGGTCCACGAGACCCGCACTTCGACGTGGACCTCGTCCTCGCGCTCGGCGAGGTCGCCGAAGGAGCGGTTGGTCACCTTGGTCACGGTGCCGCCGCTCGCGTGGTGGGGGACGCCGTCGAGTGACTCCTGGAGCCACGACCAAGCGACCTCTGCCCACATGTCGTCGGCGCCGATCTCGGGCTCGACCTGGGCCTTGACCATCGCCACGATGCGGAAGACGCCGTCCCAGGCGTCGTGGCCCGCGGGATCGTGCAGGAGGACGAACCTTCCGGTGGCCTCCGCGCCCTCGGCCTGGAGCTCACCGGTCACGGCCACCGCATAGGGGGCGATGCGTGACGGGGCGGGGGCCTCGGCGAGAGACACGTCGGTGCGGGTGCGTGCGGACGCGAGCGACTGCAGCGCCGCGCGGAAGTCCGGCGGCGCCTGCTCGAAGTCCTGGGGCATACGTCCGAGCCTAGGCGTGCGCCCAGGCGGCGCCCCGGTTCGCCACGCGACGCGAGCGCACTAGGCTGGAGCGCGGTACAGACCACCTTCCCCGGACACGACAAGGACGGAACATGGCTCAGGCCCAGATCGGTGTGACAGGACTCGCGGTGATGGGGCGCAACCTTGCGCGCAACTTCGCCCGCAACGGCTTCACGGTGGCGGTGCACAACCGCTCGCCGCAGAAGATGCACTCACTTATCGAGGAGCACGGCTCTGAGGGCGAGTTCATCGGCTGCGAGACCCTCGAGGACTTCGTCGAGGCCCTCGCGAAGCCCCGCACCGTCGTCATCATGGTGCAGGCCGGTGGCCCCACCGACGCCGTCATCGACGCGCTGACCCCGCTGCTCGAAGAGGGCGACATCATCGTCGACGCGGGCAACGCGCACTTCCCCGACACGCGTCGCCGCGAGGCCGCGCTGAAGGAGAAGGGCCTGCACTTCGTGGGCGCCGGCGTCTCCGGCGGCGAGGAGGGCGCGCTGCTCGGTCCCTCGATCATGCCCGGCGGACCCGCTGAGTCCTACGCGACCCTGGGCCCCATCCTCGAGAAGATCGCCGCGAAGGCCGAGGACGGTACTCCCTGCTGCGTCCACGTGGGACCCGACGGCGCCGGTCACTTCGTCAAGATGGTGCACAACGGCATCGAGTACGCCGACATGCAGCTCATCGGCGAGGCCTACCACCTGCTGCGTGCAGGCCTGAACCTCACGCCCGCCGAGATCGGCGACATCTTCGCCGAGTGGAACACGGGCGACCTGGACTCGTTCCTGATCGACGTCACCGCGAACGTGCTCAAGCAGGTCGACGCGAAGACCGGTAAGCCGCTCATCGACGTGATCGTGGATGAGGCGGGCCAGAAGGGCACCGGTCGCTGGACCGTGCAGTCTGCGCTCGACCTGGGCGCCCCCGTCACCGGCATCGCCGAGGCCACCTTCGCTCGCGCCATCTCCTCGCAGACCGCGCAGCGCGAAGCCGCCCGCGGCGTGCTCGTGGGCAACGCCGGCGACTTCCACATCAAGGATCGCAAGGGCTTCATCGAGGACGTGCGCCTCGCGCTGTACGCGTCCAAGGTGGTCGCCTACGCCCAGGGCTTCGACCAGATCCAGGCCGCCTCCGAGGAGTACGGCTGGGACATCAAGCGCGGCGAGATGGCGAAGATCTGGCGCGAGGGCTGCATCATTCGCGCCCGCTTCCTCGACCGCATCACCGAGGCCTACGAGCGCAACGACTCGCTCGCGTCGCTGCTGGTCGACGACTACTTCGCCGGTGCCATCGCCAACGGCGTGGGCGCCTGGCGCCGAGTCGTGTCGCAGGCCGCGCTTGCGGGTGTGCCCGCGCCCGCCTTCGGCTCGTCGCTGTCGTACTACGACTCGCTGCGCGCCGAGCGCCTGCCTGCCGCCCTGATCCAGGGACAGCGCGACTTCTTCGGCGCTCACACCTACAAGCGCGTGGACGCCGAAGGCACCTTCCACACGCTGTGGGGCGGCGACCGCACCGAGGTCGAGGCCTAAGCCACTCCTTCACGCGACGCCCCGGTCACCCTCGCGGTGACCGGGGCGTCGTGCATTGCCCTGCGGCCGCGCTGACTAGGGTGTGAGCCATGACCGCCCGCCTTGTCGGACGGAGGCCCCATGTCGAGCCCGACGCTCTGATCGCCGCCCTCGTCCCCCCGCCCCACTTCTCGCAGGCCAGCTTCGACACGTACGTTCCCGATCCGGAATTTCCGAGCCAACGCGAGGCGCGAGATGCGGTGCGAGCGTTCGCCAAGGGGATTGGCCGCCGGGGCCTGCTGCGCCGCTCGAGCGCCGGCCGCGGCGTCTACCTCGATGGCGGGTTTGGGGTGGGCAAGACCCACCTGCTCGCCTCGCTCGCGCGAGACGTGGGCGAGCGCGCGGCCTTCGGCACCTTCGTCGAATACACCCAACTGGTCGGAGCACTCGGTTTCCAGGGCACCCGCCGCGCGCTCCAGGAGTTCGCGCTCGTCTGCATCGACGAGTTCGAGCTCGACGACCCGGGCGACACCGTCTTGATGGCCCGCCTCATGCGCGAGTTGGCCGATGCGGGCGTGGCGCTTGCCGCGACATCTAACACCCTGCCCGGCTCGCTCGGCCAGGGGCGCTTTGCCGCCGACGACTTTCAGCGGGAGATCCAGGCCGTCTCGAGCGTCTTCGACGTCATCACGATCGACGGCCCCGACTATCGCGGCCGTGGCGACCTGACGTTCCCCACGCCCGCGAAGGTCGAGGAGGTGATTGCCGCAGGGCTTCCCGACGGTGCCGCCTGCGAGGACTGGGGCGCACTCATGGAGGACCTCACGCACGTCCACCCCAGCCGCTTCGGGGCATACGTCGACGGCATCGAGGTGTTGGGGCTCCGAGGCGTCGCGCCGCTGACGGACCAGGCGCAAGCCCTCCGCCTCGTCGCGCTCGTCGATCGCCTGTACGACCGGGACGTGCGCATCGTCGCCTCCGGGCATTCTCTTGGCGAGGTCTTCACCAAGGACATGCTGCGCGGCGGCTACCGCAAGAAGTATTACCGAGCCCTCAGCCGCATGCTCGCGATGGTCGCGGGGGAGTAGCGCCAGCGCGCGCCGATGCCCTCCGACTGCTACAACAGGCAGTAGCGACCGTGAGGGGGACAGAATGAGCAGCACCAACAACGGTGGCGCCGCCGCCGGCGGAGGCTTCTACTTCCTGGGCATGATCGGCTCCGCGGTGTACTTCTGGAACGTCGCCGACGGCTTCTGGGAACACGTGGGCGCGCTGCTCCAGGCCCTCGTGTGGCCGGCCTTCTTGATCTACGACGTGTTCGTCGCGCTCAACGCTTAGGTCTGCGCGACCAGCGCCACGGCATCGGCCGCGAGTTCAAAGCCGCCCGTCAGCGCGGTCACGCTTCCGAACGATCCCACCAGCTCTCCGCCGTCGGTGACGACGGCCGATGCATCGGTCAGGTTGGCGTGCATCGTCACCGGGCCGTTGAGCGTGAGCACGCGCGGCGAGGACTCGCTCGCGCCTGCCGGATGCTGCGCCCATGCGGCGCGGTCGGACACGCGCGAGCGCAGCGCCATCAGGGTCGCCACCCAGTCCCGCAGCGCCTCGTTGTGGGCGCGGTCCGCGCCCACCCCGTCGCCCAGCTTGGAGCGCAAAAATGTCGTCCGGTCCTGAGGATCAGGCACGTGGACCTCGCGGCCGTAGAGTTCCTCCCACCCGTGGCCGCCGAACTCGCTCATGCGGCCCTCGGACACCGCCGTGCCCAGGGGTTCGTCGTGGTCAGTGAAGAACATGAACGGCCTGGTTTCGCCGTACTCCTCGCCCATGAACAGCATCGGGGTGAAGGGCGACAGCAGGATCGCCGCGAGGGACGCCGCCTGGGCGCCCGGCGCAAGTGAGGACGCGGGACGGTCGCCGATCGCGCGGTTACCCACCTGATCGTGGTTCGACGCGAACGCGACAAACTTCCGCCGGTCCGTCTGAGGCGAGACGGGCTGACCCCACTCACGCCCCCTGAACGGCGAGTGCGTGCCGTTGTGCCAGAACACCTCGCGATAGACCTTGTCGAGCGTCTCGAGCGAGCCGAAGTCGACGTAATACCCGTGACGCTCGCCGGTGAGATAAGCGTGCAGCGCGTGGTGAATGTCGTCGTTCCACTGCGCGGTCATCCCCAGGCCGCCCTCGGCGGTGGGGGTGACCATGCGCTCGTCGTTGAGGTCGGACTCCGCGACCAGGGAAAGCGGACGGCCGATGCGCGCGGACAGCTCCGCGGTCTCGTCGCTCAGCTGGGCAAGGATGTGACGGTCGGAGTCGTCGGCCAGCTCGTGGACGGCGTCGAGCCGCAGGCAGTCGACGTGGAAGTCCTCGAACCACCTGAGCGCGTTGTCGCAGATATAGCGGCGCATGCCGTCGGCATCGTCCTGGTCGAGGTTCACCGCCCAACCCCAGGGAGTGTGGTGGGCGTCGGTGAAGTAGGGGCCGAACTTGGACAGGTAGTTGCCGTCGGGACCCAGGTGGTTGTAGACCACGTCGAGGCAGACCGCGAGGCCCGCCCGGTGAGCGGCGTCCACAAAGCGCTGCAGCGCCTCGGGGCCTCCGTAGGCCTCGTGCACCGCGTAGAGCGACACGCCGTCATAGCCCCAGCCGTGGCGCCCGGGAAACGGCGCCAGTGGCATGAGTTCGACCACGTCGACGCCGACCGATCGCAGCGCCGGCAGCTGAGCCGAGGCGGCGTCGAGCGTGCCCTGCGGCGTGAAAGCGCCCACGTGGAGCTCGTAGAAGACCTTGCCCAGGACGTCGGTGCCCGACCATGCGCCGTCGCTCCACGAAAAGCGCGACGTGTCGTAGACGCGTGACAGGCCGTGCACGCCGCCGGGCTGGCGCGCCGAGCGCGGGTCAGGCCAGGGGCCCTCACCGTCGACGATGTAGCCGTAATCCGTGCCCGGCGGCAGATCGGGACCCGACCACCAGCCATCGGTACCCCGCTCCAAGGGGGTGACCACCGCATCGGCCGTGCCGACGACGAGCCCCACGGAGTCGACGTGCGGCGCCCACGCCCGCGCGATCATGCGTCCTCCCTCACCAGGAGGGCGACGGGCCGTGCGCCCAGGAGAGCGTGCAGTTCCACCGTGCCTCCCTCGAACGCGTGCCGACTGAGGACGTCGCGCCAGCGGCCCTCGGGCAGAGTCACCGTGTGCTCGCGCCACCCGCCCAACTTCTCAAGGTCGAGGCCAAGGCGCGTCGCGGCGGTAATGACCTGGGGTGACTCACCGTCGGTGCGGGCGTAGACCACAGCGTGACCCGAGGACGAGGGCAGCGGCACGTATCCGCAGTCGTCGCCGGTGAACGCCTCGGGATGATCTCGCCTGGTCTGCAGGGCGCGGGCCGTGACCAGTAGTTTCTCTTCGGCCAGCGTGCGGGGCTTCGCGCCGCTCGTGACGCGCTCGAGCGTCTCGGCGAGCGCGTCGTAGTCGACAGGCCGGCGGTTGTCCGGGTCCACGAGCGAGGGCGCCAGTGTCTCGGTGCCCTGGTAGGTGTCCGGGATGCCGGGCATGGTGAGCTGGATCAGCTTCATCGACAGGATGTGTGCCCGCACACCCGCCGCCACGGATTCGTGCCACTCGGTCATGAGCGAGCGCACGGTGTGGTCGGCGTGGGTAGCCTGCGCAAACCACAACACGGAGCTTTCATAGGACTCGTCGATCGAGGTCCACGTGGTGTGAGTCTTTGCCTCGCGCATCGCCTTGACGAGGTACCCCTCCAGGCGGTCCCACTCCATGAACGAGTGCTCGTCGGACGTGCCGGCGAGGGTCTGCCACCAGAGGTTCTCGGTGCGCCCGTCCAGCAGGGAGGGACGCATCTCCTCGGTCGCGGCCTGCAGGCGCGTGACGAGCGCGTCCCACTCGTCGGCGGCCTCCGAAAGCACCGACAGGCGCGCGCGGACGTCTTCGGAACGCTTGGTGTCATGAGTGGTGAGACCGGTCATGCCGTGGGGATACTGAATCTGTTGCTCGTCGGCCCACGCGTGGAAGTTGGCCGGGGGGAGGGCGAAGCGGGAGGCGGGCGAACCCACCTCGCACAGCGGCAACAAGTGTGTCCAGCGGTAGTAGGCGGTGTCCTCGATGCCCTTGGCCATGACTGCGCCGCAGGCCTGCTGGAAGCGGGTGATGAGTTCGCGGCGGTTGGCGTCGTCGGTGCGGCCGGCGGATCCGACCTCGGCGCCCTTCAGAAGGTCAATGACGACCTCCAGCGTCTCGTGGCGCTCGGCGTCGAGCTGGGCGCGGGCGAGCTCCGCGGCATGGTCGATCGCCTCGAGCGACGCGGGCTTGGGCGGCACACCCGCGACGACGTAGGCGCGGTAGCGGTCAAACGTGATCAGCAGCGTGCGCAGGCAGTCGTACAGCGCCCGCCACGTGTGGTCGCGCAGGCGCACGTCCGTGGTGCAGATGGTGTGGGCGATGGTGGCGAGCCGGTGGACCTCGCTCGACAGCGACTCCTTGACGATCTCGCGCTTGGCCTCGTTGATCATCGCCGGCAGTGTGCCCATCGCGTCGCCGGTGAGACGGTGCAGCGTTGCGGCCAGGGGAGAGGAGCCGGCCGGGTCGCGCAGCAGTGCGCCCACGCGCCAGGCCCCGTCGTAGCCGGTGGTGCCCGCGGTCTTCCACGAGGTGGGCAGGCGCTCCTCGTCCTCGAGAATCTTCTCGACCACCACCCAGGCGCCGTCGGTCGCGTCTGACAGGCGCTGGAGGTAGCCGGCCGGGTCCGCGAGTCCGTCGGGATGGTCGATGCGCAGGCCTTGCAGCGTGTTGTCCTTGATGAGGTCGACGATCACGCGGTGGGTGGCGTCGAACACATCGGGATCCTCCACGCGCACGGCCACGAGGGAGCCCACGTCGAAGAAGCGCCGATAGTTGAGCTCCTCGTTGGCCACACGCCAATACGCGAGGCGGTAGTACTGCTGGTCGACCAGCATCGCCATCGGCAGGTTCTCGGTGCCCGGTCGCACCGGGAACACGTGCTCGTAGTAGCGCAGCACGGGCACCTCGCCCGCGTCCTCGAAGCCGGGTACCACCATCGTGTCGAGCGTGAGTTCACCATTCGCCAGCACGGTGCCGATGCGCTGGCCGAGCACGGGCATCAGCACCGGGTCTCCGCCGGACCAGTCGACGTCGAACCAGTGGGCGTGGTCGGACTCCTCACCCTCGGCGAGCACGGACCACAGTGCCTTGTTGAAGTACGCGGGCGTGGGGACGGCCATGTGGTTGGGCACCACGTCGGCAATAAGGCCGATGCCGTGTTCGCCGGCCTTCCACGCCAGGTCGCGCAGGCCCTCGATGCCGCCGAGAACCGGCGAGATGCGCGAGTGATCCACCACGTCATAGAAGTGAGTGGAGCCCGGTGCGGCGTCGAGGATGGGTGACAAATACAGGTGAGTGACGCCCAGGGCGGAGAAATAGTTCAGCCTGGCCGCGGCATCGGCGAACGTGAAGGATTCGCTCAGTTGCAGGCGGTATGTCGAGATCGGTATCGCCGCCTCGGCCCTGTGTCCCAGGCGGCGGGTCGTTTCGTGACTGATCTCAGACATGCAGCTGTGGCCCTTTCCAACGCTTGATTGTCATCCTCCCAGATAAGCGTGTCGGGGGTGTTTCTCATTCCTGGAGTGGAGCAGAAGGCCCGGCCGATGCCGTGGGGCACCGACCGGGCCCGTGCGGTCCCGATGGGGTGGGGTTGGTATTACGCCGCGGTGACCTCAAGCTTGACCTCGATGTTGCCGCGCGTGGCGTTCGAGTACGGGCAGACCTCGTGTGCAGCCTCGGCGAGCTGCTGGGCGGTGGCCTGGTCGAGGCCCTCGGTGCGGATCTGCAGGGTGACCGCGAGGCCGAACCCTCCCTTGAGACCCACGGGGCCGATGCCCACCTTGGCGGTCACCTGCGAGTCCGTCAGCGGAGCCTTCGCCTTCTTCGCGGTCATCTGGAATGCGGAGTTGAAGCATGCGGAGAAACCGGCGGCGAAGAGCTGCTCGGGGTTGGTCTTGGTCTGCTTGCCGAACGGCTTGGGGGTGGCGAGCTCGAACTCGACCAGGCCGTCGTCGGTGGCGACGTGACCGTTGCGCCCGTCTCCGGTGGCGGTGGCGGTGGCGGTGTAGAAGACCTTGGGCTTGTCCATGGAATGACTCCTCGTGGGGTGGCGTTCGATAAGTAGGGTTACTAGTACGTCTACATAGACGATAACCCACCACAGCGTGGGATGATTCCCACGACACGGAAACTTTGAGGAGCTGCCATGGCGACCACACGCGGACGGGCCCGCGAGGACATCCTTGCCGCGGCATCGGACCTCTTCACCGCCCATGGGATTCGTGCGGTGAGTGCCGACCGGATCCTGGCCGACGCGGGCGTTTCCAAGGTCACCTTCTATCGGCACTTTCCCTCGAAGGACGCTCTAGTGGTGGCGTACCTCGAGGCGGAACTGGAGCGCGTCCAGGGGCTCGGCCACTCAGCAAATGGGGAGCCGCGCGCGATCGCCGCGATCTTCGAGAACGAGATGTGCCGTCCCGGGTTCCGTGGGTGCCCGTTCATCAATGCCGCGGCCGAATATCCCGACCCCGATCACCCCGTGCGCGAGGTGGTGGTGAGGTTTCGTGACTGGATGATCGACGCGATCGCCGCGTGGGCGCGCGACAGGGGAGCGGCGTCGCCCGAGGATGTGGCGCGCCAGGTCATGATGCTGCGCGACGGCGCCCTGGTCGATGGCTACGTGACGGGCAATCCGCGGCGCGCCGCCGACGAGCTCGCCGCAGGCATCGAGGCGCTCGTCGCTGCATAGGGGTTGTGTACGGACGTGCTGTCGCGGGCCTGGTCCGTCGCGTACGGTCGAGCCATGCACTACTCCTGGCACGTCCTCGATTGGCGCCGGCATGTCGCCGCACTCTACGCGGAGGTACGCGCGACCCCCGATCCGGCCGCAGCCCACGCGCGGTGGATCGAAGGGCGTGCTGAGCTCCTCGCGGCGCACCCGGCGACACCCGTACCAGCGGAGCACCGATCTTCGTTTTCTCCCGTCGTGGCTCCCTACGATCCAGACTGGCGCTTCGAGGTGCCGGTCCAGGCGGCGGAGCCCGAGCGCCGCGAGGTGCCCACCGCGACCGACGGTGTGGTGCCGTTCGAGCGCATCGGACGCGTCACGCTTGGCGATCTCGGCAGCCTCGACGTGTGGTGGCTGGACTCGTATGGGGGCGGCGTGTTCGTGCCGCTTAAGGACGCGTCTCCGTCCTCGTACGGCGGTGGCCGCTACCTGCTCGACACGGTGAAGGGCGCGGATTTGGGCGGCGGCACCGAAGCACTCGTGATCGACCTGAATTTCGCCTTCCAGCCCTCGTGCGCCTACTCGAGCGACTGGGTGTGCCCGTTGCCGGGACCGGGCAATCGCCTCGACGTCCCCGTCGAGGTGGGGGAGCGCTACGTCGCGCTCGGCTGACGCCGATAGACGGCCGATGCGTCGGCTGGCCTGGCGTCGAGCAGCCTTGGTCGTGGGGTGGCTCGCGCTCGGGGGAGTCGCCAGCGTCTTGATCACGCGGGCTCTGGCGTGGCAGGTGGGTCCGCTAGCGGCATTGATCGCACTCACTCCGTGGTGCGTGGTGGCGTTGCTGGTTCCTCTCGTTACGGGCCTCGCCGCTCGGTCGTGGTGGCTCGTGGGAGCGGCGATGGCGGCGATGGTTTGGGGAGGCGCGACGCAAGTTCCGCTCGCCACCGCCGAGTCTCCGCCACAGGCAGACGGCGCGTTGGTCACGGTGGCGTCCGTCAACGCGACGTTCGGGCGCGTGTCGCCCGGCGAGGTCGTCGCTCTTGTGCGGGACCGCGGCGTGGACATACTTGCGGTGCAGGAACTGACGCCGGGAGCCGTGAATGCGTTGAACGAGGCTGGTCTTGACGAGGTGCTTCCCCACTCTTTTGCCGCACCCGCCGAGGGGTTCGCCGGAATCGGCGTTTGGAGCTCGTTTCCCGTCACCGACGCCGCGGAGATCCCCGGCACGACTGCTCACACGGTGCGGATGGGTCTCGATGCTCCATCGGCTGCCGTCACGGTCGTGGCGGTTCACCCCGCGGCGCCAGGGCTCTGGGAGCAGCGGCTTTGGGACGCGGACCTGGCCACGCTCGAGAGCACGCTCGGCTCATTGACGGGGGACGTCATCGCGGTAGGTGACTTCAACGCCACGCGCGACCACGCGGCGCTGATGCGGCTCGAGCGCCTTGGCTACGAGGATGCGGCTGACCAGGCGGGAGCCGGTTCGGTCTTCACGTTCCCCGAGGGTCGCGGAGGCTTCCCTGTGGTCGCGATCGATCACGTGCTCGCACGGGCCGATGGATGGGTGGCGACGTCCGTCGACTCGGTCGCGCTGACGGATGCCGATCACCGTGCGCTGGTGGTGGATCTGGTGACGGGACCTGCGTCCCTGGCGTCGGCCACCGGCGGTTGAAACCATTCAGGTGAGCGGGGTCATCGCGGCCCCCACGACGCGAGGGCGCGTCCCTCGGAAGGAGCCTCACCATGGTCCAGCGCATGATCTGGAATCAGACCGCCTACTTCGGAGCCGGAGCGATCTCGGTGATCCCCGACGAACTCGCTCGGCGCGGCTTCACGAAGGCCTTCGTGGTGACCGACGCCGTGTTGGTGGAGACAGGCGTGACCGCCAAAGTGACGGGTCTGCTGGACGAGGCCGGCATCGGCTATGACGTCTACGACCACGTGGTGCCGAACCCGCCCATCGAGAACGTCCAAGCCGGTGTGGCGGCCTTCCAGACAAGCGGCGCCGACGTCCTCATCGCCGTGGGCGGCGGATCGCCGCAGGACACCTGCAAGGCGATCGGCATCGTGGTCGCCAATCCCGAGTTCTCCGACGTGCGCTCGCTCGAGGGCGTCGCCGACACCAAGAATCCCTCAGTGCCCATCATCGCCGTGCCCACCACCGCAGGCACCGCCTCCGAGACCACCATCAACTACGTGATCACCGACACGGAGCGCGGGCGCAAGTTCGTCTGTGTGGACCCGCATGACATCCCGATCATGGCCGTCGTGGATTCGGAGATGATGGCGTCGGCGCCGCGTGCGCTCAAGGTGGCGACCGGTCTGGACGCGCTGACGCACGCCATCGAGGGTTACGTGACCAAGGGCGCGTGGGAGCTGTCCGACCTGTTCCACCTGAAGGCGATCCAGGTCATTGCCGGCGCGCTGCGTGCGGCCGCAGACGGTGACGCCGACGCCATGGAACGCATGGCCCTTGCCCAGTACATCGCCGGGATGGGGTACTCCAACGTGGGCCTCGGCGCGGTCCACGCGATGGCTCACCCGCTGGGCGCGTTGTTCCACGCCCCGCACGGGGTCGCCAACGGCGTGTTACTCGCACCCGTGATGGCGTTCAACGCGGAGGCGACGGGGGACAAGTACCGCGACATCGCCGCCGCCTTCGGTGTGGAGGGTGCGGCGATGATGGACCTGGCCGATGCTCGCCGCGCTGCGGTCGAGGCAGTCGCCTCGCTGACCCGTGACCTGGGCAACCCCACGACGATCGCGAGCCTCGGCGCCACGGCCGACGACGTTCCGGTGCTCGCGCAGGCGGCGTTCGACGACGTGTGTGCCGGCGGCAACCCGCGCGAGGCGAGCGTTGAGGACTTCGCGCAGCTGTACGCGAGCCTGCTGGACTGACGCCCGCTGGGCCAGCGTGGGTCCCGTTCAGCGCAGGGGTGGAGCCTCGGGGTAGAGGCGTTCCATCTCGCGCTGGGCGGGGCCGCGGCCGGCGAGGAACCATGCCGCGGCGCCTAGGCCCGGCAGGCACAGGACCAGCAGCAGCCACCCGGCCAGGGCGGCACCGCTCACCACGCGCGAGTGGCGGACAACTGAGATGGCCGCGCTCAGGGTGGACACCAGGATGACCGCCGCGATGACCGACCAGACCACGTCATAGCTGGCGGGGATTAGAGGGTTCGTCTCGAGCGGCATGCGCTCACCGTACCCCGTGGCGCAGATGTCCTCACGGGCGCCACGAGAGCGCGCATCGTGGCGCTTGGCGGTACACCAGGGGGCAGGCTGGAATGCAAAGAGCCGCCCCGGTGTATCCGGGGCGGCTCTCGTGTGGTGGGCGATACTGGGATCGAACCAGTGACCTCTTCCGTGTCAGGGAAGCGCGCTACCGCTGCGCCAATCGCCCGTGCGAGGTGGGTACGGGATTCGAACCCGTGTATACGGCTTTGCAGGCCGCTGCCTCGCCTCTCGGCCAACCCACCATGGTGCCGACCTCGATCTTGCGAGCGGACGACGGGACTCGAACCCGCGACCCTCACCTTGGCAAGGTGATGCTCTACCAACTGAGCCACGTCCGCGCGGACCGAAACTGAACGTTTCGGGCCGTGGAAAACTGTAGCGCATCCCGGACGGCTCGGTGACCACCGCATCGGCCGCGTGTCGTGTCCGTCAGACGGTGTGAACCAGATGACGCTGCGACACGCCGGTCGCGCCGCGCGTTCAGGCCCGGGTGCCCGCGTGTCGCCCAGGGATCCGGTTCCATCTGTCGGGGCAGTGGACGGCGGACATGAAGAAAGCCGCCCCCGAAGGGACGGCTTTGTTGGTGGGCGATACTGGGATCGAACCAGTGACCTCTTCCGTGTCAGGGAAGCGCGCTACCGCTGCGCCAATCGCCCGAGGTGGGTACGGGATTCGAACCCGTGTATACGGCTTTGCAGGCCGCTGCCTCGCCTCTCGGCCAACCCACCGTGGTCGCCGAAAAACATCGGCTACGAACCTACGAGCGGACGACGGGACTCGAACCCGCGACCCTCACCTTGGCAAGGTGATGCTCTACCAACTGAGCCACGTCCGCGTTGTCAAGGCGTGCCCTGACAAGACGTAAACACTAGCCCATGGGTTGACCCGATGCCAAATCGCCTCCCGCGTCAGCCACTACCGTTGATGCCGTGGACGAGGAGCACAGCGGCGGACGCGGCGAGGCGGCGTTTCGTGGCGTCTGCGCGCGGGGTGTGCTCGAGCATATCGACGTCCTTCGTGATGGTCACCGGCTTGCCGAGGGCGGCTTTTGGGTCCTCGTGGGCACGTTCGAGGGCAGGATCGATGCGTGGCGGATGGGCCACGTGGAGCGGTCGTCTGCCATCGCTCGGTCCACCGGACGTCAGTGGCACGGCCCGGCGGCCGATGCGTGGGTCACCTCGCTCGACGAGCCCGCCTATCGCTCGGCGGTCGAGCGTATTCGCGATGACATCCGCGAGGGAGAGGTCTACCAGGCGAATCTGTGCCGCGTGCTCTCCGCGCGGCTGCCCGCTGGACCCGACGGACCCGATGCTGTCGCGCTGAGCGAGCGCCTGGCCCACGGCAATCCCGCGAGGTTTGCCTCGCGGATCACCATTCCCCAGATGACCGATGCGCCGGGCGCCTGGGTCGTCTCCGCCTCGCCCGAGCTGTACCTGGCCCTGGACGGCAACCGCGTGTCGAGCGCGCCCATCAAGGGCACGGCCGCGCCAGGGGAGCCGATGCTTGCCAAGGACGAGGCCGAGAACGTGATGATCACGGACCTGGTGCGCAACGACCTGTCACACGTGGCCATCCCGGGCTCCGTCGAGGTGACCGAGTTCTTGGGGCTGCACGAACACCCCGGATTGACTCATCTCGAGTCCACGGTGACGGCTCGGCTCGCAACGGAGTACGACTGGACGCCGGCCCTGTGGCCGGGTCTTCTGGACGGCACGTTCCCGCCTGGATCGGTGTCGGGCGCGCCCAAGTCGAGCGCGCTCAGGATTATCGAGCGGGAGGAGCGGGCGCCGCGCGGACCGTATTGCGGGGCGCTGGGCTGGGTGGACGCTGACGCGCGGCGCGCAGAGCTTGCGGTAGGCATTCGTACCTTCTGGTGGGACCGCGCGGGCGGTGGGACGCTGCGCTTCGGCACGGGAGCGGGCATCACGTGGGGTTCGGATCCCGGCGCCGAGTGGCGCGAAACGGAATTAAAGGCCAGGCGCTTGATTGGCCTGGCATCCACCGCAAGGATGGCGGGATGACAATCGTGGTGTGGGCTGGGGGGAGCCTTCGCGATCCTGATGAGGCCGTGGTGTCCTCGCTGGATCACGGGCTGACGGTAGGCGACGGAATCTTCGAGACCATGACCGTGCGGGACGGGCGCGTGTTCGCGCCCACCCGGCACCTGGCACGTCTCGCTTACGGCGCAGATCGGATGGGACTCGTCGGCGTCGACGCCGAGGTGCTGCGCGGCGCCATCGACGAGGTCATGGAGGCTGGGCGTGGCAGCGTGACGCGGCTGCGCATCACGGTGACGTCGGGCCCCGGGCCGATGGGTTCGGCGCGAGGCGACGGGCCGCTCACCACCGTCGTGGTGGGGATCGACGCGGCGCGCCCGCGCATGTGCCACGCGGTGCGGGCGCCGTGGCGTCGCAATGAGCGCGGGGCTCTCACGGGCGTGAAGTCGACCTCGTACGCGGAGAACGCGGTCATGGTGGCGTATGCACGTGACAAGGGTGGAGACGAGGCCATCGTCGCCAACACACAGGGCCACCTGTGCGAGGGCACGGCGACCAACGTGTTCCTCGAGCGCGCCGGGGAGATCGTGACGCCTCCGCTCGCGTCCGGCTGCCTGGCGGGCATTACGCGAGGCCTCGCGCTGGAGTGGGGCGCGATGGCGGGCCTGCCGGTACGCGCGACTGCTCCGGGAGAACTCACCATGAGCGTGCTCGATGAGGTCATCGCAGGCGACGCGCACCTCGCGGTCACGTCCTCGACGCGGGGTGTTCAGCACGTGTCGACGCTCGATGGACACGACCTGACACCGGGCCCGCTGCTGCGAAAATTGTCCGCACAGTTCGAGCTGCGCGCCGAGGCCGAGCCCGACCCTGGTCTTCCACGCCGCAAATAGGCGCTATATTAGTTCCTGCTCGTAGGGCGATTGGCGCAGGGGTAGCGCGCTTCCTTCACACGGAAGAGGTCACTGGTTCGATCCCAGTATCGCCCACCACAGCAGGCCCCGTCGGAGAGATCCGACGGGGCCTTTGTCATGTTTCCGAGGCGCCAGCGGGGTCTCCTGATGTCCCACGGTCCGCCACGAAACCCAGTTTCGTGACGCAGATGCGGAGACTTGCGCCGGAATGCAAGGGGCGAGTGCCGGGCGCGGCACTAGGCTTCCCCGCGACACTCATGACAGGGGAGTAACACCGGTGGCGAAGCTGTATTTCCGCTATGGCGCGATGAACTCGGGCAAGTCGACCATGCTGCTGCAGGCGGCCTACAACTATCGCGAGCGCGCGCAATTGCCCCTGATCGTGAAGCCGGGGGTCGATACGAAGGCGGGGGAGTCTGTCTCCTCGCGCATCGGGCTGGAAAAGCCAGTCGACGTCCTCCTCGGTGCAGGAGAGTCCCTCAAGGCAGCCATCGAGAAGGTGCGCCCGCTGAGCGAAGTCGACGCGATCTTCATCGACGAGGCCCAGTTCCTCGAACCCGCCCAGGTCGACGAGGCCTTCACCCTGGCGGTGACCACCCGCGTGCCCGTGCTCGCCTACGGCCTTCGCAGCGACTTCCGCTCGCGGGCCTTCCCCGGATCGGCTCGCCTCATGGAACTCGCCCACTCGATCGAGGAGCTCAAGACCATCTGCCGGTGCGGATCGAAGGCCATGCTCAATGCCCGGCGCATCAACGGTGAGTTTGTCGCGCATGGCGCGCAGGTCGCGATCGACGGCCAGCAGGCGGAGTACGAGTCGCTGTGCGGCCGTTGCTACCTCGAGAAGGTCGGCCCCATCAGGCACGACGCCTAGGGGCGAGCCGGCGTCCCGCGGGCCGCGACACACCGCACGAAACGCCCAGATCCGCCCCTGAACCCCACCCTCGTGGTTCGATAAATCATGGCTACGGGGGACGAGGCAGCGACGGTGCTGTCGAGCGAGGACGCGGGCGCCATGCTCGCGACCGCCCTTGCCACGTCGCAGCAGTCCCTGGACTCGTGGCGGCTGGACGCCGTGCACGCCCGCCCCGGAGCCGAGACCTCCGCCACCTACGACGTGGTCGCGTCGGGCGAGCGGCAGTACCTCATCGCCTCGACGGTCGACCTCACGGAGGACGAGCGCGCCGCGGTGAAGGCCGTCCGCCTGGAGTCCGACCTGGGCAAGGTGCATGTGTGGCGCCACCCCGCCGATCCAAGGTTGCCGGGCCTGGCCGATGCGTGCGTGCCGGCTGCTCTCGCGGCCCGTCTCGCTCGGGTGGGCATCGGCGACGCCTCGGTGGAACACCTCGAGATGCTCGTGCTGAGGCCCATGCGCCGTGCGGTGCTGCGCGCGAATGTGAGCAGTCACGGCCTGACCGGCCGCATCTACATCAAGGTGCTGCGTCCGGATGCCGCCAGGCGCGTGCTGGACCGCCACGAGGCCTGTGCGATGGCGCCGCGGGCCTACGACGCGGGCGACGGCATCGTCGTCATCGAGGGCGCGGCGGGACTGCCGCTCACCGAGTATTTCTATCGCCCCGACTTCCCGCGCCACGTCGATCCGCAGATCCTCGTTGATGCGCTCGACTCCATTGGCGACGCGGCCATGCACATGGATCGCCGGCGTAGCGCCGCCGAACTCATCGATACGTATGCGGACGCCGCGATCACCCAGGGGGCCGATGCCGCACGCATCGACACGGTCCGGCTCGCCGTCCGTACATCGATAGCCGAACCTCCCGGTCCCTTGGTGCCCACGCACGGGGACTTCCACGCCGCCAACGTCTTCGTCGACGGCGGGTCGGAGCCCACGGTCGCCGCGCTGATCGATGTGGACACGCTGGGCCCCGGCTATCGCGTGGATGACCTCGCCTGCATGCTTGCTCATCTCCATACGTTGCCGACCTTCGACGGGCCCGGATACCCCGACGTGCCCGCCTTCGTCGATGCGGCGGCCGCCATGTTCGAGCGTGAGGTGCCTGCCGATCAATTGCGCGTGCGCGCCGCAGCCGTGCTGGTGTCGCTCATCGCCGGCGCGGACGATGACGCACGCCGCGAGCGCTGGACCGAACTGGCCGTGAGCCTCTCCTCACACGATCCCGCCCTCACCTAGAGCGGGGCGCGGCCCACACAAACGTGCCCAGTGTCCCCACGGGTCGGTAGCATCGTGGGGACCGACCGCGCGCACCCGCGCGCACGACCCCCACAAGGAGACCCCTGGTGCCCAGCCTGCATGCGACCATCGACGGCGACGAGCGAGAGCTGACCGCCGGCACGACGGGCACCGACCTCTTTGGTGAGCGCCGCGAGGTGCTCGTGATGCGCGTGGACGGCGCCCTGTGGGACCTCGCCCGCGAGATCCCCGCTGGCGCGACCGTGGAGGCCGTCACCATTGACGAGCCCGACGGCCTCATGGTGCTGCGTCACTCGACCGCGCACGTGCTCGCGCAGGCGGTGCAGCAGGTGAACCCGGACGCGAAACTGGGCGTGGGCCCGCCCGTCGAGAACGGCTTCTATTACGACTTCGACGTCGAGACCCCGTTCACTCCCGAGGACCTGAAGGCGCTCGAGAAGGCGATGCAGCGCATCGTCAAGGAGGGCCAGTCGTTCGTGCGCCGCGAGGTCACCCGCGACGAGGCGCTCGCCGACCTCGCCCACGAGCCCTACAAGTGCGAGCTGCTCACCCACGACGCCGACGGCGCCGAGGGTGCCTCCGTCGAGATCGGCGAGGGCGACATCACCATCTACGACAACGTCCGCCGTAACGGCGAGCGCGCTTGGGGCGACCTGTGCCGCGGCCCGCACGTGCCCACCACCAAGGTGCTCGCCAACGGCTGGTCGCTCATGCGATCGGCCGCCGCGTACTGGAAGGGCAACGAAAAGAACCCGCAACTGCAGCGCGTCTACGGAACCGCGTGGCCCACCAAGGAGGAGCTGGTCGCCTACAAGGAGCGCCTGGCCGAGGCCGAGCGGCGCGACCACCGTCGCCTGGGCTCTGAGCTCGACCTGTTCTCGTTCCCCGACGAGATCGGCTCGGGTCTGGCGGTGTTCCACCCCAAGGGCGGCATCATCCGTCACGAGCTCGAGGAGTACTCGCGCCACCGTCACATCGAGGAGGGCTACCAGTTCGTCTACAGCCCCCACGCGACCAAGGGCAAGCTGTTCGAGACCTCGGGCCACCTCGACTGGTATGCCGACGGCATGTACCCGCCCATGCACCTCGACGAGGAGCGCGACGCGGACGGCAACGTCACCAAGCAGGGCCAGGACTACTACCTGAAGCCCATGAACTGCCCCATGCACAACCTGATCTTCGACTCGCGCGGGCGTTCCTACCGCGAGCTGCCGCTACGCCTGTTCGAGTTCGGCACTGTCTACCGCTACGAGAAGTCCGGCGTGGTGCACGGCATGACCCGCGCGCGCGGCTTTACCCAGGACGACGCGCACATCTACTGCACGCGCGACCAGATGAAGGACGAGCTCACCAAGACCCTCGACTTTGTCCTGGGGCTGCTCAAGGACTACGGCCTCGAGGACTTCTACCTGGAGCTGTCGACCAAGAACCCCGAGAAGTTTGTGGGCGAGGACGACATCTGGGAGGAGGCCACCGAGACCCTGCGCGAGGTCGCCGAGGGCTCTGGCCTCGAGCTCGTCCCCGACCCGGGCGGCGCCGCGTTCTACGGACCCAAGATCTCGGTGCAGACCCGCGACGCCATCGGCCGTTCATGGCAGATGTCCACCATCCAGCTGGACTTCAACCTGCCCGAGCGCTTCGAGCTCGAGTACACCGCGCCCGACAACACCCGCCAGCGCCCTGTGATGATCCACCGTGCGCTGTTCGGGTCGATCGAGCGCTTCTTCGCGATCCTCACCGAGCACTACGCGGGAGCGTTCCCCGTGTGGCTGTCGCCCGTGCAGGTGCGTGCCATTCCGGTGGCCGAGGCGTTCAACGACTACATGGCCGATGTCGTGGCACAGCTGCGTACGGCCGGTATCCGTGTCGAGCTCGATGACTCCGACGAGCGCTTCCCCAAGAAGATCCGCACCGCGTCCAAGGACAAGATCCCCTTCACCCTCATCGCAGGCGGCGACGATGCGGAGGCGGGCGCAGTGTCGTTCCGTTTCCGCGACGGCAGCCAGGACAACGGGGTGCCGGTGACCGATGCCGTGGCTCGGATTGTCGAGGCCGTCCGCACCAAGGCACAGGTCTAGTTCCGTGGCCGAGATCGTCGACGGCGAGCAGATGGGCGGCAAGCCGGACGGCTTCGAGCGCCTGTGGACCCCTCACCGCATGGCCTACATCGAGGACGGCAAGGACCGCAAGGAGTACGAGGGGCGTCACGACTGCCCTCTGTGCGCCAAGCTCGAGATGCCCGACCGTGACGCGCTCGTGGTCTACCGCGGCGAGCACTGCTACGTGGTGCTGAACCTTTACCCGTACAACCCCGGCCACCTGATGGTGTGCCCCTACCGTCATGTCGGTTGGTATACCGATGCGACGGACGCCGAGCGCGACGAGATGGGCGTGCTGACCCAGAAGGCCATGCGCGTGCTGTCCTCGGTCTCGGGGACTCAGGGCTTCAACATCGGCATGAACCAGGGCGCCATCGGCGGAGCCGGCATTTCGGAGCACCTTCACCAGCACGTGGTGCCGCGGTGGATGGGCGACTCGAACTTCCTGCCCATCATCGGGGCCACCAAGGCGCTGCCCGAGCTGCTGGACGACACGTGGGCGAAGGTCTCGTCCGCGTGGGGTGAGGTGGACTGATGCTCGGTTGGCTACGCCCCTTCATGGGCAAGCTGTGGGCCGCGCCCGCGAAGGGGCTGCTGCGCCTGGGCGTGCATCCCAACGCCGTGACGATCATCGGCACCATCGGTGTGGTGATCGGCGCGTGCGTGTTCTTCCCGCGCGGCGGGATGAGCCTGTTCTGGGGCGTCCTGTTCATCACGTTCTTCGTGGTGACGGACATGCTCGACGGCACTATGGCGCGACTTTCGGGCAAGGCCAGCCGCCTGGGGTCGTACCTGGACTCGACGCTGGACCGCGTGGCCGATGCCGCGATCTTCGGCGCGCTCGTATGGACCTTCCGGGAGTCCTCGCCTGAGACGGCGCTGGCGGCTCTGCTATGCCTCGCGCTCGGGTCGATCGTTCCCTACGCCCGCGCCAAGGCGGAGTCGCTGGGCATCGCGGCCACGGGCGGCATCGCCGAGCGCTCCGACCGGCTTGTGATCGGGCTCGTCGCCACCGCGTTGGTGGGGCTCGGCCTTCCCGTCGCGGTCCTGACGTGGACGCTGTCGCTGCTCGCGCTGGCCGCGGCGATCACCATCGTGCAACGCACTCTGATTGTGGTGCGCGAGAACGCCAAAGACCACCGTTTGGACGCTCCCACTCGATGAACGCCCTGCTCACCGCCTGGAGGGCCGCGCGTGTGCTCCCGGTGGGAGCCGTTCGGTCGCTCGCCTCCGCGGGTGCGACTCTCGCCTGGCACCGCCCGGGCAAGGCCGTGCGCCGGCTCGAGGACAACCTGCACCGCGTGACGGGCGCCACTGGCGACGAGCTGCGAGCCCTGTCGAAGGCGTCGCTGAAGTCCGTGTCGCGCTACTACGCCGAGGCGCTGACGCTGGACCGCTTCCGTCCCTCGCAGGTCGAGGCGCGCGTGCGGCTGCGCGACTACGAGGGTGTCCGCGAGTTGCTCGAGACGACGCCCACGGGCGCCATCGCCGTCCTGTCGCATAGCGGCAACTGGGACCTGGTCGGGGCCTACGCGTCGCCGCGCATCATCCCCGTGACCGCGGTGGCGGAGGTACTTAAGCCCCGCGAGATGTTCGACCGCTTCGTCGCCATGCGCGAGGGCGTGGGCATCCAAGTACTGGGCCACGAGGGCGGCTCGACGTTCCGCGAGCTCATTCGCATCACCAAGTCGCAGCGCACGCTGGTGTGCCTACTGTCGGACCGTGACCTCTCGGGATCCGGTGTCGAGGTCGACATGTGGGGCCGGGGCGTGAAGGTGGCCCCCGGTCCCGCGGCCCTGGGCCTCGCGACGGGCGCCCCCATCATCCCCGTGCACGTGTACTACGAGCGCCTGACGGGCACTCGCCGGCGAGCCGCAGGCTCGCCGTGGGGGGTGGTGCTGCACTTTGGTGAGGCGATCGACCCGGCGAGCGTGGCATCGGCCGCCCGTGAGGACCAGGTGCGCGAGCTCAGCGAACGCTGGGCGACCTGGATGGCAGCGCGTATCGCGGAGCACCCCGAGGACTGGCACATGATGCAGCGGTTCGGGTGGACCGCATGAGAATCGGTATCGTCTGCCCGTACAGCTTCGATCGCCCCGGCGGCGTGCAGCTCCACATCATGGATCTGGCGGAGATCCTGATGGAGCGCGGGCACGAGGTGTCCGTGATTGCGCCCGGCTCGCCCGGCGTCGCGGTGCCCGACTACGTGTCGATCGCCGGCAAGTCGATTCCGGTGCACTACAACGGCTCGGTCGCGCGCGTGAAATTCGGCCCCATCGCCGCGGCGCGTGTGCGCATCTGGCTGCGCGACGGCGACTTCGACGTGGTCCACCTGCACGAGCCGGGCACCATGTCGCTGTCGGTGATCGCGATGTGGGCGCGGCTGGGTCCCACGGTCGCGACGTTCCACACGTCGAATGACCACTCGCGGATGATGCGGATCGCCAAGCCGTTCATCAAGCCCGGCTACGAAGAATTGGACGCGCGCATCGCGGTATCGCCCTCGGCCGACCGCACCGTCAAGGAGCACTTGGGCGTCGCCGCGACCCACATCATCCCCAACGGCGTGGACACCGAGGAGTACGTGGTCGCCGAGCCGCGAGGGGAGTGGACCGGCACACGCGAGGCACCCACGATCGGCATCCTGGGTCGCATGGACGAGCCTCGCAAGGGCCTCGAGGAGTACCTGGGCGCGATCCCGTACGTCAGGAAGCGTTACCCGCGGGCCCGTTTCCTGGTCGCCGGCCGGTTCTCCGACCGGGTCGCGGCGCGTGCGGCGCGTTCGGGAGCCGAGGTGGTGGGCGAGCTCGACGAGGGCATGAAGGCACGCTTCATGGCGTCCGTCGACGTCTACTGCGCGCCCAACACCGGGGGAGAGAGCTTCGGGATCGTGCTCGTCGAGGCGATGGCTGCGGGCGCTGCCGTGGTGGCAAGTGACCTCCAGGCCTTTCGCGACGTGGCCACCGACTCCGACGGCGAGCTGGGTGCGGCGCTGCACACCGTCGGCGATTCGGTCGCGCTGGCGTCCCGCATCACCGCTTTGCTGGACGATCCGCGCGGCCGCGAGGCACTCGCCGCGCGCGGACAGGCCCGCGCCTTGACCTTCGACTGGCACCAGGTGGCCCCCCGCATCGAAGAGACCTACCGCGACGCCATTAGACTGGACGCGGAGCTGTTCCCGCGCTAACCGGGCAGCACATATCCCCACCCCTCGAAGTGAAGGAAGCATCAGGCATGAGCGACACCGCGAAGAGCACCACCCCCCAGGTCGGCACCGATCTGGTCAAGCGCGGCATGGCCGAGATGCTCAAGGGCGGCGTCATCATGGACGTCGTCACCCCCGAGCAGGCCAAGATCGCCGAGGACGCCGGCGCCGTCGCCGTCATGGCCCTCGAGCGTGTCCCCGCGGACATCCGCGCCCAGGGTGGCGTGGCCCGTATGTCGGACCCCGACCTGGTCTCCGGCATCATCGACGCCGTCTCCATCCCCGTGATGGCCAAGGCCCGCATCGGCCACTTTGTCGAGGCGCAGGTGCTGCAGTCGCTCGGCGTCGACTACATCGACGAGTCCGAGGTCCTCACGCCCGCCGACTACGCCCACCACATCGACAAGTGGCAGTTCACCGTGCCGTTCGTGTGTGGCGCGACCAACCTGGGCGAGGCCCTGCGCCGCATCTCCGAGGGCGCGGCCATGATCCGCTCGAAGGGCGAGGCCGGCACCGGCGACGTCTCGAACGCCACCACCCACATGCGCACGCTGCGCTCCGAGATCGCGCGCCTCACGTCGCTTCCCAAGGACGAGCTGTACGTGGCCGCCAAGGAGCTCCAGGCGCCGCTGCCCCTGGTCCAGGAGGTCGCCGAGACCGGCAAGCTGCCCGTCGTGACCTTCACCGCCGGCGGCATCGCCACCCCGGCCGACGCCGCGATGATGATGCAGCTGGGCGCGGAGGGCGTGTTCGTCGGCTCCGGCATCTTCAAGTCGGGCGACCCGGCCTCGCGTGCCAAGGCCATCGTGAAGGCCACGACCTTCTATGACGACCCGTCGGTCATCGCCGAGGTCTCGCGTGGCCTGGGTGAAGCCATGGTCGGCATCAACGTGGACGACGTCCCCGAGCCGCACCGCCTCGCCGAGCGCGGTTGGTGACCCAAGGTTTGAACGACCAGACGGCCGATGCGGGGGCGACCCCCGCATCGGCCGTACCTGTTTCTGCGGTACAGCCAGTTTCTGAGGTGACGCCGGGCGTTATCCAGCGCGAGGGCGCGCGCGTGCTGCTGCTCGACGAGGCCGGTCGGCTACTCATGATGCGGGCGCACGACTCTCACCGTCCCGAGCGGTCCTGGTGGTTCACGCCCGGCGGCGGCATCGAGGCGGGGGAGAGCGCGCGGGAGGCCGCGGCGCGCGAGCTGACCGAGGAGACGGGTCTCGTGGTGGAGCCCTCGGCTCTCGTGGGACCGGTGTGGGATCGCACCGCTCTGTTCGACTTTCAGTCACGGCCGTACGTGCAGCACGAGGTGTTCTTCGTGGCGCACCTGGCCGATGCCACGCCGGCCTCGGGGCTCGCGTGGACGTCGACCGAGGAGGAGACCATCGACGACACGGTCTGGCTGACGCAGGCAGAGTTGGCTACCGCGGATATCGAGGTATTTCCCGCCGAGCTGCGGGAGGACTGGGCGCCGTTCGTGGACTGGGATGGCACGACGAAGGATTTGGGAGAGGTAAGCGAGTGACGACGGTAGGAGTGCTGGCGCTGCAGGGTGACGTACGGGAGCACGCGGCGGCGGTGTCCGCGTTGGGTGCACAGGTGTCGCTGGTGCGGCGCCCGCGTGAGCTGGACGAGGTCGACGCGATCATCCTGCCCGGAGGCGAGTCGACCACGATCGACAAGCTGCTGCGGGCCTTCGACCTGCGCGACCCGTTGATGGCGCGAATCGAGGCCGGGCTGCCGGTGCTGGGATCATGCGCGGGAATGATCCTGCTGGCGACCGAACTGGTGGACGGTATCGAGGGCCAGCAGACGCTCGAGGCGATCCCCATGACGGTGCGGCGCAACGCGTTTGGGCGCCAGGTGGATTCCGCTGAGGCCTCGCTCACATGGCTGCCCGATGGTTCCCCGATGGAGGCCACGTTCATCCGCGCGCCGTGGGTCGAGTCCTATGGCGAGGGCGTCGAGGTGCTGGCGACGGCGGACGGCGCCGACGGCACTACCCACGCCGTCGCGGTGCAGTACGAGAACCGGCTCGCCACCGCGTTCCACCCCGAGATCTCCGACGAGCCGCGCGTGCATCAGCGCCTGCTCGAGCTTATCTGACATGCCGCCGACCCAGGAGTGGGAGGCGGCCGTCGCGCAGTTGTGGGCGACGGCGGATCGCGCGCGTCCGGGCGCGGTGCTCGCGCGTGCGCGCGATCTCGTGGCGGCACGGACTGAGGGTGACGCGGCCGCGCTGTTCGAGTTGGCCTCGGCTCACGATTTTGTGGGCGAGGAGGAGGTCGCGGTGGGGCTTTACGAGCACGCTCTCGACGCCGGCTTGGATGCTCGCCGCCACGACGAGGCCGTCATCCAGCTCGCCAGTTCGCTCCGCAACGTGGGGCGACCGGCCGATGCGGTGATGCTCCTCGACGTTTCACCCGTCGCCGACGCTCTGGCCCCTGCGGCCGCGGCCTTCCGCGTCCTTGCGCTCCGTGATCTGGGTGAGGCTTCCGCCGAGGAGGTGTCCTCGGCCTCGGCCGCCGCCTCCGATTCTCCGTACGGTCGCGCCGTCGCACGCTACGCGGCCGAGGCACTGCGGATCGCTGGCTGAGGCCGCGGCTTCGCGCACACACGCGCACACGCGCACACGCGCACACGCGCACACGCGCACACGCGCACACGCGCACACGCGCACACGCGCACACGAGCGCCCGCACGCGGGCGCACCAGTGCGTGCACGCGCGCCCCGCAGAGCATGCATCAAGCCCGAGACCTTGATTCCCGACAAACAAGGCTCTAACCTTGTCTTATGTTCGTTCTCACCGCGGATCAACGCGACAGCACCCGCACGGGCGAGCGCGTCGACGCGCTGCTGGACTCGCTTGGGCTTTGGAGCGAGCGCTGGGCCGGCGCCATCGCCTTGCCCATTGAGCGCACCGTGGGAGACGAGTTCCAAGCGGTCCTGACAGGGGCGGACGCCGTCGTCGACCTCGCGCTCACGTTGGTGCGCGAGGGCGACTGGTCGATCGGCATCGGCGCCGGCGAGGTGAATCTGCCCCTTGCGGACTCGGCGCGCGCGAGTTCTGGGCCTGCGTTCGTGGCCGCGCGCGACGCCGTCGAGCGCGCCCGGGGCCGGCGCGAGCCCGTTCCCGTCGTGGTCCTCGGCGCCGATCACGAGGCCGCGAGCCATGCGACCGCCGTCCTGCAATTGATCGGTGCAGTCCTGGGCCGCCGCACGGCCGCGGGCTGGGAGGTGGCTGACGCCTGGGTCGGCGACGCTACGCAACGCGACGTTGCGCGCACGCTCGGCATCTCGCCCCAGGCGGTGAGCCAGCGCATCGCCGCCGCGATGATGGAAGAGGAACGCGCGACGCGCCCCGTGGCCGCCTCACTCGTCGCGCGGGCCGCGCATGCCAAGGTGGGCTCATGAACAGGCTGGGCTCATGAGCGAGGCGGTGTCATGAACGAGGACGTCCTCATCGCGATCGCGGTGGCTCTGATTGCCGTCGCCACGCTCGCCCTCGCGACCGCCCTGGGTGCGCCACTCGTGTCGTGGCTGCTCAGGCGCATCGAGCCCGCGGCTGCGACCCCCGGCCTGCTGCGCGGAGGCATGTGGGTGGGAGTCCTCGAGCGCGTCATGGTGACCGGCGGCATCCTCATCGGCATGCCCGAGGTCGTCGCCGTAGTCATCGCCATCAAGGGCCTGGGCCGCTATCCCGAGCTGCGCGACACCGCCGCGGACGTCCGCTCCGAGGCCGCCGAGCGCTTCATCATCGGCACCCTCGCGAGTTTGATCTGGGCCGGGGCACTCGGTGTGCTGGGCCGCTGGGCGATCCTCGCGCTGCTCTAAGCGGCGCCCCGCCGCCCGGCAGTACGAACCGTACAGGCGAGCGACACGGGGAAGCCGGCAGTCGCATCGGCCCTCCGAGCGGCGTGTCGGCAGTCAATCCGGCTCACACTGTCCAGCGCGTCGTGGGCGGGGAGCGCGCCGCAGCACCTGAGTACACTGGTCGGCAGTCCTGACAGTCCGTCATCAAGGGAGCACACGTGTCCGGTCACTCCAAGTGGGCCACTACCAAGCACAAGAAGGCCGTCATCGATGCGAAGCGCGGCAAGCTGTTTGCCAAGCTGATCAAGAACATCGAGGTCGCGGCGCGCACCGGTGGTGGCGACCCCGCGGGTAACCCCACGCTCTTCGACGCGATCCAGAAGGCCAAGAAGTCTTCGGTCCCCAACGACAACATCGACCGCGCCGTCAAGCGTGGATCGGGCCTCGAGGCCGGCGGCGCCCAGTACGAGAACATCATGTACGAGGCGTATGGCCCCAACGGCGTCGCGATGCTCATCGAGTGCCTTACCGACAACCGCAACCGCGCCGCCATGGAGGTGCGCACCGCGCTGACGCGCAACAACGGCACGCTCGCGGACCCGGGCTCGGTCGCCTACCTGTTCTCCCGCAAGGGCCAGGTCGTCGTCTCCAAGGAGGGCACCTCCGAGGACGCCCTCATGGAGGCCACGCTCGAGGCGGGCGCCGAGGAGATCGAGGACGGCGGCGACGTGTTCGAGATCACCTCGGAGGCCACCGACGTCATCGCGGTGCGCACCGCGCTGCAGGAGGCGGGGATCGACTACGACTCGGCCGAGGCCGCCTGGGTCCCCTCGATGAAGGTCGACCTCGACGTGGACGGCGCGAAGAAGATGCTGCGCCTCATCGACGCCCTCGAGGACTGTGACGACGTGCAGAACGTGTACGCGAACATGGACGCCTCCGACGAGGTGCTCGAGGCCGCAGCCGAGTAAGACGCCGATCGACTTAGCGCCGTGCGCATCCTCGGCGTCGACCCAGGCCTCACCCGTTGCGGCCTGGGTGTCATCGACGCGAGCGGGGGGCGGAAGGTCTCGCTCGTCCACGTGAGCGCGGCGACCAGCCCGTCGACGTCGAACACGCCCGCCCGCATCGCGAGGCTGGCCGACGCACTGGACGCGGTGCTCGACGAGCACCAGCCGGAGGCCATCGCGCTCGAGCGCGTGTTCGCGCAGTCCAACGTCTCGACGGTCATGGGTACGGCGCAGATCTCGGGCGTCGTCATGCTCGCGGCGGCGCGCCGGGGGCTGCCGCTCGCGCTCTACACGCCCTCGGAGGTCAAGGCCGCCGTCACGGGCGACGGCCGCGCGGCCAAGGCCCAGGTGGGCTACATGGTTTCCAAGGTTCTGGGGCTCACCGAGGTTCCCAAGCCGGCCGATGCCGCTGACGCCTTGGCGATCGCCATCGCCCATGCGTGGCGTGGGGGAGCGGCGCCGCTGGGCAATACGGCCTCCACCGCTGCACAGCGGCGGTGGGCGGAGGCCGAGAAGGCAGCGCGCAAGCGCGGCTGACCTGGGCGCGTCGCGTCCTTCGATGTCGGCGCCGTCCCGTACGGTGTTCGTACATACGTTCGAAGGAGGGGTGCGTGATCTCCACGCTTCACGGCCAGGTGCTGTCGGTGGGCGCGACGAGCGCCGTCATCGAGACCGGCGGCGTCGGCATGAAGGTGCTGTCGACGCCGACCACCCTGGCGGAGCTGCGCCATGGCGCTACCGTGCGGGTGCACACGCACCTGGTGGTGCGCGAGGACTCGCTCACGCTGTTCGGCTTCGGCACCGAGCATGAGCGCGACACCTTCGAGGCGCTGCAGTCGGTGCAGGGGGTGGGGCCGCGGCTCGCCCTTGCCATGCTCGCGGTCCACACGCCCGATGCCCTCGCCCACGCCGTCGCCGCAGGAGACAGGAAGGCGCTCGAGCAGGTGCCGGGCATCGGCGCGAAGGTCGCCGCACGCCTGCTCCTTGAACTGGGCGGCAAGCTGTCGCTGCCGGAGCTGGACGCCGCGGGCACGCCTCAGAAGGCGCCCACCGGCGCCGCGGACGCCCGCGACCAGGTGGAGCAGGCGCTCATCGGCCTGGGCTGGAAGCCCGCCGCGGCCACCAAGGCCGTCGACGCCGTGACCGATGGCGCGGTGGCCGAGGCCGACGTCGCCGTGACGCTGCGCGCCGCGCTGCGCACCATGGGGGCCGCGCGTGTTTGACGAGGACACCGACCCGCGCCTGGTCTCGGCCGATGCTGACGCGATCGAGCGCTCGGCCGAGGCCGCCCTGCGACCGGGCAGCCTCGACGAGTTCGTGGGCCAGCAGACCCTGCGCGACCAGCTGAGCCTGGTGCTGCGCGCCGCCTCCGCGCGCGGCACCACCGCCGACCATGTGCTCCTGTCGGGCCCTCCAGGGCTGGGCAAGACCACGCTCGCGATGATCATCGCCACCGAGATGGGCGCGAATCTGCGCCTCACCTCCGGCCCCGCCATCCAGCACGCGGGCGATCTCGCCGCGATCCTGTCGTCCCTCGAGGAGGGTGATGTGCTCTTCCTCGACGAGATCCACCGCCTGGCGCGCCCGGCCGAGGAGATGCTCTACCTCGCCATGGAGGACTTCCGCGTCGACGTGGTGGTGGGCAAGGGCGCGGGGGCGACGTCCATCCCCCTGAGCCTGCCGCGCTTTACCGTCGTGGGCGCGACCACGCGCGCCGGCCTGCTGCCCGCGCCGCTACGCGACCGCTTTGGCTTCACGGGGCACCTAGAGTTCTACGAGCCCTCCGAGCTGCAGCGCATCCTCGGCCGCTCGGCGCGGCTGCTCGATTTCCCCATCGACGTCTCTGCCGCGCATGAGATCTCCGGCCGCTCGCGCGGCACGCCCCGCATCGCCAATCGGCTGCTGAGGCGCGTGCGCGACTTCTCCGAGGTTCATGGCAACGGCCGCGGCACTCTGGCAAATGCGCGCGAGGCCCTCAAGGTCTACGAGGTGGACGAGCGTGGGCTCGACCGGCTCGATCGCGCGGTGCTGCGTGCGCTGTGCACACGCTTCGGCGGCGGGCCCGTGGGCCTGTCCACCCTCGCGGTATCGGTGGGGGAGGAGCCCGAGACCGTCGAGACCGTGGCCGAGCCGTTCCTGGTGCGCGAGGGTCTCATGAGCCGCAGCCCTCGTGGCCGCATCGCGACCGCAGACGCCTGGGAACACCTGGGCCTCACCCCACCGGCCGATGCCGTGGCCGGCCAGGTGGGCGGCCGCCTATTCGATTGAGCGGGCCGGCTCTGTTCGCGGCGCGCGGCAGGCCTGGTCGACGGCGTTGCGCGATACCCCTACAATCGGCTGGGCTCCTCCGGGGGCGACAACGCACGCAAGACCCGAAGGAATCCTGTGTCAAAAGCGACCAAGAGCGCACGTAAGGCGCTGATCTGGCTGGGCGTCATCCTCGTCCTCATCTACGGCGGCCTCGCGGCCGGCGTGGCGACCGGAGCGACCAACTGGACCCCGGGCCTTGCCCTCGACCTCGCAGGTGGACGTCAAATCATCCTGACCCCCGTGCTCGAGGAGGGCGCGACGCAGGAGATCGAGCAGTCCGACCTCGACCAGGCCGTGCAGATCATCCGCCAGCGCGTGGACGCCTCCGGCGTCGCCGAGGCGGAGATCACCACGCAGGGCGACAACATCGTGGTCTCACTGCCGGGTAACCCCGACCAGTCCACTGTCGACCTGGTAGCCCAGTCCGCGCAGTTGCAGTTCCGCCCCGTGCTGCAGGTCGGTGACCCCGGCGCGACTGCGGGCACCGACACGAGCGCTACGCCGGAGCCGAGCGCCTCGGCCTCCGCTGAAGCGAGCGCCGAGCCGTCCGCATCGGCCGAACCGAGCGTCGAGCCCAGCGCCGCGGAGACCCTCGTCCCCGACGCCGAGGCGTCCGAGACCGCCCACGTGGTGGGCGAGGCGACCGAGCCGGTCACCACCTCAGCCACCACGGAAGCCTCGGCCGAGCCGAGCCCGTCGGCCAGCGCATCGGCCGTCACCACCGAGGGTCTCGCCACGACCGAGGAGCCCGCGACCGACGACGCCGCCAGCGGCCCGGTCTACGGCGAGACCGACCCCTCATCGTTCGAGTGGCTCACCGCCGACCTCCAGCAGGAGTACGCCGAGCTCGACTGCCTCAGCATCGAGAACTACTCCGGTCGCTCGATGGGCGACCCCGAGGCCGGCTACACCGCGTGTGGCTCCGCCGACTTCCTGAAGTACGCCATGGGCCCCGTCGAGCTCTCGGGCGACGACCTTGAGACTGCCACCTCCGGCCCGCAGCAGACCCAGACCGGCTCCTACACCGGCTCGTACGAGGTCCGCCTGCAGTTCACCGACGAGGGTGCACAGAAGTTCGACGAGATTACGCAGCGCATCGCGCAGCTCGAGAGCCCGCGCAACCAGTTCGCGATGGTGCTCGATGGCGCCGTGATCTCCGCGCCGTCCGTCGAAACCCGTATCTCGGGCGGCCAGGCCTCCATCACCGGCAACTTCACGCAGGAGCAGGCGGAGGACCTCGCTAACCAGCTGAAGTTCGGTGCCTTGCCGCTGAGCCTTGAGGTTCAGTCGAACCAGCAGATCTCCGCGACCCTGGGCGCCGAGCAGCTCGAGAAGGGCCTCATCGCCGGCGCGATCGGCCTCCTGCTCGTGGTGATCTACTCGATCTTCCAGTACCGCGCGCTCGCCGTGGTCACGATGGGTTCGCTGGTGCTTGCCGGCGTCACGACCTACGGCGTGATTGCGCTCTTGTCGTGGGGCCTCGACTACCGCCTGTCCCTGGCTGGTGTGGCCGGTCTGATCGTGGCGATCGGTATCACCGCGGACTCGTTCATCGTGTACTTCGAGCGCATCCGTGACGAGTTGCGTGAGGGCCGCTCGCTCACCAGCGCCGTGGACCACGCCTGGACGCGTGCTCGCCGCACCATCCTGGCGTCCGACGCGATTTCGCTGCTCGCGGCGATTGTGCTGTACATGCTCGCCGTCGGAGGCGTGCGCGGCTTCGCGTTCACTCTGGGTCTCACCACGGTGATCGACGTGCTGATCGTGATGCTGTTCACCCACCCGATCATGGTGCTGCTGGCCAAGACAAAGTTCTTCGGGGAAGGTCACAAGTGGTCCGGCCTCGACCCGCGTCAGCTGGGTCGCGACAGCATGTACAAGGGCCGCGGCCGCGTGCGTAACGCGACGTCGGCACCCAAGGCCGCGACCGTTGCGTCGGCCGAGTCGGACGACGACGCGACCGAGGGTCTCACGCTCGCCGAGCGTAAGGCGGCTCAGCGCAAGGCGGCTGCGGCGGCATCGGCCCCTGCGGCTACCGAGGCTACTGAAGCCAGGGGCGACGACTCCGCGGTCTCCTCGGACGCCGCCGAGGCGCCCGACGAACCCGACACCGCCGCAGGCGACGACACCAAGAAGTCGGAGGACTGATCATGAGCCTCGCCACTTGGGGAAACAAACTCCACTCGGGAGAGAAGACCTACCCGATCGTGGGCCAGCGCAAGCGCTGGTTCATCGTCTCGGGCGTCCTGATGGCGCTGTCGATCGGCCTGCTGCTGATCAAGGGCCTGACCCTGGGCCTCGACTTCACCGGCGGCACACAGTACATCGTCCCCGACGTCGAGGAGGTCTCCGCGGCACCGGCCGAGGAGGCCGTCGCCGAGATCGACCCCACCCAGGAGCCGCGCGTCAGCATCCTGGGCGACAACGACATCCGCGTTCAGCTGGGCGACCTGTCCGACGAGGACCAGCAGGCGCTCACCACGGCGCTGGCGGACGCCTACGACGTCGATCAGGACACCATCAGCTTCGACCAGATCGGTCCCACGTGGGGCGCCTCGGTCGGCACCCAGGCGGTGCAGGCGCTCGTGATCTTCCTGCTGCTCGTGTTCGGCGTCATCGCCGTGTACTTCCGTGCGTGGCGCATGGCCGCGGCCGCGATCATCGCGCTCGTGCACGACCTGCTCTTCACGGTCGGCATCTACGCGCTCGTCGGGTTCGAGGTCACGCCCGCCGCGGTCATCGGCTTCCTGACCATCCTGGGTTACTCGCTCTACGACACCGTCGTGGTGTTCGACAAGGTCAAGGAGAACACCGCGCACCTGACCGAGCAGACCCGCTACACCTACGACGAGCTCGCGAACCTCGCCGTGAACCAGACGCTCGTGCGCTCGATCAACACGTCGATCGTGGCGCTGTTGCCCGTGTCCGCGATTTTGTTCATCGGCTCGTTTGTCCTCGGTGCGGGCACGCTCATGGACATCTCTCTCGCGCTGTTCGTGGGTATGGCTGTCGGCACCTACTCGTCGATCTTCGTCGCCACGCCGCTCGAGGTGGCGCTGCGCGACAACGAGCCGCGCATCAAGGAGCACACCGCCAAGGTGTTGGCCCTGCGCGCCGGCGGCACCACCGACGTGGTCCGCGAGGACGGCACCGTCCGCGTGGGCGCACTGACGCCCGGCGAGCACCTGGGCCAGTCCGCGCAGCCCAAGCGCAAGAAGAAGTAGCCACCCGCTTCGGGTGAGGGGCCGATGCCGTGGTCACCACGGCATCGGCCCTCGCCTTGTCTCGCCCCACCCCTCGTGGCGCAGATGAGGACATCTGCGCCACGAGACCGGTCTTCATGGTGCTCGTGGTGACATCTGCGCAGGCGGGGACGGCGCGTCGAACGGGAACGTCCAGCGTACGAGGGACGTTGTCCTGACCCCTAGACTGGAGCCTCACCAAGGCTCACGGGAGGAGGCGTCATGACGGATACCAGGCCCACCTCGTCCGCGCTCGGACCACTCGCGTTCCTCCGCCGCGCGCCCCGCGAGCCCACCGCCATCGACGGCATCCTCGACACGTACCGGCGGATGTACCCCAAGGGCAAGACCAGCCAGATCGAGCGCGCCTATCAGGTCGCCGCGAAGGCGCACGAGGGTCAGTCCCGCAAGAGCGGCGAGCCGTACATCATTCACCCCATCGCGGTGGCCCAGATCATCGCCGACATGGGCCTGCCTGAGTCCGTCATCTGCGCGGCGCTGCTGCACGATGTGGTCGAGGACACCTCGTATCCGCTTGAGACGCTGCGCGAGGAGTTCGGCGACGAGGTCGCCGAGTTCGTCGACGGCGTCACCAAGCTCGACAAGGTCAAGTTCGGCGACGCAGCGCAGGCCGAGACCGTGCGCAAGATGGTCGTCGCGATGGCCAAGGACATCCGCGTGCTGCTCCTCAAGCTCGCGGACCGCCTGCACAACGCGCGCACCTGGAAGCACGTGCCGGTCGAGTCCGCCAGGCGCAAGGCGCAGGAGACGCTCGAGATCTATGCGCCGCTGGCGCACCGCATGGGGCTGAACGCCATCAAGTGGGAGCTCGAGGACCTGTCGTTCAAGACGCTCTATCCGAAGATCTACGGCGAGATCGTCGACGTGGTCGCCGAGCGCGCGCCGGAGCGCGAGAAGTACCTGGCTGAGATTCGCGGCGAGATCGAGGCCGAGCTGCGCCAGATGAAGATCAAGGGCGAGATCACCGGGCGCCCCAAGCACTACTACTCGGTGTACCAGAAGATGATCGTGCGAGGGCGCGACCTTGCCGACATCTACGACCTGGTCGGCATCCGCATCCTGGTCTCGACGGTGCGCGACTGTTATGCGGTCCTCGGCGCGATGCACGCGCGGTACCAGCCGGTTCCCGGCCGGTTCAAGGACTACATCGCGATGCCGAAGTTTAACCTCTATCAGTCGCTGCACACGACGGTGATTGGCCCGTCGGGCAAGCCGGTGGAGTTGCAGATCCGCACGCACGAAATGCACCGCCGCGCCGAGTACGGCCTCGCGTCGCACTGGCGCTACAAGGAGACGGTCAAGGGTCAGGGCGGACGCTCTGACGACATGGGCTGGCTGCGCCAGATCGCCGACTGGCAGCAGGAGACCGCCGACCCCACCGACTTCCTCGACTCGCTACGCGGCGAGATCTCCCGCGCCGAGGTCTACGTCTTCACCCCGCGCGGGCGCCTGCTGGCTCTGCCGCAGGGTGCGACGCCCGTCGACTTCGCCTACGCGGTCCACACCGAGGTGGGCCACAAGACCATCGGCGCCAAGATCAACGGCCGCCTGGTGCCACTCGATTCGACGCTCGAGAACGGCGATACGGTCGAGGTGCTCACCACCTCCGACCAGAATGCCCACCCCAAACGCGACTGGCTCGAGTTCGTGCAGTCCACGCGTGCACGCAACAAGATCCGCCAGTGGTTCACCCGCGAGCGGCGCGAGGAGTCGATCGAGACCGGACGCGACATGCTCGCCCGGGCCATCAGGCGCCAGCACCTGCCCATGCAGCGCCTCATGTCGAAGTCCACGCTCCTGGCCCTCGCCAAGGAGATGCACTACGACGACGTCGACGGGCTCTATGCCGCGATCGGCGAGCACAAGGAGCAGGCCTCCGATGTGGTCACCCGCATGGTCGAGGCCGTGGGTGGCGCCGAGGGCGCGGACGAGGACGTCACCGAGATCACCCGACCCGGCACCGCCGCGCACCAGCGCGCACGCCGCGGCGACGTGGGCGTCTCGGTCCACGGGCTGTCCGATGTGGTGGTCAAGCTCGCGAAGTGCTGCACCCCGGTGCCGGGAGACCCGATCCGCGGGTTCGTGACGCGCGGCAATGGCGTCTCGGTGCACCGCGCAGATTGCGCGAACCTCGCCTCGCTCGACGCGCAGGCCGAGCGCTTCATCGACGTGCAGTGGACCGGCCAGTCGGACGCGGCGTTCCTGGTCCAGATCGAGGTCGAGGCGCTCGACCGCAACCGGCTGCTTTCGGACGTCGTGAAGGCGCTGTCGGACTATCACGTCAACATCCTCGGCGCCAATGTCTCTACCAACCGCGACCGCGTGGCGCTCAACACCTTCACGTTCGAGATGGCCGACCCGTCCCACCTGGGCGCCGTGCTCTCCGCGATCCGCCGCATCGACGGCGTCTACGACGCGCGCCGCATCACCGGGGCGCGCCGGCTCGACTAGGCGCCCGCCGGCCGGGACGCGGCGCCCGCCGGTCGTATGGGTCGCCCCTGAGCCTCGCGGAGCGCGCCCCACGCGCCCCAGGCTCTGCGCCACGAATAGTCGCGCGCATCGATCCGGTCGAGCGCGGCAACCGCGTCCGTTGCAGCCACGCGGCCGTCGCCAAGGAGCGCGTAGGCGCGGGGCAGCGCGTCCGCCAGGTCGCCCCAACGTAGAGAATCGACGAGGGCATCGGCCGGGCACGCGACCGCGCCGCCGTAGTCGTGGCGGCTCGCATGCATGCGGGTGTCCATGGCGGGCTTCCATGAGCGCGAATGGTGGTGCGCGGTCGAGACCAGGTCGAGGGTGACCGGGGCCGTCCCGCCGAAGTGCACCCACAGGGCGGCCAGGCCGCTGGCCACGAACTCGGGGCGCGCGTGCATGCCGACGGCCGCGGCGCGCAGGCCGCGGGACTCGGGCACATCCGGGGCGCGGGCGAGGCCGGGTAGCAGCGGCACGATCACGCCCTCACGCAGCATGCGCCGGAACGCGACCTGACCCACCTGGTCGCGATGGATGATCCACATGGCCCCAGTCTTGCGGGACTCGACTGCCTTCGCGGCCGACGACGGCGATCTGTGGAGAAGCGCTACGCGGCGGCCACCGCGACGGCGTAGCCCAGCCGTCGATAGTCCGCCCAATAGTGCTCGGCGACCAGCGCGCGCGTGGCGTCCGTGACCTCGACATCGGCCGTCGAGAAGCCGGAGACCGCCGTGCCACGCAGGCGGTGCGGCACGTCCTTGGGGATATCGAGGTCGGTGAGCGCGGCGAGCCGGGACAGGCCCGCGCCCAGTCCGTCCTCGAAGCGCAGCACGTGGCCTCCGGCGACGAGAAACTCGTGCTGAGGCCGCAGGTGATTGTCGAACCAATAGGGATTGGTTGCGGTCCGTGCGAGGTTTTCGCTCACCCATTGCTCCACCGCCGCGCCTGTCAGATCGGGCTGGTCTCCCGTGCGTGCTCGCCACACGAATTCGGAGAGGAGTCGCTGGAGCGGGTCGCGCACAAAGCTGAAGATGGCGTCGAAGCGATCCAAGTGCAAGGTCGCCTCCAGTAGCGCGCCGTGCTGGTGTTGCGGGGAGCAGCGCCGGAGTTGATTGAGCGAGCCGCGTCCACCCTTGCCGTCGTGGAGATCTACCGACCACCCCTCCGCGCGGAAGGCGTCATCGATCGAACTCCCGCCGGTTTTGGGGATGTGGGCGAAGAGAACGGAGACCCCGTCGCGTCGGAAAATGGGCATGCGGTGCCTCCCACTCGGTGGTGCACGACGGGGACGTAGCCGCCCGCCATGCGCGATCTGCGCAGGCTAGCGAGACGACCTTGCGAAAAGGTGAACGTCAGGAGATCCCCGCCATGGCATCGGTCGCACGAAAAACCCCGGCCCCACCGCGAGGTGGGACCGGGGTTATCCCGAGTGGGCGGTTTAGGAAACGACGCCCTGGATCTGCTCGAGCCAGGCGCGGCGGGCCGCCAGCGCCTCCTCGGCCTCCTTGATCTTGCGCTTGTCGCCCGAGGCCTTGGCGGCCTCGAGGTCCTTCTCGAGGTCGGCGATCGCGGCCTCGAGCTGGGCGGCGGCGCCGGTGGCGCGACGCTCGATCTCGGGGTTGCGCGAGTTCCACTGCGCGTCCTCGGCGTCGCGCACAGCCTTCTCGACCGCGCCCATGCGCTTGTTCAGGCGGGCCACGTCGGCACGCGGCACGCGGCCGGCGTCCTCGAAGCGGTCCTGGATGGCACGCAACTGACGCTTGGTGTTCTCGAGGTCCTTGATGGGCAGCAGCGCCTCGGCCTCGACGACCGCGGCCTCCTTGCCCTCGACGTTGCCTGCGAGGGCCTCGTCCTCGGCCTCCGACTCGGCGCGGCGGGCGTCGAAGAAGGAGTCCTGCGCGGTCTGGAATCGCTTCCACAGAGCGTCGTCCACGCTGCGCCGTCCGCGGCCGGCACGCTTCCATTCGCCCATGAGGTCCTTGAAGGCGCGCGCGGTGCGGTCCCAGTCGGTGGACTGCGCCAGGCGCTCGGCCTGGGCGACCAGGTCTTCCTTGCGGCCCGCCACATCGGCGTTGTCCTTGTCGAGCTGGGCGAAGTGGTGCTTCCGGGCCTTCTCGAAGCCCGAACGCGCGGTGGTGAAACGCTTCCACAGCTCGCGCTCGGCGTCCTTGGGGATGCGGGCGTTGGAGCGCTGCGCCTCCTTCCAGGTGTCGAGGAGCGAGCGCAGTTCAGCGGTGTCGTTCTTCCAGTGCACCTGGCTTTCGGGCTTCGCGGCGATGGCTTCGGCGGCGGCGACGATCTGCTCGCGCGCGGCGAGTGCCTCGGCACGTGCGGCCTCGCGCTCGGCCTGGATCTTCTCGCGGGCCTCGAGGGCCTCCTTCTTCACGGCCTCGAAGCGCTCGCGCAGGGCGGCGATGTCGCCGACCACGGCCGGGGTCTCGAGCTGCGGGGCGATGGAGCCGAGCGAGTCGTCGATGTCCTTGGGGCTGAGCTCCGCGGACGACAGGCGGGCGTGGAAACGTTCGACCGAGGCCGACAGCTCGTAGTACGCCTTCGCGAGCGGGGTCAGCGGGTCGTCGCCCGCGGCCTCGCCGACGGTGACCTTCTCGTCGCCGACGGTGACGACGACTGATTCGCCCTCGACCTCGGCAAACTTCTTCGCTGCCTCGATCTGCTCGTCCGTGATCTCGGCCACGACCGGCACCTTCACGGGGTGCGTGGCCTGCTTGGCAAGGACGGCGGGACTCGGGGCTCCGGGGCGCGGGCCGGGCTTGGGGGTGGGCTTAGGGGCGGTCACGATACTGACACCTCGTTCACGATGACGGACTGTGCCGGCTGTCCGTCGGGCTCGCCTGTGATGGTTCCGGCATTGGCAACGCCCTCAACAATACTCAAACCCTCAGTGACCTGCCCGAACACCGTGTATCCGCCCGCCGCGTCGGACGGGATAGTGGAGTCCTCGTAGACGATGAAGAACTGGCTGCCCATGGATTCCGCGTCGCCGCCTCGGCGAGCCATCGCGAGGGTGCCGGCCGGGTAGACGTCGTCGGTGGGGGCATTCTCGATGGGCCCGTATGTGTAGTTGGGGCCGCCCGTGCCGGTGGCCGAGGGGTCGCCGCACTGCAGGACGTAGATGCCGTCCGTGACCAGGCGGTGGCATTCGGTCTGGTCAAAGTAGCCGTCCTCGGCGAGCGCGACGAAGCTCGCGGTGGCCTGCGGCGCGTTCACGCCATCGAGCGTGACGGCGATGTCGCCCAGGTTCGTGGCGATCGTCGCCTCCCACTCGCGGTCCTCGGCGAGGCTGGGGTCCGGGGGAGTGGGCGAGGTGGCCCACCCTGTGGTGAGCTCGAGCTCGCTGTCGGCTGATGGGTTGGCCGATGCCGTGGCTGAGGGAGTCGTGTCACTCGCCTCCGGGGTGGTCACCTCGTCGTCGTTGGTGACGGCCATGACGATCAGGGTCGAGGCGGCGCCGAGAACGAGCGCGCCGGCGGTGATGGCCGCGACGATGCGGATGCGGTGTTCGCGCTTGGCTCGTTTGGCGGCCTGGCGGGCCTCGTACTTGCGCTGCTCGCGCTGGGCGTGGGCGCGCGCCTGCTTCTTGGTGCTCATGGATCCTCAACGATCGGGGGAGTGCGTGCGCGCCAGTCTAGGGCTCGCGCGAGCGCGCGCACGTCGCGCGTGCGGGCGCGTGTGACGCGAGCGGGCGCGTGCATGCGCCGCGAGCGGGCTCGCGTGACGCGTGCGGGCGCGTGTGGCGCGTGCGTGTGCTTGTGTGCGCGCACGACCGTCCACAGGTGCCGGGCACTGACCTGCGGTGATGGAACAATGGGAGGCATGGCCCGAGTGAGACCCCTGTCCGGATTCCCCGAGTGGACCCCCACCGACCGCGTCGTCGAGGCGCAGGTCATCGAGTCGCTCAGGGAGGTCTTCCGCCTCCATGGTTTCGCCGAGATCGAGACCCGCGTGGTCGAGACCCTCGACCGTCTCGCGGGCAAGTCTGAGGCCGCCAAGGAGATCTACACTCTCGGCCGCCTGAACGCGGAGCCGGACTCGGAGGCCAAGCTCGGCCTGCACTTCGACCTCACCGTGCCGTTCGCGCGCTACGTGGAGGAGTTCCAGAACGATCTCGCTTTCCCGTTCCGCCGCTTTCAGATCCAGAAGGTGTGGCGAGGGGAGCGCCCGCAGGAGGGCCGCTACCGCGAGTTCTACCAGGCGGACATCGACATCGTGGGGCGCGAGAACCTTCCCGCCCACCTCGAGGTCGAGGTCGCGGTCGTCATGGCGCGCGCCCTTGCGTCGCTGCCCATCCCTGCCGTGTCCATGCACGTCAACAACCGACAGCTCGTCGAGGGCTTTTACCGTGGCGTGGGCATCGAGGACGTGGCCGGCGCGCTGCGCAGCGTCGACAAGCTCGACAAGATCGGCCCCGACGGCGTGCGCGCCGAACTCACAGAGAAGGGCATCGCTGAGACCGCCGCAGACGCGATCCTCGAACTCGCGCGCATCAGCGCCACCGACGGCTCCTTCGCGGCCGCTGTCGAAGACCTGTGGGCCACGACCCAGACCATCGAGGATGTCGCCGAGCCCGAGCAGCTCCTCAAGGACGGCATCGCCGCCCTGGTCGCGCTCGTCGAGGGAGTTAACGCCGCGGTGCCCGACACGGCGGTGGCGGACCTGCGCATCGCCCGCGGACTGGACTACTACACGGGATCCGTCTACGAGACCTTCCTTGAGGGCCACGAGGACCTCGGGTCCATTTGCTCCGGCGGGCGCTACGACTCGCTCGTCGCAGGCGGCGGCTTCCCCGGCGTAGGCATGTCGATCGGCGTCTCGCGCCTCATCAGCCGAGTGCTCGGCGCCGGCCTCGCCCACGCGAGCCGCGGCGTCCCCAGCGCCGTGCTCGTCGCCGTCACGGACGAGGACCACCGCGCCACCTCAGCCGTCATCGCCGACCGACTGCGCGCGCGAGGCATTGCGTGCGAGGTCTCGCCCACGGCGGCGAAGTTCGGCAAGCAGATCCAGTACGCGGACAAGCGCAGCATCCCGTTCGTCTGGTTCCCCGGCGCCGGAGACGCAGACGACGACACCGCCACCGGCGACGGCGAGGTCAAGGACATCCGCACGGGCGAGCAGGTGCCGGCCGATGCCGATGCCTGGCTCCCGCCCGAGGGCGACGCCCGCCCCAGCATCGTGCGCGGCTGAGTACACGGCTGAGTACACGGCCGGGTCCGCGGCTCTCTACGCCACCCACACCGCACCTCCTGGGACCATCCACGAAACGCGGCCACGGCATCGGCCCTAGACTGGACGCGCAACCCCCAGCGAACAGGCACGCCCGTCTAGCGTGCCCAGAAAGGCAGTACACGTGCTTCGCACCCACCTTGCGGGAAACCTCCGCGCCACCGACGCCGGAACCACCGTCACTCTTGCTGGATGGGTCGGGCGTCGCCGCGACCACGGCGGCGTGGCCTTCATCGACCTGAGGGACGCCAGCGGCTTTGCCCAGGTTGTCATCCGCGAGGAGATCGCGCACAGCCTTCGCAACGAGTACGTGGTGCAGGTCACCGGTGAGGTGCGCGAGCGCCCCGAGGGCTCGGCGAACCCCAACCTCCCGTCCGGCGAGATCGAGGTCGTCGTCTCCGAGGTGACCATCCTCAACGAGGCCGCCCCGCTGCCCATGCCCGTCGACGAGCACGTCACCGTCGGCGAGGAGGCGCGCCTCAAGTACCGCTACATCGACCTGCGTCGCCCGCAGCCGCGCGCCAACATGGTGCTGCGCTCGAAGGCGAACCAGGCCGCGCGCCGTGTGCTCGACCGGCACGAGTTCCTCGAGATCGAGACACCCACGCTGACCCGCTCCACCCCCGAGGGTGCCCGCGACTTCTTGGTGCCCGCGCGTCTGTCGCCCGGCTCCTGGTACGCCCTGCCGCAGTCGCCGCAGCTGTTCAAGCAGCTGCTCATGGTGGCCGGCATGGAGCGCTACTACCAGATCGCCCGCTGCTACCGTGATGAGGACTTCCGCGCGGACCGTCAGCCCGAGTTCACCCAGCTCGACATCGAGATGAGCTTCGTCGACCAGGACGACGTCATCGCGCTGGGCGAGGAGATCGTCAAGGAGCTGTGGGGCCTCATCGGCGTCGAGATTTCGACCCCGATCCCGCGGATCACGTTCCACGACGCGATGGCACGCTTCGGCTCGGACAAGCCCGACCTGCGCTTTGGCCTCGAGCTCACCGAGCTCACCGAATACTTCAAGGACACGCCGTTCCGCGTGTTCCAGAACGAGTACGTGGGCGCGGTCGTCATGCCCGGCGGCGCCTCGCAGCCGCGCAAGACGCTCGACGCGTGGCAGGAGTGGGCCAAGCAGCGTGGCGCCCGCGGCCTCGCGTACGTGCTGGTTCAGGAGGACGGCACCCTCACTGGTCCCGTCGCCAAGAACCTGTCCGAAACCGAGCTGGCTGGCCTCGCCGAGGCCACCGGCGCCAACCCGGGCGACTGCGTGTTCTTCGCCGCCGGCAAGCCCGGCCAGTCGCGCGCGCTGCTCGGCGCCGCTCGTCTCGAGATCGGCCGTCGCCTGGGCCTCATGGACCCCGAGCGCTTCGAGTTCTGCTGGGTCGTCGACGCGCCGCTGTTCAAGGCCGTGGACGCCGATGACGGCGACGACGATGTGGTCCTGGGCTCCTCGAACTGGACCGCCGTTCACCACGCCTTCACGAGCCCCAAGCCCGAGTGGCTCGACTCGTTCGAGTCTGACCCCGGCAACGCGCTTGCCTACGCCTACGACATCGTCTGCAACGGCAACGAGATCGGCGGCGGCTCGATCCGTATTCACCGCCAGGACGTGCAGGAGCGCGTGTTCAAGGTGATGGGCATCGGCGAGGAGGAGGCGCAGGAGAAGTTCGGCTTCCTGCTCGAGGCCTTCTCGTTCGGCGCGCCCCCGCACGGCGGCATCGCGTTCGGCTGGGACCGCATCGTGGCGCTGCTCACGGGCGCGGACTCGATCCGCGACGTCATCGCGTTCCCCAAGTCCGGCGGCGGCTACGACCCGCTGACCGCGGCGCCCGCGCCTATTACGGACGAGCAGCGGGCCGAGGCCGGCGTCGACTTCGTCCCCGAGGACGACGAGGAGCCGGCGTCCGTCTAGGGCGCACTCCAACGCTTTGAGGCGGGTCGCCCCTGTGGGGGCGGCCCGCCTCTCGCGTATGTCAGGTAGTGACGGCGGCCGATGCCGTGGCCGGCTCGGTCTCGATACTCGCCTGGTGCGCGCCTCGCGCGCGGGAGTGCGTGCGAGAGTGCGTGCGGGCGTGCGTGCGCGCGCGAGCGCCTGCACGCGAGGCCCACAGCACGCCGCCCACGACGAGGACCCCGCCGGCGAGCTCGAGCCACGCGGGTCGCTCACCGAGGACTAACCAGGCCGTGGCGATGCCGACCACGGGCACGAGCATCGAAAACGGCGCGACCGAACCCGCGGGGTGGCGAGCCATCAGCCATACCCAGATACCCGAACCCACCAAGGTGCCCCACACGATCGTGTAAGCCAGGCCCGCCCAGGCGGGTACGGCATCGGCCGTCAAGGAGGTCGCCAGAGAGTCGCCGATCGCGCTCGGCCCCTCGACGACAAGCGACAGCGCCAGCATGGGTAGCGGGGGCACCACGGACATCCACAGCACGAGGTTGAGGGGCTTGTCCGCGCGTGCCTGGCGGCTCGCGAGGTTGCCCAGGGCCCACCCGAGGGCGCCCAGGAGCACCAGGATGAACGGTCCGAGGGGTGCGGAGGCGCCGTACGAGACGCCGACCAGTGCGAGTCCGGCCGTGGCCACGGCGACACCCGCGATGTGGCGCCGTCCTAGTCGCTCACGCAACAGGAGCGCACCCAACACCACGGTGAAGGGGGCCGACGCCTGAAGCACCAGTGACGCGAGCCCGGTCGGGAAGCCCGCAGCCATGCCCAGATACAGGAACAGGAATTGCAGCGTGCCAAAGCCCAGCCCATAGCCGAGCAGCCAGCGCAGCGGCACCTGGGGCCGTGGCACGAAGATGATGGTGGGAATCGCGATGATCGCGAACCTGAGCGCCACGAGGAAGAGGGGTGGGAACTGTCCGAGCGAGGCGTGGATCGCGAGGAAGTTCACTCCCCACAGGACGGCGACGAGCACGGCGAGCAAGACGTGGCGTAGGGGCATGCGACCACTGTGGGGGCGGTGGGGGTGTAGGGACAAGCAATAATGAAGACGTTAACTATGTAGGATTCCTTCATGGAAGTCCGCCACCTCGAACTCCTGCGCGACCTTCGCGATCGCGGCACACTCGGCGCCGTCGCCGCGGCCACGTACCGCACCCCTTCGGCGCTGTCACAGCAGTTGCGCACGGCGGAAAAGGAACTCGGCGTGCGCCTCGTGGAGCCGTACTCGCGGGGACTCAGGCTCACATGGGCAGGCGAGATCCTCGCCGACGGCGCGGGCGACGTGCTCACCGCGTTGGCGCGGGTGCAGTCGCGCATCGACCAGGGCAGGGCAGAGGCGGCGGGCACGGTGCGTATCGGCACGCTGCCGAGCGCGGGCGCCGCGTTGCTTCCGGGACTGCTTGCGCGCACACGAGACACCCTCATCAAGATTGAGCTCGACGACTTCGACCTCGCAGAGGCTGATTACGCGTCCCGTACCGCGGACTCCGACATCGTCATCGCGCACAGCCTCATCGCGGACGTGCCGGTGGGCGCCGAGGGCCTCGTGTCGCGGGTGGTGATGCGCGAGCCGATCGACGTGGTGGTGCCGGGCGGGCACCCGCTCGCGCGCGAGCGCACGCTCGCGCCCGCGCAGGTGGCGCGTGAGCCATGGATCACCGTGCCGCGCGGCTATCCCTTCGCAACCATTCACGAGCGCATCGAGGCGGCCACGGGTGTCCCCCTCGACCGCATCGCCGAGGTGCGTGACAACCGGCTGGTCGAGTCACTCGTAGCGCAGGGCCTGGGTATTGCACTGCTCCCGCGCTTCTCGACGCCGCCCAGCGAGGCCTACCGGCTGATTCCGCTCACCGGCGTGCGGGCCACCCGAGCCATCGTCGCCCTCGCGCGCCCCGATCGCGCCGCGCGCCGTGCTGTCCAGGTCACGATGGATCTCCTGGAAGACAGTGGTGCGGCCTTGCAAGGGCACCGCTAGCCTGATCGCGAGGCGCGTGTGGGTGGGGGAGAGGAGCCACGATGTCGCAGGCGGTGATGTCCGTGAGAGCCGTGGCCGCTGCCGTTGTGGCGCTCGTCGCTCTCATAGGCGCGCCGGCTACGCCCGCGACCGCCGCCACCGAAGGCTTTCGGGATGTCACGGGTCGTCACCAGTTCTATCGTGAGATCTCGTGGCTCACCGAGCGCGGCATCACGACCGGCTATGCCGACAACAGCTTTCGCCCCAGCGGTGAGGTGTCCCGCGAGGCTTTTGCCGCGTTTCTGTATCGACTTGCAGGCCGTCCCGGGGTGAGCGTTCCCAGCCGTTCGCCGTTCAAGGACGTCTCGACCAATGCGCAGTTCTACCGCGAGATCGTGTGGCTCGAGAAGCAGCACATCACCACAGGCTGGGCTGACGGCACGTTCCGGCCCAAGGACGCGATCTCGCGTTCGGCGATGGCGGCGTTCCTGTACCGCTACAAGGGGTCGCCGTCCTACACGCCGCCCTCCACGTCCCGCTTCACGGACACGCGCACTTCATCGACGTTCTACACGGAGGTCTCCTGGCTCGCGTCGACCGGAATGACCACCGGCTACGCCGACGGCACCTTCCGCCCGTACGACGGCACCTCGCGCGCCGCGACAGCGGCGTTCCTGTTCCGCGGCTTCGGCAACGCGTCCTATCACGCGCCCACCTATGCGCCACCCACCACGTGGCACACCGACCGCGACTACACCCGCATCATCAACGACCCGGAATCGGTGCTGGTCGTGGTCAACAAGCGCCGCGCGCTGGACCCGCTCCGATACGCGCCCGCGGACCTGGTCACACTGAGCGGGATCTCCGGCGGCTCCACCAGGTACATGCGCCGCGAGGCGGCGACCGCAATGTCTCGCATGCACGCTGCGGTCCGCGCGAAGGGGATGACCTTCTCGATCGTCTCGGCGTACCGCTCGCATGACTATCAGCGGGCACTGTTCGCGCGCTACGCCCGTCAACATGGCGTGGCATCCGCGGAGACCTTCTCGGCTCGTGCCGGACACTCAGAGCATCAAACCGGGTGGACGGCCGATCTTGGCGCGGGAACGTGTTCGCTCGGCGGATGCTTTGGCTCGAGCACGGTAGGCAGGTGGGTCGCCGCTCACAGTCACGAGTACGGCTTCATCATCCGGTACCCGCAGGGCGCCCAGGCGATCACCGGGTACATCTACGAGCCGTGGCACGTCAGATACGTGGGCGTCGAGCTCGCGACCTATATGCACGACCACGACATCGACACGCTCGAGGAACAGTTCGGTCTTCCAGCGGCGCCCGACTATCGGTGAGCGGCCACGCACCGCTCAGATGTGACGTGCCGCACTTCCTGAGGACAACCTTCAGGCAAGCCGCCTACGGTGGGGGCATGACGACGCAGCCGGTAGTCCCCTCGACGACGCGACGAGCTCGTTCCCGATTCGCAGCGCTCCTGGTAGCGGCCCTCGCAGTGGTGATCGCGGTACCCGCGACGGCGGCGCCGGCCTCGGCGGCCACCACTGGCTTTCGCGACGTCACGAACCACTATCAGTTCTATCGCGAGATCTCGTGGCTGACGGAGAAGGGCATCACCACGGGATACGCCGACAAGTCGTTCCGGCCCGAGCAGGAGGTCTCGCGTGAGGCCTTCGCGGCGTTCCTCTATCGGCTCGCGGGTCGACCCGGGGTGAGCGTGCCGAGCCGCTCGCCGTTCAAGGATGTCGACACGAGCGATCAGTTCTATCGCGAGATCGTGTGGCTCGAGAAGCAGAACATCACCACCGGGTGGGCGGACGGTACGTTCCGGCCCAAGGAGGCAATCTCGCGTTCGGCGATGGCGGCGTTCCTGTACCGCTACAAGGGGTCGCCGTCGTACTCGCCACCCTCGTCGTCCCGCTTCAAGGACATGCGGACCTCGTCGAAGTTCTACAAGGAGGTGTCCTGGCTCGCGACCACCGGCATGACCACCGGCTACGCCGACGGCACCTTCCGCCCCTACGACGGCACGTCGCGCGCCGCAACCGCCGCATTCCTCTTCCGCGGCTTCGGCAGCTCCTCGTATCAGGCGCCCACCTATGTTGCGCCCGAGGTGAACTGGCGTCCCAGCGAGATTCTCTCCACGGCCCGCTCGCAGGTGGGCTACCGCGAGCCATCCTGGCGCGACAACAAGTTCAACGACTGGATTGGCGGCAGCAGCGCCTGGTGTTCGGTGTACGTGTCGTGGGTCTTCGAGGCCGCCGGGTACCCGGGCTACGTGCCGCGAGAGAAGTACTTCAACTCGACCTACACATCGTCGGGATCGACCTTCGTCGGCAAGCTGCAGTCGGCCGGCGTGCTCGACTGGAACCCGAGCCTGTCAGACCTCAAGCCCGGCTATGTGGTCCTCATCAACTGGGGCGACGGCAAGGGCGCGAGCCACGCGGCCATCGTCGACCGTGTCTCCGGCAACGGTGCGTGGTTCTACGAGGGCAACACCACCTCAGGCACAGGCGACAAGACGCGCGGCGTCTTTCACCGCTGGCGCAGCGCGTCGGTAATCGACGCGGTCTTCGACCCGCGTGACTACTACGACGCCACTCACTGAGCCGAGGGCTGCCTTTGGGCGGCCGATGCCGTGGCAGGCCTCCGTACTCCCGGCCACCTCGCGAGGGTGAGGGCTCCGAGAGCAAGGGCGACCGCGATGGCGGCGAACGCGGCGGCGATGGAGGTGGCGCCCGCGAAGGCGCCGAGCCCGGCGGTGACCACGATGGCCGTCGCCTGCAGCGCCATCGAGTTCAGCGACAGCATGGTCGCGCGTTCCGCGGAGCTGACCTCGCGGTGCATGAGTTCCTCCGTGAGCGGGCCCGCGATCCCCAGGAACAGATAGAAGCCCACGAACGCGGCCCCCGCGCCCCACGGCTGTGGCACGGCAATCGCGGCGAGCGCGACCGCACCGGCGAGGGTGGCGAGCATCGCCGCGCGAGCGGCCCCGCGCGCGGCACGCATGGCGAGTGGGGCGAGCGCGGATCCGCTCGCGGACCCCAGGAACCCCGCGGTGACCAGGACAGCGTACGGTCCCGCAGCGGCTGTGGCCCCGCCCAACAGATCCGCCGCGTGCGCAGGCGCGAGAAGTTCGATGCCCGACAGGGCCGCCCCGAGCGCCGCGGTCAGCAGGAGCAGGCGTTGCAGCGCGCGCCTGTGTGCGGCGAGTCTCAACCCCCGACCGATCGCTCGCGGCACGTCGCGGGCGGTCTCAACGGTGCGCAACCGCAGGCGTGCCCACGGTGAGCCCAGCGTGACGGCGGCGGCTAGCGGTGCCGCCACGGCATCGGCCGCCGTCGGTGCGGTGGTGTCTGTGACCCATCGCGCGACGACCGCCACCTGAAGCACCGCCAGGGCCGCCTTGAAGATGAACGGCACCGACAGTGCGATCACGATCGCGCCGCTCGAAGGCAGCGGTACCGTAGCCGCGAGCGCGCCGGCGCCGAGGGCGCCCGCGGCGAGGGCGACCGACTCGGCGACGCCGGCGCGTGAAAGGCCGCGGGTGAGGTCGGCGTCGGGGTCGATGGCGTGGACCGAGTCGACATACCAGGCCTGCAACGGGCCCGAGTCGAGCGCGCGTGACAGACCCATCAGCAGGAAGGCCGCGGCGAGCCATCCCGGCGTGGTGGCGAACGCCAGCAGTAGCGCAGACACGGCGCCGACGACGGCGGCCGCGATCATCACCGGGCGCCTGCCGATGACGTCCGATAGCCCGCCGGTAGGAAGTTCGAGGAGCAGCGTGGCGGCGCTGTAGACGGCCGTCAGGAGCCCAATGCTCGCGAGCGACATCCCGCGTGCGCTCAGCAGCAAGACCAGAGACGGGGCAATCAGCCCGATGGGCAGCCACCGCAGCGCCGTCAGGATAACGAAGCGGCTCCGGACAGTGGCGAGGTCGGTCACGGCGCCTCCTCGCCGGGGTATGCGTAGCCGAAGTAGCGCACGGCGCGGGCGCCGTCGGGCCGCGCGGACGGGTCGTCGTCGCGAGTCACGAAGGGCGCGAAGAGCGCCATCATCTGGCGCTTGAGGTCGGTGAGCTCCTCTGGCGTCATCCACGCGACCACGTCGGTGGACATATCGGCCTCGCGCCACTCCTGGGGCTCCCCGGGGCGGCGAGCGCGATAGGCGCGCCAAGCGCCAAAACGGTAGTCCTCGATAACGTCCGAGAGGGACTCGGCCGCGCGGGCGTGCGCGACGCCGCTCGTGCCCGAGGAATTCCAACTGATGCCCTCGTCGCGTGCCTTCCAGGGGCGTTCGCGGCCCACGCCGCCCTCGGCGGGTGTGACATGGCCGAACTTGGCGAGTTGGCGCAGGTGATACGAGCAGTTCGCAGGGGTTTGGCCCAGGCGCTCCGCACACTGCGAGGCCGTGAGGGGGCCGCTCGCAAGCAGGTCGAGCAGCGCGAAGCGCACGGGATGGGCGAGCGCGCGCAACTCCCGGGGATCAGTGATCTCGCGCACGGGCCACGGCATGCCGGTCGAAGGGGAGTTGGGAACCGCGGGCGCGACTGGCTCGGGCGCGTCAGCTGGAGCGACATGGTTCGCACCGCCACGGATTTCGTCTTCCTTCATGTGTTGAAAGTAACCTTTCGAAAGGATTGTTGCAACAGGACCCGTGGCGCGGCGTTCGTGCCGGCGAGACATAGGGTGGGCGCCATGGACCTGTTCGAGTCGACAGAGCGCACCGGCAGCGGCGTTCCCGAGCCCGGACCCAATGCACCCCTTGCGGTTCGGATGCGCCCGCGCCAGCTCGACGAGGTGGTCGGCCAGTCGCATCTGCTGACCGAGGGCAGTCCGCTGAGGCGCCTGGTGGGGGAGAACGCGCCCGCGACATCGGTGATCCTGTGGGGCCCGCCGGGCACCGGCAAGACCACCCTGGCGTACCTGGTGGCCGGCTCACGCCGCTTTGTCGAGCTGTCCGCGGTCACCGCTGGTATCAAGGATGTGCGCGCCGTCATCGACGACTCCAAGCGCCGCATCGCCACCGGCGAGCGCGAGACGGTGCTGTTCGTCGACGAGATCCACCGCTTCACCCGTACGCAGCAGGACGCGCTCCTGCCTGCGGTCGAGAACCGCTGGGTCACGCTCATTGGCGCCACCACCGAGAACCCGAGCTTCTCGGTGGTCGGACCACTCCTGTCGCGCTCGTTGTTGCTCACGTTGCAGCCACTCGCGAGTCAGGACCTGGGCGCGCTCATCGATCGGGCGCTCACCGACGAGCGCGGGCTCGCCGGTCGCGTGACGCTCGCGCCCGAGGCGCGCGAGCACATACTGCGCGTCGCCGGCGCCGACGCCCGCAAGTCGCTCACGCTCCTCGAGGCGGTGGCCGATGCCGCACTCGCCAAGGGCCCCACCTCACCCGACGCTCTGCCCGAGATCACGGCCGAGATCACCGAGCGCACCATGGACGCGGCGCTCGTCGCGTACGACAAGTCGGGAGACCAGCATTACGACGTCATCAGCGCGTTCATCAAGTCGGTGCGCGGCTCCGATGTGGACGCCGCGCTGCACTACTTGGCGCGGATGGTGGTGGCGGGGGAGGACCCGCGGTTCATTGCGCGCCGCCTCGTGATTCTGGCCTCGGAGGACATCGGCATGGCCGATCCGCAGGGGCTCGTGATCGCGCAGGCCGCCGCCGATGCCGTCAGTTTCATCGGTATGCCCGAGGGCCGTATCCCGCTCGCCGAGGCGACCACCTACCTCGCCACCGCGCCCAAGTCCAACCGTTCGTATCGGGCGATCGACGCGGCGATCGCCGACGTGCGCGCCGGCAAGGCCGGCGTGGTGCCCGAACACCTCCGTGACGCGCACTACGCGGGTGCGGAGCGCATCGGCCATGGAAAGAACTACGTCTACAGCCACGACGCACCCGGGGGAGTGGCGCACCAGGAGTACCTGCCCGATGCCCTGCGCGGCGCGCAGTATTACCGGCCCACCGAGTTCGGCTTCGAGCGCACGGTGACCGATCGCATGACGCGCATCCGGGAGATGCTGGGGCGCGACGGGGCCTGATGCTCCAGACCTATCTCCGCTTGATCATGGCGGGAGGCTCTCAGCGGCCACCGACATTGGCGTTGGGCGGGGGCACCGGACGCGGGTAGCCGGCCAGATCTCGGCCAATATCCAGCGCGAACCTGCCGCCCGGGATGCGTCGCTGTTCAGGGTCAACCGATACCGGCGGGGTGAACCACACCTCGCGGCCGTTGATCTCGATGCCCCATTCCTCGCGATGGATGTCGTGGTGACATCCGACGCACAACGCGATGCCGTTGGCGAGGTCGGTCTTGCCTCTGTCTCGGAACCACCATTTGATGTGGTGGATTTCGCAGTGCTCGGGTGGGAGGTGACACCGCGCGCACCCGCCGTCGCGCTCGAAGATGGCGGTGATCTGCTCTGGAGTGAAGCCTCGCTCCTGCTCGCCCACGGCGAGGACCGCCCCATCGCCTCCGAGCACCATCGGGATGAACGTCGCGTCGCACGCCTGTTGGCGCATCGTCGCGACCGAGACGGGGGTGGTCATGCCGTCGATCGTGGCGATGCCGGAGCCCTCGATGACGTCCGAGAGGTCCATGCGCACGTTCATGGTCGTCACGACGCCGTGCTTGGTGCTCGCCTCGCAGCTGATCGCGTGGCGGCACAGCCACGTGAGGGCGTCGGCGCGGACCTGGACGGTGGTGCGCGTGTCTGGTTCGTTGCGGTCGCCGTCGCGTCGGTTGCGGAACTGGCGCCTGGCGATCTGCTCGATGGTGGTCTTGACGGCGGCGGCGGAGGGAACATCGAGCCGCGCCGTCAGCGTCCACATGCCATCGCGCTCCTCGCGCCAAGTGACGGAGCGGTTCTTGGTGGCGCGCTTCTCGCGCTCGTGGAGCTCGGGCGCCTTCAGGAGCGCTTCGGCCTGCTCGACCATCGCGTAGACCTCGCGCAGGCTGAGGCTGCGGGCGCGCATCACGAACCGCTCCTCGTACTCGGACAGCTTGTCTCGCTCGACGCGCTCGCCGATGCGGTCAAGTGCCTCGGTGATCACGCCTGCGTTCGGGATAGACAGGTTGCCGCTGGATTGTGCCTCCGCGATCAGCGGGTATCGCGGTCCCGGGGCGTCCGGCGCATCGATCACGCTGGGCGACTCGAACTCGGTGCCGGGCGAGTCGGTGTCGCCACCGTCCGGGCCGTTGACGCCATTTCCGGTGGTCACTTCAACGGGCCGCGGCGGCTCCTCGTGGGGCCTCCAGGCGCCGCCCGCGTTGATGAGTTGACGCGCATGGCCCATGGTGTCGCCGGTGATGGTGGCGATCATGCCGGCGGGGGATCGGTAACCGTGCTTGCGGGCCAGGTCCTCGCGGCCGATGGCGTTCGCGCCCGAGCGTCGAGCCAACTCGGCTGCGAACCGAGCTAGCAGGGCGTTGGAAGCCTGCACTAGCAGTGCGACGGACGCCTGCCCGCTGAGGAACTCGTCATCACTCGTCGTGGCGAGCTCGCCCACGCCGGTCAGGGCGCGCACCTGAACTGCGAGGTTGTCGACGTCGTCCGAGAAGGTCATGCATCCAGCCCACCAGGGCGCGACCGGTACCGCGAGGGTCTACCAAGATCTGGGGAGAACCACCGCGAGGGGTCCAGTCTGGGGACGACGGCAGCGCACGCGCGCGCATGGCGTGCACCCGCTCGCGTCGTATGCACCCGCTCGCGTCACGCGCGCGGGCCCATGCGCACGCCAGCGAGCACGTGAGCTCGAGTGCGCCTGCGCCTACGCGCACCAGCGCGCGCTCGCACCCGGCGCGCGCACGTGCGGGCGTCACGGGTGCGCATACGCACACTCACGGCGCACATAAGGGTGCCGCCACGCGCGCCTACACCGACCGCTAACGTAGTCACCGTGTTCGCATCGACCGCCGCAGTTATCCTGCTGGTGCTCCTCGCAGGGCTCGCCGTCTTCCAGATCGCCCTGGCAGCGGGCGCGCCGCTCGGCCGTTTCGCGTTCGGCGGTCAACACGAGCACACGCTTCCCACTCAACTTCGCGTCGCCGCGGCTCTCACCGTCGTCGTCTACGCGGTCATGGCGTGGGTGGTCCTCGAGTCCAGTGGCGTCACCGACCTCACCCCAGACTCCACCGACGCCGTCGGCGCCTGGATCCTCACCGGCGTCCTCGCGCTGAACATCCTCCCCAATGCCATCTCGCGCTCGCCCCACGAACGTGCCACCATGACACCCATCGTCACCGTCATGGCCGCCTGCGCGCTGGTCCTCGCGCTCACGGCCTGAGCGCACACCGCCTCAACACACCAAGACCCTGCGCGTCGCACCCGAGACATCCGCCACCGGGCCTGCTACCATTGTTGAGCCCTCGCGGACGGTTGGCTGCTGTCGCCGCGACATCTCTCATGATCTGAGTGGGAACGACCGCGTCCCCACGTCAGAGGCAACAAGCAAGGAACATCCAAGAATGACTTCAGTACAGCGTGCGCGCCGCCAGGTGCGTCTTTCGCGTGCCCTGGGCCTCGCTCTGACGCCCAAGGCTGTCAAGCACTTCGAGAAGCGTCCCTACCCGCCCGGCGAGCACGGTCGTACCGCCCGCCGCAAGGAAAGCGACTACGCCGTTCGTCTGCGCGAGAAGCAGCGTCTTCGCGCCCAGTACGGCCTGCGTGAGAAGCAGATGACCCGCGTCTTCGAGGAGGCCCGCAAGGACTCCCGTCGTACCGGTGACGCCTTCGTCGAGCTCCTCGAGATGCGCCTCGACGCCCTGGTGCTGCGTGCCGGCTTTGGCCGCACCATCCTCCAGGCCCGTCAGGCCGTTCTGCACCGCCACATCCTCGTGGACGGTCAGATCGTCGACCGCCCCTCGTTCCGCGTGAAGCCCGGCCAGACCATCCAGGTCAAGCCCAAGGCCGTCACCATGGAGCCCTACATGGCTGCCGCCGCCGGCGCGCACCGTGACGTGCTCCCCGAGGTCCCGGACTACCTCGACGTCACCCTCGAGAAGCTGACCGCCAAGCTGGTCCGCCGCCCCGAGCGTGCCGAGGTCCCCGTGACCTGCGAGGTTCAGCTGGTCGTCGAGTACTACGCCCGCTAAGCGAGCGCGGTACACCCAAGACACACTCAGCCGCTGGGTTCCGGTCCGTCCGGGCCCAGCGGCTTTGTCATACTTGACCGGGTCGGGTACGAAAACCCGACCACGGCATCGGACGGCCGATGCCACCCTCACCCGGGCTACCGGGCCCTCCGGCCCGTAGGCCCGCACCATCCGTACTGGAGGACAGGATGCGCACCGCTGACGTCAGGCAGCGCTGGATCGACTATTTCGAGTCGAAGGACCACCACATCGAGCCCAGCGCCTCGCTGGTCTCGCCGGACCCCAGCCTGCTGTTCACCGTCGCTGGCATGGTGCCGTTCATCCCCTACATCATCGGCACCGAGACCTCGCCGCACCCGCGCATCGCCTCTGTCCAGAAGTGCATCCGCACCAAGGACATCGAGGAGGTCGGCAAGACCACCCGTCACGGCACGTTCTTCCAGATGCTGGGCAACTTCTCGTTTGGCGACTACTTCAAGGAAGGCGCCATCGACTTCGCCTGGGATCTCCTTACGGGTCCCGAGAGCGAAGGCAAGTACGGCTTCGATCCCGAGCGCTTCTGGGTCACCATCTGGAACGAGGACCAGGAGGCGTACTCGGCGCTCACCAACGTCGGCGTGAACCCCGAGCACATCGTCAAGCTCACGCGCGAGGAGATCTTCTGGGACACCGGCCAGCCCGGCCCCGCGGGTCCCTGCGCCGAGTGGCACTACGACCGCGGCCCCGAGTTCGGTCCCGACGCCGTGGGTGGCACGGTTGACCCCGGCGGCGACCGCTACCTCGAGATCTGGAACCTGGTCTTCGACCAGTTCCTGCGCGGCGCGGGCGACGGCAAGGACTACCCGCTCATCAAGGAGCTGGACCAGAAGGCCATCGATACCGGCGCGGGCCTGGAGCGCATCGCCTACCTCAAGCAGGGCGTGGGCAACATGTACGAGATCGACGAGGTGTTCCCCGTCATCGCGAAGGCGCAGGAGCTCTCCGGCCTTACGTACAAGACAGACGCCACCAACGACGTGCGCATGCGCGTGGTCGCTGATCACATCCGCTCGTCGATGATGCTCATCCACGACGGCGTCACGCCCGGCAACGAGGGCCGCGGCTACGTGCTGCGCCGCCTCATCCGCCGCACCGTGCGTGCCATGCGCCTCATGGGTGTTGAGGACCCCGCCATCGAGACGCTCGTGCGCACGTCGTACGAGTCCATGCGCCCCTCGTACCCCGAGCTCGACCTCACCATCGACAAGGTCGCGAACGTCGCCGCCACCGAGGAGGACGCGTTCCGTCGCACCCTCGTCAAGGGCACCACCATCCTCGACACCGCGGTCGCCCGCGCGAAGGAAGAGGGCAAGAAGTCGCTCGCGGGCGAGACCGCGTTTCGCCTGCACGACGAGTCGGGCTTCCCCATCGACCTCACGCTCGAAATGGCGGCCGAGCAGGGCCTCACCGTCGACGAGGCGGGATTCCGTCAGCTCATGACCGAGCAGAAGGAGCGCGCCCGCGCGGACGCCAAGGCCAAGAAGGGCGGCCACGCGGACGTGGGCGTCTACCAGGCGCTCACGCCCACCGTCTTCCGCGGGTACGTCGAGCTCAGCCTCGCCACCACCGTCGCGGCCGTGATCAAGGACGGCGTGTCCGTCCCCGTGGCGACCGCCGGCGACACCGTCGAGGTCATCCTGTCCGAGACCCCGTTCTACGCGGAGTCCGGTGGCCAGGACGCCGACACCGGCGAGATCCGCGGCTCAAACGCGACCCTGCACGTCATCGACGTCCAGAAGCCCGTCGCGGACGTCATCGTGCACACGGTCACCGTCACCGAGGGCGAGATCGCCGCGGGTGACCAGGTCTCCGCGGAGGTCGACGCCGTCAACCGTCACCAGGCCTCGAAGGCGCACTCCGCGACGCACCTGATTCATGCCGCGATCCACGAGACCCTCGGCACCGACGCGAACCAGGCCGGCTCCTACAACAAGCCGGGCTACATGCGCCTCGACTTCTCGTGGCGTAATCCGGTGTCGGCGATGGCCCGCGAGGACATCGAGGGCATCGCGAACCGCGCCATCCGAGAGGAACTCCCGGTCGCGACCAACGTCATGAACCTCGACGAGGCGAAGAACCTCGGAGCCATGGCGCTGTTCGGCGAGAAGTACGGCGACCGCGTGCGCGTGGTCGAGATCGGCGGACCCTTCTCCCGCGAGCTCTGCGCCGGCACGCACGTCGCGAACTCGAGCCAGATCGGCCTCCTGACGGTCACGTCCGAGGGCTCCGTCGGCTCCGGCGCGCGCCGCATCGAGGCGCTCGTGGGCGCGGACGCGTTCAGCCACCTCGCCAAGGAGCGTTCGATCGTCGCCGAGCTCACCGGCACGCTCAAGGCGCGTCCCGAGGAACTGAGCGACCGCATCGGCGGCCTGCTCAGCCGCCTGAGCGACGCCGAGAAGCAGCTCGCCCAGTACCGCGCGCAGGCCATGCAACAGGTCGCGGGACAGCTGGTCGAGCACGCCAAGGACGTCAACGGCATCACGGTGGTGGCACACGAGTCCACCAACGCCGCCGATGGTGACGACCTGCGCACGCTCGTCACGGACGTCCGTAGCCGCCTGGGTGACGCGAACCCGACGGTGGTTGCGGCATCGGCCGTCGTTAATGGCCGTCCGCAGATCGTGATCGCGACCAACGGCCCCGCCCGTGACCTGGGCGTGCGCGCCGGCGACCTGGTCAAGGTGGCGGCGCAGACCCTCGGCGGCGGTGGCGGCGGCAAGCCCGACCTCGCCCAGGGCGGCGGTCAGGACCCTGCCAAGGTGGGCGAGGCCCTCAGCGCCGTACGTGACGCCATCGAGGCGCGAGGCTAAGCGGGTGCAGCGCGGAGTGAGGCTCGGCGTCGATGTGGGCACGGTCCGCATCGGCGTCGCGGCCTCCGACCCCGACGGCCTGATGGCCTTTCCCGTCACCACGGTGCAGCGGGTGAAGGGCAAGACCGCCGATGCAGTGGCTGAGTTGGCTGCGGTCGTCGCCGAGCGCTCGGCGACGCAGATCTATGTGGGCCTGCCCCGGAAGCTTTCGGGCGCCCAGGGCACCTCGGCCGAGGATGCCAGGGACGTCGCGACGCAGCTGTCGGAACTCACCGGGGTGACCGTGCGTTTGGTGGACGAGCGTTTCTCGACCACCACGGCATCGGCCTCCATGAGGCAGGCCGGACGCAACGCGAAGCAGCAGCGTCAGGTGATCGACCAGGCGGCCGCCGTGGTGATCCTGGAAAGCGCGTTAGACATTGAACGACGGGGAAATCTAGATAGGGTGACTGAGATGATCCCGCGTGAGGGTGGAGATGACTGATCTTTTCGAGGCCGAGTCGACCACGACGACGTCGCTGGACCTGCGACGCCTGCAGCGTCAGAAGCGACGCCAGGCGCGTCGCAAGTGGACCGCCATCATCTCGGCGGTCGCGATCGTGCTGCTCGCCATCGGGTTCTCGGTGGCCTACAACTTCGTGAGCTCCTTCGGTGGCGGCGAGTCCGAGGACACGGTCGCCGACTTCGAGGGCGCCGGCCAGGGCGTGGTACAGGTTGTCATCGAGCAGGGTGACTCCGGCTACGACATCGCGCAGACGCTGTACGAGGCGGGCGTGGTGGCCTCGCCCGAGTCCTTTATCGAGGAGGCGAACTCTCGCCCCGACGAGGCGCAGTCCATCACTCCCGGCTACTACTTCATGCAGAAGGAGATGAAGGCCGAGTACGCGATGGACGCGCTGCTGGATCCCGCGAACCGTGACGAGCTGAAGATCACGATTCCTGAGGGCTACCAGGTGGACTACTACCTGCAGTCCATCGCGAACCTCACCGAGTACTCGCTCGAGGACGTCACGGCCATCGCCGAGGACACCGACGCGCTGGGCCTGCCGGCCGAGGCCGAGGGCAACCTCGAGGGCTGGCTGTTCCCCTCGACCTACACCTTCACGCCGGACGTGCAGCCGGCCGAGGTGCTGTCCGCGATGATCGCCCAAACCGTGCGGATCCTGGACAAGTACGACGTACCGCTCGAGGACCGCGAGGACATCCTCACCGTCGCCTCGATGGTGGAGCGCGAGGCGCGCCTGGACGAGGACCGCCCCATGATCGCGGGCGTCATCTACAACCGCCTCGAGATCGACATGCCGCTGCAGCTCGACTCGACCGTGAAGTACCTCAACCCCACCGAGGGCGTGTTCACCACGGACGAGGACCGCGAGATCGACTCCGAGTACAACACGTACAAGTACGCGGGACTGCCCCCGGGCCCCATCTCCAACCCTGGAGAGGCGTCCATCGAGGCGGCCGTGAACCCCGCGGAGCACGAGTACATCTACTTCGTGACGGTGAACCTCGAGACCGGCGAGACGCTGTACGCCGAGACCTACGACGAGCACCTGAAGAACGTGGATCAGCTCCAGGCGTGGATCGCGGAGACCAACTCGGCCGACTCCGACTCGGAGTAGTCCGGTGACCGCTGGCCCGCGCAAGGCGGGCGTGCTCGGCCACCCCATCACGCATTCGCTGTCGCCGGCGCTGCATCGGGCCGCGTATGCGGAATTGGGGCTGGACTGGACGTACCGCGCGTATGACGTGACGGAAGAGTCGTTGCCTTCGTTTGTTTCGTCGTTGGACGGGACGTGGGGCGGGCTGTCGCTGACCATGCCGCTGAAGGTGGCGGCGCTGCCGCTCGTCGAGTTCGTCGAGCCCATGGCCAAGCTGGTGGGAGCGATCAACACCGTGGTGGTGCAGCCCGTGGGGCCGCGCGTGCAACTGGTGGGTGCCAACACGGACGTGCACGGCGTGGTGGCGGCGCTTCTTGACGGAGGGGTTGTTTCCGCAACGGAGGGCGTGGTGATCGGTGGGGGAGCGACGGCGACGTCGGCCCTGGCCGCGCTGGGTCGGATCGGCGTGACTCGCCCCGTGGTGGTGGTGCGCAATCGCGCCCGCGCCGGCGGGCTGATGCGCGCGGCGACCAAGATGGGCGTGGAGCCCAGGTTTGTGGGCTTCGAGGACGCGCCGGCGTTCTTGGCCGATGCCGAGGCCGTGGTGTCGACGGTTCCGGCCGATGCCGGGGCAGGGTTGGGTTCTGCGTTGAGCTCCGTACGTCCCGGTGCCGTCTTGCTCGACGCGGTGTACTCACCGCTGGAGACGCCGCTGGGGCTGGCGTGGGCCGCGGCTGGAGGAGTGTTCGTGCCTGGTACACGGATGCTGCTGCACCAGGCGGGGGAGCAGATGCGGCTCATGACGGGGCACCAGGCTCCGCTCGAGGTGATGGCGCGGGAGCTCCCACAGGTCTAAAGTCCCTTGTGGGGTGTGCAGCTTCTCACTGCGCCATCCCGACTCAAGCAGGCGCCGATATACGTTACTGAGGGGTACGACATCGGGCCTTTGCCCTAGAGGGGACTTTTGTGAAGCAACTGGGTGCAATCCTCGTCGAGGAAGGAACGCTCACCGAGGAGCAGCTTCTCGACGCCATCGACGAGCAGCGTGATCGTGGGCAGTCCCTGGGACGCACGCTCGTCGAACTCGGGCTGATCTCCGAGGGCCAACTGGTCCGTGCCCTCGCCGAGCAGGTCGGCATGGACTTTGTCGAACTCACCGACTTCCCGGTGGACCGCGCCGCGGTCGCCTTGGTGCCGGACACGGTCTGTCGCCGTCACGCGGCGTTGCCCATCCAGATTGATGGCGACATCCTGAAGATCGCCATGTCGAACCCCGGCAACGTGGTCGCTGTGGACGACATCCGCACGCTCACGCGCATGCAGATCCTGCCCGTGGTCGCGGCGCACGAGGACGTGCTCCAGGCCATCGACCGCTACTGCCGCTCTGACGCCGAGCTCAATGAGCTTCAGGGAGCGATCACCGACGAGGACGAGGCGATCGACCTCGCCAGCATCGGCTCCGTGGTGGAGGACGACGCACCGATCGTGCGCTTCGTCAACCTGCTGATCACCCAGGCCATCCAGGACCGTGCCTCTGATATCCACATTGAGCCGGCAGAGAAGGACGTGTTGGTCCGCTACCGCATCGACGGTGTGCTTCACGAGATGCAGCGAGCGCCCAAGGCAATTCAGAACGGCGTCATCAGCCGCATCAAGATCATGGCCGACATCGACATCGCGGAGCGTCGCAAGCCCCAGGATGGTCGCCTCTCGGTCAACCACAACGGCAAGAAGGTCGACCTCCGTGTCGCCACGCTCCCGACCGTGTGGGGCGAGAAGATCGTCATGCGTATTCTCGACAACTCCACCGCGGCCATGGACCTCATGGACCTTGGCATCCGCGAGAACAACCTCGAGATGTACAAGGAGTCCTACCAGAAACCCTACGGCATGATCCTGGTCACGGGCCCTACGGGTTCGGGAAAGTCGACCACCCTGTACGCGACGCTGAACCAGGTGGCCCGGCCCGAGATCAACGTGATCACGGTCGAGGACCCGGTCGAGTACCGCATCGGCGGCATCAACCAGGTGCAGGTGAACCCCAAGGCGGGACTCACGTTCGCGTCGGCCCTGCGTTCGATCCTGCGTGCAGACCCCGACGTGGTGCTGCTCGGTGAGATCCGTGATGGCGAGACCGCTCAGATCGCAATCGAGGCGGCCCTCACCGGTCACCTGGTGCTTTCGACGCTGCACACCAATGACGCGCCGTCTGCGATCACGCGTCTGATCGAAATGAACATCGAACCGTTCCTGGTGGGCTCCGCGGTGGACTGTGTGGTCGCCCAGCGACTCGCGCGACGTCTGTGCGAGAACTGCAAGGAGGAGTACAAGCCCTCCAGGCCGGAGGTCGAACGGTTCGGCTGGTCCGACGACGAGCCGCTGCCCCAGCTGTGGCGCCCCGCGGGCTGCCAGCGCTGTTCGCACACAGGCTACCGAGGACGCCTTGCGCTGCACGAGATCATGCCGGTGAGCGAGGAGATCGAGCGACTCGCCGTCGCACGTGCCTCATCGGCGGAGATCGCACGCGCCGCGTACGCGGCCGGCATGGAGACGCTGCTGCACGACGGCTGGATGAAGGCCCAGTCGGGCCTCACCTCGACCGAAGAACTGCTGCGAGTGGTGAAGTAGGACGCCTGAGGACTCAAGTGACAAATGCCACTGCCGATAAAGGGAATAGTTCCTAGACCGAGTGCCTACCAGCGCTCTAGTATTGCGGCAGCCGTGCTGAGCGGCTGATGAGGGGAAATGATGGCTGAGGACTTCGTGCCTGGAAACTCTGCGTTTTTGCCAGAGCCCAGGCCAGATGCATCACCTGCGCAGCGTGCCTTCGCTGAAGAGGCCGCTGCCGCTGGGGTGCAGTTTGCTGCGCGCCAGGCGCCCAAGGCCGGGTCCGCACCCTCGTTCGCCCCGCAGTCGGCGCCGTCGCCCGTGTCGGGCCAGGTGCCGCAGCGTCCTTCGACTGGTGCGGCGCCGCAGGTGCAGGCTCAGCGGCCCGCTGCGCAGGCCCCCGCAACTCAGGCCACCGCGGCCTCGGCCGGCACCGCAGCTGCCGCAGCCTCCCCGCGCCGCCTTGGAATGGGCGGGGACAACGAGGCGGGCTTCGACCTCGCCGGCGCACTCCGCGCCATGCTCGCCGCTGGTGCCTCCGACCTCCACATCAGCGCGGGTTCGCCGCCGATGATTCGCGTCGATGGGGGACTGGTCGCGGTCGAGGGCTTCGAGAAGCTCACGCCGGACAGCATCCAGCGGTCGATTTACAGCGTGATCACTCAGAAGCAGCGCGAGACGTTTGAGGAGCACCTCGAGCTCGACATGTCGTACTCGCTCATCGGCGAGGCACGCTTCCGCGTCAACATCTACAAGCAGCGCAACGCCATCGGCGCCGCGTTCCGTGTCATTCCTTACGAGATCAAGCCGCTCGAGGCGCTCGGCGTTCCTGCGACCGTGGGCCACTTTGCCGGCATGCCGCGCGGTCTGGTGCTCGTCACCGGCCCCACGGGTTCGGGCAAGTCGACCACGCTCGCCTCGCTCATCGACCTCATCAATCGCAACCGTGCGGACCACATCATGACGGTCGAGGACCCCATCGAGTTCCTCCACCGCCACAAGACCTCGCTGATCAACCAGCGCGAGGTCGGCACGGACACCAAGTCGTTTGCCAACGCGCTCAAGCACGTGCTGCGTCAGGACCCGGATGTCATCCTCATCGGTGAGATGCGTGACCTGGAGACCATCCAGGTGGCGCTCACGGCGGCCGAGACGGGCCACCTGGTGTTCGGAACCCTGCACACACAGGACACGGCGCAGACCATCTCGCGCATCATCGACGTGTTCCCGCCCGAGCAGCAGGCGCAGGTGCAGACGCAGCTCGGTTCCGCGCTGCAGGGTGTGGTGTGTCAGAACCTCATCAAGCGCAACGACGGCCCCGGCCGTGCGGTCGCCACCGAGGTCATGGTTGCGACGCCGGCCATCCGCAACCTCATCCGTGAGGGCAAGACGCACCAGATCTACTCGATGCTGCAGGCGGGCTCGCGCCAGGGTATGCACACCATGGACCAGCACCTCGCTGAGCTGGTGAAGTCGGGACGTATTTCGTACGAAGCCGGCGCGGAGGCGTGCCACCACTACGAGGACTTCAACCGCCTGTGTGGCCGTCAGATGCCCGGCCAGATGCAGGGGCAGATGTAGCCATGGCCGCCACCGACGTCAAGAAGTTCGACTACGCCGTCCGCGACAGCCACGGCAAGATCCAGAAGGGCTCCATCGAGGCGCCCTCCGAGTCTGCCGTCGCGACGCGCCTGAAGGACATGGGCCTGGCGCCGGTGTCCATCAGTGAAGCGAAGACGGGTGGCCTCAACGCCGAGATCAAGATCCCTGGCCTGAGCGATCGAATCAAGCTCAAGGACATCGCGATTATGTCGCGCCAGTTGGCGACGATGATCTCCTCGGGCCTATCGCTGTTGCGGGCGTTGACGATCCTCGCGGAGCAGACGGAGAACCCTGCACTGTCGCGGGTGATCCAGGAGGTGCGCAGCGATGTCGAGTCCGGAGTTTCCTTCTCCACAGCGCTGAGCAAGCACGAGACCTTCCCCCCGCTCATGGTCAACATGGTGCGTGCCGGTGAGGTAGGCGGTTTCCTCGACACCGTCCTCGAGTCCGTCGCCGTGAACTTCGAGGCCGACGTCAAGCTCCGCAACAAGGTGAAGTCCGCGATGACGTATCCGGTCGTGGTGTTCATCATCGCGATCCTGGCCGTGGTGGGCATGTTGCTGTTTATCGTGCCGGTGTTCGAGGACATGTTTACGGGCCTTGGGGGCGAGCTTCCGTGGCTGACGCAGATCCTCGTGACGATGTCGGACCTGCTGAAGATCCTGATCATTCCAATCATCATTGGTCTGTTCGTGCTGACGTACCTGTGGAACAAGAACAAGAACAAGGAATCGTTCCGCAACAAGGTGGAGCCGCTGTATCTGAAGGCGCCAGTGTTCGGCCCGCTCGCGCAGAAGATCGCCATCACCCGCTTCACCCGTAACCTCGGTTCAATGGTGCGCGCAGGAGTGCCGATCCTGCAGGCCCTCGACATCGTCGGCAAGACCTCGGGCAACATCGTCATCGAGCACGCCACCAACGACGTGCGTGAATCTGTCCGTACCGGCAACTCGCTGGCGAAACCGCTCGCGCAGCACGCGGTGTTCCCGCCCATGGTGGTACAGATGATGGCCGTCGGTGAGGACACCGGTGCGCTCGACACCATGCTCGACAAGATCGCCGACTTCTACGACGACGAAGTCGAGGCCACCACGGAGCAACTCACTTCGCTCATCGAGCCCATCATGATCGGCGTATTGGGCGGCATCGTCGGCTTCATGGTGATCGGCCTCTACATGCCTATCTTTTCAATCTTCGAACTCGTCCAATAGCACACAGACTTTGTCGAGCTGGGGGACCAGGACGGCAAAGGAGCCCGCGAGGGCTCTAGACCATAAATACGAACACAAACTCAAGGAGAGAGCACATGATTGCTCGAGTGCAGAACCGTCTGCGCGAGGACAAGGACCAGGGCTTCACCCTGATCGAACTCCTCGTGGTCATGATCATCATCGGCATTCTCGCCGCTATCGCCATCCCGCTGTTCCTCACGCAGCGCGAGAAGGCTCAGGACTCGGCCGCCAAGGCAGACGTGTCGACGCTGGGTAAGGAACTTGCCACCTACTATGTCGACAACACTGGTGCCGTCCCGACCATCAACGTTACGGGTGGCATGTACTACCTCGAGAACGGTGCGTCGGACAAGACCATCGGCAACGTGTCCGACAACGTTACGTTGATTGCGCCCGTAGGCAACGCATCGAAGTGGTGTGTTGGAACCAAGAATCCTGAGGGTGACGTCGCTGTGACCGGTTACCAGTACTCCTCTTCCGGTGGACTTGCCGAGGGTGACTGCACCACCTACTAATGCCTAGTTGAACCACCTTGGTGTGGGGCGGTGCCAGCGGCATTCACCGCCCCACACCGAGAGGTGTCGTCCCATTGGTTCGAAGGAGCGATCGATGAACTCGAAGTGTCGTAGCGTCTATCTGAGCGAACGTGAAGGCGGATTCACGCTCGTTGAGATGATCGTTGCGATGCTGATCTTGACGGTGGTGCTCGTTTCGTTAATCGGCGTGCAACTGTCGGCTGCGGTATCGGTCACTGAGGCGCGAAAGCTCGAACAGGCGTCAGCGCTGGCGAATGAGTCTTTGGAGCAATTGCGCGCAATCCCGTGGTCGGTACTGAGCCAGGGACTCCATCCGGACTTTCTCGTGCAATCGGGCGGTGACGACAACGTCGAGGACGGCAAACTCAAACTCGATGATCCGTCCAGAAGCGATCCGACACTTCTCGTAGCTGGCCCGGGCATACAAACGGGTCAGTGGTTGCCACTGTTTGACACGAATGGTTCGAACATGCAGGTCAAGCCAGATCCATCCGGCACCGGTGTGGTCTTCGAAGTCCGGACCTATCTGCTGACCCAAGGCGTGACGCAGGAGACCGGCACCCTCGGCGCGGTGGTCATCGTCGAGTGGGACGGGCGAAGCAGCGAGCGGCGCAAGACGATGATGGAGTCGACTATCTACCCCTCCGGGTGCGGTGACAATGCGACGAACCCGTTTGCCACCTCGTGCGAGCCGTACTTAGAGGGCAGCGCGTCGAGTGGGAAGATTAATGTAGGTGTTAGCGCGACTGACGACGCGGAGCCGAGATCAGCCCAGGCTCTTGGAGTTCCTGCCGACGCTGGCTTCTTTGAAGTTGGCATGAATACGGCCTCTGCCACATCGAAGTTGCAGAGTCAGCAGGTTGATCTCGCCGACGCATCAGTTGCATTTGGCGGCTCTATTCGAGGTTTTGAGAATCCCGAGAGTGACAGGATTCTTGAGGGATTCGCGCTGGAATCCGTGCGCGCATCGAGCGATCTCGCCGAGCAGGACCGCTGGCCGTTGCATGTAGGTTCCACAGCACGATCGCAATCCATCTCTGCGGAACAAACCGTTTCCGTCGGTGGAAGTCTCTCGGGCATCGACGTGCTAACGCGGTCTGATCGTGCGCGAGTGGGAACTATTGGCGCATCGATGGAGCAGGCGTGCTTTCCAGGCGTCGCGCCTGGCGAGACCTGCGGATTGTCGTCGATAGCACATAGCAGTTCCGACACCGGCGCAGCCTTCATGGAACTCGTTGTGAGCGGCCTACGTATCGAAGCCGTTGCGCAGACCACGTCGGGCAACGCCAATACGGATCGGGCCTGGACCGCGCGGTTCTCTGACGTTGGTGGTACCTCCGCGGTTGGATGCTCCGTCTTGACTGGCACCGGATGTGTCGCTGCGGGTGCGGAGCAGACGCTCTCGCCCGTCGCTATTGGACGCATGGTGACCGGTGACTGGACCGGGGAAGCTCCACTTGGCCTCGCAGTGCTAGACGGTGGATCGTGCCTAGCCGGCCACTACAGCGATTCGGTTACGCTGGAACTTGGACCCAATCAGTCGACTTCTAGTCCGGTGACTGCACGCTGTGGCGCCGTGCAACTGTGGAATGGCACGGACTACACCACAGTCGACATCGGTCTTGGAGGTACCAGCTCACCGCTCGTGTCAGACGAGGTGGAGTGGTCTGACGGGACGACCACTGTGACCGCGGTGGCTACCGTGTCGACTACGCCGGTCAGTTGGGCACTTCCCAGCGGGACTTGCCCGGACAGCGGATGCACTAAGTCGTCCGACGCGGGCACTGTCAGCATCAACACCCAGTATCGAGTGGATCTCGCCGGCGACGTCCACAATATCTCCGTGAGTATGGACGTGGTCGGTTCCAGCGCTCGGGCCGCGTTCAGCCAAGCGGGTGACATCGATGCTGAATAGCTTCCGCCTCAGAAAAGAGGAACACGGGTTCACACTCGTCGAACTCGTCGTGACCATGGCGGTATTCAGTGTCATCATGGCAATCGTATTTGCGGTACTGATTCAGATGATGGGTCTTACCAAAGAATCCGTGGCGCGCTCTGACTCGATCCAACAGGCGCGGCTTGGACTCTCTCAGATTGAACTTCAAGTGAGGTCCGGGGCAGTTATCCGTAACCCGGAAGCCGAGAACGTCGCTGATTCGGGGGCTAGCAAGTTCTATTCCATGCGGATCTTAACCGAGCTCAATGGCAATCCGACATGTGCGCAATGGCGCGTGGTTGACAGTGCGGGGTCGGGCCGTGGAAACCTAGAATTCCGGACTTGGGACCCTGCGTATCCCGTGGTAGAACAGGTGTCTGACTGGGGTGTCGTAGCGCGCGATCTAGTTCTGGTCGATGTCGCGCCTGAAGACAGCAGCGACATTGATCCTGAAGACGCTGGTACGTGGCCCCCGTTCTGGGTCGATGACTCTGTCGGCGGAGACACGGAAGCACAGTTTGTCAGAGTGACGTTGCGGCTCAAGAGTGCTGAACAATCAGAAAGTTCCAAGCCAACTTCGGTGACTACGATGGTTACCGGGCGCAACACCGTATTCGGTAACTACACGGACGAGAGTTGTTCGCCGGTACCAGCACCATGATGGCTTCGAACGTCGAGGGGACGGGTTGAGCGATGCCAAAGCTTTTGCACACAGATGACGACCGAGGCGTCGCCATAGTGGCGGCAGTGGGCGTAGCCCTCATCGGCGTGATACTAGCCACGCTTGTAGTCACCCAAACCATCGTAGTGACGCGCGACACTGCTCGTGATCGAGTTCGGACTACGGAGATTCACACCGCGGAGGGCGTCCTTGATGCCGCTTTGTACGACATGACGCGCAACCTTCCATGTGCATGGACCGACACCGAGATAGGTGCGGGAACTACTGCGACATTGGTTGAGGTGTCCGTGTTGTACTTCGACGAAAACAACGATCCGTTGACTACTTGTAGCGCCGGTCTCGTCGAAGGAGATGCCCGGTACGCAGTCGTTTCCGCTAAGTCGACACCGCTTGCGGAGGTCCCAGGCATTGACCCCGTGCGCACCATCGAGGCGACGGTTGAGCTTACGCCTCGCCAGGGCCTCTCAACCGGGACGACATTGTTCGCCGCGAGTACGACGCAGGGTACTAACAATGGCCGCGTCTTCTCGTCTGATCCAGATAACCCTGCCGGAATTTGGATCGACAGTGGAAACTTTAACTGCAATAGCAACTTCACAGTTGAGGGTGATGTTGTGGTTGTCGCTGGAGGCGCCAATCTGACAAACAACTGCGAGGTCTGGGGCGATTTGTGGGCTCGCGACTATGTGGTGTCGACCAGAGCGGCTAAGAACTCGGACCTAGTTGGTGGTGACACGACCGTTCGAAGTGGCAACCTATCGACCGACAAAGCTACTTCCTTTGGAGGCAGTCTCAGTGTCGGGGGACTCCTCACCGGTTGGGCTTTCCGCGACACTGACGTAGCGGGAACCATTTGTGCCGAGGGCCACGTCAACGACATCATGATGGGTCGAACCTACGTGCCATGTACTTCTTTCGTCGAGTTCGCGCAGCGCGGGTTCCCCGAGATCACGTTGGTGCCGTCAGACTGGACCGCAGAAGGATTTACGATTAAGTCTAAAGATGGCGCCAGTAGCTGGGCCCAGGATGTTCAGGCTACATGGGACATCAGTGACAAGCAGATAGCTAACTACACCGCGCAGCCTTGCTATATGTCAGGCACCTACGCGAAAAACCCCATCACCCTCACCGCGACGCCAACGGTGTACGACCTCACCTCATGTGACTTCAAGATTGATAGTGGTGTTGATATCCGGGTCAAGGCGGACACTGCGATCTTTGCGAACTCGTTCAGCTTTAATAACCAGGTCAATTTTATCTCGGACGATGGCGAACAGCACAATGTTTGGCTCATCGTTCCTGTGGGTGCGACTGGGAATCTTGCTACAAACACACATTTCACCATGGCTCCGCCGTTGGCTGCCTTCTTTTATGGCGCTAATTCGGTAAGTATCTCAAACAACTCTGCCAACCGAGGCCAGATTTATGGCAAGTCCTTGAACATCTCGAACAACCTCGACATAGAGCACGTGCCAATCGGGGTGCCGGGTGTCGACCTAGGGTCCACGGGGCTCGACGTGACCTCCTCGGGCTTCAACGTGGAAGTCATTAGCAAGCGAGAGCAGCAACAGGGCTAGATGCTGACCTCCTTGGCTGTCTTGGCGGGCCTACTTCTTGGGTCGTTTACCAATGTATTGATTGCCCGCATCCCTATCGGAGAGCAGTGGATCGCAGGATCGAGTCGTTGTCCCTCCTGCAGGTACGCCATCGCCTGGTTCGACAATATCCCCGTGCTTTCTTGGCTGGCGCTGCGAGGCAGGTGCCGTAACTGCAGGGCTCGGATCTCGGTCCGGTACCCCGTCACGGAACTCATCGTCGCGGGCTTGGTCGGCGCGGTGACATGGGTCTACGGTCTGAGCATCTTGACGGTGGTGTTGGCGGTGCTTGCGGTTTTCACGGTCGCACTCGTCGCAATCGACTTTGAGACTATGCGTCTGCCAACACCGCTTGTATGGTCAGCGCTCGGCACAGCCATGTTCGGCCTCGCGGTTGACGCCACTGTTGCCCAGGTGTGGCTGCCGTATGGCCGCGCGGTGCTGGGCGCCATGATCCTTGGCGGCGCGTACTTCGTCCTGTGGTTTGCGAAGCCGAATGGGCTTGGATTCGGGGACGTGCGGCTCGCCGTGGTGTTGGGTTTTGTCTCCGCATACTTGGGTTGGGCCGAGCTGGCCGTTACGGGAATTGCCGGCCCTGTGCTTGGCGCTGCCGGCGCTGTGGTTGTTGTGTGGCGAGCACGCAGGGTGTCAGGCGTGAAGATGCCGTTCGGTCCGTGGATGATTGTTGCATTTTGGTTGGGGGTCATCGTGGGTGACCTCATTGCTGAGACCTATGTGGGCTGGGTGGCGTCCTGGTAGCGGTCATTTGCGGGTTTTAGGTCGGTCGCAGTCGCGCCGATAGAGACGAAGACGAGCTGGGGAGGATTGGCTGTGGCAGTGAAACATCTTGGCGTCGACATCGGCGCCACCCACGTGCGCGTGGCGGAGGTGGAGTTCTCCGGGAAGGGCGCCGGTGCTGACGGCACCTTGACCGCGTTCGGTGCCGCGCCGCTCCCGCCTGGTGCGGTGCAGGCAGGTGAGGTGATCGAGGTCTCAACCGTTGCAGCGGCCCTCAAGCAGTTGCTCCACCAGACGGGCTGCTCGACCAAGGAAGCCATCCTCGGTGTGGGTGCGCCCAACGTTGTGGTGCGCGAACTAGACCTTCCGGCCATGCCTATGGCGCAGCTCAAGACGTCGTTGCCGTTCCAGGTTCAGGAGCTGCTGCCGATGTCGCCCTCGGAGGCGATGCTCGACTTCTTTCCGACCGCAGAGCATGCGGGGGAGAGCGGGTCACTCCTGCGGGGCGTCATGGTGGCCGCCCCCAAGTCTGTGGTGGCGCAGAATGTTCTGGCCGTCGAGAACGCCGGGCTTCGCCCCAAGGTTGTTGATCTGGGTGCGTTCTCGCTCTTGCGCAGCCAACTGACGTCGGAGACCGCCGGGAAGATTGCCGCGTTCGTGGACATTGGTGCGCGCGTCACTACGGTCGTGGTCGCCCAACATGGCGTTCCGCGCATGGTGCGCATCCTGCCTTCAGGCGGCCAGGACATGACCGATGCCGTGGCAACTGCTCTACAGATGGGGCACCAGGACGCCGAGCAGTTCAAGATGGCGGTGGGCCTGGGACAGTCCGGATCCCCGGAGACCCAGGTGGGTAGCGAGGCCCTGGTCACCGCGGCGCGGTCGCTCGTGGAATCGATTCGCAACACCTTTGTGTTTTATGCGTCCAACAACCCGGGTGCGCCGCTCGAGCACGTCGTGATCACCGGCGGCGGCTCGCTAATGTCGGGCCTGGGGCAGTTCCTCGCCAGCGCAAGCCGTGTGCCTGTGAGTTTTGGCAACGCCTTCGGACGGGTCACCCCGTCGAAGAAGCTCAAGAGTGAGGCCATGCAAGGCAATGAGGTGCGCGGCGCCATGGCCGTGGGTCTCGCGTTCGGAGAGATGTCATGAACCCGGTCCCCGCCGCGATTGGCGCACCCCACGTCCCGCAGGTCAACCTGCTCCCACCAGAAGTCGAGGCCAAGCGATCGGCCGCGCGCACGCGCGTGAAGCTGCTCATCGCGCTGATTCTATTTGTGGTGCTGATCGCCGCTGCGTGGTTCTTCGCCAGGTCGCTGCGCGTGGCCGCGGAGGACGAGCTTGGGGCCGAGCAGGTGCGAACCACGGAACTCCAGGCCGAGCTGGCGAGCTACAGCTACCTCAACGTCCTCGCGGACGTCTACGACAACTCTGTCGCGGCACGTGCCTACGTGGGTGCCACGGACATTGAATGGGCCAGCCAGTTGACGGCCTTGACCGGGGCTCTGCCCGATGACGTGGCTTGGGACACCATCCAAGTGACTCAGTCCTCCCCCTCGAGTGGTTCCATCACGGCGCCCACGGTGTTCACCAACCTCGGTGTGGGCACGGTGACGTTTGCTGGAACGTCCGCGGAGCCCATCATCATGGCCGACTACATCGAGGCCGTCGATGCGCTACCCGGCTACGCAGACACGTGGATCGACGCGCAGCAGATTGTGGAAGCTGACGGGTCGGTGTCCTGGTCATACTCCGGGTCGACCACTGTCACCATCAACGCGCTCTCGGGTCGCATCGCGACCACGCAGACCGAGGTGCCGCCGGAGATCATGGCGTTCTATGAAGATCCCGATGACGCCGAAGCCGCGACCTCCGAGGAGGCGAACTGATGAACAGCCAGCAAAGCAACGGCCTGTGGTACCTCGGTGCCGGACTGGTGGCGGCGATTCTCGGCATTCTTGGATGGTTCCTGCTGATCTCGCCGGAATTGGATGCAGCCACGGTGGCGAGCGAGAACACGGACATCGCACGCGATCAGAACGACCTTCTCGAATTGCAAATCGCACGCATGCAAGCGTTGGAGGAAGAGGCGCCCCTGTGGCGCGAGGAGATCGCGAAGATCTCGATGGACCTCCCTCCGATGCCCGAGGAGCCCGACACTATTCGCCTGTTGGTAACGACGCTCGAGGACGCCGAGTTGCCTGTGACGGGTATCACCTACGGACGTCCCGTCGCGATCGTGCCCAATGCGGAATCCGCACTTCCTGCGGAGACTGAGGCAACGGAGCAAGGCGCCGAGGAAAGTGACGCCGCGGCAACGCCGACGGCTACGCCGGAGACCGATGCCACGGCGTCACCCGCTCCCACCGAAGGCGACGCGGCACCGGCTGAGACCATGGGACCCGCCTTCGCGGGCCTCTATGGCATGCAGGTGACATTCCAGTTGAACGGTGCGCCCGAGACGATTCTCGACGTGCTGAACACCCTTGCGACCCAGAACGAACGGTTCTTCACGATCTCCAGCCTCAACGTTACTGGGGCAGGGGAAACTGAGGGAACGGATGCGCAGCCTGCGCTCACCGAGGACGACTGGTCGGTTCAGGTCACCGGCCTGGTCTTCAGCCTGACCGAGGACGGACGCACGGTACCGAGCGACGAGGAGGGCTCCGTGCCAGAATTCAGCGGCAGTGCCGTCGACAACGTGTTCGCGCCATTGAGTGGGACGGCGGCGGCCGAGTAGCTATCGCGTCGTTGTTCACGAGGCGCCCCTCCGCGGAATGCGGAGGGGCGCCTCTGCTTCTGCCACAATGACACCCATGCTCAGATGGCTCACCGCAGGCGAATCCCACGGTCCAGCTCTAGTCGGCACCCTCGAGGGCCTTCCCGCAGGGGTGCAGGTCACGTCCGCCGATGTGCAGGCGGCTCTTGCCCGCCGCCGGCTTGGATATGGCCGCGGCGCCCGTATGAACTTCGAGCAGGACGTCGTGACGTTCCTGGGCGGGCTCCGCCACGGCGTGAGCCAGGGCGGTCCCATGGCTATTCAAGTGGGCAACACCGAATGGCCCAAGTGGGAGACGGTCATGAGCGCTGATCCCGTTGACCCCGCCGAACTGACCGGAGCCCGTGCTGCAGCGCTGACGCGCCCGCGTCCCGGTCACGCCGACCTGGTCGGCATGACCAAGTACGGCTTTGACGATGCACGCCCCGTGCTGGAACGTGCCTCGGCGCGTGAGACTGCCGCACGTGTGGCGCTGGGCACGGTCGCCGAGGCGTTCTTGGAGCAGGCTGCGGGCGTAAAGCTCGTCTCGCACACCACCCAGGTGGGCCCCGTGCGCGTGCCCGACGACGCCCCGCTTCCACCGGCGGACGCGACCGAGGCGTTGGACGCCGACCCGATTCGCTGCTTCCACCCGGAGACTTCCGAGGCGATGATCGCTGAGATCGACGCCTGCCAAAAGGACGGCGACACCCTCGGTGGCGTGGTCGAGGTCGTGGCGTACGGGCTTCCTGTGGGTATCGGCAGCCACGTGCACTGGGATCGTCGACTGGACGCGCGGCTCGCAGCGGCGCTCATGGGCATCCAGGCCATTAAGGGTGTCGAGGTCGGCGACGGCTTCCGTACGGCCGGCCGCCGTGGATCGCAGGCGCACGACGAGATCGAGTACACAGACCGCACCGTCACGCGGCGCACCAACCGTGCGGGTGGCGTCGAGGGCGGTATGACGAACGGCGAGCCCCTGCGGGTCTCCGCTGCGATGAAGCCCATCAGCACCGTGCCGCGCGCGCTCGACACGATCGACACTGCGACGGGTGAAGCTGCGAAGGCAATCCACCAGCGCTCGGACGTGTGTGCTGTAGCTCCCGCTGCCGTGGTCGCCCAGGCTATGGTCGCGCTGACGCTTGCCGACTCGCTGCTCGAGAAGTTCGGTGGCGACTCGGTGGCGGAGGTGCGACGCAACGTCGAGTCCTATGTCGCCGCGATCCCGGACCACCTGCGCTGATGCCGCACCCCCGCGTCGTCCTCATCGGCCCTCCCGGGTCCGGCAAGTCATCGGTGGGCCGTGCGTTGGGCCGATCCTTGGGCGTGCCATGGCGGGATACCGACGAGGACATCGCCGCGCGTGCGGGGAAGTCGATCCCCGACATCTTCCTCGACGACGGCGAGGGCGCATTCCGCGAGCTCGAGGAGACGGCCGTGGCCGACGCCCTCGCGTCGCACGAGGGGGTGCTGTCGCTCGGCGGAGGCGCCATCCTTCGCGAGGCGACCCAAGAGCGGGTCCGGGCTGCGGCACGAGCCGGCAGCAAGGTTGTGTTTCTCGACGTGTCGCTCCGTGCGGCGTCGCCTCGCGTGGGCCTCAATAAGTCGCGTCCACTACTCATGGGCAATCCACGCCAGCAGTGGCTCTCGCTCATGGAGGCACGCCGCCCCATTTACGAGGCTCTGGCGACGGAGACGATTTTGACCGACGACCTCACCGCGGCGCAGGTGGCGCAGGTGATCGAGCAGGGGAGTGACGCGTGACGCGCACCATTACCGTGGCCACGGCGCAGCCGTATGACGTGACCATCGGCGGCGGATTGCTGCAGACTGCGGTCGACGCCCTGCCCGAAACGGCGACACGTGTGCTCGTCGTACATTCGGCGCCCCTGCGCCAGACGGCAGATATCCTCCGCGCCCGCATCGAGGCGACCGGGCGCACACCGGTGCTTGCCGAGGTTCCAGATGCGGAGAACGGCAAGACTGCCGAGGTCGCCGCATTCCTGTGGCAGGTGCTTGGCAAGTCGGACTTCACCCGGTCCGATGTCATGGTTGGCCTGGGTGGGGGAGCGGTCACGGACCTCGCAGGCTTTGTTGCGGCTACGTGGCTGCGCGGTGTTGGCGTGATCCACATCCCGACGACGGTGCTGGCGATGGTCGACGCCGCCGTGGGCGGCAAGACTGGGATCAACACCACCGAGGGGAAAAACCTGGTGGGTGCGTTCCACGAGCCGCTGGCTGTTTGGTGCGACCTCGACATGCTCGCGACCCTGCCCGCGAACGACCGCGTCGCCGGCTTGGCAGAGGTCGTGAAGGGCGGCTTCATTGCCGACCCGGTGATCTTGGACCTTGTCGAGGAGCATGCGGAAGCGCTGCGCGAAGAGACCCTTTCCGATTCGGCGCTATCGGTGCTCGAGGAGCTCATCGCCCGCAAGGTCCAGGTCAAGGCCGACGTGGTCGCTGCCGACCTCAAGGAGTCCTTCCAGCGGGAGATCCTCAATTACGGCCATACCTTTGGTCACGCGATCGAATACACCGAGCGATACCAGTGGCGTCACGGTGCGGCGGTTTCGGTAGGCATGGTGTTCGCGGCCGAACTTGCTCACCTTGCAGGGCGTCTGGACGAGGCCTCGGTTGACCGCCACCGCGCGATCCTGTCGTCGCTTGGGTTGCCGACCACGTACGCCGGTGACAAGTGGGACGCCCTGTCGACGGCAATGCGCCGTGACAAGAAGACCCGTGGAGACCTGCTGCGCTTTGTGGTACTCCAGGGCATCGGCCATCCGGTCCGCCTCGAGGGACCCGATCCGACGCTGCTGCTCGGCGCGTACGACGCAGTGTCGCGGCCTGCGGAGCACACGGGCGTGGTCTCGCTAGGCTGACGGGCATGAGCACCGTCCTCGTCGCCAATGGCCCTAACCTGGGGCGCCTGGGCACCCGCGAGCCCGAGAAGTACGGCTCGACCACCTTCGACGAGATTGCCGCGCTGTGCATGCAGTGGGGGAGCGAGGTCGGCCTCGAATCCGTGGTGCGTCAGACCGACGACGAGGCCGAGCTGGTGCACTGGATGCACGAGGCCGTCGACAACGGTTGGCACGTGGTGCTCAATCCTGCGGCTTTTACGCATTACAGCTACGCACTACGCGACGCGTGTGCGTTGGTCACCGCAGCCGGGCTGGCGCTCATGGAGATTCACCTCACCAACCCCCACACCCGCGAGGAGTTCCGGCACACGTCCGTGATCAGCGGCGTAGCGACGGGCGTGATCGCGGGACTGGGGACCGACTCCTACCGGCTGGCGATCGACGCGATAGGCGCGCGGGCCTGAAAGGTCCGTACGGCATCGGCCGTCCTCGCCCCGTACAGCGGCCGCGCCAGGTAGACTTTCCGACGGCTCTTTTACGAAACTTCACAAGGACAACACTCATGGCGACCTCGAACGACATCAAGAACGGCTCCGTGCTCAACCTCGACGGCAACCTCTGGTCCGTCATCGAGTTCCAGCACGTGAAGCCCGGCAAGGGCGGCGCCTTTGTCCGCACCAAGATGAAGAACGTGCTCTCGGGCAAGGTCGTCGACAAGACGTTTAACGCCGGCACCAAGGTCGACTTCGAGACCGTCGACCGTCGCACCATGCAATACCTCTACAACGACGGCACCTCGTACGTGTTCATGGACCCCGACACGTTCGACCAGGTCAACGTGTCGCCCGAAGTCATGGGCTCGGCCACCGACTACCTGCTCGAGAACGAGAACGCGACCATCGGCTCGCACAATGGCAACCCGATCTTCCTGGAGCTTCCCGCCTCCGTGGTCCTCGAGGTCACCTACACCGAGCCCGGCCTGCAGGGCGACCGCTCGTCCGGTGGCACCAAGCCCGCCACGCTCGAGACGGGTAAGGAGATCCAGGTGCCGCTGTTCCTTGAGGCCGGCACCAAGGTCAAGGTCAACACCGAGTCGGGCGACTACCTCGGCCGCGTGAACGACTGACGCATCTTCATACAAAGCCCGCGTGCCCTAGTGGTGCGCGGGCTTTGTTCTGCCACTCTTGGCGCCGTGACAAACGGATTTCGTGCGACAACGGCCACTCTCCTTGCACGACGGCCGGATGTCCCACGGCACTTCAACTGGTGGTGGGCAAGTGTTGCGGTGGCGACCGCAGTGGGCGTCTACGTCGCGACCGCCTGGGGCGTCGAGACGCCGGCGTACGCGCTTGACGAGATCGTCATGGTGGGCAACTCTCGAGTGCTCGCTCAGGTAGACCCCACATGGCAACTTGTCGGTGCGGGCTTCATGCCGGGTCTCGCTGTTTTCATGGCTCCCGTGTGGTGGCTCACGCACGATCCTCAGGTGATCTATGAGGTGGGTATCTGGCTGACGGTCCTGTTCGCGCTCGTGACGATCTGGCCTCTGTCACGTGTGGTGCGCTGGTTCGGCGCAACCACCAGTACGAGCGTGACGATCGCAGCAGTCGTCATGATGGCGCCGAGCCGGACATTGCTGTCGAACTGGCTCTTCTCGGAGTCGCTCCTGTTGCTCTGGCTGACAGTACTGATTCTGGCCACAAAGCGATTGAGTACTAGGTGGGACATACGCGCGGCGCTGCTATTCGGCGTGCTGGTCGGTGCTGTGGTCTTGAGTCATGGTCGTGGTGTCGCTATCGCACTTGCCGCGGGCGTCTGGTGTCTTACGCAGCTTCGCCGTGGACGTTTGAAGATTCCGGTCATCGCCGCGAGCGTCGCGGTGGTGGCATCTGTGAGCGCATACGGCATCTACCTGTACTGCACGAGGTCCCTGTTCGGCGCGGATCGACGCGCTGCTCTTGTGGCGGACTCGGCCTCGCACTTCGCCATTGACACTGTATCTGGACTCGTCGCGGGACAACTCTGGTACGTGACGCTTGCCTGGCCGCTCGTCGGGATCGTAGGTGCGATGGTCGTCATTCGTCGTACGCGGTGCGATCCAGCGATGATCTTCGTCGCCCTGGCAGCTTTCGTATTGTTCATGCTCTCGGTCAACCAGATGATCGGTCCAGGTGACGGGTACAACCGGATCGACACATGGTTTTACGGGCGGTACACAGACCCCATCTGGACCATCTTCGCGGCGGTTGGCATCGCGGTCGTGCTCCGCGTGCGCTCGGTTGTTCTGACTTCCATCGCTGTCGGGACGACCGTGCTGATCGGGACGGCAATGTGGTTCCTGACGGTGCCGCACATTCCGAGCAATCAGTTTTGGGAGGTGGTCCACATTGCTGGAGTTGCGCCCTGGCTGAGCCTCGCTAACTACGCGGACTCCGGGGCCCAGAATTGGCTGTGGCTGAGTTATGAGCCTGCTGTCGTGGCGCTTTTACTCGGTGTCCTTGCCTGGATCGGATACTGGCTGTTGCCTACTCTCGCTGTCCTCTGGGTTGGCCTGACCTATGCGGGTGACACCCGTGGCATCGGGATCGTGCAAGGGCCCCGCGAGGCGGGTGACGGCGAGCCTGTGGGGATGCAGTTCCCAGATCAGGTGGCTATTGGTGCTGACCCGCGGCTTGGCCAGCGGATCAACAGCCTTGCGATGGCCTACGGAGACCGGCCCATCATGATCATTGATTCGGATGAGGCGCTGGGCGAGGTCGATGTCATCTACACGCGCGCCCAGGACCCAGCACCCGCGGAGGACGGCGCCATGGTGCTGACCGAGGCGGACGCTGGCCTCCAAGTGATGTGGGTGTACCCGGGGCCGCTCCAGGACCAACTGCAGGCTGAAGGTCGGCTCAGTGCGGAGGCCGAGTGGGCTGGGATCGGAGAGCTTCCCGATGCGCCGGTAGACTCGTCCACTATGACTTCCGACTCCAGCGCCGACTTGGCCACACGACCGTGAGCGCGCGTACCAAGGCACGCAAGCGCGCACTCGACGTCCTCTTTGAGGCAGAGCAGCGCGGCATCAACGTGGGCGCCGTCCTCGAGGAGCGACTGGCACACCCCGGTCACCAACACCCGTTGCCCGAGTACGCGCAGCAGATTGTGCGCGGAGTGGTAGACCGCTGGCTTGAGCTGAACTCGATCATCGAGGACGCCTCCACGTCGTGGAGCCTCGAACGCATGCCCGCGGTGGACCGGAACCTCATCCGTATCGGCGCGTGGGAGATCCTGTGCAACGACGAGGTCGCGACCGCCGTGGCAATCGATGAGGCCTGCGATCTCGCGGCTGAGTTATCGACCGACGAGTCGCCGACGTTCGTGAATGGCGTTCTAGGGCGCATTGCTCGGGATGCGCCGGCACTTGGTTCGACTGCGCTATCGGCCACTGACGACCGGGCCGATAGCTAGTTCGACGTCGTCTATCGGGATGGGACCGTGGTTGCTGGCTGCCGTGTCACTCGGACACGACGCGGTCTGCGAGGAAGGCATGCCGAACGACGCTGGAAGCGGAATGATGCGGCATGTCGGACGATGATGCTCGCGTCTGATGCTCCAGGCCCAGTTGTGCGGCGCGCCAGTCGGTGAGCGTCCTGAGCTGGGCGTCGTTCTGTGCTCGGAGGCCGTCCCACGATCCGCGTATCAACCATGCCAACTTGGCGAACCGGTCGTTAGGCTCACGCAGAGCCTTGAATGCGAGTCCCAGGGAAGCCGACAGACCCGTCACGAAGAACATGGGCGATCTAAGAGCGTACGGCGCGCACACCACGAGCCTGTTCCGCGCGAGAAAGTAGTACCAAACGCGAGACTTCCCTTCGATTTCACCGCGCCGCGAGGATCCGCCGGTTCGGTGCCAGACGCGCGCATCGCGCACAACGAAGAGGCGACTGCCGGTTCGAGACGCACGGATACACAGATCGGTGTCTTCCCAGTACAAGAAGAGCGGCTCGCGGAATCCGCCAAGCTCGCGCCACCGTCCTAGTCGCATCATCATTGCGGCTCCGGTAAGGAAGTTGACCTGACGGTAGCGATCCCTCGGTGCACTGTGAAAATGGCGTGTGAAGCCCGCCAGTCGATGGAACTTGCCGCCACCAAACCACACCCGCTCGTCATGGCCCGAATAGAGAGTCGGACTCACGATGTCGCGAGCGTCCAAATCGTTCAACGCTCGAAGCATGGTTTCAACTGCACGGTCGTCCGATGCGGTGTCGGGGTTAAGAATTCAAACGAGGTCGTCGTCGGGCGCGTCGATCGCTGATACGGCGCGATTGACTCCAGCGCCGAAACCCACATTTGTCTCGAGACCAAGGTAGGCCGCGCCTTGAGTGTTCTCAGTTGCCCGTCTGGCGAAGTTGGCTTCCGCGCTCGACGATCCGTTGTCGATCACCGTGATTGACGCAATTCGCGCGCTGGTCAACGAACCCAGGCAACTGGCTAGGTCTACTGAGTTCTCATAATGGACTATCACTACGTGTACGGCGGCGTCCCTCAACGCTTCCCCCGATCAGACGGATTGCCCGCCATCGTTCTTCCACAGCCGCGTGGAACTGGCTGAATAGTAGCCGAGCTCAGTTGACTGTCTCGGCGCCCGTGCCTAGTTCTTCGTCCACTTTTGGCGGCGACTGGAGTAGAAACCCGAGTTCGGTCAACGCCGCGGGGGTGCGCTGCCTCAGGATGCAGGCCGAGGAGGATCGTTGCGGTGGTTGGCCCAGGCGCGCACTGTTTGGCAGCCCGCCGGTCGCGGTGACCGCATGGAGCGCGAGCGCTGCGGTCGTTTCGCATATTCACGT
>NZ_BBRH01000011.1 GCF_002090055.1 Demequina sp. NBRC 110051
AGCTAGCCTCGTAGTCATGTCCGATGCGGTGGTGCGGGTCCGTGGCCTGGTGAAGTCCTATGGCGGGGTGAGGGCGGTCGACGACCTGGACCTCACCATCGCGCGCGGTGAGGTGTTCGCGCTGCTGGGTCCCAATGGCGCGGGCAAGTCCACGACCGTCGAGATTCTCGAGGGCTTTCGCACGCGCGACGGCGGCGACGTCGATGTGCTGGGGATCGACCCGATCATGGCGACCCGGTCGTGGCGCGAGCGCGTGGGCCTCATGTTGCAGTCCACGTCCCCGCGCTCGTTCCTCACGGCTCGCGAGGCCCTCACCCATGCGACAGCGCTGTACTCGAACCCCCGCGACGTCGACGAGACGCTCGCGGCGGTGGGCCTCACCGACAAGGCAGACGAGAAGCCGCAGGAGCTCTCGGGCGGCCAGCGCCGCAGGCTCGACGTGGCCCTCGCGGTCATCGGCCGGCCCGAGCTGATCTTCCTCGACGAACCCACCACCGGCTTCGATCCCGAGGCGCGACGCCAGTTCTGGCGCCTCATCGAGTCACTCACGGACGATGGCACCACCGTGGTGCTGACCACGCACTACCTCGACGAGGCCGACCACCTCGCGGACCGCATCGGTATCCTCGCGCGCGGTCGCTTGGTCGCGCTCGACACCCCCGCGGGGCTGCGCTCGCTCGCGACCGGCGCTCGGGTGTCCTGGAGCGAGGACGGCGCCACGCGCACCGAAACCACGGCGACACCGAGCGCACTGCTGCGCGACCTGCTGTCGCGGTACGACGGCGAGGTGCCCGGACTCGAGGTGGTGCACCCCAGTCTCGAGGACGTCTACCTCGACCTCATCGGCCAGACGGCCGATGCCGGGGCTCAGTCGTGAGCGCCCGCACCGCGCCGTCGTGGTGGTCGATGACCGCCGACCGCTTTGTAGTCGAGGTGAAGGAGTTCATGCGCTCACGCGAGCAGATGATCTTCATCTTCTTCTTCCCGATGATCTTCCTCGCACTGTTCGGGGCCATCTTCAACACCGACGACCTGTACGGCACCGGGGTGTCCTTCGGGCAATACTTCCTGGCGGGCATGATCGCGTCCGGCATGCTCAACACGGGCTTCCAGTCCCTCGCGATCTCGATCTCGATCGACCGTTCCGAGGACGTGCTGAAGCGCATTCACGCGACTCCCCTGCCACCCACGGCCTACTTCTTCGGGAAGATCCTCCAGGTGCTCGCGGTCTCGGTGGTGCAGATCGCCCTGCTCATCGTGATGGGTGTGCTCCTGTTCGACGTCACGCTGCCGCCCGACGCGTGGCACTGGTTCACGTTCGCGTGGGTGTTCGTCCTGGGTCTCGCGTGCTCGACGGCCTGGGGCATTGCGACCTCGTCGCTGCTGCGCAACGGCAAGGCCGCCTCCGCGATCCTCACGCCGGTGGTGCTGGTGCTGCAGTTCACCTCGGGCGTGTTTTTCGTGTTTACCGAGTTGCCCACGTGGCTGCAGCGCTTCGCCGAGGTATTCCCGCTCAAGTGGCTCGCGCAGGGCATGCGCTCGGTGTTCCTGCCCGAGCAGTTCGAGGCCGCGGAGGCCGCCGGCTCGTGGCAGCTGCCCCTCATCGCGATCATGCTCACGGTGTGGCTCGTCGCGGGGCTGGTCATTTCCGCGCGCACGTTCCGCTGGCTGCGCCTGGACGACCGTTAGGCGCGGCGCCTGAGGGTTTCCTCAGGTTCCGCCGGACACACTCGTGCGCATGGCTTTTCCCTCCATCCGTACCGTCGCTGTGGCGGCCGGATTCCTTGGCCTCACCATGATCGTCGCGGGCACCGCGACCGCGATGGCGGGAGCTCAGGACGGCGGCGCGGTGGGTACCGGCATCAAGCTCACGCAGGTGGAGGAGCCGGCCGCGACACCCGCGCCCGCCGCTTCGCGCGGCGCCGACATGATTCCCGGCATGCCCATCGAGGTGGGCGCCGACCCGCTGCTGACGTGCGACGCGGAGGGCGACTGCTCCTCTGCCGGCGAGACGCCCGCGCCCGCCGCGCCCGCCGCGGCGGCCACGGATGCGGTGGCGAAGCCCGTCGCGGCCACCGCGGCCACCGCTGATCAGGGCGCGACGGACACGGCGGTCGGCAAGCGCGCCGACGACGCCGGTAGCGAACGCGACGGTAGGGGCGACCAAGGCAGCGGTAGCGACAATGCCGACGAGCGCGGTCGCGGCGCACTCCACCCTGACGACCGCGCGGGCCCTGCGAGCACGAAGACCCCGGAGCGGGCATCGCACCCCACCCGTGCCTCCTCCCCCTCCCACGCTCGGGCCGGCCGGCACTGATCGCCTCCCACCGTCCCTCGCGCTAGCGTGAGCGCTACGGACGGAAGGAGAGGCCATCCCGCGATTCATGCACCGCGCGACGCAAATGGCACAGCGCACTTCGGTGCGCGCTCGCCTGCTGACCTACCTGATCGCGCTGACCGCCGCCGCACTGCTCATGGCCGGGCTGACCGCCTGGGCCATCGAACGCGCGCGTATCGACAACCAGATCACCGACGGGATCGCGCTGCGCACGCAGGCCTTCATCGACCTCGCCAACGACGTCGACCCCACCACGGGTGAGCCCTACGCCTCGTCCACCGACCTCATGCGCGAGGCGATGCTGCGCGTGGTGGCGAGCCCCACGGAGTCGGCCGTCGCCCACGTGGGCGTCGTGGCTCGTTACGTCCCGTCCGCGCCCAGCCGGCTGCGCCTCGAGGACGACGAGGAGTTCCTCGAGGAGGCCTCGCAGCATGCGGCCGACACGGTGGTGGTGCGCGAGGTCGTGACGGACACCGCCGACTACCGCTACGCCGCCGTGCCCATCGTCGAGCCCGACGGTGAGCAGGTGGGCGTCTTCACCATCGCCACCGATCGCGGCGCGCTGCAGGCGAACCTCGCCGAAACCTTCCAGCTGTACGCCCTGGTGGCCGCGCTCGCGCTGGCCATCATTGGCGTGGTCGCGTGGACCACGGTGGGCCGCACACTCCAGCCCATCGCGACGCTCGAGGCCCGCACGCGGCGCATCTCGGAGCACGACCTGTCCCAACGCATCCCCGTCGAGGGCCACGACGACCTGGCGCGGCTCACCGCGACGGTCAACGCGATGCTCGATCGCATCGAGCGGGCCTTCGACGACCAAAGTCGCCTGCTCGACGACGCCTCCCACGAGCTACGCACCCCGCTGGCCATCATGCGCACCAACCTCGAGGTGCTCGAGCCGCGCGACCCCGACGAGGTGGAGCGCTCGCAGCGCGAGCTGCTCGAGGAGGTGTCGATGATGTCGCGCCTGGTCGACGATCTCGTCACGCTGGCGAAGTCCGACCGCCCCGAGTTCATCGATCCGGTCGAGACCGACCTCGCGGAACTGACGGAATCCGCCTTCGCGCGCGCCAGCGCGCTCGGCGAGCGCGAGTGGCAGCTCGACGGCATCGCGCACGGCCCGGCGACCGTCGACCCGCAGCGCATCACGCAGGCCTGGCTCCAGCTCGCGGCGAACGCCGTGAAGTTCTCGCCGCCTCACTCGCGCATTCTGTTGGGCTCGTCCGTCACGCCGACCCAGATCCGCCTGTGGGTGTCGGACGAGGGCGTCGGCATCCCCGCCACCAAGCATGAGGAGATCCTGGAGCGCTTCCACCGGCTCGATCCCGACGTCGAGGGCTCGGGGCTGGGACTGACCATCGTCGTCGCGATCGCGGCCGCCCATGGCGGACGGCTCGATCTCTTCTCCGAGCCGGGCCGCGGCTCGACCTTCACCATGATTCTTCCCAGGAACGGAGAGCCCGGATGATTCGCATGCTGCTCGTCGAGGACGAGGACAAGCTGGTCGCCTCCCTCATCAAGGGCCTGCGCACCGCCGACATCGATGTCGAGGCGGTCCGCACGGGCCGCGAGGGACTCGAGCGCGCCGTCGAGGGCGACCACGACATCATGGTCCTCGACATCGGCCTGCCCGACCAAGAGGGCTTCACGCTGCTCAGGCGCCTGCGTGCGACCGGCTCGGACCTGCCCGTCATCATTCTCACCGCCCGCAGCTCCGCCGAGGACACGGTGCGCGGGCTCGAGCGCGGCGCCGACGACTACATGGCCAAGCCGTTCGTCTTCGACGAGCTGGTCGCGCGCATTCGGCTGCGCGCCCGCAAGCCTCCCGAGGAGGCGCCCGTGCCCGAGGGCGTCCTCGTGGTGGGAAGCTGCGAGCTCGACCCGATCGCCCGCGTGCTCACGTGCGACGGCGCCCCTATCCCGCTCAGCCCCCGCGAGTTCCAGCTCGCCCACCTGCTGATGACTCGCGGCGGCGAGGTGGTGCCGCGCGCCGAGGCCCTCGAGCACGTGTGGGGATCGGCCGCGCGCGACAACGTCCTCGACGTCTACATTCGCTATCTGCGCTCCCACCTGGGCCCGCACGCGATCGAGACCATCCGCGGGGTCGGTTACCGGTTCGTCGGCTAGGGCCGATGCGTCACGTGCCTGACGTACGTCGGGCGGGTGGAGTACGGGGCCAGCCACGGCATCGGCCGTATGAACGATGTCGCGGCGGCGGATGCCGCCCTACGCTGGGCGGATGGACGTGAAAGCCCCGCGCTGGGTCGACGCCGCGATCGCGGCCGCCCTGCTGCTCGTCTCGGTCGCATGGGCGCTGTCGCTGACACACGTCTCGCTCGAGGACTACCGCCCGATGGACGCCGCGGGGTGGACGCTGATGGCACTCATGGTGGTGCCGCTGGTGTGGCGTCAGCGCTATCCGCGGGCGGTGCTGTGGTGCACGTTCGCCGTGTGGATGCTGGTCGCGGGGATGGGATACGAGCCGACTCCCGCGATGCTGGGCCTGTTCCTCGCGCTGTATGGCGTCGCTTCGTCCACGCCGCGCAATGTCGCCCTCACGCACGCGGCCGTGCTGCTCGTCATCGCGCTGGCGTGGACGGTCTTGGGCATCGCCACGGTCGACGGCGTGGGGGTCTACGCGCTCGTCATGGAGCCGGTGGCGATCGCCATCCCGGTGCTGCTGGGCATGAACGATCGCCGTCGCCGCGAGCGCGTGACGGAGCTCGAGGTCGCCCACGCGAGGCGCGAGCAGGCCGGCTATGAGGCGGCCGCTGACGCCGTGCGCGCCGAGCGTGCCCGCATCGCGCGCGAGCTTCACGATGTGGTCGCGCACGAGATGACGGTCATGACGCTCCAGGCGGAGGGGGCGCGCCGACGGCTCGGCGACACCTCCCCGGAACTGCGCGACGCGCTGGCCACCATCGCCGCCTCGGGGCGCACGGGGCTCGAGGAGATGCAACGCATGATCCGGGTGCTGAGGGCCTCGGAGCAGGAGGCGGCCGAGCGCGCCGACGTGGACCGCGCCCTGGCGGGCGGACGCGGCGCCGAGCGCGCGCCGCTGCGCGACGAGCTGTCGCCCATGCCGTCGCTCGCGGCCCTGCCGGCACTCGTGCGCCAGGTGCGCGAGGCGGGGCTGCCCGTGACGCTCGAGATATCGGGTTCGTCGCACGTGCCCGCGGGCGTGGAGGTCAGCGCCTACCGGATCGTCCAGGAGGCGCTCACGAACGCGATGAAGCACGCGGGGCCGGGCGCGAGCGCGCAGGTCATCGTCAACAGGACGGCCGATGCCGTGCGCATCTCGGTCGAGGACGACGGCAAGGGCGTGGGTTCCGACGGCGCACGGGTCTCCGGGGGGCACGGCTTGGCTGGCATGGTGGAGCGGGTACAGGCTCTTGGCGGAGCGCTGTCGCACGGGCCTCGCCGCGGAGGCGGCTTCGAGGTGCACGCCGTGCTGCCCTCGGGGGACGATCAGGTGACGGAGGCCGCGCACGCGGCGGAGGGTGAGGGCCGATGATTCGGGTGGCGCTGGTCGACGACCAGGCGATGGTGCGGGTGGGGCTGCGCATGATTCTCGAGACCGAGGACGACATGGAGGTCGTGGCGGAGGCGGCCGACGGCGCCGAGGCCGCCGCGATGGTGAGGACGCACTCCCCCGACGTGGTGCTCATGGACATCCGCATGCCAGGCATGGACGGCCTCGCCGCGACCGCCGAGGTGCTCGCCGGTAGCCCCGACACCAAGGTCGTCATCCTGACGACCTTCGACGACGACGAGTACGTGTACGAGGCGCTTCGGGTGGGCGCGTCCGGGTTTCTCCTGAAGAGCGCCGACGGCGACACGCTTGTGGGCGCGGTGCGCGTGGTCGCCGGCGGCGAGGCGCTGCTCGCACCCGAGGTGACCCGGCGGGTCATCGAGCGGTTCGCGGCGACCACCCCGGCCGATCCTGCGCAGCACGAACCCAGCCCCGAGGCCATCGGCGACCTCTCCGAACGCGAGGTGGAGGTACTGCGCCTCATCGCGCGCGGCATGTCCAACCAGGAGATCGCCCAGGAGCTGTGGGTGTCGTCCACGACCGTGAAGACCCACGTGAGCCACATCCTCACCAAGTTGGGAGTGCGCGACAGGGTCCAGGCCGTGGTCGAGGCCTACGAGTCGGGAATCGTGGTCCCCCGAGGCTGAGCCGGGGGTCATCCCTGAGTAGGGGCCTTCGAAACCATTCGCGTGGCCGATACGCATGCGGGTGCCAGGGTTGGCAGACTGGGCGCGTCGACGATGACGTCCGCTCCCTCCCTTCCTGCCCGACGAAAGGCACCACCATGACCTCCACCGCCGCACCCGCGCTCGCGGCCTCGATGCGAGACGGCTACAAGGACTACGGCACGGGCGAGGCGGCGGTACGCGCGCTCGATGGCGTCAGCGTCGACATCGCGCGCAGCGAGTTCACCGCCATCATGGGCCCCTCGGGCTCGGGCAAGTCGACGCTGCTGCACACGCTCGCGGGTCTCGACAAGCTGTCGGCGGGCTCCTCGACCATCGCCGACACGACCATCACGCAGCTGTCCGAGGCGCAGATCACCGAGGTGCGCCGCAAGTACATCGGCTTCGTCTTCCAGTCCTTCAACCTCATCCCTTCGCTCACGGCGCGCGAAAACATCACGCTGCCGCTCGACATCTCCGGCACCAAGGTCGACAAGGCGTGGTTCGACGAGATCATCGGCATCCTGGGCCTGGGCCAACGCCTCACCCACCTGCCCGCCGAGCTCTCGGGCGGTCAGCAGCAGCGCGTCGCCGTGGCGCGTGCGCTCGTATCGCGGCCCGAGATCATCTTTGCCGACGAGCCCTCGGGCAACCTCGACTCCCGCTCCGGCGCCGAGCTGCTGTCATTCATGCAGCGCGCCGTCAAGGAGTTTGGCCAGACCATCGTCATGGTGACGCACGACCCGACGGCCGCGTCCTACGCCGACCGCATCCTGTTCCTCGAGGACGGCCAGATCGTCGACGAGATGCGTGAGCCCACTGCCGAGCGCGTGCTGGACCGCATGAAGCAGATGGGGCACTGATGTTCCGCCTCGCACTCAAGTCCGTACGCCATAACCCCAAGCGCCTCATCCTCACCGCGATCGCGGTGGCGCTGGGAGTCTCGCTGGTGGCGGCAACCCAGACCTTCACCAACGCCCTGTCGAGCGGGTTCTCCGATCTGTTCGACGACATCTATTCCGGCACCGACATCGTGGTGGAGTCCGATCCCGACGCGGCCGACGAGGACGACCAGGGCGGCGACCCATTCGCGGCGGCCGAGGGCGTCTTCACGCCCGCCGACGTCGAGGCGATCGGCGCCGTCGAGGGCGTCTCGATCGCGGCCGGCGGACTCCAGGTCAACGGCTCCGTGGTGGGCCCCGACACCGGGGACGAGCCCGATGACCCGCTCGCCTCCGCGGGCGGCGCGCCCAGCCAGATCTTCAACTGGTACGGCGAGCCCCGCGTGGACCAGTCCACCGTCGTCGACGGCCGCGGCGTTCAGGCCGACGGCGAGATCGTGCTCGACCTCGACTCCGTCGAGAATCTCGGGTACGCGATCGGCGACGAGGTGCGCGTCTCGACCGATGCGGGCGTGGACGAGTTCGCGCTCGTGGGCACCGTGCGCTTTGGCGAGGACAACTCGCTGCAGGGAGCGACGCTCGCGTACATCTCCGACGCCGACGCGCACCGGCTGGCGGACGACCCCAACTACGCGTCGGTGAGCGTGATCGCCGAGGAAGGCGAGGACCTGGACCGACTGGCGTCGAGCATCGGCGAGGTGCTGCCCGAGGGCACGCGCGCCATCACCGGCGAGGACAAGGCGGCCGAACAGACCGAGGCCCTTGACGAGGTGCTCCAGTACGTCGACATCTTCGCGATCGCGTTCGCCTTCATCTCGCTGTTCGTGGGCGCCTACATCATCGTCAACACCTTCCGCATCATCGTCACCCAGCGCACGCGCGAGTTTGGCCTGATGCGCGCGATCGGCGTCACGGGGCGTCAGATCCGCTCCATGATTCTGCTCGAGGCGCTCGTGGTCGCCCTCATCGCCTCCACGCTCGGCGTAGTGCTGGGATACCTGCTGGCGCTCGCGTTCGCGTGGCTCGTGTCGCTGTTTGCCGGGGACATCTTCGGCACCATGACCCTGCCCCTCGAGGCGGTCGGGTGGGCGTACGCGATGGGCGGCGCCGTCACGCTGGTCTCGGCGCTCCTGCCCGCCATTCACGCGTCCCGCGTGGCCCCCATGGAGGCGCTGCGCGAGTCCGCGACGGGCGGGAAGAAGCCGCTCAAGGTGCGCAACATCGTGGGAGCGGCGCTCGCCCTGATCGGCGCCGTCCTGGTCACCGTCGGCCTCTATGCGGGGCTGGACAAGCCGTACATCTGGGTGGGCGCCGGCGCGGCCATGCTCGTCATCGGCGTCACGCTGCTCGCGGCGCAGTTGCTGTCACCGCTCGCGGGCGGGATGCGCAGGCCCCTGTCCGCGTGGTTCCGGGTGGACGGCAAGCTCGCCGCCAACAACATCCAGCGCGAGCCACGGCGCAGCGCCAACACGGCCGCCGCTTTGATGATCGGCGTGATGCTCCTCGCCCTCGTGGCCACCTTCACCGAATCCCTGAAGTCCGTCGTCACGGAGGAGTTCGCCTCGACCAAGGCCGACCTCTTCGCCACCGGCGCCCAGGGGCCTGTGCCCGATGGAGCGATCGACGTCATCGAATCGGTCGATGGGGTGGCATTCACCAGCTCGGTGGGTTTCGGCACCGCCACGTACGACGACATGGACTACGCCGTCGCCGTGCTCGACCCCGCCACCGCCGCGGAGACCTACGAGTACGCGACGGACCCCGCCATCGGCGAACTGTCGGACGGCGAGGTCTACATCAACCCCACCATCGAGGAGGTCGGTGTGGAGGTGGGGGACGAGGTGGTGCTCACGGGCCCCGAAGGTGAGGCCCCCCTCGAGGTGACCGGCCTGTATCTCAGCGAGAACGAGGGTGCCTTCTTCGTGACCTTCCCCACGGGTGAGGACCTGTTCGGGGACGTCCAGGTGGTCCAGACCCTGATCGTCTTCGACGACTCCGTGGTGGCCGACGACGCCGAGAACCCGGGCGGCGCCGTGACCTTCTCCGAGCAACAAGAGGCCATCCAGGAGGCCCTCAGCGAGGACTTCCCACTCGTCATCCTCGCCCAGCCGGGTCAGCTCGAGCAGCTCGCCAACCAGTTCATCGACCTGCTGCTGGGGATCATCTCGGCACTGCTCGGATCGGCGCTGGTGATCGCCCTGCTGGGTGTCGCCAACACGCTGCTGCTGTCCGTGACGGAACGCACCCGCGAGATCGGCCTGCTGCGGGCCGTCGGCATGAAGCGCCGCTCCGTGTGGCGCATGATCACCATCGAGTCGATGATCATGGCCGTTTTCGGCACCATCCTGGGCATGGTCCTGGGTGTAGCGCTGGGATCCGCGCTGGTGCTGTCGCTGGCCGATTTCGGCTTCAACGGCGTCACCATCCCGTGGGTGTGGCTCATCGTCTACACGGTATTGGCGGCGATCGCCGGCGTGCTCGCCGCGATCTGGCCCGCCTACCGCGCCTCGCGACTGGACATCCTGCAGGCCATCGCGGCGGACGGGTAGCGCCTCGACACGCGCGCAGGGTGGGTTTGGGTGGCAAACGGGCGAGCAGATGCCACCCGAACCCACATCTCGCTACGGGCGGGACAGACGCGGCCAAACCACTGAACTAGAGGGTGGAGGCTGCGGTCAATCACGCGCACGTCAGGGTGAGGCAGGCGATCCGGATGCCATCGTCCACGTGTGCAGGTCCACGTCGCGAATAGCACAGCTTCGTCGATCGCACCAAGGTGGTAGACCCAGTGCCAACAGTGAAATTCCTCACTTGCCACGCATCCAGGCACAGCGCGCGATAAGTTCGATGTGGAGTGATTCATCGGCTCGCAGAGGTCATGGGAGGAAAGAAATGCAACAACCCCTGTCAGTAAGAATGAAGAACTTGCTCGCTCTCGGCGTTGCATTGGGCGCAGTGGCGGGGGGAGTAATAGCACCTAACGCTCACGCGTCCGATCATGCGGTCGCCACGCCCGACCCAGCGAATGATGAGCTCGTGCCCGGCCGTTCGTCGCGGGTGACTCCGTTCCCCTCGCGGAAATCAAAGTGAGGGAGATGGAAGTCCACGACGGAATGATGATCACCGCAGTCGACGACTACGCCAATGAGACGCCACTCGTGGTTGAGGGCGACAACCTGGTTGCTCTCGAAGACTCGCGCGCGGTCACAGTCGATGGAAAGGCGGCACTCGAGGATGCGGGTCTAGAGGACGCGGAACTCGCGGAACCCTTGCAACTGCAGGTTTTCGAAGGCCCCGTGGTTCAGCCGATGTCAACCTGCGGGAGCTGGATGAACTGGGTTGCGCCTGCAGGCGGGAGCTGGAACACGAGTAGCAAGACGTGCGGCGTCTGGGGCGCTACAGCCAACGCAAAAACCACCTACACGTGGGACGTTGCGAACGCGGGCGCTTGTGCCCAGGCGAAAGGCTATGCACGCCACTTCAGCGATCACTTCTACTATGAGGCGTACTGGAAAGGTGGTGGCTGTGACGAGGCTTACGCACGCAACTATATTGAGGTGACTTGGGGCGAGGTCCTTTCAGTACCGAGCATGAAGTTCCGATCCACGTCGTACACCAACGGGTCGTCGGGAGACTGGAACTAATTCATGTCTAGGGCTGACGTCAACAGGCAGAGCAGGGACCACCCGAATACAGCGGGGCGGATGCTCATGGCGGGGGCTGCACTTCTCGCCTCAGTGTTGCTCCTTTGGGGATTGAATGAACTCGCCCGTTCCTCCTGGATCTGGCAAGACGAGCATCGGGTCTTGTTCGATGTGTCGTCGTGGGGGTACAGGCTAGGGGTGCGCATCGTGCTCCCACTGGGTGCAGCGCTGATCGTCTCCGGATTGTTCCGGTACGCGATCACAAGGGAAGCGCGCAACCGTTCGGAGAGTGTGTTGCGCCTCAGCAACGATGCGGCTAGAAAGCTCCGTCGTGGCGTCATTCTCTCGTGGGGGGTTCTTGCCGCTCTTGCGGTCGTTACCCTTGCCAACGGCTACATTACGCCGGAATTGTACGAAAGGTTTGGAATCGATTGGCCCGTCCAGGTTGGAACATGGCTTGAGGAACTCCTCAGGTACGTGGGTGTGCCGCTTGCGTGTGGCGTCTTCACGCTTCACTTCGTCTTTGACGGCTCGCCTTTTGTCGGGAGTTCTCAATCACAGAGCGAGCCGGTTGAGGTCTATGCACCATAGCGGATGCCCGTGTTCAACCTTGCGGGCCGTTCTTCGTTCTCCTTCCACCGTGGCGCCATCGACACTTTCATCCTGCTTGTGACCTCCCGAATGCCAAGGACGACGAGGGCGGACGAACTACCTCCGGTCCGGAGGCACCTGCGTCCGCCGTCGGAAATGTGGCCCATGCAGGGGTGACAGCGTCGTCGCCCGATGCCGTGGCTGGCTACAGCTCGACGCCCACCGTCACGGGTTCGGGCACCAGCTCGATTCCGAAGCGTCCCGCCACGCCCGCCTGAATCGCGCGTGCCAGCTCGACGATGTCGGCCGCGGTCGCCGCACCCCGGTTCGTCAACGCCAAGGTGTGCTTGGTCGACAGCCCGGCGGGCGCATCGGCCGCCACGGCGAAGCCGCGCGCAAACCCGGCGCGCTCGATCAGCCACGCCGCCGACGTCTTGACCATGCCCCCGGCGACCGCGAAGCGGGGGGCGTCCTCGGGCAGGGCCGCGACGGCATCGGCCGTCAGGATCGGGTTGGTGAAGAACGAGCCCGCGGACCACGTGTCGTGGTCCTCGCCGTCGAGCACCATGCCCTTGGAGCGGCGCAGCGCGAGCACGGCCTCGCGAACCTCGGTCAACGGCACGCGCGCGCCCTCCGCGACGTCGAGCGTGGCGGCGAGTTGGGCGTACTTGATGGGCGCGGAAAGGCTCGCCATGCGGGTGTGAAAGGTGACGTCGAGGACGATGTAGCGGGGCGTGGGTCGCCAGGCCTCACCGTCGGGACCCTCTCCGCGCATGGAGCGCTTGAGCAGCGAGTCGCGGTAGCCGAATTGCAGCGCCACGAGCGGCAGCGAGCGCACGCGCTCCTCGAGGCGGTCCCAGGTGCGCACCAGCGCGACGGTGTCGGCCACCTCCTGGCCGTACGCGCCGACGTTCTGGACGGGCGTCGCGCCGGTCGAGCCGGGGATGCCCGACAGTGCCTCGAGCCCCATCCAGTCCTCGGCCACGGCCTGCTCCACGAGTCGGTCCCAGGGGGTTCCTGCGGTCGCGGTGATGGAAAGCCCACCGCAGGCGCCGTCGTTCTGAAGTGAGACGTCCGCGCGGGCGTCGCGCAGCACCACGCCGTCGAATCCCTCGTCGCTCACGAGCAGGTTGGACCCGCCGCCAAGCATGAGGAGCGGCGTCCCGGAGGAGTCGGCGTCGCGGACCGCGTCGATGAGGTCACGCTCGGTGCGCGCCTCCACGAGGTTGCGGATCGGACCACCCACGCGCAGCGTGGTGAGCTCGGCGAGGGTCGTCATGGTGACCAGCGTAGGGCGAGCGGCTACCGGTCGCGGTCGCCCGCGGCGGGGCCGCCCGCGGAGTCGTCGCCGATGTACGCCGCGTAGCCCGTCCCCGCCTCGTCCGCCGCGAGCGCGGCACGCTCCGCCCGGCGCCGGGCAAGGCGCTGCGAGCCGAACAGGGGTGCGTCGACCCGCACGGCGCGCGCGAGCACAAACGAGGTGACCGAGGCGAGCGACACCACGAGGAGAGCATCGCGCAGCGGCACCACCTCGGCGAGGAACCCGATGAGTTGGGGCACCAGCAGCCCCGCGACCGTCGAAAAAGACGCGACGGCAGACACCCTCGCGGCGGCGCGCGTGGGGTCGTCCGCTGCCGCGGAGAATGCGATCGGCACTCCCAGCGCGGCGCCGAGCCCCCACAGCACCGCGCCGAGCGGCACCCACGCGAAGGACGGCGCGAGTGCGAACACCAGCAGCCCCGCGACCACCAGCACCGCGGAAACACGCAGCGACACGACGCGGCCCAGCCGCGCGATGATGGGTGCGCCCGTCCAGCGCACCGACACCATCGCGACCACGAACACCCAGTAGATGATGTCGCCCATCGCCTCGGGCCGGCCAAAGTCGTCCACCACCGTGAGCGCCATCCATTGCGCGGCGGTCATCTCCGTCATCGAGGCGGCGAACACGATGAGGCCGATGAGGATGACACGCCGGTCGCGGTACTCGGCCTTCGCCGTCGCGAAGGGCCCACCGAGGGTGGCCGATGCCGTGGCCGGCTGCGCGGATCCGTCCAGGCAGGCGAGGGGAACGATCGCGATACGGACGGTGGTGATGACGGCCGCGGCAGCGAGAAAGTGCCATAGCGGGGCGACGCCCGCGTGCGAGGCGAGAGCGCCCGCCGCGAGCGACAGCGCCATGCCGATCGAGAAGGCTCCGTGGAACTGGCTCATCACGGCCTTGCCGAGGTGGCGTTCGACGGTCGCGGCCTCGGCATTGATCGCGACGTTGATGAAGGCCATGGAAAACGTCACGAGGAAGTAGCCCACCGAGAACAGCCACAGCTGGGAGACCTCGGTGGACAGGCCGACGAGGCTGATGGCGATGGCCCACGTCACGCTCGACCACACCAGCAGGGCCCGGGTGCCGAACCGGGCGGCCGCCCAGCCGGTGACGAGCAGCGCGATGAGGGAGCCGACCGCCCCGGCGGCGATGAGCAACGCGAGGCGGCCCGAGCTGACCCCGAGCATGTCCCTGATGGTGGGCACACGCGACAGGAACGTCGCGAGACAGGCGCCCATCAGGACAAACAGCGCGAGGACGCCGCCGCGAGCCTGGGCAACGCGGCGGCCGGAAGGCTCGAGCGTAGGCGCGAATCGCAGCGTGGGCATCGGTCGCACGCTCCTTCACTCGGCACTGGCGGGCGGTACTACTGTAGGAGCACGCACGACGAGGAGGATTCGGTGGCGAGGACACGACGACCCACGATGGCCGACGTGGCCGCAACCGCGAAGGTGTCGTTGTCGACCGTGTCGCTGGCCTATTCGGGTGCCGGGCCCATCTCCCCCGAGATGAAGGCCAAGGTGGAGCGCGCCGCCGCCGAACTGGGCTACACGGGTCCCTCGGCCCAGGCTCGCGCGCTGCGCTCGGGCCGCTCGGGCGTGGTGGGTGTGGTGATCCACGACTCCTTCACGCTCGCCTTCCGCGCGCCCCTCATCCTCAACGTCATGGATGGCCTGATCTCCGACCTGGGCGATATGGGACTGGGCGCCCTGCTCATCCCCGCCCCGCGCGGAGAGGAGGGCGAGACCTCCCTGCTGGAGTCGGCGCCCATGGACGCCGCCGTCATCCTGCGCGTGCGCGACCACGACGACCCCGCGCTCGCCATCCTGCGCAAGCGCGGACTCCCGGTGGTCGTGATGGACGCCGAGCCACCCGCGGGCGGCGGCCAGGTCACCATCGACGACGGCGCTGCCACCCTCGAACTCATCGAGCACCTGCGCGAGCTGGGCCACGAGCGCATCGGCACCATCACGCTTCCCCATGCCCCGGGCCTCGAGACTCAGCTGCGGCCGGTCGACTACTGGCCCGAGACCTCCTGGGCTCCCATGCACCACCGCCTCGAGGCGTTCCGCCTGGCGGGCGTGAAGCCCTGCGTGGTGGTCGAGGCGCGCGAGTCGATGGTCGCCGAGGGCATCGCCGCCGGCCACCTGGCGCTCACCCACGAGTCACAGCCCACGGCGCTCGTAGTGCAGTCCGACCTGTTGGCCGCCGGCGCCATCCTGGCCGCGCGCGAGCTCGATCTGTCGGTCCCCGGCGACGTCTCGATCACCGGCTTCGACGGACTGGACCTCCCCTGGCTCGCCCCGCACGAGCTCACGACGGTGCATCAGGACGGCGTCGAGAAGGGTCACGCGCTCGCACGAGCCGTGAAGGACCTGCTCGACGGCAACGATCCGGCGCCCGTGCTCACGCCGCTCGAGCTGCGCATCGGCACCACGACCGCCCCGGTGGGCGGGGGCCGCTAAACCCGCCTAGTCGCAGTCGACGACGGCCTGGGCGCGTCCCAACACCTTGACGCCGTCGTGCTCGACCGTGAGGTCCACCCGTGCGGTGCGGCGCTCCTCGTCGAGGGCGCCGATCACGGCGCGGACGGTGACGAGAGCTTCGCCGGGGTTCGGCACCGGGATGGGGCGCGTGAAGCGCACCTGGTAATCGGAGACGTTGCCGGCTCCGGCCCATTCCTCGACCACGGACGCACCGACTCCCATGGTGAGCATGCCGTGCGCGATGACGCCGGGCAGGCCCACGGACTCGGCGACGACGTCGTTGTAGTGAATCGGGTTGAAGTCGCCCGAGGCGCCCGCGTAGCGCACCAGGGTGTCGCGCGTGACCGAGACGGCACGCTCGGCCACCTGCTGGCCCACCTCCAGGCCCGCGAAGTTGGGGCTTGTCGACTCGGTCATGCGTCCTCCCTCACGGCCAGCGTCGACACGACGGTCGCGACGGGGGCGCTGTCGGCGTCGACGAGCTCGGCCCGCGTGGTCACCATCGAGATGCCCGCACGCTGCTTGATCGTGTCGATGTGAATGGTGGTCGAGATGACGTCACCCGCGACCAGCGGACGCACGTGGGTGAAGCGCTCCTCGGCGTGCACCACCTTGGAGAAATCGACGCCCACCTCGGGATCCACGACCACGTGGAACTCGGCCTTCTGGGCGATGATCACCGCGAACGTGGTGGGGGCGACGAGATCGGCGTAGCCCTCGGCTCGCGCCACGGCGACGTCGACATGGGCACCGGAGAGGGCATCGACCGCGTCGGCGAACTCGCGGATCTTCACCCGCGTGACCTCGTACGGCTCGAAGGGGCCGTACTCGCGGCCCACGGCATCGGGATTCACTGGCACATCGGCCAGCCTAGCGAACCCGGGACACCCGCCCTCCTCGTGGCGCAATTGAGGACATCTGCGCCACGAAAGCGCAGTTCGTGTCGCACGTGGGGACATTTGCGCCACGGGGCGGGGCGGGGCCGGGCGGGGGAAATGCCGGGAGGCCCGCGGCGCTGACGCCACGGGCCTCCCGCACACACGCCGGCTGTTAGCCGATGGCCTCCATGATGGGGCCGAGCGCGAAGTACAGCACGAACGCGCCGGCGGCGCCCCACAGCAGCGGGTGGACCTTGCGGCCCGCGCCGGTGATGACCTGGAGAAGGACGTAGGAGATGAAGCCCACACCGATGCCGACGGAGATCGAGTAGCCGAACGGCATGAGGATGAACGTGAGGAATGCGGGGATCGCGATCCGGTAGTCCTTCCAGTCGATGTCGGCGACCTGCGACACCATGAGGAATCCGACGAGGACCAGGACGGGCGTGGCGGCCTCGAAGGGCACCAGCGCGTAAAGCGGCGTGAGGAACGTCGACAGCAGGAACGCGATGCCGGTCACCACGGAGGCAAGGCCGGTGCGCGCACCGTCACCCACACCCGCGGCGGACTCGATGTACGAGGTGTTCGAGGACACGGAGCCCAGACCACCGGCGGCGGCACCGATCGAGTCGACGATCAGGATCTGCTGGGTGCGCGGCGGGTTGCCGTTCTCGTCGTTCAGCTTGGCCTCGGCGCCCACGGCCGTCATGGTGCCCATGGTGTCGAAGAAGTCGGTGATGAGCAGCGAGAAGATCAGCAGCAGCGCGGTGAGGAAGCCCACCGACGCGAACCCGCCGAACAGGTCCACCTGGCCGATGAGCGAGAAGTCGGGAGCCGACACCGCGGAGTCCGGGATGGCGGGGACGACGAGGGCCCAACCGCCGGGGTTCTCGGCGCTCGTGGCACCCAGGCCGGCGACGGCCTCGACGATGACCGCCAGGACGGTGGCGACGATGATCGAGATGAGCAGCGCTCCGCGCACCTTCTTCACCATGAGGATGATGGCGGTGAGGAGTCCGACGAAGAAGACGATCATGGGCCAGGTGTCGATGTAGCCGCCGTCACCGAACTGGGTGATGGTGCCCGCGCCGGTCGAGACGATGCCCGCGTCCACCAGGCCGATGAACGCCAGGAACAGGCCGATGCCCACGGCAATGGCCTGCTTGAGGAACATCGGTACCGCGGCGAAGACCGCCTTGCGGAAGTTGGTGAGCACCAGCACCAGGATGATCGCACCCTCGATGACCACGAAGCCCATCGCCTCGGGCCACGACATGCCCGCGCGCGACGCGATCGAGTAGGCGAGGAAGGCGTTGATGCCGAGTCCCGCGGCCATCGCGAGAGGGAAGCGCGCCCACACGCCCATGAGGATCGACATGAGGCCGGCCACGAGGGCGGTCGCGGCGGCGACCAGCGGGATGTTGGGCTCCGTGCCGCCGCCGAGGAAGTTGCCCTCGCCGTCCGCGACCGTGCCGATGATGAGCGGGTTCAACACGACGATGTACGCCATCGTGAAGAAGGTGGTGAACCCACCGCGGATCTCCTGCCCGAAGGTGGAGCCACGCTGGGTGATCTCGAAGAAGCTGTCGACGCGGCCGATCAGGCCGGTGCGCGTTGGCGCAGACATAGATGTCTCCTCAGTAACTTGATGGGTGCTGAGTTCCCAGGTTGATTCTGCCGCTCGCGTCGGGGTTCGCGGAAGCGGACAGAGGAAGCGGCGCTAGCGTACCGTGCGCGCGCCCTCCTTTCTCACACACGGGAACGCCAAGGCGACGGTCGAGCGAAACCCCGCCACAGCATCGGCCGTATGACGCAGCCAGACAAAGCGAAAGGCCCGCCCCTCCGTGAGGAGGAACGGGCCTTCGCTGCAAAAAGACTTAGCGCGTCTCGCGGTGCGCGGTGTGCTTGCCGCACTTCCGGCAGAACTTGGAGAGCTCCACACGGTCAGGGTTGTTGCGGCGGTTCTTGCGCGTGATGTAGTTGCGGTCCTTGCACTCGGTGCACGCGAGCGTGATCTTCGGACGAACGTCGTTCTTGGCCATGGTTCTCTCCCAGCCTTGTGAGGACGCGCCGTGCGATAGGCGCGGTCGCGGACAGATCGTCCGCGTCGTAGCGAGGGCGGGACTTGAACCCGCGACCCCACGATTATGAGTCGTGTGCTCTAACCAACTGAGCTACCCCGCCGCGAGAATGGGACCGCCGCCGTCCTCGCGAGAGGTGCGGCGGCGAGCCATCCTTGGAGCCCCGACAGGGAATCGAACCCTGGACCTTTTCCTTACCATGGAAACGCTCTGCCGACTGAGCTATCGGGGCCAGCCGGACTAGGGTACACGCCCCGAGACCGATAAGTGAAATCGGCCCCGAGGGGTCTCTTTTGAGCGGCCGATGCCGTGGCCGGGTCGCGTTGTCGGCCCTCCTGGTTAGGGTGACGGAATGGGTCCCGATCTGACGGCACGCGAGGCGCGACGCATCTTCTTGGCGGCGCAGGGCCTCACCCGCGCGCGGCCGCGCCGGCGCGTGCGCCCCGCGGATGTGACTGCCTATCTGGAGCGCCAGGGCGTGCTGCAACTCGACACGGTCAACGTGCTCGCCCGCGCGCATTACGTGCCGCTGTACTCGCGCCTGGGGCCATACGACACGGCGATGGCGGACGACGTCCTGTGGGGGCACGAGCGCGGGCACGCGGCCGCCGCATTCGAGCACTGGGGGCACGAGGCCTCCGTCATGCCGCATGACCTGCTGCCGCTGATGTATCACCGCATGGTGGGCGGGGAGTCGTGGAAGGCGCGCACCAGGGCCTCGCTCGAGGCGGAACGCCCCGGCCTCATCGCCGCCGTGCAGACCGCGGTCGAGGAGCACGGGCCCGTCGTCGCGCGCGACCTCGAGCACCTCGCGCCCGCCGAGGGGCCGCGCGGGCCGTGGTGGGATCAGGGGCACGTGAAGCGCGCGCTCGAGTATCTGTTCATGACGGGCGGGGTGGCGGCGTCGCGGGGCAGGCATTTTGCGCGCACGTATGACTCGACCGAGCGGGCGTGGGGGGCGCCGCCTGCGACGCTGGGGGCAGACGGCCCTGGCGCGACTCCCGTGCAGTGGGGAGAGTCCCCGAGCGCCGCGCGCCAGGCGCTGTTCGACCGGGCCCTGTCCGCGTGCGGGATCGGCACGCTACGCGACCTCGCCGATCACTTCCGGCTGCCGTTCGCGCCAGGAGCCCGCGGCAGCGACGGCGAGGGAGCGGCGGCGTGGGCCGCGTCCGCGGTCGAGCGCGGCCTGGCCACGTGGGTCGCCGTCGAGGGGTGGAAGGAACCGGCGCTGCTGGCGGCGGGCGCCGAGGACCCCGGCCGCGCGGGTGCCACCGCGCTACTCAGCCCCTTCGACCCCGTGTGCTGGTTCCGGCCGCGCCTGAAACGCATGTTCGGGGTCGACTACCGCATCGAGATCTACACGCCAGAGGACAAGCGCCAGTACGGGTACTACTGCCTGCCGCTCCTCGTGGGCGAACAGATCCCCGCGCGATTCGACCTCAAGGCGGATCGGAAGGCGGGCCAGCTTCTGGTGCAGGCCTCATGGCGCGAGCCGGGTTCCGCGCCGGGAGCGCGGCGACTGGCGGACGATCGGGTCTCAGCGCACGCGGCCCGGGAATTACTGACCATGGCCGCGTGGTTGGACCTCCCGTCGGTCAGCGTCGCCCCTCGTGGCGACCTCGCCCCGGCCCTCGCATCGGCCCTGGTTCCCACGGGCGCCGGCACCGATGCGGCGTTAGGGTGAGCGGAGCGACTCCCGTGGCGATGGCCGCCACGGCTTATGAGAAAGCGAGCCCCCTTCCGTGAGCACCTCCCCCGCTCCGATCGCTGATGCGAAGCTCAATCGTCGCGTCCTCGGGATCACCATTGGAGCCGCACTCGGCGGCTTCCTGTTCGGCTTCGACTCGTCCGTCATCAACGGTGCCGTCGACTCGATCTCAGCCGACTTTGACCTAGGCGACTCCCTGACCGGGTTTGTCGTCGCCTCCGCCCTGCTGGGCTGCGCCGTGGGCGCGTGGTTCGCAGGCGGCATTGCCAACCGCTACGGCCGCATCCGCGTGATGGTGATTTCCGCCATCCTGTTCCTCGCCTCCGCCGTGGGCTCCGGCCTCGCGTTCGCGGTATGGGACCTCATGCTGTGGCGCATCGTCGGCGGACTCGCCATCGGCGCCGCCTCCGTCATCGCGCCCGCCTACATCGCCGAGGTGGCGCCCGCGAAGTTCCGCGGCCGCCTGGGGTCGCTGCAGCAGATGGCAATCGTCCTCGGTATCTTCGCCGCGCTGCTGAGCGACCAGGTCCTCGCCGAGGTCGCCGGCGGCGCCGACGAGGTGCTGTGGTTCGGCCTCGAGGCGTGGCGCTGGATGTTCATGGTGTGCGTCATCCCCGCACTGGTCTACGGCCTCGCGGCCCTGCGACTTCCCGAGTCCCCCCGCTACCTCGTGTTCCGCCACCGCAAGGAGGAGGCGGCCGCAGTACTGCGCGACTTCTCCGGCGAGCGGGACGTCGACCACCGTATCGACGAGATCGAGCGCTCGATCGGCCACGACGAGAACCAGTCCGTGCGCGACCTGCGCGGCAACCGCCTGGGGTTGATGCCGATCGTGTGGATCGGCATCCTGCTGAGCGTCTTCCAGCAGTTCGTCGGCATCAACGTGATCTTCTACTACTCCACGTCGCTATGGCAGTCGGTGGGCTTCGAGGAGAGCCAGGCGTTCCTGACGTCGACCATCACGTCCGTGACCAACATCGTGTTCACCATCGTCGCGATCATCTTCGTGGACCGCATTGGCCGCCGCCTGCTGCTCCTCGTCGGATCGTCGGGCATGTTCCTGTCGCTACTCGCGATGGCGATCGCCTTCTCGACCGCCACCGTGGACGCGGACGGCAACGCGTCGCTCGACGGCGCGTGGGGCGGCGTCGCGTTGGGCGGCGCCAACCTCTTTACCGCGTTCTTCGCGGCTACCTGGGGTCCCGTGGTGTGGGTGCTGCTGGGCGAGATCTTCCCCAACCGGATCCGCGCGGTCGCTCTCGCCGTGGCCGCCGCCGCGCAGTGGCTGGCCAACTGGACCATCACCATGACGTTCCCGATCTTCGCGCACATCGGCTTGACGTTCGCGTACGGCTTCTACGCGGCCATGGCGCTGCTGAGCCTGTTCTTCGTCTTCTTCAAGGTGCCCGAGACCAAGGGCATGGAGCTCGAGGACATGGACGGCGTGGAGATCCACCGCGGCAAGTTCGTGAAAATCGAGGACGGCCGCAAGCAGGTCATCGACTGACGCCAGCGCGGCTGCGCGAAAGGCCGGGGCCGTCGGTCCCGGCCTTTCGCGTGCCCGGGCGCCTACGCTCGAAGACGTGACCTGGTTCTATGACCCGCTGCGCACGTACGAGGACAACTACTCGCACGGCCCCTTCGGCAGTTGGGCCGAGGTGGCGGCCGATGCCGTGACCGGGTCAGGCGGCGACGTCACCGACCGCGGTGCGCCGGCCCACACGTTTCTAGGCCACCCCGTCCACCGGCCCTTCGGCATCCCCGCCGGGCCGCTGGTCAATGCGGCCTTCTGTGAGGCGGCCCTCGCGCACGCCTTCGACATCGCGGTCTACAAGACCGTGCGCACCGGCGCGCATCCCACGCATCCCTTCCCCAACTGCCTCGCGGTCACCACGGACGGTCCCCTCGATCCCGATCGGCTCGACACCTTGGTCGCGGGCGCCGACCTCGACGCCGCGCGATCGATCTCGAACTCCTTTGGTGTGCCCTCGCGCGACCCCGACAAGTGGCAGCCGGACATGTCCCGCGCCGTCGCGGCCGCCGGCCCAGGCCAGGTGCTCGTGGGCTCATACCAGGGCACGCGCACGGGCGGCGGCGAGGACGCCTACGTGGCGGACCACGTGCGCGCCGCGACGTTGTGCGTGGAGGCCGGCGCGCCGGTGTTGGAGATGAACCTGTCGTGCCCCAACGAGGGCACCGGCCACCTGCTGTGCTTCGACACCGAGCTCGTCACGCGCATCGCGGGCGCGGTCAAGGATGCCGTGGGCGACGTGCCGCTCGTGTTGAAGCTCGCCCACTTCGCGTCCCAGCCCGCGCTCGAGGAGTTCCTCGCGGCCACCGCGCCCATCGTCGACGGATATGCGGCCATCAACACGGTGCCCGCGCGCCTGGTCACGCCGGCAGGCGACCAGGCGCTGCCCGGTTGGGGGCGCGAGGTGGCCGGGGTCTGCGGCGAGGCGATCGGGCCGGCCGCCGTCGCGATGGTGCGGCGGCTCGCACAGTGGCGGGTCGACGCCGCGGCGCAGTTCGCGATTGTCGGAGTGGGCGGCGTGATGGGCCTGCGCGACGTGGCGGCGCATGTCGCCGCGGGAGCGGACGCGGTGATGAGCGCGACCGGGGCGATGATCGACCCGGAACTGGGGCGGCGTGTCGCGGCCGCATCGTGGCCGGTCTAGACGGGCTTCGAGCTCCGCATGGGACCAAGGACCCATACCTGTGTTTGAACCAGATCTAGTGTCGTCTCCCATCCGGAACCCCCAGATGTAGTGGTCTGGAGGCTCGGGTTCATCGTCGAGGAGGGACGCCACGCGCCATGACCATCGCGGATATTGATCGCATCAGCAAGGACTCGACAGCCGTGAGCCTTCGTGTCGTCAAGCGAGACGGCCGCACCCTCGACTTTGACGCCCGCCGCATCCAGGCGGCGCTCGCTAAGGCCTTCCGCGAGGTACACGGGGCCGACACGGCCGCGCACGAGCCCCGCGTCGCCGCGCTGACTGCCAGCATCGTCGACGAGGTGCGCGACAGCCACGTGGGCGACGTGAAGATCTACGAGATCCAGGGCGCCGTGGAGCACGAACTCCTCGAGGCCGGCGAATATGACGTGGCCCGCGCCTACATCGACTATCGCGTCGCACGCGATTTCCGCCGCGCGAAGGCGACCGACCTCAACCACACCGTGACGACGCTCCTCGACAAGGAGTCATCCGTCGTCAACGAGAACGCCAATAAGGACGCGGACGTCTTCAACACGCAGCGCGACCTCACCGCGGGCCTCGTGGGCAAGGCCATCGGCCTCAGGATGCTGCCACCCCACGTCGCGAACGCGCACACCAAGGGCGACCTTCACTTCCACGACCTCGACTACCAGCCGTACGCGCCCATGACGAACTGCTGCCTCATCGACGTGCCCGAGATGCTCGTGCACGGCTTCCGGATGGGCAACGCCGAAATCGAGCCGCCGCGCTCCATCCAGACCGCGACCGCGCAGATCTCCCAGATCATCGCCAACGTGTCGTCGAGCCAATACGGCGGCTGCACCGTGGACCGCATCGACGAGGTACTCGCCCCCTACGCCGCGCTCAACTACGCCAAGCACCTGGACGAGGCGGCGACGTGGATCGCCGAGCCCAGCCAGCATCGGCCGTATGCCGAGGAGCGCACGCGCAAGGACATTTACGACGCGATGCAGTCGCTCGAATACGAGATCAACACGCTGTTTACGTCGAACGGGCAGACGCCGTTCACGTCCGTCGGGTTCGGGCTTGGCACGGGCTGGTACGAGCGTGAGATCCAGACGGCGATCCTCGAGATCCGCCGGCGCGGCCTCGGCAAGGAAGGCCGCACCGCCATCTTCCCCAAGCTGCTGTTCACGCTGCGCCGCGGGGTCAACCTTGAGCCGGGCGATCCGAACTTCGACGTGAAGCAGCTCGCGGTGCAGTGCGCGACGGAGCGCATGTACCCCGACGTGCTGTCCTACGACAAGATCGTGGAGCTCACGGGATCGTTCAAGGCGCCCATGGGATGCCGCTCATTCCTGCAAGGCTGGACCGATGCGGACGGCAACGACGTCGTCAACGGGCGCATGAACCTGGGCGTCGTGACACTCAACCTGCCGCGCATCGCGCTCGAGGCCGCGGGCGACGTGTCCGTATTCTGGAAGCTGCTCGAGGAGCGCCTCGCCGTCGCGAAGGATGCGCTCACCTTCCGCGTGGCGCGCTGCAAGGAGGCGGTGCCGGCCAACGCCCCGATTCTGTACGTGCACGGCGCGTTCGGGCAGCGCCTCACGGTCGAGGACGATGTGGACAACCTGTTCCGCGACGGCCGCGCGACCATCTCGCTGGGCTACATCGGGCTGTACGAGGTCGCCGCGGCGTTCTATGGAGGTGCCTGGGAGTCGGAGCCGGAGGCCAAGGAGCTCACCCTCGCGGTGCTGCGCCGGCTCGCGGCCGCCACAGCCGCGTGGAAGGCCGAGTCGGGCTACCACTTCTCGGTGTATTCGACGCCGTCGGAGTCGCTGACGGACCGATTCTGCCGATTGGACCGCGAGCGCTTTGGATCCGTCGCGGACATCACCGACAAGGACTACTACACCAACTCGTTCCACTACGACGTGCGCAAGGCGCCGACGCCGTTCGAGAAGCTCGACTTCGAGGCGCCCTACCCGCAGTACGCGTCCGGCGGCTTCATTCACTACGTGGAGTACCCCGTGCTGCGCAGCAACCCCAAGGCCCTTGAGACGGTGTGGGACTACGCCTACGACCGCGTGGGCTATCTGGGCACCAACACGCCCATCGACCGCTGCTACGCGTGCGGTTTCACCGGAGACTTCGACCCGACCGCGCGCGGCTTCGCGTGCCCCGAATGCGGCAATGACGACCCGCGCACCTGCGACGTCGTGAAGCGCACCTGCGGGTACCTGGGCAACCCCCAGGCGCGACCCATGGTTCACGGCAGGCACGAGGAGATCGCGGCGCGGGTCAAGCACCTGCCCGGGACCGTGCGCTGGGGCGGCGGTAGCGCTGCCGCGGGCGCCGGGGGTGCCTCGCCCATGGACGTGGGCGTTGCCGGCGCGGCCGGGTCGAACCGATCGGCGTCCGGTTCGCGCGGTAGTGAGGGCGGTCCCAGGGGCCGGGGATGACGCGCGAGCCGGACGTCCGTACATGGCAGGCGACCAAGGTGTCGCACTCCTACGTCGCGGACTACAAGCCCTTCTCCTTTGTCGACGGCGAGGGCGTGAGGTGCTCGCTCTATGTCGCGGGTTGCCTGTTCAAGTGCGAGGGCTGCTACAACGAGGCGGCCTGGTCGTTCCGATACGGACAGCCGTACTCGCGCGCACTCGAGGACCGCATCATGGCGGACCTCGCCCACCCCTCGATCCAGGGGCTATCCCTGCTGGGCGGAGAGCCGTTCCTCAACACGCAGGTGGCTCTTGCTGCGGTGCACCGGCTGCGCGCCGAGTTTGGCCGTTCGCGCGACGTGTGGTGCTGGACGGGGTATCGGTTCGAGGCGCTGGTGGAGGACTCGGACGACAAGCGCGAGCTCCTCGCGGAGCTCGACGTCCTGATCGACGGGCCCTACGAGGAGTCGCAGCGGGACCTGTCGCTCGCGTTCAGGGGCTCACGCAATCAGCGGGTGCTCGACGCACGGGCGTCGCTCGCTGCGGGCTGCGCGATCGAGCGCTGACACACACCTACTCGCAGACCACCCCGTCGCCGTCGCGGTCCGAGTACCACTCGTACTCGGGATCGGTGCCCTTGACGTACGGTCCGTACCCGGAGGGCAGGTCCTTGCAGTACGGGTAGCGCTCGTCGAGGTCCGGCTCTGATGTCTCCGTGGGCGTGGACTTCGGCGTCGACGTCTTCTTGAGCTGTGGGGAGTCGTCGGGCTCGGCGGTCGTGGCCGGCGCCGGAGCCTCGCCCAGCCCCGTCGAGATCACGGGCTGATCGCCGGGCGAGGGGAGTTCCTGATCCGGGCAGGTGTCGAGGACGCCGACCATCGCGTCGAGTTCGGCAGGGGTCACCCACAGGGCGTACTTGGTCTTCACGGCGACCTGACGCGCCACGTACTCGCAGCGGAAGTCCGCCTCGGGCGGCAGCCACTCGGAGGCGTCGTCGTCTCCCTTGGAGCGGTTCTCGCCGGCATCCACGGGCTCGAGATTCAGCGGGTCATTCGCGAACGACACCCGCTCGGAGTAGGTGAGGTCCTGGGCGCCGGTGGTCCAGGCGGCGCTGAGCGCGACGAGGTGGTCGATGTCGACCTCACTCGCGCCACCGCGCTCGAAGTGAATCCACTCCCCCGTGAACGGGTCGGGGAGGTCACCAGCGGTCACCGTGCACGAACCCGAGGTCTCGACGTTCTCGAGGCGCTCTTCGAGCATGTCGTCCCGGGTGGAGCAGCCGTTGCGATCCACGTCGACCCAGCCATCACCGAACTGCTCGCGGGAGTAACCCTCGCTCGAGGCGGCCTCACGCACCTCGAGCGCCAACACCGCCGCCATGGCCGTGCCCGTGGCATCGGACAAGGCCGACGGCGATGGGCTCGCCGCGGCGCCCGTGGCGCTCGCACTGGGCGACAGCTCCGCGGTCGCCGACGGCGAAGGGGCGCTCGTGGTGGGCGTCGCAGACGCGCTGGCGGAGGCCTCGGCGCTCCCGCTCGGCGCGGGCACCGCCGCGGGAACCGCGCACCCGGCGGCCAGGATCGCGACGGCGGCGGCCAGCGCGGCCGTCCGCATGCGTGTGGGCAGGCCCGTGGGCAGTGGCGTCATGGTGCTCCCTCAGCGTCTGACTGCGGGGAACTGTAGCCCCGTGCTACCTGCCGGCACGAGCCAGTGTGACCCTTATCTCAATGCCGAGAATGACGAAGGCCCCGCCGAAGCGGGGCCTTCCGTGTGTGGCAGGTGAGGGATTCGAACCCCCGAAGTCTGTGACGGCTGATTTACAGTCAGCTCCCTTTGGCCGCTCGGGCAACCTGCCATGCGTCTGAACCTTTCGGAACGTGGCGCGCATGGAAGGATAGCAACGAAAGCGGCCCCGACGCGAATCCGTGCGGGCCGCACAGGCAACAGATGCATCGGCCGCCCGGAACGCGGCCACGAATGGAGGATGACATGGCTTCCGACAGCAGCTTCGACGTGGTGAGCAAGGTGGACCGCCAGGAGGTCGACAACGCCCTCAACCAGGCGTCCAAGGAGATCCAGCAGCGCTACGACTTCAAGGGCGTGGGTGCCTCGATCGAGTGGTCGGGCGAGACCATCGTCATGAAGGCGAACTCCGAGGAGCGCGTGCTCGCCATCCTCGACGTGTTCCAGTCCAAGGTCATCAAGCGCGGCATCTCGCTCAAGGCCATCGACAGCGGCGAGCCAGCGCAGTCGGGCAAGGAGTTCCGCCTGGGCGCCTCGATCAAGGAGGGCATCGCTCAGGACGTCGCGAAGAAGCTCACCAAGATCGTCCGCGACGAGGGCCCCAAGTCCGTCAAGGCCCTCATCCAGGGCGACGAGCTGCGCGTCAGCTCGAAGAGCCGCGACGACCTCCAGACCACCATGGCGCTGCTCAAGAACGCGGACGTCGACACCGCGCTCCAGTTCGTCAACTACCGCTGACATATGGCCGATGCCCGGGTCGCCTCCGTATGGAGCCGACCCGGGCATCTGCGCGACTGGCGCTACGGCTCGGCGTCACCGGCTCTCGACGGCCTCGGTCACCTTCGCGACCGCGTAGCCCCACGCCTGCGACACCTTGGGGTGCGGCGGGACCGCCACCTCGTCAGGGTTCGTCACCACGTCGAGGAGCACGGGGCCGTCCTGAGCGAAGGCCCACGACAGCGCGTCATCCAGATCGCCGGGCTCCTCGACGCGCCGCCCCGCGAGCCCCAGCGCGGTCGCGACGGCCGCAAGGTCCGGGTTATCGAGCTGAGTGCCGAAGGAGGCGATGCCGCCCTCCTGCTGTTCCAACTGCACCATGCCGAGCGAGGCGTTGTCGAACACCACCACGACCACCGGCAGCCGATACGAGACTGCCGTTCGAAGGTCGCCCAGCAGCATCATGAGACCACCGTCGCCCGACAGCGACACGACCCGGCGAGTCCGGTCGAGGGCCTGTGCACCGAGCGCCTGTGGCAGCGCATTGGCCATCGAGCCCAGGTTGAACGAGCCAAGTAGTTCGCGGTCGCCCCGCATCTCCACGTAGCGCGAGGACCACGTGGTGGACATACCGGTGTCCATGGTGAAGATCGCATCGTCGGGGGCATGCCGGTCCACGGCAGCCGCGAGCGCCTCGGGTCGAATGCGATCGTCGGGGTTGTCGAAGACTGACCGCACCTTCGCGACCACGCCGGACTCCTCGTAGTCGGGGTCGGCGATGTGGTCCTGGCGCTCGCGCCACGACTCGTAGGTGGACCGAATGGACTCGAGAAAGCCCGTGTCCTGGTGCGCAGCCAGGCGCGGCAGCAGCGCTGCCAGCGCCTCGCCCGCGTCGCCGGTCACGGCGACGTCAACGGGAACTCGGCGACCGATATGGGTGGCGGCCCGATCGATCTGGATGACCACGGCATCGGCCGGATAGAAGTCTCGGTACGGGAAATCGGTGCCGACCATGAGGAGGACGTCACAGTCCTGGAGCGCATCGGCCGCGGCCTTGTTGCCCAGCAGGCCCGCCTGGCCGACGTTGTACGGGTTGTCGCCGTCGAAGCCGGTCTTGCCCTTCAGGGTGACCACCATGGGTGCGTTCAGGCGCGACGCGACGGCGAGGGTCTGCTCACGGGCATGCTCGGCGCCGCGGCCCACGAGCATCGCGACCTTCTCGCCCTTGTCGAGGGCGGCGGCCGCGGCCGCGAGCGCCTCCTCGCTCGGGACCGCGGCGGCGGAGGGGACGGCAAAGGACGGAGCCGGCGTGCCGGACGGGAGCTCGAGCCCGCCGATGTCGCCGGGGATCGTCAGCACGGCCACGCCGCCCTGGGCGTAGGCGGCGTTCACCGCGGAGACGAGCATCTGGGGGAGCTGCTCGGGCGAGGTCAGGGTCTGGTTCCACACCGACACGTCCTCGAAGACACGGTCGTTGTTGACCTCTTGGAAGTAGTTGGTGCCGATCTCTGCGCTCGGCACCTGACCGCATATCGCGAGCATGGGCGTGTGCGACTTCTTGGCGTCGTACAGGCCGTTGATGAGGTGCAACGAGCCGGGGCCCACGGTACCCATCACCACGCCGATCCGACCGGTCAGCTGCGCCTGCGCCGCCGCGGCGAAGGCGCCTGCCTCCTCGTGGCGCACCCCCACCCATTCCAGGCGGTCCTCGGTGCGGATGGCGTCCGTGAGCGGGTTGAGCGCGTCGCCCACCACCCCCCAGATCTGCGTCACGCCGTGGTCGGCAAGGGCGTCGACAATGTGAGTCGCGACCGTGGTGCTCATCGGGTGTCTCCTCTCGTGGTGACATGCGGGGTACGGAAACTCTCGGGAGTGGCGATCTCCCAGTCGCGCCGCCAATGGCCCGGCGCTTCGTCGAGCAGGCAGCCGGGCGTGAGCCACTCGTAGCGATCGCCATAGGAGACCGTCTCGCCGGGCGCGACCACCAGCCTGAGTTGGTCGGGGGTAAGTTCCTCGGGGCGGCGCACGCCCATCGAAGCCATCATGCGGACGGCCTCGTCCACGGTGGCCTTCTGATAGCGCCGCACCCGCTGCGACTTGTCCCCCACGTCGAGCGCGCGGGCGCGGCGCGGATCTTGGGTTGCGACGCCGACGGGGCACGTGTCGAGGTGGCACCGCTGCGACTGAATACAGCCGGTCGCCATCATCATGGGGCGGGCCGCGTTGGTGTAGTCGGCGCCCTGGATCAGGCGCTTGACGATGTCATTGCCCGCCGCGACCTTCCCGCTCGCTCCCACGCGGATGCGGTCCCGGAGGCCCGCGCCCACGAGGGCGTTGTGGACGAGCATCAGGCCGTCCGTGAGCGGCATCCCCACGTGATCCTCGTACTCGAGAGGGGCGGCACCGGTACCGCCCTCCGAGCCGTCCACGATGATGAAGTCGGGTGCGGTACCGGCCTCGAGCATGGCCTTGACCATGGCGAGCACCTCGACGCGCGAGCTGACACAGAGCTTGAAACCGACAGGCTTGCCGCCCGAGAGCGCGCGCAGTTGCACGATGAACTCGATCAGACCTCGCGGGGTCGAGAAGGCGGAGTGTGCAGGGGGACTCACGCACTTCTCGCCGACGGGCACGCCTCGGGTCTCAGCGATCTCCGGCGTCACCTTCTTTCCAGGAAGGACTCCGCCGATGCCGGGCTTGGCGCCCTGCGACAGCTTGATCGAGATCGCCTTGACCTGGCCGTCGTGAGCCTTGCGAGCGAATTGCTCAGGATCGAATCGGCCGTCCTCGTCGCGGCAGCCAAAATAGCCTGTGCCGATCTCCCAGACCAGGTCACCGCCGTGCTCGCGGTGGTACGGGGAGATGCCCCCTTCCCCGGTGTCGTGTGCGAACCCGCCCATCGCCGCACCCTTGTTCAGGGCTCGAATGGCGTTGGCGGAGAGGGAGCCGAAGCTCATCGCCGAGACGTTCATCAGTGACATCGAGTACGGCTGCGTGCAGTCGGGCCCGCCAATGGTCACCCGTGGCGGCTCGTCGGGCGCCTCCAACGGCGCGGTCGAATGCACGAGGAACTCATGACCCACCTGGTAAACATCGAGTTCCGTGCCGTAGGCCTTCTCGCTGTGATCGCCCTTGGCGCGCTCGTAGATGAGGGAGCGCGTATCGCGATCAAACGGTTTGCCGTCCCAGTCACGCTCGATGAAGTACTGCTGCACCTCCGGGCGGATTTTCTCGAGCCCGTAGCGCAGGTGGCCCACCACCGGGTAGTTGCGCAGCACGGAGTGACGTCGTTGGACGAGGTCGTAGACGCCCACCGCACCCGCGGCACCGATCGCCGTCAGCACACCGATCACACCCTTGCCTGCGCGTGCGGGCATCGTTCCTCCGCCGTGCGAGGCGCCGCTCAGTCGGCGACGAACCTTGCCACGGGGGCAACGCGATATCCGGGCCCAACCATTCCCCGCGCCGTCGAGGCGTGCGGGGAAAGGAGAGTCTAGAAGTACTGCCCGTTCCTGCGGGCCATCTCCTCGAGGCGGCCGATGCGCTGGTCCATGGGCGGGTGCGTCGCGAAGAGGTTGGCGAGGCCCTCGGCCTTGAACGGGTTGGCGATCATCATGTGCGAGACGTTCTCGAGCTTGGGGTCCGCAGGCAGCGGGCGGGCGGCGGTGCCGCGCTCGAGCTTACGCAGGGCGCTCGCGAGCGCGAGCGGGTCGCCGGTGAGCGTCGCGCCATCCTCGTCCGCGTCGTACTCGCGAGTGCGGGAGATCGCCATGCGGATGAGGGTCGCGGCGATGGGCGCGAGGATCAGCATCGCGATCATGCCCAGCGGACCCAGGGGGTTGTCACGGTTGTTGCCGCCGCCGCCGAAGAAAAACATCATCTGCGCGAGCGCGGTGATGATGCCGGCGAAGGCCGCGGCGACCGATCCGATGAGGATGTCGCGGTTGTATACGTGCTGCAGCTCATGGCCCAGCACCCCGCGCAGCTCGCGCTCGTCCAGGATCTGCAGGATCCCCTCGGTGCAGCACACGGCCGCGTTCTTGGGGTTGCGGCCCGTCGCGAAGGCGTTGGGCGCCTGCGTGGGCGACACGTACAGGGCAGGCATGGGCTGGTTGGCCTCGGCGGACAACTCACGGACGATCCGGTACATCGCGGGCTGCTCGACCTCGGTCACGGGCCGCGCGTGCATGGCGCGGATCGCGAGCTTGTCGGAGTTCCAGTACCCGTAGAACGTGCCGAAGACGCCGAACAGGGCGAAGGCCCACAGCCACTGGCCGCCGTTCACGAACGAGCCAATTCCGAGGAGCACGACCCACATCAGGACGAACAGCCCCATGGTCTTCACGCCGTTGAAGTACTTGCCGGACACGCTCCCTCTTTCCTTCCGGTGCCTCTCAGGCTAAAAACGGCCGATGCCGCGGCCGGGTTCCCGGGCTCACTCGCCTACACCTGCATTCCGACCCGTCAAGCCGAGCGGTGACGGGCTGGACTGATTCTACGAGCGATCCTGCTCGTCATCTGGAAGTCTGACGGGCGCGAGCGCACGTTCCATACACACCAGGTCGGCGCGCGCCTCCCACGAGTCGACCTCAGCGAAACCAAGTCGTGCGTAGAGCCGTCGCGCGCCCTCGCGCCAGCACCACACCGTGAGGGCGAGCACCTCGTCGCCGCGCACCCCGGCCACCGCACACGCCTCCACGATCAGCGCGGCCGCGACCCCGCGACCCCGCGCTACCGGCACGGTCCAGAGCCGCTTGATTTCGCATCGCCCCTGCTCAGAGCGTGTCAGGACGACCATGCCGAGCGCTTCGCCGGCCGCCTCGGCCAGCAGCACGGTCGTGCCCGCAAGCGCGACCGCCGGGTCCTCGGCCTCCCGGCGGTAGCGCTCGGGAAGGGCCGATGCCGTGGTCACCTCCGCACCCTTCTCGCGCTCCGTAGCGATCAGGTAGGCGGCCACGAGGCCGGAGACCGCGGCGAGGTCGCCAGGCCGCTCGAGTCGCGCCGCGCGCACGGCCACGCCCGCCTGCCGAGCCGCGCCCGGACGCACGAAGGCCGGCGCGGGAGAGCTCCCGGCGCCGGCCTCGTGACCCGTCATGCGTCAGTTGCGCTTGAGGGCGATGTCCGTCATCTCGTCGCGCGGGACGACCTTGACGCGCTCGCGGCCGTCGGCCTCGCCGAGGGCGAGCTCGTGGGCGTCGAGGACCTCCCAGTCGTGCCACTGGACCACGTCCACGCCGCGCTCCTTGAGCAGGTGCAGGACGTTGTCGGGGCTCAGCTGCTGCGCGCCGGCCTGGGACTCCGCGTACAGACGCGGGGCGTCCTCGACGAGGTTCGCGATGGTCTCCTGGGCGTCGGACTTGGTGTGACCGATGAGGCCCACGGGTCCGCGCTTGATCCAGCCGGTGGTATAGAAGCCGGGGACCACGTCGCCGCCGTCGACCACGCGGCCACCCTCGTTCGCGATGGTGCCGCGCGAGTGGTCGAACGGCACTCCGTCGATCTCCGTGCCGTAGTAGCCCACGGCGCGGTAGACGGCCTGGACCGGGTAGTCGATGAACTCGCCCGTGCCCTTGACGGTGCCGTCGCCCTGGAGCTCGGTGCGCTCCATGCGGATGCCGACGACCTTGCCGTCCTCGCCGAGCACCTCGTGAGGGGACTGCAGGAAGTGCAGGTGAATGCGACGCGAGGCGGTACCGGGCTCCTTGAGCGCATAGTCCGTCAGGGTCTTCACGACCTGCTTTTGCTGCTTGTTGTTCTCGGCGACCTCCATCGAGGCCTCGTCGAACTCGTAGTCGGTCTCGGGGTACACAACGATGTCGACGTCGGGCACGTGACCCAGCTCACGCAGCTCGAGCGGCGAGAACTTCACCTGCGCGGGACCGCGACGGCCGAACACGTGGACGTCCGTCACGGGCGAGGCCGCGAGACCGTCGTAGACGTTCTGCGGGATCTCGGTGACGGCGATGTCCTGAGGGTGCTTCGCGAGCACGCGGGCCACGTCGAGCGCGACATTGCCGACGCCCAGGACGGCGACCTCCTTGGCCTCGAGCGGCCAGGTGCGCGGGACGTCGGGGTGACCGTCGAACCACGACACGAAATCGGCGGCACCGTACGAACCATCGAGGTCGATACCAGGGATGTTGAGGTCGGAGTCCTTGAAGGCTCCGGTCGCAAAGATGACCGCGTCGTAGTGGGCACGCAGGTCCTCGAGGGTGAGGTCGGTGCCAATGTTGACGTTGGCCAGCAGGCGGATGTCGCCGCGGCCCAACACGTTGGCGAGGGCGACGATGATCTGCTTGATACGCGGGTGGTCGGGTGCCACGCCGTAGCGGACCAGGCCGAAGGGCGCGGGCAGGCGCTCGATGATGTCGATGGACACGTCGAGGCCGGACTTGGACAGGATGTCGGAGGCGTACGTTCCGGCGGGGCCGGCGCCGATCACGGCGACGCGCAAGGGTCGTTCGGTGGTCACGGGACTCACTTTTTCTTTGGCGGCAGGGAAGCAGGCCTCGAGGGCGCTCTCGAACGGCACTAGGGACCGAGTATAGACATGAACATTTCCTAGCCAATCGGCGTCACCCCTCGCGCACAGCCCGACCGCACGCCACGCTGAAGCCATGGCCCCGACCGCCCCCGCGGCTCCCGCCGCCGCCCCGCCAGCCACGGCATCGGCCGTCGTCACTCCTCGCCTCCTGACGGGATCGGAGTACCTGGCCGATGCGGTGGACCGCATCGCGACGGCCACCCGTCGCGTCCTCATCACCACCCTGACGCTCGCCGACGACGACAAGACGGGACCGCTCATCGCGGCGCTCGAGGCCGCAGCGCGGCGCGGGGTGGACGTGCGCGTCGCGGCCGACGTCTTCACCTACATCGACGCCGCCGGCACGTTCCTGCCACGCGGACACCTCACGCGACGCAAGCGAGCGTCCTCGGCGATGGCCTCGCGGCTTGCGAAGGCAGGCGCGACGTTCATGTGGCTGGGCTCCGAGCGCGGGCTGATCTGGCGCGGGCGCACCCACACCAAGTTCTGCGTGGTCGACGACGTGGCGTACGCCTTTGGCGGGGTGAACCTCGACGACAGAGGCGTCAGCAACGTGGACTTCATGCTGCGGTGCGAGGACGCGTCGCTCGCCGACATGCTCGACGCGGTCTTCGCCCGCATCCGCGAGGCGAGCCTGCTCGAGCAGGGACACCGGTCGCTGTCGCTGCGCACGGGACCTCGCGACGAGGTACTGGTCGACGGCGGCGTGCCGGGCGACTCGATCATCTATCGGCGCGCGGTGAAGTACGCCAAGCGTGCCGAGCACATCCTGCTGGTGAGCCAGTACTGCCCCACCGGGGAGCTGGGCCGCCTCATCGAGGCGCGCGACCACGAACTGTTCTTCAACCCGCCCCGGCTCGCCTCCCCCGCCAACCGCGTGCTGATCTCTTCGTCGATGGCCGTCACGGGTCACCGCACGGCCTACCGTCGCGACACGTATCTGCACGCCAAGTTCATGGTGTTCACGCTCCCCGGTGGGCGGCGCGTGTCGCTCACGGGTTCGCATAACTTCGTCGCCGGCGGCGTACGGCTGGGGACGCGCGAGATCGCGCTGCTCACCCACCGCGGCGAGGTCATCGACCAACTGATCGACTTTCACCGCCGCGAGGTGGCCCCGCAGGGGGCAAACTCGGGGGTTCCCGCACGGTAACCCCTGTGGCACACTGGGACCTATGTCCCAGCAGCAGAACGTCCGCGCATCCGTGATGTGCCGCTGCTGCTGTGCCATGTGTCTGCCGGCCTGACCGCCCACGGACACAGATCCCCTGTAGCCCTGGGCGCTCGGCCTTCCGAGCGCTAACCAGCCGCGCTCGACAAGGCCTCGCTCCCAGAACCTGACGAGTCGAGGAGTCTCGGTGACCGACACCGACACCACCAAGCCTGCACCCGATACTGCCGCCGCCGAGGCGGAGGAGCGCCGGCGCCACCGCGAAGAGGCGCGCCTCATCCGCACCCGCGAGGCCGCCGCGCGCAAGAACACCGCCTCCAAGGATGGGCAGTGGGCCGCGGGCGACCGCACGCCGCTGAACCCCAACGAGGAGATGAAGGCCGCGGGCGACCCGCTCGAGGTGCGCGGGCGCATCGAGTCGATGTACTCCAAGTGGGGCTTCTGGTCCATTCCCCCGGGCGACCTGCGCGGACGCTTCCGCTGGTGGGGCCTGTACACGCAGCGTCGCCAGGGCATCGACGGCGGCAAGACCGCGATCCTCGAGCCGCACGAGCTCGACGACGAGTTTTTCATGCTGCGCGTGCGCTCCGACGGCGGCCAGCTGTCCGTCGCGCAGGCCCGCACCATCGGCACGATCTCCGAAGAGATGGCCCGCGACACCGCTGACGTCTCCGACCGCCAGAACATCCAACTGCACTGGATCCGCATCGAGGACGTGCCAGAGATCTTCCGCCGCGTCGAAGAGGTCGGGCTGATGTGCGCCGAGGCGTGCGGCGACGTGCCGCGCGTCATCCTGGGCTCGCCCGTCGCGGGCGTCGCCGAGGACGAGCTGATCGACCCCACGCCGCAGATCCGCGACATCATGGATCGGTACATCGGCTCCCCCGAGTTCTCGAACCTGCCACGCAAGTTCAAGACCGCGTTCACGGGCCAGCCGATCCCCGACATCCTGCACGAGGTGCAGGACATCGCCTTCTGCGCCGTCGAGCACCCCGAACTGGGAGTGGGCTACGACCTGTGGGTGGGCGGCGGCCTGTCCGTCAACCCGATGCTGGGCCACCGCCTGGGTGTGTTCGTAAAGCCCGAGATCGCCCACGAGGTGTGGAAGGGCGTCGTCTCGATCTTCCGCGACCACGGCTACCGCCGCCTGCGCACCCGCGCGCGCCTCAAGTTTGTGCTGAAGGCGTGGGGTCCCGAGAAGTTCCTGCAGGTCCTGCAGGATGACTACCTCGGATACGAGCTTCCGAAGGGCCCCGCGCCCAAGCTCGCCCAGCGCGGCGACCGCGGCGACCACGTGGGCATCCACCGCCAGAAGGACGGCAAGTACTACGTGGGCGTCGCCCCCGTCGCCGGCCGCGTGTCCGGCGCCAAGCTCAACGCCATCGCGGACATCGCCGAGGCGGCCGGATCGGACCGCATCCGCCTCACGCCGCTGCAGAAGATCCTCGTGCTCGACGTCCCCGAGGACAAGGTCAACGACGTCGTCAACGGACTGCGCGCGCTCGAACTCGAGTCCGACCCCGGCGAGTTCCACCGCAACGTCATCGCCTGCACGGGCATCGAGTACTGCAAGCTCGCGATCGTCGAGACAAAGGCGACCGCGCGTGAGGTGGTGAAGATTCTCGACGAGAAGTTCCCCACGCTCGACAACCCCATCACGGTGCACGTCAACGGCTGCCCCAACTCGTGCGCCCGCGTGCAGATCGCGGACATCGGCTTCAAGGGCCAACTGGTGCTCGACGAGGAAACTGGCGACCAGGTCCCCGGATTCCAGGTGCACCTGGGAGGCCGTCTGGGCCGCGGCGACGACAACGACTTTGGGCGCAAGATCCGCGCCCACAAGGTCACCGAGAAGGGCATGCCCGAATACGTCGAGCGTGTCACCACGAACTACCTCGCCGACCGCACGAGCGCCGACGAGACGTTCGCGGACTGGGCCTTCCGGGCCGAGGAGGAACTGATCAAATGACCACGATCCTGCCCGGGGCCGCCATGCTGACCCTCCTCAACCCCAAGGAGTGGAACGCCCAGACGTGTGCGGAGGTCAACGCCCGGCTCGAGCACGCCTCGGCCGGTCACATCGCCGACTGGGCGGTGGCGACGTTCGGCCGGGATCTGGTCATCGCCGGCTCCATGCAGGACACGATCCTCCCGCACCTGTTCGGCACCCGTCTGGAGGGCGTGGACGTCCTGTTCCTCGAGACCGGCTACCACTTCGCCGAGACGCTCGCGACGCGTGACGCCGCCGCGGCGGCCTTCCCCATCACGATCGTGAACGCCGAGCCCGAACTCACGGTCGCCGAGCAGGACGCCCAGTACGGCAAGGACCTCTTCGCGCGCGACCCCAACCTGTGCTGCCAGATGCGCAAGGTCGAGCCCCTGAAGCGGACACTCGGCAACTACCGCGCGTGGGTCACGGGCGCCCGCAGGGTCGACGCGATCACCCGCTCCGAGATGCCGGTGGTCTCGTGGGACGCCAAGCACGGCCTGGTGAAGATCAACCCGCTGGCGCTCTGGGACGACCAGTCCGTCGAGGATTACCAGGTCAAGCACGATCTGCCTCGCAACCCCTTGGTCGCCCAGGGCTACCCCAGCATCGGCTGCGCGCCCTGTACCCAGAAGGTCGCCCCCGGCGAGGACCCGCGCTCGGGCCGCTGGGCCGGCCAGGGCAAGACGGAGTGCGGCATCCACGTCTAGGACGCCACCGCATCGGCCGTCCGCATGTCGGCGTTGTGGCCGATGCCACAGTCACCTCGGGAGCCCCGGTGGCGTTCGCGCTACCGGGGTTCCCGTGCGCGTGGGCGCGGCGTGGTGAGAGTCTCGTCACGCGTTGTTTACGTGGCATGTCTGGAAAGTCACACCTCGCCGACGTAGCCTGGCCTTGAGACACCCGCTGTCATCGCTTCAGTGGGCGGGGCCTCGCCGAATCTGAGAGTCGCTTCTCGATTCTGTGAGCCGCGCTTGCCTACGTTGGCAGCCCCGGAAGGACCGTCCTTCCCGAACCGCGCAGGGCGCCGCTACGGCGTCACCGCCGATGAAGTCGACAGTGCGGCAGGCACGGACTATCCGGCCTGCCGCACCTCACCTCCACCCGCGCCTCCTGTCTTCACGACGTCAGCGCGAGACCAAGGAGAGTCTCATGTCTGCACCCGTCTCCCCCTATGCCCCTGCCCCCGCCAAACGCTCGCTGCCAGATATCGAACCGGGTACCGCACCCAGTCCTCTGATGTTTCTCACCGTGGGCGCCGCCGCCCTTGGCACCCTCGCCTATGCTGCGTTCCTGCTCAACCCCGACCACCGTGGCGACTGGCTGCCCTACGGCATGGTGCTGGTGGCAGAGTTTGTCCTTGTCGCGCAGGCGTTCCTCGCGATGTGGACGATCCTCTCGGGCGGCCACAACCCGCGCGACTTTGCGTACTACCACGCCAAGGATCACCTGTTCGGCCCGTCACCCGACCCCTCCGTTGACCCGCGCGACCGCCAGCTCTTTGTCGAGGGCAAGCCGGCCGACATCGACGTCCTCATCACGACCTGCGGTGAGGATCCGGCCGTCATCCGACGCACCGTGCGCGCGGCCGTCGCGATTCACGGCCGCCACCGCACCTGGGTGCTCGACGACGGTCGCTCCGACGCAGTGCAGGAGCTGGCGGCTGAGGAGGGCGCGCGCTACGTGCGCCGGCTCACTTCCGGCGGCGCGAAAGCCGGCAACATCAACCACGCGCTGACCCTGGCGAAGGGGGACTTCTTCGTCATCCTGGACGCGGATTTCGTGCCCCGCCCCCACCTGCTGGAGCAGGCGGTGCCGTTCTTCCACGATCCGAAGCTCGCCTTCGTCCAGTCGCCGCAGAGTTACGACAACCTCCGCACGCCGATCGCGCGCGGTGCGGGCTACATGCAGGCGGTCTTCTATCGGTTCATTCAGCCTGGCCGCAACCGCTACAACGCCGCGTTTTGCGTGGGGACCAACGTGATCTTCCGACGCGAGGCCATCGATGACATCGACGGCATGACGACGGACTCGAAGTCCGAGGATGTGTGGACGTCGCTGCGCCTTCACGAGGCGGGCTGGCGATCCCTGTTCATCCCCGACGTGCTCGCCGTAGGAGAGGCTCCCGAGACGATCGAGGCATACTCCAAGCAGCAGCTGCGCTGGGCTACGGGCGGGTTCGAGATCCTCCTGACACGCAATCCCCTGGCGCGCCGCGTTCGCCTGACAGTCGAGCAGCGTCTGCAATACCTGGTGACCGCCACCTTCTATCTCACCGGCATCGCGCCGCTCATCCTGCTGCTCTTGCCGCCGCTCGAGATCTTCCTCGACCTGCGTCCCGTGACCATCACGACGACCGCGCTCACCTGGTTCCTGTATTACTCAGGCTTCTACGTCATGCAGATCCTGTTCGCCTGGTACACGATGGGCTCGTTCCGGTGGGAAACCCTCACCCTTGCCGCGGTGTCGTTCCCGATCTACGTGAAGGCCTTCTTCAATGCTCTGCGGCGCAAGGACGTGGGCTGGCAGGCCACCGGCACCGCCCGCTCCAGTTCTCCGTACAACTACGTGGTGCCGCAGATCCTGTTCTTCGTCTTCATGTCGTTGACCTCCGTAGTGGGCATCTTGAGGGACGTGGAGGACGGCTCGCTGTCGCTCGCGACGGCGTGGTGTGTCACCAACACCGTGATCCTGGGAGCGTTCCTGCGCGCTGCCCGGCACGAGGCGCGCGGTGTGGGCGCGGACGCACCCGAAGCCCCCATCGACGCTGAGCCCGAGGCGCCGCGCACCGTCGTCGCCCGCCCAGCGGAGCCCGAACCTGACCACCGTCCCGCACGCGAGCCTGCACTCGTGGGCGGCGGGCCCTCACCCTGGATGCCCGCACCCGCACGCGCCGCCCATGCCGGACGCATTACCTGGAGGGAGCTGCCATGACCTGGGGCAACCGCATCCGACTTTTCCTTGGCCTGATCGTGGTCTTCGCGATCGTCGCCGCATTGACCTTCGTGTATACCGAGCGGGAATCCAGCGCGATGTCAGACACCGCCACCTTTACGGCGGCCAACTTGCCCATGGGTACCGACTACGGCGGCCGCGTCACGGAGGTAATGGTCGAGGTCGGCGATACCGTCGCGGAGGGCGACCCCCTCCTCACCCTCGAAAGCAAGGACCGCGAGGACGAACTGCAGCAGGCGGCCGATGCCGCGCAGACGGCCGCAGACCGCGCCGCCGAGACAGCCGACGGCGACGAGGCCACGGCGGACGACGCCGAAGAGGCCGAGGAGCTCGCCGACAAGGCGGCCGAGGCCGAGGAACTCGTCGACGACACGTGGACCGTGACCGCGTCCGCAAGTGGCACCATCGCTCAATTGCCTGTGGGCCCGGGAGGCTACATCCCCTCCGGCGGCACGGTAGCGACCGTCTACGAGGAGGGCACCCTCGGCGTCAAGGCCGAACTCACGTTGAGCCCACGCGACTATGACCGTCTCGAGGATGGCGCGGCCGTGACCATCCAGTTGCCCGACCGGTCAGAACTGGAGGGCACGGTGGACACCGTCGAGGCGACCACCCAGGAAGGCCACGCTCGCGCGGTGGTCTCGGTGGCATCGGCCGCGCTCGATGCGCAGGAGCCCACAGGGCTCACCGCCCCCGGCACCCCGCTGGTGACGACGGTCGACCTGCGCGACGACGGGCCGTTGGCAGGGCTGCGCGATGCCGCAGAGGACTTCCTCGCACGAATGGGGCTTGCGTGAGGCGGGCTGTCATCGCGTTGGCTGTCAGCACCGGCGTCCTCGCCCTCGCGGCGTGCGACGGCGCCGAGTCCATGTCCCAGCCGTCGAGCGACACCGTCGCGGCCGCGTCGCCGGCAGCCCCGGCCGAGCTGCCCGCGCGGGGGCTCGCTCCCGCCGACGCGGCGCGGGTCGCCGAGGGTCTGCCCGCCCCCACCACCAGGTGGTACTCGGGCCTCGCGTTCGGTTCCGAGTCGTTCTCCGCCTTCGGCGACCCGCTGTCGCTCACGGCGGTCGAGCGCGGCATCGCCGTGGGGCTGCCCCGCGTGGAGGTGTCCGCCGATGCGATCACCAGCCCCGCGGCCCGCGACGTGACCATGCAGGTGGACGGGGCCGAGGGGCTCCCGGTCGCCTCGGCCGCCGATCCCATCGGGGCCACCCTCGACTATCGCGACGGCGCAGGGGACACCCTCGCGCAGGTCAGCATCGCCAAGGGATGGCCCGCGATCGCGGTCACGGCCGTGGCCGACACCTCGCTCACGCTGTCCGCGCCCGTCCGCGACGTGGAGGGGATCGCCGTTCTGGAGATCGGCGAGACCACCTACGTGCTCATGACGGACGGCGGCAGAGTGGACGGCGCCGCGTTGAGCCTGCCCGAGGGCGCGACGGCCCAACTGGCGGTCGTTCCCGACGACGGTGACCCCGCGGTGTTCGCGGCGGCGTTGGGCGAGCCCGTGGGCGCCACGGACCTCGAGATCAGCGTGGATGAGGAGACGGCCACGACGTCGGTCACCTACACCGACGGTGGCACGGTGCTCGCCGTCCCCGAGGATCGCGCCGAGGGCCTCGACTGCACGCTCGGCACCTACGAGACGATCCACGGTGAGCTCCTCGCGTGCGCCGCGGGGTCGGTGTCGTGGGAGGTGCCGCGCGTGGACGCCACGACCGCGCTGGACCTGGAGGGCATCGGCTCCGAGCAACGCTCCGCCATCGTGGAGGCGCTCCAGGCCGAGGCCAGCGCCGCGCCCGACTTCCCCGTCGACACCTACTTTGGCGGCAAGGCCCTGCACCGCCAGGCCATGCTCGTGTCGATCGCGGACCAGCTGGGCGAGGCCGATCTCGCGGATGCGCTCTTCGCCCCGCTCGCCGAGGCGTTGCGCACCTGGACCGATCCCTCCGGGTGCGAGGCGCGCGACATCGAGTGCTTTGTGTACGACCCGGGCTTCCGGGGCGTCACGGGGCTTGAGCCGTCGTTTGGCTCCGAGGAGTTCAACGACCACCACTTTCACTACGGCTACTTCCTGAACGCCGCCGCCGTGGCGGTGGGGCACGACGCCGCGCTGGCCGAGGACATCGGCCCCGTGATTGACCAGCTCGCCGCGGACATCGCGAGCCCCACCGCGTCCGAGCGCTTCCCGCAGCTGCGGTCGTTTGATCCCGTGGCCGGCCACGCGTGGGCCTCCGGCATGGCGCCGTTCGGCGACGGCAACAACCAGGAGTCCAGCTCGGAGGCGGTGCTCGCGTGGAACGGGCTCGCCGCCTGGGCCGCGGCTCGCGGCGACGCCGCGATGACGGACACGGCTACCTGGCTGCTGTCCGCGGAGGCCGATGCCGCACTCACCCGGTGGGTCCGTCCCGACCTCTCGGGCTTTCCCGACTACGCCCACCAGTTCGTCTCGCTCGAGTGGGGCGGCAAGCGTGAGCACGCGACGTGGTTCTCGCCGGCCGAGGCCGCGAAGCTGGGCATCGAGCTCATCCCGATGGCGCCCGTGCAGCAGCACCTCGCGGCCACCGGCGACGCGGACGCCCAGATCATCCGCGACACCGTCGAGGGCGCTCAGGCCGATGCCGGCGAGGCGGGCTTCGGCGACTACCTGCTGATGTACAGCGCGCTCGCGGGCCCAGAAGACGCGGCAGCGGCGTGGGAGGAGGCCGTCGCGCTCTCCACGGAGGCGATCGACGGCGGCAACTCGCGCGCCGCGATGCTCGCGTTCATCGCGGCACAGATGTCGTGAGGGCGGTGTGCCGGCGGTACCGCCGCCGGCACACCGCCGTACCCCCTCACTGGCACCGCGTACTGGCACCGCGCTGAGGCGAGACGGGACCGGTGGCCAGCCATGGCATCGGCCGGTGGTTGACTGGCTTCCGTGATGTCCTCTACCCGTGCCGGCCTCACCTTTGGCGGCGGTGCCTACCTGATGTGGGGCCTGTTCCCGCTGCTCATGGCGGCACTCGAGCCCGCCGGCGCCGTCGAGATCACCGCCCACCGCGCCGTGTGGTCGCTGGTGGTCTGCCTCGCGATCGTCGCCGCCGTGCGCGGCTGGCGGGCGCTGGGCGCGGTCCTGAGCAACCGTCGCGCGTTTCTCACTCTCGCCGCTGCGGCCGTCCTGGTCGCCGCGAACTGGCTCATCTACGTCTTCGCGGTGGTGTCGGGGCATGTGAATTCGGCGTCGCTCGGGTACTACATCAACCCCCTGGTGACCGTACTGCTGGGCGTGGTGTTCCTGGGAGAGCGGCTCAGGCGCATGCAAGTCGTGGCGCTTGCGATCGCGCTCGTCGCGGTGCTGGTGATTGGCTTCGGGCTGGGCGAGTTTCCGTGGATCTCGCTGGTGCTGGCCGGGACATTCGGGCTCTACGGGCTGGTCAAGAAGCGCGTCGGCGCATCGGTGGATGCCGTCACCGGGCTCACGGTCGAGACGATCGTGCTCGCGCCAGTGGGCCTCGTCGCGATCCTCGTGATCGGGTCCTCGGGCACGTTCGGGGCGCGGGGTGAACCCGGGCTGGGACTGGACCACGACCTCCTCATGATGTCGACGGGCATCTTCACTGCGGGCGCGCTGCTGCTGTTCGCCGCGGGATCGCGGCGCCTGCCGCTGTTTGTCATGGGCCTGCTGCAGTACATCGCGCCCACCATGATGTTCGCGTTGGCGGTGTGGCACTTTGGCGAGCCCATGCCTCCCTCCCGCTGGGCGGGATTCGTGCTGGTGTGGATCGCGCTCGTCGTGATCAGCGTCGACGCGTGGCGCGCGCGGCCCCGCCGGGGAGTGGCCGAGGTGGAGGCAGCGGAGCCGGTTTGACTGGGCCTTCGCTTGTACCTCTCAACACACACCGGTGACGGGAGTGAACGGTGAGGCCAATGTGCACTCACTCACGCCACAAGGGCCACACCCGTCCCGGCCGTGTGTTGAGCGGTACGGACTGGCGTGACGCGCGGGGCGAGGAGGCGGTTAGGACGCGCGGGCGACCAGGGCGTCGGCGAAGGCGGTGAAGGCGGCCTTGACCTGACCGTCGGGCAGCGATGCGACGGACTCCTCGGCCCGCACGGCCCACTCGCGGGCCTTCGCGCTGGTCTCGTCGACCACCGAGTGAGCGGCCAGGCGCGCGACCACGTCGGCTAGCACCGCGTCGTCGGACAGGTCGCCGTCGATGTCGGCGAGCAGCTGACGCTCCTCGTCCGTGCCGCCGGAGGCCACGCGCGCTCGCAGCAGCAACACGGGCATGGTGGGGACGCCCTCGCGCAGGTCCGTGCCGGGCGTCTTGCCGGTCGTGGCGGCGTCAGAGCGCAGGTCGATGACGTCATCGGCCAGCTGGAAGGCCACACCCGCGAGCTCGCCGTAGCGCGTGACCTGGTCCACGACGCTCGGCTTGCAACCTGCCATGAGCGCGCCGAACCTGGCCGAGGTTGCGATCAGCGAGCCGGTCTTGTCGGCGAGCACCTGGATGTAATGCGCGACCGCGTCCTCGCCCTCATCGGGGCCGACGGTCTCATGCAGTTGGCCCAGGCACAGGCGCTCAAAGGTCGCCGCCTGCAGGCGGACGGCCTCGGGACCTAGCCCCGCGACCACGCGCGAGGCCCGCGCGAACAGCAGGTCGCCGGTAAGGATCGCGACCGAGTTGCCCCACACCTCATGCGCCGACGGGGCGCCGCGACGGGTGGGAGCGGAGTCCATGACGTCGTCGTGATACAGCGTCGCGAGGTGAGTGAGCTCCACCACTACTGCGGCCTCAATGACCTCGGGCCGAGCGCCATCACCGAGCTGCGCGGCCAGCAGCGTGAGCATCGGTCGCAGGCGCTTGCCGCCGGCCGTCACCAGATGCTTGGACGTGGCATCGGCGAGCGAGTCGGACTGGGCGACGGCGTCGCGCAGGCGCTCCTCGACCAGCTCGAGGCGAGGCAGCAGCCTCTCCTCGAGCTCGGCGTCACCGATCGGCAGCGAGGTCATCGGATCAGCCGGCGTTGACCAGCAGCACCGAGGCGTCGGCGAACAGGTCGAGCACGCCGGCGGGCAGGATACCGAGGATCAGGATCGCCGCGGCGGTCACGTAGATGACCGTGCGGGTGAGGGCCGAGTCCTCGATCGCGATAGTCTCCTCGGCACCCTCAGGCGCATCGGTGAAGAACATCAGCACGATGAGGCGGACGTAGAAGAACGCCGCGACGGCCGAAGCGAGCACCGCGATGAGCACCAGCACCCAGGCGCCGCCGGCGACGGCCGCGGAGAACGCCTCGAACTTTCCGATGAAGCCCGCAGTCAGCGGGATGCCCGCGAAGGACAGGAGGAACAGCGCCATCGAACCGGCGAGCAGCGGCGAGCGCTTGCCCAGTCCGGCCCACTGGCCCAGGCGCACGGCCTCGGCGCCCACGCCGCCGTCCTCGGCGCGCTCTCGCACCTGCGAGACCACGGCGAAGGCTCCGATGGTGCCCAGGCCGTAGGCGAGCAGGTAGAACGGGAGCGCGGTGAGGGCCTCGCCCTCGAGCCCCGCGAAGGCCACGAGGATGAAGCCCGCGTGCGCCACCGCCGAATAGGCGAGCATGCGCTTGATGTCGGTCTGCACGAGCGCAACCACGGTGCCGAGCAGCATCGACGCGATCGCGACGGCCCAGATGAGCCACGACAGCTCCCACTCGAGCGGAGCGAAGGCGACGAACATGACGCGCACCAGCGCGGCGGTCGCGGCGGCCTTGGTCGCTGCACCCATGAACGCGGTGAGCGGGGTGGGGGCGCCCTGGTAGGCGTCCGGCACCCACGAGTGGAACGGCACGGCACCGATCTTGAACATGAGGCCGACGACGACCATGACGGCGCCGGTCAGCAGGATCGGGTCCGCGTCGGCGATCATCGTGACCCCGCGGCCGATCATGTCGAGGTTGGTCACGGTGGTGGCGCCATAGACCAGCGCCACGCCGAAGATGAAGATCGCAGAAGAGAACGCGCCGAGCAGGAAGTACTTCAGCGCGGCCTCGTGCGACAGGTACCGACGGCGGCGCGACAGCGCGACCATGATGTACAGCGGCAGCGAGAACACCTCGAGCGCGACAAAGAGGAACACGAGGTCCGTCACGCACGTGAACAGCATCATGCCGCCGACGGCAAACAGCGCGAGCGGGTAGACCTCGGTCACCGCCAGCCCTGCACGGCGTGCGAGCTTCTCCTCAAGCGAACCGGGCGTCGAGGCGCCGAGTTCGGTGAACGCTCCACCACCGTCGCGCGAGGCGAACAGCAGCATGGCCAGGATGCCGAAGACCAGCAGGATCGACATCCAGGCAAGCGCCTGGCGGTCGACCGTCAGCATGCCTGCCATCGCGACGGTGCCCGCGCCCTCGAGGGTGGCCCACTGGGCGATGACCACGCCGAGCGCGGCGGCGAGCGACACGACGGCGAGGCCCAACTGCACGGTGCGGCGGGTGACAGGCGACTTGACGAACGCCTCGATGAGGATGCCGACGGAGGCGGCGCCGAGCACGATGATGATGGGCGTCAGCGCCGCCCAGTCGATCGTGGGGGTCACGAAGTTCACGCGTCGGCCTCCTCGAGGGTGACGTGCGCGACGACGTCAGCCGACGGCTCGCGCAGATAGTCGATCGCGATGCCCGGCACGAAACCCAGCAGCAGCATGAGTCCCACGAGGGGCCATGCCACGAGCTTCTCGCGCAGGCTGAGGTCGCGGGTCGTCGCCGGCTTATCGGCTGGAACGCCGCCGGTGAAGACCTTCTTGTAGGTCAGCAGGATGTACAGCGCGGCCAGCACCACCGAGATCGCGGAGATGATCACGGCGACGGAGGCGACCGGGTAGGCGCCCACGAGGACCATGATCTCCGAGACGAACGGCGACAGGCCGGGCAGCGACAGCGCGGACAAGCCCACCACGAGGAACGTGCCGGCGAACACCGGGACGATGCGCTGGAGGCCGCCGTACGCGTCCACGTCCGCGGTGCCCGTGCGGGAGATCAGGAAGCCCACCAGCAGGAACAGGGCGCCGGTCGACAGGCCGTGGTTGAACATGTAGAGCGCCGCGCCCTCGACCGAGGTGGCCTGGAAGGCGAAGATGCCGAGGACCATGATGCCGAAGTGGCTCACCGAGGTGAACGCCACCAGGCGCAGCATGTCCTTCTGGCCGATGGCCAGCAGCGCACCGTAGATCACCGAGATCACGGCGAGCACGATAATCGCCGGGGCGGCCCACTGGGCGGCCTCGGGGAACAGCGCGAGGCACAGCGTGATCATGCCGAACGTGCCGATCTTGTCGAGCACGGCCACGAGGAGCGCGGTGGTGCCCGCGCGGGCCTCCTCCGCGACCGTGGGCAGCCACGTGTGCACAGGCACCATGGGCGCCTTGATCGCGAACGCCAGGAAGAACGCGACGAACATCAGGCGTTCCTGGGTCGTGGTGAGGTCGAGCGTGCCCGTGAGGCCCTCGGTGAGGAACGCCTGCTCGCCGCCGGGACCAGCGAAGTACAGCGCGACCACGGCGACCAGCATGATGAGGCCGCCGACCAGCGAGTACAGCAGGAATTTCACCGCGGCGTAGCGGCGCTGGGCGCCACCGAAGGACCCGATGAGGAAGTACATCGGGATCAGCATCGCCTCGAACAGCACGTAGAAGAGGAAGACGTCGCGGGCGGCGAAGATGCCGACCATGAACGCCTGGCTCAGCAGGATCAGTGCGAGGTAGTGGCGACGGCGCGCGGGGATCTTGTCCTCGCGCCACGCCGCGAGGATCGCGAGCGGCACCAGGATCACCGACAGGGCCACCATCAGGAGGCCGATGCCGTTGACACCCAGCGCCCAGCTCGCCCCGATCTGGGGGATCCACGCGTAGGTCTCGGAGAACTGGAAGGCGCCAGCGTCACCCTTGTCGAACTGCAGCGCCATGATGACGAACAGCACTGCCTCGACGACGGTGATACCGAGCGCGATCTCGCGCACACGCGTCAGCGCCGACGACGGCAGCGCCCACAGCAGGGCAGCACCGATCGCGGGAAGCGCGACGAGAACGGTCAGGAATGGGAACACGGTTTACAGACCCCCCACCACGATGACGGCGACGACGATGACCAGTCCGACGAGCATGGTGGCCGCATAGGAGCGCACCTGCCCGTTCTGGACCTTGCGGGATGCCTCGCCGATCGAGGCCCAGCCGCGGGCCTGCTTGTTGACGGCACCGTCGACGATCGCCGCATCGGCGTAGACGAGGGTGCGAGTGACGTGCTGGCCGGGGCGCTGGAACACCGCGCGGTTGACCGAGTCCTGGAAGAAGTCGTTGCGTGCCGTGATGGTCGCGAGGGACCCGGCGGGCGCCACCTCCTCGACCTCGGCACGGCCGTACTTCAGCCACGCGAAGACGGCGCCGAGCGCGACCAGGATGAGCGTCGCGGCCATGATGACCGGCACCGGCAGCACGGGCTCGTGGTGCTCGACGTGTCCGGTGACGGGCTCAAGGAAGTGCGAGAACCGGTCGCCGACGGCGAGGAACAGGCCCAGGAATGCCGAGCCCACGGCGAGGATGATCATCGGCACGGTCATGAGCGCGGGGCTCTCGTGCGGGTGCACCTCGTCGGTCCAGCGGGCCTTGCCGTGGAACGTCATGAAGAACAGGCGCGACATGTAGAACGCGGTGAGTCCGGCGCCGATCAGCGCGGTGAGGCCGAAGACCCACGGCTGCCATCCCTCGCCCACGAACGCGGCCTCGATGATCTTGTCCTTGGACCAGAAGCCCGAGAACGGCGGGATGCCGAGGATCGCGAGCCAGCCCAGGCCGAACGTGACCCAGGTGACGACCATCGCGCCCTTGAGGGCACCGAAGCGGCGCATGTCGACCTGGTCGTTCATGGCGTGCATGACCGAGCCGGCTCCGAGGAACATGCCGGCCTTGAAGAAGCCGTGGGTGACGAGGTGGAAGATCGCGAAGGCGTAACCGATGGGGCCCAGGCCCGCGGCGAGCATCATGTAGCCGATCTGCGACATGGTCGAGGCGGCGAGCGCCTTCTTGATGTCGTCCTTGGCCATACCGATGAGGGCACCGAGCGTCAGCGTGATCGCACCGACGATCGCGACGACCACCTGGGCGTCAGGGGCGCCGTTAAAGATGGGCGCCGAGCGCACGATCAGGTAGACGCCCGCGGTGACCATCGTGGCCGCGTGGATGAGGGCCGAGACGGGCGTGGGGCCCGCCATGGCGTCTCCCAGCCAGGACTGCAGCGGGAACTGCGCGGACTTACCGCACGCGGCGAGCAACAGCGCGAGGCCGATCGCGGTGAGCGTGGTAGTCGAGGCGTTGCCAACCAACTGGCCGACGGTAGCGAAGTCCAGCGCACCGAACGTGGTGAACATGATGCCCATCGCGATGATGAGGCCGATGTCGCCGATGCGGTTGACGACGAACGCCTTGTTCGCGGCGGTCGCGTACTCGGGCTTGTGGTTCCAGAAGCCGATCAGCAGGTAGGAGGCGAGGCCCACGCCCTCCCAGCCGACGAACAGCAGCAGATACGAGTCCGCGAGGACCAGCAGCAGCATGGCCGCGACGAACAGGTTGAGGTAGGCGAAGAACCGGCGGCGGTCCTTGTCGTGCTCCATGTAGGCCACGGAGTAGACGTGGATCAGCGTGCCGACGAACGTGATGAGGAGCACGAACGTGATCGACAGCGGGTCGGCCAAGAGGCCGACGTCGACCTGCAGGTCGGAGCCGGGGATGAACGTGTAGAGCGTGGTGTCGAGGGCACGCTCCTCGGCGGGCTTGCCGAGCATCTCGATGAGCGCGAGGAAGCCGACGAGGAAGGCGGCGCCTGAGGCGGCGACGCCGACCCAGTGGCCCCACGCATCGGCCCTGCGCCCCGCGAGGAGCAGCACGGCCGCGCTCGCCAGTGGCAGCGCAATCGCGAGCCAGATCAGTGACTGCATTGGTTGCTTATCCCTTCAGCTCTGCCGGCTCGTCGAGCGAGATGGACTGGCGGGCACGGAAGACCGCGATGATGATCGCGAGACCCACCACCACCTCGGCGGCGGCGACGACCATGACGAAGAACGCCATGATCTGGCCGTTCAGCTCGCCGTGGATCCGGGAGAAGGCCACGAGCGCGAGGTTGGCGGAGTTGAGCATGAGCTCGACACCCATGAACGCCACGATCGCGTTGCGACGCAGGAGTACGGCGGCCGAGCCGATGGAAAACAGGATGGCCGCGAGAATCACATAGTTCATGGGGTTCATCGGGACTCCCCCTCACCCTGGCGCGGGTTGCGGTCGTGCGAGTCGCGCGGCGGCGCATCGGCCGGCTGTGCGGCGTGGTCGGGGTTGTCGGTGTCCTCGAGCTGGTGACGGAACTCAGCACCGTCCTGCGTCTGGTGACGGATTTCGAGTACACGCGACACCGAGTCCTCGATGGGCTTGCCCTCGGGGTCGAGCGCGGGCACGTCGAGCGCGTTGTGGCGCGCATAGACGCCGGGCATCGGCTTGTTGACGGGGTCGGCGCCGGCGAGGATGCGGGCCTCGGCGATCTCGACCTGCGAGTGCTTGGGCACCAGGCGCGGCACGTGCGTGAGGATCAGCGCGCCCACGGCCGCGGTGATCAGCAGCGCGGCGAGCACCTCGATGACCAGCACATAGTCGGAGAACAGCACCAGGGCGATCTCCTCGGGGTTGCCGTCCGTGAAGTCGTCGGGCGAGTACAGAGAGACGCGGCCGATGACCGAGATCAGCAGCAGGGCGATGCCGCCGGCACCCGCGAGGGCGATCCAGCGCTGTCCCTTGATGGTCTCCTTGAGCGACTCGCGCTGGTCGACACCGACCAGCATGAGGACGAAGAGGAACAGCATCATGACGGCGCCGGTGTAGACGACGATCTGGACCACGCCGAGGAACGGCGCTCCCAGGCCGACGTACGCGGCGGCCAGGCCGCACATCACCGTGACGATGCTCATCGCGATGTGCGCGCCCTTGCGGGCGAACAACAGCGACAGCGATCCGGTCACGGTAATGATCGCGACGATCCAGAAGAGGGCTTCATTCACCATGGGTCAGATGCTCCCGCCGCGCCAGGAGGCGGTATTCGCCGTCTGATGACGCGCCACATTCAGACGCGCGTCCGAGTGCTCGCTGCGACGGTGCTCGGGGTTCTCCTCATGCATGCCGCGGTTCTCGGGCAGCGTGGGGTCCTCGGGGCGGTTCTCGCGCACCCACTCGGTCTGCTCCTCGACGACCTTCAACACGTCGCCGCGGTAGTAGTCGTCGTCCACGGTGCCCGGCACCATCGGGTGCGGGGCCGCGAGCATCGCCTCGCCCATGGGGGCCAGCAGGTCCTGCTTCTCGTAGATGAGGCCCTCACGGGTGGGGCCCGCGAGCTCGTACTCGTTGGTCATCGTGAGGGCACGCGTGGGGCACGCCTCGATGCACAAGCCACAGAAGATGCAGCGCAGGTAGTTGATCTGGTAGACGCGGCCGTAGCGCTCACCGGGCGAGTACTGCTCGTCCGGGGTGTTCGAATCGGCCTCGACGTAGATCGCGTCCGCGGGGCAGGCCCACGCGCACAGTTCGCACCCAATGCACTTCTCGAGACCGTCGGCATAGCGGTTGAGCTGGTGCCGGCCGTGGTAGCGCGGCATGGGCGCGACCTTCTTCTCCGGGTACTGCTCGGTAACGGTCGGCTTGAAGAAGTTGCGCATGGTGACGCCGAATCCGGCGACGGGCGCGAAGATCTTGCCGACGGGGCCGGCCTGGGGCAGGTTCGACTCGAACGGCTTGGCTTGGCCGTCGCGTTCGCGATTGACCTTCCAGACGTCGTCTGACTCAGTCATCGGCGCCTCCTTCCGGGGTGCGGGTGGCGCTCGCCTCGACGGTGCGACCCGATCGCGGCGAGGGGGGCAGGGTCTGGTGCGGCAGCGGCGGCACGGGGTAGCCACCGGCGAACGCGTCGAGCACCTCGGGCTCGGGCTCGATCGCGGCGGCCTCCTTCGCGGCCTTGGTCTCCTTGGAGTCGGAGATGAAGCTGATGACGGAGATCGTCAGCAGGATTCCGACCAGGCCGGCGACCGCGTCGTACACGTTGAGGTCACGGCCCCATGAGTCGAACGCCTGGCGGCCGACCGAGAAGAACACGACCCACGCGAGGCCCACGGGGATGAGGACCTTCCAGCCAAAGCGCATGAACTGGTCGTAGCGGAAGCGCAGCAGCGAGCCACGAATCCACACGAACACGAACATCAGCAGCCAAATCTTGATGATCAGCCAGATGGGCGGGAAGATGCCGGAGTTGAGGAACTCGGCGCCGGCCCACGAGGCGGGCCACGGCGCGTGCCAGCCGCCCAGGAACAGGGTGGCCGCGACGGCGGAGACGTTGACCATGTTCATGTACTCCGCGAGGAAGTACCAGGCGAACTTCATGGACGAGTACTCGGTCATGAAGCCGGCGACCAGCTCACCCTCGGCCTCGGGCAGGTCGAAGGGCAGACGGTTGGTCTCGCCGACCATGGAGATCACGTACAGGATGAATGCGGGGAACAGCGGCCATGCCCACCAACGGTCGGCCTGCGCCTCGACAATGCCGGACGTCGACATGGTTCCCGACAGCAGGAACACCGTCACGAGCGACAAGCCCATGGCGAGCTCGTAGGAGATCACCTGGGCGGTCGAGCGGACCGCACCCATCAGGGGGTAGACCGAGCCGGAGGCCCATCCACCGAGGACGATGCCGTACACACCGAGGGCTGCGCACGCGAGAATAAACAAAATCGCGACGGGGAAGTCGGTCAGCTGCAGCGGCGTGTAGATGTCGGTGCCGGGGATGTGCGTGGTGGGGCCGAACGGGATGACCGCGAAGATGAGGAACGCGCAGAACACCGAGATCGCCGGGGCGACGATATACAGCACCTTGTCCGCCGCGCGGACGGTGATGTCTTCCTTGGTCAGCAGCTTGGTGGCATCGGCCACCGACTGCAGCAGTCCCAGCGGGCCCAGACGGTTGGGGCCGGGGCGGCGCTGCAGGCGACCGATCACGCGGCGCTCGAACCACACCGCGAACAGCACGCTCAGCAGCAAGAACACCAGGATGATGACGGCCTTGACGATGACCAGCCAGATGGGGTCGTTCGCCAGGGCCTCGGCGTTCGTCAGGTCCGCCGGGTCGACAGTCTCGAACGGGATCACGCCACTCCCCCCTTCACGGTGACGAGTGCGCCCGGCTCCACGCCGAGCTCCTGTGCCACCCATGAACCGGGCGACTTGGTCGGGACCCACACCACGCCATCGGCCATGCCGTCGGTCACGACGACCGGCAATTCAATGGCGCCGTGGGCGGAGGCCACGGTGACGACGCCGTCGGCGATGCCGGCGGCGACCGCGGTGGCCGGAGCGATGCGGGCGACGGCGGTACGGCCGGTGCCGGCGAGGTAGGGCTCGCCCTCCTGGAGCGCACCCTCGTCCACCAGTTGGTGCCACGAGGCGAGGACCAGCGAGGCGCCCGGCTTCGCGTCGACCTTGGCGGTCTCGACCTTGGGAACTTCGGGGCGCTCACCCTTGGCAGCGCTGCCGAGCGCGGCGATCTGCGCGTAGACGTCCGCCACGGAACCCGTCTGCAGGTCCGTGCCGAGCTCGCGAGCAAGGAGGTCGAGCACGCGGTGGTCGCCCATCGCATCAGTCGGGATCGCGGTCGCGAAGCCGCGCAGGCGACCCTCCCAGTTCACGAACGTGCCGGCCTTCTCGGACGGCGGCGCGACGGGCAGGACCACGTCGGCGTACTCGGCGACCTCGCCGCGGCGCACCTCGAGCGACAGCACGAACGGCGTGCGCTCGAGGGCCTCGGCGAATGGGCCGGTCACGTCGGACGGCGTCACGCCGCCCACGACGAGCGCGCCGACCTTGCCGGCCGCGGCGTCGGCCACGATGGCGGCCGCGTCACGCCCGGGTCCGGTCGGGAGGGTGCCGCCCCACGCATCAGCCACCGTCTGGACGGCCGATGCGCTGGTGACACTGCGTCCGCCGGGCAGCAGGCCGGGGAGGGCCCCGGCCTCGAGCGCTGCGCGCTCGCCCGCACGGCGGGGGATCCACACCAGCTTGGCGCCGGTGCGCTTGGCCAAGGCGAGCGCCTGGGTGAGCGCGCCGGGCGAACCGGCCAGGCGCTCGCCCACCACGATGACGGCGCCCTCGGCCTTGAGGGCCTCCGAGGCCGCGGTCGAGCCCTTGACGGCGGCCAGCGCCTTGCCCTCGCCGCCGGGGGCGGTGGGGATGAGGGTCGCGTCGAGCTTCTCGGCGCCTCGCGACAGGAACGGCGCGATGGTGAAGACCTGCTGACGGCCCAGCGACTTGCGCAGGCGCAGGAACACCACGCCGCCCTCATCCTCTGCCTCGAAACCGGCGAGCAGGACCGCGGGGGCCTTCTCGAGGTCGGCGAAGGTCACGCCCAGGCCGCTGCCGGCGACGGTCGCGCCGAGGAACGCCTGCTCCTCGTCGGAGGCGATGCGTGTGCGCGCGTCGATGTCGTGGGTGCCAAGCGCGAGGCGGGCGAACTTCGAGTACGCATAGGCGTCCTCGAGGGTCACGCGGGCGCCGGGCAGCACGGCGGCGCCCTGTGCGTCCTCGCCGGTGGTGGCCGCCTTCAGGCCTGCCGCGGCGGCGGCGAGCGCCTGGGGCCACGAGGCCTCGTGCAGTTCGCCGTCCTCGCCACGCACCAGCGGGCGGGTGATGCGGTCGGCGAGGTTCTGCCACGCGAACGCGAAGCGGTCCTTGTCGGTAATCCAGTCCTCGTTGACGACCATGTCCTGGTCGGCCAGGCGGCGCAGGATTTTGCCGCGGCGGTGGTCCACGCGGATCGCCGAGCCCGAGGAGTCGTGCTCGGAGATGCTCGGCGACGACACGAGGTCGAACGGACGCGAGCGGAAGCGGTAGGCCGCGGAGGTCAGCGCACCCACGGGGCAGATCTGGACGGTGTTGCCCGAGTAGTACGAGGAGAAGGCCTTGCCGGACTCGTCCTCGGCGGCGACGCCGATCGGCTCGTAGCCGTCGAAGTTGAGCACGTCCTCGTTGAAGGTACCGATCTGCTGCATCGCGCCGCGGTTCTGGAGGTCGATGAACGCGTCGCCGGCGATCTCCTTGGAGAAACGGGTGCAGCGCTGGCACAGCACGCAGCGCTCACGGTCCAGGAGGATCTCGGAACTCAGGGCCAGCGGCTTCTCGAAGACGCGCTTGACGTCGATGAAGCGCGACTCGGTGCGGCCGTTGCTCATCGCCTGGTTCTGCAGGGGGCACTCGCCGCCCTTGTCGCAAATGGGGCAGTCCAGGGGGTGGTTGATGAGCAGCAGCTCCATCACACCCTTCTGGGCCTTGTCGGCGGCCTCGGAGGTGTGCTGGGTGTTGACCACCATGCCCTCCATGACCGTCATGGTGCACGAGGCCTGGGGCTTGGGGAACGGGCGGACGTTGCCCTCGCGGTCGGGGGCGGCGACGTCCACCAGGCACTGGCGGCACGCGCCGGCAGGCTTGAGCGCCGGGTGGTCGCAGAAGCGCGGGATGTCGATGCCGACCTCTTCGGCCGCACGGATGATGAGCGTGCCCTTGGGAACGGTCACCTCCGTGCCGTCGATCGTCAGCGAGACGGTCTCGACGGCAGCAGCCTTCTCGGGGGTGGCGGTCATGCGTGGGCCTCCTCGATGGCCTTCGGCTCGTACGCGAACAGCGCGGATGCGGCGTGGTCGAACGGGCAGCCGCCCTCGACGTGCGCGTCGAACTCCTCGCGGAAGTACTTGATGGCCGACGAGATCGAGCTCGTCGCGCCGTCGCCCAGCGCGCAGAACGAGCGACCCAGGATGGAGTCACAGGTGTCGAGCAGCTGCTGGATGTCGGCCCCGGTGCCGCGGCCGGCCTCGAGACGCTTCAGGATCTGGGTGAGCCAGTAGGTGCCCTCGCGGCACGGCGTGCACTTGCCGCACGACTCGTGCTTGTAGAACTCCGTCCAGCGGGTCACGGCACGCACCACGCAGGTGGTCTCGTCGAAGATCTGCAGGGCGCGCGTGCCGAGCATGGAGCCGGCGGCACCCACAGACTCGTAGTCCAGCGGGGTGTCGAGGTGCTCATCGGTGAAGATGGGCGTCGACGATCCGCCGGGGGTCCAGAACTTCAGCTTCTTGCCGCCACGCATGCCGCCGGCCATGTCGAGCAGCTCGCGCAGGGTGATGCCCAGCGGAGCCTCGTACTGGCCGGGACGCTCCACGTGTCCCGACAGCGAGAACAGGCCCATGCCCTTGGAGCGCTCGGTACCCATCGCGGTGAACCACTCCACGCCGCGCTCGATGATGGCGGGCACGGAGGAGACGGATTCGACGTTGTTGACGACCGTGGGGCGGGCGTAGAGGCCCGCGACGGCCGGGAACGGGGGCTTCAGGCGCGGCTGACCGCGACGGCCCTCGAGCGAGTCGAGCAGCGCGGTCTCCTCGCCACAGATGTAGGCGCCTGCGCCCGCGTGCACGGTGACGTCGAGGTCGAAGCCGCTGCCGTGGATGTCCTTGCCCAGGTGGCCGGCCTCGTAGGCCTCGCGCACGGCCTGCAGCAGGCGGCGGTACACGTGGGTGACCTCGCCGCGCAGGTAGATGAACGCGTGGTTGCAGCCGATCGCGAAGGACGTGATCGCGACGCCCTCGATGAGGTTGTGCGGGGCGGACAGCATGAACGGGATGTCCTTGCAGGTGCCCGGCTCCGACTCGTCGGCGTTGACCACGAGGTAGCGGGGGCCCCCGTCGTCGGGGGGAAGGAAGCCCCACTTCATGCCGGTGGGGAAGCCCGCGCCACCGCGGCCGCGCAGACCCGAGTCCTTGACGGCCTGGATGAGGTCGCCGGGAGCCATGCCGAGCGCCTTCTTGAGCGCGCCGTAGCCGCCGTGGTCCGTGTAGGTGTCGAGCGTCCAGGACTCCTTGGCGTCCCAGGTCGCCGACAGCACCGGTGTGAGGTCGGTCATCGCTTCTCCTCCCAGCCCTGCTCGCGCGCGACCTTGAGGCCCGCGAGCGTGGGGTCACCCACGCCCTGGTCCTCGTTCGCACGGCCGTCCTCGAAGCCGGCGAGCACCCGCTCGGTCTCCTTGAAGGTACCGACCTTGTGCGACCCGCGGGTGGGCTTGACGTCGCGTCCCTCGAGAATGTCGTCCACCACGCGCAGCGCGCGGTCGGGCGTCATGTTGTCGAAGAACTCCCAGTTGACCATCATCACGGGGGCGTAGTCGCACGCCGCGTTGCACTCGATGCGCTCGAGCGTGATCTTGCCGTCGGCGGTGGTCTCGTCGTGACCCACGCCGGCCTTCTCGGAGACCTGGCGCCAGATCTCGTCGCCGCCCATGATGGCGCACAGCGCGGTGGTGCACACCCCCACCTGGTACTCGCCGTTGGGACGGCGCTTGTACTGGGTGTAGAACGTCGCGACGGCGCTGACCTCGGCGCTCGTGAGCTCCACGGTCGTCGCGCAGAACGCGATGCCGTCGGGGCTCACGTAACCGTCCACGGACTGCACCAGGTGCAGCAGCGGCAGGAGCGCGGAGCGCTTGACGGGGTAGCGCGAGACGATGTCCGCCGCGTCCGCCTCGAGCTGCGCGAGGGTCTCAGGGGTGTAGGTCATCGGTCCACGCCTCCCAGCACCATGTCGATCGATGCGATGGCGACCACGACATCGGCCATCTGACCGCCCTGCGCCATGATCGACAGTGCCTGCAAGTTGTTGAATCCGGGGTCACGGAAGTGGGCTCGCCACGGCTTGGTGCCGCCGTCGGACACGAGGTGCACGCCCAGCAGACCCTTGGGGCCCTCGATGGCCTGGTACACCTGGCCGGCGGGGACGTCGAAGCCCTCTGTCACCAGCTTGAAGTGGTGGATCAGCGCCTCCATGGACTCGCCCATGATGTGCTTGATGTGCTCGGGCGAGTTGCCCTGGCCGTCGCCGCCGATCGACAGCTGTGCGGGCCAGGCGATCTTCTTGTCCTCGACCATGACGGGGCCGTCGCCCATCTTCTCGAGACGGTCGGCGCACTGCGCGACGATCTTGAGCGACTCGTAGCACTCCTCCATACGGATGACCATGCGCGACCACGCATCGTTGTCCGTCGAGGTGGGCACCTGGAAGTCGTAGGTCTCGTAGCCGCAGTACGGCTCGGCCTTGCGCAGGTCGTAGGGAAGGCCAGTCGAACGCAGGATGGGGCCGGTAATACCCAGGGCCATGCAGGCCGAGAGGTTCATGGTCGCGACGTTCTTGAGACGCCCCTTGAGGATGGGGTTCTCGATCTGCAGGAGGGCGAGTTCGTCGAGCCCCTCCTTGACCTTGGGGATCATCGCGCGGATCATCTCGACGCCACCCTCGGGCAGGCCCTGGGCCACGCCGCCGGGACGGATGTACGCGTTGTTGGTGCGCAGGCCGGAGATCGCCTCGATGACGCGGAAGGTCTCCTCGCGCGCCACGAACGCGGTGGTCATGATCGTGGTGGCGCCCAGCTCATTACCGCCGGTGCCGACGGCCACGAGGTGCGAGCCGATGCGGGTGAGCTCGGCCATCAGCACGCGCAGCACAGAGGCGCGCTCGGGGATGTCGTCGGTAATGCCCAGCAACTTCTCGATGCCCAGGCAGTACGCGAGCTCCTGGGTCATGGAGGCCACGTAGTCCATGCGCGTACAGAACGTCACGCCCTGGGTCCAGGTGCGGAACTCCATGTTCTTCTCGATACCCGTGTGGAGGTAGCCGATGCCGGCGCGGGCCTCCGTGACGATCTCGCCCTCGAGCTCGAGCATCACGCGCAGCACACCGTGGGTGGACGGGTGCTGGGGGCCCATGTTCATGACGATGCGCTGCTGGCCCAGACGGGCGGCCTCGGCGGCTACCTCGGACCAGTCCGAGCCGTAGACGGTGTACTCGGGGACGTCGGGGTCCTCGACGAAGGGGCCGGTGGCCTTCGTGTCGGTGCTCATCGGTACTGCCTCCGCTCGTCGGGCGACGGAATTTCTGCGCCCTTGTACTCGACGGGGATGCCGCCGAGCGGATAGTCCTTGCGCTGGGGGTGGCCTACCCAGTCGTCCGGCATCTCGATGCGGGCGAGCGACGGGTGGCCGTCGAAGATGATGCCGAAGAAGTCCCAGGTCTCGCGCTCGTGCCAGTTGTTCATCGGGTAGATCGACGTGATGGACGGGATGTGCGAGTCGCCGTCGGGAACGGCAACCTCGAGGCGCAGGCGGCGGTTGTGCGTGACCGACTGCATCGGGTAGACGGCGTGAAGCTCACGGCCCGTGTCCGCCGGGTAGTGGACGCCAGAGACGCCCAGGCACATCTCGAAGCGCAGGTCCTGGTCGTCGCGCAGGTGCTGCGCCACGGCGAGGAGGTGCTCGCGGGCGATGTAGAGCGTGAGCTCGCCGCGGTCGACCACGACGTACTCGATGGCCTCATCGGCGTCGTCGCCCAGCAGCTCGGTGAGGACGTCAACGACACCGTCGAACCATTCGCCGTAGGGACGCTCGGAGGCGCCGGGCATCTGCACGTGCTGAATGAGGCCGTCGTAGCCGGACGTGTCGCCCTTGGCGCCGAAAAGGCCCTCGCGGACGTTAATCAGCGTCAGCGGCGCGCGGCCCTCGGGGGCCGGGGTCTCGAGGTTCTGGTCGTCGCTCACCGCAGCAGGCCCTTCATCTCGGAGGTGGGGGTCGCGGCGAGCGCGGCCGCCTCGGCCTTACGCGCGATCTCCTTGCGGTGCGACAGCATCGGGTACTGCTTGACCTGCTCCTGCAGGGTGATGAGCGCGTTCAGCAGCATCTCGGGGCGCGGCGGGCAGCCGGGCAGGTACACGTCGACGGGAACGACGTGGTCGACTCCGGGCACGATCGCGTAGTTGTTGAACATGCCACCGGAGGAGGCGCACACACCCATGGAGATGACCCACTTGGGCTCGGGCATCTGGTCGTACACCTGGCGCACAATGGGCGCCATCTTCTGCGACACGCGGCCGGCGACGATCATCATGTCGGCCTGGCGCGGCGAGGCGCGGAAAACCTCGGCGCCAAAGCGCGCGATGTCGAAGCGGGACGTACCGGTGCCCATCATCTCGATCGCGCAGCACGCGAGACCGAAGGTCGCGGGCCACAGCGAGCCGGCGCGCATGGCGCCCACAAACTTCTCGACGGTGCCCAGCAGGAACGGAGGTGCGCTGTCGTCATGTGCCATGTCAGATCACTCCCAGTCGAATCCGCCGCGTCGCCACTCGTACACGAACGGGATCGTGATGAGGACGAGGAACGTCATGGTGGCGATGAGGCCAAACCAGCCCAGCGCCTGGTGGGCGATGGCCCACGGGTAGAGGAACACCACCTCGATGTCGAACACGATGAAACTCATCGCGACGAGGTAGTACTTGATCGGGATGCGCCCGCCACCCGCGGCGCCGGGGGTGGGCTGCAGGCCCGACTCGTACTGGTCGAGCTTGGCCGAGTTGTAACGCTTGGGACCGATCAGGTTGCTGGCCATGAGGCCCGCCGCTGCCATGAGTCCCGCGATGACGATCATCACCACGATCGGCACATACGGATTCACTGGTCGACTCCCTTGCTTGTCTCGTCCTCGGCTCGCCGTGCGCGGCTCATGCGGCCGGCGCGATCTTTGTCAGTGTGGACAACAGCCTGTCGGCCCAGTCCCCGCCACGCGGCTCATAGACATCCGCGAGCAGTTTATGCGTAAACCTCATCACGACCGGACGGGGAAGTCCGTAACGCGTGCACACCTTCATGACCTCGGGATGCGAGATCAGCTGGGCGAACACGCGGCCCAGCGAGTAATACCCGCCCAGGTCGTCCTTCATCCGCTTCGCGTAGCCCGCGAGCGCGGCCTCCTTAGCGGCGTCCGTGGTCGCCTCGCGCCAAGCCACCATCTGTTCGGTGGCGCGGCGGGCGGCCTGCATGGCGTACGCGATGCCCTCGCCGTTGAAGGGGTTCACCATACCGCCCGAGTCGCCCACCAGCATCATGCCGGGGACGTAATGGGGCTGGCGGTTGAAGGCCATGGGGATCGCGGCGCCCTGCACCTTGGACACGGGGGCGTCGGGGTCGATCTCCCAGCCCTCGATGCCGTTACGCACCCAGCCGTCGAACAGCGCGCGGTGGTCGAGCCCCGAAGGCTGACCGTTGGGGCTGAGGGTGCCAAGGCCGATGTTGGCCGTGCCGTCACCGAGCGGGAAGATCCAACCGTAACCGGGCAGGAGGTTGGACTTGCCGGGCTCGCCGTCCCAGATGGTGAGGTGGCCCTCCATCCACTCCTCGTCGTGGCGGGGGGTCTCGAAGTAGGTGCGCACCGCGACACCCATGGGGCGGTCGTCCTTGCGCTCCATGCCGAGGCCGAGCGCGATGCGCGCGGAGACGCCGTCGGCCGCGATGACGACAGGCGCCGTATAGGTCACCTCGTCGCCCGTCTTGCGACCCTTCTCGTCCGTCTCCTTCGCGGTCACGCCGATGACGCGGCCGGTGCGCTCGTCACGCACGGCGCCGGTGACGAACCAGCCCTCGCGGACATCGGCCCCCGCGGAGCGGGCGTGCTCGGCCAGCTTGTGGTCAAAGCTCGCGCGCGGCAGCGACAGGCCGTAGTTCGGGAAGGACTCCTGCTCGTGCCAGGGGAACTCCAGGCGGTGACCGCCGCCGACCATGCGCAGTCCCCAGTTGGGAATCCATCCCTCCTCGCGGGGGGTGGGCAGGCCGATCAGGTCGATCTCGCGCACGGCGCGCGGGGTGAGGCCGTCGCCACAGACCTTCTCGCGCGGGAAGCGGGACTTCTCCAGAGCGATGACGTCGAAACCCTCGGAAGCCAGGTAGTACGCGGCGGCGGAGCCTCCGGGCCCTGCGCCCACCACGATGACATCGGCTGTGGATTTCACGCACATAGCCTACGGGGTGTGAGGGAGTGCGTGCGCACCTAAATGCGCCGCCTCCCGCACGAAAATGGCAACTCGAGTGTTGCAAAAATCGGGACCTTGGTCCCCCGGACGTCGGTCCCGGGCACCCACGGCGATACCCGACCAACGCATCGGCCGTCGTCGCGGTTCCCCCTAGGCTGGCGAGCATGAGCATCGGCGCCACCTGGGCAGGGACCCACACCTTCCACGCGAGCGGTCATGTCGAGGCCGCCAGCATCGAGCAGGTCCAGGAGCTCCTCACGGGCAGCAACGGCCCGGTGCGCGCGCTCGGCACGCGCCACAGCTTCAACGACCTCGCAGACACGGCCGGCACGCTGGTCACGGTCACCGGCATCCCTGCCGACCCCGTCCTCGACGAGGAGGCGCGCACCGTCACGGTCGGCGCGGGCGTGCGCTACGGCGTGCTCGCCGCCTGGCTCCACGAGCGCGGATGGGCGCTGCACAACATGGGCTCACTGCCCCACATCTCCGTGGGCGGGGCCGTCGCGACGGGCACCCACGGCTCGGGGCTCACCAACGGATGTCTGGCCGATGCGGTGGCGGCCTTGCAGTTTGTGGGCGCCCGCGGCGCGCTGCGCACGGTCGCGCGCGGCCAGGACGGGTTCGAGGGGCTCGTGGTCGGCCTGGGCGCCTACGGCGTGGTGGTGCGCCTCACTTTGGATATTCAACCCGCCTACATGGTGCGCCAGGACGTCTATCGCGGGCTGCCGTGGTCGGCGCTGCTGGAGGATCTGCCAGGTGTCATGGGGGCCGGCTACTCCGTGAGCGCCTTCACCACGTGGGACGAGGACACCGTGCAGCAGGTATGGCGCAAGACCCGCATCGGGGCGGGCGAGGCGCCCGGCTCCTCCTGGTTGGGCTCGCGGCTCGAGACCCCGGAGGAATCGGGGCTCGTGGACGCCGACCCCGCGCAGCTCACGGTGCGCGGTGGCGTGGAGGGCCCGTGGCTCGAGCGACTCCCCCACTTCCGCCTGGACCACACTCCCTCGAACGGCGACGAGATCCAGACCGAGTACTTCGTGGCTCTTGAGGACGGGGCCGATGCGTTGGTCGCCGTCCGCGCCCTGGCGGCAGACATCGCACCTCACCTCTTGGTCACCGAGCTGCGCACCCTCGCCGCGGACGAGCTGTGGCTGTCGGGCGCGTACCGCCGCGACACGCTCGCGATCCACTTCACGTGGAAGAACCGTCCCGCCGAGGTCGCCTCACTCACGCCGCGCATCGAGGACGCGCTCGCGCCCTTCGGGGCGCGCCCGCACTGGGGCAAGGTCCACACCATGACGGCCGATGCCGTGGCCGCCGTGCATCCTCAGCTCGCCCAGGCGCGGCTGCTGTTCGAGGCGCTCGACCCGACGGGGCGGTTCGCGAACGCACACCTGAGGCGCCTGGGGATCCGCGCGTAGGCGAGCGCGGCCGCGGTCTCTTCGCGCCATCGGCCCGGCGTAGGCTCGTCAGGTGAGCGTCCAACCAGCCACCCCCGGTCCGCTGACCGTCCGCACCGTCGAGATCGACCACCCCGGCGACCTGATCTCGCGCCTGCCGGGGCCGGGCATCTCGTGGGTGAGGCGCGGCGAGGGCATGGTCGCGTGGGGCGAGGTCGCGAGGCTCGATACTGCTGGTACCTATCGGATCGACGAGGCCGATGCCTGGTGGCGCCGCGTCACCCGTCACGCGGTGGTGCGCGACGACGTTCACGCGCCCGGCACCGGGCTGATCGCGTTCGGCTCCTTCGCCTTCGCCGACTCTTCGCCCGCGGGCGGAGCGCTCATCGTGCCGCGCTACGTGCTGGGCGTTCACGGCGACACCGCGTGGCTCACCGTCATCTCCGAGGACGGCGCCATCGACCTACCAGGGCTCGACGGGGCCACCGCGAACGCGACCCCGGTGGCCCCGATGCCGCCCGTGACGATCGCCGACGGCGACCGCGAGGCCTGGGCGACGGCCGTCACGAGCGCCGTGGGGCGCATCGGCGCCGGCGAACTCGACAAGGTAGTGCTGGCGCGCGCGGTTCCGGCCGCTGCCCAGACCCCCATCGACGCCAGAGCCGTGCTCGCGCGACTGGCCGACGACTACCCCAGTTGCTGGACCTTCGCCGTCGACGGGCTCATGGGGGCCACGCCCGAGCTGCTCGCGCGGGTCGACCACGGCCTGGTCACGTCGCGCGTCCTTGCGGGCACCATCCGCCCCACCGGAGACGAAACCGCGGACCTCGCGCACGCCGCCGCACTCGCGCGCTCGTCGAAGGACCGCGAGGAGCACGAGTACGCGGTGCGCTCGGTGCGCGACGTGCTCGAGGCTCATTGCGGGTCCGTCAATGTTCCCGAGGAGCCGTCGGTGCTGCACCTGCCGAATGTGATGCACCTCGCGACGGACGTCACGGGCGTGCTCAGCCACAACGCGTCGGCGCTCGAGCTGATTCGCGAGCTGCACCCCTCGGCCGCGGTGTGCGGCACCCCGACGCTCACGGCCGCGCGCGTGATCGACGAGCTCGAGGGGCTCGACCGCGCCCGCTACGCCGGTCCCGTGGGCTGGATCAACGCCGCGGGCGACGGCGAGTGGTGCATCGGCCTGAGGTCGGCCGAGGTGTCGGCGGCCGACCCCACCCGGCTGCGCCTGTTTGCCGGCTGCGGGATCGTCGCGGCGAGCGAACCCGACTCCGAATGGGCAGAATCGGAAGCGAAGCTCGAGCCGATGCGCCGCGCGCTCGGCGCGTCCTAGCCAGGGAGGGCAGCCGCATGACCCACACCGACCACGCCCACGGCGACCCGATGACCGACTTCTCACGCGAGTCCTGGGAGGCCAAGTACCGCGAGCGCGAGGCGCTGTGGTCGGGCCAACCCAACGCCCCGCTGGTGGACGAGGTCGAAAACCTCGCACCGGCATCGGCCCTCGAGGTGGGCTGCGGAGAGGGCGCCGACGCCGTGTGGCTCGCGACCCAGGGCTGGACCGTGACCGGCGTGGACCTCTCTGCGACCGCGCTCGCGCGGGCGCAGGTGCATGCGGAGGCCTCCGGCGTCGCGGCGCACGTGGTCTTCACCGACGAGGACGTCGAGGCGGTCATTCGCCGCGACGGTCCCTGGGAGCTGGTGGTCTCGATGTACACGCACCCCTCGCAGGGCGGGCGCTGGCTCGTGTCGACCCTGGCAGACGCGGTAGCGCCCGGTGGGCGGCTCCTCGTTGTCGGTCACCACCCCACCGATCCGCATGCCACGGAGCATCCCGACCTGGCGCGATCCGCCTTCGCGGCCGAGGACGTCGCGGACGTGCTGGACCGCTCGGCGTGGGAGGTGTCCGCGTCGATCCACGAACGTGTGACCCTCGGCGACGGCGGGCACGAGCGCTTGTGGCGCGACGCGGTGCTCGTGGCGCGGCGGCACTAGCAACCGCGGCTACCCCGGCCTTCGGTCCCAGGCCGACCACGGTACGGGCCATTAGCGTCGCGCCATGAGCGACGACACCACCTGGGCCTACCGCCTCATCGCCCCCTACCGGTTCGAGCGCGTCGAGGTGCCGGTGCCGTCGGCGCCGGGCCCAGGCGAGCTGCTGGTGCGCCTGACGGCCGGGGCCGTGTGCGGCTCCGACCTCCCGTTCGCGCGCGGCGCCCTGGTGCCCGAGGGTGGACCGCGCCAGCCCGGCCGCCCCATGCACGAGGTCGTGGGCGAGGTGCTCGCGAGCGCGCACGTGGACTTTGTGCCCGGCGACCGCGTGGTGGGCTGGGCGTCGAACTGGGACGCGCTGCGCGGGGTATTCGTGACGCGCGGCGACCAGGTGGCTCGCGTGCGCATGGAGGCGTCCGATGCCCTCGCGACGGTCGCGCAGTCCGTCGCGTGCCTCTTCACCGTGTTTGACCGACTGGGTCCGTTGGCGGGCCGGTCGGTGGCGATCGTGGGCGTGGGGCCATTCGGGCTCATGACGTCGGTACTGGCGAGGCGGCTGGGCGCGGGGCGGATCGTGGGCATCGACCCGCTCGACCGCGCCGCGGATGCCGACGGGCTGGGCTTCGATGCCCTGGTGCGCGCGAACTCCCGGGTGTGGGCCGCTGGTCTCGCGGAGGCGGACAGGCCCGACATCGTGATCGAGATGGTCGGACACCAGCCCTCGACGGTGGCCGATGCGATGAACGCCGTCGCTCCCGGCGGCACCGTGGTCGCCTTCGGCGTGCCCGACGACGACTGGTATGCCCTCCCCCTGCGCTCCTTCTTCCGCCGCCACGGCACCCTCGTGACGGGCGTCACGCGCCACCACCGCGCGATGCTCGAGCGGGCGCAGGACTTCCTCATCGCCGAGCCGTGGTTTGCCGAGCGGATGGTGACGGACGTGGTGCCGATCACCGAGGTCGAGCGCGCGTTCGCGGCGGCATGCGCGCCACGGCCAGGCCAGCGCAAGGTGGTGCTGGAGGTCGACTAACCTCGCACGGCCGCCTCGATGAGCTCCATGCCGGTCACCTCAGCGGCAAGCGCGCGGGCGAGCGCGTCGGCGTTGGTGACGCGCGTGTACGTCACCCCGTAGGCGGCCGCGAGCGGCGCGAGGTCCACCCCGTGCGGCGTGGTGAACACGCGCTCCACGTTCGCCGCGGGCGCCGCCGCGTGCTCGAGCCCGCCAAAGATGGTCCCGCCGCCATCGTTGATGACGACGATGCGCACGCGCGGTCGGGTCTCGCGCGGGCCGATGAGCAGCCCGCCCACATCATGCAGAAACGTCACGTCGCCCATGAGTGCGCTGACCGGTCGGCGCGACGCGAGGGCCATCCCCACCGTGGTCGAGACGGTGCCGTCGATGCCCGCGAGCCCGCGGTTCGCCACGAGCACGGGGGCGTCACCCACCGCCCATGCGGGGGCCACCTGATCCACCGCGCGGATGGACCCGGAGGAGCCGAGGAGCGCGGGCTCGCCGGGGGTGAGGGAGGCCAGGAAGGCCTGTGCCACGGCCCGACGGTCCCAGGCGCTCGCCTGAGGTTCGAGGGCGCCGGCCGCATCGCGCCAGCGCGCGAGCCACGCCGAGTCCCCCAGGGCGAGGGTGCCGTCCGAGCGCTGCGTCCACGAGGCGGGCACCGCGCGCAGCACGCGCTCGGCGTGCCGGGGCGCCTCGCGCCAGCGCGCGCCGTGTCCGGCGACCATGAGGGCGGGGGCATCGGCGATCAGCCGCTGCACCTGGCGCGTGAGAGTGGGCCTACCCACCACCACGACCTGGTGGACCTGGTTCGCCAAGGTGCGTCCGGCATCGGCCGCCAGAAGGTCCAGGTACTGCGGGATGCACGCGTCGCCCTCGCGTGCGCCAGAGGTCGGCTCGGCGAGCAGCGGCCAGCCGTGGGCCTCGGCGATGAACCGCGCCGCGGGGCCAGCGCCGTCGCCCGCGATGACCAGGCCGCGCTCGACCTCGGGCACCGGCGCCGGCTCGTCGACGATGGGGATGCCATGCGAGCCCGTGGTGGGGTGAGCGTCGACCTGTGGCGGATCGTCCCATACGCCGTTGTCGGCGCTCAGCGGGTCGCGGAACTCCAGGTTGAGGTGCACGGGGCCGGGGGTGCCCGTCATGTCGTCCCGGTTCGGGTCGCCCAGCGCGACGCCCACGGCTTGGTTGGCGAGGCGGGCGGCGTGGCCGGGAGCGTCCCCCTCCGCGGGTGCGGCGACGTCGGCGCTCCAGCGCACGAAGGTGCCGAAGATGCCCACCTGATCGGTGGTCTGATTGGCGCCCACGCCCCGGAGCTCGCCAGGTCGGTCCGCTGTGAGCAGTAGCAGGGGCAGGCCGCTGTGGTGGGCCTCCATCACGGCGGGCAAGAGATTGCCCACGGCGGTGCCAGAGGTGGTGACGATGGCGACGGCGCGGGCCTGTCCTGTCGCAGCCGCTCCCCTCGCAAGCCCCAGCCCCAGGAACGCCGCGGAGCGCTCGTCGATGCGCACGTGCAAGTCCACGCCGGGCGCGCCGAGCGGCGGATTATCGGCGCCGGCCTCCGCGAGCGCGTGCGCGAGTGGACCCGAGCGCGAGCCGGGGCACAACACGAACTCGCGCACGCCGCGCTGCGCGAGCGACGAGACCAGCTCGCGGGCGAACGCCGCCGACGGGTAGCTCACGCGGTCACCTCAAGTCTCGTCAGGCCGATGCGGCCGTGGGAGGGCAGCCAGGTGTGGGCCACGGTGTCTGTCGCGAGGAGCGCACCGGTGCCGAGGCCACAGGCGAGCGGCTCGCGGGGCAGCGCCAGCGCGAGGGCGACGCCCGCCGCGAGGCCCACCGAGGACTCCATCGCGGAGGACACGGTGATGGGCAGGTCGCCCACGCTGTCAGCGATCTCGAGCGCGCGGCGCACCCCGCCCAGCGGGTGGGCCTTGAGGATGATGACGTCGGCCGCGTGGGCCTTGAGGACGGCATCGGCGGAGCCGGGGATGCGCACGGACTCGTCCGCGGCGAGCGGCACGTCCGCGCGGCGGCGGAGGATCGCGAGGTCCTCGACGGACTCGACGGGCTGCTCGGCGTACTGGAGGCCGTGTGCCCCTCCTGCGCGGGCCGCGCGGTCCAGGAGCGGCAGGCAGCGGGCGGCCTCGTCGAGGTCCCAGCCGCCGTTGACGTCTACGCGGATGGCGCCGGCGGGGCCCAGGGCGTCGGCGACGGCCTCGACGCGGGCGATGTCGGCCGCAAGGTCGGAGCCCCCGCCCACCTTGACCTTGGCGGTAGTGCAGCCGTTGCGGGTCGCGAAGTCGCGGGCCCGGTCCGGGTCGACGAGCGGGACGATGGCGTTGACGGCGACGGTGTCGCGCTGCGGGCTGGGCCAGTCCCCGCGCGCGGCCTCCATCGCGCCGCGCCACCACCGCGAGGCACGCTCGGCGTCGTAGTCGGGAAACGGGCTGTACTCGCCCCAGTGGTCCACGCCGTCCTCGTCACGCATGCGGATGAGGACGCCGGAGCGGCGGGTCGTGGCCCGAAAACGCGTCGACAACTCGACGGTGAAGGGCCGGAATTCCATGGGCTCAGCCTACGGCGGCCGTCGCGTCGGTTTGGCCCACGGATGAGACCGGTGTGAACGCACGTGTCGCGTGCGACGTGATCACGCGCCCCACGGGCCCCTCCTGTCACAACCGTGGGCCAAACCGACGGCGGGGGCGCGGATACGCTGGCCGCATGAGCGCCATTCCCGCCACCGTGTCCGACACCTTCGACGCCCAGCAGTGGCGCGCGATCGAGGGCTTCCCCGACGGCGACATCACGTACCACCGCTGGGTTGACCGGTCCGAGGGCGAGGAGCGGGACCTCCCCGCGGTGCGCATCGCCTTCAACCGCCCCGAGGTGCGCAACGCCTTTAGGCCTCAGACCGTCGACGAGCTCTACCGCGCACTCGATCACGCCCGCATGACCGACGACGTCGCCGCCGTGATCATCACGGGCAATGGGCCGGCACCCAAGGACGGCGTGTGGGCGTTCTGCTCGGGCGGCGACCAGCGCATCCGTGGGCGCGACGGCTACCTCTACGAGGGCACGGCGGCCGATGCCCCCGCTCACGGCGGCCGCCTGCACATCCTCGAGGTGCAACGCCTCATGCGGACCATGCCGAAGGTGACGATTGCCGCGGTCAACGGCTGGGCGGCAGGTGGCGGGCACAGCCTCCACGTGGTCGCGGACTTGTCGATCGCCTCCCTCGAGCACGCGCGCTTCAAGCAGACCGATGCGAACGTGGGCTCGTTCGACGCGGGCTACGGCTCGGCGCTGCTCGCGCGCCAGGTGGGCGACAAGCGGGCCCGGGAGATTTTCTTCCTCGCACGGGAGTACTCGGCGGCCGATGCCGAGCGCTGGGGCGCGGTCAACGAGGCCGTCACGCACTCCGCACTAGAAGCGACCGCGCTCGAGTACGCGAAGACCATCGCGGCCAAGTCGCCGCAGGCCATTCGCATGCTGAAGTACGCCTTCAACCTCGCCGACGACGGCCTCGCGGGCCAGCAGGTGTTCGCCGGCGAGGCGACCCGCATGGCCTACATGACGGACGAGGCTCAGGAGGGGCGCGACGCGTTCCTCGAGCGGCGCGAGCCCGACTGGACCAAGTTCCCGTACGCGTTCTGACCGCCGGACAACGGTGGGCGCCCCATAGGACGCACAGATCTGCTCAGAGCGACGGTGGGCGTCCCATGGGGCGAGCGCCGCGGGGCGGGGTGGGGCTGGCGCCCGCTACGAGATGTCGATCGACGTCGCGTTTGCGATGCCCGCGTTCGGGATGAGCTCGACCCAGGTGTTGCCGGGCAGCAGCTCGATGGGCTCGCCAGCCGGGGTCTCGATGACGAACGGGTCGAACTGGCCCGCCTTGGACCACGTGACCTCGACCATCGAGTCGCCCACCATGGCGTAGCCCTCGCCGGACTCGCCTGCGACCAACGTCTCGGGGACCGAGGAGCCGCCGCTCGAGGACGTGTACTTCACCGTCACCCACAGGGCGATGACGTTCTGAGCGTTCAACTGCGTGCCGTCATCCTGGGTGTGAGGCGAGCCGCCCTCGGAGCGCTGCCAGACCTCGCCGTCCCAGTCCCACGAAGGCTGCGAGTATCGCGACATCGAGATGTCGATGGTGGAGACGGTCGAGCCCTCCTCCACGACGTTGGAGGTCTCGGGCTCGTAGGAATAGGCAAACTGCTGCGGCGGGGCGTCGGCATCGGTCTGCTCGAGGAAGTCCGCGGGCGTGCCGTAGAGGTTGTGGGGCGCGGCGCGGCCGGAAACGCGGTAGAAGCCGTAACCCCCCGTGTCCTGGGCGATGGCCTCCTGGCCGGAGTCGACGGTCGCGGTGATGAACCGGCGCTGGGCGCCGGAGAAGATCAGCGGGCCCTCCATCGAGCCCATGATGTTCTTGTCCATGGGGCGCATGGAGCGCACGGGGCCCACCGAATCCGGGATGTCCGACTGGTAGACGGCGATGAGACGCGAGATGCCAGACTCGACGTACTCCTCGAACACGATGTCCGCGTTCTGCAGGTTCTGCTGCGGGCGTGCCTGGGCGGAGTTCTCGATCTTGATGGACAGCGCCGGGTTCGCGAGAGCACCCTCGTCGGCTCCCTCGGCGTCCACGCCGGTCAGCGGCCAGACCACCTCCGGTCCCACCGGAGCGGGCGAGGGAGACGGCGGCGTGGTGCGCTCCACCGCGGTGGGCGAGGCGGTGGTGGTCACCGCGGGCGTCTCCACGACCTCCGGCGACGACGAGCACGCGGCGGCCACCAAAGCGGTGACGGCGGCGAGGGCGGTGAGCGGCAGGGCGCGGCGGGTCCTCATGCGGACCAGTGTAGGGGCCGCACCTAGGCTGAAGGCATGAACTACACGCGGCTCGCCGACGGTCCCGAGGCAGCCGTTGCGGCTGCTCTCGCGGGCCACATCGACGGCATCGCGGCACGTACCTCCGGCTCGACCGGCGAGCCTCGCGAGGTGCTCGTGAGCGCCGCGGCGATGCGCGCCTCCAGCGAGGCGACCCTCGACCGTCTGGGCGGCCCGGGGCACTGGCTGCTGGCGGTCCCCGCCGACCGCATCGCGGGAGCCATGGTCCTGGCGCGTGCTCGGATGGCCGATGCGACGGTCACCCCGGTCATGCCCGGCACCTTCACGGCGGCGTCCTTCGCGGACGCCACGGCTGCGATGCCGCCGGGCCGGCGCTACGTGTCGCTGGTGCCGACCCAGCTGCGCCGGGTCCTTGCCGAGCGGGCTGGCCGCGAGGCTCTGGAAACCTTCGACGCCGTGCTCGTCGGCGGCGCACCTCCCGGCATGGACCTGCCCCCAAACGCCGTGGAGACCTACGGCATGACCGAGACCAGCGGGGGCTGCGTCTACGACGGCACGCCGCTGGACGGCGCCGAGGTACGCATCGCCACCGACGGCCGCATCGAGATCGCGGGCCCCATGCTCGCCGACGGCTATCGCGACGGCGACGACTCGGCGTTCGTCACGGACGCAGGACGAAGATGGTTCCGCACCTCCGACCTCGGCTCCTGGGATGGCCACACCCTCACCGTGCACGGGCGCGCCGACCACGTCATCATCACCGGCGGCCACAACGTCCATCCCGCATCGGTCGAACGGGCGATGGCCGATGCCGGGGTCGCGGAGGCGATCGTCGTCGGCCTCCCCGACGCCGAGTGGGGCGAGCGCATGGTGGCCGTGGTGACCGAGGATGCCCCCGGGCTCGCCGACCTGCGCTCCACGCTTGCCCTGCCCCGTCACGCCCTCCCGCGTGCCCTGGTGCGCGTGGTGCAGGTACCGCGCACCGAGGCTGGCAAAATCGACCGCAGCGCCGCACGGGCACTCGCCGCGGCACAGGACCTTGAGGAGACCTCATGACGACGACCCAGGACTGGGTAGCTGGCGCTCGCCCCCGTACGCTCTGGACGGCCATCTCCCCCGTCGCGGTCGGCACGGGTGCCGCGGTGCTGCTCGACGAGTTCCGCCTCATCCCCGCGCTGCTCGCCCTCGCCGTCGGGCTCGCGATGCAGATCGCCGTGAACTACGCCAACGACTACTCGGACGGCGTGCGCGGCACGGACATCGACCGCGTGGGTCCCGACCGCCTGGTCGCGACCGGGCGCGCGACGCCCACGGCGGTCCGCAACGCCGCGTTCCTGAGTTTTGGCGTCGCAGCCATTGCCGGGCTGGCGCTCGTGGTGCTCACCGAAACCTGGTGGCTCCTCGCCGTCGGCGCCGTCGCCATCGTCGCCGCGTGGGGCTATACCGGCACCTCTCGCCCCTACGGGTACTCGGGCTGGGGCGAGGCCATGGCATTCCTGTTCTTCGGACCCGTCGCTACCCTCGGCACGCTGTACACGCAGGCCGGCACCATCACGTGGTGGGCCGTGGTCGCGTCGATCGGTGTGGGGCTCTACTCAGTAGCGCTCATGCTCGTGAACAACATCCGCGACATCGCGACCGACACGATCGCGGGCAAGCGCACGCTCCCGGTGCGCATCGGCGAGGCCCGCGCGCGCCGCCTGTTCATGTCCGTGGTGATGCTGCCCGTGCTGTGCTCGGTCATCGTGGCCTTCGTCCACCCGTGGGTGCTGATCTCGACGGTCGTCGCGCTGCCCAGCCTGCTGGTCGCCTTCGGCATGCGCGTGGGTGCCGAGAAGATCGGGATGCCGCTCATCTTCAAGGCCCTGTCGGGCATCGGCCTCGCCTACGGGCTGCTGTTCGCGTTGGGGCTGATCCTGTGAGCGCCTTGCCCAAGCGCTACCCCGGCATCCGCTGGATGCGTCTGGTGTGGGGACGCGACGGCAAGCCCGTGCGCCACGTGGTGTTTGGGGCGATCTTCGTGGTGCTGACGGCCATCGAGGGCCTGTACACCGCGGCCGCGTGGGACCTTCAGCAGGGCCAGCCGGCGCTGTATCTCGCGTTCACCGTCGCGCTCGCGGCGTGCGCGTGGCACCAGTTCACCGATGCGCACTTCGCCCGCAGGGTGGCGCGGGAGCAGGCCGACCTCTAGTCCAGGCGGACGGTGCCGTCGGGGTCAGGCTTGTCGTTGCTCTTGTCGGCCTCCGCGTCCTCCTCGTCATCGAGGTCGCGGATGCCCTTTTGCGAGCGGTCGATGACGCCCTCCATCTGTAGCCCCGCCTCGCGGCGCAGGCCTGGCAGCAGCAGGTAAGAGATCAGCCAGGCGAGGATGAATGCCGCAATGAAGGCGATGATGTCGAACCAGCCCACGAGGTACAGCACGCCCACGACGGCAAGAAAGATGCCCGTGCGGGCGCCCCAATAGGCGAGGATTTTCATGCGTCAAGGGTACGCGGCGCCGCACCGTCTGGAGGCCCCCGACCGCGAGCCGCAGGATCGTGCTTGTGGCCGATGCCACGGGCAGGCTGCGCGTGCCTACAGTAGGAAGATGCGATTCCTGCTCCTGGCCGCCCTCTACGTCGCCCTCACCGCGTACGCGGTGACCGACGTGCTGAACAAGGGCCAGGAGTCGTATGCGGGGCTGCACCGCTCGGCGTGGATCGCGATCATCATCCTCGCGCCGTACATCGGCGCCCTCATCTGGTTGGGACTGCAGTGGCGCAGCGGCGGCACAGCCGGTCCCCCCTCTCCGCGTGCGCCCGACGACGACCCGGACTACCTGCGCTGGCTGCGTCAGCAGGAGCGGCGCAAGGGCAACCGGGACTAGGCCCCGTACAGCTCCAGGACCTGCGCGCCGACGGCCTCGACGTCGAACTGTCGCACCCGCTCGGCCTGTTCGGCGTGGAGCTCGGCGCGCAACTCACGCGCCTGGATCAGCAGCGTGAGCGCCTCCGCGAAGGCCTTCACGTCGGTGGCGTCGACGCTGACCTCTGGCCGCGCGCCGATCACCGACAAGTAACCAGGATTGGCCCCCGCGAGCACCACGCCCGCGCCGGAGGCCATCGCCTCGACGAGCACAATTCCGAAGCTCTCTCCCCCGGTGGCGGGGAACACGGCGATGTCGGCGTCGGCGTAGAAGCCGGCCTTGTCCTCCTCGGCGACAAAGCCGGCGAAGGTCACGACGGACTCGAGCCGGTGGCGGGTCACCGACTCCTGCAACCGCCCGAGCAACGGCCCCTTGCCCCCGATCCGCACCTCGATGCGCGACAGCACCGCCGGGTCCAGCGCGCCGAGCGCACTCACCAGCTCGACGGCACCCTTGCGCTCCACGAGCCGGCCCAGGAACGCGATGACCAGGCGCCCGTCGGCACCGGGGCGGCGCGCGGACGCGGCAGCCTCGCGCGCGAACCGCGTCACGTCCACCGGACACGGAATCACCTGCGCCGCGATCCCGAAGGACCGCGCGGCAAACTCCCGCGCGGGCGGCGAGACCGCGCAAAACGCGTCGAACTTCGCCAGATTGCGGCGCAGCCAGCGGCCCAATACTCGCGTGCCGTACTCGGACACGGCGCCGTCGGGGAGGATATGAAAGGTGCCGACGATGCGCACGGAGCGCGCCTGTACCCGCCGAGCCTCGTCCACCACGCGCGCGGCGAAGAGCGGCGAGTGGGGGATCTGCACGTGGATGACGTCGTAGCGTTCGCGCTCCAGGAACTCCCGCAGCATGGCGCGTGAGGTGGGCAGCGGAATGCGCAGGCCGTTGCCGTTGAACGTCACGCCCACGTTGCGCGCGAGCGAGTGCACGGTCACGTCGTCACGCGACGCGTCGGAGCACACGTAGTGCACCTCGTGGCCCTGACGCTCCAGGAACGCTCCCAGGGTCAGCACATACTGCTGAACCCCATCGGGACGGTCGATCGAGTCGTCCAGCACCAGTGCGATCTTCACGGTCACGTCCCGGAGTAGGTGTGAAGCCCCTGGAACACCAGGTTGACGACGGTGAAGTTCATGATCAGCGCCACGAAGCCGATGAGCGCCACGACGGCGCTGCGCCGTCCTGCCCAGCCCTGCGTAGTGCGGGCGTGGAGGTAGGCGGCGTAGATCACCCAGATGACGAAGGACCATACCTCCTTGGGGTCCCAGCCCCAGTAGCGGCCCCACGCGTGCTCGGCCCACACGGCGCCGGCCATCACGGTGAAGGTCCACAGCACAAAGCCCACGGCGTGCAGGCGGAAGGCGAGCGCCTCGAGCCGCGCGGGCGACGGGGTGGCCTCGAGCCAGCGGAAGCGCTGCAGCCACGCGGTGCCGGAGTCACGATAGTCGCGCATGAGCTGCAGCACCGTTGCGGTAGCACCGACAGTGAAGATGCCCGTCGAGATGATCGCGATCGACACGTGAATAACCAGCCAGAAGGACTGCAGCGCGGGCTGCAGGCCGGTGGACTGCGCGTAGAGCACCGTCATCGCGAGGCCCAGACCGATGGTCGCGAAGCCCGTCACGCCGGGAGCGAGGTAAGCGACGTCGCGGCGGGTCTGGACGATCAGCAGAACGACAACCGCGACCCAGGTGCCGGTGATCGTGTACTCGTACATCGTCGACCACGGCACGTGCCCAGCCTCAATGCCGCGGGCGACCACGCCCACGCCCTGCAGGACCGCGCCCATGAGGGTGGTCGCGCGGGCGATGCCGCGCGCCTTGGAGCGCACCACCAGGCCGGCCGATGCCGTGGCCGGCTGTCCGTTCATACTCACCCCAGCGGTGGGGTCCGCGGGCACCGCCCCGGCCGCGACGAGCTCACGCTCGCGCTTGCGGGCGACCTTGGCATCGGCCACGCGTGCGAGGTGCATCGACGAGGCGACCATGGCGATCGCGTACAGCGCCGTCGCGCCCCACAGGGCAAGCCAGCTGAGCTCCTGGGCGTTCATTCGTCGTCCTCCGGGGATGTCGAGGAAGGTCGCGGGCGCCCGGTCGCGGCGGCGAGGGCCCGTTCGCGGGTGAGCGCGGCGCCGGCGTCGTGCGGGGGCGACCACACGGCCGCGGTGACCACTGTAACCGGGCCAGCCCCGGCATCGGCCGCCACAGCCGTCAGCCACACGCGCCTGCGCGGCGCGAACAGGCTGAGGCCCAGACCCAGCAGCGTGGTGATCGCGAAGGCGAGAAGCCACGGCAGCGAGGGGTCGCGGCGCAGGTCGAAGCCGGCGAAGCGGTCGAGCGAGTCCCACGTGATGGTGCCGAGGCCGTCGGGCAGTGCGGCCGTCTCACCCGGCACGAGCTCGATCACGGCGAGTTCGCCGTCCTCGTCGCGCACGGGGCTGAGCTGGGATTCGTCGAGCGTGTAGACGTTCTGGGGGATGCCACTGTCCAGACCCAAGTCGCCGGTGTACATCTGCAGGTAGATGACGGGGTTCTCGGGGGACGGGAAGACCGAGATGGCGTCCGCACCCTCGCCCAGGGCGCTCGGCAGGAGCGTGCCGGAGAATCCCAGCTGCTCGCCCTCGGTGACGTCCGGCACCTTGATGACGCCGGTCGACGTGTAGACGTCGTCCTGGGGGATGAAGGGCACGGCGCCCTGGAACGCGACGTTGCCGGAAGAGTCGGTCACGGTGAACGAGGGGGCGTAGCCATTGCCCTGGAGGTAAATCTTGGCGCCCTCGACCTGGATGGGGCGGTTCACCTGGGCCTCGACTGCGCGCGGCTCCTGGCCGGGCTCCGTGAGCGTCGCGTAGGCGGTGAACATGGTGGGCCGACCCGTCTCGTCGAACTGCGCGTCGAGCTCGTCGAGCGTGAGGATCCACGGGTCGAGGTCGTCCTCGCTGAACAGGGAGCCGGCCTCGTAGGTGTCGTAGGCGACCACGGCGTTGGTGAAGGAGTCGCCCTCGACGATGAGCGCCTGACCGCGATACGTCAGCAGCGAGCCGGCGGCGACGGCGAGCAGGATGCCCACGAGCGAGACGTGAAAAATCAGATTCCCGAGTTCGCGCACGTGTCCGCGGTGCGCGGAGACGGCGATCTGGGCCACGCCGTCGCGCGTGGTGCGCTCGTCGACGCGCACCCGGTGTCCGGTGAGCCAGCGCCAGGGGGCCGGCCCACGGCCGGCGATTTCCGTACGGACGGCGGCCACGGCATCGGCCGGGTTGAGCGGGCTGTCCTCGGTCACGGGCGCGTAGCGGTCCAGGCGGGTGGGCGCGGCGGGGACCTCGGCGCGCAGTTCGCGCCAATACACCGCGATGCGCGGCAGGATGCAGCCGATGAGCGACGCGAACAGCAGCAGGTAGATCGCGGTGAACCACGCCGAGCCGAACACGTCGAGGAAGCCCAGGCGGTCGAGGAGGGGGCCCCACGTGGGGTTCTCAGCGAGGAACGCGGCGGTGTCGGAGGCGTCCTGCGGCCACTGCGGCAGGACCGAGCCGGGGATGGCCGCGAGCGCGAGCAGCAGCAGCAGGATGAGGGCGACGCGCATGGAGGTGACCTGGCGCCAGATCCAGCGCAGCCATCCACGCAGGCCCAGGCGCGGGACGTCCGCGTACGCGTAGTTGTCGAGCTTGACCCTCGCCATCAGATCGCCACCCAGAAGCCGTCGATCCAGCCCTGCAGGTGTCCGGTGAGCGTGCCCCACAGGCCGGTGACGAGCATGACGCCCAGGATCACCAGCATCGAGCCGCCGAAGAGCTGCAGCGCGCGGCGGTGGCGGCGCAGCCAGCCCAGCACCTTGCCGGAGCGCTCGAACCAGATGGCGAGCGCGAGGAACGGCAGGCCTAGCCCCAGGCAGTAGACGACGGCGAGCAGCGCGCCGCGGCCCACCGTGCCCTCGTTGAGGCCCAGCGCGAGGACGGCGGACAGCGTGGGGCCGATGCACGGGGCCCATCCGAGTCCGAACGCGATGCCGAGCAGCGGCGCACCGGCGAGGCCGGCCTTGGGGCTCACGTGCAGGCGGCGCTCGTTTTGGAGGAAGGGCACGGCGCCCATGAACGCGAGGCCCAGCAGGATGACCAGCACACCCAGCACGCGCGTGATGATGTCGAGCTGCTCGCGGTACTGCGCGCCCGCGGCGGAGACGATGATGCCGAGCGTCACGAAGACCGCCGTGAAGCCGGCGATGAACAGCAGCACGCCGATGATGAGCTTGGGGCGGCTGGCCTTGCCCGTGCCACCGGTGCCTGCCATGCCGGACACGTAGCCCAGGTAGCCGGGCACCAGCGGCACCACACAGGGGGACGCGAAGCTCACGAGACCCGCGAGCAGGGCGATCGGGATCGCCGCGAGCAGCGAGCCCGAGAGCACCTGCTCGGTGAACGAGGAGGCGGCGACGATCACAGGGAAGGCTCCGCGGCGGCGTCGATGAGCGCCTCGAGGGTCGAGGCCTCGACGCGGCCCACGGCGCGTGCGGCCACGCGGCCCTCGGGGTCGAGCACCAGCGTGGTGGGCACGGCGTTGATGGCGACGAGGCCCTGCAGCTGGGCGGTGGCTTTGCCGTCGCCGTCGTCGATGCTGGGGTACTCCACGGAGAAGGTGCGCTGGAAGGCCTCGGCGGTGGCGGCGTCGTCGCGCGAGTTGAGGCCGATGAGCTGGACATCGTCGCGGGCATCCAGGGCCACGAGCTCGGGCGCCTCGGCGCGGCACGGCGGGCACGCGGCGTACCAGGTGTTGATCAGCACCACCTGGCCGCGATAGTCGGCGACGTCGACGGCATCGCCCTCGAAGGAGGTACCAGAAAGGTCGACCACCTCGCCGCGCTCGTTGGGTCCCCACTCGGTGACGGTGCCGTCACCCGAGACGTAGCCCGGGGACTCGACGGCGTCGCCGGGGGCGCAGCCCGCGAGCCACAGCACCACGGCGAGGACGATGGCCGCGATGACCACGTACCGGGCGGACCGCCTCACCTGGGCACCTCGATATGCGCGGCGGGCTCGGCGTAGCTCATCGCGACGGGCTCGCCGTCGCGGAACTCGAAGCTGGTCAGCGACGCGAGGCCGCACTGGCGCGAGCGGGGGTCGTGCAGGAAGCGGCGCTTCTCGAACTCCATACGCGCCACCCAGATGGGCAGCTGGTGGCTGACCATGACCGTGTCACCGTCGGGGTTCGCGGCGGCGGCATCGCGGATCGCGGCCCACATGCGGTCGCGCTGCTCCGTGTAGGGCTCGCCCCACGACGGCCGCCACGGGTTGCGCAAGAGCCACCAGTTGCGCGGGTGCAGGAAATCCTTCGCCCCCGCCTGCAGCACGGTGCCCTCGTAGGCGTTCAGTGCCTCGATGAGCCGCTCGTCGGTGTCAATGTCCAGCCCGTAGGCCGCGGCGACGGGCTTCGCGGTCTGCTGCGCTCGCAGCAGCGGCGACGCGATCACGCGCGTGACGGGCACCTCGCGGGCGCTCAGGTCCTCGGCGACCGCGGCGGCCATGGCCTGACCCGCGTCGGACAGGCGGAACTCGGGCAGGCGCCCGTAGAGCACCTTGTCCGGGTTGTGGACATGGCCGTGGCGCAACAAATGGACGACGGGCATGGCGTCTATTGTCACCCACCCTCACGCGTGCGCGGCACGCGCGCCCGTCAGCGCCGGCGCTTGGCCTTCAGGGCCGCCTTGAGGCGGTCGGGATCGATCCTCCAAAACCCCACCACGGCATCGTCCACCGTCACCACCGGAATCTGCTCGCCGTAGCGAGAGGTGAGTGAGGCATCGGCCGAAATGTCGATCTCCTCCCACGCGACCTTGGTGCCGCAGGTCGCGGCGACCAACGCGCGGGCGTCGTCGCAGAGGTGACAGCCCGGGCGCGAGTACAGATGAACGCGGGGTGTCATGGCGTCAGGATACGGCCGTGGGAGGCCTGGACCGCAGGGCCTGCGTGACTAGAGTGATGTGGTGATGGCCGGCGACGCGAACGAGACGAGCACCGCAATAGTGGCGGCGTTCTTCGACGTCGACAACACCGTGATCCGCGGAGCCTCGGCCTATCACATCGCGCGTGGGCTGCAGCGGCACGGGTTCTTTCGCAAGCGCGACGTGCTGCACTTTGCCTGGGAGACCGCCAAGTATTCGATGCTGGGCGAGTCCAAGGAGCAGATCGATGACGTCCGCGACGAGGCGCTCGGCATTATCAAGGGCTGGTCGGTCGCGGAGATGATCGCGATCGGCGAGGAGGTCTACGACGAGATCCTCGCCCTGCGGATCTTCCCCGGGACGCGCGCGCTGATCGACTCGCACCTGGCGCAGGGTCACGAGGTGTGGTTCGTCACGGCGACGCCCGCCGAGGTGGGCACCATCATCGCCTCGCGCCTGGGCGTCACCGGCGCGCTCGGCACGGTCGCGGAGAACGTCGACGGCCTGTACACGGGGCGCCTGGTGGGGCCCATGCTGCATGACGAGGCGAAGGCCGATGCCGTGGAGGCACTCGCGGTCGAGCGCGGCTTGGACCTGTCGGCCAGTTACGCGTACGGCGACTCGATCCACGACGGTGCCATGCTGTCCGCCGTGGGCAACCCGTGCGCGATCAACCCCGACGGGCCGCTGCGCCGGCTCGCGAAGAGCCGCGGCTGGGCGATCGAGGACTTTCGCGGGCGCGGCGACGGGCGCAGGGGCATTGTGCGCTCTACCGGTGCGGGGGCGGTGTGGACCGCGATGGCGGTGGCGCGGGGTGCGCGCGCGACGGCGCGGGCCGCCGTGGGGCTGTCGCGCCGCGAGCCCGCTGCGGTCGACGACGAGCGCGCACACGGGCTGTAGCCCCAGCACACGCACGAACGCCCGCGCCACCGGAGGTGACACGGGCGTGTGACGTGCGGCCGGGGCGTACCCGGCGGAACGTTACTTCTTGTTGCGGCGCTGGTGGCGCGTCTTACGAAGCAGCTTGCGGTGCTCTGTTCGCAACCCTCAATCAGTCGCTGAGACAAGCGTAAGGCCAGACTTACCTGCGATTTTACTAAATCGTGATCTTTGCACGACGTAGTACCGATAGGCACCGAGTGAACCCTCGAAACGCACGCTGGCGTCACGGCGAAACACGCCGCGAAGACCTCCCCTGCGTGTCACTCGACCGCGACCAATGTGGTGCCTCGCAACGCTTCGACGACGAGACCAAAAGGAGACCACATGGCCAACACCGACGAGAAGGACAAGAAGCGCAGGAGTTTCGGCTGCGTTCGCAAGTTGCCGTCAGAGAACTACAGAGCGGACTACCTCGGGCCGGACCGACGACGCCATCACGGCCCATTTACGTTTCAAGTGAAACGGCATGCCGAGAACTGGCTCGATGCGGAGAAGAAGTTGATCGAGAAGGGCAAGTGGACACCCCCGGCGGAGCGCGCCAGGAAGGCCGAACTCAAGAGGGAGCGGAAGTCTGAACGAGCCTCGATCACGCTCAGTGAATACGGGCTGGCATGGATTGAGCGCCACGATCTCGCCGATTCGACGCGCGGCCTGTGGGAACGCCAACTCGAGGCGTATGTCTACAAGAGGCTGGGTGGTGTCGCGCTCCGCGACATCCGGACTCCGGCGATCCGCGAGTGGCACGTTTGGGCCAAACGAAACGTGGCACAGCGTCCCCGCGAAGGGGCCTACACGGCGCTGAGAATCATGATGTCAGTTGCCGTGGAGGACGGCCTCATCAAGAAGAACCCTTGCACCCTCAAAAACGTGACGCAACGCGGCGCCAATAGAACCGGGAAGACCCTCACGCCCGAGCAGGTTAAGACCATTGCGCTTGCGATGGGGTCTCCGGCAGACAAGACCGCAATCCGTGCTCACGTCCGATCGGAGGTCGCAAAGGAACGCGCCCTAATCGCGCGCGACCGCTCTCTAGACGACAAGGAGCGTCGGAGCAGGATCGCCAAAGTGAGGAAGGGCGCGAAGCGAACCGCCATGGTGGAATTCGGCATCGACCAGCCTCAATGGATCGCGCTCGTCATGCTTGGCTGCTACGGGGCTCTCCGCACTGGCGAACTACAAGCGCTTCGCCGCCGCGACGTGAGTTTGGCGGATGGCACAGTGGATATCCAGTTCGCAGCGAGGTATCTCCGACCACGCAAGAACGCCCTCTCGACCGAAAGTCAAGAAGCCGGCGAATCGCGGCTCGGACGCTGGGTCGGAGACGCCCCCGTGAAGGCAGAAGGCGAACGTCAGATTCCGATCGTGCCTCACCTCATTGAGTTGCTCCAGCAGCATCTAGACACCTATGTCGAGCCTGAACCCGATGCGCTGCTCTTTCCACCACCGTCCTGGTCGAAACTCACTGAAGAGAAGAAGGCCGCAGCGACTCCGGCACAACGGAATCAGCGACTAGCGTCAAGCACGTTCTTCGACTACTGGAAAGCGGCGGTTAAACGAGCGGGGCTGACGGACGTCCACTTTCACGACCTTCGACACACGGGCGGCTCGCTCTACACCCAGGCTGGCGCCACGATCAAGGAGGTCATGGAGTTTATGGGTCACCGGAGCCCTGCTACCGCCTACCTTTACCAACATGGAAATGCTGACCGACACCGGACCATTGCCGCTCGGGTGTCGCGGCTCGCGGACGAGTTCGATCAGCTGGCGGCGTAGCGGACCACTACTCCCGAAGGGCCTCGCAGGTGAGTCGTCAGACTCCTGCGAGGCCCTTCGCATTGGCGCCGGTGGACGAGACCGGAAACCGAGGTCACGCCAGCCGTCGCCCGCGTAGCGTGATAGGCATATCGGCACGCGACACGCCGAGTTACACAAACTCGGAGGGCAACATCGCACCTGGTAGACGCGCTAATGGTCTCGTATAGTGTGGTAGAGTATTTACTTTTCCCTGTAACCATGAGATAATGGATGAGATACTTGTAGGCATGACGGTCCGTACGATCCAGAGTGCCCCATCCCTTAGACCCGCATCAGTCGAGCCAATGCTCACGATCACGGACGTCTGCGCAAGGATTCGCTTCAGCCGCCGCCGTGTGGACGCACTCATCGCCGACGGCGTCCTCCCTGCATACAAGATCCCGAAGGTGCGCGGATTCCGGTTCCACGCTGCGGACGTCGACGCGCTGTTCGAGCGGGTTCGAGTCGCTGCGTAGGCAACCGCACGCCACCCTGCTGCAAGCAGCCGAGAGACCGACAGATCGCATGTTCGCTCACTATCCGAGTCGAAAAGGTCCGCCCACCGCCGTCTGTACGTTGATCCAAGCCCTCATTCGGACTCCTCATTGTTCATTGCCGCCTCGAGCACGTCGAGGAGTTTTCTAACGTATCCCGCACGGGCGAGCACATTGCGCTCGTGTGTTTGCGTTGTGTTGTCACCTTGCTCACCAGCAGGAGATTGCACATGCAGCGCCGCTTGACGGAGCACCGCCCTCTCGCCGATTTTCTCGGCGTGCTCCACCCAGGCCCCATCGTGCTCCCGAGCAATGCTCGCCGCATACCCAATAAGTGACCGGACCAAGTCACCAGCCGATCGGTCAAGTTCTAGCGCGACCTTGAGCGCTGCGTCGGCTTCCACTTCACTACCCTCTGGCACTGGCGCATCATCAAAAACACCAAAGAACCCCCAGGGTTCCCGGTCGTGATCGAGTCGTTCGAGAGCGCGGTCGACTCTATCCACCGCAGCAAGGACGGGTCGTGCCGTTGGCAAGTCTCGGCGCTGGGCCCATAGCCTGAGCACCAGATCTGCGACTTCGCGTTCTGCAACAGCAAGTTCTTCGCCCGCAAGTTCACCGAGCGATTCCAGCCTTTCCGCGAGATAGTGAGCGATCCACCGGCCGAGCGTGTCGGTGTCCTGCAACTCACTCGATAGCCGCGCTCCGAGTGCGAGTACGGCCGCCGAGGTCTCTCCATCCGCGCCCAGGGGCGTAGGTGTAGACCCGGAATTGTTCTCCACCATCACTGCGCTCCTCCTCGTAGTTGTTTGACCGGTATCGCGAGCGCCCACGGTCACGGCGCCTTTGCCGAGACTCAGCGATTAGTCGCACATCGAGTTTCTTGAGAAGGCCATCGAGTACGTCATTCCTGATGGACAACCGGCTACCGCACACTCCCTGGGGATTCGAGCCCGCGCTCATCGTCGACCATGTCTCGACGCACACAACCGGTTCACCGTCACCTTGACGTACCCAAGACGTACCAGTCTCGTCTGGTTCGAGCGACAAGGCGTCAATTACGAGAGAGGCCGGATACGGCAACTCGCGCGTTAGGTGCTGAGCGAACCGATCATGTAGATCAATGCCGCGCGCGACGTAATCCGAATCCAACCACCCTGTGAGAACGAACGGCGGTGACCGAAGCTCGAATGTCTCGTCACCCGCGCGAGGCAGGTGGAATGATCCATCTCCTGTGCCGAGTGCCCTGAGTAGCGCATCGGAAGTCACTGGCTGAACGAGTGCGCTTGAAACAAGGGCGTCGGCCGAGCGATCATACCCAAAGCTATCCGCATCTAGGTCGACGCAAGTCCAATCCTCGGACGGCGAGAACACGCGATCCAGATCCACTTCACCGATTTCACGGCTCCACCCCTCCCTGTCCTCAGTCGGCAAGAGGGTCACCATATCGCCGGGAAGCGGCTGCCTGAAATCCGAGACCCACCGAAGATCAGTTCTCGCGAGGTCAAAACTAGCTAGCCAATCGTGGACCCCGAATCGTCCCGTCTCCGGATCTCGATACGCGCGCGACGTTCGTAGGAGCCGACCGGCCACCGTCATAGACGCATGACGCACAAGGTAGTAATCAAGGCTGTCTCCGTCGGGCACCTCCGACTTGAACGCGTAGGTCTCACCGTCGGCGTAGATGCCCGCCTCTCGCCGAGGGTCGGAGTCAAGCGCGGTCACTCCGCGCCACTCCCAGTCATCGAGAATTACAGTGCTCAGACCATCGAGGACCGCTTGATGCGACACCTCGAACGCTTCCGTCAACTCTCCAACCATGTACTCATCCAGATCGGAGGGAACACGGAAATCAGACTCTGGAGCACCGTGCGTAAAAGGCTTGGGCGTCGCAGGCCTGCTCCACGGCTCGAGGTCAATGGGCTCTTCAGAGGGTTCGGGCCACGCTCTTGCGGGCTCAGATCCAGAATCATTGGCTCCCCATAGCTGAATGCGGTTGCAATGCATCTGGATCGCTATGTGGTCGGGGTGCGTTCTGCTCATGCGATCCGCCAACTCCATCAGTTGCGGAAACTCGTTGCCCCGGTCGCGAACAAATCTCTCGACCGCGATCAGCAGCCACTCCACCGCGTGCATCTCATAGAACGGAAAGCGGTCGTCGGCATAGCCGGGTGACATGCCGCTTGTTGCAACCTCACACAGGGCATCAATGACATCGCTAGCCCCTAGTTCAAGGGCGGTCCTCACTGCGTGTGCTGCTCGCCACCGAAACTCGATTCGCGGATCTGCGAGGGCACACCACACAAAGTTTGCAATCGGGGCGCACTCGGGCACCGAACTCACCTGGCGGGTCGTCGAACGCAACGGTTCGAGTTCGAGGTCTTCTTCGAAGTCCATCAAAGCTGCATCTAGCACGAATGCAGCGTCGGACGGATCTAGACCAGACGCGACACCGGCAGCGAGTCGATAGCAGTGCTCGGCATCACGCAAGGCCTCGTCAAGAACTAGGCGATCAAGCGCAATCAGGTGCAGTTCACTCTCGGTAGATTCCAGCACTTCGCCGGCACGAGCAAGGTTGAAGCCCACCCAGTTCCCCTGAAGGATCTCATGGCTGTGCCGTTCGATGTACGTACGTACTGCGGTCTTCAGCGCGTCAGCGAAAGCTCGCGATGCGCTCTCCCACGAAGAAACGGTGTTCAGAAACTCGGCTTTTTCCGACGGGCGGAAGTCATCACATTCGGATACCCGCGTGATAATTCTTGCCCACTGAAATTGCGACCGATCTTTCATGGCTGAGATAAACAGCGCCATGTCGTATACCGGTGCCCGATGCAAGGCCTCTGCAGCGGCACTAACGCCGGCTGTCGTCATGAGGTCGAGGCCAGCAAGGGTCTCTCGACACTCTCGGATCTCAATTTCGTGCCGTTCGGAGCGTCCGGACCAGCTGGGACCAACTTCGCGCGCTGCCGAAGGCGACGACATTGATCCAACCTGTGGCGGTCCCAAGCAAGTCTCCGTGAACTCGGCGTCGAGACGTTGGCCCAGCCGGCGCGCGACACCGTTTGCAGCCGCTAATACGTGTCGCTCTATCGGGCCTTGCTGTCCGATCCATCGTAGCGCCGCAGAAAGGTCGATGCGCTCCGAGAACGGTGCCAATACAATCGCCCAAAGCGGGTTCTGATTGAGGCTCGCGCCATGAGGGGTGAGCCCGCTCAACTGCCATGCGAGATCACCAACGCGCCGATCACGCCATTGGGACAGGACCTCGAGAACATCACCCCCGACCAAACAGTCAATTGCTTGCGTGAATGCTCGCTCGTCAAAGCCGTCGTACAGGAGCGGCGCAAGGGTCTCCGCAACCCGCGAAGCACGGCGTGCTAGTTCAAGGTTCAGGTCGTGTGTTGGCTGCTTGGAAACTTTGGCCAAGGCGATGATGGTGTCCAGGCGTGGCAGCGAATCGTCACCCGCCCGCGATGCCACCTCGACAGCGGACTGAAAATATGACAGCTCCTCTTCCTCGCTAAAAGCATGCAGTCCACGCGCGATCTCAACAAGGGTGCTAGCGCGTTCGTCCGCGAAGTCGCCTCCGCGGTCTATCGATGTTCGAGCCCTGTCGGCGAGTTCTAGCGCCACCTCCCCGAACCTTGAGTCACCGCGCAAGGGAGCAATCATTGCGATCGCGGCCGCTTCAGGCGCAGACCGTGAATCGGCGTTCGCGAACTCCTCGAACGCCTGCGAAACATCGTTGTCAGACGACGCACACGCGAGTGGTGCGGCAACAGTCCGAGCGATCCTCCTCACGAGCGAGAATCGTTCGCGCGAATCCCAAACTGATGAGTGACCACGAAAAAGATCCCCAGTTCGATCAAGTTTGCGTGCGAGTGCCATGTCGGCCCAGCTCGCGAGCCAAGGGAGAGCGGGCGCAAGATAGCGATCGAGGTCTTCGTCGTTCGACTTGACCCGTTGGCGCTGTTCGGAAGACTCGAGCGGGCGGAAGTGTGAAATCCGCAGTTCTTCGCCCTCAAGGGCAACGCGTAGCGCAATCACGAAAAGGATCCCCTTGCGGCCCGTGCCGTGACGATCCCCCAACCCAAACGGCGCGCCTTCTGGATAGCAACCCGCGAGGCGTTCGCAGATTGCGGCACTTGCGTCTAGGCCGTGGAAAGCGGCCATCGCAGCGAGCCATGCTGCACCACGCATCGCGATGTCCTCAGGCTCGCGCCCATTGAAATCTCGGGAGACGAGAGAAAACCGTGCTCTGCCCACACTGGCCCACGCACGTTCCGCAACGTCTCTCGGAAGGGGTAACCCGAGCCGTTGGTATGCCGATGCCGCACCGAGAGCCACGCCTGCATGGGACGTCGCGGTGAACCAGGGAGAGACAAGTTCCTCGCCGCCACGCATTAATAGATCGCTCGCGACGCGGTAGGCGGCCTGCATCACGAAATGGGCAGGCCGCCACCGGGACAGATAGTCGGCCGCAGCGACGCTTCCCTGCGTCAGGGCAATAGCGTGAACAACATGCGCAAGTTCGGCAACAGAGATGCGCTCATCGCGACGAGAGTCGGATTGCCTCCGCGCCCAACTCTCGATCGATTGGGCTGCCAGGCGGACGCGGCTTGCGGCGGAGGCAACTCTTTCATTCTTGACGGCAAGCATCACGGCTTCTGAACCGAGGGTTGCTCCCGGCCAAGAGGACGGCAGTTCTCGAGACGCAATGAGTTCGTGCAGAACTCTGTCGTCGAGAATGGCGCCCGCAATGTCGGGGTTATTGAGCAGGACGCGTAGCCGCCTATCGGAGCCTGCACGCATCGCACCTGCACGCAGCGCGAGTTGGACGACTCGCGCCGGCCTACGCAATGCGAGCGCGGCACGCAAGCCAAACTCAACGCGCAATTGCTCGATTTGCCGACGCTGGACCTCATTGTCACTCGGCAGGGCGTCGTGCCCTGTCGCCAATTGAAGCAAGTCGTCGAAGTGACCTGCATTCCACATGACTTCGGGTAGAGAAGCGGCCGCATATCCCGATGACGTGCTCAAAGTTCGAAGACCGTGTAGCGCAGACGCGGCAGTAGCTTCAGTCGCGCCGTGATGGTCACGGAAGTAGGTCTCCGTGGGTTCATCGAGAAACTGCACTGAGTGGTGTGCGACCACAAGCCCACGACCGACGTCTGAGACAAAACTGCGAATTGCCGTCAACGGAACACCCGACAGTTCCGACAGAATCGCAAGGGGAATGCTCGGTCGCAGAAGAGTCAACAGTTCGGCGAGTTCTTCGAGCGCGGGACGCCCTGCTCCGGCGTCTCGTAGAGTGACAGATACACGGCGCTGCAACAGTTGGTCGAGAGGCGCCTCCGTGCCGGAAGTAATCCCGGCGAGACGCCCGAGGCAAGTGCTGATGGAAGTTGTTCCTTCCATCGCGAACGCAAGTACTCGCGGATTGCCTCCGGTACGAGCGTGGCACTCAGCTACCTCACCATCGCTCGCATCAGGGAAGGCGCCCATGACCACTCGCTGGGTTTCGTCCAGCGAGAAGACGTCGAGCTCGCATCGCACGATATCTTCAGGAGCGTCGAGCAGGTGCAGACGCTCTGGCCGACACGACAGGACCAAGTGAACGCCGGGCGGAAGTGAATCGCCCAATCGCAACAAGTCCCAGGCAAATGAGTGCAGTTCCGCATTCTCGCGGGCTGCAATCTCGGCATTGTCCGCGGCGTCGACGAGAACCACGAGACGTCGTCCCCCGCGTTGCGCTAGTTCATCACGCGCGTCTTCAAGGCGTCTGACGAATGCCCGCAACAGGTCGGCTTTCGCAACGTGAGGTGCGGCGATCATTGGCAGACAGAGACCCGCTCCTGCCAGTTCGGTTGTGATCTGCACCAGCGCTTCCTTGTGCCCATGCCTTGGAGCATCGGGGCGCCTGTAGTTTCCCTGACCAAAACAGTCGTAAACAACGACTTCGGCTCGATCCGCGAGCAACTCGGGGGCAGCCCGCGCAAACGTGCTCTTTCCAGCACCTCCTTCAGCAGTGAGGAGCACCGGTCGTGAGGAATTCATGATGGCGTCGCCTAAGGCGCGGTATGGCTCGCGGATCGAGTAAGGAGCGTCATCGAACAAACTCGGGGCCGGGCGCAGGTCATCGGGCTGAGCGCCAAAGGCGGCGAGGACATCGGGCGCGCGGATCGGCCCGTGCTGTTCTGTGCTCGCACGCTGCGCTACTAGTTCGATAAGGCTCGCGGCGGTCCGTATGTCCGTATCAGGCGCGAAACCACGGGCCGCTAGATCAAGTTCTGGGCGCAAGGCACGAAGTGGCTCGACCTTCCCCACTACCTCAGTCCTCGTGCACAATTCACGCGCGCGGGCGGAGTCTCCCCCGATCCGCTCAAGTAGGGCCTCTGCAGGGGTGCCCGGTTGAGGCGTCACCCCCGATGCGAGCACTCCCAAGGCATCAACCACGTCAACTGCTATGGGGCGGTTCGTAAGTATCGAGAACCTCAACTCCTCGCAGGAATGGCGACCTCGAAAACTTCCATCCGGCGCATCGAGGAGTGCGAACTTCGTGAGAATGCCCCCGACTTCGGCAATCCCCATATTCGAGTTGGGATGGAGGGTCGAGTGCTTGAACTGTCGAACGACGATTCTCGAGTTATGTGCGCCTTCGTCGCCGTAGAACTCAACGAGATCGATGACCTCCGAACCGGCTGGCTCGGGCTCACTAGGGCTAGTGCCGTCGCCTTCAACAGCGACCTCGCGAAGCCCGGTTCTCGGATCTAGTAATCCCAGAAGTTGCGTAGCCGCCCAAACATAGTGGAAGCGGTCGCCGTCTCGCGAAGCACGCACGCCTAGTGACGCTCGAGCGCCCCCGGTCGCTGAATCTGGCATCGACCCCCCCGTCCCGAGCGCGTCGGGGTCGCGTTCATCCTGACGCGCCCATCTACACGCTCGGCCTCTTCTAACGCCGCGTCCGACCCTTCGTCGGAGTGCCTCATTTGACCTTAGCCTCCGTACATGGGCCCACCAAGCGAACCGCCGGAAGCGGCTCACCAACCGTTCTCCAAATCAAAGCGCAAAGCCAGGTGTACCTGACTGAACAGTTGCGCGACAAGCTTCGCGAGCCGTGCAACGAGGTGTGTCAGTGGCTTCTTGTACACATGTGGCAGGAGGTCTTAGACATGAGTGAACATGTGCAGGGTCAGACCGTGGGGTATGCGCGGGTAAGCACCGTCGATCAGAACGAGGCGCGTCAGATTGCCGCCATCGGCGATGTCGATCGACTCTTTGTGGACAAGGCGAGTGGCAAGTCGACGGATCGTGCCGCGCTCCAGGAGATGCTGTCTTACGTAAGAGAGGGTGATGCGGTGCGCGTTCAGTCGCCGGACCGTTTGGCGCGCTCAACGACGGACTTGCTGGCGCTGATGTCTCAACTGGCAGCCAAGGGTGCGGCGGTGGAGTTCACGGATAACCCGGCCCTGAACACTTCGTCGCCTCAGGGCCAGTTCATGTTGACCGTGCTGGCTGCGGTGGGCGAGTTGGAGCGGGCAGTGATTCGTGAACGCCAGGCAGAGGGCATCGCTTTGGCGCGGAAGCGTGGCGTGTATGACCGTGCTCCGAAGTTGTCGGCCGAGGCGGTCGCGAAGGCGCGCGCTCGCATCGACACTCATGGTGCGTCGGTTGCGCGAGTTGCACGTGACCTTGGGGTGAGCCGCACGACTCTGTACTCGGCCCTCAACGGTCGTGGTCGCTATGCCGAGAGCCGGTAGTCACTCGACTGCAGCTTCTGCGAGCGACGCGGAGATGGCGTCGAGGGCTTCGCGGGCGCTCGTGAAGTGACCAGTGGGCGCTGGGCCCTCGGGAACCGATGGCGACCATGTTCCCGCCGCTGGCGAAATCCACGCGACCGTCTTGCCCGAGGTGTCACGTACGACCCACTGACGTCCGTGCAACTGAGCCGTCAGGTCGTCCGATGTCATCAGAATCATGTGCCGAGCATCGAGCAGGCGTGTGACATTCCGTGGCCTCGTGCGAAAGCAGGATAGCCAGGGTGCGGGGCGCGTAGGCGCTCGCTTTCGGGGCAAGTCGGCGCCGAGCTCCGCGCAAAGCTCAGGATCCCGTTCACGCAAAGAGACGCGGTCCTCAGAAGCCGTCCATGGGCTGAGGAAACAGTGTGGCCCCCGTCGGAACAAGTCCGTCGAGGGCCACCCCCGCATAAGCGGGGAACACTGCTACTTACGCTCGGGCACTTGCGTGTCCAAGCCCCATTGCTGGGTCACCCCCGCGATGGCGGGGAATACAACTACTAACGCTCGGGCACTTGCGTGTCCAAGCCCCATTGCTGGGTCACCCCCGCGATGGCGGGGAATACAACTACTAACGCTCGGGCACTTGCGTGTCCAAGCCCCATTGCTGGGTCACCCCCGCATAGGCGGGGAACACTACTGCTAACACCTGGCCACTCGCGTGCCCAAGTCCCGTTTCCGGGTCACCCCCGCATAAGCAGGGAACTTGCCTGAAACAACTATGACGGTTCACGGGGAGGGTCTGTGCGAGGCGAACAGGCGTGTCGTCGTGTCGCGCTCCGGACTTCGTGGCAAGGCTTTTCGATGGGTCCAACGTTTTGGCTGATCCGTGCGTAGGTTGCATCAAGACTGCGTCACAGCCCGGGGTGCACCGTCCCCATAGGGTTCCCTGCTTTTGGGCTGCGTCTCCGTGTGCGGCTGTTTCGCCGCCGCGGAGAGCGAACCAGCCCCACACACATATGTTGTTGTCGACGGCGCGACGCGAAACGAAAACGGTCCCTGTGGTGGCGGCAGTCGGGCCCGCCTCAATCGGTGAAAACCCGGTCGAAACCGTGTCGAATCTCGAGTTCCAGAACTATCTGATGCGAACCGCTTACATCTGACCGCGGGCGGTCGATGGGGTCAATGAGAGGGCAACCCAGGTGCCCTCCTCGACTCTGTGGAGATGATCCCGTGCCAGACCTGTTGACAGTGGACGAACTCGCGACGTTGCTTCGGAAGTCGCGCTCTTCGATCTATGACATGCGTGCCCAGGGGCGTGGCCCACGCGCTCTTCGTGAAGGCAAACGCGTCCTCTATCGGCGTAGTGACGTCGAGCAATGGTTGGAAGCCCACTTCGAAGGCACTCCCGACTAGAACGCGATACCCGCGCGGGCTGCCTCCCGCGCCATAGCCCCTATTTCCCCTCTACACCTCAGAGCGCTATCAAGCGCGCCCAAAAACGCTCTGGAAGGAGCTCCCTTGAACCACCTCCGTCTCGTGCCGGACAACTCGCCCGCGGACGTGCACGTGAACGTTTCTCGTTCCAGGTACCAGGACACTCTTGATACATCCGATGAGGACAAGGGACGCCGTGCCAATGACGGTATTGGCTACCGCGCGCTCCTCCAGGAACGACTGCTGCGCATGGCTGATCTGGTAGCCCAAATGCATGGCGACGGTCGTCGGACTTGCGGCACGCAGCCGCGACACAAGCTCGGGGGAGTTCGTCTCGCCTTTCGCGACGGTCAGGCGTACTACCAGGGCCTGCATGTGTGCGACAGCAAGACCGTGTGCCCCCGATGCGTTCGACCGCTCTATCGAGAGAGGTACCGCGATATCCGCCAGACTCTCGACGATGTCCATGCGATCGGCGGTACTGCCGTCCTCGTGTCACTGTCGCTGAGTTTTCCCGAGAACACCGGCCTCACCGAACGCTTGGACATCCTCGCGCCGGTGTACTCGACGCTCAACAGTCGACGGCAACGTCTACGCAAGAAGTTGGGGATGCAGGGTCAGATCAAGGCGATCCACCCGCTTCATGGCTCACATGGCTGGCATGCACACCTGCACGTGCTCTATCTCTTCGACACCAAGCTTGACGAAGCACAGGTCCAGGAACTCGATGCGTGGGAGTCCAAGACCTGGGCACGCCTCGCTCAAGCCCACGGGTGCGTTGCACGACCGTCGCTCCAGACCTACACGGTCGTCGGACCAACCGAGCAAGACCGGGAAAACGTCGCGCGCTACATCACGAAGGCCCTCGGTGAGATCGAGAATGGTGGCCCCGACGACGAAGACCAGGACGAGGGCAAGGGCAAGGGCGACGGTGCAGGCAGAAGCAAAGAGTCGGGCCAGACGGTCGACTTCGAGTGCGACCTAGACGCCGGCAGCCAGTCCCCGTGGCAGCTCCTCGACGACGCCGCTATCGGCAGCGACGACTACGCACGCGAGCTCGTTATGGAGTGGTTCACCACGATGCGCGCCAACAGGCGCCGACACTGGTACTTCCCGTGGGAGGCGATGGCCGAATTGCACCGCCGCGCAGACGCTCGACGCGCCGCGCACCGCAGCCGACTGGTGGGCTGCGCAGCATGATGATCTCAGGCACCGCACCGTTCATCTTCACTGACTTCGAGCACGACGTCGCGCGACTCCCGCGAGTCCAAGCCCACCTCGAAGACGTCGCACGACACGCGCTCACATGGGAAGACGTACGCGACTTCTGCAGGCACCACGGCATCGGGATCGAAGATGACGAGTAGCCAGTCATTGCAGCCCGCCGCCCGTTTCGTCGACGTGCACGCTGGCTCCGTGCTTCGGCGGGGTGCTCGCCGCGATGTCAGCGCATCGCCGTACCGTGCGACCAACCTAGAGGAGGACGTCGTGCAGAACCTGGTGTGGTGGTGGATGCAGTTCGCTGAGCCCGAGTCTGACGCGCCTGGTCACTACTACTCGGGTCTCGACGGGACCGAGTTCTGGCTCGACGACGAGGGGCTGCTGCATCGCGAGGGTGACCTGCCTGCGGTGGTTCGTGACGATGGCCTGAAGCAGTGGTACGTCCGTGGTGACCTTCACCGGCCCGCCGGAGGTCCCGTTCACACCGCCCCTGTACCGGGGCGCGTCTATTACGTGCAGGCGGATGGTTCCGGGATGCCGCGTCGCGACAGCAGCGGAAACGTGATTCGCCGCCACCCCGATCTGCTCGACGCTTCTGTGCACGAGCAGGTGGTCGAGGAGTGGCGAACCGATGACGTCTTGCACCGCGAGGACGGGCCGGCTCGCACCTGGGCCGATGGGGCGCAGGAGTACTGGGTGAACGGCAAGCGGCATCGGCCGCTGGAGGAGGGGCCTGCGGTCGAGTATCCGCCGGGGTACGCCGGGCGGGCATCGGGCCCTCACGAGTGGTGGGTCGATGGCGAGCTCCACCGCACTACGGGGCCTGCGCTTCAGTCTTTCGTCGACGTTGGCGGGTATCGCGTGATCCCAGGGCACTACTACCTCAACGGTGTGCGCATGGAGAACGTGTGCCGCGATTGGAGCATTCTTCGCCACCACACCGAAGAGGGGCCGCGCCGGACAATCCACGTGCACAACGTCGAGGCGTGGGACGCCCTGCTCAGCATCGGCGCCGTCAACACCAGCAGCTATTCGATCAGTCCCACGGCGCTCGAGACCGTGCTGGCCCTGAACCCCAACTGAGAAACGCGACGCGGTCAGAGCGTGATCGGCGCCGTGGGGGCGCGGTACACATCACCTACACGTAAGGAGGAGTTCGTGTTGCATCACTTGTGGCAGCGTGGCGCCGAGACCACGGACATGGCACGCACCCTCGACGGGCTGGTGAACGAGGCCAGGTACGAGTGGTTTGGGTGCCCCCGATTCGGCCTGCACGTCTCCGACGATGACGCAGCCGCTTGCCGCCGGTGCCGTCATAGCCGCGGAGAACTCACGCGAGGCAAGGCCGGAGCGTGGCGATTCTCAGACGACCGCCATCTGCCCTACGTGGCGACGAGGCGAGCTTCGATGGAAACCACGCACGCGCGGTGGCTCGACGAGCACGGCAGGCTCCACCGTCGCGACCGCGACCGTCCTGCGCTGATTGCACCAGCACTGCGGTTGTGGGCCACCGACGGTCATGTTCGACGCGACGCGGCCGGCCTTCCATCCATTTACAGCGACGGGGACCGTCACGCGTTCACAGACGCGGACGGACGTCTCCACCGTGGGGGCGGCCAGGCAGCGATCGTCTGGGACGGCAGCGCGGAGCATTGGGATCACGGTGTCCTGCACCGCCCAAACGGACCAGCGATCACCTATCCACGGGGCTACACCGGCTACTACCTGCACGGCGTCAAACTCGACTCACGGCAGGATTTGTGGGCTCACTGGGTGCACGATCACGCGGGGATCGATCTGGACAACGGCGACGCCCAAAGCTTCATCGCAGCAGGCGTGGGCCTGTCCAAGGACCCGCTTGAGGCTTTCCCCGTCCCAGATGCGGACATGGTCGCGCTGGCCCTGACACTGTGCCCAAACATGTCTGACGGTGCCTCATGAGCCTTGTCGACGCCAAGCCCGCATGCGAACTCGCACCGCTACCGATGCCCGCGGCGTCACGGACCGTGTTTGCGGCCGCAGGATCACGACCGGGCCTGTCACCAGCAGCACAGCTACCCGGCGCCCGCACTATGCCGATCCGCTACGACGTGGCGGCGGTGCGACGCCTGTTGGGCGTGACGGGTGTCGGCGTTTCCCCGCTTGGTCGCGTGGCGGCGTTCGACGCCCTTTGGGCGCCTGCCGAGTGGGCTCGGGATGTGGGCACGGCCCGCGACCCGTACGTGGATGCAGACATGAGCCTCGATGCCACGTCGGTCGAGTGGGCCGTGTCGTGGCCGCACCGCGGCAGTTTCGTCCTCGACGGGATGCCTGACCGGATGGGGGAGCAGGTGCGTCGCAGTCGCATGCGCGCGATCATGGCCGCGCACGCCAGCGCCTATGCACTGGGCCGCTCACACCTCGCCGACGGAGGCTTCCCCCACCTGCCGGGTCACCTCAGCCCAGACCCGAGTGTCGAGTGCGTCGTCGAGCGTGCCCTGGCCTTCGCGGCTGGCGCGATCGTGGGCGGCGTGGACGACGTCCTCGCGCGCGCATGGGCCAGCGCCATCATCGTCGCCCACGGTCTTGAACGGCCTGTGTGGGAGATCGACCCCGCCATGTATGCAAGCAAGTTCGACAGTTTCCTGTGGTCTCGCGAGACGCACCAGTCCCGCTACTACGCGCAAGCCATCAACGACCTGCGGAAGCGTGGCGACGCGACTCGCTTCATGACCTTCACGTCGAGGGCGATTCGTCCCTGACGTAGTCGGGCCACGGCTCACCCGGCATTGGATAGCGAGTGACCATATCGAGCCACGGCCGCGGGGCGCCTTTCCAGGTGAAGTAGGCGTCGCCGTTGCGTGTGCGGCGCTCGCGCACCAGGTCACGGTCCACAAGTTCCTTGAGCACTCGACGCACGCCTCGGGGGCTGTAGTTGCTGAGGCGTGCAGCATCATCAACGCTGAGTGCCGGCAGCCCCACGAGTCCATCAATCAGGTTCTGAAGTCGCCAGGAGCGGCGCGCACGCGGCACCGACTTGGCGGCCTCGCTCGCGATGCGGCCTGCCCACTCCATCAGTGGACCTCCGGGACCTGCACCGCGCGCGACCGCGTCGAACACGAGCCTGAGGGCGTCGTCAATGACGTCGGGGTCCGGATCGCCCTCGGTCGCGAGCGCATGGGCGACTTGTCGCCAATGCTCCGGGTGGGGAATGAAACCCATCGAGATCGGCGGTGTCCGCCATGCGTCGATACCGCCGGTGATCTCGAGCACGCGTGTGAACATCGCTCGAGCGGCAACACCGGTCGCACCGTCCTCAGGGTCCGTGGCGGCAGCGACCAACATGACGACTGCTGCGCGGACCAGGCGGGGAACCGTGAGATCTGTAATCCACCTGCCGACGTCGTGCCCCAACGCGCGCTTCCAACGCTCCGGCACACGAGCAGTTTCGCCGAGCGCACCGCCCGGCCAGACCTTGATCGCAGTGTCGAACCATCGGTCAAGGTCGATGGTGTCCTCGGAGCCGTCCCAGCGGCCGAGGCCCGAGCTCTGACGAATCACACTCGCGGCCAGGCCAGCGGCATTGGTGTGGTCGAAGTCGAGTGTCTCGTCACCGAACTCGCGTATGACGCTCATCCAGTGGATGTCGTCGACCGCGAGCGCCAGCGCAGCCGACGCGTAGCCTTCGCTGGACCTTGAGATGTAGCAGCCCGCGATACTCGGACCACCGGAGCGGACAGCACCCTCCATGCGCCCCAACGCTCGGCCAGCACGCTCCAACGCGTGCAGCGTCTGGCTCGACATGGATTGCCAAGGCACCTCGGTCGGCATGGAAGGCAGGATGATGTCGACGCCAGGCCAGTCACCGTCCAGAACATCAGGGTCGACCACTACGCGCGTACCCATCGGGCATCACCTCCAGCCGGAATCGTGCCGATAGCCACCGACATCACGCCGCTCCCGCCAGGCCGGCCTGCTCGAGCGCGACCCGGCCACCAGCGATGTAGGAAGCCTTGTAACGGGTCATGGTGTTTGTGCTCACCCCAAGCGCAGCCGCCGCAGCGACAATCGACGTGCGCGTCTCCAGCACCTCCTCCACATAGGTCAGCACGTCGGCGACGTCAATGCCCCTCTGAGCAAACGACGGCGTCTTGCCGCGGAGCGCATTGCGGCCACCCTCAACGAACACGGCGACGAACGTCTCCGAGTCGCGGGCATCAGACGAGGCCAGGAGCGATCCCGCGAGCGCCACGAGGACCTCTTGCACCTCGGCACTACCTGCGACAGCTGCCGTCACCGTCGGATGACGCCGCACACCACGACCCACACCACCAGCAGCCGCCGCGACGCGCCCCCCGAATACGCCGCCGTCATGCCCGCGCCGCCACCAGCCAGTCCAACCACTGCCTCGACTCATCACAACCTCCAACATGACTCCGGCACACCACGTGCACCGCCAGGCAACCTGCCCGGGCGAAAGGTATCCAGCCGAGCAATATCGCTACGAAGCCCCGAACAGATCCTGGGCTACGTGGGCGTGGTGGAGTCGGAGGGGTGACCGGCGTTCGCAATCCCGTCGCTCGTCTCGCGTAAACCTGGGCCAAGCCCCATGACGACGCGCGGCACCCCAGAGTCCTGCCAAGAGGCCCCAACCCTCTACGCTCTCAGGAGCCTGGTCGACGTCGGTCGGGATTCACATGCTGAGGGGTTCCCCGTGAAGGACATCATGCGCGCGGGCGCGTGCGTTGCTGTTGTTGTCGGCTTGCTCGCTATGGCCGGGTGCACGAGCGCCGCGTCCACTCCTAGCGCATCTTCGTCACCCGCACTGAGTCCGTCCGTCACGGCCGCGGCCTTCGGCGAGCACCTGGACATCTCTGACCCGGCTGTCGCTCCCGTCGCGGACGGTGAGTGGCCTGCACAGCAGGACGGGTACGAGTTCTCTACCGAGCCTCAAGGCGCCGCCGAGCAGTGGATCGCCAACCACTACCCCGAGCTGTGGGCCGGTGGCGCTCGCGCGGTGACGACTGACGTGATGCGCCTAGGCCTTGGCGGGAACAGTGACATCATCCCTTCCGCGCTGGTGCAGTACTACGACGGCAAGCGGTACGAAGGGACTCTGGAGTCACCGCTGGGTTTGCGTGGTGGGCTTAACCCGGAGTCGTACAACCGTGACATCTTTAACTGGGCGACCGGCGGAGATGAAGTGCCTCGTACATCGCCGGGCAGGTACGCCATTACCGTGGAGAACACGGTGAGCGCCAGCGCGAACCTGAACCAGAAGGGCAACAAGTCGACAACACCGGTTTTCAGGGTCAAGGTCACCTACCGCAGCGCTGTCGGTGATGACATTCTGAGCGATTGGGGCGGTGAGCCCACTTCCTTCAATTCGCTAGAACAGGCGGTCGATTTCTTCAAGGAAAACGGATTCCGGGCTGGTGATGGGCGACAGCTCAACATTGGCGAACTCACGATGATCCTGATTGCTGATGCAGGTGGTCAGAGGACCGAGTCCCACGTTCTCGACCCCGAGACTTGGGAACTTGTGGACTATGCCCCGCAGCATTGAGTGGTGCGTCTGCGGTCAGGATGAGTCCTCCCCGCTTGGCGTGGACGGCTCAGAGCGAAATCTGCAGCGTCTATCCATTGGGCGCCTGGCCGGCAGCAACCGGGCTACAAATACTGAGGGGATCAACCATGAAGGACACCACGCGCGCCGCTGCGCACGGACTTATCACGGCTGTGGGCCTGTTCGCCCTCGTCGGATGCACGAGCGCTCCCACCGCTCCCGGCGCATCCTCAGCGCCTACAGTGACGGAGGCATTGAGCGCAGCCAACGTCAACGAAATCCTCGACATCTCCAACCCAGACGTCGCACCCGTCGCCGACAGCGAATGGCCAGCACAACAGGATGGCTACGAGTTCTCGACGGAGCCGCAGGGCCAGGCCGAGGAGTGGATCGTCCGGCACTATCCGCAGCAGTGGATTGAAGGTGTGAGAGCGATGACGACCGCCATTCGCACGTCAGACGGAACTCAGGTTGTTCCCGGCTCTCTCGTGAGATACGTCGATGGCGCGCGCTACGACGGCGACGCCGAATCTCCGCTAGCTTTCCAGCACCCAAACTCCAGGCCAGATGTCGCTCCGCTCGACATTTACGAGCTTAAGACAACGGGCGCACAATGGCCTGAGGATGCGGACTGGTCGAGTTACTACAGCGTCTCGGTCGTGGCGTCTTCGGGCGGGGAACGCGCGGACCACAACGGCGTCACGCGGTCTGTGCCTTCTAGTACGAAAATTCGCGTGGCCGTTCACACCGAGGAAGGTTGGGTGGACGCACCCTACGGCGGCGACGCCAGTCTCTCCTTTGCATCAGTCGATGAAGCTCTCAACTACATGCAGGCCAACGGGATTCTGACTTCGACCGGCCGAACCCTCTACCCAGGAGAGATCGGCTCACTCATGACCACCGAGGATGGCGAGGAGCTGGAGTCGTTCATGGTCAATCCCAATACATGGGAGTCGGTGCCGTACGTGCCTAACTTGGACTGAGTGAATGGGCACCCGTGGCAGGGTCGGTGCTACCGGTACATGAGTTTCGCGAGCGTACCTAGGTCGCAAGGGTCCTCGTTGCATCTTGCGCCACCACGCCAGTCCAAGAGGTCTAGACTCTCTACGCCCTAAGGCGCCTGCACGGGTTGTCCGGCGAAGACATGGTCGCCTGACGGCGCTTTGGCGTCAGGACCAAGCGCGAGTGGAACTACCACTCGTGCGTGGCGATCCTTAGGCTTTCGGCGGGGTGGACGAGGGTGTACTTGGGGCGCCTCGCGGCGCCGGAAGTTTCGTCGCCTCGAGGAGCTTGGCGCCCAATCGCCGCCCCGCGGAGAACCCCGGCGGCGATAGAGGCATCGAGCGTCGCCGCATCGGGGATCCAGAAGGCATCGAGATGGAGTGGCGCGAACCCGGCTTTGCGCAAGCGTGAACGACCGCTGTTGGACCGCGCAGAATCCAAGCCTTGCTTCTCCTTGAAGTCCCGATGCCATGCGGCAAACGAGCCGTCGTGATCCATCTTTCCCCGCCCGCTGAGGACGATGAACCCGAGCCCCTGCTCTGCGACGCACTCATTGATGGCCTGTTGGTCATTCAGCATGGAGTCTCGGCGCCGTTGTATGCCGCCGGCGACGGTATCCGCTTCTGCTGTTAGCGCTTTGAGATCCCACACCCGGTCGAGCGCATAGTCGAAGACCGTGTTCCCGTACTTCACACGAGGACCCGGCAGCCGCGGCGTGAAAGCTCGGTTGAGGATGTCCCGGCCCCGTGCCTCGAAGAAGAAGCCGGGCCACTCGGTCTGGTTCTGGCCACCGTGTCCTGAGTCACGTAGCCATGTGACGCACGAGCGACCATCCCAGGCAGTTCCGTCGAGCCCGTCGGCGAGTGCGCCCACAAGCGCGTCGGCTTCGCTTCGGGCTGAGTTGAAGTGTGAGGTCGAGCCAAGTCGGCCCAGGTGTCGTTCCGCACCAGCCAGAACGTAGTTGAGGCCCTCGAGCGAGATCGTGTAGCCGGTTGAGACGCAGGTGTCCGTCCACGGCGCTCCGAGGCTCTCGGCGATCTGTTGCGCGAGTCGTGTCTTGGACACCGACGTGTCCACCGGGAGGTGCAGCCCCTCGACCAAGTTAACCAAGACGCGCTTGTGTTCCTTGGACCCGGGGCCGAGCCACTCGGGCCCGGAATCTGTCAGCGCGGAGATCCGATTGACCGCTTCAATCTTGGATACCGCCTGCTCGAACGCCGCCCAAGCGGCCGTCTCGAGCGCCGAATGCGAGTGACGCTTGACGCGCTTCGCGCGTCCATCGAGAAACGCGTGAGTGGCGCCCTCGAGCAGGACATTGAGGCCACTCAGACGCACCTTGTTTCGAATCTCGTATCGCGCCGGAGCCCACTCAACGTCGAGCGCGGAAGCGATGAGCCGGGCAGCCTCAGCGTTAGTCCGCTCGAGGTCGATATCTAGATCGAGCGAGTCCCTGAGCGCGACAAGTGCACGCTTCTCGCCACGTCCTCGCGCATAGGCACCGGTCAGACCGTAGATGCGGGTGATGGCCTCGTCCGTCGTAACAGCAGGGATGAAAAACTCACCCTGACGCGAGGCGTCCGCGGTCACAGTTCGCCCAGTTCGTCCGGCGAGCAATCACGCTGTCCCGCATCAGTTTCGCGCAGGCATCGACCGACGTCACCCTCGCGCTTGAATTTCCACCCCATGCGGCCACTTTAGGGACTGCGTTTCGGCGGGGGCGACGGCTGGCCGAATGCTCTTCGATTAAGCGACCTGGGGCTGGCTGTCCGCGTTGAGTCGATCGAGGATGCCGCTCGCACGCAAGACATACGACACCACGCCCGCGGAGACGCCGTTGCCAAGTTGTTTGAACGAGGCGGCGTCGGGCTGGGTACCGAAAGTGAAGCTGTCGGGGAGTCCCTGCAGACGTGCCGCTTCGCGCACGGTGATGCGGCGTCGCCGGGGCCCGATGATGCTGGTCTGGGTGATGGCCACCAACGCCGGCAGGTAGGTCGTTTTCTTGGCTCGGATTCCCGACGGCCGTAGATGCATCGCGCAGCTCCAGAGCGATGACTCATCCTGCGCTTGCCACTCAAGCTTGCGCCGTGACGCAGGCATCCACTTGAGGCCGTCGTGACGCGCCTTCCATGCATCGATGGCCTCGCGGTGCTCGACGTAGAACTGCGAGTTCTTTCGCAAGAAGTTCGCTTTCCATGCGGGCGTGGAAGCGGTGATTCTGGGCACGACGACGAACTCGTCTGCCCAGATGGGGAAGCCAGGCAACTGCACGCCCTCGCGCACCTCGAGCATCGTCGTCACGAAGTCATCCCAAACATCAATCCAAGCAACCTCATCGTCCGAGAGGACGTGCGATCCCTTTTCGGGCACCTCGGATTCGTCAAGCAGCACGTCGCGGTCGAGGTTCCAGTCCTGCGGGTCCCAGCCGTCGAGCGGGCGACGCTCAAGGGTGGGCGTCGAGTCGGCCTCAGCCCATGCTCGTTCGCGCCCGACGTGCTCGCCGACGATGAAGACTCGGTCGCGGACCTGTGGCGTACCGCCATGGGATTTGGGCAGCAGGTGGGGCGAGAACACGGTCGGGGTATCCGAGACGCGGTAGCCCAAATCCCGAAGGGTCCGGATGATGGTCGCCCACGTTTCGGCGTGCCGTGGCCCCGCCAAGTTGCGCACGTTCTCCAAGACGATCGCGCGGGGGCGCTTGGCCTCAAGGATCTTCGCGATGTTGAAGAAGAGAGTGCCGCGCGTCTCGTTGATGCCGTGCTGGAACCCGGACTTGGAGAACGGTTGGCAGGGGAAGCCTGCAGCGAGGACGTCGTGATCGGGAACGTGGAGGACCTCAGGATCCGTCAACGGGATGATGTCACCCTCGATCAACGGTCGGCCGCCTCGCGGCGCGATGTCGTCACCCCAGTTGAGCTCGTACACGCGTTGAGCAGCGGCATCGATCTCCGACACGAACACACATTCCCCACCGGCCTCGCTAAGCGCATGGTGGAATCCGCCGATGCCGGCGAAGAGATCGATGTACTTGAAGGCCACGCGGAAAGCTTACCTCGCTGGTCTGACAAAGGGGTGCAAAACGCGAAGCGCCCCACACCTCGGCTCACAGCGGAGGCATGGGGCACAACGACAGGCGGCGCCGTTACGGGCCACCCGGAGGCACTTGATCTAGGATCGCAATTGCACGCTAGTGCAACGGGCCCCCAACAGGGGATCCCAGTCCTACAACGAAATGCCTGGTATTACTTCTTGTTGCGGCGCTGGTGGCGCGTCTTACGAAGCAGCTTGCGGTGCTTCTTCTTCGACATGCGCTTGCGACGCTTCTTGATGACGGATCCCACGGAACCTACCTCGAATCATTGACAGTGCTACGGCGTCCAGTGCGCGCTGGACGCGACAGACGAGGACTTAGCCTACCGTGCCTGAGCGGCGGTCGTCACTCTCGCCGGAAAAGCCCTCGTAACCTGCCTGCTCCATGAACTGTTCGACCGCCGTGCGGGGCACGCGGTAGGAGCGTCCAAACTGGACGGCGGGGATTTCGCCGGCGTGGACCCAGCGATAGACCGTCATGCGTGAGACCCGCAGCAGCTCGGCCACCTCGGCCACCGTCAAAAAGGTGGTGCGGGCGGCGCCATTGTCAGCCATGCAGTCTTTCTCCCCTCAAGCGAAGTCCGGCTGCTGTATCGGCAGGACCTTCCCCCTACTGTAGGGGCTGAAGTGACTGTTGTGAAGTAAGTGAAAACTGTCGATGATGGGATGAGGGCGTGCGGCGTACCCGCACGGCACACAGGGCGCGTGGTGCGCGGCGAAGGGGATCCATGGAGACGGTGCGCGGCACGAGGTCCGCGCTGAGCGAGAAGTTCTCTCGCTCCGCGCTCAGATCCCCCGCACGCTTGGCACTGGGCACGTTCGCCCTGGTCATCCTCATCTTTACGGGCCTGCTGTCCCTGCCGGCCGCCACGGCCGACGGGCACCGCGCCCCCTTTATCGACGCGCTCTTCACGGCGACCTCCGCGGTCTGCGTGACCGGCCTCACCACCGTCGACACCGGTACCTACTGGTCGGCCTGGGGACTCGCGATCATCGCCGCGGCGATCAAGGTCGGCGGACTGGGCATCATGACGCTCGCGTCCCTCATCGGCCTCGCCGTCTCTCGCCGCCTGGGCCTCACCCAGCGCCTCCTCGCCGCCGAGGAGGCCCGCGCCACTGGCCTGGGCGACCTCCGCTCGCTGCTGCGCACCGTCATCGTGGTGTCCTTCTCCGTCGAGATCGCCATCGCGCTGATTCTCATTCCGCGCTTCCTCACGCTGGACTACGGCATCGGCCGATCCATCGGCTACTCCTTCTTCTACGGCATCTCGGCGTTCAACAACGCGGGCTTCACGCCGGATCCGGTGGGGCTCTACCCGTATTCGCACGACTTCTGGATGCTCATCCCCATCGGCCTGGGCGTCTGGATCGGCGCCCTGGGCTACCCCGTGTACCTGAACCTGGTGCGCAACTGGCGCCGCCCACGCACGTGGTCGCTGCACACCAAGCTCACGCTGGTGATGGTCAGCTCACTCACGGTGATCTCGGCGGGCCTGCTCGCGATCTTCGAGTGGTCGAACCCGGCCACGCTGGGGGATCACAACTCCGGTGACACGCTCGGCAACATCTTCTTCCAGTCCATCAACCAGCGCTCTGGCGGGTTCGCCTCTTTCGACATCGGCCAGGCGCGCGAGCAAACCTGGCTGCTCGAGGACGTGCTGATGTTCATCGGCGGCGGCTCGGGTTCGACGGCAGGTGGCATCCGCGTCACGACCGTCGCGGTGCTGTTGCTCGCGATCATGGCCGAGGCTCGCGGCCGGCGCGACATGGAGGCCTTCGGCAAGCGCGTGGGGACCGAGGTGCTGCGCGGGGCGGTCGCCGTGACCGTCATCGGCATCGCGATCATCGTGATCGGCACCACCGTCTTCATGGCCCAGACCGACATCCCCTTGGACCGCGCGCTGTACGAGGTGGTCTCCGCCTACGCGACGTGCGGCCTGTCTACGGGCATCACCGGCAGCCTGCCCCCGGAGGCCAAGACCACGCTGATCGTCATGATGTACGTCGGCCGCGTGGGCTCCATGACCATCGCGGCGGCGCTAGCGTTGAACAAGCAGCGGCGCGTGATCCGCTACCCGTCAGAAAGGCCCCTCATTGGCTAACAACATGTCCACGGCATCGGGCGTGCTGGTCATCGGCATGGGACGTTTTGGCACGGCACTGGCCGACACCCTCGACTCGATGGACGTCGAGGTCCTCGCCGTCGAGCGCGACGCCGCCCAGGTGGAGCGCCTCGCCAAGCGCCTTCCCGTTGTCGAGGCCGACGCCGCCGACCCTCGCGCGCTCGAGCAGCTCGGCGCCAAGGACTTCTCTGCAGCCGTCGTGGGCGTGGGCACGTCGCTCGAGGCATCCGTCCTCATCACCGGCAACCTGGTCGACATCGGCATCCAGGAGATCTGGGCCAAGGCCATCTCCGAGGAGCACGCGCGCATCCTGCGCCGCATCGGCGCCCACCACGTGGTGCTGCCCGAGTCTCAGGCCGGTGTGCGCGTGGCGCACTCCGTGGGCGGAAAGATGCTCGACTACATCGAGATCGATGAGGGCTTCACGATCGTCAAGATGACCCCGCCGCGCGAGACGCATAACTTCTCGCTCGCGGACCTCAACCTGCGCGGCAAGTACGGCGTCCAGGTGATCGGCGTCATGTCCCCCGGCGGCGAGTTTGAGTACGGCTCGAAGGGCACCGTCATCCACGCCGACGACCTGCTGGTGGTGGGCGGCGACGGCGACCTCGTCGAGAGGTTCGCGCAGCGGCCGTAGTCCCGCATTGGTTTGGCCCACAGATGTGACGCCTGATGCGGATGTGACGCGTGGGCCCGTCACAGCCGCCTCGCCTGCCGACATCCGTCCCAAGCGTGGGCCAAACCGACAGGGGCCCGGCGGCCGATGCCGTGGCTGGCCTACGCTCCCAGTACTCCCCTGGTGATGGATTCGCCCGAGTGGGTGGGGATGCCGTCCACGGGCTCGACCGAGATGTCGACGATGGGGAACTGCGCGATGTCCACGCCCTCGGGCAGCGTGAACACGGTGTGCTCGCCCGTGAGGTGGCCCAGGCTCACCATGCCCTCGATCTGCTCGTCGATGAGCCACACCTCGAGGTAGGCGTTCTCGGGCTGCGCAACCTCGCTCGTGTCGATGACCAGCACGCGTTCGCCGTCGTCGAGCACCTCGACGGTGGCCTCGCCCGCGGGCTGCTCGGTGGCCAGATCCGTCAGCGCCGAACTGGCCAGGACCGTGCGCACGTCCTCGCCGCCACCGCCTAGCGCGGCCACACCCACGCCTCCGATCACGACTCCAGCAGCAGCGGCGGCGCCGAGGGCCCACCAGCGCGGGCCGGAGCGCTCGCGCGTGGAGTCCGCGCGCGCGACGTCCTCGCGCGCCGCCCGGCGAGCGGCGAGGTCGTCTCGGGGCTCGGGCGTCGACACCCCTGCCGCGATCGCGTCCCAGACCCCAGCGGGCGGCTGCGTGAGCACGCCCGGCCCCATCGCGCCCAGGCGTTCGGTCAGCGCCGTGAAGGTGGCGAGCTCGGCGGCGCACTGCTCGCAGGTGGTGGCGTGCTCGAGGTCCGCAGGAATGCCGTCGCCGATCGCGATCGCGGCGAGCGCGTCATCGTCAAGATGCGACATCGGACACCTCCCATCGGTTCCTCAGTTCGATCAGGCTGCGCCTGAGATGACTCTTCACGGTGCCCAGCGGCATTCCCAGCCGCTGGGAAATCTGCTCGTGCGTCGCACCCTCGTAGTACGCGAGCGCGATGATCGTCTTGCGCGGGTCGCCCAGCGCCTCGACCTCGCAGGCGAGCAGCACCTTATCTGCATGTTCGTCGACGGTGGTGGCGTGGATGTGCTGAACCGCCTCTTCGCGCCTGGACTCCCGTGCACGGGCCGCGAGCGCGTCTGCGATGCGGCGCTTGGCGATGCCCACCACCCAGCCGCGCAGGTCCCCACGGTCGGGATCGTAGTTCCCGCGGCCTCGCCATGCGGAGACGAACGTCTGCTGGGTGACGTCCTCGGCATCGGCCGTGGAATCCAGCGCTCTGAGCGCGAGGCTGTAGACCAGCGACGACACGTCGCGGTAAAGCTCCTCGAGCGCAGCCTCGTCTCCGGCGGCGAACGCGCGGGCCAAGGCCCGCCCGTGGGCGCTGGTACCGAGGGTCATCGATGGCCTTTCGGTGGTCGGCAGAGTCGTGATGCTCACGGTACGTCATCGACCGGAATCGCGGTGACAATGACGTTGTCGGCGTAGTGGCCGATGTTCGCTTGCCAGTCGCCGCCACACGTCACCATGACGAGGGAAGGCGGGCCGTCCGGCTCGAACACGGCGGTGAGATCCACCTCATCCTTATTCGTCTGCTCGACGTCGGTGACCTCGTAGGCGATCGTCGCGCCCGACTCGGTCGTCACGTCCACCCGCTCGCCCACCTCGACGTCCAGCAAACGCGCGAAGGGCCCGAGTCCCTGTGCGTTGTCGACGTGTGCGGCGACGACGGCGTTGCCCGCGTCGTCGCCCGGCGCGGGCCCAAACTCGTACCAGCCGGCGGTAAGGGCGCCCTCGGGGATCACCATGCCTCCGGTCTCGTCGACACCCACGCGCACTACCGGCATGTCGATGTCGAGTCCCGCGACCTCGAGCCTCACCGGCTGGTCGACCGGCGCGACGTCCAGTTCCGCCGGCGACGCCGATCTCACCTCGACGTCGCCCAGCACGTGGGGCGCCGTCACCTCATCGACGGGCGGAACCACGCTGGAGGACGGGGAGGGTTGGCTGGGCATAGTGCCGAGGGTGACCCCGCTGGCGACGGGGGCCGGACCGCCCGCACAGCCGGCGACCGTGACCGCGAGGAACGCGCAGACGACGAGCGCGCGAGGGTGCGAGAGCATCGGCCGCCTCCACGGCTAGCGGAGGGGCGGGCCGGAGCCCGCCCCTCCTGGGTGAGTGAGGGTCAGTTAGCGGCGGGCGTAGCGCAGGCCGATGCCGGCCGCACCGGCGAGGGCGAGGGCGCCGCCGATCAGGGCGATGGCGGGCACGCCGCCCTGGTCCGCGTAGCCGTACGAACCGGCCTGGACCTCGCTCGGCGCGGCCGAGTGGACGTCGACGGTCTGCACGGCGAGATCAAGGTTGCCGTCCTCCGCGGAGCCCCACGCGTACACGATGGTGTTCACGCCGGCCTGGATCTCCACGTCGGTGGGCCCCAGCACGGGGTCGGTCTCGCCGGTCAGCGACACCGCGGCCCCATAGGTGGCGGCGGGGACGTCGCCCATCATCTCGTCGGGGTTGGACAGGTTCTCGAAGAGCACCTCGCCATCGGTCCAGACGTCGACGGCCGGGGCGGCCGCCGTGTGGCGGACGGTGAGGCGTCCCTCGCCGGCGGCGGTCTCCGACAGGTCGTTGCCGAACGGGGTGACGGTGGGGGCGCCGTCGGCGTCAAGGTGCGCCACCGCGGTGTAGCTCATGCCCTCCTCGACGGTGAGCTCGATGGGGCCCAGGACCGGGTCGGAGTCGTCTGCGGCATCGGTCGCGGTCAGGGCCACCTCGTAGGTACCGGGTGCGAGGTCCAGCGGGCCGGCGAGGTCGCCGGGCTGGAAGTCGTCGATGGTGTTAGCGCCGTCGACATACACGTCGACGGGGGTGTCGGGGATGCCGTGCAGGACGGACACCTCCGCCATGCCGTCCTCGACGGCGAGGGCGGGGGCGGCAAGTCCCGCGGCGAGCAGGGTGCCGGCGGCGGCGCCGGCGATCAGTGACGTGCGCATGATGCTTCTCCCTTGCGGTTGAAGAGGCCGCCGGGTGCGACCCCTCTCACCCCCTACTTCCGCCCGACCCTCGGGTTTGGATGCATGCACATGGAAGTTTTTTCGAGATTTGGCCAGATTGCGGCTTTACCTGCGTCGATGCCGTGACCGAACCGTGACTGAACCGCAACCACCCAACGCTTTCGGGGTGCAGGCCGTCTCCCTAGCATGAGCATCATGAGGACTCGCGCTGGGGCGGGGAAGCGCCGCCTGATTGCTGGAATCGCCGTTGCCGCCGCCGTGTGGCTGCTCGCGGGCTGCTCGTCGAGCGACGGCGAGCTCTCGGGCGCGGACGCCTCGTACGACTCCGGCGGGGGATACGCGGAGGCCGATGCCGTGGCCGAGGAGTCTGCCGCCGAGGGCGGCGACGGAGCCGCCCCCCAGCAGGCCGAGAGCGACCGGGCGCTGATCGTCACGGGCTCGATGTTCATGACCGTCGACGACCCGATCACCGCGGCCAACGACGCGGCCGCCATCGTGCGCGGCGCCGGGGGCCGCATCGACGCGCGTAGCGAGACCACGCCGAGCGAGTACGACGGCGGCGCGGCGTGGATGACCCTGCGCATCCCCTCGGACAACCTCGAGCCGGTGGTCGAGGACCTGCGCGCGCTCGGCACCGTGGACGAGTTCTCCACTCAGTCGACGGATGTCACGCGAGAGGTGACGGACCTCGAGGCGGAAATCTCGACGCTTGAGGCCTCCACCGCGCGCATCGAGGCGCTGCTGCTCGAGGCCGAGGACATCGAGGACATCATCACGCTGGAAAACGAGCTCGACCGCCGCCAGGCGGAACTCGAGGGCCTCCAGGCACGCGAGCGCGGCCTGGACGATCAGGTGTCGATGTCGACCATCGAGCTGTCCCTCACTACCGAGCCCATCGTCGAGGTCGACGACTCCCCCGGGTCGTTCCTCGACGGACTGGCCGAGGGCTGGGACGCGATGCTCGCGTTCCTCTCGGGCGCGCTGGTCGTCGCGGGCGTGCTGCTGCCGTGGGCCGCGCTGGCGGGAATCGTGGGCCTGGTGGTGTGGCTCGTGGTGCGCGCCAGCAGGCGCGGGCGAGCCCGCGCTAAGGCGAGTGAGGAGCCCCGGCCGGCCACGGCATCCGCCGACAACACCTAGCGGGCATACTCCCCGGCCTTCACCGCGCTGACCGCGCCGCTGTCACGAAGTGACGGTGATCTAGCCACCACGCCGCGTGGAAGAGCCCGTGGAGCGGCGTGTCGCCCAGATCACCGTCACTTTGGAACAGGGGGCGGCGGAGAGGTGGCGTGGCGGCCCCGCGATTAAACCGTCGCGGTGACCTCGACCGTCGAACCGGGGGCCGCGTAGGGCACCTCGTTGCCGTCGATGGGCTGGCCGTCGACGGTGAGGCTCGCGCCCTTGCCGCCCGAGTTACTCACCGTGATGACGTAGGTCGCGCCGCGGATCTGGCGGCGCACCGTGTACTCGGAGATCTCGGCGCCGATGCACGGGTCGACGATGAGTCCGTCGTAGCCCGGGCGCACGCCCAGCAGGTGCTGGGAGACGGCGACGAAGTTCCACGAGGCCGTGCCGGTGAGCCACGAGTTCTTCGCCTCGCCGTGCCGGGCGGCGTCCTTGCCCGCGATCATCTGGGCGTAGACGTACGGCTCGGTGCGGTGGACCTCGGAGATCTCCTCGCGGTAGGCGGGGGCGATCTGCTTCCAGTACTCCCAGGCGTACTCGGAGCGGCCCACGACCGTCTCCGCGATGATCACCCAGGGGTTGTTGTGGCAGAAGATGCCCGCGTTCTCCTTGTAGCCCGGCGGGTAGCTCGTGACCTCGCCCAACTCCACGTGATACTCGGTGTAGGCGGGGTTCAGCAGCACGATGCCGTGCGGGGTGTTGAGGCGCTCGCGCACCGAGTCCAGCGCCTGGACCGCCTTGCCGTCCTCGACTCCCACGCCGCCCATGACGCAGTAGCCCTGGGGCTCGATCCAGATCTGGCCGTCCTGGGTCTCGTGCGTGCCGACCTTGTTGCCGTAGTAGTCGTAGGCGCGCAGGAACCACTCGCCGTCCCAGCCGTGCTCGGTGACGGCGGCGCGCATGTCCTCGACGGCCTGCTCGGCGCGGTCCGCCTCGGCGTCGTCGCCGCGGCGACGGGCGAGGGCCGCGTACTCGGGGCCGATGGCGCAGAACATGCCCGCGATGAAGATCGACTCCGCGACGCCGCCGGTCTTGTTGCCGGTGGTCTGGAAAGACTCGCCCGGCTCGGTGGAGAAGCAGTTGAGGTTGAGGCAGTCGTTCCAGTCCGCGCGGCCGATGAGCGGCAGGCCGTGCGGCCCTGCCTTGTCGAGCGGGTGGTTGAAGGAGCGACGCAGGTGCTCCATGAGGGTCGCGGACGTCGACTCGTCGTTGTCGAACGGCACCATCTCATCGAGGATGCCGAAGTCGCCCGTCTCCTTGACGTAGGCGGCGACGCCGAGGATGAGCCACAGTGGGTCGTCATTGAAGCCAGAGCCGAGCGTGTGGTTGCCGCGCTTGGTCAGCGGCTGGTACTGGTGATAGGCGCTGCCGTCCTCGAACTGGGTCGAGGCGATGTCGATGATGCGCTCGCGGGCGCGCTCGGGGACCAGGTGCACAAAGCCCAGGAGATCCTGCGAGGAGTCACGGAAGCCCATGCCGCGGCCCATACCGGTCTCGAAGTAGGAGGCCGAGCGGGACATGTTGTACGTCACCATGCACTGGTACTGGTTCCAGATGTTGACCGAGCGGTCCAACTTCTCGTCACCCGAGGTCACCGTGTAGGAGCCCAGCAGGCCGTCCCAGTACTCGTTGAGTTCGGCGAAGGCGGCGTCGGCGGCCTCGTTGGTCGAGAAGCGGTCAAGCAGCTCGCGGGCACCGGACTTGTTGATGACGCCAGGGGCCTCCCACTTGTCGTCGCGGTCATTCTCGAGGTAGCCGAGCACGAACGTGTAGGTCGTGGTCTCGCCGGGCTCAAGGTCGGCCTTCAGGTGGTGCGAGGCGATGGGGTACCAACCCGAGGCGATCGAGTCGCCGGACTGCGCAGCGTGCGGCACGGCGGCCTCGTCGAAGCCGTTGCCGAATCCGAGGAAGGTGTCGCGGTCGGTGTCGAAGCCCGCGATGGGCGCGTTCACGCCGTAGACCGCGTAGTGGTCGCGACGCTCGCGGTACTCGGTCTTGTGATAGATGGCGCCGTCCTCGACCTCCACCTCGCCGATCGAGAGATTGCGCTGGTAGTTGGTCTGGTCGTCCTCCGCGTTCCACAGGCAGAACTCGAGGAAGCTGAACAGCGAGACCGACTTGTCCTGGTCCGACGTGTTGGTCAGCGTGACCTGGTGGATCTCGGCGTTGGTGTCGACGGGCACGAAGAACAGCACCGAAGCCTCGAGGCCGTTCCGCTCTCCGGTGATGCGGGTGTAGCCCATGCCGTGGCGGGTCTCGAAGCGGTCCAGCTCGGTCTTGTAGGGGCGGAAGCCGGGGCTCCACACGTCGCCGCCGTCGTTGATGGTGAAGTAGCGGCCGCCGTCATCGACCGGCACGTTGTTGTACCGGTAGCGCGTGAGGCGGCGCAGCTTGGCGTCACGGTAGAACGAATACCCGCCACCGGTGTGGGAGATGAGACCGAAGAAGTCCTGCGCACCCAAGTAGTTGATCCAGGGGTACGGCGTGTGCGGCGTGGTGATGACGTACTCACGCGCTTCGTCGTCGAAGTGTCCAAACTGCATGGGGCAGGCCTTCCGGTGTCAGGGGTATCCGCGCCCATCGTAATGCGCTTGTCGAAACGTTGCGAGTCGGTGCGCGAAACGTTTCGATTTCGTGACCTGCGGCGGCCGATGCCGTGGTCGCGTCCGCTTCACTCGTGCGGGGGCTAGATTGGCCCCATGCTGCTCAGCGACCGAGACATCCGCGCCGAGATCGAGGCCGGCCGCGTGGCCCTTGACCCGTGGGACCCCGACATGATTCAGCCGTCGTCGGTGGACGTCCGGCTCGACCGCTACTTCCGCGTGTTCGACAACCACAAGTACGCGGCCATCGACCCGTCCGTCGACCAGCCCGAGCTCACCCGCCTGGTCGACATCACCGAGGGGCCGTTCGTCCTCCACCCCGGCGAGTTTGTGCTGGGCTCGACCTACGAGTCGGTCACGTTGCCTGATGACGTTGCCGCGCGACTCGAGGGAAAGTCCTCGCTGGGGCGCCTGGGCCTCCTCACCCACTCGACCGCAGGCTTCATCGACCCCGGCTTCGAGGGCAACGTCACGCTTGAGCTGTCCAACACCGCGACACTGCCCATCAACCTGTGGCCCGGCATGAAGATCGGCCAGCTGTGCTTCTTCCGCCTGTCCTCCCCCGCCGAGCACCCCTACGGCTCCGAAAAGTACGGCTCGCGCTACCGCGGCCAGCGCGGGCCCACGGCGTCGAAGAGCTTCCAGAACTTCCACCGCATCGACGTGTAGCAGGCCGGTTCCTCACCCCGTCGCCCGGCGCTATGCTGGCCGGACACGACAGGGGAGCGCTTCCCGGGAGCCGGTCGCAGCATCGGCCGCCGAGACAAGAGCGCTGAGAGTGCGGAACCGCCGCAGACCCTCGAACCTGATCCGGGTGATACCGGCGTAGGGAGTCGAGACTCGATCCCCTCCTAGCAATGGGAGGCATTCATGCGCATGTTGCGCGCCACCACCTTCGGGGCCATCGCCCTGACCACCCTTACCCTCGCCGCGTGCTCGGCGGGCGACGTCGACACCCCGGAAGGCGACCCGACCGCGAGCGCCACCGGCGCCGCCCAGGCGCCCACGGCATCGGCCAGCGCCAGTGCCACGGACACCACGGACCTCGAGGGCCAGACCGTCACGGTTGTCACCCACGACTCGTTCGCGGTGCCCGACGACGTCCTCGCCGCCTTCGAAGACGAGACCGGCCTCACCGTCGAGTTCACCGCCCCCGGCGACGCGGGCGCCCTGGTCAATCAGCTGGTCCTCACCAAGGACGCGCCGCTGGGCGACGTGGTCTACGGCGTCGACAACACCTTCGCCAGCCGCGCGATCGACGAGGGCGTCTTCGCGGACTACGAGTCCACCGCACCGGCCGCCGCCGACGCCGCCGAGTACGCCATCGCCGGTTCCGACGCCCTCACCGCCATCGACTACTCCGACGTGTGCCTCAACTACGACATCGCGTGGTTCGAGGACAACGGCGTGCCCGTCCCGACCGGCCTGGGCGACCTCACCGACCCGCAGTACGCGGGCCTCCTCTCGGTCACCAACCCCGCGACCTCCTCCCCCGGCCTCGCGCTGCTGCTCGCGACCGTCGATGAGTTCGGGGACGGCTGGACCGACTACTGGGCCGGCCTGCGCGAGAACGACGTGCGCGTGACCCCGTCCTGGTCCGACACGTACTTCGTGGACTTCTCGGTGCCCAACTACGGCGGCGACTACCCGCTGGTGCTGTCCTACGCCTCGTCCCCGCCGTCCGAGGTGATCGACGGCGAGCCCACCTCGGCCGCCCTGCTCGACACGTGCTTCCGCCAGGTCGAGTACGCCGGCGTGCTTGAGGGAGCCGAGAACCCTGCAGCCGGCCAGGCCGTCATCGACTGGATGCTCTCCGACGAGTTCCAGGCAAGCGTGCCGGACAACATGTACGTCTACCCCGTCTCGTCGTCCGTCGACGTGCCCGAGGCCTGGGCCGAGTACGCCCCCCTTGCGGACGAGCCCCACACCATGGACCCCGCCGAGATCTCCGCGCACCGCGACGACTACATCGCCGACTGGACCGCGACGGTCCTCGACTGATCCCAGGCCGAGGAACGCGAGATGAGCCTGGCCGCGCGCCGCAGCCTCGGCTGGTGGCTGCTGGCCGCCGTGCCGCTCGCGTTCCTCGGCCTGTTCTTCCTGTGGCCGCTCGCGTCGGTCCTGGTACACGGTCTCTTCGACGGCGGCTTTGACGCCGCGGGCACCTGGGCGGTGGTCACGTCTTCCCGCACGGCCGATGCCGTGGTCACCACCCTCGGGCTCGCCCTCGCGGGCACTGTGGGTTCGCTCGCGCTGGGCGTCCCCGGTGCGTACGTGCTCTACCGGTTGCGCTGGCGCGGGCAGCGGACGGTGCGCTCGCTCGTGGCGGTGCCGTTCGTCCTGCCGACGGTGGTCGTCGCCGCCGCGTTCTCCGCGCTGTTGGGACGCTCGGGGCCGCTGGGGTTCCTTGAGCTCGACCAGTCCGTCGTCGCGATCGTCGCGGCGCTGGTGTTCTACAACGTCTCCGTCGTGGTGCGCGTGGTGGGCGGCGCGTGGGCGGGGCTGGACCCGTCGCTCGGGGCAGCAGCCGCGACGCTGGGCGCCGACCGCCGGCGAGTGTTCGCCCACGTGACGGTGCCGGCGCTCATGCCAGCCCTCGCATCGGCCGCCTCCGTGGTCTTCTTGTTCTGCGCGACCGCCTTCGGGGTGGTGTTGGTGCTGGGTGGCACGCGGGTGCGCACGCTGGAGACCGAGATCTACCTGCAGGTCAACCAGTTCCTCGACCTGCGCGCGGCCGCGGTGCTGTCGGTCCTCCAGATGGTGTTCGTCGCGCTCGCACTGTGGCTCTCCGCGGCGGCGAGGCGCCGGCGCGAACGCGTGGCCGGCGGGCGCGCCCTCGACGGCACACGCCCCTTCCGGCCGGCCGATGCATGGGTCGCCCTTCCCACCCTTGTGACCCTGGGTCTTTTGCTGGCCCTCCCGTTGTACTCGCTGGTGGAGAGGTCGCTGAGGACCATCGACGGCCATGGGGTCGACCACTATGTGGCGCTGTTCTCCGAGCCTGGTCGCACCGTGCTGCCGGTGTCGGTGGCGCAGGCCGCCGTGAACTCCCTGGTGACGGCGGCGATCGCCGCGGCCGTCGCATGCGTGGTGGGGCAGGTGGTGGCGACGTTGCTGACGCGGCGCACGCGACGCTCCGGCGCGCTCGATGCCGTGGTGATGCTGCCGCTGGGGGTCTCGGCGGTCGTGGTGGGACTCGGCATGCTGCTGACCCTCAACCGCCCGGTGCTCGGGGTCGACCTGCGCGGCTCGTGGTGGCTGGTGCCCATGGCACAGGCGGTGGTGGCGCTACCGCTGGTGGTGCGCACGCTGGTGCCCGCGGCACACGCGATCGACCCGCGGCTGCGGGCGGCGGCGGCGACGCTCGGGGCGTCCCCGTGGCGGGTGTGGGCGGCGGTCGACTGGCCGCTGCTGCGCCGGGCCTTCGGGCTGGCCGTGGGTTTCGCGTTCGCGATCGCGTTGGGTGAGTTCGGCGCCACGACGTTCGTGGCGCGACCCGACCGACCCACGCTGCCCACCGCCATCTATCGGCTCCTGGGGAGGCCCGGCATCGAGAACATCGGCATGGCCTTCGCCGCGGCGGTGGTGCTGGCCCTCATGACGGCGGCCATCATGATGGTGTCCGAGCGCATGCGCACGCAGGTGGGAGCTGATCTATGAGCGGGCTGACGGTCGAGGACCTCAGGGTCGAGTACCCGGGCAAGCCTCCTGTCGTTGCGGTCGAGGGCGCTTCCCTGTCGGTCGCGCCCGGTGAGACGGTGGCGTTGCTGGGCCCCTCGGGATGCGGCAAGTCCTCACTGCTGAGCGCGATCGTGGGGATCGTCGAGCCTGCCGGTGGGCGTGTGATGTGGGACGGCGCCGACGTGACGGACGTGCCCGTGCACCGGCGCGGCTTCGGGCTCGTGTTCCAAGACGGACAGCTCTTCCCCCACCGTTCGGTGGCACGCAACGTGGCCTTTGGGCTCGAGATGGCAGGGGTGGCGCGCGACGAGCGCCGCGAGCGCGTCGAGGAGCTGCTCGAGATCGTGGGCCTGACCGGTTACGGCGAGCGTGCCATCACGGAGCTGTCGGGCGGGCAGCGCCAGCGCGTCGCGCTCGCGCGATCGCTCGCTCCGCGGCCCCGCCTGCTGGCGCTCGACGAGCCGCTGTCCTCGCTCGACGCAGACCTGCGCGCGCGGCTCGCCGTGGAGGTCCGCGACATTCTCGCGGCCACCGGCACCGCGGCGTTGGTGGTCACGCACGACCCTGCCGAGGCCCAGGTCATGGCGTCGCGCGTGCTGCGGATGAGCGCCGGCCGCCTCCAGTAGCGCAGCTGCCGCCCCAGGAGCCATTCAGTGCCCGCTTTCGCGCGAAACCGGGCACTCAGCGGCTCCCAGGACGCGCACCGGAACGGGCGGGCTCAGCAGGCGCAGGCGATCGCCTCACCCGTCGACGACAGCGGCGCCGTCAGCGGGTCCGGCGCCCGCGTCGCGTCGATCGTGACCTCGCGGCCCTCCGCGTCAACCGTCACGGCGTCCACCGGCAACCCCTCGCGCGCCCAGTACTCGAAGCCGCCGATCATCTTCTTCACCTCATAACCAAGCTCGGAGATGATCAATCCGGCGCGGGTCGCGCCGTTGCAGCCGGGGCCCCAGCAGTACACGACGAACCGCGTTCCCGTCGGGTACGCGGGAATGCGCGAAGCCATGAGGGGCTTGGGCATATGGACGGCCCCGCGGGCGTGCCCCTGGCGCCAGGCGCGCTCGTCGCGGCTGTCAATGAGCACAAAATCGCCGGAGGCGACCGCGGGCGCCACGTCGGACGGGTCCGTCTCGAACGCGAGCTTCGCGCGAAAGTGTGCGGCGGCGGCGGAGGTGTCGGGGGCATCGGCCATGGCGCCAACCTAGCCCCGCACCCTGGTGCCTGTCAGCGAGAAACCGGCGCCGGCATCGGCCGCAGCGAAGCAAACCGCAAGAGTTGAGCAGAGTTCACTCAACTTTTGCCGAGCCGGCTTGACATCTACGACGCCGCGAGGATACTTGAGCGTAGGCGGCTCAACTTCGATAGAGCCGGCGACAACTCAGGCCAGGGCCCCGGTCCCGGCCGCATCACAAGGAGGACATCTCATGGCACGAGCAGTCGGTATCGACCTCGGCACCACCAACTCGGTGGTGACCGTCCTGGAGGGCGGCGAGCCCACCGTCATCGCGAACGCCGAGGGCGCCCGCACCACCCCGTCGGTGGTCGCGTTCTCGAAGACCGGCGAGGTCCTGGTGGGCGAGATCGCCAAGCGCCAGGCCGTCACCAACGTCGACCGCACCATCACCTCGGTCAAGCGCCACATGGGCACCGACTGGGCGACGGAGATCGACGACAAGAAGTACACGGCGCAGGAGATCTCGGCCCGCATCCTGGGCAAGCTCAAGCGCGACGCCGAGGAGTACCTGGGCGAGAAGGTGACCGAGGCGGTCATCACGGTCCCCGCGTACTTCAACGACGCCGAGCGCCAGGCGACCAAGGACGCCGGCGAGATCGCGGGCCTCAAGGTCCAGCGCATCGTCAACGAGCCCACCGCCGCGGCCCTCGCCTACGGCCTGGACAAGGGTAAGGAAGACGAGCTCATCCTGGTCTTCGACCTGGGTGGCGGCACGTTCGACGTCTCGCTGCTCGAGGTCGGTAAGGACGAGGACGACTTCTCCACCATCCAGGTGCGCGCCACGGCCGGTGACAACCGCCTGGGCGGCGACGACTGGGACCAGCGCATCGTCGACCACCTCATCAAGGAGGTCAAGAACACCGAGGGCGTGGACCTGTCGAAGGACAAGGCCGCGGTCCAGCGTCTGCGCGAGGCCTCGGAGCAGGCCAAGAAGGAGCTGTCGAGCGCGACGAGCACCAACATCTCGCTGCAGTACCTCAGCATCGGCGAGAACGGCCCGGTCCACCTGGACACGCGCCTCACCCGTGCGCAGTTCCAGCAGATGACCTCGGACCTCATCGAGCGCACCAAGGCGCCGTTCCACCAGGTCATCAAGGACGCCGGCATTCAGCTGTCGCAGATCGACCACGTGGTCCTCGTTGGCGGCTCGACCCGCATGCCCGCGGTCACGGACGTCGTCAAGGAGCTCACGGGCGGCCGCGAGCCCAACAAGGGTGTGAACCCGGACGAGGTCGTCGCCGTCGGCGCCGCCCTGCAGGCCGGTGTCATCTCGGGTGAGCGCAAGGACGTGCTGCTCATCGATGTCACCCCGCTAAGCCTCGGCATCGAGACCAAGGGCGGCGTGATGACCACGCTGATCGAGCGCAACACCGCGATCCCCACCAAGTCGTCGGAGGTCTTCTCGACCGCCGAGGACAACCAGCCCTCCGTGCTGGTGCAGGTCTACCAGGGTGAGCGTCAGTTTGCCCGCGACAACAAGCTGCTGGGCACCTTCGAGCTGGGCGGCATCGCGCCGGCCCCGCGCGGCGTGCCGCAGATCGAGGTCACGTTCGACATCGACGCCAACGGCATTGTGCACGTGGGCGCCAAGGACCGTGGCACCGGCAAGGAGCAGTCCATCACCGTCACCGGTGGATCGGCCCTGTCCAAGGACGACATCGAGCAGATGATCAAGGACGCCGAGGAGCACGAGGCCGAGGACAAGAAGCGTCGCGAGGACCAGGACACCCGCAACAACGCGGAGACCTTCGCCTACTCGACCGAGAAGATCCTGTCGGAGAACGAGGACAAGGTTCCCGCCGAGGTGGCCGACGACGTCAAGACCGCGATCGCCGACGTGAAGACGGCGCTCGAGGGCGACGACGTGGACGACATCAAGGCCAAGCACGACGTGCTGGTCGAGAAGGCGCAGAAGATCGGCGAGGCCGTCTACGCCGCCCAGGCCGCCGAGGCCGAGGCGGGCGACGCCCCCGCCGACGACGCCGCCGAGTCGCAGGACGACGACGTGGTGGATGCCGAGATCGTCGACGACGAGAACGACAAGAAGTAGCGAATCCCGTAGGCGGGCGACTGGCCGATGCGCCGGTCGCCCGCCGCGGTCGCTCACGGAAGGCGTGACATGACTGACACCACCCCCCAGCCCGACCCCGACGACCGCGACCCGCTCGCCGAGGCAGAGTCGATCATCAACGACGAGGCCGCCCGCGCCGAGTCGGAGACGGCCGAGACCGACGCCGAGGGCGACGAGTTCGACACCGACCTCGCCCGCGCCGAGGCCCGCGCGGAGGAAAACTTCGCCGACCTCCAGCGCCTGCAGGCGGAGTTCGTCAACTACCGCAAGCGTGTGGAGCGCGACCGCGAGGCCGCGGCGACCCAGCACACCGCGAAGGTGGTCGAGCAGCTCATCCCCGTGCTCGACGACATCGCCGCGGCGCGCGAGCACGGCGACCTGTCCGAGGGCCCGTTCGCGTCCATCGCCGTGAAGCTCGAGGAGTCCCTGGGACGCCTGGGCTGGTCGAGCTATGGCGCCGTGGGCGACGAGTTCGACCCTCAGCTGCACGAGGCCCTCACCTCGCAGCCCTCGGCCGAGGTGACCGTGCCGACGGTCCAGGTGGTGGCTCAGCCCGGCCACCGCATCGGCGAGCGCGTGGTGCGTCCCGCCCGCGTCGTGGTCGCCCAGCCCGAATAACCCCACTCCAGGAAGGAGACGCCCGTGTCCAGTCAGGACTGGTTCACCAAAGACTTCTACGCGACGCTCGGCGTCTCCAAGGACGCCTCGCCCGAGGACGTCAAGAAGGCGTACCGGCGGCTCGCCCGCGACCTGCACCCCGACCGCAACCCCGGCGACGCCAGCGCCGAGCGGCGGTTCAAGGACGTGGGCGAGGCGTACGGCGTGCTGTCCGACAAGGAGCAGCGCCAGCAGTACGACGCGATCCGCGCGATGGGTGGTGGCGGCCCGCGCTTCCAAGCGGGAGCCGGCGGCGCCGGCAACGGCGGCTTCGAGGACGTGTTCTCCTCGATGTTCGGTGGCGGCGGCGCGAACCGCGCGGGCGGTCAGCAGTACCGCGCGCAGGGATTCGAGGACGTGCTGTCGAACATGTTCGGCGGCGGTGGCTTCCAGCGCGGACCTCAGAAGGGCTCCGACGTGGCCGCGGCCACCGAGGTGTCGTTCCGCCAGGCGGCATTCGGCGACACCATCACGCTGCGCACCTCGACCGGCACGGTCAAGACCCGCCTGCCCGCCGGCGTCACCGACGGCCAAAAGATCCGCATCGCGGGTAAGGGCCGCCAAGGAACGAACGGCGGTCCGTCGGGCGACCTCATCCTCACCGTGCGTGTGGGCAAGCACCCGGTGTTCACGGCCGACGGCAAGAACCTGCGCATGAACCTTCCCGTCAGCTTCGACGAGGCCGCGCTGGGCGCGACCGTCGAGGTCCCCACGCTCGACGGCGACCGCGTCAAGGTCAAGGTCGCGTCCGGCACTAACTCCGGAACCACCCTGCGCGTCAAGGGTCGGGGCATTGCGACCAAGCAGGGCACCGGCGACCTGCTGGTCACGGTCCAGGTGTCGGTGCCGAACAAGCTCAGCCGCAAGGCCAAGGAGGCGCTGCAGGCCTTTGCACTGGCCGATGCCTCATACGACCCGCGCGCCAGCCTCTACGACGACGCGGCCAAGTAGCGAGAGACTCTTACCTCAGAGCCCGAAAGGAGGACGTATGGAACGCCCCGATGTGGACGAGCCCGTCTTCCTCATTTCCGCGGCCGCCGAGCTCGCCGGCATGCACGCACAGACACTGCGTCAATACGACCGCCTGGGCCTCGTGGTGCCACGGCGCCGGCCCGGCGGAGGGCGCCGCTACTCACTGCGTGACGTCGCGACGCTGCGCGAGATTCAGCGCATGAGCCAGGACGAGGGCATCAACCTCGCCGGCATCAAGCGCATCCTGTCGCTCCAGAATCGTGTGGACCGGCTCGAGGCCGAGGTGGAGAAGCTCCGCCCACGCGCCGACGTGGGCTCGCGCATCTTCACCACGGGGCCCACCGGCTCCGTGGTCATCGTGGAGCGAGGACGTCGCGCCTCGCGTGACGAGGGCCGCTCCTTGGTCCTGTGGCGCGGCGGCTTCGGCGAATAGACGGCCGATGCCGTGGCCGGGTTTCGCTCGCGTGGACGGGTTGCGTGGGGAAAAGCGGGGCCCGGTACCGCCCTCAGCTCGGTACCGGGCCCCATCCCCCTGCTTCCCCTCAGCGTTGGAGTGAATCCACCAACTCCCGGGCATACTCGTGGGTGGCCGGAAGCGATTCCACCCACAAGCGCGCCGGCTGGCGCGTGAGATTGCCGACCCGCGTCGCCACGGATCGCTGAATGATGTGGTCGCGCAGCATCGCGAGCGACTGACCCAGCTGGGCGTCGCGGATGATGAGCACCGCGTAGAGTCCGTCGCCCAGGCGGGCGATCGGGTGGCCGGGACCGTAGGCCGAGCGCAGGGCCTCGCCGATGGTGGCGTTGCGCGCCATCCGCTGCCACGGGTCGTCGCAGTCGAGGCTCACGTCGACCATCACGAGCGCGTGCGTGCGGGTCACGGTCGTCCCCAGGCGGATCGCGTCCCCGTACACCTCCGCGAGACGCTGGGTCAGGTACTCGGGGGTGCCGAGCCCGGACTCCGCATCCGTGATCGCGGGCGCGGCATTGGCGACCGAGGCACCCTCGGTCCACCCCTCACACAGCGCGCGCAGGGTGCGGATGGGTGCGGACGCGAAACCGGCGGCCTTGAACAGCACCGCCATGTCATCGATCGCCTCGGTGATGCCCACGCCGGCCGCGGAACGCGCCTGGCCCAGCCGGAACGCGGCGGCCGCGGTGTCGAGCCGCGCATCGAGGGCCTCGACGAGGGCCTCGGTCGCGGGCGTGTACCAGTCACCCGGCCGGCGCCACACGGTCTGCACGCTCGTGGATTGCCACGAGCGCAGCAGCGCCGCGGCGGGGGCGCTGGGGGTGCTGATGTCGGTCATGCCCCATGAGAGGGGTGCGACGCGGCTTCATGACGCGGATTCGGAAGAAATTTCTAGGCGATCCTCAAGGCCGGGCCGATGCAGGGTGTGACGGGCACAACTTTGCGCTTGCTTTTGACCACTGGTCACAGGGACGATAGGGGCCACTATCGCCATGAACGGGACTGAGGGCCATGACAACTGAGGCGATCGCGCTATGGACGGAAACGTCCAGCGATCCGGAGCTGATCGCCGGCGTGCGCGCCGGTGACCCGGCCGCCTTCGGTGTGCTCTACGAGCGTCACGTCGACGCCGCCCGCAAGGTCGCGTTTCAGTACACGAACTCGGTGTCCGACATCGACGACGTGGTCTCGGAGTCCTTCTCCCGGGTCCTGCGCGCGCTCCAGCGCGGTGACGGCCCCGACCTCGCCTTCCGCGCGTACCTCTTCACCATTGTGCGGCGCACCGGCATGGACGTCATCGAGAAGGGCAACCGCACCCGCCCGCGCGACGACATGGAACCGTACGAGGCGGCGCTGGGCTACGAGGCGTCCTCCGATGAACCCGCGCTTCAGGGCTTCGAGCAGGGCATGGTAGCCGACGCCTACCGGTCGCTTCCCGAACGCTGGCAAGCGGTGCTGTGGTACACCGAGATCGAGAAGAAGAGCCCCAAGGACATCGCGCCTCTGCTGGGGCTGAGCGCCAACGGCGTGGCCGCGCTCGCCTATCGCGCACGCGAGGCGCTGCGCCAGGCCTACCTCCAGCAGCACCTGTCCTCGTCGGTCGAGGTCAGCTGCATGGAGGCCAATGCGCAACTCGGATCGTATGTACGCGGGGGCCTGTCCAAGCGCGAGCACACCCGCATCGACGGGCATGTGAAGGGTTGCGAGCGCTGCACCGCGCTGGTGCTGGAGCTCGAGGACGTCAACCGCGGACTGCGCGGCATCATCGCTCCCCTGTTCATGGGTGCGCTGGGGGTGGGAGCGCTCGAGGGCGGCCTGCCCATCGGCGGCGCCCTGGGCCCCGCGGGCGCGACCGGGGCCGCGGGTGCCGGTGGTGCCGGCAGCGCCGCGGCAGGTGCCGGCGCGACGACCGCGAGCGGGGTAGCCGGGGCCGCGGGGACCGGAATCCTCGGGGGCCTCGGGACGCTCGGTGCCGTGGGGTTGCTGACCAAGGTGGCCGTGCCCGCCGCGGCGGCGCTCGGCGCCGTCGCGCTCACCGTCGCAGGCGTCAATTTCATCGGGAACCTGTTCCCTGGCGAGGACCCAGCCGATGCTCAGGGCACCGGCGGCGTCGCGTCGCCGCGGGACAGCGAGCCCGGGGCGGGTTCGACGGATGCCGATTCCGGTGTCGACTCAGGTGTCGACGACGACGCCGATCAGCCTGCGGCCGGCACCCCCGGCTCCGTGGACGAGTCCGACGACGCCACCGGCCCGATCTACTCGGCCCAGACTGGCAGCTCGCCTTCCTCCGTCGCCCCGGTGACGGCACCCGGCGCGGGCACCGCACCGGCCGGCAGCGGCACGGCTCAGACCACTCCCGCGATCGTGGTCGACCCTGGCGCGACGAGCGATGACGGATCGACCTCCGGCGGTTCCGCTGGGGCATCGGGCACGGACGGAACGGGCACCGCGGACGACACGTCCGGGGGAACTACCTCGGGCGACACGGGAAACAACACCGGCTCTGGTAGCGGAACAGATACTGGCTCCGACAGCGGGACCGATAGCGGAACCGACTCAGGCATCGGCACCGGCGGCGACAGCGAGACGCCAGGAGACGGCACCGGTGAGGAACCCGGCACGGATACCGGGACGGATACGGGTACGGATTCCGGCTCGGGCACCGGGACCGATAGCGGAACCGACTCGGGCACCGACACCGACACCGGAACGTCGGGCACCAGCAAGCTGAGCATCGCCCAGTCCCCCACGTCGTACCTTGCTCTCACGCGCTCGGACCCCGAGGTGACACTCGCCCTCAGCAACGACGGCGACGGCGCCGCGGCGGACGTCACGGCGTCTATTGCGCTTCCGGCGGGGCTCACGTTTGCGGCGCCCGGCGGCACCGCGGGCTTCGCAGCCCCACAGGAGGACGTGTGGAGCCAGCAGATGGCTCGCGTCACCCAGGAGCCGTTCACACTCGACGGCTGGGAGTGCACCCTTAGCGCGAACGCCCGCGTCCTGACCTGCGCCATCGACTCCGTCGGCGCGGGCAGCGATGCCAGCTTCGACATGGACGTCACGCTCCTGACGGACCGCCTCGCGGACGACGCGACGACGACCTTTACGGTCGACGCCGGCGCACAGCATGTTTCTTACTCCGTCGCCACCGGCATCACGGACCTGCCGACCGGCTACGGCGCCACGGGCGGGGCGGGAGCCACGCAGGTGGGCGCGACCCTCATGGGGTGCTCCGAAATCTTTGACCCGCACCGATACTGCAAGAACGTCATGGACCAGACGGCGAACGGCGATCAACTCAAGTACAACAACAACGCCTACGCGATGGTGCCGCTGAACGACGCGGGCGGCGAGAACAACTCGGGCACCACCACTGTCGACCTGCCCGCGGGCGCGACGGTGACAAGCGCCACGCTCGAGTGGTCGGCGAACCGCCCGGTCCTGACCCACTGGTCAGGTGACACGGGATCCGCTCGCCTTCGCGTTCCCGGCGGCCACTACGTGGAGGTCACCGCGGACACGACCCGCTCGTTCACTCGCTCACTGTGGCACTACTACCTGTCACGGGCGGACGTCACGGACCTCGTCACCGGCGAGGGCACGTACGGCGTCGCCGACATCGCACTCGCTCAGTCCCCTGGTACGAATCTCTACGGCGGGTTCACGCTGACCGTCATCTACGACGACCCGGCCGCGCCGGAGACCTCGTCCGTCACCGTGTTCGAGGGGCCGCATTGGGCGTCCGAGTCCACGCCGGTGACGCTCCCGTTCCGCCTGGACGAGGGTCGCTATGTGACGGCCTCATGGACCGCCTACGAGACCGACCGCGGCTTCATCAACGACCGCGTGGCTCTCGACTGGTCGCCGCTGAGGCCCGAGCGTGAGCGCGGCAACGGCGACTCCGGCAACGCGGGCGACTCGACCGCGTTCGGCGGCCTCTACGCCAACACCCTCGGGATCGACGCCAAGCCCTTCGAGACCGTGTGGGCACAGCAGGGCGCGCACGCGCTCAAGGTCACAACGACTGCTGCGCACGAGGACGCCGACGACTCGCTCGGCGGCGGCCAACGCTCCACGGGCGACGACTTCCTCATCGGCACCGTGGTGGTGCAGACCTCGACCGAGGGCTGAGCGCACACCGCTTCGGCAAGCGATTAACGCTCGGGCGTGGCCTTCCAGTCCATGTCGAGCTGGCGCGCGGTCGCGTGAGCGAGATTCTCTCCCGCCACGCGGGCCACCACGTGGAGGGCCATGTGAATCCCTGAGGTGAGGCCGCCGCTGGTGACCACATCGCCGGCGTCGACCCAACGGACGCCGGCCACGGCATCGGCCACCGCCTCGCTCGCGAGGTCAGCGACGTCCTCCCAGTGCGTGGTGGCCGGAAGGCCAGCCAGCAGCCCGGCGCGCGCGAGGAGGAAAGATCCGGTGCACACCGACGTGGTGAGGCCGGCCCCCTCGGAAAGGAGGCTCACAGCCCTGGCGAGTGATGCATCGGCCACCGCCTTGCCCACGTCGATCGTGCCGGGGACGACGACCACGTCGCAGGGCCCCACGGCATCGGCCGCCGTCAGGCCGGTGAGCGTCATGCCGCCAAAGGCGGTCGCGTCGGCGCCGTCGGGGCTGATCAGCACGACCTCGAAGCCGGGCGCCTCGCCTGCACGCTCCTGCAGCCGGGCGGCCGTGAGGAAGACCTCGTAGGGTCCGCCCGCGTCAATCAGGTCGAAGTCGTCGAATACCAGGATGCCGATGCGCGTCATGGGCTCACCCTAGGGCAGGGACTAGCGCACGACCTCCGTCGAGGCACGCGGGAACACGATGACCCAGAAGGCCGCCTGGGCGAGCAGCATGGCACCCACGGCCACAATGCCCATGGAGGCCACGGAGATGCCCCCGAGCCCGATCAGCGGGGTCGCGAGGCCCGCGACTCCCATGTTGAGCGCGCCGATAAGGGACGCCGCGGTGCCGGCCTCCTCGGCGTGGCCCGCGAGCGCCGTCACCTGCACCGTCGGCATGATGAGGCCCAGCGGGGCGACCACGAAGAACAGCGAGACGAGCACCCAGACCACACCGGCATCGGTGACGCCGGAGGCGAGCAGCGCGAGCGCACCCAGCGACTGCACCGCGAGGCCCGCGGTGGTCACCGTGCGAGGGGCGAACACGCGCATGAGGCGCGCGGACGCCTGGTTGCACAGGACGAGGCCGATGGAGTTGGCGCCGAAGACCAGGCCGTACTGCTGGGCGGACAGGCCGAACTGCTCCTGCAGGACGAACGACGACGCGGACAGGTACGCGAACAGCGCCGTAAACGACATGGCGCCGACGAGGGCAATACCCACGAAGGCGCGGTCGCGGAACAGGTGACCGTAGCGGCGGGCGACGACGGCGGCCTCGAACTTGCCGCGCTGCTGAGCAGGGCGTGTCTCGATCATGAGGAAGGCGGCCACAAGAATCATCACAATGCCGTAGGCGGCCAGGACGAAGAAGATGCCGCGCCACGGCATCACCGCGAGCAGCTGCGAGCCGATGACGGGGGCCACCACGGGCGCAAGGCCGCTCACGAGCGCCATGTTGGCGAGCATGCGGATCAGGCGCTGGCCGGCGAACAGGTCGCGCACCATGGCCATGGCGACCACACCGGCACCTGCGGCGCCGATGCCCTGGAGAATACGTCCCGCCATGACGAGCTCGACGGTCGGGGCGAAGGCCACCGCGATCGAGGCGAGGATGTGGACGGCAGTCGCGACCAGAAGAGGACGACGGCGGCCGAGAGCGTCGGACAACGGGCCCACGATCAGTTGGCCGAGCGCGAAGCCGATCATGGTCGCGGTCAGCGTGAGCTGGATCGCGGCGTCGTTCGCCTGCAGGTCAGCGGCCACCTCGGGGAAGGCGGGCAGGTACAGGTCGACGGTGAAGGGGCCGAGCGCGACAAGGGCGCCCAGGATCAGGATGTACTTGAGCTTGTCACGACGCGTCAGGGTCTGTCCAAGCGTCTGCGCGACCGAGGGGTCGACAGGGACGGTGGGGGCAACGGTGTTGCGGGCATGGACGTCGGAAGACACGACAAAGACAACTTTCCAAGAGGGGGTCGGCGGTGGCGGGCGTCGAGTGCCGTCTGCGAAGGCAGCTCCGGGGGTGGGCGCCACTCGAGTACAACTCCGACGCCGCCAGTGTATTCCCTACCGGCCGGTAAAAAACACCCCTACGTTGTCTTTGCCTGGTGTTGGGGTGGGGCGCGGGGCCCTCCTCGCGGGGGTCCCGCGGGTCCCGTACCGCTCAACACACGGCTGGGGCCGATGCGACGGCTGGGGCTCGTGTTTATCCCCACCCGCCACACGAGGCACACCGGCACCAGGTGTGTGTTGGGCGGTACGGCGGCGGGGGCTGGCAGGCCCTGGTAGGCGCCGCGTACCACGACACCACAGCTCGCAACGGCCCGGGACGTGGACTGTCAGCCCTTGACCGCGCCTCCCAGGCCCGCCGAGCGCAGGAATACCCTCTGGAACAGCAGGAACATCACTACCGGGATGATGGTCGCTATCGCGAGCGCCGCAAGGAAGACATCGAGCTCGGTCTGCGACTGGACCGCGGGGAGCCGCACCGAGAGCGGTTGCACCGCCGGGTCGGGGAGCACGAGGAGCGGCCAAAGGAAGTCCTTCCAGGCCGCAATCACGGCGAAGACCGACACCACGCCGAGGATGGGCTTCGACATCGGCAGGATGATGGACCAGAACAGCCGGAAAGGTCCCGCGCCGTCAGTCTGCGCCGCCTCGATGACCTCGCGTGGGAGATTGTCGAAGAACCGCTTCACGAGCAGGATGTTGAAGGCGTTCGCGGCCATCGGCAGCCACACCGCAAGGTAGTTGTTCAGGAGCGAGTAGTCGCGCCCGAGGAACGGTGGGCTCACCACGGTGAGGTAGAGCGGCACCAACAGCACGACCGACGGGATGAACAGCGTCGCGAGCACCAGCGAACCCAGCACTCGGTGGTAGCGAGGCTGGAGAACGGACAGCGTGTAGGCACCTGTGGTGGCGACCAGCATCTGGAACACCCACGCGCCCAGCGCGATGACGACCGTGTTGAAGAAGTACTGGTCGATGTGGATGTCATTCCACGCGGTCGAGAGGTTTGCCCAGTCGATGCCGTTCGGCCACAGCGCGAACGGCTCTCGCAGCGTGTCCTGGGTGGGCGTCACCGCCGCCTTGGCGAGCCAGAGGAGGGGTCCGAGCCCCGCGAGCACTAGCGTCACCGACAGGAACACGTGCACCACTCGCATCCCGCGACGCACGCGCGGCTGGCGGAGGTCCGCTTCGGACACGATGCCGCGCGAGTCCTCGATCATCGGGCCTCGACCCTTGCGCCACCGCAGCGGCCGTGAACGCCGCGTGTCGACTCCTCCTGCGAGTGCCGCCGTGCCGGTGCGCTGCGCCGCAGGGGTGGTCGTTTCGGTGGTCATGAGGTACTCCAACGGGCGGTGAGGCGGAAGTAGATCCAGGACAGCAGCGCTAGGAAGATGGCGAGCATCACGGACAGCGCCGTGGCCATGCCGTAGTTGCCGCCGAGCGAGTTTTGGAAGGCATAGCGGTAGATGAGCAGCAGCACCGTGGTGGTGGAGTTGACGGGTCCACCGCCGGTGAAGAGGAAGGGTTCAAGGAAAATCTGCGCGGTGGCGAGAATCTGCAGGATCAGCATCACGAAGATCACTCCGCGCAGCTGCGGCAGCGTCACGTGCCAGGCCTTGCGCCAGATGCTGGCGCCATCGACCTCCGCCGCGTCGTAGAGCTCAGGGGGGACGGCTAGTAGCGCCGCAAGGTAGATGATGATCGAGCCGCCCGCGGCGGCCCAGGTGGCCTCGATGACGAGTGACGGCATGGCCTGGGCCTGACTCTGGAGCCACGGTTGAGGGCCGATGCCCACCCACCCCAGCACGGTATTGAACACGCCGTTGGGCGAGGCGTCGTAGAACACCTTCCACAGCAGCACCGCGACGACGGGCGGCACCACCACGGGCAGGTACGCGAGCGCGGAGTAGATCCCCTTGCCGCGCCGCACCTCGCTCATGAGGACGGCCATGAGGATGGGGATGGGGAAACCCATGACGAGCGCGAGGGCCGCAAAGTAGAGCGTGTTGAGCACCGCGGTGCCGAGCAGAGGGTCGTTCAGGACGGCGATGAAGTTGTCGAAGCCCACGAACTCCGCGGGCTGGAGGAGGTTCGTCTTCTGGAAGCTCATGACGACGGACCGCACGATGGGCCCCCAGCTGAACACGGTGAAGATGAGGATCATCGGCAACGCGAAGGCGAGGGCCGTCAGCCCTCCGCTCTTGACCCAGGTGCGCGGGGTGCGGCGCCGTCGCGCCGTCGCGGCGGGTGCATGCGTGGTGGTCATGCCACTCCTTGAGGTGAGGCCGGACGGCCGGGGCGAGGGAGCGCCCCGGCCGTCCGTGCGGCGTTACTGGTCGAGCAGGGCCTGGGCGTCCTGGTCGGCCTGGGTCAGGAGCGCGTCGATGTCGGCTGACTCGTCGGTCAGGACCGCCTGCACCACGGGGTCGAGCAGCGCGTAGATCTCCTGAGTCTTGCCCTTGGGCTCACCCACGGGGGTCTGGTCCCAGATGTTCTCGGTGAACGGGGTCATCTGCTCCTGGGGCACGTTGACGAACTCGGCGATCCACTGCTGCGACTCGTCGTAGAGCTCGCGGGACAGGACCGGAAGCACGGGAGTGCCCACGGCCTGCCCGGAATCGGCGAGCGCCTGCGCATCGGCCTTGGCGGCGTCCTCGTTCATGAGCTTCTGCATGTAGTACCAGTCGATCCACTTCACGGCGGCAGCCTTGGTGGTCTCGTCGACGGTGGGGCTGACCACGGCGATGTCGCCGCCGCCGAGCGTGCCGGGGTCGTCGCCCTCCAGGGGCATGACGGTCAGTCCGTACTGGTCGGGGTCCATGCCGAAGTCCCGGACGAGGGCCGTGTAGACGTCGGAGCCGGAGGTGAACATGCCGAGGTTGCCCGCGGCGAACTCCTGGTTGATGGTCCCCCAGTCGAGGTCCACCTTGGCGCCGAACGCGTTGTCCTCCCACTTGACGTCGTGGAGGAACTCGAGGGTGGCCTTGGTGCCGGCATTGCTGATGCTCGACGTGTAGGTGCCGTCGCCGTTGTCGACCTGGGTGCGGCCGCCACGCGACACGGTCTGTGCGGTGAGCTGCCAGCCGCCGGTGTTGTTGATCGCCATTTGGGAGTAGCCGGCCTTGCCGGTCTTGTCTGCGATCGCCTTGGCGGCCTCACGGACCTCGTCCCAGGTGGCGGGTGGGTTGTCGGGGTCCAATCCGGCCTCGTCGAACAGGTCCCGGTTGTAGTGAAGGCCCATGGCGTAGGCCTGACGCGGGAAGCCGAAGATGTTGCCGTCCGCGTCGGTCACGCCGTCGAGGATGATCGGGTTGAACTTGTCGGAGTAGCCCAGCGTGTCCACCTCCGCGGTCACATCCATAAGCTGGCCGTTCTCCAGCAGGGTCTTGGAGTCGGTGAAGGGGACGGTGAAGACGTCCGGGAGGCTCCCTCCCGCGAGTTGCACGGCGAAGGTGGGTCCGGTCCATTCGTACTCGACTCCGATGACGTCGATATCCGGGTTCGCTTCCTCGAACTGCGCCTCCTGCGTGGCGAAGGCCTCGTAGGCTGCCTCGTCCGCGCCGGGCGGGAACGTCGCCACGCGCAGTTCGATGGTGCCCGAGGCGGCCTCAGCGGAGCCTCCCGAGGTGGGCGTCGTGTCTGGGTCACCGTCCGATGTGCAGGCGGTGACGAGCATGGCGCTCGCGGCGAGTGTGGCACCCACCGCGGCGGTCCTGCGGCCGATCGACATCATTGTCATTCTCCTTGGGGTTGGTGTGCGCCCTCAGGCGCTGTGGGCGCCGGGCTCAACGTCGAGCCAGACGGTGCAATCGGGTGGCAACTCCCCGTGCTCCAGCGGGTTGCTGGCGAGGACGATGCCGTGATGGTCGGGCAGCGCCACGGGCTCGCTGCCGAGGTTGGTCAGGGACACGAGCCGGTCGCCTCGCCTGAAGGCGATGACGTCGTCGCGCGCATCGACCCACTGCAGGCGGCCGATGCGTAGGTCGGGGTCGGTGCGGCGCCGCGCCAGGGCAGCGCGGTACAGCGTGAGCATGGAGTCCGGCCGGTCGGCCTGCTCGCTCACCGCGCGGTCGCCCCAGCCACGGGGTTGGGGTAGCCATGGCCGGGCGTCCCCGTCGCCGAACCCGTGGGACACGCCGTCCTTGGTCCACGGCAGCGGCACGCGACAGCCATCACGTCCGGGGTCGACTCCATTCGAACGGAAATGCATCGGGTCCTCAATCGCGTCGAGGGGGAGCTCGACCTCCGGCAGACCGAGCTCGTCTCCCTGGTAGATGTAGAGCGAGCCGGGTAGCGCTGCGGTGAGCAGCGCAGCTGCGCGGGCACGGCGCGCGCCGAGGTCGAGGTCGGTGGGCGTGCCGAACCGCTTGCGCTCGAAGGCGAAGCCGGTGTCCTCGCGGCCGTACCTGGTCACCGGGCGCGTGACGTCGTGGTTGGACAGCACCCAGGTGGCAGGTGCACCGACCGGCGCGTGGTCGGCGAGCGTGCGGGTGATGGAGGCCTTCATGGCCACGGCGTCCCACGGCTGGGTCATGAGCGCGAAATTGAAAGCCGTGTGCATCTCATCTGAGCGGAGGTAGCGCGCGAAGCGCGCGGAGTCCTCGAGCCAGACCTCACCGACCAGAACGCGCGGCTCCTCGTACGAGTCCGCGACGGCACGCCACGACCGGTAAATGTCGTGGATCTCGTCGCGGTCGACGTGCGGGTGTTCGCCCGGACGTGGATCGAGCGGGAGCTGCGGGAGGGCGGGGTCCTTGATAGGGAGCGCGGCCGAGTCGATGCGGACGCCCGCGACGCCACGGTCGAACCAGAAGCGCAGCACGTCCTCGTGCTCGGTGCGAACGTCGGGGTGGTTCCAGTTGAGGTCGGGCTGTTCGGGGGTGAACAGGTGGAGGTACCACTGGCCGGGGGTGCCGTCGGGTTCGGTGACCCGGGTCCAGGTGGGACCCTGGAAGCTCGAGACCCAGTCGGTGGGCATCGTTTCGCCATGGGCGCCCCGGCCGTCGTGGAACCAGAAGCGCTCGCGCTCGGGGCTGCCGGGGCCGGCCGCAAGCGCCTCCCGGAACCAGGGGTGCTGGTGGCTGATGTGGTTGGGGACCACGTCGATAATCGTCCGAATCCCCAGGGCGCGGGCCTCACCGATGAGCGCCTCCGCCTCGGCAAGGGACCCGAATATGGGGTGGATGGCGCGGTAGTCCTCCACGTCGTAGCCGCCATCCGCGAGTGGGCTGGGGTACCACGGGTTGAACCAGAGTGCATCGACCCCCAGCTGTGCGAGGTACGGGAGGCGGGACCGTACTCCGGCCAGGTCGCCGGTGCCGTCGCCGGAACCGTCCGCGAACGACCGCACGTACACCTGGTAGATCACGGCGGTACGCCACCAGTCACCGTCGAGCACAGGGTCGATCGCCACGACGGCCGGGGTGCTCCCCTGCGTCGTTGAGATCAGGACGTCGCTGTCCACATCGCTCCTTCGTTGTCACGATTGAATACGAGAGACAGTAACTTTCTTCATTGTCTTACGCAAGAACTTGACACTAAATAGGAAGATCACGATTGCATCACGGACTCCCGCGGGCGCGACACAGCCCTGGGGCACCGCAAGGGGCGCCTCAGGGCGAACGGTGGGAGAGGGTCGCGCTCAGCGCGCGGCGACGGGGCCCGTGGACGCCCGCAGCACCAGTTCGGGTTCGAACAGCAGCTCGTCGCCCGCGCCCATGGTGCCGGCGATCTGACCCAGCAGCATGTCGATCACCGCGCGCCCCATGGCATCGATGGGCTGACGCACGGTGGTCAGCGGGGGCTCCGTAAAGCTCATGAGCGCCGAGTCATCGAAGCCCACCACCGAGACGTCGGCGGGGACCACGAGCCCCGCTCTCTTGGCCGCACGAATGGCGCCCAGCGCCAGGGGATCGGACGCGCACACGATGCCTGTCGCGCCCGCCTGCAGCAGCCGGGTCGCCCCCGCCTGGCCCGACTCGATGGAGTACAGGCCGTTGACGACCAACGCGGGATCGAGGTCGAGGCCGAGCCGCGCGAAGACGCGCTGCGCCGAGGCCAGTTTGCGCACGGAGGGCTGGTGTCCAGCGGGCCCCAGCAGCAGGCCGATCTTGCGGTGCCCCAGCTGATGGAGGTGCTGAATGGCCTGCTCAGCAGCCGAGCCGTCGTCAGTGGAGACCGTCGCGAAGCCCACGGAATCCACCGGCGCGCTCACCAGGACTGTGGGCAGCTTCACCCGTCGCAGGCGCTCATAGTGGCCGTGCGGGGCATCGGCCTCCGTGTAATGACCGCCCAGGAAGATGACGCCGCTGACCTGCTGAGCGAGCAGCAGGTCCACATAGTCGGACTCCGTGATGCCGCCGGCGTTCTGAGTGCACAGCAGCGGCGTGTAGCCATTCTGCGCGAGCGTGCCGCCGACGATCTCGGCGAGCGCAGGGAAGATGGGGTTCTGCAACTCGGGCAGCACCAGGCCCACGAGCCGCGCGCGTTCCCCGCGCAACTTGGTGGGGCGTTCGTAGCCGAGGACGTCGAGCGCGGTCAGCACCGCCTCGCGGGTGGACTCCGAAACACCGGGCTTGTCGTTGAGGACGCGCGACACGGTCGCCTCGGACACACCCACCTTGCGGGCCACCTCGGCCAGACGCTTCGACATGCGACAAGACTATGCAAGAACTTGCAGGATTCTGCAAGCCTTGCAGTGGCCGATGGAAGCGTTAGTCGCCGATGATGCCGTAGAGGCGGTCGCCCGCGTCACCGAGGCCAGGAACGATGTAGCCCTGCTCGTTGAGCTTCTCGTCGACCTGGGCCACGACCACCTTGACGTCGGCGCGCTCGCCGACGGCGTCCTGCACGTTCTCGATGCCCTCGGGTGCCGCCAGCAGGCACACGCAGGTCACGTCGGTGGCGCCGCGCTCGAGCACGTAGTCGATGGCCATGATGAGCGAGCCGCCCGTGGCGAGCATGGGGTCAATCAGGAACACCTGGCGGCCCGTGAGGTCGTCGGGCAGGCGGTTCGCGTACGTGATCGCCTCGAGCGTCTCCTCGTCGCGCTTGAGACCCAGGAAGCCCACCTCCGCACTCGGGATGAGACGCGTCATGCCGTCGAGCATGCCCAGGCCGGCACGCAGGATCGGCACGATGATGGGGGCGGGATCGGCGATACGAGTGCCCGTCGCCGTGGTGAGGGGAGTCTCCACGGTGTGGGGCTCGACGCGCACGTCGCGCGTGGCCTCGTACGCCAGCAGCGTCACCAGCTCGTCGACCAGCTGACGGAACGTCGGCGACGGGGTCTCCTTGTTGCGCAGCACGGTGACCTTGTGGCGGATGAGCGGATGATCGGCGACGTGAAGCTCCATGCCTCAACTCTACGGGCACGGCGCCCGGCTGCGCCGGGACCGACGGGCCGATGCCGCGGGTAGCCTGGCAGCGTGGGTACCTGGGATGAGGCGATGGGCGAGGCTCTCGCCCTGGCGGCCGAGGCATCGGCCGGTCATGACGTCCCCGTCGGCGCCGTGCTCGTGGGCCCCGACGGCGCGATCCTTGGCCGCGGCCGCAACCGCCGCGAGGCCGACGGCGACCCCACCGCCCACGCGGAGGTACTCGCCCTGCGAGCCGCGGCACAGGCCCTCGGAAGGTGGCGCCTGGACAACTGCACGCTCGTCGTCACGCTCGAGCCCTGCCTGATGTGTGCCGGCGCGCTGCTCGCCGCGCGTGTTCCGCGCCTGGTGATCGGCGCATGGGACGACAAGGCGGGCGCGACGGGATCGCAGTGGGATGTGGTGCGCGACGCGCGCATCGGCTCCAAGGTCGAGGTCATCGCGGGGGTGCGCGGCGACGAGTGCGCCACCGTACTGCACGAGTTCTTCGAGGCGAGGCGCTAGATGGCGCGCGACGGGAACTGGGGCGGGGCCGGCAGGAGCGACGTGTGGCGCGGCGGCGTCAAGCGTGCCGTGACCAGTCTCGGAACCATCGCACCGCCGGGACAGCCGCGTTGGCCCATCGGTCTGCAGGCGGCCATCGTCATGGTGGTGCCCATCCTTGTCGGCATCGCCTTCGGCCGCATGGATCTGGGTCTCATCGCCGCCACCGGCGCCTTCACGGTGCCCTACTTCGCGGCGCTGCCGCGGCTGGAGCGGCTACGGCTGCGGCCGCTTGCGGGGCTGGTTCTCGTCGTCACGAGCGTGATCGGCGCGTTCCTCGCGCCCTATCCGTGGCTGTCCGCGCTGGGCCTCGTCGCCGTGACGTCCCTAGTAGGGGTCGCAGTCCACGGATACCGGCTGGGCCCGCCGGGGCCGCTGTTCCCCATCCTCATCTACGGGCTCTCGGGACACGCAGTCGGCGGCGGGATGCCCGCTGGCACGCTGATCGCCACCATCGCCGTGGGGTGCGCGTGGGCCGTCGTCGCCTCGATCGCGCCGCTGATCAGGCGCGCCCACTGGCGCATCACCCCTAGGCCACTGTCGGTGCTGCTGGCCCGTCCCACGTGGGATCGCGGTGCGCGCGAGTTGGTATGGCGCACGGTCATCGTCGCCGTCGTCGGCACGGCGGTGAGCCTGGTGTTCTTTGACGCCGACCGCGCGTACTGGACCGTCGCCGCGGGCGTCGTCGTCATCGGAGTGGTGCCGGGACGCGGGCCCGCGGTCACGCGTGGACTGCATCGCGCGGTCGGCACGGTCGCGGGCATCGCGGTCTATCTGGGCATCGCGGAGCTTGACCCCGCGCCGGTCGCCCTCGCCCTCACGCTCGGGCTGCTGCAGTTCGTCACCGAGGTGGCGATCACGCGCCACTACGCCCTCGCGGTGACCGCGGTGACGCCCATGGCACTCATCATCGTCACGGCCGGCTCAGGATCCTTTGGCGACACGTCCGTGACCGGGGAACGCGTCCTCGACACCATCGTGGGCTGTGCGATCGCGGTCGCGACCGCCCTGCTCCACCCCGCGGCGCCGCCCGACCCCGCGGGCAGGCATGCGCCTCCTCAGGGGCTCGATTAGGTTTCGCGGCCACCCTCTTGTAATCTTTTCCGCGGTGACGTGTCCGAGCGGCCGAAGGTGCAGCACTCGAAATGCTGTGTACGGTACCCCCGTACCGTGGGTTCAAATCCCACCGTCACCGCTCTCGAGCAAGAGCCCGGATCCCCTGATGGATCCGGGCTCTTGCCGCATCTGACGGCCCGGGCGGCGTCCCACGCGGCCCCTCACACCGTGCGCGAGCATGGGACTTGTGGTGAGATTCCTGTATCCCACGAGAGGATCATCACGCATGTCGCTACCTCCAGTTCCCGTCGGCTACCAGCGCTTTCTCATGAAGAGTAAGTTTGGCGCCGGCCGCGACTTCCAGATTCTCGACCCCACCACCGAGGACCAGTTGTTCTTTGTGGACGGCAAGATGGGCCCTCGACCCAAGTGCGAGGTCCGTGGGCCCGATGGCGCGGTGGTCGCCAGCGTGCGGGGCAAGATGCTCGGCATTCCCAAACGCATGGACGTGGTCGACGCGAACGGCGAGCAGGTGGCGCACCTGCACTCGCCGGCCTTCAACTTCATCAAGGACAAGGTGGAGATCACGCTCGCCTCGGGCGAGGAGTGGCTTCTCAAGGGAAACATCATCGAGAAGGACTACGCGGTTCACGACACACAGGGCGCTCTGCGCATACAGATCACCCAGAAGTGGCTCACGGTGCGCGACCGCTACACGATCGACGTCTCCGACGGCACGCCCCCGCCGCTCGCCTTCGCCCTCGTGTGGGCGCTCGACCGCTGGGTCGAGCGCGACTAGCGACCTCGCCGTTGGCCACGGCCCCGTTCGTGGCCTTCCACCGCTGGCACGTGCAGTGCGCACGGCTCGCGGCACCCAGGCATGCCCGCCATGCCTCCACTCCGGTTCGGATCGTCACGCCGTTCATGTGACGAAGTCGACAGACCTGGTGCGGGGCGCCCACCGCACCCCAGGCTCCCGCACCAGGCCGCGCACGCGTAGCATGGAAAGCCCTTTCCCGCATCTTATGGAAAGCGCCTTCCTCGTGCTTGACATCGTTGAACAACCGCCGGTAGGAAAGTGCCACAGCAACCAGCACTTGGGGTAAATCGGACACACGAAATGTGAATCGATTCACCCTTCGCCGGCGCAACGATGCCCCGGCTCACCTCTCAACGACGAGACGAAGGCGCACGGAATGACTGAATCCCCGCGCCGCGCCCATCCTGGGGCGCGGACTCCCATCGCCGCGGCGGCAGGCGCCGCCCTGGCACTGACGACCTTGGCGCTCACACCCTCGGCCGCGAGCGCGGCAGAGGAGGCCGACCTCTTCGCGGCCAAGTTCGACTTCGGCACCCCCACGAGCCCCGTGGCCGACGGCTGGACGGGCATCAACGAGTCCACCGCGTACTCCGCGGAGCTCGGCTACGGCATCGCCCCCGGCAGCGCTCCCGCCTCCCGCGTCCGCGACGCGGCGCGGCCAGTCGAGGGCGACTTCGTACTCGCGGCCGCCTGGACGTTCCTCGTGGACGTCCCGAACGGCAGCTACGACGTCACGCTCACGACAGGAGACCTCCTGTCGGGCACCAGCTCGGTACGCACCACACTCGTGATCGAGGGCGGCGAGGCCGCGAACATCACCGCGGACGCCGAGCAGATCGGCACCGGCACCGTCCAGGCTGAGGTCGCCGACGGCCAACTCACCATCGACATCACGGGCAAGGGCTACGGCTACGTCAACGGGCTCGAGATCACCCAAACCGCCGCCGGCGACGGCACCGATCCCGGTGACGGAGGCGACGGCGGAGACCCGGGCGACGGGGGCGACACCTCGATCGCCGCGCCGGACTCGGTCCGCATGGGCCACGTCACCTCGGACAGCGTCATGCTGCGCTGGGACGAGGTCGCCGGCGCCACCGGTTACGTCGTCAGCAGGGCCGATGCTGTGGACGGCCCCTACACCGTTGTCGCCGAAACGGGCGCCCGCGAGGTGTTCACGACGGACACCGTCGACGCCACGCAGCTGCGCTACTACCGCGTGCAGACCAAGACCGCGGCGGGAATGTCGCCACGATCGGCGGCGGCCGTCACGTCGCTGCCCAACAGCGTCCCGGACTACCCGGCCGACGGCGTGCTCAGCATCGACCTCGGCCCCGGCGAGACCGCGGCAGGTGCCGTCAAGGTCGACGAGACCACGGCCTACTCGGCCAGCCAGCGCATCGGCTTCGTGGACACCTCCGAGGTGACGGGCGCCGACCGGGCGACCGGAGACGCTACCCGTGGCGACCTCGTCACGGTGGGCGATACGGAACTCGTCATCGATGTCCCCAACGGCGACTACACGGTTGACCTCATTGCGGGAGACCCGAGCACGGCATCGGACATCTCCATGACCGTCGAGGAGATGGCGAAGGTCCAGCAGACCGCGATCGACGCCGGCGACACCCTCGAGATGTCGTTCGACCTCGCGGTCGTGGACGGGCAGATCAACATCGAGTTCGGCGGCACCGCCCCCAACCTCGCGTCGCTGATCCTCACGCAGCAGTCACCGCGCGACCCGGGCGCCGAGCCCACCGTGTGGGTCACCGGCGACTCGACCGTGCAGTCCTACACCGCCGACTACCAGCCGCAGGCCGGCTGGGGTCAGATGATCGAGCGCTACCTCAGCGACGATGTCGAGGTCACGAACAAGGCGATCGGTGGGCGTAGCTCGAAGAACTTCATTTCCCAGGGTCGCCTGGACGAGGTGCTGCTGCAGATCCAGCCGGGCGACTACCTGTTCGTCCAGTTTGGCCACAACGACAACTCGTACGGCGTGGACGACCGCTACGCGGCCCCCGACGACTACTACGAGTACCTGCGCACCTTCGTCGACGGCGCCACCCAGCGCGGCGCTCAGCCCATCCTGGTGACCCCCGTGTCGCGCCGCTCGTACGCGGAGGACGGCACCGCCAACGTGTCCTTCCCCGAGTACGTGGACGCCGCGACGGCGCTCGCCGAGGAGACCGGCACACCGCTGGTGGACCTGTCCGCCTCGTCGCGTGCCTACCTCACCGAGATCGGGCCGGAAGCCGCGAAGTCGGTCTTCCTCCACGTCCCCGCGGGGGTCTACCCCAACCGTCCGAGCGGCACGGAGGACGACACTCACTTCCAGGAGTACGGCGCCATCCAGATGGCACGCCTGGTCGCCACCAATGTGGCGGAGTTGGCGATCCCGCTCGCCGACGAGGTAGTCGAGGTCGAGCCGCCGGCCGATGTCCCGCTCGCCCCCGCGGGCGTGGTCGCCGGATCCGTGTCGAACTCGGGTGCCCAGCTCACCTGGACCGAGGTCGAGGGCGCGGACATCTACAAGGTCGAGATCAAGGGCTCGGCTGAGGGCGAGGACGCGTGGGAGCTCACCACGACGTCCACGATTCCGCTGGCGAACGTCACCGGCCTGGCCGAGGGTGAGAGCTACGACCTGCGCGTGCTCGCCACCAACGGTCGCGGTGACTCGGCGCCGTCGGCGGTCGTCACCATCACCACCCGCGCCCCGCTGCACAAGTTCGACATGCAACTTGCGGGCAACGCCACGCTGGCGGGCTACACACCGGTGGACGGCTCGACCGTGTACTCGGGAGAGACGGGCTACGGCTTCACCACCTCCGGTACCGGCGGCCGCGACCGCGGTACCGGGGACGGCGCGCTCGATGACCTTCAGCGCGACTTCACGCTGCCGAGCTCATCCAACCCGTTCCTCGTCGACGTGCCCAACGGCACGTATGCGGTCAAGGTGATCTGGGGCGATCTCATCGGTACGGCCCGCCTGTCCGTGGCGATCGAGGGCGTGGACTACGGCAACTCGAATGCGGGCCGCGGCACCACCTCCTCGAAGATCATTCAGCCCGTCGTCGTCACGGACGGCCAGCTGACGATTGCCGCGAGCGGATGGCTCAACGGTCTCGAGATCACGCCGCTGCTATACGCACCCACGGCGCTCGAGGCGGGCGACGTCACGATCGACGGCACCGACGTGTCTGTGCCGCTGGCGTGGACGGGCACCGAGGACTCGGTGGGCTACCGGGTCTATCGCCAGGCCGAGGGGGCCACCGAGCCCACCGCGCTGGCGGACGTCACGGAGCCGTCGTTCACCGACACGACGGCCGATGTGGGCCTCGCCTACCGCTATCACGTGGTCGCGCTCGACGCGACGGGCAAGGAGTCCGTCGCCTCGAACGTCATCGACCTCACCACGGTCGACGAGTCCATCCCCACCGCGGCCACGCCCACCGGGCTCGCCGTGGACGAGATCCTCAAGAACTCCGTCACCCTCAGCTGGGAGCCCAGCGAGGACGCGCTGTTCTACCACGTCTACCGCTCGGAGCAGGGCGGAGACCTCCGCCTGATCGGACGGGCGGCGGACACGTCGTTCACCGACGAGGACGTCCTCACCACCATCGAGTACACGTACACGGTGGCCGCGGTGAACGCGGGAGGCGTCTCGGAGCAGTCCGATGCCGTGGTGTCCGAGGCGGTCACGACGCTGGTGCGCCAGGCCGAGCGCCTGGATCGCTCCCCCGTTGCGGTCGCCGTCGAGGACGGCGTCTACGTGGGCTGGCGCATGCTGGGACTCGACCCCGAGTCCATCGCGTTCCACGTCTACCGTGACGGCGAGCGCCTCACCGAGGAGCCCGTGACGGACAGCACCAACGTGCTGGATGCCGCCGGAAACGCTGACTCCACGTACCGCGTCTCGACGGTCGTCAACGGCATCGAGCGGTGGGCGACCGGCGAGGTCGACGTCTGGGACACCCAGACCCTCGACATCCCGTTGGACAAGCCCGCGGATGCCTACACGAAGGACGGCCAGCCGTACTCGTACCGCGCCAACGACGCGTCCATTGGCGATGTTGATGGTGACGGACAGTACGAGATCGTCCTCAAGTGGGACCCCTCGAACGCGAAGGACAACTCGCAGGGCGGCTACACGGGCAACGTGTACGTCGACGCCTACGAGATGGACGGCACGCGCCTGTGGCGTATCGACCTGGGCAAGAACATCAGGGCCGGCGCTCACTACACCCAGTTCCAGGTCTTCGACCTGGACGGCGACGGGCGTGCCGAGGTCACCATGAAGACGGCCGATGGCACGGTCGACGGGGCGGGCACCGTCATCGGTGACGCTCGTGCCGACTACCGCAACTCCGGCGGCTATGTCCTCACCGGCCCCGAGTACCTCACGGTGTTCGACGGCCTCACTGGTGTGGCGATCGACACGATCGACTACATCCCGCAGCGCGGCGATGTGGGCGGTTGGGGTGATACCTACGGCAACCGCGTGGACCGCTTCCTCGCGGGAGTGGCCTACCTCGACGGCGAGCACCCCTCGGTGGTGTTCTCCCGCGGCTACTACACGCGCACCGTCATCGCCGCGTTCGACTTCGACGGCTCCTCGCTCACCGAGCGATGGACCTTCGACTCGGACGAGGCAGGCGACCAGTACCGCGGACAGGGCAACCACCAGTTCTCGGTAGCGGACGTCGACGGCGACCAGCTCGACGAGATCGTGTTCGGCGCGATGACCATCGACAACGATGGCTCGCCCCTGTACACGACGGGCCTGTTCCACGGCGACGCGCTACACGTGTCGGACCTGGACCCCTCGCACGAGGGTCTCGAGGTCTTCGGGGTCCACGAGGACATCGCCACCAACGGAGGCGTCATCGCGTCCTTCCGCGATGCGGCCACGGGAGAGGTGCTGTGGTCCATCCCCGGCACCAAGGACACCGGCCGCGGTGCGGCGGGCGACATCGACCCCCGCTACGACGGTGCCGAAGCCTGGAACATCGCCGATGGCGGCGCCTGGAACGACGTGGAGGGCTTCCTCTCGTCGTCGCAGGGCGAGTTGATCAGCAACTCCATCCCGGCCGCCAATGGCGTGATCTGGTGGGACGGGGACGTGCTCCGCGAGATCCAGGACCACGACTACGACGAGTCCATCGGCGCGGGAGTGCCGACCATCGCCAAGTGGGACTGGGAGGCTGAAGAGTCGGTTGAGGTCTACCGGGCCACCGGAACCCTCAGCAACAACAGCACCAAGGGCAACGTCGCACTCCAGGCCGACCTCTTCGGAGACTGGCGTGAGGAGATCATCACCCGCACCGAGGACTCGACGGCGCTGCGCTTGGCCACCACGGTGGACCTGACCGATGTCCGCCTGCGGACCCTGCAGTCGGACTCGCAGTACCGCGCGGCAGTGGCCTGGCAGAACACCAGCTACAACCAGCCCCCGCACCCCTCGTACTTCATCGGCGAGGGCATGGAGCAGCCGGCGGCACCGTCGATCGAGTACACGACGGCCGCCGAGCCCGGTGAGCGCGTGGACGGCCCTGCGGCCGACGTCCCCGGTCGAGGCACGCTGAGCTCGGACAACTGGGACGGCGACGGCGACTACGTCATCACCATGAACCTGTGGTGGGGCGACAACGCTCAGAGCGTCGAGCTGTTCGAGGATGGCGAGTCGCTGGGCTCCGTGGACCTGCCCGACGCCACGCCGTCGCAGCAGACCGCGGCCTGGACCGTGGAGGGCCGCACCAATGGCTCGTACACCTACCAGGCGGTGCTCACCAACCAGCACGGCTCGACCGAGAGCCGTGAACTGACGGTGAGGGTCGCAAACGCGGCTCCTGGCACCCCGGTGCTGACCCACGACAACCACGACAAGGACGGCGAGTACCTCATCACGATGAACATGTGGTGGGGCACCAACGGGTCCGAGTACCGGCTGTACGAGGACGGCGAACTGATCGACACCCAGGCGCTCACCGTCAATGGCCGCGAGGCGCAGTCGGCCACCACCGCCATCACCGGCGCCGAGCCCGGCACCCACACCTACGTGGCGGTGCTCGCGGGCAAGGGCGGCGAGACGAGCTCGAAGGAGATCAAGGTCAAGGTCAACTAGCGGTTGCGCACGACCGGAGGGGGCTCACCGCACGGCGGTGGGCCCCCTTCGGCGTGTCCGGGGCGCGGCGGCGCCGGGGAGCTGCGCGCTGTGAGGAGGTTGGTGCGAGAAGACGCGCGTCCACTCGCACCTACCTCCTCAAGGGACGCAGGTGGGCGGGTCACGTAGGGCCACAGGGCGGCGGCAGGGGCAGGCGGCGGGCGGCGCGAGGCGTCGCCGACCGTCCCTGCTACTGGGGCGCGCTGGCCGTGGCGATCAGCACTGCGACAAACAGGATCACCAGCAGGGCGAGGCTCAGCCCCACCCAGCCCATGATCACGGCGATGCGGGCCATCGAGCCGCCGTCCTGGCCACGTTCGGCGATCTGGCGCTGCGCGATGCGACCGCCAACGATGCCCACGATCGAGCCGATCAGCGGCATGAGCCCGATGAGTCCCAGCACCGACCCCACGATCGCGACGACCGCGAGGGCGTTCATGGTGGGCGCGACGAACTCGGAGGAGTCGCGCGCGGGCCCCCGGCGCTGGAGGTCGTCGTACGGATCGGTGCTCATAGGCGTCGACTGTACCCGCCGATGCACGCGCGAGAGCCGGGATCGGCTACGATTTACAACGTTAGAAAGATTTCCGACGACCGGCACGAGCACTCGACGACGAGGACCCATGACAGCCCCTAGCAGGACCCTGCACGCGCCCGCAGCACCCGCGGCGCGCGCCGCCGCGACATCCGACCTCACCCCCCTGCCCCTGACCGCGGTCACGCTTGACCCGCGCGGCGAGCTGGGCGCGTGGCAGACACTGAACCGTGAGCGCACCATTCCTCACGTGGTCGAGCGGCTCGAGACCAGCGGCGTCATGGACAACCTGCGCCGCATCACGGGCGAGTCCGAGGCCGACTACCGCGGCTTCAACTTCGCCGACTCCGACCTCCACAAGACCCTCGAGGCCCTCGCGTGGGAGGCCGCGCGCGTGCCCGAGGACCAGCCCTGGGAGCAGTTCGTGCGCGACGCGACCGCGCTCCTGGGTCGCGCCCAGCGCGCGGACGGCTACCTGTACTCCCACGTCCAGGGCCACGGCGACCAGCACCCCTGGCGCGACATGCGCTGGGGTCACGAGCTGTACGTCCTGGGCCACCTGATCCAGGCCGCCGTCGCGCGCTCTCGAGCGACCGGCAACGACGACCTCCTGACGGTCGCCCGCCGCTTCGCCGACCTCGCGGTCAAGGAGTTCGGCCCGGCCGCCACCCGCGCGGACGGCTACTGCGGCCACCCCGAGATCGAGACGGCGCTCGTGGAGCTGTACCGCCACACGGGCGAGCAGTCCTACCTGGACACCGTGACCGCGATGGTGGATCGCCGCGGCACGGGCGCGCTCGGCACCGGCCCCTTCGAATCCGCCTACCACCAGGACCACGCCCCCGTCCGCGAGTCGCTCGAGGCGACCGGACATGCCGTCCGTCAGCTCTACTTGAATGCCGGCCTCGCCGACCTTGCCGCGGAGACGGCCGATGCGGCACTCACCTCCGCACTCGAGTCCCAGTGGCGTTCGGCTCACGGCACCAAGGAGTACGTCACCGGCGGCATGGGATCGCGCCACAAGGACGAGGCCTTTGGCGACCCGTTCGAGCTGCCCCCGGACCGCTCGTACGCGGAGACGTGTGCCGCGATCGCGTCCTTCCAGTGGAACTGGCGCATGCTGCTCGACAACGGGCAGTCGCGCCACGCCGACGCGATGGAGCGGGCGCTGTACAACGGCATCGCCTCCTCCACCGGCGTGGACGGCGTGCGCTTCTTCTACTCCAACCCGCTGCAGCTGCGCACCGGCCACGATGGCACCAGCGAGTACCAGCCTTCCGAGCGGCTCGACTGGTTCGCGTGCGCGTGCTGTCCTCCCAACCTGGCCCGCCTGGTGTCCTCCCTTGGCGCGTATGTCGCCTCGGGGACCGAGACCGCCGCCCGCGTCCACCTGTATGGCAGCGGCGTGATCACCCTTGGCGCGACCACGCTGACGGTGACCACCGAGTACCCGTGGGACGGCCGCGTGGAGATCGCGGTGGCCGGGCCCCTCACCGACCTGGCCCTGCGTATCCCCGCGTGGAGCGCGGGTGCCATGCTCGAGATCGACGGAACCACAGCATCGGCCACGCCCGATGCCGACGGCTATGCCAGGGTGAGCGTCCACGACGGCGCGACCGTGGTGCTCGACCTGCCCATGCCCGTGGACCTGCTCGACCCACACCCGCGCGTGGACGCGGTGCGCGGCTGCGTGACGCTGCGACGCGGACCGGTGGTGCACTGCATCGAGCAGGCGGATCTGCCCCCGGGCGTCACGCTCGAGGATGTGCGGCTCGACACGAGCGTGCCTCCCCGGGTGGGCCCGTCGGTCACCTCGCTGCGCGCGGGAGCGACCATCCTGGCCGAGGCTGTGGTGCACCCCAACGACGCGCACGCGACAGGCACGTTCATGGTGAGGTCCTCGCGCACGGCATGGCGATCTGGCATGCTTCCTGGCAGGATCCCGCTGCGTGCGATCCCCTACGCCCGCTGGGCCAATCGCACCCCGGGCGCGATGAGGGTATGGATCCCCACGCACGTAGAGGAGTGACACGGTGAACGGTTCCGGCACACGCGGCGCCGTGACGATGCATGACGTCGCCGCGGCAGCAGGCGTGTCGGTCAAGACCGTCTCGAACGTCGTCAACGACTACCCACACATCCGTCCCGCGACGCGCGAGAAGGTCCAGCGCGCGATCGACGAGCTGGGCTACCGGATGAACCTTTCGGCGCGCAATCTCCGTCAGGGACGCACCGGCATCATCGGCCTCGCGCTGCCAGAGCTGTCGCTGCCGTACTTTGCCGAGCTCGCCGATTCCGTGATTCGTGCCGCCGAGGACCGTGGCCTGGTCGTGCTCATCGAGCAGACCAGCGCAGACCGCCAGCACGAGCTGGATGTGCTCACCTCGGAGCGCCGCCAGCTCACCGACGGGCTCATCTTCTCGCCGCTGGAGCTCGGGCCGGACGACGCCGACGCCCTCAAGGTGCCCTACCCCATCGTGGTGCTCGGTGAGCGCATCTTCGGCGGCGACTGGGACCACGTCACGATGAACAACGTGGATGGCGCCCGCGCCGCGACCCAGCACCTCATCGATCGCGGCAGGCGCCGGATCGCCGTCATCGGTGCTCACGCGGGCGAGGCGATGGGCTCCGCGGCGCTGCGTGTGCTGGGTTATCAGACCGCGCTGGCCGCCAACGGCATCCCGTTTGACCCCGATCTCGTGATCGAGGGTGGCCTGTGGCACCGCGCCACGGGCGCCGACTGTGTGGAACGAGTCATCGCGAGCGGCGTGGAATTCGACGCGGTGTTCGGGCTCAATGACGCGCTCGCGCTCGGCGCGATGCACGCGCTGCATGCGCACCGCATCGATGTGCCAGGCACGGTCGCGGTGGTGGGATTCGACGACATCGAAGATGCCGCATACGCCTCCCCCACGCTCACGACGATCTCGCCCGGTCGCGAGCAGATCGCCGCGACCGCGATCGACGTTCTGATGGCGCGCATCGCAGGTGACACTGAGCCGTTCCGCCGGGTGATTGCGGACTTCTCGCTCATCGAGCGGGAGTCCACCGCGCCGTAGGGACGGCGCCTCACTCCTCGTCGTCGCGCGTGTCCACCTTGTCGAGGAAGCGGTCGACGAGCAGTCCGGTGAGCAGCACGGGCACCGACAGCCCCGCGAGCACCAGCAGGAAGGGCCACCTGAGGCCGATCGCTCCGAACGCGACGGCGGTCACCATGCAGCCGAGCGCCACGAGCGGCGACACGAGCGGCGCCACCAGCAAGAAGCGCGCGGTACGCAGCGGTCCGTCGGTGTAGCGGCGCAGCACCGCCGGCGCATACGTGAGGTAAGCGATCGCATACAGCGCCACCGCGGCCGACGTGCCGGTGAGGATCGCGATGAACGCGCCGTCACCGTTGGCCTGCAGCACCAGGATCTCGTACCAGGCGAGCGCCAGTACCACGATCGCGGGCGCCGTCACGAGAACCGACCGGCGCCACTGAGAGCGATACGTGCCCCAGAAGTCCTTCCACAGCTGGTCGCTCGGATCGCCCGAGACCAGCCGCGCGAGGAGCGCACCGCCCGCGGTGAGCGACGGACCGAGGCCCGCAATGACAAGCCCCAGCGCCGTTCCCGCCACCATCAGCAACTGGATGCCGATGATCTGGGTGATCCAGCGCAGCCAGATCATGATGCGGCCCGACCACCCGGGAACATCCTGCATGTCCGTGGGCGAGCCCTCGAGCGGGGCGAGGCGGCGGCGCGTCTCGCCGCCGTCGCGGCGCGCGTCAGACTGGGGCTTGGCCATGACAGCCATCATTCCACCCGAGCGGCCGCGCCCTCGGTGACCTTTGCCTCAGAGACGTCGGCCTCGATCACCTTCGTACCGACCACCACGAAGCCGTGCGGCGCACGCGCGGCGAAAGACAGCGTGGCCACGCCTCGTACGCCGTCCCATGCGGGGAAGACCACCGCATCGACAGGCTCGTCGCCCTCGCGAGTGAAGCGACCCTGGCCGTGGGCCGTGAGCCCCGCCACGGCATCGGCCGTCACCTCGACGCGACGCGATGGCGCGACCGACTGGGTGGGGGACGCGTAGTCCACGATCTCCCACTCGCCCTCGAGTTCGGCCACCTCGCGCGGCCACGTCGACTCGTCGTCGACCTCGCGGTCGCCGGCCCACGGCTGTGGGGCGACGAGGGGCCAGCCTTGCGCGGTCCACACCAGCCGGCGTGCCTGCACCTCGTGCTGACGCGGCTCGTCGGGGAAGCGGGTGTGGTGGATGAGGATCTGGCGACCTGGCTCGGTGAGCACCGACGCGTGACCGGGTGCAAGGAGCCCCTGGGCGCCCTCGAGGCGGTGGCTCGCGAGGACGGTCAGGCCGGTGACCTCGGGGTCCGCGTCGAGGTCGGCGAGGTCGCGGCCCGCGGGGTCGAGGTAGGGGCCCTCAATGGCATCGGCCACCGCGACCCTCACGTGATAGGTGCTCACCAGCGAGTCGTAGGACACGATGAGAGCCCAACCGCCGCCGGGGCGGGGGATGACGTAGGGGCCTTCGATCGCGGTGTCGACCGAGCGGGGTCGACGTGCAATGAGGGTTCCGGGGGCCGATGCCGGCTCGCCCGGCGCGGGCGCGTCCAGCGCGAAGCCGGTCGCCGGGTCAATCCCGAGGATGTGCAGGCCGCCGAAGAACGACCCGTAGACCAGGTGGTGACGCTCGCCGTCGATGACGAGCTGAGCGTCGATGGCGTTGTGGCCGTCGCGATCGTGCTCGGTCGCGACCACGATGCCGCGGTCACTCCAGGGCCCGGCCGGATGCGGGGCCACCGCGAGACCGATGGCGGACGTGCGCGAGCCGAAGCTCGACGCCGAGTAGTACATGCGCCACTCGTCCCCAGCCGGTGTGACGACGCGCACCACGTCCGGCGCCCATAGCCCCTCCGCATTCGCCCAGGCTCGGGCGGGGGCGGGAACGCCGTCCAGCGCCCACCCGGCGAAGTCCCAAGTGACGAGGTCCGTGGAGCGCCGGATCTGTGCCCCGGCGCCCGGGAGGGGACCGTCAGCATTGGCGTCGGTCGAGAACAGCCAGTAGACGCCGTCGTCGTCGCGCACCGCGGTCGGGTCGTGGGAGTTGCGTGGTCCCCAGCTGCGGACCTCCGCGGGCAGGGCCGTGGGGAGGGCCGCGTCTGCCTGTCCGGACACGTCGGCCCCGGCCCCGCGGGATTCCCGCGGGGCCTCGTCCAGGGTGGTCATCTCAGATCTTCGATCCGGTCAACGCCACCGACTCGATGATCTGGCGCTGGAAGATGAGGAAGACGATGAGGATCGGCAGCACCGAGATCACCGACGCGGTCATGATGAGCGGGTAGTCACGCTGGGTGGCGTACTGCACGTTCATGTTCGCGATGACGACCTGGAGGGTCTGCTTCTCGGGCGAGTTCAGGTAGATGATGGGCGCGAGGTAGTCGTTCCACACCGCCATGAACCACAGGATGAACTGCGCGGCGATCGCGGGCCTAATCAGCGGCACGATGATCGTCCAGAAGATGCGCAGGTAGGACGCGCCGTCGATCTTCGCGGCCTCCACCAGCCCGTCCGGCACATTGTGCAGATACTGGCGCAGGAAGAAGATCATGATGACGTTGCCCAAAATGACGGGCACGATCAGCGGCAGCAGGGTGTCGACCCAGCCGATGTTCGAGAACATCACGAACTGCGGAATCATCAGCGTGGGGAACGGCACCATCATGCCGCTCAGCAGCGCGAGGAAGATCGCGTTCTTTCCGGGCAGACGCAGCTTGGCGAGCGCGAACGCGGCCAGCGACGAGAACACGGTGCCGATGATGGTCACGGTGCCCGCGACGATCAGCGAGTTCTTGATGCCGGACAGGACGAACGTGTCGTCGAACACGCGGATGTAGTTCTCCCACACAAACGGATCGGGGATCCACTGCGGGGGCAGCGAGTAGACGGCTTCCTTGGTCTTCAGCGACGTGGACAGCATCCACACCAGGGGGGCGGCCATGAAGATGGCGCCGATCGACAGGATGCCGAAGAGCGTCCAGTTGAGGGCCTTGTTTTCCTTCGATCCGGACATTCCGGCGAAGGGGTTGCGACGGCCGAGCCGCGGGGCGCGGTTCTCGGTCTCGGTGAGCTGCGCGGCGGTCGTGGCCGCGGCGGCGGTGTTGGTCGTCAGGCTCATGGGTCTCTCCTCACGCCTATTCGATCGAGAATTCGTTGCGCTTGTTGAGGCGGAACTGGATCACCGTGACGATGAGCACCAGGATGCCGAGCACGAGCGCCATGGACGTGGCGTAGCCCATTTGCAGGTTTCTGAAGGCCTTGTTCCAGATGTACCAAACGAGCGAAGCGGTGCTCCATTCGGGTCCACCGGTGGGGGTCATGATGTTGATCTCGGTGAAGATCATCGAGCCGGCGATGATGTTCGTGACCACCAGGAAGAAGGTGACGGGACGCACCATGGGCATGGTGATGGTGCGGAAGCGACGCCAGGCGCCGGCGCCGTCAAGCGCGGCGGCCTCGTACAGCGAGCGCGGCACCGACTGCACGGCGGCGAGGTAGAGGATCGTGGAGTAACCCAGACCCTTCCAGATCGCCATGATGATCAGCGCGGGCTTGGACCACGTGGAGTCCATGAGCCAGTTGGGGCCGTCGATGCCGAAGATCGACAGGAACTGGTTCACCAGGCCGAAGTCGCCGTTGTAGGCCCACTGCCACAGGATCGCGATCGCCGCGAGGGACGAGATCACCGGGATGTAGTAGACCGTGCGGAAGAACGTGCGGCCGGGGATCTTGCGGGCGAGGGCGAGCGCGAGGCCCAGCGACATCGCCAGCCCGATCGGGATACCGATCATGTAGAAGACCGTGTTCCACAGGGCCTTCCAGAAGTACGGGTCCTGCACGAGCAGGACGTAGTTGTCGAACCCGATGAACGTCATGTTCCCCAGGCCGTTCCAGTTCGTCAGCGACGCGTAAACCGAGAAGCCGAGCGGGAACAGCAGGAACGCGAGCCAGCCGATGACGGGCGCTGCCATGAAGGCTGCGGCCCAGATGTACTCCTTGCGATGGAGCTTGCGATTGGCCTTACGTGAGGCCTTGATGTCCGCCTTCGTCCAAGTGGACTGCGGAGCCGATGGTGACGTGACGCTCATCCTCGATCCTTACCTTGTCGGAGAATCCGGGGGGCCGGCGCCTGAGCGCCGACCCCCCAGTCATCCGTTGGTCAGCCTGCGGCCTTGGCCTGCTCGGCCGAGACCCACGACTGGTCGAGCAGCATCTGCATCTCGGGCTGCTTGGCAGCCACGAAGTCAGCAGCGGTCTGCGAGCCGTTGTCGACCACGTTTTCGATGCCGATCCAGAAGTTGTCGTACCACTCCGGGGTGTAGGTCCAGGTACCCGGCAGCGGGCGGCCCTTCTCCATCGCGATGTCGAGGAAGGCCTGCGAGTTGGCGGGCCAGCCCGTCGCCTCGGCGTCCGTCTCGATCCACTCGCCGGTGGCGTAGTCGATCAGGTTCGGGATCTGCACCTTGTTCTCGGCGAGGATCTTCTGCGCCTCGAGGTTGGTGGACAGGAAGGTCGCGAGCTGGGCCGCGAGCTCCTTGTTCTTCGAGTTCTCGGACACGGCGATGCCGAGCGAGCCGAGCCAGGTCGACCAGTCGTCACCCTCGTTCGCGACGGGGTAGGGGATGACGTCGTAGCCGAAGACCTCGGGGTTGTTCGCCGCGACGTCGTTGTAGGTCGCGATGTCCCACGGGGCGACGGGGAAGAAGCCGATCTCACCGGCCATCCAGCGCTGGTAGGTGTCGAGCGTCTGCGCCTGCTCTGCCGAGGGGGTCACACCCTCGACGAGGCCCAGGTCGGCGAACCACTGGAGCGCCTCGGCGAACTCCGGGGTGTCGACCGTGACGGTCTTGTTGTCCTCGGAGATCCAGTCCGCGCCGGCGCCCCAGATGAACGCCTGCGAGTTCCAGGTCACGTTGAGGCCCGTGCCCCACTGGTCCAGCTCGCCGTCACCGTCGGTGTCCTGGGTGAGCTGCTTCGCGATGTCGACGAACTCGTCGAACGTGAGGGGCTCGGTGGGCGAAGGCGGCTCGATGCCGGCCTCCTCGAACATCACGGTGTTGTAGCCGAAGCCGAACGGGCCAACGTCCTTGGGAAGGCCGTAAAGGGCGCCGGTGCCCATCTCGCCCGACTCCTTGTCGAAGCGGTAGGCCGTGGTGCCGAACTCCCAGACGTTGTCGATGGTGGCCTGGTCCACGTACTCCGACAGGTCCGCGAGGACGTTCGCGTAGACGTAGCCCTGCATGCGGCCGGACTCGATGTAGAACACGTCGGGAACCTGGTTGCCGGCGATCGCCGCCTGCAGCTTGGTCGCGTACTGGTCGGCGTCCGTGATGATCATGTTGACCTCGGCGCCGGTCTCCTCCTCGAACGCGGCAATCGCGGTCTCGTAGGCAAGCTTGTCGTACTCGCCACCACGGAACATGAAGGTGAGCTCGTTGGGAGCGTCACCGCCCGAGGTGTCGGGCTCCTCGCTGGCGTTGCCCTCGGAACCGTCCGAGGAGCATGCGGCGAGCAGCAGTGCTCCCGCCACGGTCACGGCTACCGCCGATAGACCCTTCCTTCGCATGATGTATGCCTCTCTCTGATCATCGTTGATGAGTGAGGTCCCGCCCGCCGGTCCGCCGAACTCACACCCGTAAGGATGCCTGCTCGCCGGTCCCCCGGTCCTCCTTGACCCCTGGCTCGGATCCGGCACCGCGCCGGCTCCTTTACAACGATGGAACTGTGACACAGCGGCGGGCGCCGGGTCAAGCCGGGCATGGTCACGATTCGGACAAGGCGGCCGTTATATTTGATCTGCCAGGGATGATGCTGATGTGGCGCCTTGCGGGCCGCCCCCAGCCGCCCACGGAAGGCTCCGCGGAAAGCCATCGCGACCGGCGCGCGAAGCGGGGTAATGTTGACGAATCGGGTGCCCTCAAGGCACCATTTTCCTTACAACGATGTAGAACGAGGATGGCTCAAGGATGCGCGCGACGACACCGCCCATGGGGTGGAACAGCTGGGACAGCTACGGCACCACGGTGACGGAAGATGAGGTGCTCGAGAACGCGCGCTTCATGGCCGAACGCATGCTGCCGCTCGGCTGGGACACCGTCGTCGTCGACATCGCGTGGTACGACCCGACGGCGCGTTCGCACGGCTATAACGCCGATGCGCCCCTCACCTTGGACGCCTTCGGTCGCCAGATGCCCGCGGTCAACCGCTTCCCGTCGGCCGCCGACGGGGCCGGCTTTGCCCCCCTCGCCGCGGCGGTGCACGCGCTCGGACTGAAGTTCGGCCTGCACATCATGCGCGGCATCCCGCGTCTCGCGGTCGACCAGGACCTTCCCATCCACGGGACCGAATGGAGCGCCGCCCAGGTCGCCGACCGTGATCACGTGTGCGCATGGAACCCCGACAACTATGGGCTGAACCACGACCACCCGGGCGCGCAGGCCTACTACGACGCCCAGGTGGCACAGTTCGCCGCATGGGGTGTGGATTTCATCAAGGCCGACGACATGCAGGCGCCCTATTACGAGCGCGAGATCGCCGCCTACGCGCTCGCGATCGAACGCTCGGGCCGCGAGATCTCGCTCTCGCTCTCCCCGGGCACCCACCTCTCGACCGCCCATATCCCCCACCTGCGCGAGCACGCCCAGATGTGGCGAGTGTCGGACGACCTGTGGGACCGCTGGGAGGACGTGCACGCACAGTTCGCCCGCATGGCACGCTGGGCCCCGTTCCAGCAGCCCGGTGGCTGGGCCGATGCTGACATGCTGCCGCTGGGGCGCATCGGCCTGCGCGCCGAGCGCGGCGAGCCTCGCGACAGCCGCCTCACCCTCGACGAGCAGCGCACCCTACTGACGTTGTGGACCATGTCTCGCTCGCCCCTCATGGTGGGCGGCGACCTGCCGTCCTCGCGAGAGGAGACACTCTCGCTGCTGACCAACCCCGCCATCACCGAGGTGCTGCAGACCTCGGTCGACGGCCGGGAAATCGTCCGCGAGCCCCTCGAGGACGGCGACGGCGAACTCATCGTCTGGGCCGCGCGCTCCGCCACCTCCGGCCGCACCTACGCCGCGGTGTTCTGGACCGGCCAGTCGGCTCACCAGGCGAGCGTCGACCTCAGCTCTATCCTCGGCATCGGCCATGCTCGCGTCGCCGCGACGGACCTGTGGCCGGGTCAGGCCACGTCGATCGAGACGAACCGTCTGGTCGCGACCGTGCCCGCTCACGGAGTCGCCTGGGTAGCGTTCGACGCCGAGGAGGCGCAGGCATGAGCGACACGACGACGGCCGATGCGCCGGCACGGCCCGTACGCCGGCGCGCCTGGATCGTGGGCGGTGTCGCGGTCGCAGTCGTCGCTGCGGGCGTCGCAGCCGTACTGATGTGGTCTCCGTGGGGCTCCGGCGAGCCCGCCGCGACCGAACTGGACATTGCCGGCGACATCGCCACCCACGACCCCGCCCTTGTGGTGGGTGACGAGGGCGAGGACTGGTACGTCTACTCGACCGGTGACGTGCGCAAGGGCCTGGGAGCCCCGCAGATTCGCCGTTCCACCGACGAGGGCGCCACGTGGGAGTACGTCGGCACCGCCTGGGACGCCCAGACCCGTCCCGAGTGGGCCTACGAGGAGGTGCCCGGCGTCGAGAACTTCTGGGCGCCCGAGCTCTACGAACACGACGGCACCTGGTATCTGTATTTCTCGGCGTCGACCTTCGGCTCCAACCGGTCGAGCATCGGCCTGATGACGTCCCCCACGCTCGACGTGGACGACCCCGAGTACGGCTGGACCGACCAGGGCCGTGTGTGGGGCTCGGACCCCGCCACCACCAACTACAACGCGATCGATCCGGGCATCGTCGAGGATGCCGACGGCACCCCGTGGATGGCTTTCGGCTCCTTCTGGGGCGGCATCCAGATGATCGAGCTCGAGTGGCCCTCGGGGCTCGCCGCCGCGGACGCCGAGCCGGTCACGCTCGCCACCCGGAACAACGCCCTCAATGCGATCGAGGCGCCCTACGTGGTCGCCCGCGACGGCTGGTTCTACCTGTTCGTCTCGCGCGACAAGTGCTGCTCGGGAGTCGACTCGACATACTCGATCGCGGTGGGCCGCTCCGAGAACGTCACCGGTCCCTACCTCGACTCGTGGGGCAACGACATGCGCTTTAACGGCGGCGACGAACTGCTGAGCACCCGTGGCGACATGGTGGGCCCTGGCGGCCAGTCCGTGTCGCAGGGCTACCTGGGACTTCACTACTACGATGCGTCCAACGGCGGGCAGTTCCGTCTGGACATTCGCGAGCTCGGCTGGACCGACGACGGCTGGCCGGTCGCATGGACCGAGGAGGAACTGGCCGGCTGACGCCGGCCCGCGTCCAGACACGCGCGCTACCCGCACCACCTGCCGCATCGCCGCGGCACCCACGCAAGGAGTTTCAATGGCGACCATCACCCTGCATCCCGACTTCCGCATCGGCCCCGTGGACCGGCGCGTGTTCGGTTCCTTCGTCGAGCACCTAGGACGCTGCGTCTACACGGGCGTGTACGAGCCCGGTCACGACAGCGCCGACGAGTTCGGCTTCCGCGGCGACGTCGCGGAGTTGACCAAGGAGCTGGGCGTCACGCTCGTGCGCTATCCGGGCGGCAACTTCGTGTCCAACTACGTGTGGGAGGACGCGGTGGGCCCGGTCGAGGACCGTAAGCCCTTCCTCGACCTCGCCTGGCGCACCGTCGAGCCGAACCTGGTGGGCACCGACGAGTTCCTGCAGTACTGCGAGCGTCAGGGCCTCGAGCCCATGATGGCCGTCAACCTCGGCACCCGCGGGGTCGCGGAGGCCGTCGCGCTGCTCGAGTATTGCAACGGTGAGGCCGGCACCAAGTGGGCCGATATGCGCATCGCGAACGGCCGCGAGAAGCCCTACGGCGTCAAGCTGTGGTGCCTGGGCAACGAGATGGACGGGCCGTGGCAGATTGGCCACAAGGACGCCCACGAGTACGGCAAGCTCGCCGCCGAGGCTGGCAAGGCCATGCGCCTGACCGACCCGAGCATCGAGCTCGTGGCGTGTGGTTCGTCGTCCATGCAGATGGACACCTTCGGGGCATGGGAGCGCACCGTGCTGTCCTACACGTACGACATCGTCGACCACATCTCCATGCACGCCTATTACGAGGAGGTCGACGGGGACCGCGCGTCCTTCTTGGGCTCGGGCACCGCGATGGAGCGCTTCGTTGAGCGCGTGGTCGCCTCGGCCGACGCCGTCGGGGCCGAGAAGCGCTCGGACAAGCGCATCACCATCTCGTTCGACGAGTGGAACGTCTGGTACCTCACCACACGCTTCCCTGGCGAGACCAATCTGCCCATCCAACGCGACGCGCCGCGCATCATCGAGGACCGCTACTCCGGGCTGGATGCCGTCGTCGTGGGTGACCTCATCACGACGTTGTTGCGACACACGGACCGCATCGCGATCGGCTGCCTCGCGCAGCTGGTCAACGTGATCGCTCCGATCATGACCGACCCCGCCGGGGCCGCGTGGCGCCAGACCACCTTCCACCCCTTTGCCGAGGCCGCGCGCTTGGCCACCGGTGAGGCACTCCAGGTCCAGGTCGACGCCGAGTCGATGGCCACCGCCAAGCACGGCGACGTCCCCACCGTCACGGCAGCGGCGACCGTCGACCCCGCCACCGGCAAGCTGGCCCTGTTCGTGACCAACCGCTCCGACGCCGAGCAGACCGTGACGCTGCGCCACCCCGGCGCAACGGCCCGCATCGATGGCGGTACCGCCGTGCTGGCGGACTTCGAGGGCGCCCGCGAGACCCAGGAGCACGCCGAGGCCTACGCCCCGGTCGACGCCCTGCCGGTCGAGCACGGTGACGGCACCATCACGCTCCGCCTCGCGCCGGAGTCGTGGACAGCGTTCCACGGGACGATGGAGTCCTGAACCTCTCCTCCAGGGGCTCCATCGCCGCCGCGGACGGCACAAAGGACGCGGGGATCTGCCGACGGGCAGGTCCCCGCGTTCGTGCGTCTGCCTTGCACACGGCCGATGCCGTGGCCGGGCTGGCTACTCGCCGTCGCCCTCGGGCTCAGCGGAGGGCTCGGCCGACGGCTCCGCCGTCGCCAGTGGATTCTCCGGCAACACGTTAGGGGCCGGGCGTGCGCGCACGAGGTTGACCGGCAGGCATTCCGCGCCGGCCGACAACGGCAATTCCATGTCCAGCTCGGGCGACAAGGCGTCGCGCAGGCCCTGGTTCTCCACGTAGGCGTCACCCAGGATGAGGTCGACGGTGATGTCTTCGCGGTTGTCGAGGACCAGGTCGACCGTGGATCCCTCGGGCGCCTCAAACTGCGTCGCGAGCGTGTACGCCTGCTGCACACCCTGCTCGCCGAACAGAATCTGCACGTAGTCGTCGTAGCCGCGCGCCCAGTTGGTCGAGCCGCTGATGAGGAAGCCACGCGCCTCGAGCGCCGTGGCCGTGGTCCCGGCCAGCCCCGACTCCTCGGTGCCGTTGTTGACCCTCACCACCACCTCCTCGTACGGCAGCGGCAGGGCGCCATCGGGAGGACACACGAGAGTGGTGTCGGACTGGAACTCGCTCGCTGGCGTCGTGAAGGACGAGGCGAAGGGACCCTCGGCATCGCCACGCACCACGGCGGCAGCCGCGACGGCTACAGCGGCGAGGACGATGGCCAGCACGCCAAAGACGATGATCTGGCGCTCGCGGCGCCTGCGTCGCGCTACTGACACGTAGGTCCCACCTCGCACAGGGCTAGAACTTCTTGGCGGAGGATAGGGGATTCGAACCCCTGAGGGCTTGCACCCAACACGCTTTCCAAGCGTGCGCCATAGGCCACTAGGCGAATCCTCCAGGCGCGTAGATGTTACCCGAGCCGCGGCCGATCTCCTAACCGCCGCCCGGCCACGGGACGCGCCCTATGCCGTTACACTGGTCGGCGACCCCTCACGTGGCGATATCTCGCCCAACTCCCCCAGGGCAGGAATGCAGCAAGGGTAAGCGGGCTCTGTCGGGTGCGTGGGGGGTCCTGTCATGCCCGGGCGAGTGCCGCATCGGCCGCCCGGAAGCCGCGCTGAGCCGACTGTGACCGAGGTCACCCGCGCGCCCCACATGAACGGGGACTTTCTTCCCGAGCGCCGCGCGGATCGCCGTCCTACCGTGAAATCAGGCAGTCAAAGACGGCTGCGATTCACTGGAAGGAAACCATCATGGCTGATACGTTCCGCGCTGCGGTAGTCCGTAGCTTCGATGCCCCTCTCGACGTCAGTGACGTCGAACTGCCCACCCCCGGCCCCCTCGAGGCGCTGGTGAAGGTGCTCTACTCCGGCGTGTGCCACACGGACCTGCACGCCGCCGAAGGCGACTGGCCCGTGAAGCCCTCTCCCCCGTTCATTCCCGGCCACGAAGGCGTCGGCACCGTCGTCGCCGTCGGCGAGGACGTCACCCGCGTGAAGGTCGGCGACACCGTCGGCAACGCGTGGCTGTGGAGCGCGTGTGGCGAGTGCGAGTTCTGCGAGTCGGGCTGGGAGACCCTGTGCCTCAGCCAGAAGAACGGCGGCTACGCCGTCGATGGCTCGTTCGGCCAGTACATGCTGGTCGACTCGCGTTACGCCCCGATCCTGCCGGAAGGCGTGGACCTCGCGGCCGCCGCACCTATTCTCTGTGCCGGTGTCACCGTGTACAAGGGCCTCAAGCAGACCGACACCAAGCCGGGTGACTGGGTGCTCATCTCGGGCATCGGTGGCCTGGGCCACATCGCGGTGCAGTACGCCGTCGCGATGGGGCGCCGCGTGGTCGCGGTCGACGTCGATGACGCCAAGCTTGAGCTCGCCAAGAAGCACGGTGCCGAGGTGGTCGTGAACGCCGCGACCGTCGAGGACGCCGCTGCGACCATTGCGGAGGCGACCGGTGGCGGCGTTCACGGCGCGCTCGTCACCGCCGTGAACGGCAAGGCGTTCCCGCAGGCGGTCAGCTCGCTGCGCCGCGGCGGCACCGTCTCGCTCGTGGGCCTGCCGCCCGAGCAGTTCCCGCTCGACATCTTCTCGGTGGTGCTCAACGGCTGGACCGTGCGCGGTTCGATCGTGGGTACGCGTCGCGACATGGAAGAGGCCATCGACTTCTTCGCCCGCGGCAAGGTCACTCCCACCTACGCTGTCGAGCCGCTCGACAACATCAACGACATTTTCTCGCGCATGCACGCCGGCAAGATTGACGGCCGCATCGTCATGGACATGGGGCACTAACCCTCACCCCAGCAGCAACGCATCGGCCCTCCGCAGCGACCCTGTGGAGGGCCGATGCGCGTGTCACCGGGGGCGGTTAGGCTCGGTCCCGTGAGCCAAGCCCTGTATCGCCGCTACCGCCCCGACTCGTTCGCCGACGTCGTGGGCCAGGAGCATGTCACCACGCCCCTGATGCAGGCGCTGCGCGCCGACAAGGTCAACCACGCCTACCTGTTCTCCGGACCGCGCGGCTGCGGCAAGACCACCTCGGCCCGCATCCTGGCGCGCTGCCTGAATTGCGCCGAGGGCCCCACCGACACCCCGTGCGGCACGTGCGAGTCCTGCGTGGAACTCGCGCGCGGCGGCTCCGGCTCGGTCGACGTCGTCGAGATCGACGCCGCCAGCCACAACGGTGTGGACGACGCGCGCGAGCTGCGCGAGCGCGCGGCCTTCGCGCCCGCGCGCGACCGCTACAAGATCTTCATCCTCGACGAGGCGCACATGGTGACGCCGCAGGGATTCAACGCGCTGCTCAAGCTCGTCGAGGAGCCGCCGCCTCACATCCGCTTCATCTTCGCGACCACGGAGCCGGACAAGGTCATCGGCACCATCCGCTCGCGCACTCACCACTACCCGTTCCGCCTGGTGCCGCCCTCGGTGCTGACCGACTACCTCGCGCAGCTGTGCGAGGCGGAGTCGGTGACGGTCGCGGCCGGGGTGCTCGACCTCGTGGTGCGCGCGGGCGGCGGGTCCGTCCGCGACACCCTGTCCGTGCTCGACCAGCTCATTGCCGGCTCCGACGAGGGCGGCGTGACGTACGACCGCGCGATCGCCCTGCTGGGCTTCACCGACGCCACCTTGCTCGATGACGCCGTCGACGCCATCGCGGCGGCGGACGGCGCCTCCCTGTTCGACGTGGTGGGCCGCGTCATCCAGACCGGGCACGAGCCCCGCCGCTTTGTCGAGGACCTGCTCGAGCGCGTCCGCGATCTCCTGGTGATCGCGGCCTCGGGCGCGGCCGGGGCCCAGGCCCTGGGCGAGGTGCCCGCGGACCAGCTCGAGCGCATGACCGACCAGGCGCGGCGCCTGGGACTGGCGCGCGCCTCGCGCGCGGGCGACCTCATCAACGACGCACTCACGCACATGGTGGGGGCCACCTCGCCCCGCCTGCACCTCGAGCTGCTGTGCGCGCGCCTGCTCGCGGCGGACACCGCCCCGGCGGGGACAGCGGCGGCGCCACCCTCCGGGGCCGCTCAGCACGTCCCTGCTCCTTCGGCACCCGCGTCGACCTCGTCCGCACCCGCGGCCGGAGGGTCGGATGCCCGCTCCGCCATCCAGGCTGCCAAGGACGCCATGGCGGCCGCCCGCGCGGGCGCAGGGTCTGCTGGGGCGGCTCCCTCCACACCCGCGCCGCGACCGGAACCCTCAGCCCCGGCGGAGCCGCCCGCCTCCGAGCCCTCGCGCGGACCAGCGCCATGGGAGGAGCCAGAGGAGATCGAGCCTCCGCTGACCGCGAGCGCCGCGGCGGCCAACGCGGCGGCGGCTCGCACCGCAGCACCCACGTCGTCGCCGGAAGCCTCCGCCGCGCCCGCGCCCGCGCCTGGGCCCGCGCCTGAGCCCGAGCCTGAGCCCGACTGGGGCGCACCCTCGGCACACACCCGCGCACCGGCTCCGACCGAGCCGGCCGCGCCACAGGCCCCCGCGACCGACACGGTTCCCGCCGCCTCCGCAGGGGGTGCCGGGGACGCCGAACTGCTGCGACGGCGCTGGAGCGAGGTGCTCGGCACGCTCGAACGCCGCCGCGTGACGTGGTCCATGGTGAGCCAAAGCGCCCAGGTGGCCTCCGTCGAGGGCGGCGTCCTCACGCTGGCCTTCGACAACTCCGCCCTCGCCGGGCGCTTCACGGGATCGTCGCACGCGGAAAACGTCGCCCTTGCCGTGCGCGAGACGCTGGGCCTCCAACTCAGGGTCGAGGCCACCACCGGGCCCGTCGCGCCGTCGGCTCGCGCGGCGATGCCGGCCGCTGGTGCGGCCGCCGGCGCGGTCGCGGGTGCTGCCGCGACCATGAGCGCTCCCGCCTACGACGAGGTGCCGCCAGAGCCCGACGAGGAGGAAGTCATCTCCGCCGACGACGCGCAGGCACCCGACTCCCAGCTCACCGGCGCGGACGTCGTCGCGCAGATGCTCGGCGGCACCATCATCGAGCCCTGAGTGCCCCCGCTCGGCTGATAGATTCGCGCCATGACGGCGCAGACGGATGGAACGGTCCAACGACCCCCGTCCAAGTTTCAGGTCCGGCGCGAGAAGACCCGCGCGGACCTGCTGGCGCTCGGCATCGAGCGCTTTCCGGTGAAGGGCTACGCGGGCACGTCGATTGAGGATGTGGTGCGCGACTCGGGGTACACGCGCGGAGCCTTCTACTTCCACTTCGACTCCAAGGAAGAGTTCTTCCTGGAGGTGCTGCGCGCCCGGCGTGATTGCAGAGGCCAGTGGTGGACCGTCGTCGAGGCCGCGGCGCCCACGTCGCTGCTGTCCGCGCTCGCCGCCGCACAGGCCGAGTTCGCGCGCACCGACCCGGCCGGCGAACGCTGGACCATGCTGATCGCCGAGTTCACCAACGCGAACCGCGACAACGACGCCCTCATGAGGCCGCTGCGAACCCTGCACCTGGAGTGGTGCGAGGAGCTCTCGTGGCTCCTTACTTACACCCAGGAGCACGGGTGGTGCCGCACGGACCGCTCAGCGATGGCGCTTGCCCAGGACCTCCTCGCCATCACCACCGGCTACGGCGTTTCCTTCGAGTTGTACGGGCTGATTCCCGACGGGCTCATGGACGTCTACACGCGCCTGCTCGAGCCACGCTGACGCGCGCCTGGTCGGACCATGTCGCCGCCCGCGCCTACGCTTAACCCCATGTATGACGGCGCGGTGCAGGATCTGATCGACGAGCTGGGACATCTTCCCGGCGTGGGCCCCAAGAGCGCCCAGCGCATCGCCTTCCACCTGCTCGCCGCGGACCCCACCGACGTGCGCCGTCTGGCCGACGCCATCACCACCGTCAAGGAGAAGGTGCGCTTCTGCGACACCTGCGGCAATGTCGCCGAATCCGAGCAGTGCCGCATCTGCGCCGACCCGCGTCGCGCCGAGGACGTGCTGTGTGTGGTCGAGGAGCCCAAGGACGTGGTCGTCATCGAACGCACCCGCGAGTACCGGGGCCGCTACCACGTGCTCGGCGGCGCCATCGATCCCATGAACGGCGTGGGGCCCGACGACCTGCGCATCCGCGAGCTCCTCACGCGCCTGGGCGACGGCAAGATCGAGGAGGTCATCATCGCGACCGACCCCAACATCGAGGGCGAGGCCACCGCGACGTACCTCACGCGCATGCTGTCGCCCATGGGCGTGACCGTCTCACGCCTGGCCTCCGGCCTGCCGGTGGGAGGCGACCTCGAGTACGCGGACGAGGTCACGCTGGGGCGCGCCTTCGAGGGCCGCCGCACGGTTTCTTAACGACGCCGCCTCCCGGCCCGGCCGTAGCATCGGCCGCCCGTCAATACAGACGGCCGATGCCATGGCTGGCTTAAGCGACGCGCGTTCCCGAGCGCAGCTTCTTGTAGGGCACGCGCAGGCGCCTCACGACGATGAGCATCGAGCCGGCGAGCAGCACGGCCTGGACCGCGAGGCCGAGCCACGGCGCACGCGGGAGGTTGGCGAGCTCCTGCTGGTACGCGTCCCATTCGGCCTGATCGGCCTCCCACTGCGCTTCTTGCTCCTCGGGTGTGAGCTCCTCGTCCGAGGCGTCAGACGCGGTCGTGCCGAAGAGTTGCTCGCACTCGTTGTAGGGCTCGTAGTCGATCTCGTCGTCCTGCGGCCCTAGGCGCGCGCTGGAGACCATGCTGTGCATCTGGGCAAAGACGCCGGGTTGTGCGCGTCCATCCTCTCGCCAGGTCTCGGGATCGACGATGGGGGCGGTCTCACCGATGGTCACGACGGGGTTGGCGAGCAGCAGCCATGCGATGCGGTCGGTGTGGGTGACGCCGGTGGTCCACTCGTTCTCGATGCACTGGTAGTCGGCGGGGTCCAGCTCGGAGAAGTCTCCAGACATATACGCCTCGTCGAGCGCGTCCTCCTCCTCGGCGCTGAGAGCTCCCCAGTCGATGTAGTACTCGGTCACCGTCTTGGTGTCGGTGACGAGGGTGCCCGCCACCGCAAACAGCACGAGCGTTCCCACGGCGAAGAAGCCCGTGGTGAGGTGCGCGAGCGAGACCGAGGCCACCGCACGGGCGGCGATCGACGACCATGCGAGGCCCACTGCCGTGAACGCGAGCACCATGAACAGGATCGCGCCCAGGGTGATCGCCAGCTCGTCCAGGTGCCAGCCCGACTTCGTAAACGCGTAGACGAGGAACGGCGACAGCGCCAACAACGCGATCACCGAGACGAGCCAGGAGGCGATGAGCTTGCCGAACGCAATGTCGCCCGCGGTCAGGTGCGACATCTGCAGCGGCGCGAGGACTCCCTCGCCCGAGTCGCCGTTGATGGACGTCGCCGACAGCGACGGCGCGATCAGCATGCCGACGCCGAGCACCATGATCAGGACCAGCTCGAGATTGGTCGATGACAGGTCGGAGGTCGACAGCACCGCCGCGAGGATGCAGATGCCGATGACGGCGGCGAAGAGGATGCCGTAGAGGATGTAGCCCTTGGTGCTGGGCCGGCGCCGGCGCAGCTCGATCGACGTCATGAGCGCCACACCGCGCAGCGTGGGATGCCACGGGTTGCCGCGGCGTGCGGGCGGGTGAACGGTGGAGTCCTGGGGCGGTGCCACCACGGGTGTGTCGGTCATCGTCGCTCCTCGTTCATCGCCATGTATGTCTGTTCCAGCGCGCTTCCGACCGGGCCGAACCGGTACACGCGCACCCCCTGATTCACCATCCACGCGAGCGCCTCGGCGGCCTTCTCTTCACCGTCAATGCTGAGGATCGCGCCGGTGCCCGAGGGCTCCGCTGCGATGCCGAAGCGGGCAAGGACCTCGAGCAGGTTGTCGCGGTCGAGCGCGTCCACGCGGTAGCGCGTACGGGCGTGGGCGACCATGGTGGCGGCCTCGTCGCCCAGGGTGCGGCCCTTCGACATGAAGACGGCGTCGTCGACCATCTCGTCGAGCTCGGCGAGCACGTGGCTCGAGATCAACACCGCACGGCCCTCCGCCGCGAGTTCGCGGACCAGGTCGCGCAACTCGACACGGGAGCGGGGGTCAAGCCCGTTGGCGGGCTCGTCCAAGAGCAGCACCTGCGGGTCGTGAACCAGGGCGCGCGCCAGCGAGAGCCGCTGCTTCTGACCTCGCGACAGCACCCGCGAGGGGCGGTCGGCAAACTCCTCGAGGTGGACGCGGGTGAGCAGCTGAGCACCACGCTCGCGGGCGGCCTCCTTGGGGATGCGGTAGGCGCGGCCCATGAGCGTGAGCGTCTGCAGGCAGGTCATGTTGTCCCACGAGCCCAGCTGGTCGGGCATCCAGCCGATCGCGGCGCGCACCGCCGCGGCGTCCGTCTTGGGGTCGTGCCCCGCGATGGCGATGTCCCCGTGGTGTGGCCTGAGCAGGCCGGACAGCATGAGCATCAGGGTCGTTTTGCCGCAGCCATTGGGCCCGATCAGCGCGGTCACCGAGCCGGCCGGCACGGTGAGCGTCGCATCCTCGACGGCACGTACCGAGCCGAAGCTGCGTGCCACCCCCCTGGCGACGATGGCCTCGCGCACGCCGGCGGAGGCCTCGATCGTGGTCGTCATCTCACTCCCTCGTGTGGTCGCGGCGCCGAATGCGCGGCGAGCCACCTTCACTCTGGCACCCGCATCGCTTGAAAGACATGAGGTAATCCCCCGATCTTTGGGCGTGTCGGCTCAGGGGGGAGGGCAGGGCAGCGGGATAGTGAGTGAACCGACTGCTTAACGCGTTAACTATCGGCGAGGAGACCGCCCATGCCCCGTCCTGCCACCAACAAGCGTGAACGCCTCACCGCCGCCGCGATCCATATGGCGCGCGAGAGCGGGCTCGAATCCGCCACCATCGCGGCGATCGCCGCCGCGGCGGAAGTCCCTGCTGGCAGCGTGTACTACTACTTCAAGACGAAGGACGACGTGGCGGCGGCCGTCGCCGACGGCATCGCGGCGGTGCTCGCAGACGGGCGCGAGGGCCTGGACAGCGCAGACGACCGCGCGGCCCTCACGGGCTTTCTGCGCGCCTACCTCGACGACAGCACCGCCGTCGTCAGTTACGGCACCCTGCTCTCGACGGCGGCGACCGTCGGCGGGGCCGATGCACATCGCGAGGCGCTCGGATGGCTCACCTCCCGTTTTGCGGGCCTGGGTTTCGCGGACGGTGCCGCCCGAGCACGCGCGCTGCACCTGTTGGCGGGCGTCGAGGGCGGGGCCGCGCTCGCTCACGCGCTGGGCGAGGCCGAGCCCCTCGAGCGCGAGGTGGCCCACCTGGAAAGGTGGGTGGCGAACGCGGGCGGCTGACGCATCGGCCGTCATCGGAACCGCGAACCCGACGTGTCCACATAGTGGACACCTCTGTCCACCCCTCGAATAGGCGTACGGGCGTCCGTTCACTAGAATGAGGAGCCGTGCCCGGTGCCGGGCGCTCCAACCGTCGCTTTTCCGGGAGTTCCCGCATGCCACTCGTGGTGCAAAAGTACGGAGGCTCCTCAGTCTCCGATGCCGAGGCGATTCAGCGCGTCGCGCGCCGGATCGTCGAGACGAGGCGCGCCGGCAACGACGTCGTCGTCGCCGTCAGCGCGATGGGCGACACGACGGACGAGCTCATCGACCTCGCCAACGCGGTCACGTCCGACCCCGCGCCGCGCGAGATGGACATTCTCCTGACGGCCGGCGAGCGCATCTCGATGGCGCTGCTCGCGATGGCCATCCGTGAGCTCGGCGTGGGCGCCCAGGCGTTCACCGGCCCGCAGGCCGGCGTCATCACCACCGAGCATCACGGCCGCGCGCGCATCATCGACGTCGCCCCCGGGCGCCTGCAGAAGGCGGTCGCCGACGGAGATGTGGCGATCGTCGCGGGCTTCCAGGGACTGCACCCCGAGACCCAGGACGTGACCACGCTGGGCCGCGGAGGATCGGACACCACCGCCGTCGCGCTGGCCGCCGCCTTGCAGGCCGATGTGTGCGAGATCTATACGGACGTCGACGGCGTGTTCACCGCCGACCCCCGTATCGTCCCCAGCGCACGCAAGCTCGACCGCGTCTCCTACGAGGAGATGCTCGACCTTGCCGCCTCCGGTGCCAAGGTGCTCATGCCGCGCTGCGTCGAGTACGCGCGCCGCTTTGATGTGCCGATCCACGTGCGCTCCTCGTTCTCGGGTCTTGAAGGAACCTGGGTCACGGGCGACACTCAAGAAGGAGAAGACATGGAAGACCCGATCATCGCCGGCGTCGCGCACGACCGCTCCGAGGCCAAGATCACGGTCATCGGCGTTCCCGACGTGCCCGGCTCCGCCGCACGCCTCTTCGAGGCGGTCGCGAAGTCCGACGTCAACATCGACATGATTGTCCAGAACGTCTCGGCCGTCGTGACCGGGTACACGGACATCTCCTTCACGCTGCCGGCCGACTCGGTGCCGCGCGCGATCGAGTCGATCGAGTCCGACCACGACGCGATCGGCTACAAGGAACTGCGCACCGACGACACGATCGGCAAGATCTCACTCGTGGGCGCGGGCATGCGCGCCAACTCCGGAGTCTCGGCACGCTTCTTCTCCGCCCTGCGCGACGCGGGTGTCAACATCGAGATGATCTCGACGTCCGACATTCGCATCTCGGTCGTGACCCGCGCCGAGAAGCTCGACGACGCCGTGCGCGCTGTGCACACCGCATTTGACCTGGACATCGAGGGCGGCGAGGCCGTCGTGTACGGAGGGACCGGACGATGACACTGACTGTTGCTGTGGTCGGCGCGACCGGCCAGGTCGGGACCGTCATGCGCGAACTGGTGGCGTCGCGCTTCCCTGACGCGACGGTGCGCTTCTTCGCCTCCTCGCGCTCGGCGGGCAAGGTGCTGCCTCACCTCGACGGCGAGATCACCGTCGAGGACATCGCCTCGGGTGACTACGCGGGAATCGACATCGCCATCTTCTCGGCAGGCGGAGGACCGTCGAAGGAGTTCGCACCCCAGTTCGCCGCTGCGGGCGCGATCGTCGTGGACAACTCGAGCGCCTGGCGTCAGGACCCCGAGGTGCCGCTGGTGGTCTCGGAGGTGAACCCCGAGGCGCTGAATGACATCCCCAAGGGCATTGTCGCGAACCCCAACTGCACCACGATGGCGGCCATGCCGACCCTCAAGGCCCTCCACGAGGAGGCCGGTCTCAAGCGCCTCATCGTGTCGACCTACCAGGCCGTGTCCGGCTCCGGTGTGGCCGGCGTCGCGGAACTCGCGACGCAGGCGCGCGCGGTGATCGACGACGCCGAAAAGCTCGCTCTCAACGGCGATGCCGCCGAGTTCCCCGAGCCCGGCGTCTACGTCGAGCCCATCGCCTTCAACGTGCTGCCCTTCGCGGGTGACCTGGTGGGCGACGACTCGAACGAGACCGTCGAGGAACGCAAGCTGATCGACGAGTCGCGCAAGATCCTGGGCCTTCCCGAGCTGCGCGTCTCCGGCACCTGCGTGCGCGTGCCCGTGTTCTCGGGCCACTCGCTGTCGGTCAACGCGGAGTTCGAGCGCCCGCTGTCCCCTGCGCGGGCGTACGAGATCCTGGCGGCCGCCCCCGGCGTGGTCGTCGAGGAGATCCCCACACCGCTCAAGGGCGCCGGGCAGGACCCGACCTACGTGGGTCGCATCCGCCAGGACACCGGCGTGGACGATGGCCGCGGCCTCGCGCTGTTCATCGTGGGCGACAACCTGCGCAAGGGCGCCGCACTCAACGCGATTCAGGTGGCGGAGCTCGTCGCGGCGAAGATCTCGGCCTGACGCGTCCGCTCCGCACCCATTTTCGGCCGCTTTCCCGCCCGAGGAAGGCGGCCGAAGGTGTTTCTGGGTGCTGAGCGGACACTGCCAGCCGTGCCCGCCGCGCTACTCGCCTAGCGGGTCCGCGAGCAGCGAGCGAAACGCCAGCTCGCCCGCCCCGATGAGCACCTGATCCTCGACGAGTGCCGCCCGCGTGAGCGTCAGCGAGTCCGCCAGCGGTGCGAACGTGTGGCGCACCACAAGCTCGCGGATGAGGTCGCCCCGGCGGTCCAGGATCAACCCCAGAAATCCACCCAGGATGACGGTGCGGGGGTTGAAGGCCGAGGTCACGTTGGCAATGCCTCGCGCCAGCACCCGCGCCTGACGCGTGAGTTCGTCCTCCACCGCCGCCGATGACCCCAGCGACTCCTCGAGCCGCGAGTGATCGAGGGGCCCGCCAGCGGCCGCCTCGAGCCGCTGCAGGTTGACCTCGGTCTCGAGGCACCCCTGGCGACCGCAGTGGCACGCAAGGCCGTCGGGATCGGCGAGGATGTGACCCAGCTCGCCGGCGAAACCGTCGGCGCCGCGCAGCACCGAGCCGGTGACACCCACCGCACCACCGATGCCCGAGGTCGAGCCGTTGAGATAGATCAGGTGGCTGACCCCCTGGCCGGCGCCGTAGAGCGACTCGGCGATGAGGCCGGCGTTGGCGTCGTTGTCGACGTCGACGGGGACGTCGAGCGCCTCCGCGAGCTCCTCCCCCAGCGGCTCGTCATTCCACTCCAGGTGCGGCGCACGCACCACGAGCCCGTCCTCGGCGCGCACCAGCCCAGGCACCGCCACCCCGGCGCCCACCACGCGAGGCGAGCCCTCCTCGACCCACCCGGCCACGGCATCGGCCGCCAGTTCGACCACCATCGCGGGAGACGGCGACTGGGGCAGCTCGATGCGCTCGCGCGCGACGATCCGGTGACCCAGCGCCACGAGCGCCAGCGAGACGGCGTCGACGTCCGGGTAGACCGCGAGCGCCACGACGTCGCGCCGCGGCTGGACCACGGGAGACGGGCGTCCCACGCCGGTGGTCTCGGGGTGCTCCTCGGTCACCAAACCCGCGTCTACCAGGTCGCCTACGAGCGCGCCGATGGTGGAGCGATTGAGGCCCGTGGCGCGCGTGAGGTCGGCTCGGGAGAGCCCGTCCGCGCGGTGCACGAGCGTGAGGAGGCTCGACAGGTTGTGCCGGCGCGTGGCCTCGTTGCGCGTGCCCAACGCCTCGCCCGCGCGCGGCCGGTTGACCCGTGATGCCATGGAAGCCTCCTCGCTTTGACACTACCGCCCGCTGGACTTATGTTGTGTCTTACAACCTAATCTGTCAAACGCAGATTTCACGCGTCAGTCAACGCCGACAAGGAGACCGCCATGGCACCCACCCCCACCCGCGAGGACAAGTTCTCGTTCGGACTCTGGACCCTCGGATGGGAGGCGCAGGACCCGTTCGGCTCCGCGACCCGTCCGCGCCTGGACACCGTCGAGGCCATCCATGGCCTGGCCGAGGCCGGCGCGTGGGGCATCACGTTCCACGACAACGACGTCTTCGACTTCGACGCCACCGACGCCGAGCGCCAGAAGGCCATTGACGCACTCAAGGGTGCCTGCGACGACACCGGCCTCGTGGTCGAGATGGTCACCACCAACCTCTTCAGCCACCCCGTCTTCAAGGACGGCGGCTTCACCTCGAACGACCGCGGCGTGCGTCGCTTCGCGCTGCGTAAGGTCCTGCGCAACATCGACCTGGCGGCCGAGCTGGGCGCCACCACCTTCGTCATGTGGGGCGGCCGCGAGGGCGCCGAGTACGACTCCGCGAAGGACGTGGGTGCCGCCCTCGAGCGTTACCGCGAAGCCGTCAACCTGCTGGGCGACTACGTCACCGACAAGGGTTACGACATCAAGTTCGCGATCGAGCCCAAGCCCAACGAGCCCCGCGGCGACATCCTGCTGCCCACCGTGGGCCACGCCCTCGCCTTCATCAATTCCCTCGAGCGCCCCGAGCTGGTGGGCCTCAACCCCGAGACGGGCCACGAGCAGATGGCGGGCCTCAACTTCACCGCGGGCATCGCGCAGGCGCTGTTCCACGGCAAGTTGTTCCACATCGACCTCAACGGCCAACGCGGCATCAAGTACGACCAGGACCTGGTCTTCGGCCACGGCGACCTACACAACGCCTTCTCGCTGGTTGATCTGCTGGAGCACGGCGGCCCCAACGGCGGCCCCACCTACGACGGCCCGCGCCACTTCGACTACAAGCCCTCGCGTACCGAGGACTTCGACGGCGTGTGGGAGTCGGTGCGCGCCAACATGGCGATGTACCTGCTGCTCAAGGAGCGCGCGCAGGCGTTCCGCGCCGACCCCGAGGTGCAGGAGGCCCTCGAGGCCGCCCGCGTCTTCGAGCTCGGCCAGCCCACGCTGAACGAGGGCGAGTCCTACGACGACCTGCTCGCCGACCGCTCGGCGTTCGAGGACTTCGACGCCAACGCGTACTTCGGCGGCAAGGGCTTCGGCTTCGTGCGCCTCCAGCAGCTCGCCTCAGAGCACCTCATGGGTGCCCGCGGCTAGTTTTCATCCGGCCGATGCCGTGGCTGGGCTCCGTACGGGGGCCCGCCACGGCGTCGGCCATCCCTACGTGCGAAAGGACGCGCGATGACGCTCGTCGCCGGAGTCGACTCCTCCACCCAAAGCTGCAAGGTGGTCGTGCGCGACCTCGACACGGGCGCCGTGGTGCGCTCGGGCAAGGCCCCCCACCCCGAGGGCACCTCCGTGGATCCGGCGGCGTGGTGGGACGCGCTGCTGGCGGCCGTCGATGCGGCCGGTGGGTTCGACGATGTCGCCGCGGTGTCGATCGGCGGGCAGCAGCACGGCATGGTGGTGCTGGATTCCTCCGGGGCCGTCATTCGTGACGCGCTGCTGTGGAATGACACGCGCTCGGCGGGAGCGGCCGCGGATCTGATTGCGGAGTTTGGGGCTGAGGAGTTGGTGTCGCGCACGGGCCTGGTGCCCGTCGCGTCCTTCACGTCCACCAAACTGCGCTGGCTGCGCGACGCCGAGCCGGACAACGCCGCGCGGGTCGCGGCCGTGGCGCTGCCGCACGACTGGTTGACGTGGCGGATGAGGGGCTATGGGCCGGAGGGGGCGTCAGTCTTGGGCCCGGTGCTGTCGGAGCTGACGACGGATCGGTCCGATGCGTCGGGCACCGGCTACTTCTCGGCCGCGACGGGCGCATACGACCGCGAGTTGCTGGTCGCGGCGCTGGGGCACGACGCGGTGCTGCCGCGCGTCCTGGGGCCGGGCGAGGCGGCGGGACGCGGGGCTGTAGGGGTGGGGACCGACCTGACCGACGTGGTGGTGGGCCCCGGCGCGGGCGACAACGCGGGCGCGGCGTTGGGCCTGGGCGCGGCCGAGGGCGATGTGGTGATCTCGATCGGCACGTCCGGGACCGTCTTTGGCGTCTCGCCGGTGGCGGCAGCAGACGTCAGCGGCGCAGTGGCGGGGTTCGCGGACGCATCCGGGGAGTTTCTGCCGCTCGTGGCGACGCTCAATGCCGCGCGCGTGCTCGACTCCTTTGTCCGGGTGCTGGGCGTATCTCACGACGAGCTGGGGGCGCTTGCGCTTGAGGCCGCACCCGGCGCGGGTGGCGCCGTGCTGGTGCCGTATTTCGAGGGCGAACGCACGCCCAACCTGCCCGATGCGACCGCGTCTCTGTCCGGGTTGACGCTGGCATCCACCACGCGCGAGAACCTCGCGAGGGCGGCGATCGAGGGGATGCTGTGTGCGCTGGCCGACGGGCTCGACGCGGTGCGTGCACAGGGCCTCACGCCTCGCCGGCTGCTGCTCGTGGGCGGGGCCGCGCAAAACGCCGCCGTCCAGGCGATCGCGGCGCAGGTGTTCGATGCACCGGTCGAGGTGCCGTCCCCCGCGGAGTACGTGGCGCTGGGCGCCGCGGTCCAGGCGGCGTGGGCGCTGACGGGCTCGCGACCGTCGTGGGAGGTGTCCGTGGTGGCCGCCCCCGCGGTGGACACGCGGCCAGAGATTCGTGCGGCGTACCGCGAGGCGGCGGGGGCGTACCGGGCGTAGGGCTGACGCGCCGGCGCTGGGCGTTGTCCACAGATCGGTCGCGGGAGCCGTCGATGTCGGAGGGTGCGCCTAGATTGGCATCGTGATCGACACCGTTTCCCGCACCGATCGACTCGTGCTTCACCGTCCCTCAGCGGCCGACGTCGACGACGTCTTCGCGCTGTTGTCCGACCCCCTCATGTGGGAGCACTATCCGAGCATGAGGCACCAGGAACGCGCGCAGTCGGAGTCCCTGGTCGACTCGTGGCAGGACAGCTGGGACGAGCACGGGCTGGGCATGTGGATCGCACGGGACGAGGACGGCGCGCTTCACGGCATCGGCGGTAGTGCGGTCAGACATGAGACCTATTGGAACCTCGCGTACCGGCTGAGCCCGGGGTCGCGGGGGCGTGGGCTTGCCGCCGAGCTTGCACGCGCCGGCATCGCCGCGGCACGCCGCACTGATGGCGCCCTCCCCATCGTCGCGACCATGCTCGCTCACAATGCGGGTTCGAGCGCCGTCGCACGCCGGGCAGGGCTCGTCGAGGTGCATCGCGGTCCCGACATCAGCAACCCCACCCCGGGGGTCACGCGGCTGGTGTTTGCGGACCGCGAGCTCTCGCAGGCCACTCTGACAGCCGCGATGACGTGGTGAGCGGCGCGGCGATGAGCCGTCAGGAGCGCGGGGGCTCGTAGACGCTTGCGTCGGCAATCCCGACGGCGTCGCGGCGATCCGACACGGGCACGTCCTCCGCGTGGTGTTGCTGTGGGTCTGCGGCGTCGTCCTCGCGTGTGGCTCCGACGCGCGGCACGAGGACGTTGATGACGACCGCGGCGCCGACGAGAACCGCGGCGAGGGGGAACAGCAACGCGTTCGCAATCCCCGATAAGAGACTCACCACGATGTACCAACCGTCGGACGAGTAGCTATCGGTGACCGTCCACAGCGCAGTCAACCCCCACGGCGCCACCACCTGCAACACCACGGCGCCTACGATGCTCGCTCCAGCCCACCACAGGCACTTCTTTGCTGCCGGTTGCATAGCGTTCCCCCTTGGACAACGGTGAGTGTCCCCTGTGAGATACGAATCTTCCAGACGCGACGACTACTGTCCAATAGGGCGCACCGACGGTGGTGCGAGTCCCACGGGACATGCGAAAGGCCGGCCCTTGCGGACCGGCCTTTCCTGCTGGTCGGGGTGACAGGATTTGAACCTGCGACCTCGTCGTCCCGAACGACGCGCGCTACCAAGCTGCGCCACACCCCGTGAAAACAGCCGTGTCAGGATACCCGATGAAGGCCCTGGAAACCTAACCGGCTCCCGGCGCTAGCGAGGCAGCAGGGTGAGCATGGTCGCTTCGGGCCGGCAGGCCAGGCGCACAGGCGTGTAGGGCGACGTTCCGAGACCCGCCGACACGTGCAGCCAGGCACTCTCCGAGCCGCCCTGTTCGTCGGGACGTGGCCCGGGCCAACCGTGCAGACCGGACGCGCGCGCCGTGTCGAGATCACAGTTGGTGACGAGGGCGCCACGGAAGGGAACGTTGACCTGGCCGCCGTGGGTGTGGCCCGCGAGAATCACATCCGCGCCGTCCTCGCGCAGCTGGCCGAGCGCGCGAAGGTACGGCGCGTGAACCACGCCGATGCGGAGGGCGCCCGGCGCGTCGGCGGCCGGATCCGGCAGCCGATCGCGGCCGATGTGGGGATCGTCGAGCCCCACAAAGTCGACGGTCGTCCCCGCGACCTCGAGCGTGGCCCGCACGTTGTTGAGGTCCGTCCAGCCCCCCGCCGTGAGCCCGGCGGTGAGTGCCTCGGTATCGAGTTCGGTCTTGCCGTCACGAGCCTGGGTGGGCTCCTTCAGGTACTTCAGCGGATTTCGCGGCGTGGGAGCGAAATAGTCGTTCGAGCCGTGGACGAAGACGCCGGGGAACTCCAGCAGCGGCTCGAGCGCCTCGAGCGCGGTCGGCACCGCGTCGACGTGGGCGAGGTTGTCACCCGTGTCGACGACGAGGTCGGGCCGGAAGGAGGCGAGGTGGCGCACCCAGGCAACCTTGCGACGCTGCGACGGCGTCAGGTGCAAGTCCGACAGGTGAAGGATGCGGGTGGGCTTCGACCCAGGCGCCAGCACGGGGGCCGAGATCTGGCGCACCGTAAACGACTGCGCCTCGATCAGGCTCCAGGCGAGCACTCCGGCACCGGCGGCCACGGCCGCCCCAAGCACCTTCTTCATGCCAGGTGGTCCGTGACGCACAGTCCAGGCAGGCTGCGGAGACTAGTCATCTTCATCAGGCTTGTTCCCATTGCCGTTGCCGTTGTTGCCGTCGTTCCCGCCGCCCTGCTCGGATCCGTCGTCAGTGAAACCAGGACATGGCTCATTCTTGTCCTCGTTCCACCAGTCCGCGGGGTCCTCACACTGCTTGGGCTCATCCGTGACCCAACCGTTCGGCGGGTTGGTCTCGAACTCGGCCGGAGGCCAGCTGGAGCCCCAGTAACCCGACGGGGCCGTGTTCTGGTCCCATCCCTCAGGCCAGTTGTACCACCAGCTGGGGAGCTCATCCGTGGCGAGCGACAGGGTGATGGTGGTGCCCGGCGTCGCCATGGCGCCTGCACCCCAGCTCTGCGCCGCGACCTTGCCGGACTCGACTCGTGACGAATAGATGGGCGAGTCGGCGAAGGTGACGCGGAAGCCCAGGTCGAGCAGCTCGTCGCGAGCCATCCACTGGCCCATGCCGATCACGTTGGGCACACGCACTGGCACGCCGTTGAGCACCTCGTCCTCGGGCTCGTCGAAGTCCAGCATCTCCTCGCCCTCGAGGGCTCGGCTCATGAAGTTCGACCAGGTGGGGCCGGCGAGCGTGGAGCCATACACATAGCCGTACCACTGGCCGTTGATGGTGACGTTCTGCTGCGGCGTGTCCTCGTCGGGGTTGCCCAGCCAGAACACCGACAGCAACTGCGGCGTGAAGCCCGCAAACCACGTGTGCTTGTTCATCTGCGAGGTACCCGTCTTGCCGGCCGCAGGGCGGCCGTCGTCCAGGGCCGAGTTGCGGCCACCGGGGGTCTCGAGGACGCCTTCCATGGCGTAGGTCACGCCGTCGGCGACCTCCTTGGAGATGGCCTGGCGGCAATCGGGCTGAGGCACCGCAATGTCGTTGCCGTCGGCGTCCGTGATCGACAGGATCGCGAGCGGCTCGCAGTGCACGCCGCCGTTGGCGAAGGTCTGATACACCTCAGCCATCGTGAGCGGAGAGCCGTTCTGCGATCCGATAATCGATGACGGATACAGCGCGAAGTCGGAACCGTCGGCGTTCTGGTAGCCCATAGCTTCGCCGATGTCGCGAATGCCGCACAGGTCGAGCTGGCTCGCCATGTCCGCATACGCGGTGTTGATCGAGCGCGCCGTCGCCTCCAGCACGGTCATCTGGCCCTGGTTGTCCTCGCCCACGTTGCCAGGCGACCACTCCTGTCCACCGGTGAGCACAGGTCCCTCGCAGGTCTCGGCCCACGTGTCACTCGTCCAGTCGGTCTTGCGGCCGGAGACGTACTCACGCAGCGAGTGGCCCTCCTGCAGCCAGTCGGCGAGGACGATGGTCTTGAAGGTCGAGCCGACCGAGAACCCCTGCGAGCCGCCCCATTCGCGGTCCACGGTGTAGTTCACGGATGTCGAGTTCTCCGCCTCGGCCGACGGGTCGAAGGTGCGGTTCTGGGCCATCGAGAGGATCTCGCCGTTGGAGGGGTCGAGCGCGACCATCGCCATCGCGAAGCCGTCCTCGTTGCCCGCGGGAAGCGTGTTGTAGAGCTCCTCGGTGGCGATCTCCTGCTTCTCCACGTCGAGCGTCGTGACGATGTCGAGTCCACCACGCAGCAGCAGATCGCGGCCATTGAGCCCGTCCGAGTTGAACGCGTCGTTCTTCGCAATGACCTTGGTGACGTAGTCACAGAAGAACGGCGCGATGTCAGACGCCGCGCATGACGAGAGGGGGCGCGAGACGTTGAGCGTGTCCTCCACGGGAGTCGCCTCGTACTCGTCGAACTCCGCCTCGGTGATCATGCCCTGCTCGTACATGGTGCCCAGCACGGTGTCGCGACGGCGCTCGGCGGTCTCGTAGTTGGTCTCACCGTCCTCGAAGGTGCGGGTGGGGTCCCACCGCGAGGGGTTCTGCGTGATGCCGGCGATGGTCGCCGCCTCGATCGCGGTCAACTCCGAGGCGGGCTTGGAGAAGTAATACTGAGCCGCGGTCTCGACACCGTAGATGCGGGGACCGAACTGCGCGATGTTGAGGTACTGCTGGAGCACCTCTTCCTTGCCGCAGTCGACGGCAGGGTCCTCGGCGGAGCAGGTGTCGCCCAGCGTGGTGTTGAGGTTGTCCTCGAGCGCGAGCGCCAGGCGCCATTCGCGAATCTTGCGCGCCATCGACACTTCGGTCGCGTCATCGACCGCCTCATCGTCACCGGCATTTTGGGCAGCCTGGTACAGCGTGTTCTTGACGAGCTGCTGGGTGAGCGTGGAGGCGCCGGGCGACGACTCGGAGGTGAGGTTCGTGTACGCCGCGGACATGAGTCCCTCGCCGTCCACGCCGTTGTGCTCCCAGAAGCGGCGGTCCTCGACCGCGACGATGGCCTTCTGCATCCACGGGCTGATCTCCTCGAGCGGAACCACCACGCGGTTCTGGTCGTAGAAGGTCGCGAGCAGCGTCTTGCCGTCGCGCGCGTAGATGTTCGACTGCTGCGACAGCTGGACGTCCTCGAGTTCGGCGGGCAGGTCCTCGAACAGCTCGGACGTGCCGGAGGCCGCCGACGCCGCCACCGTGGCGGCGGGCAGCGCAATGCCTGCCAAGAGGAAGCCGCCGATGACGGAGAACGCGACGAACGCCACGAGAGCGCCGACGAGCTGCAGCGCGGTCACGCGCCCACCCGGGCGCGCGGAACCAAGGGACCTTGAAGCCATACACCAACCTTACGTTGCTCACTCAACGCGCCACGAACCCTGAGAGTTTCCGCAGCAACGGGATACGCTCATCCCATGACGCAGTGGGAATACTCGACCGTGCCCCTTATCGACCACGTGACCAAGCAGATCCTCGATCAGTGGGGCGAGGACGGCTGGGAACTCGTGCAGGTCGTGACCGGCCCCACCGGCGGCCTTGTCGCCTACATGAAGCGGCCCAAGGCGTGAGCGCTTCGTCGCGTCTCGCAGAGTTCGGGCTGACCCTCCCCGAGGTTGCGGTACCCGTTGGCACGTATGTGCCCGCGCTCCAGCACGGCGACCTCATCTTCACGTCGGGTCAGCTGCCCTTCGTCGACGGTGAGTTGCTCGCCGCGGGCGTGGTGGGCCAGCGCGGCGGCGATGTGACGCCCGAACGTGCCAACGAGTGCGGCCGGATCGCCGTCCTCAACGCGCTCGCCGCAGCCGCGAGCGTCGCCGGAGGGGTCGACAAGATCACCCGCATCGTGAAGCTCACCGGTTTTGTCGCATCGGCCCCCGGGTTCACGGCACAGCCGGCCGTCATCAACGGAGCCTCGGGGATTCTCGCCGACGTCTTCGGCGAGGCGGGGCGTCACGCGCGCTCGGCCGTCGGCGTCGCGGCGCTGCCCCTGGGCGCTCCCGTCGAGATCGAACTCATCGTCTCGGTCGCCTAAGGACATCCCACGCCGTGCGGGAATGTCCTCACGCGCGCCACGAGAGCGCGTTTCGTGGCGCAGATGTCCTCATGTGCGCCACGACGGGCGCGGGTGGGGGGGCGTCGACGTGGGTCACTAGCGTGAGCGGGCGCGCAGGCGCTCGGGCTCGTACACGTCGACGGCGCCGATGTGGACATCGATCCAGCCGCGAGAGGCGAACTCTGCGAGAGCCTTGTTGACCGTCTCGCGCGAGGCGCCCACCAACTGCGCAAGTTCCTCCTGCGTCAGCCCATGACGGACCGTGACGTGGCCACGCTCCATACGACCAAAGCGGTGGCCCAGGTCAAGGATCGCCTTCGCAACACGGCCGGGGACGTCCGAGAACACCAGGTCGGCCATCGAGTTGGACAGGCGACGAATGCGCTGCGCGAGGGCGCGCAGCAGGTGGCGCGACATCTCGAGGTGGTCGTCGAGCCAGCGATCCAGCACTGCCTTGGGCAGCTCGTAGACCACGGAGTCCTCGACCGCGTGTGCGCGGGAGACGCGCGGGCCGGGGTCGAAGACCGACAGCTCGCCCATCATGTCGCCCACACCCAGCAGTCCCAGGAGGTTTTCGCGGCCATCGCGTGCGGTACGGGCGAGCTTCACCTTGCCCTTGACGATGATGTACATGGCCTGACCCTCGTCGCCCTCGTTGAAGACGACCTCGCCGCGATTGAGTTCGATACGCGTCATCTGGTCGATCAGGGACCGGGCGCTGTCGGCGTCCATCCCGCCAAACAGGGGGGACGATCGCAGCAGCTGCACCTCACGGGGCGACTGGGGCATCGCCACCTCCCTTACTGCTGTCCGCGGTGCGCCTGACCCAACGCCCTGACCATCTCTTGCGTCACGGACTCGAGGTTGTCCGCCACGCGCGTCTCGTACGACTCTAGCCGGGCATCGAGCGCTGCAAGTGCCTCCACGCTGGAAGGAAGCGGTTTTGCACCCTCGGGCCACACGGCATCGGCCAGTTCCGTGGCCGTCGGCGCGCCGGCGGCCAGCGCCTCCCACTCGTCGGAGACGCCCAAGCGGTGCAGTTCCTCGGCATCGGCCAACTGGGCGACAACCAAGTCCTGGCGCGCGCGCACGAGCCTGCGCCACCACCGCACCCGCGCCACTTCGCGGCGCAGCTCGCGGCGCCGATGCCTCAGTTCGGCGATGACGGCAGCCACATCGGTCATGGGCATCGCTCCCCCCCTTGGCTCGCAGGGTGCCGGGGCGGGGCGCACACCGGTCACCCGCTCTATCGGCCCCCGGTGGGCACCGCTTAAGGATCGCCTAGGGTGGCGCCATGGCTTCCCGCACTCCCCTGACAGTCGCCGATGCGTCGATGCAGACGCCTCCCGTGTCGCTCACGCGGCGTGCACGCGCGGTGAACAGGGCACTTGCGGAGGTCTATCCGGACGCGCACTGCGAACTCGATTACCAGTCGCCATTTCAGTTGCTCGTCGCCACGGTGCTGAGCGCGCAGTGCACCGACGTGCGCGTCAACCAGGTCACGCCGGCCCTCTTTGCCGCCTATCCCGACCCCGCCGCGATGGCTGGCGCCGATCGGGACGCTCTCGAGGCGCTCATCAAGCCCACCGGGTTCTACCGAGCCAAAGCGGAGTCGCTCCTGGGCCTCAGCCACGACATCGTGGAGCGTTACGACGGCGAGGTGCCGGGCCGCCTCAAGGACCTCGTGACCCTACGCGGCGTGGGCCGCAAGACCGCCAACGTGGTGCTCGGCAACGCGTTCGGGATCCCCGGCATCACGGTCGACACCCACATGGGCCGCCTCGCCCGCCGCCTGGGGCTAACTGTGAACGAGGACCCTGTAGTGGTCGAGAAGGAGCTCATGGCGCTCATCGAGCGCAAGGAGTGGACCCTGTTCTCCCACCGCGTGATCTTCCATGGCAGGCGTCGTTGCAAGGCCCGCAAGCCCGAGTGCGGCGCGTGCGAGATCGCGGCCCTCTGCGCGAGCGCCCCCGGCGCCAAGACCCGCCCGGCCAGAGCGTAGCGCGAGCCGAGTACGCAGGCCAGCCACGGCATCCGCCGTCCTGGCGGTGCGTTTGTCCTGCTCCAGGCGCTGAGAGGGACACCATGGTTCCCACGAGCTCAGGGGAGCCGTCGGGACTAGTGCTTGTCCTCGTCCTTGACCTCGGACGGGTGCGGCAGCTCGTCGGGGTGGACGTGCTCGGCACGTGCGCCGTGGGCCTTCGCGACCTGCTGGTTGATCTCGGTCGACGTCGAGCGCTGCTCGTACAGGCGCTGGTAATGACGGTCGCGCCACATGAGCAAGCCCGCACCGATACCGGCGGCGACGACGGACGCGAGGAGCACCGCCATCTTGACCTCGGCAACCCTCTCGCCATCGAACGAGAGTTCGCCGATCAACAGCGACACGGTAAAGCCGATTCCGGCGAGGAAGCCCACGCCGATGACGTCCCACCACGACAGGCCGCGATCAAGCCCTGCCTTCGAGATCGACGCGACGATGAAGGTCGCTAGCACGATGCCGAGAGGCTTGCCGAGCACCAGACCGATGAAGACACCCTGCGCGACGGGGTCCCCAGCCGCGGTGGTCAGCGACTCCGCGGAGATCGTGATGCCCGCGGCAAACAGCGCGAAGATCGGCACGGCCACGCCAGCCGAGATGGGGCGCCACTTGTGCTCCCAGTGCTCCGCAAGTGCGTGCTTCTCGCCCTTCGCGGCGAGCGCGGGGACCACCATGCCGAGCGCGACACCCGCGATGGTGGCGTGGACACCCGAGGCATGCATGAACGCCCATGCGGCCACGCCCAGCGGGATCAGCAGCCACCAGTGGGTGATGCGCTTGCGGGCCAGGAAGCCGAACACCGCGATGCACAGCGCCGAGGCGATGAGCCACTGGAAGTGGACCTCCTCGGTGAAGAACACCGCGATGATGATGATCGCGAGCAGGTCGTCGACCACGGCGAGCGTGAGCAGGAACGCGCGCAGCGCGTTGGGAAGCCACTTGCCCACCACGGCGAGGACCGCGACGGCGAACGCAATATCGGTGGCCGTCGGCACCGCCCAGCCGCTCGTGGACCCGCCATCCTGCAGCACGTTGGTGAGGACGTACAGACCCGCAGGCACCGCCATGCCGCCCACGGCCGCGACGATCGGCACAATAGCCGTCGAGGGCTTGCGCAGCTCTCCCGCGACAATCTCGCGCTTGAGTTCAAGGCCCACCACGAAGAAGAAGATGGCGAGCAGGCCGTCCTTGGCCCAGTCCCCGACCGACAGGTGCAGGTGCAGCGACTCGGGTCCGAACTCGAAGTCCCTGAGCGACTCGTAGCCTCCCGACCACGCCGAGTTCGCCCACACCAGGGCGATGACGGTACCGAGCAGCAGCAGCAGTCCGCCCGCGCGCTCGGTGCGCAGAATGTCCGCGAGATTGCGCTCTGTGGACGGCGTCAGGCGGGAAAAAAGCCGGGCCGCGGGGTCTTTGGCCATCGAGTCAGTCCATTCAGGTCTGGGTCACGGGGATGGGGTCAGCCTACCGAGCGCCATCCGTCCCCGGGGTCGGCCACAAGAACGACTCACGTCGTTGTAGGCGGCCGATGCCGTGGCTGGCTTTACGCCCCGGCCGCCTCGGCCGCGGCCTGCTTGGGCGACGGCGGGTCGAAGCGGTAACCCACGTTGCGTACCGTGCCGATGAGGTGCTCGTGCTCGGCGCCCAGCTTGGCGCGCAGGCGTCGCACGTGCACGTCCACCGTGCGCGTGCCGCCGTAGTAGTCGAAGCCCCACACCTCTTGGAGCAGCTGGTCGCGCGTGTAGACGCGGCCAGGGTGCTGCATAAGGTACTTGAGGAGCTCGAACTCCTTGTAGGTGAGGTCGAGCGGCACGCCCTTGAGGCGAGCGGTGTAGCCGCCCACGTCCACCGTGAGGTCGCCCGAGGAGAACTCGGCGGCCTTCTCGAGCGGGTCCTGCTGGTTGGCGCGGCCCACGAGCAGGCGGATGCGAGCCTCGACCTCGGCGGGCACGGCATCGGCCAGCACCACGTCGTCGGCGCCCCAGTCGGCGTTCACAATGGACAGCCCGCCCTCGCGCAACACCAGCAGCAGCGGCACCGACACGCCCGTCACCTGGACGAGCTTGCAGTTGTTGCGTGCCTCGGCGAGGTCGTGGCGACCGTCGATGATGATCACGTCCGCATCGAAGGCATCGAGCATCGCCTGCGGGTCCGGGGGCAACGCTCGCGTCCGATGCGCGAGCAGCCCGAGGGCAGGCAACACCTCCGTTGCCCCATCAGGGGACGGGGTGAGGACGAGCAGGTCTGCCACACGCCACCTCCGTTCGGCCATCACTCTAGCGGCGCATTCGATGAGACACTAACCCCCATGAATCCCACGTCACGTGTGTCGATCACGGCCGTGAGCGCCGCCATCGTCGCCGCAACGGGATTTCTGGGACCGCGCTGGCTGGGACTCGGCGTCGCCGCGTGCATCGTCCTGTTCGCCTCTGGGTGGCCCGAGCTCACGCGCGTCCCGCACCGTCGCGTGAGCGCGGGCGTGATCGGCATCGGTGGACTACTCGCCCTCGGCACCGTGGTGATCGGCGAGAACGAGCCGTACCTGCGCTACATGGTGATCGCGATCGCGACCATCGTGATCGCCTCGCTCGCGACGGAGATCTTTGTGCCGTCTCCCGCGGGTCGTGCGGCTGGAGCCGTCGCCTCGACGGCCGCGGGGGGCACCATCGCCGCCACCGGAGCGGCCTGGCTCGCGGCCGGGCGCACCCTGGGCGCGGAGGATCTGGTCGTGGCGTCAGCCGCGGCCGTCGCCCTCGCCGCGGTCGGCTCTGTCCTGACCCACCACTCCACGGTCAACGCCACCTTGGCGTTCGTGCTGGGCATCGGTGCCGGCACGGGGCTGGGATATCTGTTCGGCTCCATGCCCTGGTACGCGGGGACGCTCGTGGGTGGTGTGGGCGCCGCCTCGGTTGTCCTGATGAACGAGCTCGCGCGGCGCGAACCGCCGGCGACATCGCTGTGGGCGGGAATAGCGTCCGGCATCACGCCCGTTCTGGCGGTAGGCGCCCTTGTCTACCTGGGCGGCAAGCTTCTGGTCGGTTAGTTCGGCCCCGCAGATACAAGGACCCCCGTGCTCGTCAAGATTCTTCTCATTGCCGCGCTGCTCGCGCTCACCTCGCTGGCCTATTGGTGGTGGCAGCGCCGCCAGGGCACCGTGCGTGAGGTCAAACGCGCAGGCGCCCTCACCAGCGAGCAGATCGGCGCCCAACGGGGCTATTACGCCACCTTCGTGCAGTTCTCCACACCCATGTGCTCCAAGTGCCCCGGCACCGCGCGGCTGCTGAAGCAGGTCGCGGGCGAACAGGACCACGTCGCCCACGTCGAGGTCGACGCCTCCGTGCGGCTCGACCTGGCCCGCGACCTCAGCGTCATGCGCACCCCCACCACGCTGGTGCTCGACGGCGACGGCACCATCGTCGCCCGCATGGATGGCGCCCCCACGGTGGACCAGGCGCGCGCCGCCCTCGCGACGGTGCGCTCCGAGGGCACCGAGTACACGATCTAGACTCCTGCCAGGAGGAACACCATGACCGCTACCGCCCACGCCCAGGACATTCAGATCGACCCGCGCGGCTACCGCTTTGGCGCCGCCGTCACGCTCGCCGTGGCGCTCATCGCGGTGCTGCTCGGCTCCGACGCCGGCCTCATGCCCATGGCGATCCTGGTGCTGATGTTCCTGCCCGGAGCGATCGTGGGCCCGCAGGCGACCGTGCAGTCGTGGCTGTTCAAGCGGCTCATCCGCGCCCGCCTGACCCCGCCCACCGAGACCGAGTCGTTCCGCCCGCCGCGCTTCGCCCAGCAGATGGGCCTCGCGATGTCCGCGCTCGCGCTCGTCTTCGGGCTGCTCGACGTCGCCGCCGGCTTCTACGTGTTCGGCGTGCTGGTGCTCATTGCGTCATTCCTCAACGCCGTGTTCGGCTTCTGCCTGGGCTGCGAGATCTACCTCGCCGTCAAGAAGGCGACCACGCGCGCGGCGTAGGCCGGGACGTTCAGCCCGGCCGTCGCATCGGCCGTACTAGTATTGCCGCCATGACTGCACTGGAAGCCGTCTTCACCGTCCTCGCCGTGTTGGCCTTCGGCGGTGCCGCCTGGACGTGCGGCATCGTGGGCTGGCGCCTGCTGAAGAGCCCGCAGCGTTGAGTTTCGTCATCCCTGACGACCTCGCGCCCGAGGCCTACCCCCTCGCGTGGCTCGTGGGCCGCTGGACGGGCCACGGCGAGATCGAGTACCCCGGCATCCCCAAGGCGGAGATCGTCCAGGACATCGTCTTCGACCACGACGGCGGGCCCTACCTGACGTACTCGTGCACCACGCGTCTGCGCGGCACCGAGGACGAGCCTGGCGTGGTCTGGGCCGTCGAGTCCGGCTTCTGGCGCGTCGCGCCGTCCGCCCCCGAGGGCGTGACCCTCCAGGACTACCAGCACCCGCTCGAGATCGTCATGTCGGACGCCTCGGGCCTGCTCACTTGCTACATGGGCGCCGTGGGCAACGGCCGCATCGACATGGCGACGCGCTTCGCGGCGGCCACCGAGACGGGCCCCGAGGTCCGCGGCGCCACGCGCATGTACGGGCTGGTCGAGGGCGAGCTGATGTGGGCGTGGGATCTCGCCGCGTTCGGCCAGGAGTTGCAGTCGTACATGAGCGCCCGCCTCAAGCGCGCTCAGTAGGAATCCACGATGGACGCCACGCGTTCCGACACCATGACCTCTCCCCTCTTGTCCCGTCACGGCGCCGTCCCCGACACCGCGGCCGATGCCGCTGTCGCCTGGCACTACGGCGACCCGACCGCCGAGCAGCGCGCCCTCACCGCCGGGCGCGCCGTGGTCGACCAGTCGCACCTGGGCATCGTGACCGTCACCGGCCCCGACCGCCTCACGTGGCTCGACTCGCTGTGCACGCAGGCCGTGGGTCGGCTCGCTCCCGGCGAGTCCAGTGAGCTCATGATCCTGTCCCCCCAGGGACGCATCGAGCACGTCGCGGGCGCTGTCGACGACGGCGAGACCACGTGGCTCATCACCGAGACCGCCCACGAGTTGGCCACCTTCCTCGACCGCATGCGCTTCATGCTGCGCGTCGAGGTGACCAATGCCACGGCCGAGTGGGCCGCGCTCGGCGAGGCCGTCCGCGCCCCCGCTTCCGAGGGTGAACCCGTCACGTGGGTCGACCCGTGGCCCGGGATCGCGGAGGGTGGCACCACCTACGCCGCCGACCCCGCCTCGCACCCCGGTACCGAGCGGGCCTGGCGCCTGGTGCTGGTGCCGCGCGGCTCGCTCGAGGCCGAGGTCGACGCCCGTCTCGAGGCCGGCTGGACTCTTGCGGGCACGTGGGCGAGCGAGGCCGAGCGCATCGCCGCCTACCGTCCCCGCGCCGCCTATGAGGTCGACGCGACCACGCTGCCCCACGAGTTGGACTGGCTGCGCACCGCCGTGCATCTGCACAAGGGTTGCTACCGCGGCCAGGAGACCGTCGCGAAGGTCCACAACGTGGGACGCCCGCCGCGCCGGCTCACCATGCTCCACCTCGACGGCTCGGCGCACACGCTGCCCGAGCGCGGCGCGCCCGTCATGCTCGGAGACGGCGAGGCCGCCAAGGAGGTGGGCCGCGTCACCTCGGTGGCACGCCACCACGAGTACGGCCCGGTGGCGCTCGCGGTGCTCAAGCGCTCCGTCGACCCGTCCGCGACGCTGACCGTCGCCTCCGACGGAGGGGTGCTGGCGGCGAGCCAGGAACTCATCGTCAATTCACACGGCTTCTCCGCCGACCGCCCCGACAAGCCCGGCCCCACCATGAAGGGCCTACTCATGGGCAAGGGCTGCGCCGCCGACGGCGGCGACATGCCCGTCTGACGTCTCTCGCTTAGCCGGCCACGGCATCGGCCCGTCGGTTTGGCCCACGCCTGTGACGGGTGTCACCTCATGTGACTTCTGGGGGCATCACGGGCGTCGCACCCGTCACATCTGCCCCAAGCGTGAGCCAAACCGACGCGGGTTCCCGCGAGCGTGCGGCACACGGCGTTACCGTGATCACATGGAGATGACAGTGACGGAGCTGCGTAAGTCGCTCACGCGCGCGCTGGAGGCGGCCAAGGACGGCGAGGATGTCGTCATCACCGAGCGCGGAGTCCCGGTCGCGCGCCTGGGTGGCGTGGAGTCCGCGTCGCTGTTGGCCAAGCTCGAGGCAGACGGCGTTCTCACCCCGCCCGCCGAGTCCCGCGCCGTGCCCCGCCTGCCACAGGCCGAGGCGGCCAAGGACGCGCTATCGAGCCTGCTCGGCCGGCTCAGGAGGTAGCGCGTGTCCGTCGTCTATTTCGACACGTCCGCGCTCGTGAAGCTGTGCGTGCTCGAGACCGGCACACCCCTCGCGGTCGCGCTGTGGCGGGAGGCCGATGCCGTGGTCACCTCCCGTATCGCCGACGCCGAGGTGAGGTCTGTGTTGGCGGCCGCGGAGCGCATCGGCCGTATCGACGCGGCCCCCGCCGCGCAAGCCCGCGAGCGCTGGGACGAGCTGTGGCCGTCGCTGGCCAAGATCGAGGTCAGCCCGGCGCTGATGGACCACGCGGCTGCGCTGGCGGACCGTCGTCCTCTGCGCGCCGGGGACGCGACGCACCTGGCAAGCGCGCTCACGTTGATGTCGGCTGGGCTGGTGATGGCAGCCTGGGACCGGCGCCTTGTGGCGGCCGCGCGGGCCGAGGGCCTCACTGTCCTGCCCCCTACACTGGCCTGAGCCCCGTTCCCGCGCCTTCCGGAGGACCCGTGCTCGACTCCCTGCAGAACCTGATTCTGATGGTGCTCTCCGTCGCCGTGTTCGCCGCCTCCGTGTGGGGGCTGATCGACGCGCTGCGCTACCCCGACTCGTCGTACCAGGCGGCCGGCAAGCAGTCGCGCATGCTGTGGGGCATCCTGCTGGGGGCCGCAACGCTGGTGTCGTTCCTGTCTCTCGGCGGGGGCGGTGTGCTGGGCTTGCTCGGCATCGCGGCGATCGTGATCGTGCTGCTGTACTTCGTCGACGTGAAGCCGAAATTGCAACAGTACGGGGGACGCGGGCCGCGCCGCCCACGTCAGCAGTCCGGCGGCTGGTGACCGGCTCTCGATGAAGGCCGTGCTGCAGCGCGCCGCGCGCGCGTCCGTGACCGTCGACGGTGCCGTGGTGTCCTCGTTTGAGCGCCAGGGGATCGTCGCACTCGTGGGCGTCACCCACGGCGACGGCGACGCCGAGGTCGAGACGATGGCGCGCAAAATCGCGGAGCTGAGGATCCTCGACGACGAGAAGTCCGTGTCCGATGTTGACGCGCCCGTCATCGTGGTGTCCCAATTCACGCTCTATGCGGACGTGCGCAAGGGGCGGCGGCCGTCGTGGAACGGCGCGGCGCCCGGGCGCGTGGCGGAGCCCCTGGTCGATGCGGTGGTGGCGGCGCTGCGTGCCCGTGGCCTCACGGTGGGCACGGGTGTGTTCGGAGCCATGATGGATGTGTCGCTTGTGAACGACGGGCCGATGACCATCCTCGTGGAGGCGTGAGCCGTGTTCGATCGCTTCACCGAGGCGGCGCGCGAGGGACTCGTCTCCGCTCAGCAGCTGGCGGCACATCTGGGCCGTGGGCAGATCGACGCGGATGCCCTCGTGGTAGGGATGACCGTGCGATCGACGTCCGTGGCCGCGCGGGCCTTCGAGGCGTGCGGGGTGAGCAGGCCGGCCCTCCTCGAGGCCCTTGGCCTGAGCGTGGACGCCGCACCCCACACGCACACCGAGCACCTGCCCTTCGCGAAGGAAGCCAAGGTCGCGTTGGAACGCAGTCTCACCGAGGTCTTTGCGACGGGCGCGGACGACCTCGCCACCGGCCATGTCCTGGCCGCGGCGCTGCGCGAGCCGGGTCCGCACGTCGTCGGTGTGCTCGCCGGCACCGGCACCGACATGACGGCGGTGCGCGCCGCGGTGTTCGCGGTCTTCGCGGACGGGCCCGCGGCGATCACGCCCGAGGGCCCTCACCCGTTCGCCAGCCCCCGCAAAGCACGGGCCTTCCGGCGGATGGCCGCCCAGCGCTCGAGCGAGTCCCGGCGCCGCTTTGGGCTCGGCTTCTGACGCTAACGCCGTATCGCCAGCAGGTCGCCGACGTCGCATCCGAGGGCGTCGCAGATCGCGGTGAGGGTCGAGAATCGGATCGCCTTCGCGCGGTCGTTCTTCAGCACGCTGAGGTTCACCACCGACACCCCGACCGCCTCGCTCAGCGCCGTGAGGGTCATGCCGCGGGCCTCGAGGAGTGCGTCGAGGCGGCAGTGGATGCCGGAGTCGTCGCCCGGGTCAGCGGGGCTCACACCAGCCCCTCGGTGTCGCGTTGGAGCTTCTCTCCCACCTGCAGCGCCGCCCCGATCGCGGCGATGACGAGGACCGCGAGCGCCGGAGCGAGGCTCACCTCGAACGTCATCGACTCGTAGGTGTAGTCGCTCACGGCGGACAGGGCCCCGTTGGTGGTCATGTTCGTCAAGATGGAGTCGCCGAGCCAGCCGACGGTCACGATCGCGGCCGCGATGAAGGCGAGCCGTGCGGCGCCACCGTCAAAGGCCCGCCCGCGGGCAAGGCGCAGGAAGAACAGGGCGGCGACCACGAGTCCCGCGACGACCACGACGGCGATCCACACCGGCTGGGCGTAGAGGGCAAACAGGGTCGCGGGGGCGGGCTCCGCGACCGTCACGGTCGCGGTGTCGACGGCCGCAGTCACCGCCGCGCCGTCCGGGCCCAAGGGCAGCGCGGCCTCCTCGCCCGCGAGCGGCACCAGGACGGGGACATCGCGTCCGTCGCCTACCTCGAGCAATCGGGCCACCGCGGCCACGACCGCGATCACCGCCCCGATCGCCACCATCACGACCGACATATACATGCCAATGCGATCGGACCGGTCTAACTGACGCGTACTGTCCACGACGCACCCCCATATCGTTTTTCGTTGTTATCGAAAAACGATATGGGACGTCGCGGTTCCCGTCAACCGCTACTCGTAGAGCGCGACGAGCCGGCCGGTGACCTCGCCCTTCTCCAAGCGCTCGATCCCCGACGGGATCTCCTCGAACCCGATGGTGGTCAGCTGCGGCTCCACCTCGCCGCTGGCGAAAAGGTCGTAGCACGCGGCAACGTCCTCCATAGTGCCGCCGTTGGAGCCCAGGATGCGCGCCTGCTTGAGGATGACGTCGCGGGTGTTGATCGTGGCCTCGAGACGGCCCATGCCCACGACCACGATGGTCCCGTCGCGCCGGATCGCGTCGACGGCCTGCACCGTCGTGGTGCCGAAACCGGCGTAGTCGACGACAAGATCGAAGTCCTCACCGGCGAGTTCGGACACGTCCTTCACTACGCGCGAGGCGCCGATCTTCTCCGCGAGCGGCCACACGTCCTCGTTGATCTCGCACACGGTGACGTCGGCGCCCTTGACCACGGCAACCCGGGCCCCGATCTGGCCGAGTCCTCCCAGGCCGATGATCGCGACCTTCTGGTCCGCCTCGAGCCCGCCGATGGTGACAACCGCGTGGTACGAGGTCATGCCGGCGTCGGTGCCGGCCGCCGCGAGGGCGAAACTCAGACCCTCGGGCATCGCCACGAGGTCCGATGCTGGCGCGACATGGCGAGGCTGAAAGCCACCATTGCGCCCGTAGCCCGGGGCAACGCCAGACGGCCCCGTCGGACAGACGCCGACTTGGTCGCCGACCTCCACGCCCTCGACACCCTCGCCCACCGCCGACACGACGCCCGCAACCTCGTGGCCCATGGTGACGGGGATCGCCGGCAGCAGCGCGAGCCACCCCTCGTCCTCGAGGACGCCCACGTCGGAGTGGCACAGGCCCGCGGCCTTCACATCGATCACCACCTCGCCCGGACCCGGCACGGGCTCCTCCAGGTCGTTCAGAGCGAGCGGCTCGTGGGTACCGGTGAACTGCCAGGCCTTCATATCCAGTCTCCTTTGCACAGGTGGGGGTGTCCGATGCGTCGAGCGGATCGCGTGGGCGCACCGTCTTCGCCACGCTACGGCTGCGCCCGGGGCGCCCAAGTGACCAAGGTCCCTGGCGCTGGGTGTACAGATGCGAGCCACGGCATCGGCCGCCCGTTCATGCCCCTAGCGAACACGGCAATACGGACCCCCTCCCGCTGGTTAGCCTGGGTGCAATGCCACAGGTGACTGCGGCGACCCGGCACCACGCCGGACGAAGTGAAGGAGGAAATCATGTTCGAACGGTTCACCGATCGGGCCCGTCGAGTGGTCGTGCTCGCGCAGGAAGAGGCGCGCATGCTCAACCACAACTACATCGGGACGGAGCACATCCTCCTTGGCCTTGTCCGCGAGGGCGAGGGCGTCGCCGCCAAGGCCCTGGAGGCCATGGACATCTCCCTCAACGGCGTGCGCGAGCAGGTCCAGGAGATAATCGGCGAGGGCTCGCACGCCCCCTCCGGTCACATCCCCTTCACCCCGCGCGCTAAGAAGGTGCTCGAGCTGTCGCTGCGCGAGGCGCTGCAGCTGGGCCACAACTACATCGGCACCGAGCACATCCTGCTGGGCCTCATCCGCGAGGGCGAGGGCGTGGCGGCACAGGTGCTCGGCAAGCTGGGCGCCGACCTCGGCGGCGTGCGCCAGCAGGTCATCCAGCTGCTGAGCGGCTACGAGGGCAAGGAGCCCGCGACCGCCGGTGCGGGCGGCCCCCAGGAGGGCACCCCGTCGGGCTCGACCGTGCTCGACCAGTTTGGCCGCAACTACACGCAGGCCGCGCGCGAAGGAAAGCTCGACCCGGTCGTGGGACGCGAGATGATCCAGGAGCGCGTCATGCAGGTGCTGTCGCGCCGCACTAAGAACAACCCGGTGCTGATCGGCGAGCCCGGCGTCGGCAAGACCGCCGTCGTCGAGGGCCTCGCCCAGGCGATCGTGCGCGGCGATGTGCCCGAGACGCTGAAGGACAAGCACCTCTACACGCTTGACCTGGGGTCGCTGGTCGCCGGTTCGCGTTACCGCGGTGACTTCGAGGAGCGCCTGAAGAAGGTCCTCAAGGAGATCCGCACCCGCGGCGACATCATCCTGTTCATCGACGAGATCCACACACTCGTGGGTGCGGGTGCCGCCGAGGGTGCCATCGACGCGGCCTCGATCCTCAAGCCGATGCTGGCCCGCGGTGAGCTGCAGACCATCGGCGCGACCACCCTCGACGAGTACCGCAAGCACGTCGAGAAGGACCCCGCGCTTGAGCGCCGCTTCCAGCCCATCCAGGTGCCGGAGCCGGAGCTCGCCCACGCGATCGAGATCCTCAAGGGTCTGCGCGACCGCTACGAGGCGTTCCACCGTGTCACCATCACGGACGACGCGATCGTGGCCGCCGCACAGATGGCCGACCGCTACATCTCCGACCGCTTCCTGCCGGACAAGGCGATCGACCTCATCGATGAGGCGGGAGCGCGCCTGCGCATCCGCCGCATGACGTCCCCGCCGGAGCTCAAGGAGCTCGACGACCGCATCGCGGACGTGCGCCGCGACAAAGAGTCGGCGATCGACGAGCAGGACTTCGAGAAGGCCGCGAACCTCCGCGACGTCGAGCGCCGCCTGTCCGAGGAGCGTTCCGAGAAGGAGCAGGCCTGGAAGTCGGGCGACCTGGACGTGGCCGCGGTCGTGGACGAGGACCTGATCGCCGAGGTGCTCGCGATGTCCACCGGCGTGCCGGTGACCCGCGTGTCCTCCGACGAGTCCTCGCGACTGCTGTCGATGGAGTCCGAGCTGCACAAGCGCGTCATCGGCCAGGAGCAGGCCATCAAGGTGCTGTCCCAGTCGATCCGCCGCACCCGTGCCGGCCTGAAGGACCCCAAGCGCCCCGGTGGCTCGTTCATCTTCGCCGGCCCCACCGGTGTCGGTAAGACCGAGCTGGCCAAGGCGCTCGCCGAGTTCCTGTTCGGCGACGAGGACTCGCTGATCTCGCTCGACATGTCCGAGTACGGCGAGAAGCACACCGTGGCCCGCCTGTTCGGTGCGCCTCCCGGCTACGTGGGCTTCGAGGAGGGCGGCCAGCTCACGGAGAAGGTGCGCCGCAAGCCGTTCTCCGTGGTGCTGTTCGACGAGGTCGAGAAGGCCCACCCCGACATCTTCAACTCGCTGCTCCAGATCCTGGAGGACGGCAAGTTGACCGATGCTCAGGGCCGCGAGGTGAACTTCAAGAACACCATCATCATCATGACCACCAACCTGGGTGCCGACACCATCTCGCGTCGCCAGGCCACCGGCTTCTCGGTGCAGTCCGAGACCGGCCACACCTACGACGAGATGGTCAAGCTGGTCAACGGCAAGCTCAAGGAACACTTCAAGCCTGAGTTCCTGAACCGCGTCGACAACGTGGTGGTCTTCCCCCAGCTCACGCAGGACGAGATCATCCAGATCGTCGACCTCATGGTCGCCCGCCTGGACGAGCGCATGCGCGACAAGGACATGGCCATCGAGCTGTCCGACGCCGCCAAGCGTCTGCTCGCCGAGAAGGGCTACGACCCCGTGCTCGGTGCGCGACCCCTGCGACGCGCCCTGCAGCGCGAGATCGAGGATCCGCTGAGCGAGAAGATCCTGTTCGGCGAGGTCACCTCGGGCCAGATCGTGAAGGTCGACGCTCAGGGCGAGGGCATCCTCGGCGAGTTCACGTTCGAGGGCGTGGACCGCGACGAGCTGCTGGGCGAGGAGGTCGCTCCTGCCGAGCGTCCGTCCGACTCCTCCGGCACCGACGCAGTGCGCGTGGGCGGCGGCACCGATGCGGAGACCGCGGAGGGCGCGGACGTGCCGCGTTCGGGTGGTCCCGAGGGCCCGGCGACTGGTGGCGACGCGCAGGCTGCCAACTAAGGCACTGGGTCGGCCTCACCGCTGACCTTTCCCGAAGGCCCGGTTCCCGTTCGCGGGGGCTGGGCCTTTGGCGTTGGCGGGGCGCGCTGCTTGCTGTGAGGAGGTTGGTGCGAGTCTGGACCGTGAAACTCGCACCAACCTCCTCACAGCATGCAATGCCCTCAGCGCTGGCGTCGCTCCAGCGACTGGATCACCCGCTGCCGGCACCACTCCGGGCGTCCGACAATGTCGGACCACCCGAACCTCAGCGTGAGGTATCCCGCGGCAGCAAGATCCGCGTCTCGCTGATGATCAGCAGTTGTCGCCGCGTACCCGCCATGAGTGCCGGCGCCGTCGAGTTCCACAATGAGCCGCGCCTGACGGTGCACCATGTCGGCACGCGCGGTCCGACCTTCCACCTCGATCACGACCTGCCGCTCGAAATCCGCGAAGGCAGGGCCGACAAACACGTCGCGCAGCGCTCGCACTTCGAGCGGCGAATGCGCCCCGCGCTCGAACCAACTCAGCAGCGCCAGGAGCTCGCGACGCCCCGCGACTCGCGGAGGCTTATCCAGCTCCGCGCGCAGTTGCTTCCACGTACAGATCTTCGCCCATAGCGCCCGATACAAGATGTCCTCGCGACGGCCAGGTTGCGCGCGGTGCCATGCGTCGAGCAGCGCCGTCGCTGGCGGCACACAACGCACGCCGCTAGCCGAGCTCCATCGGCGCATCGGGGCGAGCTGCCGCACGCTGAGCGAGGACGCTGGCCAGCCCTTGTCGCCCCGCGACACCACGATGGCGTCGATTTCGGGCAGCGGCACCCGCTGGTCGTAGAGGTGCAAAGCGAGTTCTCCGCTGACGAGCGCGCGCGGTCGCCAAAGGTTCAGTGCCTCACCGCGTACGACTCCCAAGCCAGCGTGGTCGGCTGATGCGTACACACCGGGACGGACCACTGCGACCAAGGTGGACTGCACGGCGCGGTCCAAGAGCCACCGCGAGTACCAGGCGATGAGTTCGTCGCGGGTATACGCATGACGGGATCGGGCGAGAAAAGGCGCCAAAGCCTCACCTGGCGCGGGACTGTCGAAGCGAAGGGGCACTCCGACATCGCAGCAGGTCCGGTGTTGCCAAGGGTGAGAGACCCGGATTCTGTGGATAGCCGCACAGCGCCATGTGTCCTGTAAGGAGGTTGGTGCGAGTTTCCTGGCCGCCACTCGCACCAGCCTCCTCACAGCGTGCAGAGGCGGCGGAAGGGCGGGCGCGCGATGGGTGTCGGTGCCAGGCCGCCGCGGCTCAGTTACCCAGCGAGAACTCCCCGATCCGGCCCACGAAGACGATCAGCGCGATGACGGCGAGCAGGGCCGGCACCGTGGTGTTGGCCAGCGGGTCGCCGCGGCGGATGTGCACGAACGCCGCGCCCGCGCCGATCACCATCAGGCCGGCCGCAGCGATGGGCACCACCCACGGGATGAAGCCGATGATCGGGAAGACCACGACCGCGAGCGAGCCCACAATCTCTGCGGCTCCGATCAGGCGAATCTGCTGGTCGGTGAAGTCGTTGGCCCATTCCTGGCCCAGCTCGATCGAGCGCTTCTTCCCCCGCACCGCGTGCACAAAGCCCGACGGGATGAACACGGCCGCCAGCGCAATGACGGCCACCCACAATGCTGCATCCACGGCAATACCTCCTGCTTCACGGGTCGATTCGCCCAGCCTAGGGCAGCGGCGCCGCCCGCGGGAGGGGCAAAGCGAAGTGGGCGGCGCGGGCGCACCTACCCCGCCACAACGGCCCTAGGCTGAAGCCATGACTCACGATCCGTATGTGGCCAATGCCGCCCGCTACGACTCCATGCAGTACCGCCGCTCGGGCCGCTCGGGCCTGAAGCTCCCAGGCGTGAGCCTGGGCCTGTGGCACAACTTCGGCGGCGCCAATCACGACGACACCATGCGCGAGATCGTTCGCACGGCGTTCGATCTGGGCGTGACGCATTACGACCTCGCCAACAACTACGGTCCGCCCCCGGGCAGCGCCGAGGAGAACTTCGGCCGCATCTTCGCTCAGGACCTGAAGCCCTATCGCGACGAGATCCTGGTCTCCACGAAGGCCGGCTACGACATGTGGCCCGGTCCCTACGGCGACTTCGGCTCGCGCAAGTACCTGCTCGCGTCGCTCGACCAGTCGCTCGGTCGCATGGGGCTCGACTACGTCGACATCTTCTACCACCACCGACCGGACCCCGAGACGCCCATCGAAGAGTCGATGATGGCCCTCGACCAGGCGGTGCGCTCGGGCAAGGCGCTGTACGCGGGCATCTCGAACTACGGCCCCGAGGCCACCCGCGAGGCCGTGCGCATCCTCCGCGAGCTCGGCACGCCGCTACTCATCCACCAGTTCGCATACTCGATGTACCAGCGCGGACCCGAGGAGGCGCTGATCCCGACGCTCGAGGACGAGGGTGTGGGCTCGATCGTCTTCTCGCCCCTCGCGCAGGGCATGCTCACCGACCGCTACCTCAATGGCGTACCCGAGGGCTCGCGTGCCACCCACTCGCGCTTCCTGTCCGAAAACCAGATCACCGACACCTACCTGGAGCGCACGCGAGCGCTGAACGACATCGCGAAGGCACGCGGCCAGAGCCTCGCCCAACTCGCTGTGCAGTGGGTCCTGCGCGGCGATCACGTCACGTCTGCGCTGGTAGGAGCCTCGAGCGCGCAGCAGCTCCGCACCACGGTCGCCTCGCTCGACTTCGCTGCCCTCACGGACGAGGAGATCGCGGCGATCGAGCCGCTCGCCGTCGACGGCACGCACCGCCAGGGTTAAGACGACGGCCGATGCCGTACATGGGTGGGCTCGTCGTCCCACCTGCGTAGGGGGCACGGCACGGCTATAGCGAGTACAGCCCGCGTTCCTCGTCGGCCACCGTCACGAGTCCGTCGCTCACGAGCGAGGCCAGACAGGAGTCGAGCTGGCCCGGCTCGATGTCCTCGAGCGACGCCTGGCCCGTGATGTTGAGGGGCGCGTGGGACGCCCGCAGTAGGGCCATGATGCGCCCGCGCACCTGGCGGTCCGTTCCGTGCCATGCCTGGGTGCGCCGCGGCGCGGCCTCGAGGCCGGGCGAGCCCGCGGCGAGCCACGCGCAGTCGGAGGCAATGACACAGTCGGCGCACCGCGGTGAGCGGGCCGTGCACACCAAGGCGCCCAACTCCATGGCGCCGGCGTTCCACGCGACCGACGCCACGGCATCGGCCGGAACCAAGCTCTCCGCATGCGAACGCTCGCTGCGCGTGAGGTGAGCGGGCGGCAACGGCTGGGAGCGCCACGCGCGGCCGATCACCCGCCGCACATTCGTGTCGAGCACCACGTCCCGCTCGCCATAGGCGAAGGCCCGGATCGCCGCGGCCGTGTACGCGCCGATGCCGGGCAGCGCCAGCAGCGCATCCTCGGTCCGCGGCACGTCGCCGCCGTGCCGCTCGACGAGGGTGACGGCGCATTCCCACAGCCGCTTGGCCCGACGGGGGTATCCGAGCCGTCCCCAGGCGCGGACGGCATCGGCCTGGGACGCACGCGCGAGATCCGCGGGTGTGGGCCACCGCGCCATCCACTCCCGCCACACCGGCTCCACCCGCGCCACCGGCGTCTGCTGCAGCATGACCTCGGAGACCAGCACGCCCCAGGCGGAGCAGTCGTCGCGGCGCCACGGGAGATCGCGAGCCTCGCGCGCAAACCAGTCGATCACGCTCGCCACACGGGGGTCGAGGGCAGTCACGGGCGGCATGCCCTCCATCATTCCAGCGCCCGGCGGGGCTACCGTGACAGTGACGACGTGAGGAGGACCCCATGGACGGGCTGCGCAAGCCGGTGGGCGATCAACCCGCTGGCGTCTACTGGGTTCGCCGCGTCATGGTCCTCGTCATCGTGGCGGTGATCATCATCGCGGCCTGGTTCATCGTGACGACGCTGATCGGCTCGGGCGACGAGGCCGAAGCTCCGTTCAACGAGACCTCGACCTCCCCCACCGCGACGGCCGAGGCCGCGCCCGATCCCAGCCGAGCATGCGTCGCCGACGATGCGACCTTGTCCCTGGCGGCGACGCCCAACCCTGTCGCGGAGGGCACGACCCCGGCCTTCGAGGTGGTCGTGGAGCTCACCGGAGATTCGCCGTGCACGCTGTCGACGACGGCAGAGGGCACCGAGCTCGCCATTCGCTCGGGGGACCAGCAGTACTACTCGTCGACGTGGTGCGACGACGACCCCGGGTTCGGCGACGCGACCTGGATCCTGCAGCCCGGCGACCGCAAGACGGTGCAGCTCATGTGGTCGGGCGAGCGCTACGACGAGGGGTGCGAGGTCATCGCACCCTGGGATGACGGCACCTACTGGGCGGCGGCGTCGATCGGCGGCATTCCCGCCACCGAGACGCAGTTCCAGCTCACGGCCTAACGCGGTCGCGCAGCAACCGTCGTCTGCACACACGCTCAGTCGCGCGGCAATGCGACCGCCACCGCGTCACGCAGGCTCTGCACGCGATGCACCCTCACGCCCGTCGGCACCTTTGTCTGTCCGGCGGTGTCGGGGACCACGATGTCGCTGAAGCCCAACCGTGCGGCCTCGGCGACACGCTGAGCCATCGCGTTGACGGGGCGCACTGCTCCCGACAGGGCCACCTCCCCGATAGCCGCGAAGCCGCGCTTCACGGGTTTGTCCGCGCGGGCCGAGGCGAGGGCAAGCGCAAGCGCGACGTCCGCCCCCGGCTCCGTGACCCTGGCGCCACCGATGGTCGATACGTATACGTCGTCCGCCGCCACCGCAAGGCCCACGCGGCGATGAAGCACCGCGAGGATCATGGAGACGCGCGCGGAGTCGATGCCGCTGGTCGCGCGGCGTGGATTCGACAGCGCGCTGGGGGCGACCAACGCCTGAATCTCCGCCGGGAGGGGACGCTTGCCGTCGATCGTGATGGTCGCGCACGTGCCCGGCACCTGAATGTCTTCGCGCGACAGGAACAGGCCCGAGGGGTCGGCGACACCCTCGATCCCGCCGTCGTGGAGCTGAAAACACCCCACCTCGTCGACCGAACCAAACCGATTCTTGATGGCCCTCAAGAGCCGCAGCTGCGAGTGCTGTTCGCCCTCGAACTGACACACGACGTCGACCAGGTGCTCGACCAGGCGTGGTCCTGCGACGGTGCCGTCCTTCGTGACGTGGCCCACCAAGACCATGGCCAGTCCCCGGGTCTTGGCGGCCTGGATGAGGGCGGAGGCCACCTCGCGCACCTGACTCACACCGCCCGGGGTGCCGTCGACCTCGCTTGAGGCGATGGTCTGGATGGAGTCCACCATGAGGAGCGCAGGCTCGGCGTGGTCGATCTGACCCAGGACGCGTCCTAGATCCGTCTCCGCCGCCAGCAGCAGCCCCGGCTCGAGGGCGCCGATTCGCTCGGCCCGCAAACGCACCTGGCCCGCCGACTCCTCTCCGGTCACATAGAGGACCTTCTGGCCCTCGCGTGCGGCACGCGCGGCGACATCGAGGAGGAGCGTGGACTTGCCCACGCCGGGCTCGCCCGCGAGCAGGATCGCGGCGCCCGGCACTAGGCCGCCGCCCAGGACCCTGTCGAACTCGCCGACCCCGGTGGAACGACGGGCCGACGCCGTGGCGGAAACCTCTGAAATGGGTGTCGCGGGGCTGTCGACCGTCGTGGCGCGCGTGGCGGGCCCAGCGGGAGCGGCCCCCGCCTCCAGCACCGTGCCCCATGCCTGGCATTCTCCGCAGCGCCCCACCCACTTGGCGGCAGTCCATCCGCACTCGGAGCAGCGGTAGGCGGGACGAGCGGTGCGAGCGGCTGTTGGCATGGAGTTCACGGTACCCGT